>JAUBST010000023.1:0-120480 GCA_036702215.1 Microcoleus sp. F6_B6
CTTGTCAAATTTGAGTTTGACGCACTCACACTCAACTGAAGTTACCTTTACTATCTTTTAGGGCTTGCACCCAAGGCGGCGTAAAGGCTCTAATCCCCTAACCCATACAGGCTAGTTTCATAGAAACGAACCGCACGAACTGGACGTGCCCGTTTCCGTGCATCCAGCTCCCGATATTCTTAGGGAGTGACCCTTTTGCTCATGTGTGAGTAGTCATGACAGGATTCGTGGATTGCTAGAAGATTTTTAGGTTTCCAGTTATCATGATTCTCGTCGATGTGATGTAGATTTACTCGCTCGTCGCTCATAAATTTCATCCCACAATGACCGCATGAATGGTTTTGCTTTTTAAGGGCTTTAGAGGTCAAATCATCGTATAACTTACTATTGCGTTCGCTCCAATAAGTTAAATCTCCGTCATAGGGCGATTTATCCCCTTTGACGGAGATGTGTTTGTTTTCGGAGTAAGGAACCGTTGGAAATGCCTTCTTAACAAGCTTAACGCTTGATTCTCTGGTATTTTTGGATTCCTTGTTAAATACCGTGTATGTTCTGTGATTTAAGAACCAAAGTGAAAACCTTGCTCCTGACATATCACAGAACCTATGGTAATTTCTCCATCCTCTAACTATTGGTGCTAGCTTTTCGGCTTTTACCTTAGAACCATAATTCGAGCAATTAACGATGTTCTTTACCTTCAAACGGAACTTTTTAAAATTATCCACTGAGGGGTAGCTTTTAAATCTTCCGTCGCTTAACACTTTGAAGTGCCAGCCGAGAAAGTCGAATCCATCTGTCGTAGCGGTAATCTTGGTCTTCTTAGCACTTACCATCATTCCTCTTGCTGCTAAAAAATTATCAATTTCGGCAAGTATTTTGACTGCATCGTCTTGAGGTCTAAGCATTATCACCATATCATCCGCATAACGGATTGATGTTTCGACAATGTTTGACGCTGGGGTTTTGCCAGTTATTCTAAATCCATCCTTATGGTATCTGTGAATACTTTCAATCCCGTTAAGAGCGATGTTGGCTAATAGGGGACTCACCACCCCACCTTGAGGAGTTCCTTGTTCCGGGAAATCGGGGTTGACCCCAGCTTTTAGGCATCGGAAGATTCCGAGCTTGATACCTTTGGGCGCAATTAAGTTGTCCATTATGGTGGTGTGACTAATCCTGTCGAAGCATTTTTCTATGTCGAGTTCGATCACTCGTTTTTCCATTCCATTACAGTAGCTTCTTAGATTGTTGAACAGGATTTTCTGTGCATCGTGCGCGGAGCGTCCGGCTCTGAACCCGTAGCTGTAAGCATGGAATGTTGCTTCGTGTGCTGGTTCTAAAGCGTATTTAGCGAGGCATTGCCAAGCTCTATCCGCGATAGTTGGGATTTTTAGCATTCTGGTTGTCCCGTCCTTTTTTGGGATTGGGATTTCCCGTAGTCCTTGATGATGCCAATTACCTGCCGACTCTTTAAGTATTGTTTCTAGGTAGAAACGTCCTGTAAAGCCGAGAGATTTTACACCGTCAACACCTGCTGTTTTCTTGCCAGCGTTTAGCTGTGTTACTTGTCGAATTGCTAGGAATCTAGCAGCTTTGGATTTCAGAATAAGTCTTTGCAGAGACTGCGCTTTCCGCTTGTTTCCTGCTTGAACCGCTTTGAACACTCTCTTTTGTAGGCGAAATAAATCTTTGCGGAACTTCTTCCACGGTAGATTCTTCCAAGATTCACTGGTATTACTACTGTGTCTAATCATGCTCTGCTCTGTTGAGTGTTTTCTGAATACCTTGCGAAAATTACTTCGCATCCTACCCGTCTTGAGAGAGTTCCGTATCTCATCTTACCTACATGGAAATCGACGTATCCATGACTCTCAAGTCGTTTTTATTCGTTCCCTCAGATGATTGATTGTTCCGTTAGGTGTAGCCAATTTAACTATCAGAAACCCAAGATTCTGGACGCTATTGTGGAAATGATGCGTCGGGCTTTAGCTCTGATGAGGTCAGGGTTTTTTAAGTTATGCCCTGCCTAGGTGTAAGTTACTTTTTTAGGCTCAGTTTCACCGTAGGAACTCCCTGTTAGCACCATTGTCAGCCCATAACAGCCGTCTGATTGTGCCCTGTTCCCAGCTTCACTCTCCAAGAATTGAGCTTGGTCGGTGTGAGCAGATAAGGAGTCACGCATGAATCTTGCGGGAAGGACTTGCACCTTCATCAATCTGAGAGTTCAGTGCTCAACCTAGGGGTCAAGTTTCACTGGATTAGTTATTTACGGATTGATTACCGAGATTCACTAATCAACGAATCGCACTTCCACAGCACCTTCAACTGTTCTAATTCCTCACCCTTAAGTTGGATACTAAAGTTGTCGTAGAGGGGCAGCGATGGGAAAGCTTTGGTTTTAATCCGCTGCGAAACGGGCTTGCAAGTTTCCTCAGTGTGAGCGAAGTGATGTTCTTTCACCGAACCCTTTTTTGCTGTGAGGGAGCCGCCACAGTAGAGACAAGCGAGGTTAGTTTTTCCGCGCACAACCTCATCAATGCTCGCCAAGTTACCGTCAGGAGCTACACCAAATTTTAGCCACATATTTATAAAAATTCTTCAAAGCAGGGTTTGAAGATGCACCCGCTTTTATTGACTATCGAACTCGATCATTGTATCACTCTAGCCGTTTTCTGTTGCAGCTTCACCTTTTTACCAGCGAAGAGAAAAATTGGCGCAGCAAGGTTTTAACTTTCCGGTAGAATAGGGTGAGGGAAAGCAGTTCGTCCTGGCGTTGCTCGTTCTGGCGTTGCTCCCTTGCTTTACTCTTGCTGTCGCAATAAGCTTTGGCTGCTGCAAGTGCTGACGAATGCTCGGGAGTTGGCTGATTTCCTGTATCCTCCGAAGGACAAAAAGGATTATGGGAGCGGCAATCAAAATTTCCAGGCAATGTGTAATCATCAATAATGGCAGAGTAGTGAGAAGAGCCAACTCCACCAGGCATAAACTGACTGAAACAATAAATTTCAATCGACTGGTTTTTGTAGATTTCTTTGTAAACCAAGTGAAAAGATCCTGTCATGAGGTTTGGCGCTGTAATTACAAAGTGTTCTGTATCCGCGACACAATCAGGAAATGCAATCGCCCAGAAAGTGAGATCCCTCTGATTCTAGCAATCCCAACAACCGCCTTCGTATGTCGATCGAATCTCTGGAAATTGGGCGCTCAATCCTGCTTTATTTTTCCACAGCACCTTCAATTGCTCTAATTCCTCGCCTTTAGTTGGAGGTTGTTACTTATGGGTGGATGAGCGTTCGGCAGAGCGTCCTGATACAACGGGACAATTTCTCGTAGAGCCTCCGTTTGAGATTGCCTGGAATTTCAGTGAAGGAGTAGTAACTGTGGGCAAAAAATCAAAATTCGGCTATTTGAACACAGCGACTCAGTTGGTAATCCCTCACCAATTTCCCTTTTTCAGGCAGTTTTTCTGAAAGGTTCAACCCCATCACCAGCCAATTTCCTCAACTTTTTCATGTTGTATAGCTCACCCAAATAATATGGCTTCAGTATCAAAGGTAATTATCATCGGGGGTGGAATTGGCGGTCTAACCCTAGCCCGTGCCTGTCTCGATGTGGGCATTGCAGTTGAACTCTACGAAAAGCGCGGTCTGGATGTTATGCTCTCAGGGCCCGGAGGCATATTCATCCAACGCAATGCTTTGCGCGTCTACAAGCTCTTGCAATCAGGGCAGATTTATCAGCGTTTTTACCATTCGGGAGGCAAGATCCTCAAAGGTGGGTTTTTTGACCAACAAGGGAAACCCCTCTACATTAACGCTCCTCAATTCATAGGCGAAGATGATTTGGGTGTGTGCCTCCTGCGACCTGAACTTCAGCAAATTTTATTTGAAGCATTGCCAGAGGGAACTGTGCGGACTGGCGCTGCCTTTGAGAAATTTGAGGACACGGGCAACGGCGTTCGGGTCTTTTTCTCTGATGGTCGCACTGCTGAGGGTGACATCTTAGTCGGTGCTGATGGTCTTTACTCCAAGGTACGCGCTAGTCTCAACGGTAGGGAGCGGTTAGAGGAACCTGTGTACAGCGGGACTTGCTGCTGGAGAGGCTACTTTGATGGGTCTGGCTTAACACTAGACTCACAATACAGTTGGGCAGAATTCTGGGGTCAGGGTACTCGTTTTGGCTACTTCGATGTCGGTGGCGGTCGGTTTGCTTTCTATGCTTTCAACAATACCCCAGCGGGCGGTAATGACGATGCACTGGGCGGTTCCTTGAATGCCTTGCGCTCCCTGTTTAAAGGCTATGCTGACCCAGTACCAGCTATCATCGAGGCTCTTGAGCCGCAAAAAATTTACCGAGATGATATTGTAGATCGACCACCGCTGGGAGCCCAATGGGGGCAAGGGCGAGTTACCTTAATCGGGGATGCCGCGCACCCAGTTCAACCTAGTATCGGTCAAGGGGGTTGTATGGCGGTGGAAGACTCTTTTGAACTAGCCAAACTGCTATGTACTAGCCAAGCTGGTGGCGATACTGTTCCTTCCCTATTGCGGCAGTTTGAAGCCAGTCGCACTCAGCGAGTTACTCGCGTATTCAATAGTTCCAGACAAATAGGGAAATTGGGGCAGGCGGATACGGCGATCGGATGTTTGTTGCGGAACTACATTTACAAGCTCACTCCGACAAGGTTGGCTGACTTGCAGTTCAAATGGTTGTTTGATTACCAACCTCAATGGAATCAGACCCGTACAAATCATTCCGCATAAGCTTGACCGAAAGGAAACGTGAAATATCTGTCAGTTTCCCAATGCGATAATTAAATTCTTTGTAGCGGTGTTTTTAGTTTTTCCCGCCCAACTTCATCAATGCTCGTCAGTTCACCACCAAGAGAGCAACACCAAATTTAAGCCACATCGCCTGTCAATTCTCCTAAAAGCAGGTTTTGGAGATGCACCCGCTCCACATGACCAACGATTTTAACAAATCCAGGGGTGAGGGCTTCTGCCGGGCGGAAAGAAAGCGATCGGCACTCGATGCTCTTGATGCGTGACTTTAATCTTGCATCCCAAATCTAAAATCTAAAATCTAAAATCTAAAATTGCCCGTCACCAATCGGGAATTTCTTCAGCCGAGGAGTCTGATAGGCCTTGTGACAGTTGCTCTCTTGGTAACGGCACAGCGGGCAATTCATCCTGTACGCGGGGAAATACCTCTTTCCCCGCGTAGGAAAGCATCGAAAGTGAAGCGATCGCTCCTTTGACTTGATCCGGCTTCACCTCTAAGTATTTCTGCAACTGTTCGAGGTTACTGTGGCCGCTGATTTCTTGAATAATCCGCAGCGGAATTCCGGCGTTGCTCATCTGGGTGAGAGCCGTTCTCCTAAAACTGTGGGTGGATGCTCCCTCGATGCCGGCCCGCTCGAACGCTTCTCTCAAAATCCGATCCGCTGAGTTGGGGTGCAAATGCTTCCAGTGGTGTTTCGGGTAGCGGCCGGGAAATAAATAAGTCTGACCCGCGTTGGGTTTCCAAGATGTCAGGAGACTTCGCAAATCTTCAATGACCGGAATCGTTCGGGTTTGGAGTTTTCCTTTGGTGTTGCGCTTGCGGAAGTTGATTGTAGGTCGGACTGTACCTCTGGCAGTGTAAATATCAATGACTTCCAGGGAACAAGCTTCGGCAATCCGACAGGCGGTGTAGAGGCAAACTCCGAAGAGGGTGCGATCGCGTGAGGTTTGCAAAGCTTCGTTGAACAAAAGCTGGATTTCCTCTTGCGTGAATATCTTGGCCTGTCCGTGTCCCTCTATCTTCATGCTTGGTGTATACTCGACCCGATGCTCCAAAGTCTTGCATACTTACTGCATTACTGCACCGGTAGGCGGGGATTTCTTAATGCGGCGGTTGAGCGAGAGCGAGGGGAAAGAAAGGGCGATCGCAGTCCAGTTTATTGATATGTTTGGTAAGGATGCAAGTGCTGCGGTTGAGGTGAAATGATGCCATTGAGAGCATTGTTTGAAGGTCGAGAGCTATTAGCCCCTCTCATATCCGATGAAGAATGGCTGAATTTGAAAGCTCAGCGCCCAAAAGTTAGACTGTGCTGTTGTGACTCAACTGGATACTTACGCACGTCTAAACTCGGCACCAAGCATTTTGTTCACGGCAAAAACAGGATTTGTAATTGGGCACCCGAAACGTGGCAGCACCTATTAGCAAAGACTGAAATTGTTCGAGTCTGCCAGCAATTCGGCTACGACGCAAAAACAGAAGTTTCAGGCTCTGATTGGAGAGCGGATGTTTTAGCCACCAAAACAGACCGGGGACAGTTAATCAAGCTAGCTTTTGAGGTGCAGTGGAGTCCGCAAACTTTAGAAGAAACTGCTGCAAGGCAAGCCAAATATCAGCGCGATGGCATCCGCTGCTGCTGGCTGTTTCGTAAACTTCCTACATCTCCTGATTTTAGTTGCCAAGACTTACCTATGTTTAAGTTGTGGCTGGAATCAAAGGATACTCTAATGGTTGATGCCTCTACCAGAACCCTGACGCTTTCTGAATTTATGGCAGCTCTGCTATCAAGGCATTTTAAATTTGCTTCTCATTACCGAGTCCGTCAAACTCAGCAAGTGAAGGTAGTTTTTTTTGCTGTGATTTGTTGGAGATGCCAACAACAGCACTACCTTTATTACCTTCCCGACTTGTTTTATTATTCAAAGTGTGGTGAAAAAATATATAAGGGAGTTTTTGGAGATCCCCAGGGCGAAAAAGATTATATATTTAGACCTGAACTTATTCAAGCAGTCAAAAACTATTTAAAAACAGAGGCTGGTCAAACAATCCGCATGGGAGAGATCAAGAAACGGTACAGTAAAACAGTCAGGCGCTCTTATATGTCGTTTGGATGCCAAAAATGCGATGCCATTTGGGGCGACCATTTCTATTTTGAGGCTATGTCTGAAGCTTGGTATGGTTATATTCCTAGCATCGAACATGAGCTGCAAATAAGCTTAAATCCTCCCCTTAATTTGAATTCACGACCTCATTGGTGCTATTCACCCACAGGTAGCTTTTGCGATATCATTGAGCATGAAACAAAACAACCAACAACGTGCTACCGCTAAGAAAATCCAAAAATGGATTCAAGCCACCCAAGAAGTTGAAAAAGCTCGATTTGCCATACCGATAACCAGGCTGACGAGTATCAAAAGTCTGTGCGTTGATGAGGTTGCTGCCAAAAAGTTTGCGCTCTACATTGCTCGACTGGTTCAGCAACAGATAAATCAGGCGATTTGTCCCGAACATTTCACAGATGAAGAATGGGCACAGCAACAACAATTAGTGGATGAAGCAATCACACTGATGCAAAGTTACTTAGAAAGTCCTAGTTACGAAAGCAAGCAATCTCTCAGAAACTTATTGAGAGACATTGATGGCTTGCAAGGGGATGACTACCGTAATTTTAGGTGGGCGACGGTTCGCTTTGTCCGCAGTGGAGATTTACTCAAGCTAGAGTATGCACTGCGCTGTTTTGTAGAGACAGATTTCCCCTATTGGGTTTACAAACTAGCTAGAGAATATGTAGAAGGCTATGGATTGCAATCTGGTTCAGGTATCGTGGCTGAATCAATACCCAAGTTGTTGGAGGTAGCAGAATTTTGGTGTCAGTATTATTTCGATCTGAGTTTGAACGAGAAATTTCCCGACGGGGGCGATCGCTGCGTTCGACCCAACCCGTGAGAATTTTCAGATGCAGATTGAGGGTTTGTTAAGCCTGTGACCCCTAAGATTGTCCAAACCCGTGCCAATACTCAGCACCTAATTCTACAATTTCTGCCGTTACAGAGCGGGCGTGCCACTAAAAATCTAGGCGGGAAAACGCTTGTTTCCCTATCTAGGACTTGGAAGTGCTACCCGTAGAGTTGATTAAAAATAAAACTCTTATTCTCTATAATTTTTTCTAACTTGAATAATTAAATAAATCTTAAATACTATGAAAAAAATAAGTTCATAGCTAAACTATTTTAATATATTTAGGAGCGAGCTGTATGTTTCAGTATTTTGTAATGATTCCTTCCCTTCTTGAAGAAAAAGACGTAGACAAAGAAAACCTAAATTCGTCGATGCAAGTTGCTAAGTACAATTTTAATCTTGGCTTACAAGTAGGGGATGACCTTGAGCTGATTCTTCACTACGGTGACGAATGCTTTTCGTTTGCAAGTAAGGTTGTGAAGATATTAAAAGTTATAGAAAATGACAAAGAAAGACTTGATGATATTTTCAAAATCGAGGCTCATGTAGAGATTTCGGACAAAGAAGATTTTGTAAAAGTTCGAGAAATTCTTAAGGGACTGAATTCATCGTCTCGCTCTGGTTTCCATCCAATGGGTTTTTCTAGCTAGTGAGGAGGGTAAATAGAATTCATCAGTTTGCGGGCAATCTTATGTTCAAAAATCTTGGGATTCGTCTAATCTTCACTGCGGGAGTTTTCTTTCCTTCTTTTTCTGGTGGGAGTGTCGCTAGTCCGTTGCTCCAAGTTCAAAATCCCAACGCATATCCAGAGGCTGACAAAAATGGAGACTACCGCATTGTCAACGGAAATAGTGGAGTCATGCCTTGGGTGTGGGAAGCCGTAGATCCAGAAGGTTTGAATGTTCGTTGTCAAGATAGGACTGGTCCGAGTAACCGACTGGATAAACTTGAGTTGCCAGTTGATAGGATTATGCCACCTGGAGAAAGATTTGATACTGTTGGAATTTTTCCTGACCGGCGGGGAAAACCTTGGCTATGGGTCGGTACTTCATTCAGTCGATTTCGCTGCTGGGTCAGAGCTAATACTAATTACGTCCGACCGATTCAAAGAATTAATCGCAACCTATAGCCTTTTTAGCTATAGTGAGGTATGTTAAATTCCTTTAGTGGTAAGGTTTTCAGCAGATTCAAAGAACTACATCATGTGAGTAATAACCGCTATAAATGGTTGATGCTTTTAAGAAGCTGGCACTTACAGAAAACCCGCCACAGTCACAGTGCAGCGGTTTTAAAGGTTTTATATCAACAGTGCAGCGGGTTTAAAGGTTTTATATCAATTGCGTGATTGTTGGATAGAGCGAGAAACATTTCCAATTGCTTCAACAGCGTTTTTGTTTCCTAAATTAAACGCTAAGGCCCGCTTGAAATTGACTAATGCAGTTTGGTATTCTTGCTTTTTCACTGCCGTGTATCCTAAACTCATGCAGGTTTGGAAAGTTGGGCAATTACCTCGTATTTCCATCACGTAAGGTTCGATAATGTTAATTTGGGTAAATGCTTTTATATCTTTCGGTTTGAGGAGTAAAGCTTGTTGAAAATAGCTGAGAGCCTGAGCAGCATTTGAATTAAGCTGTTTTTCTCCCCGATTAATACAGTCGTTATACGTTAAGCAAATGCCTTCTGACCCATAACCTGATGAACCAGACCCGGAACCTGATGAACCAGACCCGGAGCCTGATGAACCAGACCCGGAACCTGAAGAACCAGACCCGGAACCCGAATTGTGACAATGGTATCCGCTGCTACTGTTATGACATCCTTTAGCATCAGTGCCACCTGAGTGTCCCCAGCTATTTTCTGTGAGTGAGACAGTAAATAAAGCTAAAAAACTTACAGTTAGGGCTTTAGATACTTTGCGATTGATTTTCATGGGATTTTATTTAGGTTTGGTATTGCAGTCAAACAAGCCGTAGATGCAGGAGAATCAAGAGGGAGTTGCGATCACGTTTCGAGCACCCTATAGCGTCTCGCATAAAAATCCACCTCTATCTCTACCTTAATTCCCTTTTTGCTTTGATACGTCTGTACAAACACGTAGTTGTAGAGGTTTGACGTTCTGAAGCAGGAAATTGGTATTTGTCAGTCTAGGACTTGAAACTGTTACGGCTAGGTCAGAATACGTTCTATTTCCTAATGTTTTCCGGTAATTGATGCGAGAATTGGTGACGTTAAATTTTCCAGCTCGACTTTGAGATTTTGCCACAATTATTCTAAATTTTTTGACATCGACCAACACAATCCCTTTAGCTCGGTACGCAACAATAGCTTACTTTCCAACGATCGACATTGTTTGATCTAAGTCCCTACAGAGATCCTCGGCGTCTTCGAGTCCCACTGATAGTCTGAAAACCCCATCCCCTGCAAAGTTACGGTAAGCCTCAGCCTGCGTCTCATTGAGGGCGAAAGAAGTTTCTAGCATTTCCTGAGTCGAAATATAGTAGATAAGACTACGCTGATGACCGAGGGACACAGCATAGTGAATGAGTTGCAATCGCTGGGCAAATGCTTGAGCCACGACTTGAGCATCTTTGGCCTGGAAAGCAATCATGCCGGAAAAGTTCCGCATCTGCCGTTTTGCTAATTCGTGTTGCGGATGGGAGGGTAGACCTGGATAAATCATCTGTTTGACTTGAGGATGAGATTCCAGGAATTTTGCCACTTTCAGTGCATTTTCCTGATGAGCTTTCATGCGGATAGGCAATGTAGTAATCCCCCGCATGATCAGCCAAGCGTTAAATGGGCTAAGCGCGCCCCCCAGATGAACCAGCAGATCACGAATTCCTGATAGTTCATCGCTTGCTCCCAGAATTGCTCCACCAATTGCATCCCCATGTCCACATAAATACTTGCTTAGCGAGTGGACGACAAAATCTGCACCTAAACTGAGGGGCTGAGTTGCTACAGGGGTGGCAAAGGTCGAATCAACCGAGAGCTTTGCACCAGCAGCATGAGCTATTTGTGCGATCGCCCTAATATCCGACAATCTAACAATCGGGTTACAAGGGGTTTCAATATGAATCAGCTTGGTATTGGTTTGAATTGCTGCTTCTACAGCCTTCAAATCTGTTGTGTTGACTCGCGTTACCTGAATCCCAAAACTAGGAATCAATCCCTTCATCAATTCAGCCGCACCAACGTAGGCAACGTCGCTCATGACCACATGGTCGCCAGACTTAAGCTGGTGAAACATCAAGGCTGAAATGGCTGCCATACCGCTACCAAATGCCACACAAGCCTCAGCACCTTCTAAAGCTGCCAATTTTTGTTCTAGCTGTTGAACAGTTGGATTGCCCTCACGGGTATAAAAGAACGTTGTTTCACCCTGTAAATTTTCAGCCGAGAAAGGAGTATCTGCATCCGTCACAAAAGATGATGACATTACAATATTGGGGGAGGAAGCACGAGTAGTGCTATCAGGTTTTTCTCCGGCATGAATTGCTGTCGTTTGCAACCCTTGAAACTCTAAATCATTTGCTGACATGAAGTGAAAGCTCTCCTGAGTTATTTTTCCAGTTCAAGGTTTCCCTGTATGGCGGTGCCGATCGCCCGGCGAGTCTAGAGCATTATTTTGCAGCAGTGTACACAAGAGAAAGGGTAAATATGGTTTGTGACACTTTGCCTGCTGCTAGCAGTTAAAAGTAATAGTCAAAATCCGATTCTAAGTCAAAAAAGGCGATCGCCCCAGGGTGCAGGGTGAGGTACTTGAGTGTGCAGGGTGAAGTTAGGCGGGGAAACGCTTATGTCTTGATGAATCTGTAGCAGTTTTAAGCCTTGGGTCAGGATATGCGGATTTGTTGAATAAAGTCAATGCTATCAGGGTACTGTGTCTAATCGGCTAGCAGCTCAATCGCCTTTGGGATTGGGGTAATTGGATTGTTATCTAAATCAACCTTGATTTGATTCGACATTTGCTTGAGTACCTCTGGTATTTCGGTTATTTGATTGTTAGCGAGGTAGAGGCGTGTCAGATCCGACAGTTGCCAGATTGCATCTGGGACTTTGGTTATCTGATTGTGATTGAGGTCAAGCTGTGTAAGATTGGACAGTTGCCCTATAGTTTCTGGGACTTTAGCTATTTGATTGTGGCCGAGGTCAAGCCATGTCAGATTGGATAGTTGCCCTATGGTTTCTGGGATGGAAGTAATCTGATTGTCATGGAGGTAGAGCACTGTAAGATTGGACAGTTGCCCGATGTTTTCTGGGATTTTAGTTATTTGATTCCGACCGAGGTAAAGCAGTGTAAGATTAGACAGTTGCCTGATGGTTTCTGGGATGGAGGTAATCTGATTCAGACCGAGTTCAAGCAGTGTAAGATTGGACAGTTGCCCTATAGCCTCTGGGATTTCGGTTATCTCATTGCCATGGAGGTTAAGTATTTTTAAGTTGGTTAACTGAAGAACAGCATCAGGAAACTTAGTTAGCCGTTTTCCCCTTTCTTTCCGTTTTTCATGGAATGCCATGAACTGGGATTCCATAAAGACGAACGTCTCAAGCTGCGTACATTTGCCAATTTCCGAGGGCACTTCCTCCAAGTCCAACCCCGACAAATCCAGTTTCTTCCAATTTTCCTGAGCTGCCCGGTCAATTCGTCGCATTGCTTCGTCTCGCGTCATATTCTTTGTCTGGGTAGGATTCATTTCATTGTGATGACAATAATTTTTGTTTGGTAGCTGACGGGGTGACAACCCCATCAAAAGCTTTATAAAATCAAGGACATAGCCCTCAAACCCGGTGAAAAAATGGGAGGTTATTACGCCTAATTTTCATCAAATGAGAAAAGACTTAAGGTAACGTAGATAAGGTGGAAAGCATATTGTAATAAAATTTAAGCTTTCAATCTCTACTATCCATGCTCTTATTAAGACCTAAAGGCAATCTAGCAGAAACTTAAAGACTAAATCACTGAGAATTTAATAACTGTTGCCAATTCAGATTCATTAATACTATCTTGCTTTAGAGCAGCCCAAAGTTTCAGAAATATAGCACTCGCTGTTTTCCAAAAAGTAAGCACTGTATATCAAACCAGCACTCATAAATATCTAAAATTCTGATAGTCGTCTTGGGAGGCTTTTTTTACGCCTCACCGCTCATGCCTCCCACACTTCAAAGAACTCAGAACTCGATCGCTCCAAAATCGATCTGTGGCCATCGCTCTAAATCTTGCCTTCAAACCTCTGATGCCAGAGGATATACCCCGACACGGTAATAACCAGAGTGATGCCTCCTCCTACCCAAGCCAGCATAGGATTGTAACCGCTACGGCTGAGGGTCTGCATCCATAGATGGGTGCGATCGGAGGATATTAACCAATCTGCGACGACCGGAAAAAGATACATCAAAGATGCACCAACGATAAGCCAGCCCACCATAGAGGCGACCAGAAAGATAGTTTTGGCTGTAGATTGGCTACCCATGAGCAATTGCGGTAAAGAACTAACTTTGAGATTAGCAAAGGATGCGTTATGTCAGCACAGGTATAGCCCGAGACAGTGGACTATGCAAGCGTGAAACGGCCTGGTTATGTGATCGTGCGCCCAAAAAAAGTGGGCAAGATAAACAGGTAAGGCGTTGCTGATTCTGGCGTATGAATAAACTTTTCACTTGATGTTACAAAACTCACTCTACTTGGCTTATAGTCATTCCGAAAACTTGAATTCATACTTGTATTCAGCAACGCCTCATTTTCAGGTGTGCTCGCGCGAAGGAGGAGTTTATGGACATTCAAAACCCATCGTTCAGACGGAACCTCAAATTTCTGGGTGGTTCGGCTGTTGGGTTGGCGGGACTGCTGGCAGTCTGGATTGTGGGTGGCAACTATATCGCCTCTGTGGAAGAAAAAGAAATCGAGCAGGATTTAGCAGCTTATGCCCAACGATTTCCCAAAACAGAGCCGAATGATGCGGCGTTGAAGCTGGCGGCGTCCCTCGCTAAAGTGGGGTTCGATGGAGGGGCAAATTTCTCTTCTGTCGATCGCTCCATCGGGTCTAGGGCTGATTTTAGGCCTTCAAAGGACGATCAAAAGGCATTTGAAGAAATCAGACCAGAATTAAAGCAGTACCTAGACGCTGAGATTGCCAAACCAAACGATACCGTAAATCCACCTTCAGAGAAATTACAGCGCTATCTCGCCTCCCGGCAAACGGCTTTAACAGAACTTCGCCAGCAGGTTTTAAATAATGAAGTACCGCACTGGGGAACAGATATTAGCGGGACTCTGGGAGGAGATATGACGGCTCCCCGACCCGCTTATTTATGGCAGGTTAATTTCCAACAAGTGTTAGCCCTAGACATTCTAGAAAAATACCGTAAAGGTCAGACGGAAGCAGCAGCAGAAATGCTGGAAGTATCCTGGAAAATCAACCAGTCTTTAACAGAAAGCCCCTCCCTACTCCCTCAACTTGTGGCTTTGATTGTGGCTAAATATCCAGCAGGGGTGATGCGGAAAGTCGATCGGCTTCCCGCCCAGTGGCAGCAGCGCTTGCTGGAACGCGATTACCGCGAATCGATATTGACATCCTTGCAGGGAGAATATTTGTTTGAGTTCAAATTTTTGCAAGACTTCCTTTGGAAACACTCGTGGTCTTCGATACAACAACGATCGGGCGCTTCTAGTTTTTTGGGAATATTTACAGTAACGAACGATCCCCCAACTTTACAAGAAAAAATCTTAGACTGGACTTTCTCTCATGTCCTGGTGTGGTTCAAGCCGGTGATCAAACCTTATGTTCGCTTTTCTGCGATCGATAGTTATCACGCCTATAAACGATCGCTTGCAGCATCTCGCCAGCACAATGTTTGCGCTTCTGATTCAGTCACCGTAAATGACTTTGCGTGGTGGAATTATATCGGTAGGACATCTACAATTTTTACCAGCCACTTTACCAGTAAAGCAGCCAAGTCTATGTTGGATTTGGAACTGACTCAGAAAATTTTGCAAGTCAAAGCACTAGCAGCCAAAACCGGAAAATGGCCGGCATCGGTTCCCGAGATGAAGTCATCTATTTGTCCGGGGGCAAAATGGCTGTATCGCGTTGCTCCAGATGGTACGATGTCGCTCTCGTTTAGCGAGAAACCCAAATGGTTGGAGGAGAGATTAAAGTACAAAGGGCTACCATTTACCTATAGCGACAAGACACCGCCACAGCTCAAAAACCGAGCCTCTACCCGACCAAAGCGATGAGCGCACATCCCCAACGACAGTTTGCGATCATTAGTGCTGACTACCATTGGCTAAGGAGCGGGGAAAAAGTGTCTCAGAACGCCAGATTTCCACGTACATCGGCGTTGCTTAATCAGGGTATGAAAAAAATAAATTGAAAATCCCTAAGCTTTGTCGATACTGGTTTCTATGACTTGCCTATTAGCCTTTCCTACCCTAAATCAGCAACGCCCATGCTCTCGAAAAACCTCATTGGTGCCGCAGGTGAATACTACGTTTGTGCCGAATTGTGCCGACGTGGAGTTTTGGCACTTGTCACGCCAAAGAATAACGAGATTTTTGATGTTCTGGCTTCGGATACTTTAGGCCAAAGAACAATCTCGATTCAAGTCAAAACTATGGCAATCGCCAACACACAAGGTTGGAAATTCGGGCCAAACATGAGCGTAAAGAAGAATAACGACAACTTGTATGTTGTTCTGGTAAATATGCACGACAATGGCACAAACGATTTCTATATTTACAAACACGATGAACTCGTGGAAAGAGTTAATCACATCTACGATGAGTACATGAGCAAGCCAAAGCGTGACGGGTCGGTGAGAAAAGAACCTGGCTTCCGTTGGTTCGACCACAAGTATTTTACAGATGATGACAAATCACGGAAGAATAATTGGGCGTTGCTCGGCTTCACGGCGCTGGCACTGTAACGCCCCAACAACAGGCTAACAAGGCGCTGCACCCGACCGCCTACAGTCCGCTCGTTTCTCGCTCCCGGACGGCGGCGGGTGAGCTTGGTCGTTATCTCGTAAACGCTGCCTGACTTTGGAGATGATTCGGTCTTGATCGAGTGTCAAATCAAAGCCCCTAACGCTTTTAATAAAATATGCAATTGCAACAACGACTGACTGAGATAGACCTGGATGCCTATTTTCAACGAATTGGCTATAGTGGTGACTGCTCACCCAAGCTGACAACGTTACAGGCAATTCATCAACGACATTCCCAAACGATCGCCTTTGAAAACCTCAATTCACTCCTGAAACAACCTGTGAAGCTGGATTTAGCATCCTTGCAACAAAAACTAATCAACGAGGGACGGGGTGGCTATTGTTTTGAGCAAAATTCATTGTTGCGGGCTGTTTTGCTTGCTCTTGGCTTTCAGGTAACGAATCTAGCAGCTCGCGTGCGGTGGAATATGCCATCCGGGACGATCGCACCTCGCAGCCATATGGTGTTGGGGGTCAATATTGATGGAGAGCCATACATTGCAGATGTGGGATTCGGAGGATTAACGCTTACCACGTCGCTTGCTTTGACACCGGATATTGAACAACCTACATCCCACGAACCGTTTCGATTGATCGCAACGGATCGCAGCTACATTATGCAAGCATATATCAAGCAGGAGTGGAAATCCCTTTACAGATTCGACCTTCAGGAGCAAGAATTACCCGATTATGAGGTGAGTAATTGGTATGTTTCAACTCATCTAAACTCGATTTTTGTTACTAACTTGATGGTGGCAAAACCAGCTTCAAATTGTCGTTATGCCTTGTGGAATAATCAGCTTACGGTGCATTATTTGGATGGTCGAACAGAACATCGTGTCCTTTCAACGGTTGCAGAGTTCCGCGCTACCCTTGAGAGTGTTTTTTGTCTCAACCTGGGAGCGATCGCTGATCTCGATCGGATGTTACAACAATTAATTGAGCGATCGTGTGCGATGACCTAACGGTGAAAGCGGGCAACTTTTGATTTATGGCAAGGGCGGCAAAACTCGTGTGGTGCTACTTCCTGGGTCTCTGTATCTGGCAATTCTGAAGAGCAGAGGGGATGCTGGGAATTCGCTCGCCGATTTTCAGGAGTCGGAAAGCAACTAACGGCGGGCGCTTGCACAGGGTTTCGGTGACGCACTTGGTGAAGGAAGCGGAGAAACGCGCGGGCATCTCTGAGAAGACTAGCGCCCACTGGCTGCGACATTGCCACGCCAGTCACGCGCTGAGCCGGGGGGCACCGATTCACTTACTGTCTCAAACTTTGGGCCATGCGTCCATTGCTACAACTAGCAGGTATCTGCACGCGAAACCAAATGATTCTAGTGGTCTGTATCTGATAACTTAGCGGGCGATGCAGATGCGATTTAAGGTGAAGGTGTTGAGGAAAAAACAGCCCAAAACAGATCGATCCAAACTATTTATATTTATCGTATATACTTCTAATAGTTTCATCTAAAACCCTATGTTTATTCCATTGATTATCGCGTTGTCACAGCCTGTTAATATAGCACAAGCTCAACCTTGCAAGCTCTCGGTAATTGGCGATAAAGAAAACAATAATTGTCCACTTTCAACGGGAATATTCGCTTCAAAGGAATGGACAATTAAGCTTTCTTATTGGGAACCCGGAGCTTACGTTCTTAAAGGGATAAATCGAGTTAACGGCAAAAAATTTGACGCTCCAGGATCTGAAGTAAGAGGAACTGTAGATCGACCACAATATCCCTTCAGTGAGGAAAACTCAGAGACTTTGTACCTTGTCACGTTCCAAAGGGGTGACCGAAACACGATTCGACTCGAAATTTTTGTAGAGGGCGTTCCCGTTTACAACCAGTTGCTCCATAAAACATCTTCAAACGATCCATTTTTGGGACGATAGAATAAGTATTTTAACCCTGTTTTAGGGAAACAGAACTCCTATTTGTCGCAGCAGGCGATCGCCTTCGGCGACCGCTAACAGAGTGTCGGCTGGTCTTTTTAGTCAAAAAAGCAGGAATCAAAACGAATCAAACGGCATCAAGTGTGCTTGGTTTTAATCCCTGATAGGGCTTGGTCTTTGGTGACAGTTTGCAGTAATGCAGTAAGTAACGAAGGAGTTTCAATCCCTGATAGGCTTTTAAGTTTTTGTGGCTTAACGCTATAGAAATTATCTCAGCACATCTCTGGGATGAACCGGGGTATAGATTTTTAATTCCTTTTTGGGGTTTACTCTTCAATCATCTCCAAAATCGCTTCGATGTCTGCGAGCGAGGCGGTTGATTTTTTGTGCTTGGCTTTCAGTCTGTTTAGTAGGTCAGCAGCCTCTGGTAGCTCAATTTCAGGGGGTGGGGTATGGTACAGTTCAATCCTCATGTCACTCACTAAATTCTGTAAGCGCCTATTCTCAGCCTTTAACCATGCCACTTCCTCGGCTCCAGTCCTTGTGTCATGCGATTGAGACTGTTTCTTTTCTACTTCGGAACCACCACGCCTATTTGTTGTGTCACGCGGTTCGATTTTTTTGTCCAGTTGTCGGGCATAATGTAGAGTAGCGTCAGCCAGGGCGATCGGAACTCGAATGGTACGAGTTTGGCCACTCTGCCAAGCTGCTTTAAAACGGGAATCTTTGATTGAGTCTTCGTGTCCTTTAGGGTTAGGCATAACAAGCAAATCCCTTGTGTCAAGCGTTTCATTAACTATAGCAGTAACGCCAAGCAGTGTCAAACGAACCCCTTGTGTCAAGCGTTTCATTTACCATAACAGTCATGCTAAACAGTGTCAAGCGCGTGACACACGGTTTCTTGATTTCTGGCAACAGTTAAGGAGGGTGGCGGCTATTTTTCCGACGGTCTGAAACCGATTTTCTTCATTTCAGCAAAAATTTAGCAGCCCGTCGAAAAAATCCCGCTTAGCGGGGTTTTTTCCTAACCGAACTGTAGCATTTTAAAATCTTGGTGATGCTATTTTGGCACAAACTTCTAATCCGTAGTGTAGTATATATCTGTGTTCATACTGCCATCCACAACAAGACTCTAAAGGAAAGCAAAATTAACCTGAATTTATGTGTTTTGTTTTAATGGTATAATTTATTTATATAGCTTACTATTTTAATCAAAAAAATAAGAATATTTAACTTAAATTTGTAAGCATTAAAAACACATTCTGCCTCTTAAACAAGTTCCTAAAGTCAGAATTATCATTCATAACATGAGATAATGGTACCAGGAAAACAACTCAAAAGGCTATTTCAAGCCTTCAAAGATCGCGATGACAATGCTTTTTACAGAGCCGCAGAAGCTGTGATTGCAGATGAGCTCGTTGCTAATCATCATGCTCTTGCTCAGGAATTACAGCAAGCATTAGGAAAGCAACCGATGAAACAGATAGCACAAAATGGATTGAGGCTCCTCCCTAAAGATCGTCGTAGTGGCGATGATTTGGTTATATTAGAAGAAAGCTTCGTAAATTCGACTCAAGTCGTTTTGAACCAAGAAACCAAGGGAAAAATCGAGAGAGTTTTAGATGAGCATCGTAAACGCCAAGAATTAAGTAAGTATGGATATTTGCCTAAGACCAAGCTACTTTTTTGGGGTCTACCTGGATGTGGTAAGACTTTTACTGCTAAGTATTTGGCTCATGAACTTGGTCTTCCAGTAGGCATTGTGAGGCTAAATGCAGTTATCTCTAGTTTTTTAGGAGATACCGCTTCTCATCTCCACCGAGTTTTCAACTTGGCTAATACAACTCCAATGGTACTTCTTTTAGATGAAGTTGATGCAGTGGGAAAAAATAGAGATGATCCCAACGACGTTGGAGAGCTTAAACGAGTTGTTAATAGTTTACTACAAGCGATGGATACTTTTGATTCATCTAAAAGTATTATTATTGCTGCTAGTAATCATCAGTATTTACTTGATCTCGCTTTATGGAGACGTTTTGATGCTCTAATTGAGTTTCCTTTACCTGGTAAAACAGAACGAGAAATTTATCTCCAACGCCTTTTAAATGGGGTTAGATTTGATGGCTCGCTAGAATATATAGCCAAAAATATGAGTTCACTTTCTTATGCAGATATTCAGCGCATTACTGTTGAAGCTATTAAGACGATGATTCTCGAAGGGAGAGAAAATTTACAAAGCCAGGATATTTCGGAGCAACTTAAAGATTTTAAAAAAGCCACATCTGAAGCCCAAACTAAAAATAGGAATATTTTATCATGAATCAAGATTTTCCTCTCTTTTCACTAACTCAACCGCAAACTGCTAAACGTCGCTCAGCAAAACCTAAGTTGTTTCCCCTTTCTCCAGAAAAAGTTGAGCAGCGACAAGAGAAAGCTAATAATTTAAAACACCAACTTCAACCAATTTCTCGAAAATTGCAAAAAATGTCCCCCGAGGAAAGAAAAACAGTATTAATTAAACTAGAACATGAAAAAAAGATTTCTTTAAGTGGCACAGATTTAAAACCAATTTCCGAATCTAATCATTTTACCCTTGCCGTTCCTCGTACTGAAAAATTAGATAAACTAGAAAGAAAAATTGAAGTTTTTGGAGAAGGTAAATTAAAAAGTGGTCAACCGGATAATCCATATTTAGCTTATCTTAATATTATTAAAGAAGCTTCACCTAAGGATCGTCTTTGTCAAATATTTTTTGAACAATATGACGAATTAATTCAGCAAAAGTCGATAATTTGTGAAATTGAAATGATGTCTTTACAACAAGGAGCAAAACAACAGAGCCAAGACCTATTAGAAATACGAAAGGAGATAGGCAAGTTATTTGAGAGTGAGACTAAAGGCAATTTATTTGAGCATGAAGAAATAAAAGGAACTTGCCGTGCTGTAATTCGATGTCCGGGGAAAATTTTTCAAGAATTAGTAGAAGGTCAAAGATGGCAGACTAAAATAGTGTATTTTGATGCTCGCCCAGAATTTGAAACATTTTATCAAACGCTTAAAAATTTCCAAGTTCAAAATTTAGGTGAATTTATAAGCCCTCCTCCTGATGCTCCTATGGTCTGTATTGTAGATTCAGGAGTGACGATTGGAAATCCTTTTCTAAAACCTGTTGTTAGAGAAGATTTGATTCGTTCTTATCTCAAAGCTGAATCTGATAAAGATAATCCTTATGATGAATGTGGACATGGTTCTGGTGTTGCGTCTTTAGTTTCTTACTATGCCTTGAATTTACACCAAAATGCAGAAAATAAAGGAAAAGTTTGGATTGCTAGTGCTAGGCTTTTAAACAAAAAAAATGAAATTGAAGATGAGAGATTATTTTCTATGATATTAGGTGAAATTGTACACAATTTTAATCTATTAAACATTAAAATTTTTAATCTTTCTGTCCAATTTACAAATCGAAAATGGCACGAAGAAACTAAGCGAACCGTTGCTCGTGGTTCTTGGATAGCTCGAAAAATTGATAAGCTTTCAAGAGAATATGATGTTATTTTTGTTACAATTACAGGTAATATATCAAATCAGAATGTTAAATTTTATCACGAAGATGGATTACCTTATCCTAAATATTTTAGAGATGATGAATCCTCTATTTATGACCCTGGTCAAGCAGCATTAGCTATTACAGTAGGTTCTATTGCTCCCAGCACTCAAGCAGTGGGTCCTGCAATAACAACAGCGACAGCACTTGCTAAACACCACCAACCTTCTCCTTTTACTCGTTGTGGTCCAGGAATTAACGGTGAAATTAAACCTGAATTAGTCGAATATGGCGGCAATTATTTAGTGGATGAAGATGGCTCATCAGTGCGAGGAAATCCCGGAATGAATATAGTGATGGCAAGTTATCAACTTACACCTGCAATTGCTCATGATTCAGGAACGAGCTTTGCGGCTCCTCGTGTTGCTCACAAAATGGCTCGTATTCTCTATGATATGCAGTCTTTGGGTTTTGATAATATTTCTGCCTCTTTACTGAAAGCATTGACTGTTAATTCTGCTATTTATCCACCCTATTATGGAAATCTTGATAGTTTTAAACAAGCAATGGATGAGGTACACCCTAAGCATTATTGGTTAAATATTGTTGGTTATGGGTTACCAGATGATATCAGAGCAACAGAGTGTGACCCTTATACAGCAATTCTCTTGTTTGAAGGCAAGATTGAACCCAATACAGTGACTTATTTTGATATTCCCGTTCCTGAATGTTTAGCATACGCAGACATGGGAACAAAGCGGTTAACTGTAACAGTAGTTCACGCACCTCAAGTGCAGAGATGGGGCCTAGAATCCTATTTAGGGACAACGTTAAAATGGCGAATGTTTCGAGGAGACGTAGACAAAGAAGATATTATTAAATCTATGTCTGTTGAAGGAGATGAAGACGATGAAAAAACAACAGAAAATATGAAAGAATTAAATTTTTTCCCAAGTATTAGACTACGTTCTAGAGGAACTGTTCAACATGGAGTATGTGAGTGGAAACAACATAAGTTAGAATACAGCCAAAATTGTTACACATTAGCTATAGCTGCTTATAAAAAATGGAAGGATAAACCTGTACCTGTACCTTATGCAGTCGTTGTACGCCTTGAAGACACGACACAAACTGCTCAAGTATATGCTGAAGTACAGAATATCATAACACAACTTGAAATTCAGGCAAGTACATCAGCAACTAGCAAAAATTAACAGTTTGAAATAGTTACAGAAATATATATTGTTCAACTTAATGGTAAGGGTATTTCCCCATCTCTATGTTACAGCTTCACTACTTTTGTTTTGCTCTTCCTGCGTAATATTAGGAACGATTTATTTCTACTTCAAACTCGGTAAAAACCTTTGCCTGCTCTAACACCAACTCGATCGCAAGAGCTTGCATATCGGGCGGATAGCTATATTGTCGCAATAAGCGTTTAACCATCACCTTCATTCTCGCTCGGACGCTTTCCTTGAGATTCCAGTCGATAGAAGCGTTTTTGCGTACCCGTGCTACCAGGACGATCGCCAATTCTCGCAGTTGATCTTGTCCCATCACGTCCCGCGCACTCAGGTTTTGAGCCAGGGCATCATAAAAGGCGAGTTCATAGGGTTCTAACCCCAACTCTTCACCCCGTTGTTTGGCGGCTTGAACATCCCTGGAGATGTTGATCAGTTCTTGGATCACATCCGTGACGCTAATTACTTGGTTTTGGTAGCGCCGCAAGGCATCTTCAAGCATTTCGGTAAGCTGACGGCTCTGGACAATGTTAGTGCGGCGTTGAGCTTTAATTTCATCGCGCAACAGTTTTTTAAGCAATTCCACCGCCAGATTTTGATGCTCCATGCCTTCAACTTCGGCGAGGAATTCATCCGAGATGATGGAGAGGTCGGGGCTTTTGATACCTGCTTCATCAAAGATGTTGATAACGGTATCGGAGACAAGGGCTTGATCGACTACTTGCCGGATCGCTGTTTCGATTTCGGCATTGCTAAGGCTGCCATCGGTAGGTTCTAGTTTACAGAGACTGGCTTGGATGGCTTGAAAGAAGGAGATTTTTTCGGACTCGGCGATCGCTTCTCGACAGTGAGCAGTGAGGGCATAGATTCTTGAGAGGGCAGTCACAGCATCAAGAAAGCGGTCTTTGATTTGTGGGTCAGCAACATAGTTAGTCGCAGCTTTGAGAAGGTTGAGTTTGTCCCCCGTACTGGCAGTGAAGTAGGGCTGATAGTTAAACGATCCCATGATATCTTCGACCACTTCCAGCTTGGTTAGCAGTAGCCCGATCGCCACTTGTTGATCCAGGGTAAGGTCGCCTTTGCCGCCACTTTGGGAATAGAAGGAGAGGGCATTTTTGAGTTCCTGGGCAACGCCCAAATAATCGACAATCAAGCCACCTTGCTTCTCAAAATAAACGCGGTTGATGCGGGCGATCGCCTGCATGAGGTTATGTCCCTTCATTGGCTTGTCGATATACATAGTATGGAGACAAGGGGCATCAAACCCGGTCAGCCACATATCGCAAACGATGACGAGTTCGAGGTCATTGGTGGCGTCTTTGAGCCGTTGCGCTAAGACTTGGCGATTTTTCTTGTTGGTGTGGTGTTTGACAAGGTTGCCTTCATCGGAAGCACTGGCGGTCATGACAACTTTGATTTTGCCGCTGTTGAGGTCGTCACTGTGCCAGTCGGGGCGAAGTTTGATGATGGTGTCGTAGAGATTAGCAGCTACCTTCCGACTGAGGGTAACGATCATGCCTTTGCCACGATTGGCAGTTTGGCGGATTTCAAAGTGGGTGATGATGTCGTCGGCGATGGTTTCCAGGCGTTGGGTGGAACCGACGATCGCCTCGATTGTGGTCTGTTTGGCTTTAGCCTGCTGGGTCGTGCTGAGGTCTTCAAAACTGAGGTCTTCGTCGAGTTCGTTGAGCAATTCTCGCCCCTTATCGTCCAAGTCTACTTTGACCAAGCGGCTTTCGTAGTAAATGGGAACAGTCGCATTATCTTTAACGGCCTGGGCGATATCGTAGATGTCGATGTAGCCGCCAAAGATTTCGCGGGTGTTCTTGTCACTCTGTTCAACGGGAGTACCCGTGAAGCCGACGAAGGTAGCGTTGGGCAGGGCATCGCGGATGTATTTGGCGAAGCCGTAGCGGGTCTGTTTGCCGACGACGTTGCCTTGTTCGTCTTTGATGTTGACCTGTTTGGCTTTGAATCCGTATTGGCTGCGGTGGGCTTCATCGGCTAGAACGACAATGTTGGTGCGATCGCTAATCTTGGGATAAATCGTTTCGTCCTCTTGGGGAGAGAATTTCTGCACCGTGGTAAAGATGATGCCACCAGAATTAACGTTGAGCAGTTTTTGCACGGCATCGCGATCGCTGGCTTGTTGAGGAGATTGACGCAGCAGTTGTCGGCATCCGGCGAAGGTGTCGAAGAGTTGCTCGTCCAGGTCGTTGCGATCTGTCAGGATAACGATGGTGGGGTTATTCAGCGTCAGGACGAGTTTGCCACTGAGGAAGACCATCGAAAGGGATTTGCCACTGCCTTGGGTATGCCACAGCACGCCTCCGCGATGGTTGGTTCTAGTGGCGGCGGTGACGCTCTCAACGGCTTTGTTGACGGCGTAATACTGATGGTAGGCGGCAAGCTTTTTGATAGTTTGCAGGGTAACGACTTCGGTCTTGGGGTTTACAGTCTTAATTTCTTCAAAGACGGTAAAGTGGCGGATCAGGTCGAGCAGGGTGTCTTTGTTGAGCATCCCCTGAGTGAGAATTTCCAGTTCGTTGGTGTTGGGGTCGTTGTCGATGTCGCCGTTGGGGAGTTTCCGTTTCCATTGGCTGAAACGGCTATAAGAAGCGGAAAGGGAGCCAGCACGGGCGGAGGTGCCATCGGAGATTACCAGCAGGGCGTTATAGGTAAAGAGGCTGGAAATTTCGCGTTTGTAAGTTTGCAGTTGGTTAAAGGCAGTTTGCAGGTTAGCTTTGGCGTTGGCAGCATTCTTGAGTTCAATTACCACCAGGGGTAGCCCGTTGATAAAGAGGATAATGTCGGGGCGGCGGTCGTGGTTGTCTTCGATGACTGCGAACTGATTTACCGCGAGAAATTCGTTGTTTTCGGGAGTTTCCCAGTCAATCAGCCAAAGCTGTTCGCCTTTGGTTTCGCCGTTTTTGGTGTATTCAACAGTGATGCCTTCTGTGAGGTAGCCGTGGAAAGTTTCGTTATTGTTGATTAGGTCGGGGCTGATACAATCCCACTCCTAATTATCTTTCGTTAGCTACTTACTGGATTTCGACCTCTCCAGAGATAATTAAGGGGTTACTTCGTCCCAATTACATTTTGTCAGTTGTCACTAGCTGCCTGAGCAGCTATACTGACCTTCCCACAAGGGTTTTAAGCCTTATTTTGGGTCAAACGAATCGCACCGTGAGTATTTTGGCTTGCCCGTGCCGTTCTATCTTCATGCTTGGTGTATACTCGACTCGATACCAGAAAGTTTGCCACAAATACTGCATTGCTACATCGGTCGGGGGGATTTTTTAACGTGGTAGTCCAGCTCTGGATGGCTTAGAATACACAGCATCTGTCGCTTGGTTCAAGACGGGACTGGACAAAATTAGCCCGTTCCTTGGCTGACCGTCATACAGCGCGATCGCTGCATCCGCATAAATTCAGGCGCAGCAGCCGAAGCATTATTGGCGGTCTGTAGCGATGAGGGAAAGGAGGTACAGGCGAGTGTGTGGAAAAACGTAGGGTATGGGTTTTTCCGACACTTTAGGGGCTAAGCTTTCATCGGGCGTTGCTGTATCGAGGCATGATAATTGCGATCACGCGAGGTGAATATTGCTGAATACGACTTGGGTTGAATTGTTTTTTATGAATTGCTCACCGCCTCAATCGTACCTAAATTTAGCAGCGCTAAAAGTTCTAGTCGCTCCACAGTTCCACTGGGTTACTGTGATTTCCATCACTGGTAACACGGACGTGGCTTACCCAACACCTTCGGTATTATCACGGAAAAATAGCAGCACTATCACTTGCTCTTAAGGGAAACAAGGCGATGATTAAGGTGTCGAGTTCAAAGTAATCCCATGTCTCCCCTCAACCTTCTCCCAGGCGCTATCAACGAATTAATCGCCACTGTCACCGATACTCACCGCGTCACTAAAGCTGATCGCTATGGCATCATGGCTGCCATCTTCGATGAGTCCATCAGCGAAGAAGAACGTGGCTCGCTCGATCGCCTGATTCGCTCCCTGGTCAAAGGTCGGATTCAAGTCACTGACGAACTCTCCATCGTCTCGTAAGCAGAAAGCTCGTTGAGAACTCGACACTCTACAGCGGCTTTCCGTTGGGAAAGTTTAAACAAGTCACTGATATAACTCTCTAGAGATAGCTATTTGTATAGAACCCATTTGACCTCTTTGAGGCTGTGAGTCGATCGCCCGTTGTCTGTCGATCGTCCGTTGTCTGTCCATCATCAAAATATCTCAAATGGGTTCTATAAGTCGCGCTTGCTGCTAACCCAAGAAGCTGACAGTTTGCTGGTTGAGGCTTCTGTGGAACTGGACTATCGGCTGCTACATACGGTGATTCCTGACAACATTGCTGTGGCAGAATCCATTGCTCAGCAAAAGCCTGTCACCGCCTATGCTGCCAAGTCCTCCGGCGCTTCATCTTATCGGTTTTTAGCTAAAGAATGCAAAAAATTGTGGAGGTTGTCGTGAACAAACCCAAGAGTAAGATGGGAGGGATGGGAAAGCTCAGCCAGTTTTCCGGAATAAAGCAGTCACCAGCACCAGTAGATATTGAAGCTGATAGGGCACCCGCTCAAGACCCTCCGGTTGAAGCTGTGACTCTGGCTAATTCCAAGGAGAAACTGGTTGCGGTCAATTTCAAAATTACTCGCAACCAGCAGGAATGGTTAGCAGATACAGCCAGACTTGTAGGGACAACAACGTCCAAGCTGTGCCACCAGCAGAACGAGTGTATCCTCAGCATTTGATGGGCGTGGCGATTTCTCTGTTACAACAGGCTGATGTGGACTGGAGCTAAATCAAGAATGTTGAACAGTTGCGTAAACAGTTAAACCTATTAGATATTTAGATAATAAAAGGTATAAAGTATTCTACGTAGGTATTCCAACATTTCCATCTAATTCATTAAGGGTGTGGGTTAATTTTGTCTTACTTGGCTTTAACTCCAATCCCATGTCACTTGTAAAATTTTTGGCATCACCGTGCCCAAACGGGAAAATTGCACGCTAAGAGCGAAAGCTTTATCGTATAATATTTAACAGTCTTGTTTTATACTAAAAATTTATGCTTAATATGAAAACAATTGCTCCTGGTGCGCGGATTGTTGCTAGAGATGCAGAGTGGCTGGTAAAATCCACTTCAAGAACACCTAATGGTTCTGACATAATCGAAGTTGTAGGTGTAAGTGATTTTATTAAAGGTCGCACGGCACGGTTTGTCAAAGAATTAGAACTAGACCTAGAGGTTTTAGACCCGGAAGACACTAAATTAGTACCAGATAATACTCCTGGCTATAGGAATTCGCTGCTTTTTCTCGAAGCTCATCTCCGGCAGACTGCCCCCACTGATACTAATCTTTACATTGGTCACAAAGCAGCAATGGATGTGCTGCCTTACCAATTAGACCCAACACTCAAAGCCCTTTCGATGCCGCGACAACGTTTGTTAATTGCAGATGCTGTTGGCTTGGGGAAAACTTTGGAAGCAGGAATTTTGGTTGCTGAGTTGATGCGTCGGGGACGAGCAAAACGCATTTTGGTTGTAACAACCAAAAGTATGCTGACTCAGTTCCAGAAAGAATTTTGGGTACGTTTTACTATACCCCTGGTACGCCTTGATTCTGTAGGTATCCAACGCATTCGCTCTCGTATCCCCACAAACCATAATCCTTTCCACTATTACGATAAAGCTATTGTCTCTGTTGATACCCTCAAACAAGACCGGGAGTATCGTACTTACATCGAGCAAGCTGAATGGGATGTAATAGTTATCGATGAGGCACACAACGTTGCTCGTCGGGGACGTGGTAGTAGTGCTTCGTTGCGTTCTAAGTTGGCTGACCGTTTAGCAAGCCGTTCCGATAGTTTAATTATGCTATCAGCGACACCCCATGATGGGCGTGCGGAAAGCTTTGCTAGCTTGATGAATATGCTCGACCCAACAGCGATCGCCAACGAGTCGAACTATACTAAGGAAGATATTCGAGATTTGTACGTCCGGCGGTTTAAGAAAGATGTTGTTGGGCAACTTCTCAAAAAATTCCCTGAACGTCAGGTTTTAGCACTGGAAACTAATGCTTCTGTCGAAGAAGAGGAAGCGTTTGATATTCTTAATAATTTAAAGCTGGCTGGGATTGACGCGAGAGCTTCCACAGGTAAGTTGTTTAAAACTACTTTGTTAAAAGCGATGCTGTCCAGCCCGATGGCTTGTTGGGAGACAGCACGTAATCGCCTCAAGCGAGTAAAAACAACTGATGATCAGCATTTAAATACTGATGTTGCCGAGTTAAAAGCTTTAGAATCAGCTTTGGAAACTATTGATCATAAAAATTTTTCAAAGTATCAAAAGTTATTACAACTAATCAGTACAACCGAAGCTGGGGGGTTTGCTTGGAAGGGTACAGACCCAAAAGACCGAATTGTAATTTTTACCGAACGTTTAGAGACAATGCGGTTTATTAGGGAGAGTTTAAAGCGCGATTTAAAGCTGAAAGAAGAAGCGATCGCTACCCTTGATGGGGAAATGCCAGATGTTGAGTTGATGGATGTTATCGAAGAATTTGGTAATGAAAAATCTCCGTTGCGGTTGGTGGTTGCTACGGATGTGGCATCGGAAGGGATTAATTTACATTATTTTTCGCACCGTCTCATACATTTTGATATTCCTTGGTCTTTAATGGCTTTGCAGCAGCGTAATGGACGGGTTGACCGTTATGGACAAGAGCAACAACCGCAAATTCGTTATCTTTTGACTCGCTCGAATAACAAAAAAGTTGATGAAGCAGAGCGCATTGTTAGCGTTTTAGTTAGGAAAGACGAGCAAGCAATTAAAAATATTGGCGACCCTTCTGTTTTTATGGGGGTGTTTGATGTCGATAAAGAGGTGGAAGTGACATCAGCCGCCATAGAAGCAATTGAGCAGGGAGAAACAGCAGAAAGCTTTGATGCACGGCTGCAACCGGATGAGAAGAGCGAGGATGATGATAACTGGTTTGCCAACGTGTTTGGGGATGAGCCAGAAGTGAGTGAGGAACCCCAAGCACAAGCTGCTATGCAGAAAATGCCAAGTTTATTTCCCGATGATTATCATTACACCTTGGCAGCGTTGGGTGCAGTTAATGAAGAAAATCCTTTGCAATTACGTAGTTTAGAGGAAGAGTTGTTAATCGAGTTAACAATGCCCAATGAACTGCGATCGCGTTTTGAGCGTTTACCAAGAGAAATTCAACCTGCATCGAATCAGGCCTTGCGTTTGTCTGGCGATCGCAACAAAGTGATGCGCGAACTAGAGGAATCACGAAAATCTGAGGAACGCTGGCCCTCTATTCAGTATCTTTGGGAACTACATCCGATAGTTGATTGGTTAAATGACCGTGGTATAACGCTTTTCGGCAGGCATCAAGCCCCCGTTATTGTTTTACCCCAACTACTGGCAAATGAGGTTGTATATGTTATGTTAGGTATAATTCCTAACCGTCGTGGGCAACCTCTAGTCAACAAGTGGGTAAGTGTAGTGTTTCAAAATCAAAAAGTTAAGCATACAGAAGACTTTGAGGAAACGCTGCGCCGTACCGAATTGGATCGGGAGTCGATTCCCAATCAAATGTTGCCTGTTGATGAAAAACTTTTGAATTTGCGCGGGTTGGCAGTCAACGAAGCAAAAAAGAAAATGCGGGAGGAATGCAAGAAATTTGAGCATGAAATTGACATCCAATTACAGGAACAATTAAATCGTTTAGATAAGCTCAAAGGTCAACATTATCAACAATTAGAATTGCGCTTTGCCGATGGTACTCCTTTGGTTGAACAGAAAAAATCAAAAGAAGAACGACGGATCGAGCAAATTTTTAATCAATATTGGCATTGGGTGGAGGATAGCATGACTACCGAACCTGCTCCATATATCAAAATTATTGCTGTGTTGCAGGGAGATAGTGTATGAGCCAATTAATAGGAATTTCTAACGAGAATGAGTTTTATTCCAATCACTATATTGATGCTATTCTCAAAAATGATATTAAAGGAATTGCTCAACGCTGGCAAGAAGCTGCGGCTGAAAATGAAACAAAATCTCCCCCCGAATTATTGGGAAGTTTAGCTGCATCTTATTTTAGATTTATAAATAATTTTAGCAAAGAAAAGGAGATTGCGGAACGTCTAACTTTTCAACAGCAATGGTTTTCGGAAATTTTTGGCGCTTTAGGTTATCAGATTGAACCTACTCAACGCATTCTTGATGAAGGGCAACTACTCCCAATATTGTGTGAAGTCAAAAAAAGTAATGGAGTGCCGTTGCTTTGGATTATAGAAGCTTTACCAGAAGGCGATGAAGTCATTGATATTTTAGATTTAAGTTTAAATCAAGCACAAATTACGGAAAAAGGAAATAATCAAAACAATACAAGTGCGGAATTAGTTTGGTCTGACTTTACTATAGAAGATATTGTCTCTGATTATATTTTCGCTCAAGATGAGCCACCCCGGTGGTTATTACTTGCTAGCATTAATCAAATTATTCTCATTGATCGTTTTAAGTGGAACGCATCACGGTTATTGCGGTTTGATTTATCAGAAATTTTATCACGCAAGCAATCGGATACACTACTTGCCACTGCGACCTTACTGCATAAAGAGCATACCTGTCCTAGCGAGGGTATAGCCTTACTGGATGAATTAGATGAAAATTCTCATCGTCATGCTTTTTCTGTTTCCGATGATTTGAAATATGCTCTCAGGAAGTCAATTGAAATTTTGGGTAACGAAGCAGTTTGGTATGTACGAGAGAGGCTGAGAACAGGGGTATTCTCTGGACAATTAGATCCAGGACAATTATCAATTGAATGTCTGCGGTATATGTACCGCTTTCTGTTTCTTTTTTACATCGAAGCACGACGGGATTTGGGTTATGCGCCGATGAATGCTGAGATTTATCGGGAAGGTTATAGTTTAGAATCGCTGCGGGAATTAGAGCAAGTAGAATTACGGACAGAAGAAGATAAAAATGGTTATTTTATTAATGCTTCTCTTACCCAACTATTTAAAATAATTTGGGAAGGGTACGCACCACCTAATGCGGGAACTCTGTATTTACCTGAAGAAAAAATTTATGATAACACTTTTGAACTTGCACCATTAAAAAGTCATTTATTTAACCCAGAACGCACTAAGCTACTGAATCGTGTCAAGTTCCGCAATAGTGTACTGCAAGAGGTGATTGAATTAATGTCCCTGTCGCGCGAGGGTAGAGGTAGGCGTCGGGGACGTATTTCTTATGCACAATTAGGAATTATCCAGTTGGGTGCTGTGTATGAATCTTTACTGTGCTTTCGAGGCTTTTTTGCTGAGACGGATTTGTATGAGGTGCAACGGGCGGCGAAAAACAGTAAAGAATCAACCGGGGAAGATGACGAGGAAGAAGTAGAAGAAGAAACCCCCAAACGTGGAAAAAATAACTATAACGAATTGGATGTTGCTTACTTCGTCAAGTTAGGAAATTTAGAAAAATATACGACGGCAGAGCGAGTATTTAATGCTGACGGTACGGCGAAAATGTGCCACAAAGGCGAGTTTATCTATCGTTTAGCAGGAAGAGATCGCCAAAATTCTGCTTCTTATTATACGCCGGAATCCTTAACGCGCTGTTTGGTTAAGTATGCGTTGAAGGAATTGCTCAGGGATAAAACAGCCGATGATATTCTCAAGCTGAAAATTTGCGAACCTGCGATGGGGAGTGCAGCGTTTTTGAATGAAGCTGTTAATCAATTAGCAGAGAAATACTTAGAGTTAAAGCAGGATGAGTTATATAAACGCATTCCCCACGACGAGTATTTGCAGGAAAAGCAGAAAGTTAAGATGTTTTTGGCTGACCGTAACGTGTTCGGAATTGACTTAAACCCGGTTGCTGTGGAGTTAGCTGAGGTGTCTTTGTGGTTGAATTGTATTTACAAACCCGAAAATAGAGAGGCTTTTGTACCTTGGTTTGGAATACAACTGCACTGTGGTAATTCACTAATTGGTGCGCGTCGTCAGGTGTACAGCACTACCTTAATTCCTCGGCAGAATAAACAACCATACTGGTTTGACCACGAACCCCAACGGGTGATGGTAGGCGAAAAGTTACCTGATGGGGTGGTGTTTCACTTTTTATTGCCCGATCCAGGAATGGCGAATTATACCGATAGAGTTATCAAGTCTCTAGCACCAAACGAAATTAAAACTATAAATAACTGGCGTAAGGAATTTTGTAAAGCACTCTACGACGATTTTGATGTTGACCGTTTAGTGACATTATCTCAACGCATAGAGAAACTTTGGCAGCGTCACACCGAGGAAATGCGGACGATGCGGCAACGAACTACTGACCCTTTGAGTATTTTTGGTTATGAAGAAGATGCACCTCAGAGCAGCAGTTGGGAAATTAAAGATAAGATTTTAGCCCAAGAAAAACTATCTGAAGGTGTGGGTAATTCTAGTTCTTACCGACGGTTGAAATTTGTCATGGACTATTGGTGTGCTTTGTGGTTTTGGCAGATTGAAAAAGCCGATTTATTACCATCGAGATACGAGTATTTTATGGAATTGGCGGTAATTTTGGGTGAAACGGAAATGACGTTTGAAGCTGAACCAGAGTTACCTTTATTTCCTGAGACTGCGCTCGAAAATGAAGTGCAAAAGTTTGTTGATGATTATAAGTTTGTAAATGTTGCAAAATTAGCAAAACGTTTTCCGAGGTTGGGGTTAGTTGCGAAGATTGCAGAGGAGAAGCGGTTTTTTCATTGGGAGTTGGAGTTTGCAGATATTTTTCAAGATAATGGTGGGTTTGATTTATTTTTGGGGAATCCCCCTTGGTTAAAAGTTGAATGGCGTGAAAGTGATGTCTTGGGTGATGCTGAACCATTATTTGAACTACGCAAATTTTCAGCTACTAAACAAAGTCAGTTAAGAGAGGATGTTTTTGCAAAATACCATACATTAAAATCTGATTACTTTAATATTTATGAGGGTTTTGAAGGTTCACAACTATTTTTGAATGCTTATCAAAATTATCCTTTACTCAAAGGGCAGAAAGCCAATTTATATAAGTGTTTTATTCCTCAATCTTGGTATTTTTCTAATCAAAGAGGAGTACAAGCATTTATTCATCAAGACAGTATTTACGATGATCCAAATGGAGGTGTTTTCAGGGCAGCTATCTATCCTCGCCTAAGATATCATTTTCAATTTCAAAATGAATTATTGTTTTTCTCAGATGTACTACATACAAGAAAATATAGTTTAAATATTTTTGCTATTTCAGATAAAGTTAATTTTTGCAATATAGGTAATTTGTTTAGCCCTAAAACAATAGATGATTGTTTTGAATATCAGGGAGCAGGAAAAATACCTAATATTAAAGATGAACACAACAACTGGAATATTAAAGGACACGTAAAAAGAATTATCAAAGTAGACGAAAATATTTTAAATATTTTTGCACAACTATATGATATGGAAGGTACTCCATTTTTACAAGCCAGATTACCTGTTATATATTCTCAACAATTACTATCTGTTTTAGAAAAATTTATATATCAAAAAAATAAATTAAATAATTTTAATAAACAATATAATAGTACCCAATTTTGGAATGAAGTAAACTCTCAAGACAACAATACAATTACAAGAAATACTTGTTTTGAAACATCTCTAGAAAATTTCATTTTTCAAGGGGGTCATTTTTATGTAGGAAATCCTTTCTATAAAACACCTAACAAAATATGTGAACAACATCATGATTTTTCTTGTGTAGATTTAACTTTTATCAATGACAATTATTTACCTCGAACTAATTATATTCCTGGCTGTGATCCAAAGGACTATCAAAATCGTATTCCTTCTGTTCCTTGGATTGAATATGGGAAAAATAATCCCAATAAAATAACTAATTACTATCGTTTAGCTTTTAGAGGAATGTTGTCTTCATCAGGAGAAAGAACATTAATTAGCTGTATTATTCCAAATAAAACAACACATATTAATGCTGTCAGAAGTTATATTTTTTCAGAAAAAATAACATCAAATTTATTAATTTTTAGTGCTTTAACTTTTTCTATTGTTTATGATTTTTTAGTGAAATCAACCGGAAAATCAAATTTACATCAAATGTTAGATGATTTCCCCATTGTTTACGGCACAAAATACGATAATGCTTTAATTATACGCTGTTTAACTCTTACTTGTATAACTAACCATTATGCCGAATTATGGGAAACAAACTATAAATCCGAGTTTAATCAAGATAGCTGGACTTACTTAGATGCCAACACAACAATCGAACCTATAAAACCCTTAAATTCTCAATTTTTCAGTAATTTAACCACTCATTGGCAAAGAAACAACGCCCTCCGCACTGACTACGAACGCCGTCAAGCCCTACTAGAAATTGACGTACTCGCAGCGATGGCATTAGGTCTAACCCTGGATGAACTGATAACAATTTACCGCGTTCAATTCCCTGTCATGCGTCAGTTTGAGCAAGATACATATTATGACCAAAATGGACGCATTGTGTTTACCAGCAATAGTCAGGGATTAAAAGGTGTTGGCTTCCCCCGCAAAGGTAAAAAAGGCGAACAGGGATGGGAAGACATTAAAGACATGAAAACAGGTACAGTCGAATGCAAAATCATAGATGACACAATGCCAGGTGGCCCCATCGAACGCACCATCATCTATGAAGCCCCCTTTGACCGTTGCGATAGAGAGGAAGATTACCACACCGCCTGGGAAGCCTTTGAAAAACGTTTTGCCAAACAGGAGGTTAAATCATGATACCGTCAGTAGTCGCCTCAGAAGTTCGCGCCAGCATTGAAGACTTCCTCAAAACTGAATTTCGCCCTGCGTCCCCTGGTTTTGAAGGGCTGATGCAACGCTTCTTAGCAACACCGGAAGCTGTATTTAAAGGCCCTTACCTCTCTGTTGGTTTACCATTTCGCCCCGGTTCTACAGGTGCAGACTATTTCTCCGATGTGCCAATGGCATTTCCCCCACACCGCCATCAGGAACAAGCCTTCGCCCGATTAAAATCACCTTACTACCAATCAACCCTCGTCGCTACGGGAACCGGTTCGGGTAAAACAGAGTGTTTTATGTTGCCCATCCTTAACCACTGCTACCAGCATGAAAGCGAACCGGGTATTAAAGCACTGCTAATTTACCCCATGAACGCCCTCGCTACCGACCAAGCAAAGCGGTTAGCAAGTCTCATTTGGCACAACCCAAAATTAAAAGGTAAGGTAACTGCTGGGTTATTTGTAGGCGAGTCAGAACGAGATCCAAAGGCGATGATGGGTGAAGACCATATCATCACCGACAAAAATATCCTGCGCGAAATTCCCCCCAACATCTTGCTAACTAACTATAAAATGCTGGACTACCTGCTGATTCGTCCTGGCGACCAACCATTATGGCTAAAAAATGTACCAGAAACCCTACGTTATTTAATAGTTGACGAAATTCACACCTTTGATGGCGCACAGGGGACAGATTTAGCTTGTTTAATCCGCCGCCTCAAAGCCAGGTTGCAAACTCCCGAACGTCATTTAGCCTGTGTTGGTACTTCTGCAACCTTGGGTGGTAGCGGTAACAAAGGGGATATGTTGAATTATGCAACTACGGTTTTTGACGAACCCTTTGACGAAAATGCCCTAGTTGAAGAAGATAGACTTGCTTGCGGAGAATTTCTCTTTGATGCTTACATCAACCCCCTCCCCATTCCCGAACCCGATAAATTAGAAATTCTTAAAGCTGCTAACTACCAAACTATTGAGGAATATATTCGCGCCCAATATCAGTTATGGTTTGAGGAAGCAATTAGCGAACTATTTAATAGTAACGAATGGCGGGTTGAACTTGGCGATCGCTTAAAATCTCTACCTATTGTCCACAACCTACTTAAAGTTTTAGACCAAGGAGCAATTTCCCTAACTGAACTCTGGCAAAAACTTAGCCGGAAAATGCGCTTGCCAGATAGCGATGACCCGATTTATCAAGCCTCCTTATTTGATAGTTTAATCGCTTTGTGCGCCACTGCCCGCCGTCAATTGCACAATGCACTTGTCCCTTGGGTTAATATTCGTTTGCAATTTTGGTTGCGAGAACTGCGTCGCATGGTGGGGACTGTAGAGCAAGAACCCCAATTAGTATTTGCTGACGACCAAGCATCAGAAGAAAAAGGGCGTGTCCTACCAGTGATACACTGTCGAGACTGTGGTAGTACAGGATGGGGAGGATTAAGGCAGCAAGTAACGAACCATAAAATAGCTTGTGACCTGCGGGACTTTTATAAAGCTTACTTCTCAAACGACCCCTTAATTACCTATGTTTTTCCCAACCAAGATAGAAATAACGATAGAGGTTGGTTATCTAGGCAACTTTGTACCGAATGTCTAACCCTTAACCGCACGGATGTCCCTAGTTGTTGTAGGTGCGCTAGCCAGGAATTTATTCCAGTTATCGAACCAGACCCAGATACGATGGTTCGCACGATAAAAACCCAAAACGGCAATTCCCGGCGCATTTCTAACCATGATTGCCCTTTCTGTAGTAGTAAAAATGGTTTAGCAATCCTTGGTTCTCGTGCTGCAAGTTTAGCTAGTGCCGCAATTGGTACTTTATTTTCATCAGCTTATAACGACGATCGCAAACTAATTACTTTTTCCGACTCTGTACAAGACGCAGCACACCGTGCAGGTTTTTTTGAAACTCGCACCTTCCGCACTACCTTGAGAACCGCCCTACGCCAACACCTTGATAATAAAGCAACAGCATGGAATTTAGCGGCTATTCGGGCTGACTTTTCTCAATATTGGCGGAATCAAATTGGTAATGATGGTGATTATATTGCCACCTTTATGCCTTCAGATTTGCAATGGTTGCGGGAATGGGAAGAATTACAACAAGCAGGAACAGCAAAACCCAGCCTTGTTGACTTAATTAATAAACGACTGGATTGGGAAGTAGTTGCAGAAATTGGTTTGCGGACAAATTTGGGAGCTTCGCTAGAACGCACAGATACTTGTGCAGTTTTTGTCGATAGTAAGTTGCTTAATCCTGCCTGCTTAAGCCTACTAGAACAACTTCGCAACGAAATCGGCGGGCTGGAAAACCTTGACCAGGACACCCTACACCGTTTCCTTTTGGGTTTAATTTCTCATCTACGGTTACAAGGTGGTATTTTGCATTCGATGGCAGAAAACTATATTGAAAGTGGCGGTCAAACCTTTCGATTGCAGCAACCATTATTTATGCCTGGTTTTGGCCCTTCCTCCCTTACGCCCGTTTATTTTGTCCAAAATGGTAGTGTTCCTCGCTTTGAAACCTTAGTCCGACCATCAGGAAAAGCAACTTGGTGTGATAATTGGGCTTTTAAGCTATTTTCTAGCTACACGCCATTGATTGTCGCCCAGGTAGAAAACCTCTACAACCTAGTTTTAAATCAACTGGTGGCTCATCATATTTTTGGAGTGAGTGAAACACGTAATAATGCCAAAGTCTGGGGTATCGAACAAACAGCATTATACTTAGATACTACAGCCCATCACCTCGAATGTAACAAATGCGGTCACAGTATTACGGCTTCCCCTGAAGAGTTAAGGCTATGGACGGATACACCATGTATGCGTCCCAAGTGTACCGGAAAATATCAACCATCAGAACGAAAAACCCGCGATTTTTACCGTAATTTATATTCTAAAGGTCGAGTGTGGCGCATTTTTGCTAGAGAACATACCGGGCTATTAGAAAGAGATGTCCGCGAAGAATTAGAAAATCGCTTTATCACAGGTCGCCACCGTTACGACCCAAATCTTCTTTCTGCTACTTCAACACTGGAAATGGGGATTGATATTGGTACGCTTTCCTCAGTTTTATTATGTTCCGTTCCTCCCGCCCAAGCAAACTACCAGCAGCGTATTGGTCGTGCAGGTCGTCGAGATGGGAATGCTTTTATCGCCGCGATCGCCAACGGTACTTCCCATGACTTGTATTTTTGGGCTGATCCAATGTTAATGATTGCAGGCGGGGTGGATACTCCCAGTTCTTACCTCGATGCTTCAGCAATTTTACAACGCCAACTCACTGCTTACTGTCTCGACCATTGGGTGTCCCAAGGTGTTACTCCAGAGCAACTCCCCGAACGATTTGGGACTGTTTTAGATAGCGTCCAGCAACGTGATTTAACTCGCTTTCCTTATACATGGTTGAGTTTTATTGGAAACCAACAGTTAGAACTGCTGCAAGATTTTCTCGACCTCTTCCAAAATCAAATATCCACCCGCAGCGCCGAACAGTTGAAGATATTTATTGAGAAAGGCGAGCACGATGAAGGGGGACTGCGTTGGCACATTGTCAACCGCTTGCAGGAAGTAGTAGAAGAACGCCGTCGCTTGAAAAACCAGAGTGATACTTTACGGCGACGTATCAAAGATAAAGAGAAAGCTGCCACGAGTCAAAATCATGAAGAAGAACTAGCCGAACTCCACCGCGAACGAGGGGGGTTGATGGAGTTAGCCAAAAATATCAGCGATAAAAACACCTTCAAGTTTTTTACTGATGAAGGGTTGCTACCCAATTATGCCTTCCCCGAACCCGGCGTAATCCTGAAATCTATTATTTGGCGACAAAAAACTATTAAAGGAGATGGTGCATCTGGGAAGTACGAAACCTTTACCTTTGAGTACGAACGTCCTAGTGTGAGCGCGTTGCGAGAGCTTGCTCCTTCTGGCGTATTTTACGCTGAGGGGAACCGCGTCAAAATTGACCAAATCGACTTAAACATTTCCAAAATTGAAGAGTGGCGGTTGTGTAGAAACTGTTCTTACGCTGCTCCGACTATTTTAGATGCAGCCAAAGAACGCGCTTGTCCGCGCTGTAGGGACGGAATGTGGTTGGATGCAGGACGCAAGCGCAAAATGATTCGTCTGCGCCAAGTTATAGCGACTACTAATGCCAGAGAAAGCCGTATTGGGGATGATAAAGATGAGCGCCAACCAGCATTTTTTACTCAACAAATGCTGGTAGATTTTGAACCAGAAGCACGGGAAAAAACCTTTGTAATTAAAAATGATGAATTTCCCTTTGGTTTTGAATTTATTTCACGAGTCACCTTCCGAGAAGTAAATTTTGGGGAGGGTAATTCCCAATCTGAAAACTTTGAAGTCGCTGGTGTTAACCGTCCCCGTCCTGGTTTTCGGATTTGTCGCCATTGCGGTAAAGTTCAAACTGACCCGGAAAAACCAGCACACGCCTTGACTTGTTCCCGCCGTGAAAGTAGCAGTAAAAACGATTTTACCGATATTTTATACTTGTTCAGACAATTTGAATCGGAAGCAATCAGGATATTGCTACCTGTAGAAACTTTAACTTCTGATAAAAAATTACATTCATTTATTGCAGCCCTACAACTAGGGTTAAAACAATACTTTAAGGGGAAAGTAGACCACCTCAGAACCCTTATTAGTCATGAACCGCAAGAAAATACACCTAGTTTGTTACGCAAGCCGTTTCTATTTTTATATGACACCATTCCTGGGGGTACTGGATATCTACGCCAATTACTACGAGATCCAAATAACTTTTTCTCTGTGTTTGAAAAAGCACTAATTATTTTACGTGCTTGCGATTGCAATGATGGCTGTTATAACTGCTTATACGGCTATCGTAATAGTTTTGATCAAGACCAAACCAGCCGCAGGACAGCAATTGATTTACTTAATACTATTGTTAGCCATCGTCATCAATTAACTGAAACTCAAGGAGCGCTTTCTCAAGTTAAGCTTAATGCCTTATTTGACAGCATCCTTGAGCTACGTTTGATTGAAGCATTACGACGCTACCGCCATAATAACGAACCGACTATTGTTCGCAAAGAAATAGTTAACGGAAAAGCTGGTTATTTTATTAGAATTGGCAATCAAGATTGGAATGTGGAACCACAGGTCGAACTTGGCAGAAATGAAGGGGTTGAAGTTCGTAGTCTAGCCGATTTTGTCTTTTATCCTGCTAAAAATACAACAGCAATTAAACCAATAGCCGTATTTACCGATGGCTGGCAATACCATGCACACCGCATTGCTGAAGATTTCCTCCAACGTATGGCAATTGCCAAAAGTAATAGATATCACGTTTGGTCTTTAACTTGGGGAGATGTAGAATCGCAGTTTTCTCATAAGCAAGCTGATTTTTATGACCTTTTACAAGTCGGTGTTAGTCAGCAGTTTAAGGCTAAAGAAAGCACAGTATATGAGAAATATGAATGCAGTGAATTACGGCTTCTTGCTCAGGAAAATAGTTTTATTTGGTTAACTAATTTTCTAGTTAACCCAAATAGAGTTTTATGGACAAACTTTGCTCTGATGAGAACGCTTGCTCAATTTGATAATGTTCGTTTCAGCCAGCAAGATGCTCGTCAATCTTGGGCAGAAGCAGTATTAAGTAAAACAAACAGCTCAGTTATAGAGGCATTTAAACCAATAGAAAATGGCAAAATGTTAGGTTTAGTTGAGTTGATTATAAATAGCGATAAAACCTGGGCAAGTATTTACCTTTCTGTAGATGGTAAGCGTCATAGTAAACGTGATTCATCTTCTGATAGTACGGGTTCGTTTGTCGTTATTTATTTGGATGATAAAGCCACAGAAGCTGAAAAAGAATTACAAAAAACTTGGATAGGAGTTTTACGGTATTTCAATATTTTACAATTTCTTGACCACAGTTACGTTGTGACTACTCAAGGTAATGACAATGGTTTAAATTCTGCATTAGTACCTCCCAAAGGAAACCCGATTAAATTTCAACCAACAGTTCAACATAATGTAGCAGCTTGGCAAGAACTAGAGAAACTCGTTTTTGATGAGACAACATTAGAATTGTTACGCTATATGCAAGAGCATAACTGGAATTTACCAGAGGTGGGTTATGAGTTAATGGATAGTAATGAAGTTGTTAGTGCTGAGGCTGAATTAGCTTGGTTGAGTTACAAATGTGCTGTTATAATTGAAGAAAATAACAGTTTAAAGCTATTTAAATCAGCCGGATGGCAGGTAGCTACTATTGCCGACGTTATGAGAAATCCAGAAATATTCCGCAGTCAATATATCAATTAATGATTAACTAAATACAAAAGCATAAAGGAAGTAATTATATGTTAAATCATCAACCAAAATTAGCAATATCCGCAGATTTTCTTGACGCTTTTAGTAGGCTACCTCGACAAATTCAGGGTAAAACAAATGTATTTTTGGAAAACTTTAAGAAAGACCCAACTCGTTCTAGTATTAATTATGAGTCAATTAACGGTAGAGACTCTCGATTAAAATCAGTTCGCATTGACTTGTCGTATAGAGCTATTGTTTTCAAACCTGATAAGGGAAATACTTATATTCTATTATGGGTTGATAATCACGATGATGCTTACAAATGGGCGCAACGTCGAGTTTGTAAAATTAACCCAGAATCAGGTGGGTTACAAATTATAGATATTGAAGAAGCAACCGCAATTGAAGCAGAAATTTCTAGCAGAAAAATCCCAGGAGTTCCTGGTCGATTTGATGATATATCAGATAAATATCTACTGCGGCTTGGTATTCCCAATGAATTATTAAGCGCAGTTCGTGCAGTCGTAACTGATGAAGATATTGACAAATTAATATCTAAATTACCGGAAGAATCGGCTGATGCTTTACTAATGTTAGGTGCTGGGTACTCTCTCGAAGAAACTCTTACAGCACAAGATAAAAACCGTGAACAAATCATTGATCCAGAAAATATTGATATAGCTTTAGAACAAGAGGATAGTAAACTCCGTTTCCGAGTTGTAGAAAACGAAGCAGAACTGTTAGAAATTCTAGCAGCTCCCCTAGAAAAATGGCGCGTATTTCTCCACCCCAGCCAAAGACGTTTGGTTGAACGCGACTGGAAAGGGCCAGTACGAGTATTAGGTGGTGCAGGAACAGGTAAAACAGTAGTTGCAATGCACCGTGCTAAATGGCTGGCAGAAAATCGGTTTACCAATCCAGGTGAGCGCATTTTATTTACTACTTTTACCCGCAATCTTGCAGTTGATATTGAGGCTAATTTACGTAAAATTTGCTCCCCTGAAACTATGCGTCGCATACGAGTCGAAAATATTGATGCTTGGGTAACATCATTTTTAAAAAGTGAAGGTGTAACCACTAAAATTGTTTACGATGAGCAAGTGGTGGAACTTTGGGGAAAAGCTTACGAATGCAAACCTGAATCTCCATCATTAACTCTTGCTTTTTACCAAGATGAATGGCGTGAAGTAATTCAAGCTAATAGAATTACAAACCTCAAACAATACTTAACAGTTACAAGAACTGGACGTGGTACAAGACTCAATCGAGCCGAACGCGCTGCTATTTGGGTTGTTTTTGAAGAATATCGTTCCCTGCTCCAGCAAAAGGGTTGGAAAGAAAGCGAAGATGCGATGCGCGATGTTTGTAGTTTATTGCAGAGCAAACCAGGGGAAACCTTACCTTTCAAGTCTGTGATTGTGGATGAGGCTCAAGATATGACTGAAGCAGCTTTTTCGCTAATTAGGTCTATGGTTCCTCCTAAAAATGCTGGTAATGATATTTTCATTGTCGGTGACCCCCACCAACGTATTTATGGACGTAAATTGGTTTTAAGCCGTTGTGGTGTAGATATCAAAGGGCGTTCTCGCAAACTAAGAATTAATTATCGCACCACCGATGAAACTAGGAAGTGGGCAACAATGGTTCTTGCTGGCGTTACAGTTGATGACCTAGATGGAAACCAAGATGACCTAAAAGGATATCGGTCTCTACTTCATGGTGATCAGCCAATTGTACAAGGATTTTCTAGTTTTGATGAAGAGATTGGGTTCATTAAAACATACCTTCAGCAGCGAGAAAGGAATGGTTGTGCTTTATCTAATACTTGCATTATGGTACGTACAAATCAGCTAGTTAAACAATATGTCTCGGCTCTTAATCAATCGGGAATAAAAACACAAGAAATTAAGCGCAGCCAACCCGACAATTTATCTCAATTAGGTGTTCGTGTTGCTACACTGCATCGAGTTAAAGGATTACAATTTGAATATGTTATTTTAGCAGGTATTAATGATGGTATTTTGCCACTCAAATCAGCATTATATAACGCTTCTGATAAAGCTGCTCAGAATTCATTGATTAATTCTGAACGTTCCCTTATTCATGTAGCAGCTACTCGTGCTAAACGATGTGTTGTTGTTAGCTACTACGGTCAAGCTAGTTCTTTATTACCAGGAACAACCTAGGGGACAAAAAGAATAGACCTCTTGCAAAAAAAGGTATGTGTTATCCTTAAAAGTTTGCTCAAGTTTATGTCAAACTTTGAATTATTGGGTTGATTGGCCTCTGCTTAAACTTGCCCAGCCTGCTAGATTATAAAATTGGCTAAACTTTCCATAATAACACAAAATTATTTTGCAAGAGGTCTAGTGACCAATGCCCTTCCACGCAAAGTAACGCATTCTCTTTGTCCTGGTTTGTAGGGTTTCTCTAATAGGGCTAGCAGCATAGTGGGCTAGCCACTATGCTGCTAGCCCGCTACAAGATTCCGAAGTTTTGGAGAAGTTTTTCACTACCTTGATGCGGGCTAGGACGATCGGCCCTACCCCTCGACCTCCTTAAGCCCATCCTCCAACAGCATCCGCACAATATCCACTTTCTTGCGCCCCGTCTTTGCTGCCAACATCGACAGTTTGCGATGCAGAGTTTCAGACATATCCACAGTAAACCTGACCGTTGCTTCTTTATCGGGTGCTTGCAGTTTACTCATAAGGCTAGGCTCCTTTGATTGAATAGGTACAGGTTTTGGTGCCAATGCTTCCGGCTGCGGTGGTGTTGCGGGCAATGCAGCTTCTGGTGTTAGCGATGCTGCGAGCGTGACTGCTGGGGATACAAGCTCTGGTGGTTTTGGTGATGCAGCTTCGTTTGTACCGAAAACAAATTCTTCCATGGCGCTACCAAGTGGTTTGCGTTTCTTGGTACTCATTTCAACACTCCCATGATTTCCTTAAACAGTCGGCTGTACTCTTTACCCGAATCTTTGGCAGGTTGACCGCCCAAATCCCATACCGTAGCCGCTTGGCCAGAAGAATCGGCGATCACTTGTTTTTGGTGAATGACTGATTTGAACACTTTGATGGTGGGTGTAAGTTTTCCTAACAACTCCATTGCTTCGGTTTTGAGCTTCGTTCCCTTCACCGCACGGCTGAGAAACATCACCGCTTGGGGCGGGCCTTGTCTCACCGATTGAGCTTGTTTGATGAGTCTCACCGCATCGGCGGCTGATTGTACGTCGATACCGCTCGGCTGCACCGGCACCACGGCTAAGTCAGCTCTCATCAAGATTGCCCTGGTCGCTTCGCTCAAACCAGCAGGGCCATCCACTACCAGGTAGTCAACGGTAGCAGCTAAGTCAGTCAACTGGTCTAAGAGGTCATCCGGGCTTTGCAGTACCTGAGTGGCGATGCTCGGTTCCATTCTGCTGCACCACTGGGAACTAGAGCGCTGAGCATCGGCATCCACTATCAACACTTGCTTGCCCTGCTGCACAAGCCAATGGGCGTAATGTACGGCTGTCGTGCTTTTGGCACATCCGCCTTTCTGGTTAACGAAAGCAACAATTTTTGTCATACTTACTTACTCATTTACTTACTGCATTACTGAAATACTTAATACAGTAATATAGCACTTGTTTGGGCATCGGCTACAACAACCCTGTTGCATTGCTATGGGAGCCGATCGACCCCTTCTCGATAGCCGTGCTTTTAACGAACTTCTTCAACATAGCGTCTTCATGTTTACTTGCTGCATTCATTACTGCATTACTGAAATACTTGAGTAAATAAACTAGAGTAATTGGTAATGAGTGAGAAGCACCTGTGGCAGGACGTTGTAAGCTTGCAGAGTAGGGAAATGCAGGAGTAGTGGCAATGAGGCAGGTTTATCGGGGATGGGCGATCGCTCTGATTTTGTTAGGGATTGTTAGCGGCTGCAACTTGACTGAGCCATCGCCACCATCTCGGCTTCCTCAAATTGGTCGTGAAAAACCAAGGGTGCAGCAAGCAAAACCAAGCACCAGAGAACCCATCAGCTCAGCCATCAATAACCGCAACTTACTCCTGGGAAATCCCAGCAATGCCGTTTCTAGCATTGCCAGCATCGACAACTATTTACTGGTGAAGCCCCAGTATGTGATGAGCTACAACAGCAAAACTCACACCGCCAACTGGGTTTCGTGGCAACTGAATCGCTCTTGGATTGGAGCAGCCGATCGCCAAGACAACTTCCGCCCCGATGATTTCCTGCCCGATGGTTGGTACAAAGTCCGCCCCAACGATTACATGGGAAGCGGCTATGACAGGGGACACATTGCACCCAGTGCCGATCGCACCCGCAATGGAGCGGACAACAGCGCTACTTTTTTAATGACCAACATGATGCCTCAAGTGCCAGAAGTTAACAGAGGGGTCTGGGGTGACTTGGAAGAGTATTGTCGGGAATTGGTGCAGCAGGGCAAGGAACTTCATATCGTAGCCGGGCCCGTGGGAAGGAAAGGCAGCATCGGCAGAAAAGAAAAAATTGCTGTGCCGGCTAGGAATTGGAAAGTTATTGTGGTTCTCAACCAACAAGGATTGGGGATGCAGGGAATTACGACCAACACCAGGACGATCGCCGTGATGATGCCCAACGATGCCAGCGTCAAAGGCAGGGGATGGAAAAGTTTTCGAGTTTCCGTAGCAAGAGTTGAACGCGAGACGGGGCTAAATTTCTTATCTAATGTCCCGCCCCAGGTTCAGCAGGTGATTGAAAGCAAAGTGGACAGTCAGTAAAAAAGGAATAGAACCTACTTTTTTGCTTGAGACTTTTAACCAACTGCATTAACATTGGCCATTAGCAATCCGTAAGAAAGGATGAATAGAATAAACTTGATTAGCCAGTTAATCCTGAAATTATATTCTCGATCGAGGTAAGACCAGAGGGGAGGAAAAACAATTAGAAACATAAAAAAGGAAGCTATAATACCCATCTGGAATGGCTTGCCCTCTGTGTAAGAGAAAAATAATAACATTCCTATTATAAACAAACAGTAAAGAGAAGCAGTAAGGATTCAGGTCTAAAAACTTACAGCTCCAACGCTTATCTAGCAAGGGTTTCAGGGTTAAATTATGGCTTTTACCTCGCTCTGTTAATTGTCAATAAGTGACCAGAAATCAAACTTTCGCCCAGTTTATTGACAATAGACATTGATTTAGCATCAATCTACAGATCTAAAGTCTTTGCCCAGCAAGGAGTTATGTTACCTGAATCCTTACCCTAAATCATTATCACGGGCGGTGATTTCCCCAAAATCTATCTGTAGGGACACTCAAGATGCCGTGTTCCTACAGAAAATCATTTAGGATTGCTATATTTAGTTACTTTCAATACAATAAGCAATTCATAAAGCTGATATGCTTAAAAAATAGGTGAAAAATTTAAAAATAAAAAGTAGTAATATCTCTATGGAGCTAACTCACAAAACCATAAGTTTGGTCTCTGGTTTAAGAAAGGTCAATGCGTCACAAGTTTATATTTTAAGAAACTTGATGGATTACACGGCGGGACAAGAGCCTGGGAGACGCTACAGCGATTGCTGCAACGTTTCCCAGGCTTTTTTGTTTTATAGATTGCAAACCAAAAATTTTATCAGGGCGATTACCTTAACCTTTTAGGCGCGTTTTTCCAATGCACAATATTCATTCAATATCTCCGAACATACCAGAGCAGGCTGTTAACCAGAATCCTTTTAGTGAATTAATCCCCAATTCAATTGCCAAACTGGAGGTACAGAATGTCTGCAAATCCTATGCAACGCGCGACAAGCAGAAGTTGACTGTCTTGCAAGAGGTTAACTTTCAAATTTTTCCCAGAGAAATGGTCTGCTTAGTAGGCTCCTCCGGTTGTGGCAAGTCCACCTTGCTCAATATTATTGCGGGGCTGATTCCTCCATCTTCCGGGCAGGTGCTTGTAGATGGTAAGCTTGTCACTGGACGACCAGGTTCTGATCGCGGCATGGTTTTCCAGGGCTATACTCTCTATCCTTGGCTGAGTGTTGCTCAAAATGTAGCCTTTGGCTTGCAATTTCAGAAGATGCCCAAAGCCCAACAGCGCGATCGCGTCCGCTATTTTCTGGATGTCGTGGGGCTGTGGCGATTTGCCAATAGCTATCCTAAACAGTTGTCCGGTGGGATGAAGCAACGGGTAGGGATAGCTCGTGCCTTAGCTAATGAGCCTGCCCTACTGCTAATGGATGAGCCATTTGGGGCACTGGATGCCCAAACAAAGGAACAAATGCAGCAATTTTTACTGGAGTTGTGGGAGAAAACTCATGTGACTGTGTTAATGATTACCCATGATGTAGAAGAAGCCATTTATCTGTCCCAACGAGTCTACGTTATGGATACTCATCCAGGGCGGATCAAACTAGAAATTCCGATCTCACTGCCGGAACACCGAGATCTGGATATTAAGCTTTCCTCCAAGTTTGTGGAGATTAAACGGCAAATTATTCATACGTTACGTGATGCTGCTCACACAGTATAATGGTCATCTATTTGTAGCCCCTTAAATTGAGTAATAAATTTATCAATGTTGAAGTTGTCTTCTCTTATTCGTTTGTTCGGTTTAGCGATCGCTTCTCTTGTTCTAACTATTGCCTGTTCGCAACAACCTAATACCAATTCTTCCAATACTAATTCACCCCAATCCCAGCCCTTAGTGTCCGCTACAAATAACTGGGTGGGACTCTCTGGACATCATGTTGCCGTGGGTAATAATTTCTTCAAGGAACAAGGTTTAAAGGTTCAAGACCTATTTTTCCAAAGTTCAAGTGAAGAAATAACCGCATTTTTGGCTGGCAAGGTCGATCTAGGTTGGTTAACCTCTGGAGATGCAATCCAGATGATAGCCAAAGATCCGTCAATAAAGATCATTTACTTGGTTGACTACTCGAATGGATCAGATGGCATTTTGGGACGTGGGATTAAATCACCGCAGGATGCCAAAGGGAAAACTGTTGGTCGTGAAAATATTCTGTTTGAAAGAGTTTTACTGCAAGCCTACTTACAAAAAGCTGGCTTGACCGAAAAAGATGTCGCGATCAAAGACTTAGTAGCCGCTGATGCTGCCGCTGCTTTCGCTGCAAAGAAGGTTGATATTGCGGTAAGTTACGAGCCTTACCTGGGCAAAGCTGCCAAGCAGGGTGAAGGTGAAGTCATCTTCTCTACAAAAGGCACAAACTTAATTGCTGACGTTGTTGTTGCCCACGATCGCTTGATTCAATCGCGCAAGTCAGACCTGCAAGCTTATTTTCGAGCCGTTGATAAAGCCGTGGATTTGCTGAATGCTGGTGAGGCAGAAGCACTAAAGATTTCGGGGTCAAAACTGGGAATTACGGGTGAGGAAGTAAAAGAGCAACTACTCGGTGCCAAACTCTTTGATTTAGAAGGCAACAAGTCGATGGCATTTAATAAAAATAACCCCAACAGTTTGATTGGCAATTTGGAACTGACAGCAAAGGCAGCTTATGACTTCAAAATTGTTTCCCAACCCTTGAAAGTTGAAACTTTCTATGACGATTCGATTGTGCAGTCAATGTAATCATGCTTAACAAACCTGTGTGTGACAGTTGGTTTTCTACCAAACGCATCCGAGAGGATTTGTATCTGATTACAGAACCTTATTACTACTGGTACAACCGCGCTAATCTTTGGTTAATTAAGGGTCAGACTCAAGATGTATTAATTGACACTGGCTTGGGTGTTTCCAGCTTGCGCCAGTACATTGCTTCCCTGATCGATAAACCACTGCTAGCGATCGCTTCTCATATCCACTTTGACCATGCAGGTGGGATGAATGAATTCGAGCGTTGCGCCATTCATGCCGCAGAAGCAGAGGCGCTGAGAAGGGGAGACAACTACGAAGCCCTCTGCACTCCAGAACAAGGCTGGGTACAGGATGAGCATTTTGATCGGCTGCCCCATGCAGAATTTAAGGCTGAGCAGTACACCCTGCATGGAGCGGAACCGACTCAGGTTTTGCAGGAAGGGGATGTACTGGATTTGGGCGATCGCGCTTTGGAAGTCCTGCATTTACCGGGACATTCACCGGGCTGTATCGCGTTATATGATTTGCGAGCACAGGAGTTATTCTCTGGCGATGTAATTTATGATGGCGAGTTGCTCGATGAACTCCATTGCAGCCACATCCCGACCTACATTGCCACCTACGAACGCCTGCAAAAACTGTCAGTAGAGACAGTTTATCCCGGTCACTATCACATCTTTGGGCAGGAGCGCTACCACCAAATTATGCAGGAATACCTGGATCGACGACGCCAACCGGGATGCCCTTCTGAACCCCTAATGATACAATGAGCAACTCTTCGAGCGGAAAGCCCGTGCTGTGGGAAGAACTGACCTGGGAGCAAATTACTGCGCTGCGGGAGGATGGGATGACGATGGTTATCCTGCCTGTCGGTGCAACGGAACAACATGGACTCCATTTACCAGTTGGCGTAGATACCTTTTCTGCGATCGCCGTTGCCCACGGTGTCTCTGCCAGAACCGGAATTCCCGTGCTGCCTGCCCTTCCTTACGGCTGTTCCTTGGGACATTCCAAAAAATGGGCAGGGACTCTTTCTCTGCGTCCCGAAACCCTAGCACAGCTAGTGCTGGAAATTGCCGAGTGGGTCTATAGTGCTGGATTCAATCGCCTGCTGTTACTCAATGGTCACGTCACTAACTGGGCACCCCTGCGCTGTGGTTTAGAGAATGTGCGACATACCTACCCAGATTTGCGGATTGCCTTGCGCTCCATCTGGGAAATTGCGCCTAGCATTCATCAGTTCTACCACCAGGATGCAGCAAACTTCCACGCCAATTGTGCCGAAACCTCTATCATGTTGTCACTCCGTCCCGATCTAGTGCAGATAGATAAAGCAGTGGATGAACCGGATCGTTCTGCTGGTTGCTTCTTTGCCTACACCGTCAACAAAGAAAGTGTATACGGTGCGGTTGGAACTCCCAGCAAAGCGGATATCAGCTTTGGCAAGCAAATTTTAGAAACCTGCATTGCTGAACTCAGCGAACAACTAAAACGTGCCTTGGTGGAGGGAACACCTTTGGAGGAAATGCCTCCCAACCTAACACCTAACACCTAATATAGCAATCCTAAATGATTTGCTTGCGCCATACGCCAGAAAGATGCTTGCACTACAAGGATTCTGATCTCAATCAATTTTGCGACTGATTTAGGACTGCTATAGCATCCAGCATGATATGCTACCGTGTAAATGTATATTTTAACGGTAATTTATGCTAATTTTATCTTATCCATATCTAACATTTAGACAGGTATTCCTTAATAAGACTAACCTCAACTTCCAAATTTGACTTATAAAAACGAGACAATGACCGAAACTCTAACCCCTGAATTGCAAACCCTCAAACAATCCCTAGAGTCTCAAGGTGTTAAGTATGCCCTTGCCAGCTTTGTCGATATTCACGGTATGTGCAAAGCAAAATCTGTTCCCCTGTCTCATCTAGGGCAGATGATGGCGGGGTCAGAATTATTTACTGGAGCAGCACTCGATGGTGTGCCCCAGGATGTGAATGATGAAGAAGTCGCTGCCCACCCCGATCCCAATTCAGTTACAATTCTGCCCTGGAACCCAGAGGTTGCCTGGTTTACCAGTGACCTATATTTGCAGAAAAAGCCTTTTGAAGCCTGTAGCCGTGGAATTCTTAAGCGAGTTCTGGCAGAAGCTGCCAGTATGGGGTTTACCTTCAATTTAGGGATTGAGACGGAATTTTTTATTCTCAAAGAAACGGAGGAGGGAATTACCCCCGTTAGCGATCGCGACACCTTGGCAAAACCCTGTTACGACCTGCAAGGACTACTCGACAACTACACCTGGGTAAAGGAAATTGTCGAGGCAATGAATAGCTTGGGTTGGGATGTCTACTCCTTTGACCACGAAGATGGGAACGGGCAATTTGAAACGGATTTTGCCTACTGTGATGCCCTGAAGATGGCAGATCGTTTCACCTTCTTCCGGCTGATGGTAAAAGAAATAGCTCGTAAGCATGGCTTCTTCGCCACCTTCATGCCCAAACCCTTCGCCAACCGCACGGGCAGTGGTGCTCACTACAATATGTCGCTGGCAGACATAAGGACAGGAGAAAACCTATTTTACGAGTCTGAAGATACCAGGGGATGTAAACTCTCTAAGCTAGGCTATCAGTTCATTTCAGGCATCCTTCGCCATGCTCCTGCTATCTGTGCTGTCATTGCGCCAACTGTGAACAGTTATAAGCGCCTAATTGCCAGGGGTAGTATGTCTGGTTTTACCTGGGCACCTGTTTATATCTGCTACGGAAATAACAACCGTACCAATATGCTGCGGATTCCCTTAGCAGGGGGGCGGGTAGAGTGCCGTGCAGCAGATATTTCTAGCAACCCCTATCTGGGTGCAGCAATGCTCCTAGCAGCAGGGTTGGAAGGCATCCGAGAAGGACTCGATCCAGGAGATCCCCATACCGAAAATATGTACAACTACTCGCTAGAACAACTGGTAGACATGGGAATTAACTTCCTACCGCGTAACCTGGATGAGGCAATCACTGCCTTTGCCCGTGATCCCTTAAGCGAGAAAGTAATGGGTTCGTTGATGTACAAAACCTATGTGCAATTTAAATCTCAGGAGTGGCAGGAATATCACACTCATGTCTCTGACTGGGAAATTCAACGATATCTCAAATTTTTCTAGCAGCAACTACGCTCTAAGCTGTCGCGCATTTAAATTGCATATTCGGGACGCTGCTCGAAGCCCATCTCACAAGACTTTGATTATTTCTTGACATACAGTTTAAATGCAGAACAGCTTAATCCTTCGCAAGCTATTGTTGTCTGCATTTTTTTGAACAACTAAGGCTAAAGCTCTAAGAAAATACGAAATTTTGCGTAAGTCCTTTGTAAGGCTGAATACTTGTCCAAATCCTTTGTGTTAACAAAATCAAACGGTGCGGACAGACTCTAGTTTCTTGCCAAAAATAATAGTAAAGGTACTCTCAATGGCTCAATCTACTATGACAACGCCTGAACCTGCCCCCCGTGAATATCGCTACTTGAAACCGTCAGTTTTCTGGAGTATACGTCAGGGTTTTCCCAGATGGTTATCATTGCTGCTTGTTGGGCTTGCTCTAATTGTGCCATTGCTGTTGTGGATGGCGATCAGTTCCCTTAAACTCGTGCCCCCCATGTTCTTGCCAACACCAGCATCAGTGATTGATGCCGGAATCAAAATGTTCACCGATGAAAACTTAATCGTAGATGTCCTAGCGAGTAGCACTCGTGTTCTGGCAGGTTTTGTTGTTGCAGGAATTATTGGTGTGCCCATAGGACTGGCGATGGGGACGTTTTACAGTCTAGATAGTCTCTTTGCGCCGATTGTTGGCACGGTTCGTTATATGCCAGTCACAGCCTTTGTTCCTCTAATTGTCATCTGGTTGGGTTTAGAAGAACCCTCTAAAATCCTGATTATCATGTTGGGGGTTGTGCTATATAACGCCATCATGGTTGCAGATGCAGTCAAGTTTATTCCCAACGAGATGATTAACGTCGCTTATACACTTGGTGCAACTCGTCGAGATGTTGTGTTTAAAGTGATTATTCCTGCCGCATTTCCCAGTGTTCTTGATACCCTTCGCGTCAATATTTCGGGTGCCTGGAACTTTTTAGTGATTGCTGAGTTAGTAGCTTCCCAAAATGGTTTAGGATTCAAAATTATTCAAGCTCAACGTTTTTTGCAAACCGATAAAGTTTTGTTCTGCATTGCCTTAATTGGGATAATTGGATTAGTGATTGACTACGGATTGAAGTGGAGTTTTCAACAACTCACGCCTTGGGCAGATCAAATTCGTCATTAAAGCGTTAACAATTTATCGGAAGATGTAACCCAACCAATTGCGCCGTTTTCTCCAAGCACTACATCAATGGCAGCCTGATGTTCCCACGGTGTTAATGCCGCACAGCAATCCTCTAGTAATAGGCAGTAAAAACCTAGATCGCTGGCATGGCGATAACTGCCTAGCACACAGCACTCAGTGGTAACTCCTGTAAACAGGAGATGAGTAACATTGTGTTGCCGCAGTAGAGTCTCCAAATTGGTGGAAACAAATATAGATTGGGCAGGTTTGTCTATTTGCAATTCAGTGTCGAGAGGTTGTAATTCTTCAATCAGTTGAGTTCCTGGCTCACCTTGAATTAAAAAGCGTCCCATTTTACCCAAACTACCGATGGGGTAACCTGCATTGATGTATCGTTCTTTTTTACTGGGCGTAACATCTGACAGATCAGGTAAATGGCTTTCTCGCGTATAAATAATTAGCAGCCTATGTTCTCTTGCCCAAGCAACCATCCTCTGGAGGCTAGGAATCATTACACGCACAGCGGATAGATCTGCTCCCAACTCATTGCCACAGAAACCCTCCAGATTACAGAAGGCATTTTGCATATCAATTACAAGCAAAGCAGCCCGTTTTAAATCAAGCGGAAAGGGGTATTTATAGGTTGGAACTAAAATGTGAGAAGATTCTTGATTACTTATAGCCATTGTCTTTACTCTATTTTTAAATTTACTGTCAGTTATGGTAAAAAGATTGGGACTTAGGTTGGAAAAATTGCTACTCGTGCAACGGGTAATTTCAACATCTCAACAGAGCATCACCGTGCCAAAACGGGAAATTTGTACGCACTTGGCTGAAGCTCTTCCCCTGTCTGATTTCTATAAATATTATTCTGGATTGGTGCAGAGTATAAGGTTAGGACTATTGCTGACAAGTTAAGCTAGGGAAACATTTTTCAATCAGCAATTATACTCAAAATATCATCAATTTTAACCCACATTCCGCAGATGTGATTCATCTTACTGGTATTTTTAAAAAATCCCAGCCATCCAACTTTTTTAGTCTAACTTTTTTAACTTTGGTTTCTACTTTTTGTGTAAGGATTCAGGTATCTGAAACGTAGTCACAGAAGGACTTCTACAATTCAAGCCTTCGCTAAATCAACAGCTTAATTCTCAATAGGTACGACAATCAAAGCTTTCATGGTTTCTTAATAAGAATGGATATTTGATGATTATTGGATCGAATTGTTACACCGTATAGGTTTTACTGTTTTTTACATGACCTGAATCCTTACGAGAAGCAAGCCAACTAAATACTGTGCCGATCGTGCTCATATTACAACCTCTCTTCCTGACTCTAATGATGGTTCTTATGTAACTCAATGGTTAACAAACAATCATAGTTCACCAGTCTGTTGCAATCAAGTCTCGACCAGTTTCGTTGACAGCCCCACCAATCCACCACCGTCCGTCACCCCGACGATGTAGACATCAATCTCAACGCTGCCCACTCGGTAAACCTGCAACTGCGATAGGTTCTGCTTCAAGACGCTCACTAAGTTCTGAAAGCGCTTCACTGTTTCGCGTTCTTCTTCATCGTGCCAATCTTCTTCTTGGGTAGCGGCATCAAAGAACTCATCGACTGTTACTACTTCGACTGAAGCATCGGGTGAATGTTCGGTGAGTTGCAAGAGTTTCGTCGGAGTGAGTTCTCCCTGTGCCGGCCAATGAATGACCTCGAAGGGGGCATCGGTTTCGCTTGCGAAGAGTAAGCCCTGGGAAGCGTGTTTGAGTTGGGTGGCGATCGAGTCGGTCATGGTGGCAGTTGATTAGCTTTACTGTGATTGTACAGTTGGCGTTGGCTGAAACTAAAGAATTTTTGGCACATTTGGATCTTCGCGACAGGTTGAGAGCGGTAATGATTCGCCGCCCCGAATTTCACTAATTCTCCTTGAATTGCTATTAGCAACAACATTTAAACAAGCACAAGTATATCCATAATTACCATTGGTTAGCACAACTTCTTTACCGTCACTGATAGGAATATTTTCCATTCCTTTGGCTGGAGATTGACCTTGCAGCGAGATAATCCAGTTCGCATCTTTGTCTCTCAAGTACCAATTACCTGGTGTCGGATTATGCAACCATCCACACCTAGTTTCAATTGCTTTAGCGGGAAGGGCAACGATAAAAAGAGATGAAACAATAACGGATATAAACAAATTTTTCTTCATAAATTTAAGTTTAGTTAATTTTTACCCAATTATAACAAATTCATCATCACTGATTAATGCAGGTGAAGCAACAGTTCAATACAGCAGTCCCGGAACTGCTTATGGAGAGGGGGATTAACAAAGGTAAGAATAGGACAGGACAGCACACTAATTTCCTCATAGTTATTCAAGCATACTACACGACTTCATCACCTTGTACCGATGGTACTGCAATACTCCAAACAGTTGTGGGAACGAGACTAGAAGCTTCAGAGCGCAAGGACAAATAAAGTCCAATTAAATGCAACGAGCGGGGTGGAGCTGACATTGATTTAATTATCCACAGTGGTTCAAAGTTTTACAGAATAAGCCATTGGGCTATAAAAACTGTCCGGGTCATTGCTCTATAATGGTGACATATAATATGTTTTGATTTTAATTTTAATTCAGAGGTTTTCTTATGGCGATCGAACTTTCAGGTATAAGCTTTCCCGAAAAGGGTGATTTGGTCGTCGGCGTGCCTGGGGAAGAAGACATACTTAATAATGGCTTCACTAATACTCTTACTGGCAAGGACTTAACCCTTGGTAATAGTGAGAACAGTATCAACAGCACTCCGACAAGAATCAGCGGTTTCTACAACAGCGGGACGTTTAATGCCAGTGATAGTAACGGCTTAATCGTTGCTGCGGCAGACTACGGCGACTTAATCCCTGATACTTACGAGTATACGGTCAGCGGCATCCACAACACGGGCACGCTCAATACGGGTGAGGGGAACGACTTAATCCTCGGCATTCGTTACCAAGAAAAATACAGATCTAGAGATCGTGATAGTAATGGCATTTTCAACGAAGGAGGCACCATTGCTACAGGTGGTGGTGATGACATAATCACGGGCATTGCCCAGGGTTTTTTGAGCGTAGGAATTGAGCATGGCTCTAACAACCCCAACTTGCAAAGCCCGATCGTCATAAAGACTGGCAACGGTAACGATACGATCGCGGGTACTGGCGAATACATGGGCTTACGTTTTGGTTCCATCAATGGTTCCATCATTGATACTGGGGAAGGGGATGACGTAATCACTGGCACTGGTGATTATTCTGGCACGGTTCTCTACTCCTCTTTTCTCAACACCGGCGAGGGTAACGACACAATCGCTGGCATTTCAACTCAGGGCGACGCCATTGCCAATTCCTCCACCATCAATACCGGGGATGGCAACGATATAATCACTGGCACTAGCACTTACAGCGCCGCCATCTCCAATACCGGCACCATCTATACTGGCGACGGCGATGATATAATCATGGGCATTAGGGCTGATAATCGCTTTGGCCCGACCATCGACAACAGCGGTACCATTAATACTGGTAAGGGTGCGGACTCCATCATTACTGATAGCGGCTACTCTAGCTTAGGCAACATATTTTTAGGAAAAGGTACAGACTATATCAGAGGTTTTGGTTCTGGTACTTTGTATGCAGGGAAGGACGAAGATTCGCTGGAATTAACGTCAGGCCGCTATACTGTTGAAATATTGGGAACCGTGGTGAGTTTTACGAGTAGTAGCGGTACTATAAAAACTTCCGAGTTTGAAAAACTCATAGCTGGTAGCACAACCTATGACTTCAGCAGTCTAACTAACGGTCAAACAATTAGTATCGCCTAACAGTCTGTTTGAGAAGTAGGGACAGCTAGCTAAGTGAAAAGTTTTGCTGTCCTGAAATACCCTTTATTCTTTGCTGATAACTCTTTTATCAAAATCATCGATCGTCCTCAATCTCCTTCAACTTCCACCTGCAACTCATACACCCTCAAACTCGGATGTTCGCCAATCAACCGCCAGCCATATCCTTCAACCGTTGGGGTAGGTCGCGCTCCTTGGCGGTACAGGAATATCGGCTCGTTTCTCATCAATGCCGTGAATATCTCCCGCTCTCTGTCTTTGCCATCATCCCAAATCAGGTGAGCTTTACTGAAGTACCCCGCGCCCATCAAACTAGCAAAGAGCCATTCCATGAGAGCTTGCTGCTCGTCTTGGTTAAGCGTGGATTGACCATAAGTGTCGATTATGGGTATTTTGGATTTGGGCTTGAGTGATGCGATGAGGGCAGTAACGAGGTTGAGGTACTTTTTCATTGGTCGGTGGAGATGCGTTTACTTCGTAGTATGTGATCGCTGTGACTTAGAAGTGAAGCCTAATTATGGTTGAAAATAATCCTCCTTCAAGTAGGTTAACTTTTTATCTCTAACCAATTAGAGTTGGAGTATATTTTTTTAGTCCAGATACAATAGCATTTTTATGCTCACTAGACAACAATCTCACAACTTGTTGTTGATATTGCCCAGGTAGTAAGCCAAAAAAATGCGAAATTCTAGAAGGTAAACCTTTATTATTGTAAAGGAGGAGAGCTTTTTCATAATCCTTTGATACAAGAACGTTTTTGTACAAACTAAAGTTATTTTCATAAATTTTATGAGCATCAATAGAAGCTACTAAATCATCAAAAGTTTTCACGAAGGAAGTTTTTTCTATACTTTTTTTGGCATTAAAAATATTTAACTTGAATTGAATTTCTGATGCAGAACGTTGTGCTACTTGATATTCTAAATCTTTCTCCAGTTTATCAATAACAAAGTCAGCAACTCGCTGACAAATGTCGGACGGGTTAAGACCGAGAAAAGTGGCAACTACTTCTAAGAGTTCAGGAACACACAAAATATTCTCGACTTCAGCTACGTTCAATGGAAATATATTAAAATTTTTCCAAGAATCAATCTGAGCTTGATGTCTGTAGTCCATATCAACAATACCAAAAGCTTCAACATGATGAAGGGCTGAATTGTCTCGCATAGCTTTAGTTGCCTCAATTATTTTGTCACAGCCACCACGAGGCATTATCAAAAATTCGGGATATACCGCTTCATAAATTTTGTAATCTAAACCCCCTTTATCACTTTCGACGAAGAGAACTTTTTTCCGGCTACCTAAAATTTCTAATAAAACTGGTTCTGGTAAAGCTTCAGCTTTTGGAACTTCATCCCAGTTCCAGTGGTTACCATCGTAACTTTTAAGCCATATTTTTTTAGCACCTACTCTAGAAGCCGCAAAATCAACGTCATGGGTAATATAAACAAACAGGCAGTTAGGTTGTGCTTCCTCAATTTTTGACCAAAGTTTGCTCATTAAGGATTTGTGAAGGTGAATTTCAGGTTCATCCACAATTACAATCGAATCAGGCGGTAGGCATAGGCATTGCGCCATTAAATAGAGAGCTACCCGTTCTCCATCACTCATTTCTCTTCCATGATAGACATCATTGCCAGAAATTAAAACATTAATTTTGCCATCTTCAATAACGAGTTCTCTATGAGGTAAAATATCTTTCCAAATATTCAGTAATATTTCATCAGGAGAATTTGGTAGTTCAGGACGCTCATTCTTGTCTTCGCGCTCCATTTCTCTAATACGTTTAGCTAGTTGGCTATCTCTTTGATATTTTTTAGCAAAAAGAAGAGCAAGCGCTCTTTCGTAGTCATTTAATGCAACGGTTACACTCAACGTAGGGCGCTGCTGACCACCTGACCACTTGTTAACCATCTTTGTTTGAAGTAGCCCCCCCCAAGTTTGGGGATTTTGGCTAGTACCCAACAATAATTCTTTTTCGGCTTGCTCTAAGCTCTTCAATTGCACGTATTCCGGGAAATCTAGCGACTTTTGCGCTGAAATCCTGTGAACTTTTTCAGGATTCGACTGATTCTGCTCTATCCACAAACCAAGCCTACTTTTTCCAGCACCATTAGCTCCTATGATTACCACTGGCTCGCAGCAAACTAAAATTTCAGGTTGGCTGTTTGCCTCTTTAGGAGGAAGTATCAAATTTTGGTTCAACATTACGAAATAAAATAGATAGGTAAGTTAATTGCCAACTTAGATATATTAATGCAATTGTTCCTAGATTTAAAAGTGTGATTTTTATGGGTTTTACTTCCCGAACGGTTGCCCCCACCACTGCCAGCATTCTTTATTGAAAGGCGATCGCCACTTGTAGATAAGCTCGGACTCTAGTTGCAGCCGCTTTTTTCGATTGCTCGGCGCTCCGTACCAAAATGCTATGGCTACACTCACATCCAGGGAATAACGCCGATGCAATTCGATGTAGTTGCCAATGTACTTATGACAATCGTGGCTCATCCATCGTTGCTTGGGGGTGCGGTCAGTTTCTCCTACATACAGCAGCAATGGAAGCTCGTTGTCAATAACAAAATAGAGGCAAGTACGATCGCCCCAATCCGGTTTCTCACAGAATGAGAGATTGTGCAATTGCAGGGCAAACGGGTCTATGTTGTTGGGTTCACAAGGATTTACTGCTAGCTCGAATAGACTTCCCTGTCGCGGTTGTGGCGCACTTTCAGATTGTTGGTGTTCAAAAATGCGTTGTTTCCAAGAATACAAAGCCTCGGAACTCATCGTTAGTTGAGGAGATTTAGCGGAGCTGGGTTTGGGTTGCGGAAAAAGTTCGAGTTGCTGCACAGATTTTAAGATTGTTGGACGATCGCTGCTGGAAAGTGTAAGCTCAATAGAATTCTGCCAAACGCCACGCTCACGGTAGTAATGTCTCCAAATATCGCACTCATACTCTCACAATTATACCAAAGTGATGACATTGTGCGTAATGTCGTAGTCGCGTATTCTCGCCCTCTAGTCGGGTCATGTAACTTTTATAGATAATTTGGTCTTTATCGGGAATAAACCTTGGGTAAACTAGCCATCTATCTGTGATATAAAAGTAACATTTTACTGAAGTCTTAGAAGCTTTGAGAACAGCTATATCTTATAGATTTGTGCGCTGGCTACAACAAAATATGGACGCTCAAGCTGCATATAAAGCCAGTTGGGGTTTTGTTTGGGCTTAAAAGTTGTTTAAGTCCCGTTAATTTTTGGGGAGCACTAAAGTCAGTCATTTGCTGTACAAAATCAGGTGTGTACTGTACAAAAGAGCGTGAGAATACAGACATTTGCAGGGACTGGCCTCTACCTGTTTTTATCCGAAAATATCCGGCAAACGCCTGCAATTTCATGTCCCTTTACTGCTTTTTTGTGCTGTTCGTGCCTTTGCCTGTTGTGACTGGTTATGGCTGTTCTCTCTTGGTAGCAAGCAATGGTTTTGCGATCGCAAACCGTGACTAATGCGTCCAGACGAAAAATATCCACCCCCCATGAATATTGAGCATACTGCTTACCCGCAGTTCAAACCTTATTGATATAGAATCAGGAACGACGGCGATGATCGCGACTGAAGCCCAAATACATCAATAAGAGCGGTAAGGTATGGGACAGGCACGGCCAACTATTTAGTTGTTGAAATATATTAGCGATCGCTCTTTACGCCTAAGTAAGTCGGCGCTTTAAAACGCAACTATGTAAACGATGTAAAGTGTTCAAATGCTCTCTACTGGCTGACTTAAGCCTATTTACATACTGTTACATTATTCGGTTTAATCCCGCCTACCTACTTAGAAATTACTACCTGGACTAATAGGGTGGAGAATTATAACCGCCATTAATAGCTAGGAGTCGAGCGACTGCTGTAAACCAAGTCAGGGAATAAATGTTTAGCCGACTGTCAAGCTTTATCAGACAACAACAGTTTAGCCGATTGCAAAGCGCGAGTCCGACAACAGCAATTTACGCGACTGTCAAGGCTGGTATAACGGCTACTATGTTGCCAATTTTCTCATACTCCTTATTTGATTTTTTATTCAATTTAGATAACGGCAACCTATAACTTTCCATTCGGACGTTCGGTAAGCGGGGTTCCCGTCGGACTTCGGCGTGAGGCTTCGACCATGAGCTTAGCCGAATTGTGGCTCGATTGAGCGCAAGCCGAATGTCGCTCAGTCGAGCCGCATAGTTCACGGCGAAGCCTTCCTTTCCCCTCCCCAAATAATCAGCTTTTTCTACCCTTCCCCTTCCTCTTCCCTTCCTTTTTCCACCCTTCCCCTTCCCCCTCCCCCTCTTGCAAACCTTTTAAGAGATGAAAAACTGATAAATTCCGAGCGCATAGAACCCGATTTAAGGTTAAGGAAAGTGGCAAACCTGCGCAAGTCATTCGTCAAAGTGAGACGGAATAAATAGTCAGCAATAATGGAGGCTATCCCTTGATTAATTGTGAGACTCTGAGCGTTAATAGTGGCTAACTCAGCACAAGATAAATAGGTATTTGCCAGTTCTTCAGGCTGGGATTCTCTCAAATTGGGGCACTGCCAAATAGGAGAGGGTAACGCTCCCATAATGCCTGTTTTCTCAAATTGATCTAGGTGAGTAATTAACCCCTCACCACAATTATGACTACCTAGTAGAATTTGACCGCTATCAAAGTTATTGCCAGCATCAAGATACCAGATTCTTGGAATATCAGAGTGGCGGTTACTTTCTAGTGTTTTGCCGAGGGAACGACGAGCCGCACTATTGTCAACGCAGCCAGTGATAATTACCAAATCATTCCAGTATGATTTTACCAATTTGGGGTCAAAATAGTCAGGAATTGCACTAATTTCTAGCCCCCAGGTAAGATTGTAACGCAAAGCAAGAGTAGCGGCTTTATTCAATCCGAGTTCAGATTGACAAAATCTCTGCCTTCCCAAGTTTTTCTCTTCAACAATGTCAGGGTCAACAAAGGCAACATTGACATTTTTACCACGTTGTTTGAAAACGTAAGCTAATCGTGCTAAACTTTCAGCTACATAAGAGCCAGTGCCCCCACAGCCAACGAGCCACAAGTGTAGGTGAGAGTAATCTTTGAGGAGGAGAGGGGTAGAATTGGCGTACTCAAAGTCGAGGTTTAAGGGAGTTTTGGTAAGCATCGGTGATAAAATATGGCTCTTCAAATACAGAACTAGCTTTAATTAAGCTATAGTGTCCGAAAATTCCGATTCTGACTAAAATCTCAGGATTTAAAGTATTAACTTTACCCAAGACTGCATAGAGTCTAAACCCGCGCTCGTCAGCATCATCTGTGCTACTAAAGAAAGCAGGCATTTCTCCGTGAGAGTGGCATTCAATTAAGGCAGTTGAGCAGGATAAATTATCAAGAGGTTGGCAGCTTGTTCGTGTAGTTGTTTGGAGTGGAATTGTCAGTTGCCATTGATTGCGGCTGTCAAGGGATAGGTGAAATAAAATCTCTGTGAGATTCCCACTATTATCTTTGCTAAATGCAGATTTTGTACACATAGAAAGGAGTAATTCTAATGGTACTGAACGAGTGTCAAGGTGCAAGTACGGTTCTATAGATGGCAACCCTTTGATAGTATTGGGCGCTGAATTTGCAACAGGAATCATTGCCTCTAGTCCGGGGCGAACTGAACGCACAAACACGCCGTTAGAAGCTGTAACGTATTCGCAGAATACTCCAGTAGCAATGGGAGGCAAGGGAATAGAGGCATGAATGTGGTTAAAAAGTTTTAGCATTAACTTAAACTTGGCGGTTGAAAGAAAAATGTTGAGTGCAATCCCTAGATAGGGTTAGCAATCAATAAAAGGTGTTCTATTAAAGAGTTAATTGACTGGTTGCACCTGCTTTCAACTAAATCTTTAACAGGATAGGAACGCCTTTTTTTCAAGGCTAAACTTTTCAGATGTTCTCTGACATCTTGGGGAAACTTTCGGCTTTTTTGGCTGGATAAGTCAGCATTGAAAGGAGTAGTGATGAAAGTTTGCCAAGCAATATCAATGGTTTGAGTTGAAGCAACCGGGGGAGTATTTTGTCCCCAGCAAATTAAACCGTTTGGGTGGATATTTGGTAAGGGAGTATGGTAAGCTTTCGCCTCTGGGTTGAAGGTGGCGACATCAGTTGCCCATACCCAATATTGAGTGTTCTGTCCTACCAATACCAAAGCGGTTAGCGGAATAGTAATCGGTTCAATATCATCAAAGTGGAGGTTATATTGAGCAGGATGTATGAATTTTACTACCCAATTTCCTTGAGAATTAGTTCCCCACCTTATGACTCCTGGAGGCATCCAACCTGTATCAATTGGCTCGTGAGAAAATGCAGTTCTCAAACTGACAGAGGAGAGTAGTTTGTAGTGTTCCTTTGTCCCTTCTCGATAATGGAACAGGTATTGTTCTTTGATGAACAGTAATTCAGCATCAATTTCTGTTAGCTGTCGGGGAGCTATTTGCAGAATTTCACGGAAGGCTTCTCCTGACAAAGGTTGCATAATAGCTTAAAATTGATAGAGGTTATAGAGCTAACCCGATAGGTAAGGTTAGCTCCTACTTGAAAATTAGTATTCATTCGATTTCATTAGGGTAGCAACTCTCCAAGTTTTATCCGAGTTTTCTGGGCATTCTGAACTCACTTCTTGGTTGTCCAGCCAAGCTTTTCTGTCAAAATAATCAATTTTGAAAAAGTAGTTTTTGCTATCCAGTTGAATGGCAAAAAAATCTCGTTCTCCGTAGGGGTCGTTGCCCGATTCAAAACTGTTAAAATCTCTTACTAATTGCAGTAATTTTTGTTGGTATTCAGGAGGAAGAGCTTTTACAGTTTGAGTGATCCGAATTTCACCAATTTTGGTATTTCCTTGACGCAACTGGTCATTGAGACGTGCAATTCTTTCGGTTGTTGTTAGAGTTTCAGTCATGGTTAAGACCTCAATTTCCAACAGCTACAACCGCACTAGCGGTTGCTGCTTCACAATGAATACGCTTAAGCGGGGAGCTCAGCATTTTTAGACTTGAGAGTTTCAATCGTAATTATTTGGATTCATAGGTAATTCAAATTGACAAAGTGCTCTTGTTCCAGAGTTCAAGAATTTGCTGAAAACGTCGAGGGCGGTCAGTAGCAAGCCAGTCGATAACCTGTTGAGCTTGGGTTATTACTTCTTTAGCACTTTGCCATTGCGCTGATAAAGATATCAAGTTTTCGACTGTCCATTCTCTAAATTGATACTCGTCTTGAGCGCAGCCGTCTAGCCAAATATTACCTGTTGAATAATTGAGGAAACTTAGTACAATTGGCACTGATTTTATGGGAAAGTCAGCCAGAGAGCAAAGCTCTTGGAATTGCAGATAATTGATACTATCGGGTGGTAAAACGTGAGAAAATAAAACGTTAAATTCCTCTTCATACCAATCTTGTGCGTCATTTTCAGTTAGCCAATCTAGTCCTTTAGAAGTTAGAGGCAGCAAGATTTGCCACTCAGGGGCTAATGACTCAATATCATAATCTTCATAGCTCAACCAATCTAACCCCCAAGGCTCTATCAGGAGTTCGTCGAGGCGTTCTTCTTGGGCTATTTCTAATTGCCAGGGGCTGATAGGGATAAGTTCTGTTTCGTCAAGCCGACTGAAAAATTCTAATTCGCGGGGGCTATGAATGTCAGGACTATCAGAGTAAATAGAACTGGTACTGGTGGTAAATTCAGTTGGAAAAAAGTGTTGGTAAAGGTTTAGTATTTGAATACTATTAAGCGTTTGCTGGAGAAATTCAATCGCTTCAATTGGCTTGGTTACTGGGTAGGAGTGTCGCAAACCAGCGATGGCTTGCGACACAGACAAAATGGTTGCAGGCATTAAAAATTCAGGGGAATTTGGGGATGTGCAATAGCTGGCGCAAGTTGCAGTTGTTTGAGAGTTGCTTTAAATCGCTGTAGTTCTTGTTCACCTCTCGCTATTGCTTGAGAGATTTCTTGAGTGCGACTTGCTAAGGTTAGCGGAGTAACATAACCGTTGATAGATTCACATTGGAGAGCCCAAGTGAGTTGGACAGCTTGATTCGGTTCTTCTGGTGCTGCCATAAGTGAGGAGAGTGGGGAATGGGGAGTGAGCAGTACGCATAGTTCTTTTTTCCAATCTTCTTCTACACCCTTTGTCTTGGCTTGTTTGATGATTTTAATGGGTTGACCTGTTTTTCGTTCAATTGTAGCTTCGCTTAATTCAGGGAAGTAAGGAAGTAAGACTTCTAGCAATTTTTCATCATTTGCAGTAATTTCGTTGGGCAGTTCGATTTGCCTGCCTTCATATTCTATTAGACTCATTGTTACCTCTTTAAAACAGGGGGATTTGTACTCCAGCTTCACCTTTGTTGACGGGGTGGTTAGCAGGATTTTGAAGATTTGGTTTGGCTTTTTTCCGGGGTTGACCAACAGAAGAACGAATTTGAGCGCTCACTTTTCGGTTAGGTAGGTTAGAGGCTAACCGCTGGAGCAATTCTTGTAAATGGTTTGGCCAAGCTCCAATCGAGTTTTCTCTAACTTGTACTAATAGTGGTAAGTCGTCATGGCTCGTTGCTGTAATTTCTACGATTCGCCCTTCTGGATGCCCATCGTCTGGTCGCATAACAATGTGGATTTTGATTGTACAAAAATTGAATTCATAAGGTTCTGATTCTCCTTCATCAAGTAAGTCAGGACTCTGTGAAGTGTTCTCAGTTTTGTTGATGGTTTCACCCACTTTTTGAGTAGCTGAAAGTGGAATATCCTCTCCAGTTAGTTCGGAATTTGGTTCTATTTGGGTCATGGCTGGATTCGCAGTACAAGCAAGTGCAGCTTATTCTCAAAAATTGCCGCGATCGCGGCCTTGCTTTTAACGATCTATTCTTTGTAAATTTTTAACGATAAGCGTGTTTCCCAAGAAATTTCTTAATTAATTCCCATTAATTATCTGTCCGACAAGATGCGGTCGCACTTGTCTCTATTGATTCTTTGATTGTAATTGCTCAACCCCCTTGACAAGAAGACGAGATAGACATTAGATAAAGGAATGGAAAAACTACCCGGCTTAAAGCAACTATTGAACGAGGCAAAAGAAGCCTTGATAGTAGAGCTATGGCAAGAAATCCAAAAACTCAGCGCAACATTAGCCACCTACGAACCTTGCGCCAGAGCCATCTCCCCAAAAAACTCTTCAAAATTCCGAAGTATTGATAGAGAAGGAATATCTATTGCGCTCGCAAGCTATATTACTATTAGCCACATCTACGATTGCACAGCTATCAATCAGAGCATATTTACTTATGCAATTGTAACTATCCGTACAAATGCGATCGCTTTAGAGCGTAAATCAACACTATAGCAAGTCTATTTGAGTCGTGAATGTAGAACAACCTGAAACGCTTGTGATGATTGAATCGATTGTTTACAAATCAAATGGTTTTGCTATATGATAAAAAGTTGTAGTTAGTAGATGATCGGTAAAATATATAAAAAATTCTCCCAGCTATCAGTAGGTTCTGTCGCTGGGAGAAATCGCTGGAAAGTCGGTTTGTTCAACTAACGCAGGTATCTCGATTAATTCAAATTCAAACCTTCGCTGCATTCGCCGTTATTCTTTAGGCACAGTAGGCTTTGGTTGCATGTCAAAAATAATCACAAATGTGCGCGTTTTCACTAATCGCTGCAAAACCCGTAGATGATCATCTGCATCGTTTCTCTTACGAAATCGTGCCACAATAACACGCTGACAATTAGGAAGCAGGCTAATGATACACCACGGGTGCAATTTTTCAGAGTAGGTCATTTTAGTACCTCAGCAGTAAAAGTAACAGATTGTGCTCTTGTTTGATTGCTTGCCAAGACAGTAATTGAATAATCTTGTCAAAGACAGGTCACGGTGACATTGATATTTGACGAGGTTTGTGCTATAACCAGCTCAAATTATCTTTTGATGCTGAAAAAGCTTGGTGTATGTATAGCAGCCACCAAAACTGTTGGAACAAGTCAGCAGTATATGATTGCAACAACGTATACAGTCGTTGCCCTGAACAGTCTTTCCGTTATACCCGCCACTATTAATCCAGGCTATTATCTTCACAATGCGGACACAGGAAAGCCACCAATGCCTCTGGAATTTCCTCAAAATGCTCTAGCAGAAAGTCCATTAAAGCCAAATGACGCAAATCGACAGCAGTAGGAAATCGGCGATTTTCCCCCTTTCTAAACCAACCCCGCACTGTAGAATCAGAACGAGAACAAATAAAAGCAATTTCCTCATAACTCACTCCCCACTTTGCATAAAACTGCCTCGGTGTCATTTGCAATTGGCATTGACTGTAAACTGCAATCAAATTGCGTTCTCTATCTGTCAAAGTCTGCTGCTTTTTTATCATCCTCAAACTTCTCCAAATCTTCCTCCCAGGCAGTATCAAACTGACACCACTTTGCACTCTTGGAATCAGGAGTAAGGCAAATGATATAACACCACATCCAACAACGCTGACGCTGTTCGTAGTTGTAAAATTTGCCGATAACCATTCCTCTGTCAGCTTCTTCGCTAACACCCGTCCAGCGCACCATTTCGCCACAGTTAAAGCGCGGGGGATGAATTTTGGCAAAGTTGGCAGGCAATTCAATTGCAGGCGGCATATCCTTCAACTGTTTTAGTGGCAGGGTCGAAATCAAATCTCGCTTTCCTTTTGAGATTGACATGAGTTCTTAACTGTGCATCGACTGCAACAGATTTGTTTTGATAGGTTTTTAGGCCAATTTCTTGATAAAGAAATTGCAGCGCGATATTTCCTTAAATCAATCAATTGGAATCTATATTTGACCGACTATTCTCAAAACCCAACTCTGGCTTGACTATCAGTTGATTCATTCGTTCTTTTGCGCGATCGCACTCCCATTAAAAAAGTCCGGTGCAACCAGACTTCATATAAGTAGATAAATTTGTTAGTGAGGCTACTTCGCAAAGCGAGCGCCTAAATTCTAGAAACTCCAACTTTTTTAGTCTAGTTTTTCTGGATCGCGTAACAAAAATGACCAATCATGGGGGGATCGTCTTGCATTAATTCTGTCGTAATAGTTTTTAAACCCCGCAAAAAATTCACCAAATTATTAGTTTTAGAGCCATCATCTGTTTTGTCCCTCTTCGGATCGAAATCCCATTCTTTCCACCAAGCGGGCTCTTGTAAATTCTTAGCTGTTACATCAACAGTAAACCAGTAAACTCCTGGTTCGGAGACTTGACTTGGTGAAATCTTAGTAACAAAGCTTAAGGTTTTGTTATTATTATCTATTTGCCAGTCACTAATTTTTAGGAAACTTTTTAGCGATTGTTCATTTTTTTCCTTGAAATCTTTATCAGATATATCAAACACCTTAATTTTAAAGGTGGATTCTATAGAACTAGCGTCAATGGGTAATGTATGACTTAAAGAAGTAAAAGCAACATTGTAATTAATTGGTAATTCCTGAGACGAATTTTTTTCAATTTCTAAAAGCTGAATTTTTTTTCCATCATTTACCTCTACTGCTACTTGACCATCATTAAGAGAACTGGGTTGCTTCAAATCTTGTGGAAGTGGTTGTTTAGGACTACTTAAATATGATATTTCACTTACAATATTATTAGGTGAGAAAATCATAAATTGGCTACCATCAAGCACTTGACCCCCTTCACGTTTAAGCTTTTCAAAATAATTAGCAATATCCTGGTAAGGGCCGAGAAACATTATATAAAAGGGACGTAAATCTTCATTTTTTTTGCCTTCAGTATCATAATCAAAATTTTGTCGAGTTTTGTCTGCGACGTAAACCTTGCCTTTAAACTCGCTTCTAATTGCTACAATACCGACGGCGTATCCTTTTTTTTGTGGGTTAAGATAAATTTCCTTGATTTTTTGATTAAGCCTAGTAACATCACCACCGTTTTGATCTAAATCACTTACCATCACGAAAAGTTGCTCTCCCTTTTGTGGCGGTGTAATAGCAGTAGCAAGTCCGCTTGCCACGTCAGGAAATTGGGGGTTGCTGCCATCGTAAAACTCGGGTTTTTGTGCTTTAAGGAAATCTGAGCGATCGATTTTCTTGCTGCCCTCACCAGTACGGTAGTATTTGATGATAGACTTAGAGCTAGAGCCGCCAAGGGCAATTATCCTGTCAAGCAACTCTAGTGTTTTGACATAACGGCTTGTATTATTTGCTACATATCCCAGCATGGAGCCAGAGCCGTCTACGTGGATGGCGAGGTTAATGGGGTCTGACTGAGAGACTTGGCTGTTTGCTGATGTGGGCAGATCGCAGGTAAAATTCTTTGTAGGAATGTTACAGGCATCCAGCAGCAGGGAAATGGCGATCGCTAAGGCTAACCATCTTACTTTAATCATGCTACACTCAATCCTGTAGTATCTACTGTTACCAGCTTGCAAAAGTAGCTGATTGCTAAATAACTTAGACTTCTGAGTGAGTATATCATAGGGTGTTAATATATTTCAAACGATTGAGCGCTCAACGTAAAATAACGTTTCTATGGAACCTTATTGCCCTGTGAGGAATAGATACAAACAAAAGCAGTCGGATACCGCATAATAGATGGATAAAGTGCATCTCTGTAGCTTAGCATTAAATAAAAGCATGGTAGAACTCAGGGTTCTATACTTTTTCGTTTGCTATCCTGTCGTAGTGTGAGAAACTGGTAAAGGAAAGAATAAAATGAAGGCATCCGAGATTATTCGTATCATTGGTTTTAGTCTAGCTGGTGCTCTGGTGATGTTTTTTATACAGCCTTGGATGTACAAAAGTAGAATTATCAGAATTAATGTACCCCGCATTGAAACTTGGGTAAGCAATTATTATACGATAGGGGCACTGATAGTATTTGGAGTTTCTGTATTTTCAGTTCTGATTTGGTGTGTCATGTCTATCTTGTCACCAGATCATAGAGGAAAGGATCGTCATAAGTGGTCAGTAGTCTGGTGGGTAATTGGTCTTTTACCGGTTCTGAGCATTGGTGTAGCACTCGGCTTTTTTAGAGGTAGCGACGATGCTCTTTTGTCTCTAACAGGCTTTTTCGTTTTGGATATCCTATGGCTTTATTGGTTGACAACGGCAACAAGTACGCCGCTAGGTTTGAAGTTGATTCCCCCACTTGCAGAAAAACTGCGCCCTCTAATAGGAGATTAGGTGATGTCCATTTACATTATTAGCATCGGTGGAACTGGAGCTAAGTGCGTTGAGGCAATAGCTCAATTGGCAGCCATTGGTTTGTTTAAGAAAGAGCCGATTAAGGTATTGTTTGTAGATGCTGATGAAACAAATGGCAATTTGGATCGAGCAAGAAACTCCCTCAGTCTTTACAAAAAATGCTATGACTTGATGGCGAAAGGGGAGAGACAGGAATGTCCTTGGATGAAGACACCCATTGAATCATTTGATTTATGGTCGCCATTTGGTCAGCAAAACTTAAATAAACAACTCAAAACGTTCTTCAACTACAACACTATCAAGCAAAATCAACCAGATTTAGCTAATTTATTTGATGTTCTTTATACCAAGGAAGAGCGAGAAGCCGACTTAGATGTAGGATTTCGTGGCCGCCCTGCTATTGGTTCAGCAGTAATGAGTCAAGTTGACTTGGAGAGATTAGATCAGGAGCCTTGGGGAACTCTGATTAAGCAAATTCAGGGTGATACAAGTAGTGGTAGGACTCCCAAGGTATTCTTGTGTGGCTCAATTTTTGGAGGAACAGGAGCTTCTGGCCTGCCGACGATCGCTCGCCTGATTGACAATAAGTTAAAAAAGATTAACGTGCGCGATCGCGTAAAGATCGGTTGCTTATTCGTCCTCCCCTATTTTGGCTTCTCACCAACACCAGGCGAAGACCCTGATGGGGTTTATGCTCGATCGGACCAGTTTTTGCTCAACACCGAAGCGGCTCTGCGCTATTACGTTACCCAAGGTCAGAAAGTCTTTGACAAGGTTTATCTATTGGGCAACCAGAATTTCTCGCGAGTTAAGTTCTTCAGTATCGGCAAAGATAGCCAGCGCAATGAACCACACTTTCTGGAACTATATGCAGCACTGGCAGCGCGACAGTTCTTGCTGGGTTCCCAAGACGAAAAATGGGCAGTTGAGTTAATCAGCCGAGACAATGTGGGCCAACTGACTTGGAACGACGTGCCAGCACAGGGGGAAGTTAAGCCAGAAATGGTGAATGCCACGAGGTTTGCCTATACCTGGCTGGCAGAGATTGCGCCAGAACTTGCCCAAGCCAAGGAGCAAGGGGCTGATAGATGGCTCAGGCTTGTTCCCTGGCTGAACAAATTCTTCCGCTCTAGTAAAACTAAGTCCAGTCTGCCTGAGTTTTCCGACCCAAAGGAACAGCAGGCGATTCCAGTGATTAATGACTGGTGCAAAAATTACTTGCACTGGCTGTATGAAATCCACCAATGCGAAGGTGATAACATTGAACTATTTAATGCTAGCGCTTTTGGTAAGCTGAACGGAGACGAGTTGTCAAACCTCGTCCTCGGTGACAACCGAGACAAAAGTAGGAAATCCCAGGATACACCCAAAAAACTCAAGGAGCGACTCGACTCTAATCGAGGAACTCCTTTCAATCCAGGTACGGTGGGACTTGCCCAGGCTGTATATTTTCTCTGTAGGCTTTAGGAGGTTGCTGATGACTATTTTAGTGTTGCCTAAGTTAAAGTCGGATAGTGATGTGAGACCCTGCGCGGCGGCGGGGGAATGGGAATCGCACCCTCCCAAAGCATTTCAGAATGTTGCCTCCAGTTTAGACTACAAATCTCCGGGGCGAGTCAAGAGCGTCAGTTCGATACCAACCATGTGGGCACGTCCCCTCTCGATGGAGATGGCTCTACACAATCCGGCTTATCCCATTCGTGCAGAAATGATTGAACAGTGGCGGGGGATGTTGGCCGCGATCGCCCTCGCGGAGGTGAGGCGGTTCCCCCTGACTGCTCAATTGCCCGACCTAGAGCATTTAAGACACAGAGACTCTTTTGCCCGCTCTCTCTACGAACTTTTACCCGATCCCGTTAATGCTCTGTACACCCTAGATGGGTACACTCTCAAGGATAAAAATCCTTGGCAAAATGTTTACGTTTTCTTATGGGACGGCAAGCCAGTAGGGATGACGACCCCTAGTACCTTAGTGGTTCCCTCTGAAGAGGGGAGGTGGGAAACTCTGCCTTGGTGGAACCGTCAGGAACAGCGGTTACAACTTCCTAATAATCACCTCAATACCAGCGAGAAAGCCTTGTTGTGGCGCTGGCTAGAAAATCTTCGCAAGGAGTTAAATAACCACAAAGGCCAAACGGAAGCGATAGACACGATTGGGGGATTGTTAGATGATTTCCGAGACAGTTTGGGAAGCTACCGGGAGCAGCGCCTGAGCTTAAGTAACGATCCGCAGTTTTTTGGAGTCGAGCTTAATAAAGGAGTTCTCAGAGCAATCAACAAACCTGTCAAAGCACAGGCGAAACCTTCTAGTGTCCGTTTAATTCCCAGTCCAGACAAGCAAAAAGTTCTTGACCTGTTGATTATTGACCCAGAAATGGCCAAAGCCTGGGGCGAATCGCCCCAAAATATTTGGATACATGAAGACCAAACCTTAGCTTCTTTAAACACCGAAAATTTGCGGACAGGTGAAACAATCTGGAGTAATGTTAGGTGGATTGAGTCGAAAGATTTATTTTTGCCAGAATTCGTCTTTGTAGATGCAGAAGATGCTTTGCCTGGAGCTTTTTTTCCGAATGGGACTCAAATCAACTTCAACGGTCAGAGGATTATACCTTTAATCCCCCTCAATCCCATTCTACTCGATTATTTAACTCCAGAAGACTTAATTAAGAGGATGCAGCTCACACCTATCAACGGAAGTGAAGGCCCGTTGGTAAGAGTGATTATAGACTTGCCCCTCTCTGGTTTGAAGAATGATGACAAGCAACCTCAGAACTATCGCATCTACAAAGACTACCCAATTAAAGAAGAAAATGCCTTACCTGATGTACCTGTTTTAGAAGTGTGGCCGCGTTTCCGGACTGAGGGGTGGAAGGAATATTATGCGTTTTACTACGATGGTGAGTCTGGAGAAGCAACTTTCCAGGTTAGTTTCCCAGAGGCAAAAGAACCCCACATTTTTCAAGAAGGTAGAGGTTCCTATCAAATTACTCGCCTAGAAGAGTTTCCCAGCTTCATTAACTGTCAGGATAGAGCTAGAAATACTATCGGTCTGATTCTACTAAAAACACCAGAGAATATCAAGCTTAATGCCTCTTGGAAAGTAGGAGTAGATTTCGGAACTTCTTTCACTAATGTCTACGTTAACAAGAAAGGAATAGTCGAACCACTGCCACTAGAAAATCTGCACTTACAGGTAACGGGAGCAGAGGCATCAACTCGCATCATCGTACTATTTGAATTTTTTATGTCAGAAAACTTCTTGCCAGTTGAGAAGCCCTTACCCCTGTCTACCGTACTAACAACCAGGGGTACACCAGATACCAACTCGGGCAAAGAACGCCCGATTTATGACGGTCGGATTTATACTCCAGGCTCGAGCAGTTTTAAGCCTGAAAACTCTTGGATGCACACAAATCTTAAGTGGAAAGGGAAAGAGCTCATTTTAAATCGCTTGTTTCTAAAGCATCTAGCTCTACACATCTCAGCTTTAGCTGCGAAAAACAGTGTTAAGCAGATTCAGTGGTGTCTGTCCTACCCATCTGCTTTTTCTAAAACTGACAAAACTCGATATGCTCAGTCCTGGAAAAACTTAACTAAGGAATTACAAGATAAAACAGGGATTATCCACATTAGCCCCGAACAAGATGATTTAGAATACTTTCGCACTGAGAGTTTAGCCATTGCTCAGTATTTTGCTGACAAAGAGGGCTATAACTTAGTCTATGCAACTTGTATCGATCTGGGTGGCGGAACTTCAGATATCTCTATTTGGGAAAATAACCAACTGATCCATCAATGTTCTCTTCAGCTAGCAGGCAGAAATTTGCTCTCTCAATTCTTAGCAATGAAACCTGGCTTTTTGGAGCAAAAGTTTCAGTTAAACGATTCGGGATCAAAACTCGAAAATTTAACAGAAGAAAAGTTCAATGCTAAGATTGATTTTCATTTGCGATTACACGGTGAGGATTGGCTGAAGAACCAAAGAGCATTCGTAGAAGATGATTCAGAATTTCAAGGACTGCTCCAACTCATGGCTCTTGGCTTTTCCGGGTTGTATTACTACGTAGGGACAATTCTGGGAGTGCTCCACGATGAGGGAAAATATAGCCGCCGTGAAATTACCCCCGTATATATCGGTGGAAATGGCTCTCGACTGTTAAACTGGCTGGCTATAGGGGGGCAGTTCGATCGTCATTCTGAAGTCAATCAGTTACTCACCCGGATGCTGAGTGTAAGCTCAGGTTTCGACGATCTAGGGCAAATCACTCAATTGAGTGAAAGACCAAAAGAAGAGGTTTGTTGTGGGTTGGTGTTAACTGATGATACTAACACTAACCTTCAAGGACTGACGAAAAAAATGAAAGATCCACTGATTACAGGAGAAGATTGTGAGGTAAATGGCAATCTGATTAGTTGGAGAGAACGCTTAGAGTTGGAAGGGAATATTGAGCAATTCCAAATTTCTGAGTTGGATCAGCTTTCAAAGTTTATCGATGAATTTAATCTAGCATTGAAAGAATTAGAAATTGAGGGATTGAAACCGATGAAAGGTTTCAAGGCTGGTATAGGTTTAGAAACTAGCTATCGTGACAAGCTCATAAAAGAGACGAAAGATGAGCTAAGTAGCATGATGTTAAAAGACAATAGCAACAAGGGCGAATCAGATAATATCCGTGTAGAACCACCCTTTATATTGGGTCTGAAGGCTCTACTGCGAGTTTTAGGTAAGGAGTGGGCGGGCAAGTGAGCAAAGTTTGAGTCCGAGGACTTATAGTTTGAGTAGGTTGTTAAAGCTAGAACAGAAATGGCTAGCATTCAAGTCGCTCTCTGTCCCACTCGGACTCATTTTAAAAGAAAAGGTTTGAATGGTTAACTCGGAACTTGAAGGAGCTGAGTAGTAATTATGTTGAATTGTCCGGTTTGCAATGCTCAATATACTGAAGAAAAGGTGGATACTTGTTCTACCTGTGGCTGGTACTTAAAAGATGAGTCGGTCAAGACTGTTTCCCTGTCGGTAGTCACTTGGGGGAAACAGTTAGAGGCACTTAAAAAAGCTGAAGTTTGGGCAAGACATATCTGGGAAAAAAACAAGCAATTATTTGACGAATCAAAATTGCAGGGAAAACAAACGTTGGAAGAATCTTTTTTAACTAAAACTAAACTTGAAGAAGAGTCTGAGCACCAACTGCAATTGCAGGGATTTGAGCGAGAGCGCGAACAACTTAAGACTGATTTAGAACAGTCGAATGCTAGTTTAAAACAGTCCAATACGAAGTGTGAGGAGTTACAGTCTCAATTACAGCAATTGACTCAAGAGCGAGATGAACTTCTGTTAAACTTTAATCAATCTCATCAAAAGTATGAAGAAAAAAATAAAAATGTGTCAGAAGAAAAACAGCAAGAGTTTGAGCGAAAACTAAAAGAGCAAGACAGTCATCTAAAGGAGAAAATAGAGCAACTAGAGTCTGATTTGCAGAAGTATAAAGAGCAATATGAACAGGTACACTCTCAGATAGAGCAAATGTCTAAACTGTGCTCAGCTCTGTGTGATCTATTAAAACCGCTCTTAGAGCCAGAAAGAGAAAAGGAGGCTCAACCTAAGATTTCATCCAAAGGGCAAGAACACTTCCAGCAACCAAATCAGGAAGAGCAATCGCCAACTCCGATGGATTCAGAGCGACTTGTTAATCAACAACCTCAAGAAATTAATGCTTTACTTCAAAAGCCTGAGGTACTAGAAAATAATTTTAATAATTGGCAGGAATACAATAGTTCCAGTAATCGTACAATTGCTAGTTTACCAGTAATTATTGCCTCTCCTAATAGCGAAGAAAATTTATTACCAGAAGAAAGAAAATTAGTAAACCTTTATAATGAAAATCCTAAAATATTTTCAGACAACTATAAGGTAGAAGTAGTTTCCGAAACAGAAGAGAGCATTAATCAACGTCATCGGGTAATAAGCCAACCAATTATCGAAAAACACCGACATGGAAATTATTGGATATTAATGCCTAGTGGATGTAAATACCTAGTTCCTAAAGAGAATTTTAAAATTAATGAACATAGCTATAATGCAGTAGAAGCTTTATTTGAATGCCTTGACTATCAAGCTAGTGGCTCCAGCGAATTTAAACTTGTCAAGCCAGCGAAAGTCTCTTCTATAACAGGCTCAGAAAAGTGGCAGCTAGAGGAACGTGGCATCATTCAATTTTAATCTTTGAGGAAGTTTCAGGTATCATGAACAAAGGTAATTCTGCTAAATTTTTAATAGTTTTGGTTTTAATGTCAGGGTCATTATCAGGGTGTCCATCTGGCGAATCCTCTACAACGTATCAGAGTTCACCCTCTGCTGGTGGAGTTCAGAGTCCAAAAATGCAACCATCTAGCTCGCCAATCCCTTCCGACCTAGAGCTTAATTTCAAGGAACTTAAGGATGTTTACAGTAGCTACCAAAAATCGCAAGAATATCTGAACCGTCAGCTTAATGAAGCTATAACAGATAAGCAAAAGGAAGCCAATATAAATAGTTATGATGTTAATGAAAATCTCATTAAATTGCGTCAAGCCCATCAAAAAATTCGTCAATCTTTACAAAAGTATGATAGCAAAAATCAACCTACATTAGAAGCACTTCTTCTAAACTTAGATGTAACTATAGAAGATCTATTATCAAAAGTAATAGATCCTCTAAAAGATGGATTAATCTGTGAGACTCCAAATGGAAATTGTAAATATGGGGCAATTGAAAAAATACAAAAAAACCTTGATTTTTTTAAAGATTCTAATATACCCGAAAAAAATTATGGTTTTTATGGAACCATAACTCAAAAACAAATTAGTTCATTTTTGGCATCAAAATCGGAAGCTTTAAATAATCAAATACAGGAATTAGAGGAAGTAATCAAATCAAATCCTAGCAAAAATCAATCATCTAAAAATTCGCCTAAGTCTTCTCCAATTTCTCAGTCTGAACAAGTAAAAGATTTAACCAAACAAGTAAAAGATTTAAATGGGAAAATACATTTTTTTATCGGGCTTTGTTTTATATCTTTAGGAGTAGCTTGTGTGGCATTCGTTCTGTCCATCTATAAGCTCTTTGGGCAATCCCCAAAGGAAACAAATAATTCAAGCCAACCACAAAGCGAAGAAACACATGAAACTTCCTCTTCTAAAATAGATATAGAGGATTTTGAGCAACTTTATCAACAACTTTATCAACAACTTTATCAACAACTTTATCAAAAAATAACTCAGGACTTTTATTCTCGATTAACTGACCTAGATCATCGTTTCAAACAAATCGAACAACAAGCAAATTCAATATCTACTAATATTCAACAAAAATCATCTAGTAATCCCTCTTTTCCATCGAAAGAAGTTAACAGCACGCAAGATAGACAACCACCCAGGAGTGCAGCTCAACAATCACCTCAAAGTCAATCTTCTTCAGAGACTTCTCAATTACTAGCAAGCTATAATCAGAACGCCAGTACATTATTAAAATCTGCGATTGAAGTTTCAGAAACAGATGAGAGCATAAATAATCGCCTCAATGGAATTACCCAAGCAGTCGTTATTGAAAAAAACAACAAGGGGAATTATTGTATAACTAAGGACAGAGGGGTTGATTATATAGTTCCTAAGAAAAACTTAAAACTTAATCAATTTAGCTATCAAACACTTGAAGCTTTGTTTGAATGTCGTGGTTATAGACCTGGATACTCCCGCAATAATTTTCAACTCCTAAAACCCGCCAGAGTTACTCCTACTTCTGACGGTAAATGGCAACTTATGGAGCCTGGTATACTCCAATTCAATTGATAAATTAATCAGGTCTATTATGGCTCAATATATTAATCATCTTTGGGCAGTTAGTTGAGAAAACGAAAAAGTTTAGTAGCACCAATGACAAAATGTCCGGTTTGCAATACTGATTATATTGAGGCGCAGGTGGAAATTTGCAGGACTTGCGGCTGGGATTTAGTTCCTTATTCGCAAGGTGCGCTATCTGTTGCTGGGCAAAATTTAGAAGGGCTTAAACAGCCAGAAGCTTGGGCTAGACAAATATGGGAACAGATGAAGCCGGCTTCTCAAGGGCAATCTCTTCTTCAGAATAATCCCAATGTATTGATAGAACAGATATCTAAGCTAATTAGTCCCTTAGAACAAAGATTAGAGACGATGGAACAGTATTTAAAAGCTAATTATCAAGCAAAATCACCCTACAATCCTGCGACATCATCTGATGAAGGAATGCCATCAATAGATCAAAACATACCAAAAATTATAACTCTATCTCAACCTACCACAACTACAGAGATACAACTTAGTTTGCAAGAAGCTCAATTAGTAGCAGCATATAATCATAACCTTAATTTATTATCAAAAAAGACTGCGGAAGTTTCAGAAACAGAAGAGAGCATGAGCCAGCGCGGTCAATTAGTAACTCTGGAGAGTACCCGTCGGGGAAACTATTGGATAATAACCGCAGGCGAATGCAACTACTTGGTTCCCAGCCCAAAGCTCAAAATTAATGCACATAACTATAAAACTTTAGAAAAATTGTTTGACTGCTGCGGATACCAACCAGGTAAATCCAACGAAATCCTACTACTCAAATCTGCAAAAGTCTCTGTGATGTCTCTAGGTCAAAAGTGGGGATTAGTAGAGCGCGGTCTACTTTACTTTGAACCTAGAGAAGAAGGGGAGGTAGAAAACCAGAGAGAGATAATACTTGTTCCTGAAGAGACACCAACATCTCAAAGTGAATTTCGACAAGTACGAACAAGTTCATATCAAAACCCGCAAGAAAGGCAAGTAGAGTCAACACTGAACCACAAAATTGCATCAGATCCGAATCAAAGTACCCCAACACCTGAAACTCAATCTCGATCTGCGCCCCCGGAACTATTTCTGAGTTTGCAAGAGGCTGACTTGGTGATAGCTTATAATAAAAATGCAGATTCTTTATTAAAATTAAAAAAAGCTACGGAAGTCTCCGAAATAGAGGAGAGCCTTAATCAGCGACGACTTGGGAAAGGTCAACCAGCGGTTCTTCAAGCTAGCCGCTGGGGAGACTATTGGATAATAGCTGAAGGAACCTTTAATTATCTGGTTCCTCGATCTAGTATAAAATTTAAGCAAAATACTTATGAAACAGTTCAAGTTTTATTTGAATGTTATGGAGGTCAACTGGGAGCCTTTCATCAATTTAAACTCCTAAAAGCAGCTCAAGTATCTTCTATTTCTCCTCAGAAATGGGAGTTAATAGAACGTGGGATACTTCTTTTTGAATAATTTTAATGAATATATATAAAAAACTAGGGATCGGGAAAACTATTCAAGTGAATTCAAAGACATGGGTCAATCTTCAAGGGTGGAAATAACACTCAATATAGGTCAACTCAGCTTGTCTCAATCTGAGTTATGTGAAATTTATCATCAGGTTCCACAAGTCTTATTAAAGAATGCAATCAAAGTCACGATAACAGAAAATAAGCCTATGCAGTATCCGGGAGCTTATGAAGTTTTTATTGCTGACGAGCGAAATGGTAATTATTGGGTGATAGCAGCAGAAGATCGGACTCAATGGCTGTTCCCAAAAGTTAATTTCAAAATTAATACATACAATTTGGATAGGGTTAAATCATTATTCCAGTGTCACGGAAATAAACCAGAAAATACTAGAGAATTTTCTGTCAAGAAACCAGCTAGACTTTCTATAATAGCTAGTGGTTCACAGTGGAAGTTAGAGGATAGGGGTATACTAGAATTTGGGAATAATTCTATATTATCTAAATTGAAATCAGAACTCGAACAAGAAAAAGAGGAATGTGCACGGCTCCAGTTTCAGTTAAATTCATTGATCCCAGAGCAAACAGAACTTCAATCTCAATTGGATCGATCTAAATCAGAACGTTCGCTGCTAATAGCTCAAGTAAAGCAATTGACTCAAGAGCGAACTCGAATTCTGTTAGAATTAGAACAAGCTGACAAGCGCGGACAAGATATTCTTTCCCAGCTAGTAACACGCGATGAATTTCATAAGCAAATGCAGCAAGGGATAAAGGAACATGAGCTCCTACTGTCTGTAATCAAACAGGTAAAGCAGGAGATCCAACTTAGTAGCTCAGAAAAATTGGTAAATCTTTACAATGCAGATTCCAAAATCTTTTCACAGGTAAATAAAGAGAGATAATTTATGATAAATGTTGATACCATTTTGAAGAGTATAAATGAAAAGCTCAATCAACTAGAGGAAAGATTGAAAGCCCTAGAGCAATCAGATGCATCAGCGAATAATGTTACTCAGTTAAAAAATGCTGTACAGGTAACGGGATCGCTAGAGAATCCTAAAATCAGTAAAATAGACTTATCCGTCTTTAAGTTAGTTGAGATTTATAATGATGTCCCTCAAGTGTTAGCCAACAGTGCTGTAGAAGTTAGTCTCACAGCAGAAAGCTATCGTGGAAACACGAACGGGGAAATTTTTATGGAAAAGTCAGGGAATGGTAACTATTGGGTAATAGCTAAAGATGATTCAACTTACTGGTTATTACCTAAACGTAATCTCAAAATTAATATTCATAAACTGAAGACAATTAAATCATTATTCAACTTTCAAGGAGAAAAACCGGAGGACGCTGTTGAATTCACTTTGGTGAAGCCTGCCAAAGTTTCTATTATGCCTAACGGGCAGCAGTGGAAGTTAGAAAAGCCTGGTGTACTGTACTTGGGCCACGGTACTCAGTCAACTAAATTACAATCCGAACTGGAACTGACAAACCAGGAACGCGAACGGCTCCAATCGCTATTAGAGCAATTGCGTCAAGAACATCAGCAATTGCAGCCTCACTTAGAGCAATTTCATCAAGAGTATCAGCAACTTCAGTCTCAATTAAAACAATCTCGTCAAAAGAGTCAACGGTTTGAGTCTCAGTTGCAACAATTAGTTGAACAAGTATCACATCTTCACGGGCAGTTAGAGCATCAATTCGAGCAATTTACTCAGGAGCGATCGCTGCTTCAGTCCCAGTTTTTAGAACGGCAAGATGCCTTATACAGGGCGAATGAAGAACGTTTCTTGCAGATTCAATTACAAATGGAGTTCCTTATTAGAACTGAAGTAGCAAAGATTGAACAAAATCTCAACACAAATTACAAGAATGATTCATTAGAAAACGGTGACGACACACTTCGGCAAAGAGAAATGTCAGTTGGCTATCAAGATATACTAACAACTGAAAGCGAATCTCAAAACACACCCCTTAACCAACATCTTAGCGAACAAGTTGACTGGGAGGCTTTTGACAGAGCTGATGTTTCAGAGATTGCTACACAGCAAGAAAGTCAAATAAGTATTGACGATTTATTAGAAGATGCAGCATCAAACCCAGAGCCGGCATTAGCAACAGATACGGACTATCGGGAAACTTCTAAGCCAAATTCTGTACCTTGGCAGACAGCTCAACTAATACATACTCTAACTAGCCATACAGACGCAGTGCGAGCGATCGCTATTAGCCCCGATAGCCGAATCCTCGCTAGTGCGAGTTTTGATAAAACTATTAAAATTTGGAATTTGAAAACGGGGGAAGCAATCGGCAGTCTCACGGGGCGGTCTCAGTTATGTGCGATCGCCATTAGTCCCGATGGACAGATGATTATTGGTGGCGGTGACGACAGCACTATCAAGATTTGGAACTTAGCCACAGCAGAGTCAACAGCTCTTACAGGACACTCTGACTGGATTCGCTGCATCGCCATTAGTCCCGATGGACAAACTCTCGCCAGTGGTAGCCGTGACGAGACAATCAAGATTTGGAACCTACAAACCAGATCAGTCCTCCGCACCCTTACCGGACATGATGGTACAGTTTTGGCGATCGCCATCAGCCCCGATGGGCAAACCCTTGCTAGTGGGAGTGCTGACAAAACCATCAAACTCTGGAATTTGCACACCGGTCAACTGCTTCACACCCTCACCCAACATTCAGATTTAATTTGGTCTGTTACCATCAGCCCTGATGGGCAAACTCTTGCCAGCGGTAGTCGCGATAACACCATCAAGTTATGGAACATGAACACAGGGGAGTTGCAAAACATTTTTGTAGGGCATTCAGAAGGAGTTTGGTCTGTTGCCATCAGCCCTGATGGGCAAACTCTCGCTAGCGGAAGTGGGGATAAGACGATCAAGCTGTGGAAACTCGTAACTGGTGAGTTGCTTTGCACTCTAACTGAACATTCAAACGAAGTGTATGATGTCGCGTTCAGTTCTGCCGACAACAGCTTATCACAAAGCGTTGGGTCAATTCTGGTTAGCAGTAGTAGGGACAATACTATCAAGATTTGGAAAAGCTAATAAAATGGGAAAACAAATGGGAAAAGTCAAAATTTTCAAAGATTTACTAATTTTGTTATTAATTCCGGGTTTCTTGACAAACGCAGAAATAGCACAAGCACAACTTCCAGATCCAATGTCTAGCCCCAGTTCAACTACCACACTAGAGCCTTCAACCCCTACTCCCCCACCACTATCCTCTAATCCTGAATTCAAAGCACTGGATAATCGAGTAAAAGCCTTGCAAGAGGAGCGTAATCAGTTAAAAGAAGAAATTGATACTTTAAAATCTCAATTAGATAAATCACAAGAAGAGCGCAAAAAGCTTGAACAAAACAACAATAAATATTTAAAAGCTCAGCTTAATACATTAAGAACCGAAATTAAGTACCTTTCTCAACAGGTAATAGGTGACTTGAGCCACTCTCAAAGTAAGTGGAAACTTGTTTCTATATTAGCTTTAATATTGGCTCTAATATCAATGATAGCATCTTTTTATAAAATTTTACAAACAAGCAAAGGAGTGAAAAATAAAAATAATTTATATGAACAAAACTTACCCACTCATTTGGAAATTACGGAAATTTCTAAATTTAATGAGTTTATTGAAAAGTTTGAACCTAGTTTAAAGTTAATAGAACAGCTTTTATCATCAGAAGAAACAGCAAAACTTTTGAAAGGATCTGTGCAAATAACAGGAGCGTTGAAAACCGATCTTGGTTGGGTAGACTTATCGGAATCAGAGTTAATTGAAGCTTATAATAATACACCCAAATTGTTATCAAAAAAAGCCCTAAAAGTTTCCATTATCCAAGATAACGTATCTTCCATCTTTAATAAAGATAATATCTTACTGAGTGAAGCTCGCAATGGGAACTATTTGGTGATAGGGCAAAAGATGAAACTTACTGGCTACTACCCAAAGAGAATCTGAGAATAAATCCATTTAATATTAACACAGCTCAATCATTATTTGACTGTCAGAGATACCAACCAGAGGATAACAGGGAATTCACTCTAAAGAAGCCTGCTAGAGTTTCTATTCAGCCTAGTGGGGAGGAATGGAAGTTGGAAGAGAGGGGTATACTCGACTTTGGCGACACTTTAGAATATTGAAATCACAGCCCAGTTGCACTCAATCTCGGTTTAGTTGCAGTTAATCCTGGTTTGTTTAGGTGATGATTGCAGGTTTAGATGATTAGTATTGCAGGTCGCTACAGCTACCATTCTAGCGAGGGATCTGCATCAACGCACTTGTTACATAAATTGATCGATGGTCAACTGATTTCCAGCAACGCGCGATCGCCATCAACAATTCAGGAATCTCCTCAGCAGAAATCTCCTTAAGTACATTCTCCAAGCCTGCTGTCTCTATTGGCTCCCCAGCTACAAGCGAACAAAAATACCTGCGTGACCCAGGCGCAATCTTCTGTATCGCCAAGAGCAGGTTGTCGAGCATCTCGTCCGTTATGCCCTTTTTGCCCCATCGAAACTGCGACACGAGACTCTCGCTGACTCCAGCAACTTGAGCTAAAGCTTTGCCACTGATGTTATAGCGTTTCAAGGTATCGTTGAAGGCTTCGTAGATCAGCATTAAGATTTGTTACTTTAATTTACTCTAGGTGAATCTAGATTTACTCTGGGTGAATAGTTGACGTAAAAAAGGAAGTTTGTTAATGAGAAATGACCTGCGCCAGCAGCAAAATAAAACTTTTTGGCTGGGGAGGTAAGAATAAGTGCTACTTAACTCTAGCAAAATTAGGACGTTTGCCAACACAAATTGCCAAATTTTTAGCAAAAACTTCTCGGTAACCCTCGCAGGGACTTGGAAGATGTCAAAACAGGCATCGCCCAATTCCTCTGCGATCGCTTGGATGTGCACCGATGAGCGACATTAATCAGGCTCCCCAGACGATCGCCCAGACAATCGACTGGCTCCACAATTGCTTGGGCAGACCTGCGCTGCCGGAATGTCCCAAGGAATGCGAAAGGGACTGCGACGTTCCCGGAGGCAAAGCGCCTGCTTGGATAAACCCGAAAGGAAAAGCAGTCAAAGTCAGTTGGAAACCCTATCAAAACCAATTGCCAACTCAGGCAAACTTAGGGAAGTGGTTCGCCCACACCACTGGCATCGGCACTCTCGGCGGCGGACCTAATATACATGGTCACTACATCGCCTTTGTCGATCTAGATCGCAAAGAAAAAGTCTTCTCCTCGCCACAAGCTTTTGAGGCGCGCCTTGAACAGTGGTTCAACGACTACCCCCTTCTGAATGTCGCCCCTCGATTTCGCACCCCTTCGGGCGGATACCGAGTCATCCTCGCCTTCACAGAAGAACCAGATTGGACAGCCTTCAGCCTAGATCGAGACAGGTCCCGAATGGGCGAACTGCTTGCCCGAAACGGCGGTCACACCCTGCTGCCCCCTACTGTCGGCGCGAACGGCATCCCATACCGCTGGGAATATTTTGTTGCATATCCGCCTACAGTTGCCAAACCGGAAGATGTTGGTATTTACCCAACACGGCAACAGCACCCGTCTGTTCCTGCCAACACCTCGCCCCGTTCTGCAGGAAGTTACGTCCCCGGCGCAATTCGCCTGGAAGACCTCCTCTCCCCCCGCACCAAAGAAATTCTGACAGGCGGTGCCAAAACAGGCGATCGCTCCGACGCCCTGACCGCTCTCGCCTCCGAATGCTACGGCTGGGAAGAGTTCTGCCACCGCTACAGTATCTCCTACTCCGGCACCACTGAAATCTTAGCCGAGTACGCCTGGGGGCAAATGGAAGACAGCAGCCGAGATCCCTACAAATGGCAGCGCATCCTCAAAACCATTAGCCCCTCCGCTTGCCAAACCGCCGCCGAATATCACAGCGGAGACTCTGAAAATTGCTGGAAAAAGATTTACCGGCTGGATCGAGAAACCTTCCAGACTTCATGCCCCCCTCAGATTAGAGACAGGATTTTAGGAGAATGGGGTATCGACAAGCGCCCCAGGGCATCACCGACAGCGAGCCAGCAGCAGCTCAACTCTCAAAAGTTACAAGCAGATCATGTAGCGTCAGAAAGCATCCCGCCAAACAACGGTCAGGTTACAGATAATTTTTACCCGCCGGATTCTGACAGTAAACAGAAAGAAAACCTGCTCCTCAAATATATCGATCAGCTTCTTGAACGGGGCGACATTCCCCTGTCAGAACGAAGATCCGAGTGTGCCCAAATCGCTCAAGCTTTGGAACTCGACCCCAAATACGTCGAACAAATCGTTTTAACCCGACTGCAAGAATGGCAGTTCGCAGAAGTCGAAAGCGAAAAAACCCTTATTGAAGATTTAGTTAGCAAGCGCAAGCAGAGTCTCGACTTGCACCAAATTTTACCGCCTGAAATTGCCTGCATCCTGGCACAAATCGCTGCTGCAATGCCCACCAGCGCCGAACACCTGATGACAGTAGGTTGGTCAACCTTCGGCTGCGCGATCGGCACGGCCGCTGAAGTTGTTGCTTGGCCTGGATTTAAACAAAAGTCCTGCGTGCTGTGGACGATCAGCACCGCCCGGTCGGGGAAGCTCAAAAGTCAAACTCAAGAAGTTATGGTCAATCCCATCCGGCTCTTGCAGCAGGACGCCAACAGCGAATATTGCATTGCCCTCAAAAGCTACAAAGAAGCACAAAAAGCCACCCAGCAAAATCGAGCCCCTGACAACCCGCCAGAAGAACTCCCACCCCCACCCGTTCCCCGCGAGTATTGGGTCGAACACATCACCGTAGAAGCCCTGATCCGCACCATCAACGAAAATCCGCGTGGCTTCCTCGTCCATCGCGATGAAATCGACGGCTTCTTCAAAGCTCTCAACAAATATCGGGCTGGCAAGGGGGACGACGAAGCCTTTTACCTCACCCTCAACAACGGCGGTGGTCCCAAAGTCATCCTCATTGACCGCGATCGCCGAGTCGAGGTGGAGAGGTCGTGCGTCCCCATCACCGGCACCATCCAGCGCAAGACGCTTGACGAAGAGATGACGCCCCGCAAAATTTCCAGCGGCTGGATGGCCCGGTGGGTAATCTGCTTGGCCCAGATGCCCAAACGGCGGCGGACGCGACTGCCCTACCCCGACATTGACGCCTTTCTCAAAGACATCTACCACAAACTTTCCGTCCTCAAAATGCACTATCGTCCCGTTCAAAATGAGGAGACAGGCGAAGTGCTCAAAGATGAAACGAACCGCACTGTTTACCAGGGTTTTCCGATTACTTACCACCTCAGCGACTCGGCAGCCGACTACTACGAACAGCACTTCTTCAACCCGATGGTCGAGCGCGAAGAAGCTGAACTGAATGAAGGCTTCCAGCTAGCCATGTCCAAGTGGAGTGGGTACTGCCTGCGGATTGCCCTCATCCTGCATTGCTTGCACGAAATCTGCAAGTTAAAAAACCCGGACGGCACTCTCAAAACTTACTTGCAGTTGAAAGAAGAGTGGAAGCTCTCAGGCGGGGAACGTTCCGACAAGCCTTTTGAGATTGAAATTCCTACCTCGATTGGGGCCGACATCATTCAAAAGGCGATCGCCACCAGCTACTTCTACATCAACCAGGCTGAAGTGCTTTACAAAGGGCAGCAGCAAGATGAGGACGATACAGTCCCGGTCATCCAGAAACTGATTCAGAAATCAGAAGAGTTGCGGGACACGGTTGCTGAAGGTTGGATCAGCACCCGTGAAGCATACCGCAACTGTCGCGAACTCGTTGCAGGAGCTAAACTCCGCCAGATGTCGAACACCGATTTTACGGCTGCGGTCTTCAACCAAATGGTTTCGATGAACCTCGGTGAAACGAAAAAGGTCGGCAAGTCTTTCAAGTGGCGCATTCAACCATTCTTGAGTTCATAGAATATGGCATCCCTGATTTCTCTTTTAGTCGAGTTAGGGGGTCTAGTTTGCTTTTTAAATCGCCCGCGCTCCATCTTTTTTGAGCTCGTTAACCCTAGAAATGCAAGATGAGTTGAAGTGATGTTTGCTCCTGAAGTCGATTTCATCGTCAAGACAGCCCTGGAAAAAAGCCAGAACTGGTTGCGACGCCAAACTATTTTAGATTCAGCACAAGTGATTTATGCGATCGCGAATCCCTGATTGATCTGGTGACAATTTAGTTGCGGGCGGCGATCGTTATAATATGTATGTCTTTTGGGAACATGACAAACTAGAAAACTTCCGGCTGTGCTTGCTGGAGGAGTGAAGGTGAAAAGCATTAATCACATTTTACGGAGTCAGGCTCAATGATCGTACTTACATCAGAACAAATTGCACAATATCGCTCTGAATTAGCGAATAATCCAGATGCTTTGGCTGCTCTTGACATCATGGAAGAATATGTAGGAGAAAAATTGGCAGATGCAGCTCAAGCAGTCGCTATGGAAAATGGGATAGAAGGAGTCATGGACTTTGGAGGAACTGATTGGTTCTCTGAAAAGCTGGATAAATGTCGTCAATTTATTTGTCAACCGAAATATCAGGACTTAAGACAAAAATATGTGCCCGGAATTCTTCCTCCTTTAACAGATTTTTTCGCTGGTAGTTTAGGTTTTCCTCCCGGAATAGCGGGGATTATCGCTACTCCATTTGCAATTTATATTGCCGAAGAGGGTGAAAAATTCTGTCAAAATTTTAATTCTTCACCCTAAAATCCTGTCGCTACAAAACCAGCCCAGTAATAAGGGTTACTATAGGGACAGCCCATTTTCTTGGCTGCTCCCTTTAACGATGAAATAAAGAGCTTAAATTTATCGTTATTTTCTTTCGGTAAGTTATTTGAGAATTTTTTGACTTCTGGGCTATCTATAATTTGTCGTAAATTTTCAGATGTGAGAGTTCGCAGCCATTTTTGGGTTTTGTTTACAGCGATAGCGACAGTTCCTGCGTCCAGTTCTGGGAACTGTTTGAGATTTTTATACAACTCAATCATAAATAAATTAGTAGCAGCTTGATCCACATTCCAGAGTGTACTAATAATGCTAGGACTACCTGCATACAAAAAGCCACTAAGCAAGCCAATGTATTCATCACTAATGCTTTTAGGATCTGTAATACCAGTTTCACAGGCTGAAAAGGTAACTAGGCGACATTGTTCTAGGGATAAGTTGGCAAAAATTTCGCCTAAATTTAGGTCAGCATCTGCACCTAATTTATCTTCTGATTCTGCTAAGTGTAAAGCTGATTCTAACGGCGATGCAAAATTAAACGAACCGTGACAGCAGAAATGTACGCAGTGAGCAGAACGTACTTGCTCCATAGTTAGAGTTGCTGTTGCTTCTTGTTCACGAAGAATAATACTGTTTGGGTAGGGGGCAAAGTTTTGGTAAACGCTTTCTACTTGAAATTTAGTACCAACTAAGGGTTGGTTATCGGGTTTTATTCTGGTTGGGTTTTGGATAGCAAATAATCGGGTGAATTGGTGTCGATTTCTTCCTGTCTCCTGTGCTAGTTGCAGTAATTGGCAACTGGGAGAATAACCTACACCATCAGGAAAGCGATCGCACAAGAAATCACCATCAGCTAATGGGAGTGCATGGAGGGGAAATAGATGTAGATAGCGATGGGGAATGAGGATGAGGCGTTTACACTCTGCTGGAACCATAGCTAGAATTTCATCAATATGCAGAATCTCAGCTAGGGGTTCAAGACGATCAGCTAGTTCTTTTATTATCCACTGGTTTTTTGATGTATTATATCCTTCTCGATAGGCTCTCTCCCAATCTTCTAAAGCTCTCAATGTATCAGCAGGTGTTGGCAAAATCAACCGTTGCAGATTATGACGGGTGATAATAAATGTTTCTAAGCCTGTAGAACAGATGTACCACTGGATGATGGCTGTACGGTTATCTAAAAGCTTTTGGATTTCCTCAAAAGGGATAGGATTAACTTTTTGAGTAGCTTTGAATGTGGGATCGATGGGGTCAATTTCTTTGCTAATTAACTCATCTGACTGATTTAGCAGTTGATTTAAGTAAGTGCGATCGGATACAAAAAACACGTCATTATCATGTTTTTGTTCCTCAATTTGTAACCGTCGTTGTTCCGACAAAATTCGCCGTTGTAGCTGCTTAAGTTTGTTGATGATAGTTGGGGAGATATCACCTTTGGGTGTTAAATCACGCTTGTACAGTAGTTCCACCAAGTTACGGGCTTTGCTGCGTTCAACATATTCAATCGCTTTTTGGTAAAATTCTGGTTCAGTAGCGCCGATTTCTAAACAAACTTCCACCATAAATTGATAGCACCCATGCCATTGCTCCGCTAATTTTTGCTTGATTTCATCACCAGAATTAATCTCTAAACGTAACTTTTCTACCGCATCAATTGCATTAGCTAATGTCTCACAACCTTTGTGTAATTCGCGATTATATCTGTAAGCGGTAGCAAGACTAAATTTATTTTGCACGTAGTTTTGCGGGAAAGCTTGCTTGGTGTATACCTGTAAAGCAGCTTGGAAATAATCAATTGCTCTTTGCAAATTCTCTTTCAATTTATCTTCTACGCCAAAACAGTAACGAATACCGATTAGATGAGAATTGCCTAGCTGTTGTTGAATAGTAGCCCATCTTTCCGGGGAATTGTCATGGGTAATTATCTCTAAAGCAGCTTGAGAATAGCCAATAGCAGCTTCTAAATCATCCTTCCCTGCTTCTGGCTTTTGTTGTATTGTATTCAGATATAGATAGGCGCTACTAAAGTTAATTTGCAAAATCGCCCAACGTTCGGGAAAGGCTTCGCGGGTATATACTTCCAGGGCATTTTGTAAGCAATGAATTCCTTGTTCGGCATTGTTTGCTTTGTTTTGCCCTATTCGCACAAGTTCAAAGTAAGAACCGCTAAGATTTAGTTGTGTTGTTGCCCATTTTTCTGGGTTGCCGTCACGAGTATATACTTGTGAGGCATTTGTGTAATTGCGTATTGATGCAAATAAATTACTTACTCGCACACCTCGGATACGATGCGTGTAAGCAAAGCCGAGATTGGTTTGCAGCATTGCCCATTGTTCGGGAAAAGATTCGCGGGTATATACCTGTAACGCTTGTTGAATATGACGAATTGCTTGTTCTAAATTCTCCGCTCTTTCTCCTCGAATACGTTCAATATGAACACTGCTGAGATTATTATGTACTCCTGCCCATTGTTCGGGAAAAGATTCACGAGTATATACTTGTAATGCGGCTTGAGAATAACTAATTGCTGTTTCTAAATTATCTGCCTTTTCACCTTGGATGCGGAGAGTATAGGCACCAGCTAAATTGGTTTGAGTTGTAGCCCAATCTTCAGGAAAGATTTGACTAATGCGTACTAACAATGCAGATTTCATACAGCGAATAGCTTGTTCCAAATTATCTGCCTTTTCGCCTCGGATACGTTCCGTGTAAGCATTCGCTAGCTGTTGTTGCGTAGTAGCCCACCTTTCAGGGAAAACTTCATGGGTATAGATTGTTGATACAGCTTGGTAATAGCTAATCGCTGCTTCTAAATTATCAGCTTTTTCTCCACAAATTCGCAGTGTATAAGTAGTGGCGAGATTACATTGAGTCATTGCCCAATTATCGGGGTTGGTATGACAAGTATAAATTTGTAATGCGGTTCTGTAATAGTTGATTGCCCTTTCTAGATTATCAGCCCGTTCGCCTTCAATGCGGTTAGAGTATGCGCTACCCAAACTATCTTGAATACTTGCCAAATTGTCTGCAAAAGATTCACGAGTGTGAATTTCTAAGGCAGTTAAATAATACTGAATAGCTGTTTCAATATTTTGTGATTTTTCCCCACGAACCCGCTCAAAATAAGCATTACCTAGCAGTTTTTGTACTGTTGCCCATTTTGACGTAAAGTCTTGGCGGGTATATACTTCCAAAGCGGTGGATAAATGCCGGATAGCTGCTTCGATATTATCGGCTTTTTCGCCATGAATGCGATGTAAGTAAGAAATACCCAATAAGTTATGATTTGCTGCCCAAAGTTCAGGTAAAGTTGCCTTATAAATTGTCTCTAATGCTGCTTGACAGCGACTGACAACCAATTCCACACTTTCTTGTTCTCCATGACTCTTGATATCAGCACTATTAAGTGACATTTGGATACATCCCCATAATTCAGGGAAGGCTTCGCGGGTAAATACTTGCAATGCCGCTTCAAAACAAGTAATTGCTGCTTTCACATTTTCTGATTTTATCCCTTGAATACGATCGAGATATAATTTCCCCAAATTGAATTGAGTTATTGCCAATTCTGTAGGTAAATCTGTGTGAATATATACCTCGAACGCTGCCAAATAATAGCAATGTGCTTGTTCTAAATTCTCAGATTTCCCCCCCGCGATGCGTTCACAATATACATCTCCCAAATGATTTTGGATCTTCGCCCAATCTAAAGGAGACTTTTCTTTAGTAAATACCCTCAACGTAGTTAAATAATGCTCAATCGCCACTTCTAAGTTATTTAGTATTTTTCCATCAACACACTGACGATAAGCTTCACCTAAATAATAATGAGTTATTGCCCATTCTTCTGGATAATTGTCGGGTTTAAAGATGTTTAAAGCTAACTTATGTGCTGTAATTGCTGCTTCATATTGCCGAATATTAACGTAGATTAAACCAATACGATTATGTGTAGCCGCCCAACTTTCTGGATCTTCTGTATGAGTGTAAGATTGTAATGATGCTTGAAAAGCTATCACAGCAGCTTCTAAATTCTTGCTGTCAAGATATGCCTGTCCTAGATTAGTTTGTAAAATTCTCCAGACTTGGGGCAAATCATCTGGATTGCCAACTTGTAAACCCAATTGATAATAATTAATTGCTCTGGCTAAATTGTTTGCTCGATCGCCTTCTATTCGACGATAATAAGCAAACCCTAAATCATTATTGAGTGTCACCCAAGCTTCTAGTAAGGTGTCAGGTTCAACAAACGGCAGTAAACTCTCATAGGAGGCGATCGCAATTTCTAAATTAATATCCTTATTCCCTATAGGCAACTCTGACAACCAATTATTAATATCTAGCAATACTTTAATTGTATCTGCGATCTCTTCTATCGATAACTCAGGAAAATTTATTTCCACCCAAAACCGTATTTGTGCAGCAAATTCATCATTTAGTTTATCTGAATTTACCTCTAAAACTTGATAGGCTGCTTGCTTATTCCCATTAGTGTCAATAACCGTTTGATATAACTCCATCCACAGTAAAAAACAAGCAATCTTTCCCTCACGAGATGTGTGTAAATCGGTATTGAACACCCCATTAAATTGACTAGCTATCCGTCGTAACATATTGCCAGCTCCCTCATAGCCTTCTGCCTCTTGGAAGGTAGCTTCTTCTAACAGCAACACCACTAATTGTTCATCAATTAGATGTTGATGTGCTTTCAGTAATTCAATATAGCTTTCTGAGGGAGTGGAAAAAATTGCATCAATAAAATTATAATAGGCTTGGTTTTGACTATCCTCTGGTCTAACCATGTCGCTGACAATACTTGCTAAATTATACAAAAACTCAGAACCATTCTGATTCCCTTCCACTCCAATATATTCAGCCACTTCTTCCATCATCTGCACTAACCCAGTATCAACCAACTCAGAGTTGACATCCAAAATCTTTGCTTCTTCCCCACTCGGACAATAGAGTAACTGATCGATCAGATTTAGATAGGCTTCGCGGCGAATTTCATTCATTGTGGGGGATATTTGGAGTAGTGATATTATTTTCTACATTTGAATTTCCACTTTTTCCGGACGCGAAGTAAAATTCCGTACAGGTGGCTTTTGCTGCTGCTACTACGCATCCAGAAGCCCGACTTCTGCCAAAAGTCCGGTTTCTCAGGAATCCTGTATAATCGATCGATAAACTCGATCGCCCAAACCCAATATCCCTGCCAAGGAGCTCTACCACGATCTTGTCAAACAAGCGCTCATCAAAGAAGGTTGGACAATTACAGCCGACCCTTACACAGTTGAATACGAAGAGTTTAAAGTATTTGCCTATCTAGCAGCCGAATGCTCTCTAGCCGTCGAACGAGGAAGTCAGAAAATTGCTGTTGAGATTACAACTTTTCTCCGTCCCTCCTCCGTTCGAGAATTAGAAAATGCTTTGGGTCAATACATTCTCTACCGCAATCTACTTTCTGCAACAGATCCAAAACTAAAATTATATCTAGCTGTTAGCGATCGTATTTATAATAACTTTTCCCTCAAGAATGCCAGTCAATTGTCAATTTATTATCAATCAAAATCAAATTTTAATTGTAGTTGTGGAAATTCAATCGGATCAAAATTTCCAATGACTATTAAAAGCTGAAACCTTTACAGGGAGAACAGTTCACTATAATCGTCTTGCACGTTGGGCGAAATTTGTAACTGTTGGCAGCCAGGGCTAAAGCTGAGCATTGAAACCTTCGTCTGTTGCCTCAAGAAAGAAGCTGTGTTGGGAGAAGAGCGGAAGAAACTAAATAAAGTCCAGTCGGTTGTGGGCGATCACAATTGTCACCGGATACCTAATTACCGCTAGTTTAAAAATTGCGTTGACGATTTGACGATAGTTTGAAACTCCCACAGAACAAGTTGTTCCCTCGTCAATAACAGCTTCGACGATTGAAAATCGTCATTGACGATTCCTCAGCACATCCCAAGAGATTTACGATCGCCCGCAGGTGAGCATACTGGTAACAGCGGCAACCTACAAACTGCTAGTTCGGCAAGCTGGACTCGTCAAGCAATCGTCAGAATCATAGAAAACTCCAAGTACACCAAATTTTGTGTTGACGATTTGACGATTCCCTATAACTGTTACCCCGTAAGCACTTTAGTCGTCAATAACAGCTTTGACGATTCAGAATCGTCATTGACGATTCACTGCTGACGTTACTCACGGTAATTACATCAAGCACCATATAGCACCATATATGGTGTGGTGTCCTATTTTTGTGTTGACGATTTGACGATTCCCTATAACTGTTACCCCGTAAGCACTTCAATCGTCAGTAATAGCTTTGACGATTCTGAATCGTCATTGACGATTCATTGTTGACCTTACTCGCGGGACTTACAAAAAACGGTATATATAGTGTTTTAGTAAATTAAAGTCTACATTAAATAACTATATATAGAGTAACTGCGTAAGTCCTGCTCATTCGCTTACATCGAGTTCATGTGATAGTGGCAGTTCGCTTGTCCACCAGAGGTTGTCAAGCAATCGTCAGAATCGTCAAAAACTCGCAGTACATTCCCACAGCCCTTGCAGAGAAAGCGTTTATCGAGAATCGTCAAAAATAATGTCAATAATCGTCAATAAAAGCTAGAAGCTGAAAGCTTTATAAATAGAAGAGTTTAGGAGAATCGTCAAATCGTCAAAGAAAATTTCTTTTTTTAGTCGCGCTCTGGTTCACAGCTTGACAGAGATTGACCGCGCTCGCCCGTGCCCACCCCTTCAGGGGTCGGGATAGGCGCTGCGGATGCAGTCGCCTTCAAGTATTTTGGTTTTCAATATATTTTTTAACAGTTTCCTCAGAAGCATTGCCGACCGTACCGCAAAAATAACTTCTAGTCCAAAGAGAAGGAATTTTTTTGAGATGCGGATATTCCTTCCTAAGCTGAAACGAAGTAAACCCTTTGAGCCTAAACATAATCTGGTCTGGAGCCAAATTAGGTGGGGCATCAACAAGTAAGTGTACATGATCTGGCATGATTTCCATTGCCACAATAGAACAACGAGCTAATTACACTTATCTGTCAGTAGCTGCTTTAATCGTTCGGACACTCCACCAACCAACACCTTTTTTCGTCTAGCCGGAATCCAAACAAAATGATATCGAATAAGCGTTACTGATGTAATCTTGCGTCTGTATTTGTCTGGCAGATGCTTGTTGTTAAGTCACCAATATCTACAATAATACGATAAGATAACTTCAGGAGGTGATCGACATTGATTTTGAGTTACAAGTACAAGTTGCGCCCCAATAATCAACAGTTTAAAAAATTATCGGCATGGCTCGATATGTTACGAGCCAATTACAACTGGTGTTTGCGCGACCGTGTTGATGGCTGGCATCAGCAATTTATTTGCGGTAGCTATTCCGATTTGATAACACAAGTTGAAATCACACCTTTGACTTGCAGCTTAGTTAAGGGAACGCAATTAGCTAACCCCTGGAAAGACGGTGGTGGTAAAGCTAAGAAAGAAGGAGAGAAGGATCGATCTCCTAAACGCACGGTAGTTTTAATGCAAGATGCAAATCTGCAAGAGTTAAAAGATGCTAGACCCTGGTATCAAGAGATTGACATTGGGGTTTTACAGTTAATTACAGTTCGAGTTAATGAATCTTTTAATAAGTTTTTTAAGGGCGCTGGGTTTCCCAAATTTAAAAGCCGTCACGATTTTAAATCCTTTAGTTACAAACCAGGAAGAATCAAAATCAAGGGTAATAAAATCTATTTGCCAAAAATTGGCTGGATGCGTTTTTATAACTCGCGTTCTATTCCAAATGGATTTGAAATCAAAACGGTTACAGTTAGACATAAAGCTGATGGTTGGTATGTTTCAGTTAGGATTGAAAACAAGACAGTACCAGATTTGCCAGTAATCCCAGACAGTGAGATTAAAACCATTACTGGCTGTGATATGGGATTAGGAAAGTTGGTTTACTTGTCTGATGGAAGTAGTGTTGACAACCCGCGTTTTGCTACTAATAAAAAAAATAAGCGTTTAATGGGAATTAGACAAAGGCGGGTTAGTCGCAAGCAAAAGGGAAGCAAGAATCGCAGTAAAGCTCAACTTAGGGTGAGTAAATTACATAACAGGATTCAACAGCGACGAGAATCTTATCAATGGGATGTGGCTAATCGAATTGTCAAAAAAGCTGATGCTGTTACCGTTGAAGATTTACAAGTTAAAAACATGATGAAACGGTGCAAATCCGTCAAGTCTGATACTGGTAGATTTTTATCTAATGGTCAATCAGCTAAACGGGGGTTGAATCGTTCTATTGCTGATGCAAGTTGGTATAGCTTAACTCAAAAGCTTGAATATGTGGCTGCGAAGTCAGGCAAAAAACTTTATAGAGTTAATCCCAAATATACCAGTCAAACTTGCAGTGAATGTAGGCACATTGATAAAAAGAGTCGCAATGGTGAAAAGTTTATTTGCACCAATTGCGGACATATTGATGATGCTAATTTACAAGCTGCCCGGAATGTGAAAACTAAAGCAATAGAAACCTACGGGTTAAATTTTGTTAAGAAAAAGGTACGGCGGGACTCGCCGAAACCAGTACAAACGACACTTTTTAATGTCGGAATGTATGAACGCTCGTCAGATAATACGCTGCCTCAAAAAGGCAAACGGCGTGTGGGCGAGAACCCAGAGTACAAGCAATTGTCTCTCTGGGATATTTAGGGCGAAATTCCTAAAGAATCCCATCCCCTTCAGGGGTGGGAGTGTCAAACTGAATCCCGACCTTTGTAGAAGCTGTGTTAGGAGAAAAGCGGAAAATGCTGGGGTGCAAGTTGGTTGTGGACGATCGCGGCGGACTATCCGGCATCTAATTACCGCTAATTTAAAAATTGCATTGACGATTTGACGATAGTTTGAAACTCTTACACATCAAGCAGTTCCCCCGTCAATAGCAGCTTTGACGATTGAAAATCGTCATTGACGATTCCCCAGCCACATCCCAATAAATTCACGATCGCCCGCTCCCGCGATAACAAGGACAATCCGCTTCCCTGCCAGCTTGATAGGGCGATGGGCGTCAAGCAATCGTCAAAATCGTCAAAAATTTGCAGTATATCCCCAAAATCCATGCTGAAAAAGCGTTTGGGGAGAATCGTCAAAAACAATGTCAATAATCGTCAATGAAAGTTAGAAGCTGAAAGCCTTATAACTACGATAGTTTAGAAGAATCGTCAAATCGTCAAAGAAAATTTGTCGTGACCTTGAGTTAGGACACTCGTGAGGCATCAAGTCCTCAAAAGCCAAGGTTATGTCGGATGCTGGTTCAAAACGCTACAGGGAAGTTAGTTGCTCCCGAGTGCGATCGCGAATGCCTGCCGATCCCTTTTTTGCAAAAGCTTAAAATTAGCGTTGACGATTTGACGATTCCCTAAAACTTTTACTCCATAAGCACTTCAATCGTCAATAACAGCTTTGACAATTCAGAATCCTCATTGACGATTGTCAATCAGATAGCAGTGGCGACCGGATCATGTCAGGCGCAAGTCGTCAATGACGATCGCGACAGGTCGATCAACCAATCGTCAGAATCGTCAAAAACAGAGCGGCTATTCCCCAAACTTATAGTTGGAAAGCATTTGGGGAGAATCGTCAAAAACAATGTCAAAAATCGTCAATGAAGCTTAGAAGTTGAAACCTTTACAAACAGGGAAGTTCAGGAGAATCGTCAAATCGTCAATAAATTTTAGTTATAAGTAGTGTTGAGACTCAAAATTGAAACTGAGTATTTTTACAGCCCAGCAAATTTTCTGCACGTATTCAAGTTGTCTTTCAAGGTTGAATCTTGTGCTATTTGCACCCCAGATTCAGGTAATCTGGTCTGAAAAGGCACATTATGAGGCCGGCTATGGACTTAGAACACGCTGCTAATTCCTTTGGAGAGATAGCTTCGACGCGCGACCTAGTGGCAGAGCTGTTAGCTGCCAAGCGCTCTGTCAACACAAGGGGGGCTTATGAGAAAGATTTGTATGATTTTTTTATGACAATGACGGGGCTCTCACCGCACCCGGCATTAGTGCGCGAGTTCCTACGGCTGAACCGCTTCGCCGCTGTCGCGGTGGTTCTCAAGTATAAAGCCAAACTAATCGACAAGGGACTCAAGGAAGCGACGATTAACCGGCGGCTGGCGGCGATCAAAAGTTTGGTGAATTTTGCTCGGAAGGTGGGCGAGTGCGAGTGGAGTTTGGTAGATGTTGAGGGAGAGAAGGTGGTTCCTTACCGGGATACTACAGGGTTTGGCCGAGTTGCTTCTGAGAATGTGGCGGCGATGCAGTCGGTGTTGTCCATTCCTGACAGGAGTACACCCCAGGGAAAGCGCGACTATGCAGTTCTCCGGCTGCTGTGGGACAATGCGTTGCGCCGGGGGGAGCTCGGCGGAGCCAATATAGGCGACTTTGACCCGCTAGCCCGAACTCTGAACATTTACGGCAAAGGTAGGGGAACTCAAGCGCAGCTAATTGACTTGCATAGCGCGACGGCAGATGCGATTTCTGATTGGCTGAGCGTGCGGGGAACTGCAATGCCCCTCGATCCTTTATTTATTGCTTTGACAAAGCGGGAATATGGGTTGAGGTTGAGCGGGTACGCTATTTACAAGCTTGTTTTCTCAACTTGCTCCGCTGCGGGAATTCCTAAAAGAATCAGCCCGCACAGAATACGCCACGCTGCAATTACGACGCTGTTAGATGCAAGCAACGGTAATACGCGAATGGCGCAGAAGTTGAGTCGCCATACCAGCTCGAACGTCCTTAATTGCTACGATGATAATCGCCAGAGTTTGCAGCGGGAAGCGTCGGGACTCCTGGCTAGTTTAGTGCGCTAAGTTTAGATTTATATGTTCGGATAATAATCGAATACAAGACTATGGGGAAACTTACCGAAACTGTTAACTCTCGTCTCACACTCCTAGTCCAAGGAAATATGGTTGAAATACTGCGATACAGTATTTAGGACTCAAAATGATTTGTGAGCGAGATTATCTGCGAATACTAGCTAAGAAATTGTAAAAGTTGGGGGTATCGAACCCCCAACTTTTATCCCCATTCCTCTCACTACTGTTAAAGCAGTCGAACCCAAACCTGCACCTGGTATCGAACCCCCAACTTTTACCCTCATTCCTCTCACACTCTCCCGTTGCGGTGAGACGTGAGGCTCCTGCGGAATTAGTTGAACTTTCCTAACTAATGCTCGAACTGCTATACTGGTTTATTCAGGTGTGGCTAAATTCCTCTTTAATAGTCTATTTTACCGAATCCCAGTGCAGGTAAAAGCGGCCCAGTAAAAAGGGTGATAAAAAGGCTTTAATTCTTGACAATATTTATCTAAATTTTTGAGAGATAGATAAATTTGTTTGCCAATTTTATCATACTTTTTGTATTCTTCATCCCATTGCTGATATTCTGAGGAACCGGAGGAGCAAGCTTTTCGTTCTGCCTCGGATATTTTGCGGAGCGTGTGGGTTTCTTCACGTTTCTGTTTCAAAAGTTCTGTGAGTTGGGGTTTATAACTAGCAGCTAAGGTATTGCCCGTAAGCTCTCGCAACTTAACTTGAGCTTGTCTAATAGCCTCTGGGCGATTCTTTCCCTGCTGCCACTCTTGATAGTAAAAAATGGAGAAAAGCGCCGTAGCTAAATCATCGACAGCCCAAAGCGTACTGATAACACTTCTGGCTCCCGCCGACAAAAAAGCAGTTGAAAAAGTGAGGATATCACCAGTAATTTCACTCAATCCCAATCCTGTTTCGCAGCAGGAAAGAAATACATCCGACAACTGAGGGAGACGCCATGCAGGAGTCATTAGCTGACCTAAAGTAATGCAGCCATCTCCTAAAATTAATGTCGATTCAAAGGGATTGTCAAAGCGCGACTGGGCGTGGTGGCTAGAGTGGAGGATTTGGACGGTTTGCGCCAGTTCTCGATAGTTACTAACCGTGGCTTGACGGCGACCTTTTAAGCGTTGATTGTCTGGGATACTATAAAGAACTGCCAGTTGCTCTCCTTCAAAGCTGGCGCAAGGCAAGTCGCCCGTCGCATCTTCAATAGTGCCACAGTTTAGGTTATTGCCGGGGGAAGGGCGCTGCTGACAGAACTCTAGCACTTGGCAACTAGGTGCGTAACGAATCAAAAACTTGTCACCCAAATATCGGTTGTCTCCAATGGGTAGTGCAGCGAAGGGGATTTGGTGAAGGGCAAAATGAGGAACTATAATCAGTTCCGAAATTCCTTCTAAATGCCATAAGATTAGATCGTTTAAATTTAACTGTTGTGCCAGTTTAGTTAACATCCCAACGAACTCTTCTTTCCAAGAATTGTTATCTTCAACATATTGTCCTAACCAATTTTGGAAAATCCATCCGTGCAAAGTCTCAAATCCTAAATCAGCGCAACTTTGCAGGGTAATCTCGTTTTGCCGCACGACGAAGATAAAGGTGTCGCTAACAGTGGTGTAAAAGCTAATAATTGCAGTGGTGGGTTTGTCGATAAGCTGCTGGATGGATGGAAATTTGAGAGGATTGACTCGAATTTGACCCGCAAGCACCGGATCTAAGCGACGAAGTTGTTCCCAAATTAGGAGTTTTTCAGCTTCCAGATCAGCTATTGTTTGATTGTAAGCTGCTAGTGCTGCACGGCTGTTATCAAGTTTGCTATTATCAAAGTCGTTGCTAGGTTGATTGCGCCCTCGTTCCTGGTCAATTTGTTGCTGTAGGCGTTCAAAATCCTGTAAATACTCTTGAATTTCAGCAGAAATTTCTGCACTTGAGTAGAGATCATTGCTTGCCATTAAGTCTACGAGGCGTTTAGAGCGCGATCGCTCTACATATTCAACAGCTTTATCTAACTGCTTGTTATTGATGCAAGCTTGCACGATGTTTGCATAAATGTCGATCGCCTCTTCCAAAATTTCTTGGCGGCGAAATTCAGAAGTTGCCCAAGTACGGCTGGTTTCTACGGCTTCAATCGCATTACCGTATCCCTCAATGGCTAACTGCCAATCTTCCGTTATAAATAATGCTGTGTTTCCTAGCATTTCTCCAGTCTTCAGGCACTCAAATGGGAAAGCAGTTGGCGTGAAGACTTCCATTGCTTTTCGATAACAGGCGATCGCCTCTTCGTTTCGCTCAAGGCTGAGGTAGCTATTGCCCAGATTCATTTGAACCATAGCCCACTCTGTAGGAAACTCATCCTGGTTAAAGATTTGTAAGGCAGCTTTATGGGTGGCAATAGCTATTTCTAAATTCTCATTTGGATCGCCCTGAAGTCGATGCAAATAAGCATTAGCCAGATTCATTTTTACTCTAGCCCAATCTACGGGAAACTCGTCTTGAGTGTAAACTTGTAATGCTTCTTTGTTAGCTGCGATCGCCTTTTCAACATTTTCTACCCGATCGCCATGAAGTCGCTGGCGGTAAGCAGAGGCAAGATTCATTTGAGTTTGCGCCCAAAGTTGAGGAAATTCTTCGCGGGTGCGGAATAACAGGGCGTTTTGATAACAAGCGATCGCTTGTTCCAAGTTTTCCACCTTGTTGCCGTAGATGCGATCACAGTAAACGATGCCCAAATTGTTTTGCACTTCCGCCCATTCTTCAGGCATTGCTTCGCGGGTGCGAACTTCCATTGCAGCTTCGCCAGCCGCGATCGCTAATTCTGCATTCTCTAACCGATCTCCTCGAATTCGGTTGTCATAGGCAAGAGTCAATGTATTTTGAATCATTGCCCACTGTATCGGAAAAGCTTCGCGGGTATATACTTGTAGGGCATCTTGACAGTAAGCAATCGCTTGTTCTTGATTGTCGGCGCGATCGCCCTTAAAACGACGGTAGCAAGTGTTACCGAGGAACATCTGACAAAATGCCCACTCTTCTGGAAAAGCTTCACGAGTAAAGACTGTGGAAGCAATTTCGTAACCTGCGATCGCAATTTCTAAATTATTAGCCTCATTCCCTTTTTTTAATTGGTGGATGTGCAAACTTAAAGCCAAAATACCAGAAGCAATTTCTTTTCTTTTTTCAGGTGGGACTTCGGATAGCATAGCATCGGCTTCATCTGGCATCTCCTTAACAAAAATTTCGTCAAGTTGCTCTTGGTTAGCGTCAAGCAATATTTTCTGTACCCACTTGATAAAAAGTTCGTCTATGGGTTCTGGATCAGCTTTCAACGAGAGAAGTTTTTGCGCTATTTTAACAAAATACTTCTCAAGTTGCTCTCGCTCATGTTCAAGTAAAGTATCTACTCGAATTTTACCTTGACTTTCGGAAATAACTTCCAATAATTCCAATGGTAAATTAGGGCGGATTTTATGTTGAATAAAATTCCATTGTTCGGGGAAATTTTCTTCGGTAAAAACAGTAGCAGCAACTTCGTAGCCTGTCTTAGCAATCTTCCAGTTGTTTTCTGCATTGCCTTCGGGAAAATCTTCAATCAGGCTGCTAAAGTTGAGAACTCTTGCCGCTAAATTGATTGCTTCCCCTGGTCCTAATTGAGATATATCAAACTTTATTATACTTAATCTTTCCACAAAACTGTTGTCCAGTTTATCTAGGTTGGCTTCTAGAAGCTGGTACAAAGCTTGCGAATTATTTTCGCTTTTGGCAACGGTGTCTAAAACTTTAATAAGAAACTGTGAGGTTGAAGTTATTTGCTGGATCTGAACATTTTCTAGGATGTCTAAAATAACAGGAGAACTTGAGCGTTCAGCATATTCTCTAGCTTTTTCTAGTTCTCCACAGTCCATGCAAAGCGCTACTATTTTTGTGTAAGCAGAAATCTTTGCAGGAATTTCTTGATATAAAGATTCAGAATCACCCCAACGGCTGAGCATCTCTACAGCTTCAATTACAATCTCAAAACCTTCAAAAGCTTCTGCCTTTTTGCCAGTAGCCAATGCTACCTTTCCCAACTCAAGTCCGGTTTCGATGCACTCTCTAGGGAACGAAGTAGGAGTAAAAACTTTTAAAGCTGCTTGAAAACAGGTTAAAGCATTAGCAATTTGTGCCAATTTGCGGTAAGCAAAACCCAAATCTAACTGGGTTTTAGCCCATCTTTCTGGATAGGTTTCGGGAGTATAAATTTGTAATGCGGCTTGGTAGGCTGCGATCGCCCGTTCCTGGTTCTGGATTTTGTCCCCTAAAATCCTTTCGCTATAGGCAAGACCAAGGTGAAATTGGCTACTAGCCCAATCAGAATCAGTGCGAACTTTTAAGGCAACTTGATAACAAGCGATCGCTTGCTCGAAATTTTGTGCGCGAGATCCTTCAACTCGGCGAGTGTAAGCAAGTGCCAGGTTATTTTGCAGTGTTCCCCAAAGTTCAGGAGTTCGCTCGCGGCTAACAACTTGTAAGGCTGTTTCATAACAGGCGATCGCCTTTTCTAAATTCTCAGCTTCATCTCCGACGATTCTGTCACTGTAAACAAGACCGAGATTATTTTGCACCATCGCCCACTCTTGGGGAGAAGTATCGCGAGTGAAAATTTGCAAAGCATTGGTGCAAGCAGCTAGGGCTTTTTCAAGGTTTTCGGAGCGATCGCCCCAAATCCGATTGCGGTATGCTGGGGCTAAATCGCTTTGGATTTGCACCCAAATTTGGGGTAAAACCTCACGAGTCAAAATCTTGGCAGTTCCTTCAAAACCGGCAATGGCAATTTCCAGGTTAATTGCTCGGTTGCCCAGTGGAAACAGCCAGAGCATTTTGCAGAAAGATATCAGAAAAAGTGCGAGCGGTTTTTTTAGTTTTTGCTGGGTTCTCAGGAGCGTACAATCTATCCAGAGGCGAAATTGCAGCAAAAAATATTCATTGAGTTTGTCTGAGTTAATTGCTAGTATCTGGTAAGCTGTTTGTTCGTCCCCTTTTAATAAAATTGTCCGCAATACTTCCCACAAGAAAGCTGGAGCTTTAACAAAAGAGCCTTTTACTGGTGAGCAATTTATTCCTGTGCAAAAATTCCTGTATTCCAGTTCTTCAGTTAGAAAAATAGCCAAATCGATTAACAAATTTGCACCCGAAATCTCCCTCTGTGCTACCAGCATTGTCGCTACCATTTCCATCATTTCCACCAAACCAACATCCACCAAGTCCGGGTGCTTCCTTAAAATCTTCAGTTCCTTACCGCGAGGACATTGGAGGAGCGCTTGAATCAGCTTGAAATAAGCTTTCTGGCGTTTTGTCGTTTGGGGAGCTTTCTTCGGACCGAATCCTTTTGCCATATTCTTTACAGGTTACGAAGGGGATACTACATATACACATCAGCTATCCGCTCCAAAATTACGCAGCATCCCTCCATATTTCTGCTAACTTTTCCAGCAGTGCTTCGGCTAAATCTTGTAAATCAGTGTCGGCGCTATTGGCACTTTCACGAGTAACCTCCCCTCCTGCGGCACTCCCGGCTAACATCTCTCCCGCTGCGTACCGCCACTCGTACTCCTCGCAAGTTCGATAAATACGCTCGAATTGAGCAACAATATTGCTCTGCGATTGAGTTTGGATCGTGGAGCGTACCTGTATCGCCACTGGATCGTCAGTTTCTAAGAAGGCGATCGCTTCTTCTAAACGAGTAATCTGTTCAATTAAAGCGTCGATCGGCATCAGTTCTGCTACCGCGAGTTGTTGCGGTGGATTTGAGCTATCTAAGCTGGCAGCAAATCCCAATAGTTGCACGGAGTCAAGGCGCTCGCTAAATTGTACTCCCACATATCCAATCCGATTTTCTATTACTTCTTCGGGTAATAGAATGGTTGTTTCACCAGGTAAAACTGGGCGGCATTCTAGGGAGCCAATACCTGGGATTACCAAGTCAGCGACATTAGCTAGCGCCGTTTTTACTTGATTGAAGCTATCAGAACCTTCCAAATCTGTTTCAATTTGCAGCCATTTTAAATAGCTGTGAACTGCGTAAACTGCGAGTGCATTCAAGTAAACTCGTTTTCCTTTGTGGACTGTACTTTGAACGGCTGCCAACTGTCGCGCCATTTCGTGAGCTTTTAACTCTATTGGTACTGTTAACAGAGGTAGTTCTGCGATGTTCATGGTTGTGGTTCCTGTTTATATCCTAGAGTTAGGGCTTTTTCTTGCAACAAGAGTTCACAGTTTCTCTTCCAGTGAGAATTCAGAGTTGTGTACTTAACGTTTAACTCTTTTGCTAAGTCTTGAAACTTCTCAGGAGGCTCTTTTAACACTCTTCTTTTGCTGAGAAATTGGCAGTTACACTCCGGGTAAGAACGAGGGTAGCTATTTTTTAGCTTGCCTTCTGGATCTGACTCTATGTAAAGTTCTAGTTCGAGACCAATTCGCTGAGTGGTTTCTTTCTGAATGCTTTCAATCATGCCCTCCAACCCGCTGAGCGTAAAATCGGGTAATAGTTCGAGCCGAGTTGTTTCCCCAGCATCCACCGCAATCGGTGCATCTAAACTAATTGGAGCATCTTTGTCAGGAGAGTACAAATCTTTAATTCGCCAACCCAGGTAGCCGTTGATCCAGTTGACAAAACTTTTTGAAACAGAAGGTGATCGCGGCTCAAAATTAGCAATCTCGCGACTAACCCATTCTAAAGTAAGGTTGAGGGCAGCAGGATAATTTGGATGAGCTGATTTTTTGACTCCTGGTAATTGCTGAATTTGCAATAACAGCTTGTTCATGGCTGTTCGCCATTTTTTGCTTGGGGCTGGGTGTTGGCGCACCTCTGCAATTAGAGCGCTTAACCGTCGATCTAGGTCATCCATGCGACTTTTTTGAGGAGCAAGTTAGTTTGTTTATTAGCTATGAAAATTCGCGATCGTGCGAAAATCCTAAGCTATTTTCTCATGTGGTTGAGCTCTTTGTGTGCGTAAGTTCTTGCCGGGAGGAGGTTCGAGGCTATTTCCACGCGAATTATTGCAACTGAAGCAAGCTAAACGCAGGTTGGAGAGTGCGTTAGACCCGCCTCGGCTTTTCGGGAGTAAGTGTTCGATGGTTCTTTCTGATTTCTGCATCGACTTGTTGCACCAGTGGCAGCGGTTTCCGTACAGTTCCAGAAGTTGGCGTCTTTTGTTGCGTCTTGAAGCTGGGGACATAAAGCTTTCGGAGCCTCACGGCTGTTACGTGTTCATTTACGTATCAGCTCCCTGCTAAAAATTTACGCAGCCATAATTTAAACTCTCCTGCTGCCTTTGATCCCTGGACTAAAGTCGAGCGGGTTGTCAGGCTCGTTTTTGAGGATTTTTCTTTATTTTGGTTGGTAATTAGAAGACTTCAGAGCAGGAGCCAAAAAGCGTTCTGTGTAATACAAAGCCAGTTGATTGCTCACACCATTAAAAACCGCATCAAAGGCGTGTTCAGCCCAAGGAATTTCGACCATTACCGCACGGTTTCCAGTGGCTTGTAATTGTTCGTAGAGAGCGTCCAAACTTGGCCCCAACTATATGGTTGCGACCTGCATAAACCAGTAGAGAAAGGGGAAGGTTGGGTCTAACATAATTGATGGGAGAAGGTTCATGGTAAAGCTCTCTTAATTGGTCGAGGGTTCCTCCGAGAAAGGCTCCGAGAAAGGCTCGGACGTTTAGGGGGTCGGGAAAAGGTGGGTCATAATATCCCCGGAGCAGGTCATTTGGCCTGTAATAATTCACTACTGCCCGAACTGGAACTGTAGTTGAACGATAAGCATAAAGCGATGCTAAACGGGCACCGGCTGACCTTCCCATCAGAGAAATTCTGTCAATATCAATGAACCACCATGCGAACTTCCCGGACGGGGAATTCCCCGGAAGGCATCTGCTAGGATAAACGGTTGAGGGCGTAGTTGTGCCTGTTCAATTTGAGGAAGGGTGGCCAAATAGTCTGCCCCCAAAACTGCTTGGACTTTGGCCGCGATCCGTGTATTGGCTGCTGGGAACTGTCGCAGGGGGATTAGGCTGAGGATCAGGGCAAGCAGGCTACAGACCAGGGATGTGTTGTAGAGCCAGCCTTGTCGTCTGAAGATGGTTAGCATTCGGGTGATCGCATTAATACCTACAAGCCAAGGGCTAATTTCTGGCGCTCCCACTGCCAAAGGAAACAGGGACAGTATGGCCGCTGGTACGATGACCCAGAGGCTGAGAAATAATCCAACTGCACTCTGAAACGAAGTTAATGCTCGGCTACCTAATGCTTCGAGCAAGGCTGAGAAATAATCCAACTGCACTCAGAAACCAAGAGATGAATAGGGAGACTAAAAACCATACTAATAAGACTAGCTTTTTGTCGTTATTTTTAGGTCGCACAGATTTTTTCCCAAAGCCGGATTTTTAACTATTACGCCTTAGATCCCGCCACTGAAGTCTGTACCCAGAATTAGTGGCGGGATCTAAAGCGAGAAAAACCGAAATTGTTTTCAACCGATATGAGGTACAGCCGAATAAGGACAGAGAACATTTGAAGTTTTTCTAAAAACAGAAGCCTACACTGCTCCTGCCGGTACAGTGTAGGTAGTTCACTCAGCTTAAATTAATGTGAATTTAAGTAGCTTTACTTTAAAATCCGCTTCATTTTTCCAATCCCTCACCCACCAAAGCTTCCAGTTCAGCTAACAGCTTCTCTAGTTTCTTTTGCTTTTTGGGGTCATCCCAAACCTTAGACTTTTTCACTCGCTGCAAAGCTGCATCTACGCGACTTTTAAGCGAGCGATCCGGTGCAGTCGCCTCCCCTGTATTTTGGGCTTTTAAATCGGCAATGCGATGTTTGATTTGGGTCAGAGAGAGGTCGAGAGCGATCGCCTCTTCTAACAATTGGGAGCGCTCTGAGCTATCCTTAACTCGGGCGATCGCTCTGGCTTTGGTATACTCAATCTGTCCTTTCCGCAGCGCTCCAATCACATCATCTGGCAGGTTCAGCAACGGGAGGCGATTGGTTCGGAAACTCTCTGGAGTGTACTTCCCGACGAGTGCAAATATATCGCTTACTATTTGCCACTCCGAGCTGTGGATAACGTTATCCACACCGGCGCGTTCCGGGTGCGCGGCCGCTCCGAGCAAAGCAATAACTGACGAAGAGGTAGAGTTCAATTTCATTGCCAGCAATTGCAGAATTCCCTCAGTTTCCTCAATCGCATTCAAATCTTCCCGCTGCAAGTTCTCCAGCAGTGCAATTTGCAGAGCCTCTGTGTCTGTCAGTTCCCGAATCACAACAGGAATCTCAGTCAAACCTAACGACGAAGCGGCTCGATAGCGCCGTTCTCCCGCTACCAATTCGTACTTGTTGCCATCTATTGGGCGTACCAGGAGCGGTTGCAGAATCCCTAGCTGCTTGACTGACTCCACCAGTTCTTGCATAGCTGTCGGATCGAAATAGCGGCGTGGCTGCTGCTGGGGCAAGACAATTGTGTCTATGGAGACTAGGGAGGATGCGGCATCTTCGCTGTCGCTGGTTCCTAATAGAGCCTCAACCCCTTTGATTTGATAAGGCTGACTGTCGCGCTTTTGATTCATGCCAGAGCTAAGAGTCCTTGTGCAATAGTATCGAGTACGGCGACGGCTGGATGTTTTGGATTGTACACGGCCAGAGGTACGTGTTGCTGTGACGCATCGGCGAAAGCGACAGTCCGAGGCACGGCAGGGTAAATCGCACCAATCTTCTCCAGAGAAGTAGTAATTGACTGCAAACTTTGAAAGGCCTGTACAGTACGGGTATCGTACAGCGTCGGAATCACTCCAGCAATCTGCAATGAACGATTGGCGCGTTTCCTGACGCGAGCAATGGTTTGCAACAGCAATTCTGTTCCTTTGAGAGCTTTATATTCAGTCTGAATCGGAATTAAGACGTGAGTGGAGGCAACTAGACTGATATAGGATAGGATGCCTAGCGAAGGAGGGCAGTCTATCAATATGAAGTCATAGTTCGAGCTAAGGGGGTCAATGACTTCTTTTAGCCGACTATCTCTCATGTCAGCCACCACCAGTTCCAGCTCTGCTCCGCTCAAATTAATATTAGAAGGGAGCAAGTCCATGTTGTGAAGGTTTTTGCGGAGCGCCGCGTCAGAACCGTTCATAATGGACTCGTAGACAGTTTCCTGTAACTCAGAGGGCTCCAAGCCCATGAAGGCGGTAAGTGAGGCTTGGGGGTCCATATCTACTAACAAGACTTTTTGCGAACGCTTCGCCAAATGGTAGCCTAAATTCATTGTCAAACTGGTTTTGGAGACGCCACCTGACTGGTTGAACAGCGCAATAATTTTGCTCATCTATTTTTAAGCACGCAATAAACGTGTTGATTCAACAACAATATTAGTGGACTGCGGCTTATTCTAGGCTAATCTTTGAAATAACTTTGAGAACCGCCTCTGATAACTGCGATCGCAGTTAGCATTGAACTATCGCAGTTAGCATTGAACTATCGCAGTTATCATTGAACTAGAGATGTTCAGCGCAGTCCCTACCCATAATCTTGGATTTGGGTGGGGTTCGTTCAAAGGTAGTGTTGAGTTAAATCGCTGATAATATCTAAGCTCATATTGTCAACTAATTTAGTCAGAGCCACAGCAAGAGGCTTCTGCGACAGGGGAATTCGCTCAATCAACAGCCTTACCGCTTGCTCATCTCCACAAGCGGCTGCTTTATAAAGCTTCTCAATCGACTCCCTCGGCAACACAGACAGCGACTCAGAAGTCAGTTGCACAACAGGCTCATCCTGTTCGGACTTCCTAGACGACTCCTCTTCATAGATATAGCGAACTCCCAAATGAAGCGCCATCTTCTCAAAAATTACTGTTTCTCGGAACGGTTTGGCAACAAAGTCATCGAAGCCATTCGACAAAGCGAGTTTCTTGGTTTCAACAAACGCATTAGCGCTCAAAGCAATAATTTTTGTATTGGAGCCGTCAGGCAGAGAACGAATTTTTCGAGCAGCTTGAAAGCCGTCTAAAAGCGGCATTTTCAAATCCATCCAAATTAAATCCGGCTTGTACTTTTGCCACAATTTAACAGCCTCAGTTCCGTTATCCGCAAACCACAAAAGAAAGCCGGCTGACTTCAATATCTGAGTTAGTAGCAACCGATTTGCCGACTCATCGTCCGCTACCAGAATGCGATAATTTTGTTGGTTGGGTGCCAGTCCATTCACTTGTTTTTGAGGCTGGATGTCACGGACTTCGCTCTGTGTTGCACGACTCACTTTAATGTAAAAACTGAAAACCGTTCCTTTCCCCACAGAACTTTTGACCTTGATATCGCCACCCATCAGCTTGACGAAAGAGCGGCTGATGGGCAATCCCAAGCCCGTTCCCGTTTGTGATTTCCTGCCAGTTTCAGTTTGGACGAACGGCTTGAACAAACGGCTAATCTCTTCAGGGGCAATACCAGGGCCTGTATCCTTCACTGAGAACTGGAGAAAGAATTTGGATAGCGGTTTTTTGGCCATAGACTGAAGGCATTTTACAGTCAGCTTCACCCTACCCGTCTCAGTAAATTTAACAGCATTGCCCAACAGATTAATCAAAACTTGGCGCAGCTTGCTTTCATCAGTTCGGACGTATTGCGGTACATCTTTCCGGAGTTCAAAAACAAGTTGCAATCCCGACGACTGAGCTTTGAGTTGGAACATCCGTTCTATGTCCTTGAGCAAACTGTACAAGTCAACAGCAGTTTCTTCGAGGGTGATTTGACCTGCTTCAATTTTGGACAGCGACAAAATATCGTTGATTAGTTTCAACAAATGCTCGCCACTGCGATTGATAATATCTAAACTCGACTGCTGTTCCGGTGCAGTTTTTTTAGAGTTCACAAGCAAGTGAGCAAAACCGATAATCGCATTCAGAGGCGTTCTCAATTCGTGGCTCATGTTAGCCAGAAAGGTACTTTTAGCGCGATTGGCGCTTTCGGCGGCAATTTTAGCTTGTTTTAGTTCCTTCGTTGTCTGTGCAACTTGCCGCTTTAAATCGCCGGAATATTCTTCTAGCCGCTGGCGAGATGCTTTTAACTGGCAATTCATGCGCTCGAAAGCACAGGCTAGGGCTTCGAGTTCGGCAACACCGCTACCTAAAACTGTTGAGTCGAAGTCGCCACCAGCTATCGCCTCTGTTGCCGAAATTAACCGCAGCAGCCGCTGTTCTATTCTTAGGGAAATGGACAGCAAAAGGCAGATAGAAAGAACCAAAGCCAGCAGCACGAGCAAAATAGTGTTGCGGGTGTTGGTCTGAACTTTGCTCGTGAAGTCGGTTTCGGGTACAACTGCCACAATCAGCCAATTTAAGCCTTTCGAGTTTTTAAAAGGTCTGACTTGCAGCAAGTATAGTGAGTTGCTGGCAGTAAAGTTAAGATTTTGGCTGCTGTTAATAGCAGCGAGGCTGCCATAATGTTTAAGCAAATACTCTGTTGAAAGCTGGATTACTTTTTGTTGCAGAGCTTGGGTGCGAACTCGCGGATGGTGGTCAACCGAAATAGACGGTTTTGGTTCAGTTACCTCGTTCCAAGCAACTAAATGTCCCGAACGGTCTAAGATAAAGGCTTGACAGTTAGGGCTAATGAGGAAATCGTGCAAGTTGAATGCTGAGGTTGGGGTGGGAAAAGCAGAATTTGTTTTTTGTTGACGGAATATTGTCTTTGGAGAGTCTGACCCATTTCTTTCCCCATTTGGTTTGATTGTGACTCCGGCTGTTTGACTTGGGGAAAGTTGGTTTACCGAACCAATTGGAATTTGATTGTAAGTCCCTTCTCCTTTCACAACCCCTTCTTTTAAGTAGTTGTCAAGGCGGTCCCAGATGCGACTCGTTGCTTCTCCCAATAGGTGTGCAACTACGTCATTCATTGTCTGTCGCCCTGTTTGAAAAGAAAGCCACCCCGTTAGAGCTAGTAAGATTGAAATCAAAAGAGCGTTGGGGACTGTAAGCACAACGCGCAGCGGGAGGGCAGACTTTTTTTGAACAGAGCTTTTTGGGCGGAACATTGGTTGAACAAAGGAGTGGAGAATGAGGAAAAAAACGTTCTTCTTCAGAGGGGAGTAACACCATCCGTAGAAGAGTTCTCCTCTTCTGGGTCACTATCCCCGCTCACTCTCGTTATGCTGCTTGACTAATTCCTATTAGTAGCGCAGTTTCAAACGAATCTGAATCAGTCAAAAGCCATAAATTCTCAGAGCGAGCGGTTAGGAAAACTGGTTCCTGCCTGACTCAGCGCGGGCAGTATTAAGGAGATGATTGGCATCTCAACTAACCCAAGTTGCGTGCTTAAAACCACTCTTGACTGGTAATGGGTAATGGGTAATTGGAACAATTTGAGATTTGAGATTTTAAATTGATGGCTCGCCGTTTATCCCGCTCTGTGCTTGACCCCGGAACGAATGCACTTGCCTAACTCTGCCTAACATGAGTTAGATATGAGTACGTTTGTGTGAGCGCTAGTTTGATTCTTCAAAAACTATTTTGGCTAGTTCGATAATCACAGACAAGTCTACTCCGGCTCGTGCAGCAGCATCAGTCACCGATAGATTGTGGTTTCTTACTAGAGCTAAAAATTGTCGCACGCTGTAGACTACTGGGTCGTTGGCTGCCGTGTAGCCTTTTTGAATGGCAATTAGCAATCCTTTTTCGACATCTGATGCAGAGGGTGCGCGACCTCTATCAACGTTCACAGTCGGCGACATTCTTGGGGTGACGGGAGCGATGCGAATTCCTAAGTGTTCTGGTTCTTTGTTGGTAGGAACGATGTTGAAGTTGTAAAGTCGCTGTTTGCCTTTTGAATCTACAGTTTTGATTGAAAGGTTAGTGATGGTAGCTGTGGTAGCTCCCGGAAAATTGAGGGCTTGAATGGGACGCAAGAAAACAGTTTTGGCTTGGCCGCTTGCCAACTGTGCGTCGGTACTGAAAACTATTTTTGAGGGGTCGGCAATTAAAACGTAGGCAAGAGCTTCGTCGGTTGAGCTGAAGTCAATCGCACTTGCGCGACCGGGATAGACTAAAATATCGATCGCACTATTGACGGCAATATCTCGACCCACAGTTTGATAGCCTGTTACTCTTGATTGAGCAAAAGCACAGTCGGGGTAGCTTGCAGTAGCGAACACTGCTGTGAACAAAAGCCCTCCGAGGGAAAGCATTCTTGGGGATTGGATGCGATTCGTCATGGCAGTTATTCGTTGATGTTGAGAAAATTGTTGACAGTAGAAACGGGGATTTCCTTTACTAATCGCCGCAGTCGCGTTGGGGCGACTTAACCGTTTACCGACGGTTTGGTTATCGGTAAATGTTGAGAAAGCTGTTAACAGTAATAGAAACCGGGGTTCCTTTATTAACCACAGCTACATTGGGGCGGTTTAAAAGTTCTTCAGTTGCTCTATCTGAGCGGCTTTCCATCCGTTTTGCCAGGGGGCTGAAGAAGCCATCGAGGACGGCTGACCAAATTTGGGGGTCTCGACTTTCAACGGTGGTTGTACTGTTCCCAAACCCACCACTAATACTGCTAAAACTCCTGACTTTAGGCTCTGCGAACACTTGACCGACTCGTCCAACTCCCGACAGCACTGCGGTGAGGATATCCTGTCCGGCAATATCGTTCCCTGGGTCGAAGTAGCCTGAAGCAATCAGTGGCTGTCCGCCCTCTCCTGCAATCAAAATTGCGCCTTCTGGAATGGGCTGCTGTTTAATCTGACCGTTTCTATCAGAGTAGACGAGCGCCACAGCAGTAGCTTGTACCATGCGATTGGTCTTGCTGACGGTGCTGGCTTTGGCAATGACAACCGTGCCCTTCCGAAAAGCAATAGAGCCGTCAGTTGCCGTTACGTTGTCTGTGAGGGTGACGGCAAATTTGTCGTAAAGCTGTTTGCCTGAGCCTTCATCCCACAACAGGGGAACCGAAACTATGCCGTTGGCTGTGGTTCCAAGGGGAACCTGAGCTGTTTGGGAGGTTGAAGAACTTTGGGGCGTGCGGTTGAGAATGCCTTTTGCCCCTGGGGAGTTTACTTGTTCTAGGGTTGGGGAGTTTGTTAAGGCAGAAGCCTCTGGAGCAGCTTCAGGGGAAAGGGTTTGAAATTCTGTATCGGCGGGCAAGGACGTTCGGCTCGCGCTCAGTCGAGCCGCAGTCTCGATTGAGTTATCAGTAGAATCGGAACTTGTTTGGGGGGAAAAGGAAGCCGGAGTTAATTGGTTAGTGGGGTTTTGGGAGTTGTCGGTGGTTTCGAGGCTGTCCTCTCCATAAGGAAACTCCGGGTGTAGCCTTTCCCCGCTGGCGTTATTTGGGTGGCTATATAGTTTTTCTGGGATTTGCTCGAAAGAAACGTATGAGGGTTGCGACTTTTGGTTGCCGATATTGACTGTTAGGAATTCAGTTGTTGGAGCTGGCTTTGTCAGAGCGGCGGCGGTAGCACTTGTTGTCGCTGGAGTGCTTGGTGTTGCACTCACGGCATTCGCTATTTGGTTAGGGTCAAAATTTCCCCTAATTTGTCCGAGTTGAGCGAGTTGGTTCCACCGCTCAAACGGGTCGATTTTTTCTTCTGTTGGAGTTGGAATTAAAGGTGGGGGTATTAACGGTTTGGGTATGGGGGCTGGTGGGGGCGCGGGTGTTCTTTGCGGTATGGGTACGGGTACTGTTACCGTCCGCACTACTGTTCGGGGTGCGGGTAGGGGTTCGCGTAGAGGAGTAGGTGGCGGTGCAGCGCTCCGGGTAGCGACTAGACGCGGAGTTCGCGGATTTCGTGGGGCTCTTGACGGTTTGGGCGACGGTTCTGTTTTGGGTTTTGCGGTTTTTTGCGGTTTTTCGGCTAACAGTTTTTGTTGGTCTTGGTAAGCTAATTTAGCCAGCAACTCCGGTTTTTCATCTTTAATGGTGCCAGAAGAGCTTTCTTTTGGTGTTGATTGTGCGATAGGTTCGCGAGGTGATTTAGGCTTGATAAATTGCCAAATTAGCAGTCCTAGCAATAGTATTCCACCAGTCAACAGCAGCATTGTCACTGCTCTAGGAACGCCTCTTTCGGAAACAGGCGGCGGCAGTGGTCTTTCCTCATCTTGAGCAAGTTGATATTGAGTTTCCAATGTTAGGGGTGCATTGGGGTCAAAGTTAGCAATGAAGTTCTCGTCAATGTCATCATCTTTCGAGGGGGAAGGGGAAGGGGAAAAGTTATCTTCTGACATCTTGCTACTATCGTTATTAAGGATACTCTCGCTATCAAGAGAAAGTGAATTCTTTGGCTCAATTTCTACGGCTGTCAACTTTGTTTGATGAGAATTGTTTGAAGATTCTTGTCTGTTACTCATGGCTACTCTCTTGTTGCTTATTACGATGGTTAATTAACAAATGATTTGCTTGTCTGTGAGTGAGAAAGAGCAGAAAATTAGGACTTCTTTGTTGTTAAAACACAACCGCTTGAAGTTCATATACAGCACTTTTCAGGCAAGTGAAGTACAAACAAATCAGTTTCTGTAGGGGCGGTACTCCTTTCCCCTTCCCTGTTTTTCCTTCCCCTTCCCCTTCCCCCTCCCCTTTCAGGTAAGTGAAGTACAAACAAATCAGTTTCTGTAGGGGCGGTACTCCTTTCCCCTTCCCTGTTTTTCCTTCCCCTTCCCCTTCCCCCTCCCCCTCTATGGTTTGAATTCGACAATTCGGGAAATTTCTAATCCGGCTGCTCTCAAAGAGTGAATAGTTTTCTCTAATTCATTAGCGTTTTCTTGGAGAGGGGATTTGGGAATTTCTACGGCTTTGACGGTGAAGGTTCGATTAAACTGTTCTCGGCTTTCTCCAATGCCTTGCTCTAGCACTACGCGAGTAGCAATTACATCTATTTCCCAAACACCTCTTTTTATTTCTCTGGGTTCTGAGATGTGAGAGATATAGACTCCAGAGCGGGTTTTTCCTGAATAGATGGTGTTGGGAACGAGTTTGGCAAGTTCAACAAGAGAAGCTTTACCAAACTCTGATTCCATCATCAAGGAGCCCATCCAAGCAGTTGTAGGAACTTTGGCACTGCCTTTAACTTTAATGCCGGGGTCTGGGTCATTTGTGCCGGGAATTTTGCCTGACCAAGCCCAGGTTAAATTTACCCAACTGGATACAAAATTTTGGATAATTTTCGGCTTTCTGTACAGTTCATCTTGTTCTGCAATTCGGGCTGCGGTTCCGTCTTTTAACTGGACAAAGGTAACTTTTCTTTGAGATAAAGCTCTCAAACTGACTGTATTTACTAAAACAGCAATTGTCAGGAGGAAAACAAAGCTTGTTAGCAGGACAAAGCACAAGGCTAAGGTGTTTTTAGATTCAGGGAGTAAGGGTTGTGATTGTGGAAATTTCATATGATCGAAGGGGATGGGGAGATGGGGGATAGAGAATAGGGAGATAGGGAGGGAATGGATTGGGAAACTGGGTTTGAGTTGTGAGTAACAACTCGGTTCGGTGAATAAAAAGCTATCGGAATTTCCTTCCCCTAGATCAGTTTTCCAGCAATAACGCCGAGCGCGTTACTGGCAATATCTGTAAGCTGTTTGGTGCTATTGGCGATCGCATTGTACAAAGCAGTTCCTCCACCCTTGGCAATTAACACGGCAAGAATGGGAGAAAACACAGCTAAAAAGAATAAAAAGGCGATATCTGTAACTAGCTCTGCATCAGATTTGACAATCACTACGGCGACTAAGCCAACGACGATGTTGTAGCCCAATTGCACTCCAAATAACGACATAAATCCTATTAACCAAGCCCAGATTGGTTTTCCTTGCAGCGGCAGCAGCGACAAGCCCATTGCAATCGGCCCGAATAGAGCTGTTAGCAACAATGCTGCTTCTAAAATATTGACAAATGCCCACTGTACTGATCTAAGAATTAAGCGAATGATGGGCAAGACAGTAGACCTAAAAACTTGTCCTGCAAAATCGCCATTTCCTATATCCTGAAGATTGGCAACATTGCCTAAATTTTCGACAAATCGCTGCAAGCTTTTGAGAGGTCCTCCATTTTGCTGTTCGGCTGCCTGAAGGATTTGTTGAGCTGGCTGTTTTTTACTGTTCCAACATTCCACTAAAGCTGAGCCAACTTTGCCCTGACATTCGCTGTAGAGTTTTTCGATTTCTTCTTTGCCAGCACTGGTGAGGTTAACGTCGCTCAGGGCAGTTCTGAAGGTCATTTCTCCGACTTGAATTTTCATAATTTCTTGAACTTGAGTGCTGCCTACAGCTTTGATGAATTTGACGCTTTCAGCTAAGACTTTACCGTTGTTGCTGAGAAATACTACAATTACGAGGGGCCAGATAAACATGGCTACTAGCTCTGACCAAGACTGTTTTTCGATGATTTCTTTGCCACTGGTGACAGCGAGGTAAGTAACAGATATTCCCGCCAGAATTAGTCCTAGTTTGACTAAGGCAATCCAGAGAGAGGATTCTTGAGTGTTGAAGGTGTTAAACCAAACTAAATTCCACGATTCGACGGTTTTTTGAGAGACTTCTATGGCGTCAGAGAGAGTGTCCAGGGCTTGTCCTGCTGTGCTAGTTTGGGCGATTAGTTGTGTCAGCATCGCGGTGTCTCCTTTTTGTGATTTCAGTCTTCGCTTGCCCCCAGGGTTATGCCTCCCGGCATTTGAAACAGTCCGGCTTGAGTAGAAGAAGCTGTAGCAGCCGCAGCATCCTGCCGTCTCCGGGCTGTGTTAATTTCGTTGAGTTCTTCAGCTTGTTGAGCATTGAGAATGTTGGCAAAACTGCGATCGATTTGAGCTTGCTGGCCCTGCATGACTAAAGCACTTTGATTTTCTGCTGATAAGGCTGCTTGCTCAGCTGCGATCGCACTTTGTTGAGATATGTTTCTCATAATGTTCTGTGTGACATCTTGACCTTCTGAATCAGCACCCAATTCCATTGAATTTTGGCTCTCGCGATTAGTTTGCTCTACGTTCTGCTGGACAATTTCTTTCATCTGAGCTTGCTTTTGTTGAGCTTCTTTACTGAGAGTGGCTTTATTGGCTTCACTGACAGCACTTTCTCTTTCTGCGAGTTCTGCGGTATTCTCTTTGAGGCTGTAAGAATCTTGCGGTCTCTTCTCTAAAGCAGCGGATAGTTTTGTCCCTTCGCTTTCGGAGGTGTTGCCGTCCATTATGCTTTTAACTGCTTCTTTTAGGTCTGGAACTTTCAGTTCTCCCAGGAATGAAGAGAGGGTTGACTCTATTTCACTGCTAAATTTTTCGACTTTATTTAACAACTTGTCCCAGATGCCTGAGATGCTGTCGGAGATGGTGGAGATGGTATCTGAAATTTCGCCTGTTATGTCGCTAATTGTGTTTTCTATACCTCCTATTTCTTTCGGGTTGTTCAAGAAGTTATTAGCTGATTGTTGGATTTGGCTTTCTATTTGTTGATTGGGAACTGTGAAGCTGGAGCGGTTGAAAGTGCTGCTGTTAGGATTGTTTAAGCTGGGAAGCTGTGTTGCAGTCGGATTGCTGTCAGAGGTTTGAGCTTTTGCTTCAACAGAATTTAGTATTAAGCTCAGCCAAATTGCAGGAATACTGAAGGCAAGTTTAACAAGCAATTTCGGTGATTTCATCGGCTTTTCTCCGTCTAGCTAGCAATAAGGTCTTGAGGGGATTTGTGTCCATTGATATCAGTGACTGCATTCTTGCCAATATTAGCTAATGAACGCCCTTCTTTAACGGCTTGTACATATTCAGAGGCAAATTGTTTGAGTGCTAGCAATTGCCCTTTTAACGTATTGGGATATTGAGCCATCACTCGCGCACGAGCCATCAATTCAGCTTGATTGTTAGCCACACTTGCTAATATCATTTCGCCGGGGTAGTATCGGCTTTGCCAGAAACGGCCTCCTTTTTCAATTAGCCAATTGGAATAAAGGTCGGCAGCTCTGGGAAGGAAAGCTTCTGTGGCATTTTGGCTAATAATTTCAGCCGGATATGCCAAACGTTTGACCCAAGAAGTGGCTCCGTTTGATGTCAATCTTCCGGTAATTCGATACACCATGTTTTGCATTATCATAGTTCCCGCACTACAGTCGCAAATACTGTCGATATCTTGAGATAGCAAGAGCACTGAAATGCCATTCTTTCTACCCACTGCACAGAGTTCGCCTACTACTTCAGCAAATCCGTCTTTCTTAAACAAAATCGAAAGTTCGTCTCCGATAAATAGGCTTTTAGGGTGAGAAAGTGCGTTGCGGATGCAAGCAGCATGGGCGTTAATGGCCATTAAATACTGGTCTTGTTCGTTACCCAGACCGCTAAGGGCAAAAAACTTAACAGCGGGTTCGGGTGAAAATGTACTCGGTCTGCCAATTGCTTTCCCTAAAGGTGACGCTAGTAAGGCGTTGCATTGAGTGATAATTTGGTTGATGGCAATGCGGTCGAAGTCGGTAAAGTTTTGCAGGTTTAGTTGCTCTTTTGTGCAGAATTTCAGGAGGTTTGTGAGGGTTGGCATTTCTTGCCAAGCGGTCGATTTCCAGCCTTTTTCAAAGGCTGTATTGTAGCGCTCGATAATGTCTGGGTCTTCCAGAAATTTTTTCAGAGTTAGGAGCAAAATGGCATCGACTCGCTGCGCTAGTTTTGGGTCGTGAACTTTGCCCATGCTGATAATAGTCAGCGCTTTTCTGATAAACTCTTTCCATTGGTCTAATCGGCGCGATCGCTCTTCTCTGTCAAAACGCCTCAAATCGGGTATTTCGAGTAGATTCGAGCTACCAGAAGTGATGTCGTAGTACGCACCATCGTCGCCTAACAGTTTCACTGCTGTCTCAAAGGTACTGCCGCTTCCTGCTGAGATATCCATACCGACTACTGGGATATTAGCGGCTATTGCATCTGCTGCAAATCGCCATCCCAAAACACTTTTACCGGAACCAGACTCGCCTGTTATGACAGCGCGGCTGGTTTGGTTGTG
>JAUBST010000024.1:0-12423 GCA_036702215.1 Microcoleus sp. F6_B6
GGATGCCAGACCAGCCTACGAAGACGAAGCGATCGCGTTTGAGCCAGTCGTCGAGTACATCAAAGATGCCTCTTTCGGTCTGGGCGCGTCCGACTGCGATTGTCATTGGGGTAAAATCCTTTTGCTTGTTAAAAGACCAAGGTTTCTAATTAAAGTTAACATAACTATATATTAGAAGTTCATAAATTTCAACTAGAACAAGCAGGGTTCCCCCACTAGAGGCGTACTTGATGAAAGCGTGGTTGAGAGGAATGCCATCTTGGTTGACGATGCTCAGCAACAATCCAACTGACCCTTCGTCGCCAAGCGGCGAGTTGGCGGTGGTTGAGGAAACGAACAAACACTCTGCGCTTGCATTCAAATCCTTCACAGGGTAAGATTATCCTGTTATCTGTTGAAGAAGTTGTGAGCCAAGTAATTACCGCAAAACTCAAATTAAACCTGACTGCCGAGCAAAAAATCTCGGTAGCTCAGGTTTCTTTGGCCTATCGGGATGCGCTGAACTACGCATCCCAAGTGGCATTTGATAACGGTAAATCTGGCAACGGAGCTAAACTACAAAAGTTGGTCTACTCGGAGCTACGGGCCTTATTTGGGCTTGGTTCCCAGATGGCGTGTAACGTGCCAAGACAAGTTGCTGCGACTTTTAAGACGCTGTGGACTAAAGCCAAGCAGAATAGCGAGGCGATTAAAGCTGGGTATACCAAGCGGCGGTACAAGGGACTCGATCGAGCTCCCAAATACACCTCGCGGACTTGTACGCTTAATTACCAGCGCGACTACTCCTTTAAAAAGGATCGACGGGTTAGTATTAACACCCTGGATGGTCGAATTGTTGTTCCGTTTGATGGCTACAACAAGCACATCGATCTGATGCGAGTGTCCAAGAAGATCGGTGCTGCTAAAATTGTCTACCAGAAATCCTCGAAGACTTACTATCTAATGGTGAGCTTGGAGGTGGAAACGCCTACTCTCGACCCACTGAACATCACTAGAATTTCTGGTATAGATGTGGGAATGAGATACCTCGCAGTCGAAACAGACTTAGCTAATAAGTCGAGTTTCTATTCGGGCAAGGCGGCTAGACATCGAGCCAACCGTTATCAAAAAGCCAGACAATCTCTACAGCGAAAAGACACCCGTTCCGCGAAGCGAAGATTAATCGCTTTGTCGGGACGGGAGAGACGGTTTATCGCTGATGTGAACCACCAGATTGCGAGTAAAATCGCCAAGCCTAACAGCCTGATTGGACTAGAAGATCTGACCGGAATACGCGATCGAACTAAATCTAAATCGGGCAAACGGGCAAGCAAGAAACAACGGAAAGCTAATAGGAACGTGGCTCAATGGTCGTTTGCCGAATTGCATGGCTATATCGATTACAAGGCTGTGCTGGTTGGCTCGTTAGCTACTAAAGTTCCGGCACATTACACCTCGCAAAGTTGCCCTAAATGTGGGCATACCTCAAAGGCTAATCGACCGAACAAGGGGCTGATTTTCCGCTGTGAATGCTGTGGGCATCAACTTCATGCAGATCTGGTTGGGGCGCGAAATATCGCACTTAGAACGTTGCTCGTCCGGCAAACCTGGATGAGTACCGGGGTCTTGTCAGCACTCCCTCATGTATCGAGCCGTGAAGCCAAAGCTGAAATCCTTTCGAGGTTTTCGGAATTGAGGTGGAGTTCAGATACAAGCCCCCATCATAGCGGTACTCCGCTTGATGGCGGGTAGTTGACCATAATTAGCAGGAGTTGATACACAATCCCCACCCACTCGTTGCGATTGCGTCAGCGAAGCCTCACGCTCGGTGGACTAATTGAATTAAGATTTGGCTTTAAGGCTGTTTAATTTTATGACTGCAAAAACAATGACCTCGATCGATCCTGTCCTGCGCTACCCGGTTTTGGGCTCCCGCCGCTTCAGCAATTACTGGTGGGCGACGGTGGTCAGCATTGGAGGGACTGGTTTCCTGCTGTCGGGCATTTCCAGCTACTTGCACGTTAACCTGCTGCCTTTTTCTGACCCGACTCAGCTCATTTTCATCCCCCAAGGCATTGCGATGAGTTTCTACGGTGTCTGCGGCGTGCTGTTGGCGCTTTACCTGTGGCTGACTATTCTCTGGGATGTCGGTGGCGGTTACAACGAGTTCGATCGACAAACTGGTAACATTCGGATCTTTCGCTGGGGTTTTCCCGGCAAAAACCGCAAAGTTGATTTTACTTGCAAGACATCGGACGTACAATCTGTGCGGGTGGACATTAAAGAAGGTCTCAGTCCCCGCCGCAGTATTTATCTTAAGCTCAAAGACCGCCGTCAGTTTCCCTTGACTAGAGTCGGACAGCCGATTGCTTTGTCGGAAGTGGAAAATCAAGCGGCCGAATTGGCTCGATTTTTGCAAGTTCCCCTAGAAGGACTTTAGGGATTTTCGATTTTCGATTTTCGATTTTCGATTGGTAATGTCTAGTAGGGTGCGCTTCGGCGCACCTTACTTACCTGGTAAGTGAACAAGATCGATCGGCGAGTCAGCCCGTTACCCATTTTTGAATCTATCAATTAACAATACTTCCGACAGTTTTTGATAGCCAACCCTAGAATAAGGCGTTCAAGGATCTGCGGCAAGTTCGCTACCAAAGGAAAATCGCGGGTTTCAGACGCTCGATCTAAAAACCGTCCGGACTATTGAATTAAAATCTTTAGTTGCCAAGTCCGTAATTGAGTGAAAGTGAAAATACAAATGCAAATCAAAATTCAGCGGTGGTTGTTCTCAATTTTAATAATTGGCGCGTTGTTTGTCGGAGGATGCAATAGTTCCCCTGTGGCAAACTCGACTCCGACATCGAATCCGGCGTCGGGTGAAAATATTTCTTTGTCTCCGTCTCCTTCTCCTGCTGCTGTAGCGGCGAGTTCGCAATTTAGCAATTTGCCACGCTTGGAAGGAAAAGCAACGGTGGTGATGACGGTTAAAGGTTCTCCAATTACGATCGAACTCGACGGCACAAATGCGCCAATTACTGCGGGCAATTTTGTCGATTTGGTTCAGAAAGGAGTCTACGACGGGCTGGTATTTCACCGAGTCGTGCGGGAACCTCAGCCTTTTGTAGTTCAGGGCGGCGACCCCCAGGGCAAAGACCCTAAATTCCCTACGGCGCGGCTGGGAACTGGCGGTTTTATTGACCCGAAAACGACTGTAGAACGCAGGATTCCTCTGGAAATTAAAGCTAAAGGTGCTGCCAATCCGACTTACAGCGCGACGCTACAAGAAGCTGGGGTTAAGGAGAAACCAGTGTTGATGCACACTCGCGGGGCTGTTGCTATGGCTCGATCGCAGAGTCCTGATTCGGCTTCTTCTCAGTTTTACTTTACTTTGACCGATGTACCGTTTTTGGACGGGAGTTATGCGGTTTTTGGGTACGTGAAGCAAGGGATGGATGTTGTTGATAAGATTGAAGCGGGCGATCGCATTGACAAGGCTACTGTTACTCAAGGTTTGGAAAATTTTAAGCCTGTTCAGTAGTCAATAGTCAGTCGTCCCTCGTCATATCAATTCCGGTTGCACGATCGAGATGATTGTTGAATGTTGAATGTTGACTGTTGACTGTTGACTGTTTACTCTAAAAACTGACTGAATGTTGAGTGTTGACTGTTGACTCGATTTTATAATTCCGATGCAACCGGAAACAATATCAGTCGTTAGTCGTAGGTTAGTAGTTAATAATTAGTTTCAATCATCAATAACTAATGACTAATAACTAATGACTGATGACTGATGACTAATAACTAATAACTAATAACTAATAACTTGGGAAGCTGAGGGCAGATGTGGATGTTGTTGTTACGGGAATTGGCCTGGTTTCTGTTTTAGGCCCTCTGGATTGTAGCTGGAAAAGATTGTTGGCTGGGGAATCAGGAATTCGGCAACATCAACCTTTTATAGAACTTGAACGGCAACCTTTGGCTTTAATAGGCACTAAACCTGCCGATTTAATGACTTTAATGCGGCAGGTTTTAGCAGATGCTTTGCAAGATGCTAATTTGATTTTGCCTTTGCCTGATTGCGGGATTGTTATTGGCTCTAGCCGCGGGTTTCAGGCAAATTGGGAACAGTTGGCAAGCGGAGGAAGAAGTCCGATTGAAGTCGGAAGAGGGAAGAAGGAAGAGGGAAGTTCGGCAACGGATTCTGTAACGGATGTAACGGATGTAACGGATGTCAGGAAGAAGGAAGAGGGAAGAAGTCCGATGGAAGTCGGAAGAGGGGAGAAGGAAGAGGAAAGAGAATTCTCAATTACCGATTCGCAATGCCCCATGCCCGATGCCCAATTCCCCATGCCCAATGCCCAATTCTCAATGCCCAATTCTCAATTTGTGAACTTTTTGCCTCACATGGGGGCGATCGCGGCGGCGAGGACAATTGGTTCGACGGGGCCGGTACTGGCGCCGATGGCTGCTTGTGCGACGGGCCTACAGTCGATCGCCCGCGCTGTTGATTTAATCCGCACCGGTGAGTGTCAGCGGGCGATCGCAGGTGCTGTGGAAGCGCCTGTCACACCGCTGACTGTGGCTGGATTTAACCGGATGGGTGCTTTGGCAAACGCTGGGTGCTATCCGTTTGATGAAAATCGGGAAGGCTTTGTGCTCGGTGAAGGCGGGGCTTTATTTGTATTAGAATCGGCCGAGTTGGCAAGGCGTCGCGGCGCTAGAATTTACGGTCGAGTTTCCGGTTTTGGCTTGACAAATGATGCTTGCCATGCTAATGCGCCGGAGCTGAGTGGGAAAAGTGCGATCGCGGCGGTAAATCAATGTTTGAAACGCAGCAATTTAGCGGCGACTGATATAGATTTTATTCACGCTCACGGTACTGCCACTGAGTTAAATGACCGACAGGAAGCACTGTTAATTGAGAAGTTATTTCACCGAGGAGTTGCTGTTAGTTCAACTAAGGGGGCGACGGGTCATACTTTGGGAGCTTCGGGAGCTTTGGGCGCGGCTTTTTGTTTGATGAGTATTAAATATCAGATGTTGCCGCCTTGCGTTGGAATGAAAAAACCGGGGTTTGAATTAGATTTTGTTCGCTGTGCGCGATCGGCTACTGTCAGAAATGCGGTTTGTTTGAGTTTTGGCTTTGGCGGGCAGAATGCTGCGATCGTTTTATCGGGCGATCGTTAATTTTTGCAAACTCGGTCGATCGGCATTTAAATTACACGATCTCTCTACAGTTAAAATCTTCTGAGGCGGCCCGGGGAACCCGCCCGCACATCCAATATAAATCTAAAAAATAGTACAATATTTATGTATTTTAGTCAATTAACTGAGAATTTTGGTGAGATTACTGCTGCTGCTATGCAAGGAGCTGGCTCTGCATCTCGACCCAGATCCTTGCGTCCAAGCCTGGGATGTCAGAAAATAGAGACAGATTCAAGCAGCATTGTATTTTATTAACGCACCGATGGCGATCGGCGAAAATAGAAGAAAGAAACTGTTTAGATTAAGTCTTAGGTATTTTCACATGGATCTGGCATCTCATCGATTTATGTCTTATTTTGAACCTCTTCAAGCCGCTCACCTTTGCCAAATAGCTGTTTTGGAGAGTTTTGCTGAGGAAACGCTGGTTTTTGAAGAAGGAGAAACAGCGGATTTTTTATATCTAGTTTTAGAAGGTAAAGTCGAGTTTACCAAGCGGCTTGAAAATCATAAATATCAAACTGTTGCTGTCGCTAAGCCAGACGATTATTTTGGCGAACTCGGAGTTTTAGACGGAGAGCCGCGCAGTGCTAGAGCTGTGGCAGTTGCAGGCTCGACTTTGGCCAAAATAGGCCGTGAAGAACTAATAACGACTCTCCAGTTTGCTAAAGGCAGTTCGGTACTGCAAATGTTTAGCTTCATTACTAAAAATTTACGGGATACCACGGATCAATATGTTAGCCAGTTGGTACACAAACAAAAAATGGTATTGGTAGGAGAAATGGTGAGTACAATTATTCACGATTTCAAAAGTCCTTTTACCGGAATAAAACTCTCCACAGAAATGCTCAAAGAAATGCACGAAGATGAGGAAACTCAGGAGTGGTGCGAACTTATTCAATTGCAAGTTCATCGAATGCTGGGAATGGCTGAAGAAGTATTAGAATTTTCGCGAGGTAATTCTGTATTCAATAAAAAACCAGTCAATTTAATTCAGACGTTGCAGCAGTTTGAAAAGTTGAACAGAGTTTATTGTGAAGCAGCAAAAGTAGATTTAGCAGTACGGGTGACAGAAGTAATAGTGGAAGCGGATGAAAATAAGATTTTGCGCGTTTTACAAAATTTAGTTGGGAATGCTGTTGAGGCTTTTGGCGGCAGAGGGGGTCGGGTGGAGATTGCGGTGACACAAAGTGAGGAGTGGGCAGAAATTAGCATTTACGATAACGGCCCAGGCATTCCTACGACAATTAAGGAAAAGTTATTTGAACCGTTCGTGACTTATGGCAAACGGACTGGTACTGGGTTGGGAACGGCAATTGTTAAGTCGATCGTTGAGGCTCACAAAGGGCAAATTACTTATGAGTCAGAGGACGGAAAAGGCACAACTTTTTACATCCGGTTGCCAAAAATTATGGATTTAGCAGATCAAAATTAAGTAGCTGGGAAGATATATACTTAGGACTTGCTCACGCTTGCCTCAGAGACTTGGCTGATGAGTCAATATATTGTTATCAAACAATATATTTCTAATAAATGGGGTTGAAGAGCTTAAGTCACAATACTGTGTAGCGACTTGCAGAATCAAGTAGAATTGAATTAACGAAGCGCTAAAAATCTGATGCCAGTTACTATTCAAACCTTACCGACAGAAGTTATCAACTTAATTGCCGCCGGCGAAGTGATTGACTCGATCGCCGCTGCGGTACGAGAATTAGTTGAAAATTCTTTGGATGCTGGCGCAACTCGCATCGTTGTTTCTGTCTGGCCCGAACAGTGGCGGGTGCAAGTTGCAGATAACGGTACGGGAATGGATCTGGAAAATTTGCAGCAGGCGGCTTCGCCTCACAGTACGAGCAAAATTACCACGGAAGCTGACCTTTACAAAATTGATACTTTGGGATTTCGCGGGGAAGCTTTGCACAGTTTAGCTCAGTTGGGCTGTTTGGAAGTTTTGAGCCGATCGAATGATTTGGGATTGGGGGATTTTTCGGAAAATCGAGAGTCGGGGCAAACCCGCGCCAAATCATCCTTTAACAAGGGGGAAGTTGAAAATGCTCGATCGGGCTGGCGGGTGGTTTACAATAACGCGGGCGTTGCTGTGGAGGTGGAAACAGCGGCGATCGCTCCTGGTACGGTAGTGACTGTTGATAATTTGTTTGGCAATTGGCCTGTGCGCCGCAGTTTTTTATCGCCCGCACAGCAAATGCGATCGATCCAATTAACCCTTCAGCAAATTGCTATTTGTCACCCGCACGTTAATTGGCAGTTGCGTCAAGGAAGTACGCCTTGTTTGCACGTAATTCCTGGTAGCACAGCGGAACAACTTTTACCTCAATTCGTGCGCGGTGTGCGATCGAGCGATTTGCAGTATTTAAAGTTAGATTTGCCTGCCAGTCCTGCAAATAATAAAGCAGCAAATTTAGTGGTAGAAACTCAACTTGTGGGCGCTACAGTTAAGCACAATTACCAATTCCCAGTGGCTACTTCCCAATTCCAAATGCTCAATTCCCAGTTTTTAGAATTAGTAATTGGTTTGCCCGATCGCTGTCACCGCAGGCGGCCGGATTGGGTGAAAATTGGGGTGAACCGGCGAGTTGTGCGATCGCCCGAATTAGAGCAAACTATTCTCAGCGCCTTTGCCCGCACTTGTCCGCGCGATCGCTATCCCGTGTGTTTTGTCCACCTGCACATCTCCCCCTCAGAAATCGACTGGAACCGCCACCCGGCTAAAGTAGAAATTTATCTGCACGATCCGAGTTTTTGGCAAGCACAAGTTAGCGCGGCAATTACTCGCGCTTTGCACCTGAATGATGAAGTTTTGCCGCCTGCCCCTATTCCCGATCGAGTGGGACAATTGCTGAAGGCATCCGAACAAAAAACTGCTTACAGTGTCGGGATTTCCGCTAGGCAGAATGATGAGGGCGGTAAAGGGGAAAAAGCTAATCAAATAGAATTGATGCAATTGAGGGCGATCGCTCAAGTTCACAATACTTACATTGTTGCGGAACATTCCAGCGGAATGTGGTTGGTGGAACAACACATCGCTCACGAGCGCGTTTTGTACGAGCAATTGTGTGCGGTTTGGCAGCTAAAATTTCTAGAAAAACCAGTAATCCTCAGTCAATTATCTGCACTGCAAATAGAGAATTTATCCCGCTTGGGTTTGGAAGTAGAAAGTTTTGGCGAACAGCTATGGGCTGCCCGCGAAGTTCCTGAATTGTTAGCCGGTCGAGATGACTGTGCGGATGCGCTTTTTGAACTCAGTAAAGTCGCAGATTTGCAAGCGGCTCAAGTTGCGACTGCTTGCCGCACAGCTATGAAAAACGGTACTCCTTTGAGTCTTTCCCAAATGCAAAATTTGTTGGATGAATGGCAGCAAACTCGCAATCCGCGCACTTGTCCTCACGGCCGCCCTATCTATTTTGCTTTGGAAGAATCGACTTTGGCTCGGATTTTTCGCCGCAGTTGGGTAATTGGTAAAAGTCACGGGATTTGAAAGTTGATTTGACATCCGAGGGCGTTCGCCTCAATCTGGCTCGATTTAAACAAAATCGTGAAGCTTTATTAAAAAGAGGGGCTGATTTAGAATAAAAAACTGAGAATATATAGCGGATCGAGCTCTAATATGAGGTACGTAGTTGGGCTTTAGCCCTCTTAGTGATTGTGGTTATATATAGCGGTTCTCAAAAAAGTGAGGTATACCCTATGCCCACGGAGGCCTATGCCCTATGCCCTATGCCCTATGCCCTATGCCCTATGCCCATGAGTACCTCATCTTTCGCTTGAAAGGCTATAATCTATCAATCATACCTCATCTTTTTGAGAAAGGCTATATTACAATTTAAAATAATGCACTGTTTTTTATAAATGGCAGCATTTCGGCTTTCCTGTGCGCTCCGAGTAGCACTTGTGTTGCTGACCAGCTAATTTCTAGTTTATACACAAAAAAACATAAAACAAGAGTGAGTTTAGTCCGGGGAGGAAAGTTCACATCAGGTTTTAACCAGCCTGAAATATTTGTAAATTTATTGAGAGGTTGAGGGAAAGTGAGGTACTATAATTCCCAAGGAGGTACGAAATTAAATGCTATGTTTTGAATCTACAACTTACTGCTGAAAAGCCGAGCTATCGATCGCACTTAATGAAGGGATTACTAGAGTGCCGTTCATGGAAACGGTTTAGCTACAATCTTGCAATATTCGATAAATTCATCTTTATTGAATCTATTTTTTGATAAGTTTGCAGATTCAGACATCCCTTCAACACAGGAGAATCAACCTCTACTTGAAGGCTCAGAAATCCTGCCGGAGCAGATTGATGCTTGGAGCGTAGCATCCCCGCCTCTGGCCCCAGCATCAAAACTAATCTGTACCTGTATCAAAGTCTACTAAATTCTGCTACTAAATCGGTTAATGTCACAGATTATATTCCAGTAAAATTTCTTGGCGTTGCTGAATTGGGGTATGAAATTTGTAGGCAATCCCCCCGCGGTTGCCCCACCGCTGACAGCGTAAGCTTAGAATTACCCGATCGGCCAAAATCATACTTGGATTCAGCAGCACCAATTTCTGAAACCATCTCGAATTAAACCTCCATGCGCTTAGAGCAGCTTCAAGCATTTCTTTCAGTTGCTGAAACTGGTAGCTTTCAGCAAGCGGCCCGGAAGTGCGGCGTTACCCAATCGACTATTAGCCGCCAAGTGCAGGGATTAGAAGCGGAAGTGGGTTTGTCGCTGTTTCACCGCACGGCCCACGCCAAGCTGACTGTGGGAGGGGAACGCCTGCTACCTCACGCTCGCAAAATCTGTCAGACTTGGCAAAATGCTGCTGAAGAATTGGGAGACTTACGGGCAGGAAAGCAGCCGGAACTTTGCGTGGCTGCGATTCATTCGGTTTGCGCTGCTTATTTGCCGCCCGTGCTGCAAAAGTTTTGCCGCGACTATCCAGACGTGCAGTTGCGGGTGACTTCCCTCGGTAGCGATAGAGCCCTGAAAGTCCTCAAAGATGGTTTGGTAGACATAGCGCTGGTGATGAACAACCGCTATTTTACTCAAGCCCCGGAAATGTTGGTTGAGGTGCTCTACAATGAGCCGATCGAGGTGTTGATGGCGGCGGATCATCCCCTGGCTCAGTACGAACGAGTACCTTGGCCGGAATTGATTTGTTACCCGCAAGTGGTGTTTAAGGACGGGTACGGAATGCAGCGGATGGTGCAAGAACAATTTGGACGCATCGGTGCTAAACTTCATGCTGTTTTGGAACTCAACACTCTTGATGCTTTTCGGGGTGTGGTGCGGCAGGGAGAATTGATTGCTTTGCTGCCGCTTTCAGCTTTAGTGGAGGCGAAAACCGATCGCACTTTAGCAGTGCGGTCGATCTGCCAAGAGCGGTCAAATTCCAAGGTTTCGACGATCTCTCAATTGGCGGCAGATCCGGCTTGGACTCGCGAAGTCGTGTTGGTGACAACTCACGATCGAATGCAAATTCCGCCGATCGTCCATTTCTGGAATCTGGTACGCGAATTTGTGCCGCCATTTGATGTAATCAAACTAGAAAAATCAGGCAGTTAATACCATTTTAGATTTTAGATTTTAGATTTTAGAAGGGGAATGACTGATGAAATAAGGGTTTGGATATTTCCAACAATTACCTTCTTTTTGGGAAGTGGTATAATTCGATAATTTTCAATAGATAGTTCTGAAAATTAAATTTAAGACGGTTCAAATACTACCAATTACCCCTTACCAATTACTAACTTCAAATGTTATGAGTAACGCATTTAGAGAATTGCTGCGAAAAGTTGGCAGCGGAATACACACAGGAGAAAACTTAACTCGCTCCGAAGCAGCAGCAGCCACGCGGATGATGCTGCTGCAAGAAGCAACACCGGCTCAAATCGGAGCTTTTATGATTGCCCACCGCATTAAACGGCCCACCGGCGAAGAATTAGCCGGAATGCTCGATGCTTATGAAGAATTGGGGCCTGTGCTTGCCGCCCCAAACCGAGAAAAAGGTTTTTCCGTCTCTACCGTGGCCGTGTTTGGCGTTGCTTACGACGGGCGATCGCGCACGGCTCCAATTAGCCCAATAACCGCCCTAATTTTAGCCGCCTCTGGCGTGCCAAGTCTCATGCACGGGGGCGATACCATGCCAACGAAAGAAGGCATTCCCCTGATTGAAATTTGGCGCGGTTTGGGAGTTGACTGGAGAAAACTTAGTTTAGAAAAAGTCCAGCGAGTTTTTGACAGTACGGGTTTAGGTTTTGTTTACCTTCCCAAGCATTTTCCTCAAGCCGCCGCTTTAGTTCCCTACCGCCGCGAAATCGGCAAACGGCCGCCTTTTTCGACAATGGAGTTGATGTGGTGTCCCTGTGCCGGCGACGTTAACGTCATCTCCGGCTACGTCCACCCGCCCACAGAAGGTATGTTTCAAAAAGCCTTTGAGTTGCGGGGAATCAAAAATTATACCACCGTCAAGGGATTGGAGGGAAGCTGCGATTTGCCGCGCGATCGTACTGCGATTATCGGCATTGCTAAGCCGGACGCTGAGTTCGAGCGAGTGCTTTTAGCTCACGGAGATTACGGTTTTAGCAGCACAAATCCTGCCTTTGAATCAGCCTCTGAGTTATTCAAACAAATGCAGGAAGTGTTGCTGGGAAAACCCTCCGAATTGATGCAGTCCGCTATCTGGAACGGCGGATTTTATCTGTGGCGCAGCGGAGTTTGTTTAGATATGGAATCGGGTTTAATTAAGGCAGAAACTTTATTGAATAGCGGTCAAGTCGTGCAAAAACTTGAGGAAGTTAGCAAAGCCGTTAGTGTTTTGAGTTGAGAATGATTGATCGGATTAAGACTAAAGCAAACTGTCACAAACAGGGGTTAAAATTTTAGGTATGTAGTTGCGCTTTAGCGCTCTTAGAGGATGTTTTCAAAGGGTCATTCGACATCAGGGTTGTCGCAAAGAAGCATCTATGGGCTGAAACCTTGATTTACCGTCTCAGCTAAGCCCAATCAGAAGGGCTAAATTATACCTTCCCGGACTTTTAAAACATCCTCTTAAGCTGTTGCGGCCTTTAAATCGTATGTAAAAAAAATCAATTTTTTGTGGGGAGTAGGGGTTGGGCGTTCCGCCCTGAATATACAGTTTAAATGGGACAGCTTAGCTTGGGAAAGAGCGCTCAAGCGCAACTACATACCTTTGAATATACAGTTTAAATGGGACAGCTTAGCTTGGGAAAGAGCGCTCA
>JAUBST010000024.1:12433-49290 GCA_036702215.1 Microcoleus sp. F6_B6
AAGAGCGCTCAAGCGCAACTACATACCTTTGAATATACAGTTTAAATGGGACAGCTTAGCTTGGGAAAGAGCGCTCAGGCGCAACTACATACCTTTGTTTGATTTGCCAGTGGGTCTCAGTCTTAGAGGTTTTGTGCGCCAGACCCACCTACATTTATATTTTTTTCTTGGTCGTAATGACTAATGACTAATAACTAATGACTCATCATAAAATTGCTGTAATTGTGCTTGCAGGCGGTCAAAGTTCCCGGATGGGTAGGGATAAAGCTATGCTGGAAATTGAGGGCAAATCCCTATTGCAGCGGGCGTTGGAAGTGGCTGCAGTTGTAACGCCAGCAGTTTATGTTCTGACTGCTTGGCCCGATCGCTATCGATCGACCTTAAGCGAAACATCCCAATTTCTGCTAGAATACAATCCGGGTTCCGGGCCCTTGGTTGCATTGACTCAGGGATTGACAGAAATTGCCGTCGAGTGGATTTTACTGTTAGCTTGCGATTTGCCTTTGTTGGATGCCCAGATTATTCAAAATTGGGCGAGTCAGTTAACCGAGTTTCCCCCATCAACTTTAGCAGTTGTGCCTTATCAAAATTCGCGCTGGGAGCCTTTGTGCGCCTTCTACCGCCAACAATCTCTGCCGAGTTTGCAAAGTTTTATTGACCAAGGGGGACGTTCGTTTCAAGTGTGGTTAAATCAAATCTCCGCCATTCCTCTACCTGTAGGGGAACGAGAAGCAGTAATGTTATCGAATTGCAATACATTAGAAGAGTTTGAGCAATTAAAAGGTAAAATGGTTAACGGTTGACAATTGACAGTTGACAGTTGACAGTTAACTGACTAATGACTAATGACTAATGACTAATGACTAATTACTAATGATTAACGAATATTGGTTGCTCGATCGCAATATAACTTTCCTCAATCACGGCTCTTTTGGGGCCTGCCCGATTCCCGTACTGGAAGCGCAAACCGCTTTCCGGGAACAACTGGAAAGAGAACCCTTGCGCTTTTTAATGCGGGAATTTGAACCATTGTTGGATAATGCAAGAAATCAGTTAGCAGCATTTATTGGTGCGGCTGAGGATGACTTGGCGTTTGTCCCGAATGCGACGACGGGAGTAAATGCTGTTTTGCGATCGCTCTATTTTAATCCGGGCGACGAATTACTCACTACAAATCAGGAATACAACGCTTGCCGCAACACACTTAATTTTGTAGCCGACCGTACAGGCGCTAAAGTAATAGTAGCAGAAGTCCCCTTTCCCATTGAGTCACCCGACCAAATTATTGAAGTAATAATTAAGTGCGTTTCACCGCACACAAAGTTAGCCTTATTAGACCACGTTGTGAGCCAAACAGGTTTAATCTTTCCCATCAAACAGTTAGTCGGCGAGTTAGCTAACCGTGGCGTGGATGTATTGGTAGACGGAGCTCACGCGCCGGGAATGGTAGCACTGAATTTAGATGAAATTGGCGCGGCTTATTATACTGGAAATTGCCACAAGTGGCTGTGCGCGCCGAAAGGTGCGGGCTTTTTATACGTGCGGCGCGACAAGCAAGATGCCATTCGGCCAACTACAATCAGTCACGGTGCTAATTCGCCGCGCGCTGATAAATCACGCTTTCAACTAGAATTTGACTGGATGGGAACAGTCGATCCTAGCCCCTATTTGTGCGTACCTGTAGCTATTGATTTTATGGGTTCTTTGTTGAGAGGCGGGTGGTCGGAGTTGAGGGCAAAGAATCATGCTTTAGCATTGGCAGGGAGAAAAATATTGGCGGACAAATTAGATTTGTTGCTGCCTTGTCCTGATGAAATGGTGGGTTCTATGGCTGTTGTGCCACTGGCAGACTCTCAGTCTGATGTGGTTGCAAAGGGAGGAATTCCACCTTTGCAAGAGGCGCTGTGGGAGATTTTTAAAATTGAAGTTCCGGTGATTCCTTGGCCGGATGCTAGCAAGCAGTTGGTGAGGGTTTCGGCTCAGTTGTACAATACTTTGCCGCAGTATCAATATTTAGCTAATGCCCTGGTTGAGTTGACTAGAATTTGAGGTACAGCTTCCCGAAAAAAACATAACACCCAGCTACAAACAGTTATAGGTTTGTAGTTAGGGTGTCGGTTATCATAGTTTGAGAGAAGACAGATTATTCGTCCTTACTATAAACGTAGTAAAGGTTATACAAATAGGCCCCATAAGAGTAAAAATCCTGTAAGCAATCACCTTTATTCCTCTTGAATTGGGATACTATTTATACTAATTCTCAAAACTCATGCAACAGCAGCCTCCGGGTGCGTCGCCACCTGCCAATCCTAAAAAAGAGCGACAATCTCCAAGCGACGCGCCTTACCTGAAGCGCGAGCGCAAACAAACCAAAAACTCATAATTGTTGCAAGAGTTTGGAGAATTGGTATTACATAAAATAAAAAAAACCACAAAAGTAGATTTAAAACTCCATCGCTCTCAACTTCGCCCCTCGGCACAAACCGAATAAAATTTGTAAATAAGCCGCCAAAGTTCCTAAGTTAAAACAGGGTTGTCAAAGCGGATAGCCCACAACTTCCGCGCCACAGAATATAATGTATCCACCCTTGCATTTTTGCAGGCAAAACAAAGGAAATCAAAAGAGGCGAATACCATGTCCAATGCCATGATGGTAATTTACCCCTATCGCGAACAGTACACTTGGGTTTTTGACGACGAGCGAGTCGGACTTGTCCGAGAACCATTTGTTCAGGGCGTCCCCGAAATGATTAACGCGCTTGTCGCAGACATTCCCAATGCCGCTCAAGGTTTCCGACTTTTATTTTCAGCCAATCCATTTCCCGGATATCAAGCAGAAATGCTGTGGTTGAAAGCAGAATACGGCGGTAACTGGTATCGGTGGGAATCGAAAAATCTCGAAGGCTGGCTGTGTCCGGCTATGTTCAAATACTTTCAAGAAGCACCGCCCAAGTTTTACTGCAAAGCTGAAAAACTGCAATAATCAACAGCAAGTCAATGAAAAACTTGTCAATTTTTAAAAGAAACTTTGTTGAACGAGTCGAGCAAAAATCTCGAAAAAAGCCTAAATTTTTCCTGTATGTAGTGGGGCTATTTTTGCTAGTTTTTACCGCCGCAATCTCTGCCACAATGGGTGCAATTACTGCCCTTTTAGCTCCCGTGGAACCGCCAATTATCAATAGAGTATTAGAGGCGACGGGCTTTGACTATCTATCCTCTAACCGCTCTGGATACCGCCTGTCGCGGTCAGTTAATATCTTGATTTTGGGAATTGACGGCGTGCCGGAAGCTGTCACCAATTCCCCTAAAATTTTTGAGGGTCGCAGCGATACCATACTCTTATTTCACCTAGAACCTAGAGATAAATCTATTAGTTTGCTTTCAGTTCCGCGAGATACTAGACTCGAAGTTCCCGGCATTAGCTTCAGCAAAATTAGCGAAGCCAACGCTAGAGGAGGAGCAGCTTTGGCGACGCGATTGGTTAGCAGTATGCTGAACAATACGACAATTGAAAGATACGTGCGAGTCAGCAGCAATGCGTTTCGGGAATTAGTCGATTTGTTGGGCGGAGTTGAGGTATTTGTACCTCGCGCGATGTCCTATACAGATACCGCTCAAAAGTTAAAAATAAACTTAGGCAAGGGATGGCAAACTCTCAACGGAGAACAAGCAGAACAATTTGCTCGATTTCGCAACGACGGTTTAGGAGATATCGGCCGCATTCAGCGACAGCAATCTTTAATTCAAGCTATTCGGGACCGCCTCGCAAGTCCATCAGTATTAGTGCGCTTGCCACAAATTGTTCGATTGATGCAAAAATATGTGGATACAAACCTAAATTATGAGGAAATATTGACGCTGGCAAATTTCGGTTTGCAATTGGAGCGAGATAATTTTAAAATGGTAATGTTGCCTGGACGTTCAAGTTCAGAAAAAGGGGATTTGAGGAGTTATTGGATTGTAGATGCGCTCGGGCGCGATCGCATTATGACACAATATTTCAACCAGAGCGTGCCGGATTTTGCACAAGGACGATTTCGCAATCCAACCGAGTCCGTTTTGCCCAAAAACCTCAAAATAGCTGTCCAAAACGCTTCTAGCAAACCGACAGCAGCCAAAACCGTTAGTGAATTTCTCACAAAAAAAGGCTTTTTTAATGTATCTGTAGTGCAGGATTCGCCCCTGAAGCAGCGTCAAAGTCAAATTATTGTTCAGCAAGGCGATTTAGAGGCAGCGAATCTACTGCAAAAAGAATTAGGCGGCGGTAAACTTGAAGCATCTTCTACTGGTGAAATTAATTCTGATTTGACACTTCGCGTCGGCGAAGATTGGGTAAAGCGATTTTAATTAGTCAGTTGTCAGTTGTCAGTTGTTACTTGTCAGCAGTCAACAGTCAACAGTCAACAATGCCCAATGCCCAATACCCAATTCCCCATTCCCAATGCCCAATGCCCAATTCCCAATGCCCAATGCCCAATTCCCAATTCCCCATTCCCCATTCCCATCATCATGAAAAGTATTTTCAGAATTGTCCTCAGCCTGGTTTTAAGTTTAGTCTTGGCTTTTGGGTGGGTGCTGCTGAGTGCTACTCCGGCATTTGCCCTGCCGAAAACAAATATTAATTATACAAATATTAATTTGTCCGATCGCGATTTTTCCAACTCGGATTTAGCGGGGGGAACATTTGTCGCTGCGGAAATGCGGGGAACAAATTTTCAAGGTGCTGATTTAACTAATGCGATTTTGACTAAGGGAGTTTTGCTGAATGCCAACTTGTCAGGCGCCAACCTCTCCGGTGCTTTGGCAGATAGAGTTACATTCGACGGCGCTAATTTGACGAATGCTAATTTTACCGAGGCAATTATGACTCGAACTCGGTTTTTTGATGCTGCAATTTCCGGCGCTGATTTTACTGACGCGATTATCGACGCTTATCAAGTGAGTATCCTGTGCGATAAAGCAGATGGTGTCAATCCCGTGACGGGAGTTTCTACCCGCGAAAGTTTGGGATGTTCGTAGAAATTCACACTCAAAAAAATCCCTGGCTAATTATTTGATTAGATGTACCTGTAGCGAGGTAAAATACACACATTAAAGCCCCTCTCCGGCAAGGGGAGGGGTTTGAGGAAATTTCCAAGTATCGGCTCTATCGAGCGCTACAAATGCCTGTGCTGGCAGTAGCAACTACCAAATCGGAATTCAACAGCAAATCTAAATCGGTGTCGGGATTAACAGCATACAAATCGACTTTATCTCGACCCAAAAATACCCCGATCAAAGTCCCGATTCCCGCACCGCCGAGCACCTCTTCAGTCGCGATCGCCCGATCGCCCGTAACACCTGCGATCGCCGCCGCTGCTGCTGCACCCAACGCCGTATTCTTAATCAGATTACCAACATTAACGCCCTTGGTAACAGTTTCTTTCCTAGTAATCAGTTGCGAAGTGGCATTGAGAGGCACTCTGCTGCCGTTGATGATACTTAATTCTTGAGCCACAAACTGAACGCCCGAAGCAGTCGATCGCAATTCGCCGCTAATTTTCGAGCCTTCCGGTATCAGCACTTGGCCGTTATTGCCCGCGATATCCGCAGCTACAGTCAGCGTAATCGGAGACTTGTCATTAGGGCCGAGCAAAATCTTGCCTTTTGTGTATTCGATGGGGATAGTCACCCCCCTGGGAATTTGCACAGCAACAGACTCGCTAACATCTATCTTGGCAATGTAAGGAGAATTAATTGCTCTTGCTTGATTGGTACTGACTAATGTTTGATAGATAAAAGCAGCTACTTCAGCTCGCGTTGCTGACTTGTTCGGTTTGAGAGATTTAGGATTGGGATAGCTGACAACTAACTGTTTTTCAGTAGCAGCAGCAACGCTTTTGACAGCATAACTTTGAATCTCACCCGCATCATTATAGTAGCTGAGAACATCTTGAAAATTGCACGTAGGCTCATAGCCCATGCCGTTATTTAAAGCGACTACAACTTGAACGCGAGGAATCTGCTGTGCCGGCCTGAAAACATTGCCGGGATAGCCAGACATCCATCCCATTTCGTAAGCTTCGGCGATCGCCCCGCTTGCCCAAAAATTAGACGGAACATCGGCAAACCTTACAGCATCGCGGGTTTTTGCCTTTTTCACAGAACGCACCATTGCCGCGAATTCAGCCCGCGTTACCGGTGCATCCGGGCGAAAACTGCCATCGGGAAATCCTTTGATAATGCCTCTTTCTGACAAATCTTGAATAAAGTCTTTTGCCCAGTAGTTATTATTAACATCCGAAAAAGCTGTCTGAGCAAAAGCAGGCGCGGGAGCTAGCATCGGCGCTGCGGTTCCGGCAACTGTTCCCAGTGTTAATAAAACAGATGTACCGGATTTAATGCGATGTAATACAGACATTTTTTGATTCTCCAATTTACACAAGTTTTTTATTGAGGACAAGCAAGCTTTTGATAGGCTGATTGATTCGGGCCGAACTTGCTCTTTCCCTCACTTATGTAATCATTGTTGAATGTTTTTATTTTTCGTGGGGGGAAGATACGGTCTTTTAAAATAAATATTTTTATGGTGATTGGGGAATTTTAAAATGCTTAAATTCCTTAAAAACCTTATGTTGCTTATCTCCCTTATCTACCTTGAATTTATACAGTCCTGGAGGCAGAAGCTGTATTATGTAGGGGCAGTGCCAAGAGTGCCCGCCCTCGCTCGATTTGATTAATGACTAATGACTAATAGCGGCTAGCGGTTCCCAACTTGTCACATCCTCAAATAAAGATTGATAGCCCGCTGCATTGGGATGCAGCCCATCTGCAATCAAGCGCGATCGCCACCAATCACTGCCCCGATCGATCCATTTATCAAAAATATCTAAATAGGGAATTCCCCGCAACTGACAAGCTAATTTCGTTGCTTCCTTATACCGATATTGGTCGGCATGACTGTAATACAAACAATTTTGAAAAGGCATTTTACTTTCATCCACCGGTACCATCCCGACAAATATCACCGGACAAAGTTGTCTGGAAGTGTCTAATAAGTTATCCAAAACTCTTTTAAAATGTTCAAACTCAGTGTAGTTGCGCCCGGTAGGCGACTGCACTCTCGCCGAATCGTTGAGGCCTACCGAAAGAATAATCGCATCAGGGACGCGGTTTCTGAGCTCGCCGCGGTGGCGAAACTCGTTTTCCAGGCGCTGGGAGACTTGATAAGCCCGATCGCCCCGAACGCCCAAATTGTATAAAACGTGTCCTGCACTCTCCGGTAACATCCACTGGCGCCGCAATCTTTCCACCCAGCCACCGCCTACACCGTCGCCGAAACCGTAGATTAAGCTGTCGCCGAAAGCAACCAATTTGAGGGGATGAGAATTTCCCCGATGCAAGTGACCAAAGGAATAGGCTGTTGCTACCTGCATAAGCAATGATACTCAGTTAATAAATTATGAATCTTGACATACTAGACTAGAATGTAACATTACATAAAGTAGGTAGTCTCATGGTTAAGCGTCCAACCTTCGATTCAACTCAGCTAACCCGTCGCGCGGAAGAGTTGATTAACGGTGCATCCAACCGCTATCGGATTACGGTGCAGGTGGCGAACCGCGCAAAACGCCGTCGGTATGAAGATTTTGACAATATGGACGACCATCAAATGAAACCTGTAATGCGGGCGATATTTGAGATGTCGGACGAACTGACTCAGCCAGAAATTATCGGAGACATCTAGACTTTGGGAGTTTTGAGTTTTGAGTGGTGAATTGCCAGCAATTTTTGTCATCTCAAAACCCAAAACTTTTTCAAACTAGACTGGCGCGCCTCTGCGAAAAAATCGGTTTATTTTATATACGCAACTGAGTAGGAAGCTCGCACTTGTCAAAAACGCTTTTTACAAAATCTGGAGGCTGCCAACAGGGTTAATTTTCCTAATTCATAAAATTATAAATTAGGACTCCGATCGCCTTAATATAATGAAATTATTCTATGTTTGAAAGTGTCAAAACTGTGAATAAATTAAAGCAGGGCTTAAGTTTTCTGTTCGTTACTTTGATTGTGGCGATTTTCACGCTTTTGAGTTGGGTATTGGAATCCGGGGAACTGAGTATGTCGGCTTTGGAACCTTCGCAGCAGAGGAGTTCTGACTCTGCGTCCGTGCAGCGGGTTGCTCAACAATCTGCGCCGTTGCAAGTGAGGGTGCAAGATGCGTGGAAATTGGTGTACGAAAAATTGCCGGATTTCCCGATCGAGAATAACTACATTTCTAAGGAAACAGGAAAAGTCGATCCCACCAATACTTTAGTCGGGCGGTTGATTCGATATCACGTATTTGTCAAAGGACGGCCGCCCAATTACCGCTTTGATTGGAAGTTGAGTTTAGCTGACTATTTGGGGGCAACTCCCGATTATTTGGTAGAAAGCGTGTATCCGGGAAAGGACGTTTTGCGCTCAAATCCAATGGAACAGGATCGTGCTGCTATTCAAAGGTTAAATAGAGCACAGCGGGATGCTTTGGTTCAAGCTTTGGTTGATGTTTTTACGGAGAGTTCCGGGGGTGGGCCCACACCGGCGGCGGGGGAAAAACCGCAAGGGCGATCGAATTCCCCGGAAATACCTCAACCCCAGCCCGGAGATGCGAAGTTGCTGGCACCTTAATACTCACGGATGCAGAAACCGAGTTTTATGGAAATACTGCATTTGAGCTTTTAACACTGATAAAAAACCCGGTTTCTTTCGTATTTATGGGTAAGTTCTACAAATCTAAAATCTAAAATCTAAAATCTAAAATTCCTCAATGGTGGAACGTGTAATTAAGACTGGTAGCGGATGGCGTTTGGGATGGAACCCGGAGGCGGAGGAGTTTCAGGGTTTGGTGGCTGGCGACGGTTGGGCGATCGAACTCACGGAGGCTGAGTTGAACGATTTTTGCCGATTGTTGGGACAATTGGCCGGCACAATGAGTCACATGGCCTCTGAGTTAATGGACGAGGAAAAAATCGCCATTGAAGCCGAAAGCGACTTGCTGTGGGTGCAGGTGGAAGGCTATCCCGAAGCTTACAGCGTGCAATTGATCTTGAATTCTGGCAGGAGGTGCGAGGGTTTTTGGCCTGCGGCTGCGGTTCCGAGTTTGGTGCAGGCCGCAAAAGTTTTAAAAGTTTTTTGACTTTTTCGGGGATTCTATGCTAAGCTATTAAAGCTGTCGGGGCGTAGCGCAGCTTGGTAGCGCACTACTTTGGGGTAGTAGGGGTCGTGGGTTCAAATCCCGCCGCTCCGATAGATGGAATCCTTAAACACTAAGGATTCCATTATTTTTACTAGATAAATCGCAGGTTACGCATTCTCAATAAGGGTGACAGAATATGTCATACTCTGACAGAAAGTGCGATAAATCTGCGATAAATCTGGGATATGCCAAAAGGCTCAGTAAATATAGAAGTTTTCAAAGATCGGTTACGGCTTGCCTGGTCATGGGAGGGGAAACGCTTCTGGCTCTATCTCGGTTTGCCGGATTCGATCGTCAACCGTAAAGCTGCTTCCATCAAAGCGCGCACGATCGAACTTGACATGACCAGTGGCAACTTTGACCCTTCCCTAGTCAAGTACAAGCCCCAGAAACAAGAATCAATTTCTGTTTCTGACCTCTTTGACCAATTTGTCCAGTATAAGCGTCCTAAAATCGACCCTGATACTCTCGCTAAATATCTTGGATTACAAAAACACGTTTCTGCGTTTTTCAAGAACAAAACCTGTGTTTCTGTTTCTGAAAGTGTTGCTGAGAAATTTAGAGATTGGCTATTATCCGCTCGCTCCCTTAAACCCGTGACGGTACGCGAACGGATTGTGTTAATGAACGCTTGCTGGGAGTGGGGCCAGAAAAAGAAGCTGGTAGTCGAAAATCCTTGGGACGAAGTTAATGTTTCAGTTCCACCAAAACAGCGCCCAGATCCTTTTACTTTGAAGGAAATTGAGTCGATAGTTCAGAAATTTCGTTCTGACCCCAATCTGAAACACTACATTGACTATGTGGAATTTAAATTTGGGACAGGACTCCGCACTGGGGAAGCAGCCGCCTTGCGATGGCGACACTGTTCGAGCGAGTGCGATCGAATTTGGATTGGCGAAACTCTCAAAAATGGCAACCGCAAAGCTGCCAAGCGGCATAAAGACCGCACGGTGCCGCTAACTCCCCGATTGCAACAACTACTCCTCGATCGCCGACCTGAAAATTGGCAGAGCGATCAAAAAGATGATCCGATTTTTACCAGTGTCGAAGGATGCGCCATCGACTCCAAGAATTTCTGTAAGCGCTACTGGAAACCTGCACTGGCTGAATTGGGGATAGATTATCGAAAACCATATAACACCAGGCACACACTAATTTCTCACGGACTAGAAGCTGGCATGAACCCAGTGGCGATCGCAGCCCTCACCGGCCATGATGTCCGCACTTTGTATGAAAATTATGCCGGACTGGTTAACCCGCCACGGCTACCCGATTTGCTCCCCGTATTGAACCCTGTTTCCGACCCGGTTTTAAAGGCTGATTCTCCGGTCGATCGTTCAGATACCTCTCCATAAATTTCTGATGGTCGGGATGATTAATATTCCCATTGCAATTAATGAGTTGCAGAAGCAAAACAGAATTATAGAGAACTTTTCCGCTAGGATTTCTCCCCCAATGAATCCCTTCTAAAAGTTTGTTTTGTTGTCTGTATCGCAGAAGGGTTCGATCGCTACATTTGAGAATTTGGCAAGCTGTCTTCGCATCGCAGAAATCACAGAAATTATTCATTTTCCTTGTGCTTGTTAGGATTGAGTAAATGTCGGATCACGTTGTCTTTGATCATGTTTCGGCGCATCATTTCGATAAGCAATATCTGCGCTTCTTCGGCGGAAAGTGATTGAGTCTGATCGGCATAAAGTTTGAGCTTGAATTGCTGCTCAATTGTGAGGTCAGTTGTGAACTCAGTCAATTCAATTTCATCTTTACCTGTCCCTTCATTTGTTCCTTCATTTGTCATAATGTGTTTCTGTTTCCTCATCTGTTGTGAGTTGCGAGTTATTATTTTTGAGCGATATCAATTGATTGATTCGATCGCGAACCTCCGCATCCTCTCCCTCTAACCACTGAACTATCACAGCCGTTTCGTATTTATTTCCTGGCGCTTTCCAGGCATACATTTGTGTTAGAAGAGCTTGCAGTTGCTCTGGGTAGTATTCAATCCACCAAATTGTGGCTATCTCTCTGATTTTCTCCGCGTCTTCTTCACTGATTAATTGTTCTGTTACTCCTTCACCTGCGGGTTCCGGTATGGCCGGCGCAGGTACGCGAGTTGATGTCGATTCCGGTGTGGCCGGTATCGGTTCTGGTGTGGTTGGTGTGGTTGGTGTGGTTGGTGTGGCTGGTTCGGGTGTTGGCTCAGATATTGGTTCTGGCGTTGGTTCCGGTGTGGAGAGCAAAGCAGTGAAGGCGGTTTGTTCGTTGGGGGAAAGAGAAGTCCAAACTTTTTGACGATCGGCAGCACCGACAGTGCAAACCTCTTTGAGGATGACTTGGATATCTTTGGCAAATTGAGAATCATTTTCGGCGATCGCATACCTAATGAAATCGATCAGCTCTGCCTCTTCTTTTTCCTGTACCTCGGCCCCGGCAAGAGCTTCTGTTTTTTGTCGATCAACTTGGGAATTTTGAGGTTGATCACTTTGAAAAGCTTGCGGGGACTGGGGTTGATTGGTGCGATCGACCTGCTCAAGTTTCTCTCCCAAACTATCGGATTTTTCCTGGGGGCGAAATTCTGAGTTCTGGCTCAGGTCAGCGTTGATAGTCCCTACTGTCTCTGTTTGGGCAAAAATATCTTTTTTTGGTGTTAGGGGTAGTTCATGTCGATCCAATTGTTGAGTCTGATTTTCAAGTTCTTGCTGTGATTCGATTTGAGCTTGCACAACTTCAGCGTCATCCTCCCGATCAACCCCCCTATTTTGAGTGTTTGTTGTTGATCCAGACTCAGAATCGGGTTCTCTCTCAGGTTCTCGATCGGGTTCTCTCTCAGGTTCTCGATCGGGTTCTCTCTCAGGTTCTCGATCGGGTTCTGGTTTGCACCAAACTCGGCAGCGCTTGCCTGCCACTGTACGAAAATTTTTCTGCCAGCCCAAAAGTTTGAGGATGCTGGCGACTCTCATCTGGTGCGATCGCTCTTGCCGGCTCAAATCAACTTGAAGATGATTGAGCAGATCGCCCATGAGTAACCATTCCCGATATTCGGTGTAATTGGTGATGGTATCCATCCAAGGATCGGAAGTCTGAAATTCTCCAGCTATAGTTTCTGCCTTTTCTTCATCCTCATAATCCAGCCACCATTCCTCCCCAGATTTATAGGCGAGCACTGCTGCTGCCCAAATTGCATCGCGCTCTTTTCTGAGCATTTTGGTATTGATCCGTTTCTTCACCGGGATTATCCAAAATCGTCGGTTGCCAGTTTCATCTGAGAGAAACTCATCCTTGTTCGTGGTCGCGACGATGATGCTGGCTCTGGCAAAATCCTGTGTGTCGCGACAGTACGGGGGACGGACGGCATCGATCGAACTTGAGAGAAAAGCTTTGGTCTGGGAAACATCGCGCCGTTTGAAAATTGACTCAAGCTCTGACCACTCAATGAACCAGGAACGATGGAGTTTGAGCCGTTCATCTTTGTCTGACACAGCTCCGAGAGAGTCATCGAAATAGTCACCAGCAAGGATTTTAAAAAATGTGGATTTTTTAAAACCTTGCTTGCCTTGCAAGATGAGCGCTGTGTCTAATTTACATCCCGGAGAAAGCGCACGGGCAACGGCGCCAATCAGACTTTTCCTGACAAAAGTTTGATAAATGGGTTCAGAAACACCAAAATATCTCTCTGCCATATTATCCAAAATGGATGTATGCTCCGGTGTTGGTAGCCCATTTAAATAATCTTCAATAGGTGAATACTGATTTTCTTCAGCTATTTCTGTGAGGATATCTTGGATGTCTTCTTTTGAGGATTTTACAAGGATGGAATGCCTTGTTGCGAGTTGGATTTTAGCTCGATCGAGCGAGACAGGTTTCCCATCAATTTCAATTCGCTTACTCAGTTTATTCAACCGAATTCGTTTCCCAAAATGTCTGGCTAGTTTATTATAATCCTGGATCATTTTGTCATCTGAACTCAAAATATTAAATTCAGATTTTGACTTAGCTTCTGACTCAACTTCTGACTCAACTTCTGATTCTAATTCAGATAATGATGGATACTGAGTTTTTAAAAAACGCCAGTATTCACCTTTGATGCAGTTTTCTATACCATCAGGGAGATATTTGGAGATACTGGCGATCGGGTTTGGGTTAGACTTAACTGCATAACTCCAGATTTGCTCCCACTCTTGCTCATCCCAACCACCGCCGGGGGAACAACGCTGACAGGCATCAAGAAATAGGGTGTAGGCATCCTCATTAGTTGTCTGTCCCAATCGGTTGAACTCGGATTGAACTCCGAGTAAATCCCGTGCCAGTGTTGCCATCGATGTATTGCGGAGAGTTGCTACCCCATTCAAAAATTCCTTGTTAGGTTTCCCTAGCGCGCAGACTAGGGAAATTGGTATTGGTACAGGAACAGTGAGGTCTTTGTATTTGGGAAAATCGAGAGGGGACGAGAGTGTAGCCGTAGCAGTACCAGTAGCAATGGTAGTATCCGTGGCAATGAGAGTATCCGTAGCAGTGGCGTTAGAAATGACCTGGCGCTGTACTGCTGTGAAAGCTTCGGTCATCGGGGGAGTAAGAGAAATTTTTGCTTGGTGCTGTTCCTCAAGTTCTCGTTGTTTCCGAATCAGCATTTCTCGGTAGAGATCGAGAAGTCGATGGCGCAAATCACTATAGCTATATCTCAGACCGGACTCACCAACAATTTCGGTTTTTCTGGGTTCGCGATCGGGTTTAACGTGCCATGCGCCGGCAAGGCGAAAGACACGGCTGGGATTTTTGTTACTCTCATCGGCTTGCATCACTTGGATAAGAATTATTTGCAGTTCGCGCCATTGTTCCGGTGCGATCGGCTCATCAAATACCCAGTACGGCTGCATTGATTTATCGCCACTGTAGACCGTGAAAGTTGGTTCTACAAACCCAATTTCACTCCATTTTTCAAATTGTTCGGCTAGTGCGATATCGTCCCATTCGCAGAAAATTGCACAGCACTGTTTGATGTCGGCATCAGTATGTCCGGTACCATCAGCACCATTGACGACGACGTAGACACCACGCCCGTCTGTCTGATATTCTTCAATTTTCGTCCAATTACACTGACTTTCTTTACGCCCTTTGTCTTTTTTCTTACGATCGTCCGAGCTGTGATAGAAAAATCTCAAGAAAGCTTCACCGGGCTTGTATCCCAAGTAGCTCAGGTGTTTTTCTGCTAAGTCGCGATCGATTTCGATTCTCATGATTTTGTAACTCCTGATACTCCTGATTTTTGTAGTGATTTGATGAGGGTTTGCCATTTCGAGCGCAGGCGTTTAATTTCTGAATCAAGCCGCCTGCGCTCTTGCTCTAAATCAATGATTTTTTGTTCCAGCCGAGTTATTTTGCTTTGATCGTCTGGCCCTGGTAGTAGCTTGCGGGGCGCGAACGCGCCATCGGCTTCACATTCACAGCAAAACCCGTTCGTTAACTTTCCAAAACGACGTTTACCATCTTTGTGATAGTTGGTACGGCACCATCCGTTTTGTGTCATAAATCCCTGAAATCTGAGTTTTAGTTTTCTGTGTTTTCTTGAGACAAGTCTTGAGAAAAATAAAGAATTAACGCTGCTTCAACCAAAGACCCTATAGGAATTCTTCGGTTGGCAGCAAACAGACGAACTTTCCGATCGAGTTCTTCGGGAATCGTTAGGGTACGTTTGGTTTTTTTGACTTTTTCAACCAAATTTACTTTCTTGACTTTTTCAACCAAATTTACTTCTTCGACCAAAACTATTGAGCTTAAAGGCTCTGTCATCATAAAAACCTCCGTAAGTGTGAAATTTGAGGGCTGCGTTCACGGCAAAACAATTGAATTTGAAATCCCTTGCAGTGTGGTATGGTTGCCCCTGCATCGTGAAATATGTCAAGCTCGTGAAAGAGTAATGTAGCTTTGCCAATATATGGCGAGCTTGTTAGGCTAAAGCAATGTAAAGCGTGAACTAAGAACTGTTTCAACGTCAGTAACAGGCAAAGAACACCGCGTAGCATTTCAGGGTGTGGTGACTCAAAAAACCTAGTCAGTTAAGACTTGGCTCGTCAGAACCAGAAAGAACGGCTTACTTGATTTTTCTTGCAAGCCTTATGCCTTTAGGTAGGCTGAGGTTTCTGACGACCCAAAAACGTAGTCAAAGTCAATTAACGTTGTCAATTAACGCTTAGGCTGGTAAGACAGCTTGAGTTTGCTTATTGAAAGCCCGTGTCTTTAGACCGGATTTTTGGTAAGTCACTTGCCATCTGTATTTACCAATATACCTTATTTACCAAATATGGAAAGTGTTGAACACATCAATTTTTGTATGTTAGAGGCCCAACATCATCACCAAAAACATCGGATGGACGTACAGGCCAGGGAAAAATTTGCTGAAGTAATCTGCGAAATGCGTGCAGGTAGGTCGTATCGAGCATTCGCTCGGCTACTGGGGGTATCTCACCCCACAATCAAAGCTTGGGAAAATTTGGAGGGAATTCCCGATCGAGAAAATCTAGAGCGTGTAGCTTCGCTCCGGGGTGAAACTCTTGAAGAATTTAAAGAATTTCTAGGCGGAAGCAGAACACCAAGCAGATTACAAAATCTTTTACAGCAAGTTCGTACCATTCCAGATGATGAGCTTGCTGTGGTTTTGCGCGTAATCGCCGATCGCATTGAAAATTCTTAATAAATGTATTTACCATTATTGGTAAATAATGTTATGCTTGGTAAATAGGTTTCCACAGTCATTTACCACTGTTTACCAATGGCAAAATTACCGACAACGTTTACGAGCCTTGATTTAACTGGATTTGAGTTCGATCGAAGTCAACATTACACAGGAATCAACCGAGAGATGGTGGATTTTGCGTGTGCCGTACTTCAGAAAAACCGTTTAGGGGTAGCAGTCCGCAGTGTCAACGCAGCCCTCAAAGAAATCTACGGAGTCGGAGGCAGCACCGACGTAATATGCAAACTGGTTCGAGAATGGCGGACAGAAAATCTGTCGCTGATGAGACAAGGAAAAAGTGAGAAGGATTTAGCAACCGCATTACTAGAGGCAGCAGATGATGGTTTGATTGATGAATCAGAAGTTCCTGAAGAATTTCTAGCAGTGGCTAGACAAATGGCACTAGCAACCTATCGCCTCGCATTTCAGAAAGCAGATACTTCGGTCAGTGGGGATCGAATGAAATCCTTGGCTGCTGAGAATGAAATTCTTCGCCAACAACTCAAGGACTATCCACAAATTCAATACGAATTGAACTTTTACAAAGCAGAGTACGAACGTCAGAAACTCGAACTCAAAGAAGCTTACATGAATCTGAACAAGCAACAATTGGCAGATTCTGAAGAATTTCGACATCGGTTGGACTCCCTACAAGCCGATCGCAGTGAACTACAAGCAAAACTTACAGTTGCCGAGAAAAGATTGGCAGAAGTTGCAGAAATGGAAGCTGCTTCTCGCGATCGACTCAGTGAAATTTCACAACTCACAGGAAAAATTGAAGCACGGGAACGGGAGATTTCCAGTCTCCATTCTCAGATTCAAACCTTGCAATCACAAATCGGTGAGAAACAAGTCCTGGAATCTCAACTTGAACACCTTCGATCGCAACTTAAAGATGCTTCTGCTACTATCACCCATCTACAATCTCAGCAGAAAATTAGTGGCGCTTTAGAGGTTGATAGAGATACAGCTACAGATGCTGACCTCATGATTGAAAATGAAACTCTGCATGGTGACTTAGATAATGCTCTCAAAGAAATTGAAGATTTGAAAGCACGTCTGGCTGAAGCTCAAGCTGAAATTCAAGCTCAAGTTCAAGTTCAAGTTCAAGCTCAACCCGTTTCTGAAAGTGTTGCTGTTGAACCTGTTGAACCTGTCAACAAACCCAAAAAACCCAAACTTTCTCTAGCCAAATAGAAAGCTAAATAGAAAATTAATGGCAGTAAAAACACAGAAACACAGAAACACATTGTTTTTGAACAACACAGAAACACTCAGAAACACAGAAACACTCAAAAACACAGAAACACTCAGTAACAGTTAACGTTTCTGTTACTGAGTAGGGAGAACGGGTATTGAGATATGTCTTGAGTGGGTAGTTCAAGACTGTAATTAGCAAATTGGGTAATTAGCAAATTGGGTAATTAGCAAATTGGGTAATTAGCAATTGGTAATTAGTAAGGACTAAAGACATGATAGGCCAAAAAAAAGAAATTCAGCTAATGTTGTTGGCACGATTTCCTTTGTTGTGGGTAGTAAGCCCGGAAGAAGAACCCGCAGAAGAAATCTTGTGCCAAGTAGTCAAAGCCGTTGAAGGGCAAATCTATTTTTGGGACTTTGCACGTGGCTGGACAGATTCAGGCACGGGCAAGGGAAATCCGATGCAAGCACTAGAGCGCATCAGTAAAGCGCCGGCAATGGAGCAAGTCACTGTATTTGTCATGAAGGATTTGGGAACACTGATTGCCCCCGGTGCCAACGGACAGATAGCAATGAACCAACTAGCGATCGTCCGGGAACTGAAAAATCTGGCATTTCAAATTGCCCGCGACCGTCGCTGTCTCGTCATTCTCTCTGACCAACTACGCTTGCCTCAAGAACTGTCTCAAGAGACGACGGTGGTGGATATCTCCTTGCCCAACATCGAGGAGATATCGAAGTTGATTGATCGACTCGTTGGCAAGAACATCAAACTAGCGACCGAAGAACGCAAACAGTTGGTCAAAGCGTGCCAGGGACTAACTCGGTGCCGGATATCCCGCGTCCTGGCTAAGTGCTTGGCACGATCGGGAAAAATTGATGGTTCTGCTCTGGCAGCCGTCATCGAGGAAAAACGGCAAACCATCCGCGAGACGGGCATTCTCGAATTTATCCCGCTTGAATCAGGTCTGGAAGTCGTTGGCGGACTCGAAACTCTCAAGCAGTGGGTCAAATCTCGATCGCGTTCTTTCACCGATGAAGCCCGCGAATACGGTTTGCCAAACCCGAAAGGTGTCTTGCTCGCCGGCATTCAAGGTACAGGCAAAAGTCTCTTAGCAAAGACGATCGCCACTGAATGGAAACTCCCGCTGCTGCGCCTCGATGTCGGTCGCGTGTTCGGCAGCATGGTCGGAGAGAGTGAGAACCGCATCCGGCAGGTAATTAAGCTCGTCGAGGCGATCGCTCCCTGCATTTTATTCATTGATGAAATTGACAAGGCCTTCGCCAACATCACGTCTGGCATGGATGGCGACTCTGGCACTTCCCAGCGGGTGTTTGGAACGATACTCACTTGGATGCAAGAAAAGACCGCGCCAGTCTTTGTGGTCATGACCGCGAACCGCGCCGAAGTTTTGCCCGCCGAGCTGATTCGTAAGGGGCGCATTAATGAGGTGTTTTGGGTTGATTTGCCGAATCTCACAGAGCGGGAGGCAATTTTCCGAGTTCACCTCACCCGCGTCCGACCCGATCGAGTCAAGTCACGCGATTTCGATTTGAAGCTGCTGGCAGAGCGATCGAAAAGTTTCTCAGGTGCTGAGATTGAGCAAGTCGTCTATGACGCGATGCAAAATGCGTTCAGCGCCGGGGTTGAGTTCAGCCAGCAAGACTTACTCGTTTCGATCGCCGGCTGCGTTCCGCTGGCACAAATAGCCGAATCGCAAATTGATGAACTCAAAACTTGGGCAATTCGATCGGGTGCTAAATCCGCCAGCATCCCTGATGTTCAAACGCAATCCAATTCATATTCTCGTTTTGACCCTCTTCAGGTTGACGAAAATTAATTCCTTCATTAGATAGACACCGTTTACCAGTTTTACATTGCCAGAAGTCAAACTTTATCTACAAGAGAAAATACTTCGGCTACCCGACAAAATTGAGTTTTAAAAGCCTGTCTAGTTCTCCTACAATGGACACTGGACAGACTTTTGCACTACATCATTTACACAAATCAGGAGCATCAAATGGCTTTTGACACAGAAACATTTGAAGAATCTACAAGAAAGGAAAAACTGCGATTGCTCCAAGCACAAGTTAATGAAATCTTTGCAAAAGCAATCAGTAACAAAACAACGCTAGAGGTTTTTGCTCTTGAGATTTGGGTAAATACAGTGCAAGAAAAAGCACCTTATGTGGCGATAGCCTCGCGGATGATTAACTTGGCAACAGGCTTAGCTCAAGACGAAAATCTAGAATTTCTCCGGTTCTTGGCTAAAGAAACACTTGCCAAAAATGTCGGAAAAAGTCAGTGGGCGGTACAGTTAATCTACAACGGTTTAGTCATCAACAACCGTTCCGAAAGTCATGGAAACACAAATAACTTACGATTACCTGGAATCTCATCGCGAGCTAATATGCCTCAGCATGAAGTTTGCCAAACTTAGCAATCAACAACGAGAGGTACTAAAAACACTTGCCAACAAAAACAACGCAACAAATAAAGAAATCGCCACAATCATGAAAACCACTCATGGTACAGCTTCGTCTGTATTATCTACGTTAAGAGTTGAAGGTTGGCTCGATTCCACAACCAGTGGTCGTAACGCTTTTTGGTTTTTTATCGATGAAAATGTAAAAACTTTTGTACAGTGGAAACTTTGTGAAGCTGAACCTAACTAATCCCTCAAAAATGGAACTGACACAAACTAAGCAGTGCAAAAACTGCCCCTGGAAAGTCATTGGTAACAAGTTAAGCTAAAAAAGCATTTGTCAATCAGCAATTATGCTCAACATTTACTAGGATTTTTGGCATAAAACTGAGATTTGGGCGATCTTGCGATCGTGCCGAGGGTGATATTTATACCTACTCCCTCTCAAATCGTGAATTTTCCACTCCTAAAAAAGCTGTTTTTTTGAGTAATATTACTGATTGACAAATGCAATTAAGTCTTAACTTGTCACCAATGCTGGAAAGTAGACAGAAACTTAAACACAATCCCTGGCTATAGCCGGGAGAACCATCAGAAATTGAGTCAGACGATCGCCAACCCAGATATTGATTTCTCAGAAGTCGTCTCCCAACTCACAAACCCTATGCGAATCATGGCTTGCCATTACTCCACCGCCGACCTCGAACTTCCGTGCATTGGATGGATTTACAACCAACTTCAGAACAATAATTTAGCTCTGCGAATGAGACTAATCCGATCGTCTCAGATAAACAAACTTGAGATTGACGGCGCACAACGAGCAACTTTTGCTGAAACTTTTGAAGATTAACCCACATGAAAGGAATTGAAACCTATGCCTGCTAAACTCAACTTATCGTTTGAGAAACAGTGCGAAATTGCTGAATATGCAACTAATCATACGTTGCAAGAAACTGCTGAAACCTTTGGAATTAGCACAAATTCAGTTGTTAGATACAAACACAAAATTGGCTTAGTAAAGCCAAGACCAAAACATTTACCACTTCACCAACGATTAGAAAATCACACGATTAGCAAAGATAACTGTTGGCTAACAGACTTGCCCAGTAATGGTCATGGTTATCTTAATATTACTGTGAATGGCAAAACAAAATATGCCCATCGTATAGCATACGAGCTTCATAAGGGCAAAATTCCTGACAATATGTGCGTTTGCCATTCCTGCGATAATCCAGCCTGCATTAATCCTTCTCATCTATTTCTCGGAACTCAACAGGAAAACGTGGCTGATTGTATAAGCAAAGGTCGCTCAAACACACCTAAAGGTGAAAATCATCCTAAAGCAAAACTGACTGAAAGCGATGTTCATCAAATCAAGCATCTGTTAGTCGAAACTAACCTAACTCTCAAGCAGATTGCTGATACTTTTGGTGTTAGATTGGAAACCATTTCTAATATCAAAACAGGCCAAAGCTGGAAGCATATAACCATTTAGATTCCTTTACATCAGGAGAGCTATGTCACACCTAAGTGTAATCCGCACTCAAATCAAGAATCCGATCGTCCTTCAACAAGTCCTTCAGGAAATGATTCAATCAGGACTCGATGGAATTCTGACCGGGGCTTATCTAGAAACTAATGCCCAAATTCATGACCCTTTCGGCAATAGCAAACTAGCAGAGTTTGTTATTCGGCGCAAGCAAAGTTATCAGGGAGGGTATGACTTTGGCTTCAAGCTGATAGAAGGAACAGAGGAATTTGAGTTTTTAACTTGTGAAGGTTCCCAACAAGCTGCCAAGAAATTTATGCAAGAAATATTGCCTTTGTATGCACGAGAAAACACTCTGGCAGCACTGAATGCTCAAGGATTCAATATTGAATCTCAGACTGAAGAAAATGGCGAAATTGTAATGATTGGTGGGAAATGGACTTGATATGAACATAGAGAATTTTGTTCACCCTTTATCAATTCGAGAAACGATTGATACCGAACAAGGGGAAAAAGAGGCACTTAACTCCTGGGCCTTTGCTTCAATAATTTGGGCAGAAGTTCTGAAAGGGAATTCTAAGGCTTTAAACATTGCTCAAGAATTGTTTACTGATGGCAGTCAGATTCCTTTATTCATCCTTCGCTCGAAACAGGGAGATGAAACAGCCGTTAGAGAAGCGATCGCCATTCTCGCACTTGCACTCGAAGATAAATTAACAGAGGCATTTGAAAATGAGTCAAACGAATGAGTGCAAGATTTGTAAGGGTCAATTACTATTCCTTGGTCAATTAGGACTTTTAAAACATTTCCAGTGTAGAAACTGCGGGATGAGTTTTAATAAAAGTCCCCAAGTAATTCGATATAGTTTCGATAGAATCATTTCTATCAAATACTAGAGACAGAAAGCAAGCCATGTAGTGCTTCGCTGTGGGGCAGTGATGTTTTCTTCAAGGAATTGAGGAATGTTAAACGTAGAAGAGTTAAAAAAGGGATTGCAACATTGCACCGGAACTACTCAATACTTCAGGCATCCATTTGGACTTCATCACACTGACGGAGTTCAGTATTTAGTAAAGAATGCTGAATGTTATTGGTTGATTGATGCGATCGCCTCTTATCAACACCAATTGGTCAAGAATCAAAATCTGAAAGAATTTCAAGTTTGGCTATTGATTGTTGGTAATAACCATGAATTTCTCAAGCCGACAGTCAATAATGATGCAGTTTTGACCTGTTGGGAAGACACGCCCGAAGCAGGAACAGAGCCAGTAATTCGTCAGGATATTTCCTTTACCGATTTTCCATTGCCTGAAATGAAACTGTACGTTCAGGAATTAATTCTTATGCTACCTAGCGAGAATTAATTTTTGATTTACTTCATTGCACTCAACTCTAAAGTGCAATGAAGCAATGCTTCGCTTTTTGGTGTTAGTAGTTGGATAAAAAAATGAAGCACATAGTTGTCCTGAACATAATTGATGAGCCAAAACCTCATAAATCAGTCGTCATTGAAGAACCGCCGATGATATTGACCTGGAGGGGAATGTTTTTCTTATTTACTCGAAAAGTAGCTGAAAACTTTTGCACCAAATACTTTTACCAAGAAGTATATGGCTATCCGTTAGCTGCAATTTCTACACCAGAAATCGTTGTTGAGACTGAGCCTGATTAAACTAAGGGGACAGAATGATAGAACCTGAAGATCAAGAAGAATATCAAAAGTTTCGCCAAGAAATGTTTGAAATATTCAAGAACGCCCAAAATATTTCAATTCGAGATTTTGCAGTTGAAATCTTGACGGGTGCAATCATGAAGCAAAAACCCTATGTGGCGATTGCATCAATAATGATAGAGCATTCAACTCCTCTAAGAGGAGAAGAAAAAATACTGGTTTTAGAAAGATTTATCGAAGAAGGGGGAAAAAAAGACAGTGATATTTCTCTGATACAAACAGCCCTAAAGCTTATCGCTGATGGCTTAATTATCTATTACCAACAAGCTGTGGTAGAGCGAAACTAATTCCCCCGCTTATTGACCGTCCACTTAACCATCATTAACACTAACACCCATGTCTAACCCGAGTGAGCCAATGCTTTCAGAGATTATAGCCTTCATTCAAAACCTGTTCATAGAAGCAGAAAATAACAACTTATTCGAGGTACAATTTGCAGTCAAAATCTGGATGAAAACCATGCACGGTGTTATTCCAGAAAAAAGCTTAGTGTCGATATTGTTTGAAAAAGCAGCTCAGGTCACACCAGAGGAAAGTTATCACATGATTTATGATTTGGCTTTTGATTCACTGTTAGGAAAGGAAGAAGCCATCAGAAGCGCATTTTAGTTAATTATCAAAGGCTTGGAAATCATAAACCAAGAATCAACAATAAGGAAAGTCCGTGACAGCAATTAGATACAAAGCAGACGATCGGGTAGGGCAACTGAAGTTATCAATCGCACTTCAGTTTCTTCCCGATCTTCCTCCTATTCCGCAAAAGGATTACCGACTGATTGTGCTTGATCCTCCGTGGGAATTCTCTCTCCGAGAAGCCGACAAAACTCACCGAGGCCGATGCAGCTATCCCTCCATGAGAGATGAAGAAATTCTGAAGATGCCGATTTATGATATCGCCCACGAACACGCTTATGTGCTGTTGTGGGTAACGAACAACCATCAATACCTCGGCTTCCGGTGCTTAGAGAAATGGGGATTCACGCATCGATCGACTTTCACATGGGAGAAAGTCACAAAGGACGGCAGACCCCACATCGGAATGGGTCACTACGGAAGAAATTGCACTGAACACTTCCTGGTAGCTACCAAAGGCGAACCAGGGAGTTTTAGCACCCACGGCTTAACCAACATTCCGAATATCATCAGAGCGCGGAGGCTCAAACATTCCCAGAAACCCGAAGAGTTTTGGACGATCGCAAATCGACTGGCAGAAAAACTGGAGAATTGTGAGGAATTGGGGCAATTGTCGCAACCATCGAGGATTGAGTTATTTGCAAGGCAACAGCGCTCAAACTGGGATTCTTGGGGGGCTGAAGCTGAATCCGTTGATGCTTCGCTGCGGGATTGAGATTTTTTGTAATTCAACACTGTTTTTACCACAGGAACCGTTATGCGATTTTACGTTTTAGTTAATTCAACAGGAATTGAAGAAGTAGCAGCAACGGAATTTCCCAAACTGCCAGAACTTCAAAAACTTGTAGGAATTCCAGGGGAAGAAGCTTATTTGGAACCTGTCTATCAGTGTTACTCTGACCGATCGATCACAATTCTGTGTGATGAGGAGTTTTTGCGGAAAGGTTGCCAGCCGACTATGATTATTCCCAGCCGGGTTGTTCTTCAGGGACAAGTTCTGGTTGTGGCGATCGATCCACAAATTGAAGATTTCTGTCTGTTGACTCAGCAACAGGTAGAGATTGTGAAACGAGAAACCAAACTCTATCAAGCAAATTCACGTTAGCTATAACAGAATCATGCCCCCAATCCAGGGGCGTGATTGTAGCTTATCAAACCAACTATCAAAGGAACAACTAAGAAAATGGATAAGAATCTGTACCGAAGCTACGATTAAATCTAATTTTTTTCGGATTTGTTTAATAGTCGATCGATTCGTTCCGCGCTTTCCCCCAGCAGCAATGACGGGAGTAATGTCTCGCTATGCTTCGCTTTTAGGGTGTGACTTAGTTGAGAAGGCACACATAATGGAAGATGATTTGACGGAATGGACGATCGACCGGAAAACCTACAATTTAGCTTTAGCTTTTGCTTCAGAGCAAGCGAATTTGGAAAAAGGTCAACAAGTTTTCTACAAGACGCTGGCAGTGTGGGCGGTCAATCATCTCTTAGGATGGAATTTGAAACCATTTTAGACAAAAATGAGAGTGGGAATCAGGTACTTCAAGGAATTTTAGATGTTGCTGATTTGATGCTACCAGGAATCGGGAAGATTGAATGTTGTAGAATTCGTGAAGAAGAAATAGCTATTTCTTTCCAAGTCCAAGAGGCTCGCATTGCCTATATCTTTGTCCAAATTCTTGACTCATTGGATAAAGTCAAACTTTTGGGCTTTTTCCCGGCTGCCGAGATCCACGGTGATACTGTAGAAATTTCCGTTGCAGACCTTCAGCCGTTTGATAAGTTGGAGGACTATTTGGAACGCATTGAATTAGGAACTGTAGAATCTTAACTTTTGCAAATGGGAAAGTAGTTAAAGGCTGGCTGCTTTCCTGCTACTCCAAACAGCACCCTTAAATGATATGAAAATTCAACTTGAGGAAGTAGCGATCGGAGAAACCGCATCAGTCCTCTGTGTGAAAAGCAGGATGTATATGTCTGTCAACCGTGATTACCAATTATTTTCAGCTTTGCCAATTCTCCCTTATGACCCACACTTAGATTCAAAAATCATCGGTTTTGATGACCTACATTTTCACTATGATTACCGTTTTTGGTCAGACCAACTAATCAAAGAAGTATTCACCGATTGGATGTATGAAACTCCCGAAGATTGGCCATCTCGCATCCAACGTGCCGAGGATGTAATTGGCGAACCGTTCCTGAAAAAGATGGTGTGCGTTAGAGAGATGCCGTTCCTGGCTCCTTCCTACAATTTCATCCCTGCTTTGGAGGAAGCTTACAAAGCTCACACCCTGGTCAACAACATTTGCCCGCACCAGGGCTATAAAACTTTTCCCTGCATTCCAACCTTTGCGTCTCTGAACAATGGCTGCCAGAGGATATGTCCCGGACATGGACTCGGTTTCCGAGACGGCAAGGTTTGCAAACGCAGTCAATAAATTATTTGCAGGATAGGCGATCGCCACCGCCACCCGGCCAGCTTCCGTATCATCTAAAATGCGATTGTTCAATGGCGACTCCCGGCGTTAGCGAAGCCCTCGAAGAGGATCGCTTCTGACCAAACAAATTGTTGGGGCGATCGAACAGCAAGGAGCGTGGCAGCTTTCCAATGATGCTGAAAGAGGGTGAAATTATCTCCAACTCAATTGTTAATTGGGGTTGCAGAATTGTTATTTTGGTCTGGTCTTACGCTACGAGGCTCTTCGGTTGTTGCCAAGAGCCTCTGTAATTGCATGACTGGATAGATGCTCCAAATTTAAACTCGAACGTATGGCTTAGATTGCTGGCTGGCAAGGAATTTCTGATAAGCTTCCTTATCGCCACCGCATGAATCCACAGAAACCTGGCTAACAATCTCATAAGTCATTGTTTCAGCTTCCTCTGGTGTCAAAGGCTGGCGCGAGCAGTAAGCAATCTGTACATCCCGAAACTCCGGCAGTTCCTCCTCAATTTCTGATAGGTCAGCTTCATATCGAAACACCTTGACCACTACCCAGTCCGAGGGAACCACAAGGTAAGCTTTCCAAGGGCTGCCCTCTTTTTTTACGTGGTAAGTTAGCCGTTCTCCAACTTTGACCTTGCGCTTCAGTAGAGGACGCGAATCGTGAGAAAGCTGCAACAGTCGAGTTAATTGCTTGCCAATCACAAGTTCTTTGCTTTCGATCGGCACCCATTTTTCTTGCTCTTTGACTAGGTAGAGGTTCAGCGTAGACTTGCTTGCCAATGGGTCGTAAAGTTCCACTTCTTCAGTTTGTGTCATCACATCAAATGCTTTTATAGTTATGTTTCATCTAGTCCGGGTCGTCTTGATGGTCGCCCCACATATCCCAGAAGCTGGTCTGCTTGCCCTTAAACACGCAATCGACCGATAGGTCTGAATCGTCCTCGTTTTGTTCGACTCTTTTGAGTTCCCACCCATACTTTTTTTCCATCTCCTTGCAATCTTCTTCAGATGATGCCGAATGTCTGTTTTCCTGCTCCGAGTCGTCATCTCCATTTTTGCTAAATGGCCCTTTAATCATTGCGGTCACTCCTTTAAATGGATATATTTTGAAACCTCCAGCTTTTTATCTTTCCTTGGGGGTTCTGGGAGTCTTGGAACTCAAAAAAATTGAAATGCAGTTCTTAGTTCTGGCTCTACCTAAATGCAGTCCACCCAAGTTTTTGGTAAAAAATCTGAGACATTTTGAACTTTTAATCCAGGACACTTGGCGTTGCTGTTTTGGGTATACACCAAACGCGAGATCAACAAATCTTGGTGTATACTCGCTGTTCAATTTGCCTCCGCAGCGATCGCAACCAGGGGGTTGTTGACGAGTCCTGCTTCTTTCTTTTAGGGTGCAGCGCAGGTTATTGACATGATATCATCAGGTAAATATTGCTGACTTCATCTCCCTAGCTTACCATATAGTATAAGGTGAACTAGGGAAAATTATGTTGGTATTAAAAAGACGTTCTATCGATAAATTTGTAAAACCTGTGAAAGCGCGCGAGTTTTGTAGGCTGTGGTTCAATGCCGATGCCCAGATGGAAGCTACCAGAGGCTATAGAGCGGAATGCGTTCGCTTGTTGAGTCGCATCCTGGCCGTGCAAACAGAGACTATTTCGAGTAAATGGGGAAGCGGCATTGATTTCGAGAAAATGCCCGAGCAGTACGAACGCACGCTCGCCTATGCCAATTCTCTCCGTTCCATCCTCGACGCAGCGGGCAACAATCCCGAACTCTCCAACATCATTGCCGAGCGCCTCAAACAATCCCATTAGTAATTCACCAGAAAGTAATACCAGATTATGTACGGTAAACTCCTTGACCGACCACAACGCAGGTTTTAGTGTGGGAATGACGCCCTGGTGCAGTGGTGCAAACACTTTTCCCAGGACTTCTCCCATTCGCTGATAACACCAGCTACCAAGGAGCAACCTTATGTTCGCAGATTACGGGCAGCCGTCGCAACCCGCCCGACCAAGCTTTGTAGAAATACCCAATCCCCGCGTCACCACCACAATGGGTCGCATGGAAGTGACCGACGTTCGCCCTGAAACCGTCACCGGGAAACTGTTTGATGACCAAGATAATTTGATACAGGAAGACGGACATCCAGTTTACATCTGCGTTCGGAAAGCAGAGATTTTGTGTGCCGCCGAACGAGCCAACATGATGAGTTGGTGGCAACTGGAGGAACAAGCGGTTGCGGGACACACAACGCCCCGAAAATATTCCCTCGAATCATTGATTAATCGCTTGGACGGACTCAACTTGGACGAGCTTTACGCTGTGCGAACCTTCGTCTGTTTGGAGAGCGACCCATTCCAAGCGTACTCCGGCACTGTCAACAGCGACTTATCTCACTTGCAGGCTTGGTTCCCGACAGTGCGAGTTCTCGATCGTGTCGAACAAAACCAACTAGCAAGCGCATTGTGCTGGCGAATAGCTAGCAACTCCAACGCATCAAGCGCACCATCTCCAGGCGACGGGAGGGACGATCGATAGCGATCCCCAGTTTCTTCTATCAGACACCAGTGAGGAATGACTATGACCAACGGCAATGGGTCTAACGGCGTGTCGCCTAACGGTGATACGCCTCAACCTGATCCAATACAAAAGTTAACGGAATACGTCGAATCTGTGGAGATTTCTCTAGAAATCCAGGAAGATAAAACAGATGCTATTGAAGATCAGGTGGCAAGTCTTACCGAGCAGATAACCGAGTTGAAACAACAGGTGAAAGACATATATGGAGATGAAGAGGACTGGCAACGTATGTCAAAGACTTGACGGACTTATCGCACGCCGTCATGAGAAAAACCGATTGCAAGGTTCCAAGCTGGAGCGAACCAAGCGCTTGCGAGATGAAGCTGCTTTGACCCGACCTTTGAGAAAGTCTCCCCTGCTAGACTTCGTTGATGACTTGGTACACAGACCCCCAAATCAAGAACAGATGCGCCAGCTCAAAGAACTGCTTCTAGAAGAACAGAAAGCGATCGCTAAACTCATTGCTTTAGTTGACCAGCACCTAGAGTAGCGGTCTGCCGTTCTCGAAACAGCCCAGCCACATCCGCTGCTGGGCAAGTTTTGTTTTTTGTGGAAGAGGGGCAAGAGCGTTCGGGAATTCTTGATTTCGCTTGGCAAACAAGCTGCTTGAATTAGCTGTAAATGGGATGATTCTTCGGTGATCATGCCAGAATTAAGTGAGTGGAAATGAGAGTTTCTGAAACAACTATCCAACCAGAAACTCCTGTAAAGCATTCCAGAAAGCGACAGACTGGTATCATGCCCTTGAGTTAACATTTGGAAACATTGTGGAATAGCATCAAATTTGAGTAAAATTTAAGCACTCCATTACCAACAAATACGGTATTCGTAGTTGCTTTTATTCCTTTCAATGATGCGATAATAAAATGGCAGAGATAGGGAAACTGCAATGGTGGAACTAACAAAGTACAGTTGGTGGGGCGAATCCAACGAACCGCCACCGCACCTGAAAACTAAAAAGCAACTGGGTGAACTTGGTTTATCTCCTCTGAAACCTTCAGGCGTTATCGAAACCAGAAAATACGACGTGCTCCTCTACGATTCCACTAATCCCGAATGCTGCCGACCCAAAAGAAAGCCCTCTGCCAAACAATTGGAAACCCTAGCTGCAAACCGCCTCAAAGCTCAAATCAAGCGCGATTATCAGCAGTGGTATCCAGAAGTAGGTTTTATCGAGAGGGATAGGGTACGCGCGGTAAAGTGGGCAAGAGAACAATTAACTCAGGAAGATTGGGTGATTCTGGATACTGAAACTACGGGGCTCGTGCGTGCTGAGATTGTAGAGATAGCAATTATCGATCGTCTCGGTGAAGTGTTGCTGGATGCGCTCATCAAGCCCTCAATTCTGATACCCGCAGAAGTAACAGAAATTCACGGCCTAACTGATGCAACGGTAGCCGATGCTCCTACCTTTCCCGAAGTCTATCCTCGCATTGCCGAAGTGCTTGAGGATAAACGGATTTTGATATACAATGCCGAATTCGACATCAAAATATTAAATTATTGCTGCCGCCTTCACAACTTGCCAAGTTTAAATTTACAACAACGCTCCGAATGCCTTATGGAATGGGCGGCACAGTGGAATGGATCTTGGAGCAATTATTATAGAAATTATAGTTGCACAGACAAACTTCAAAAAAAACTGTGGGAGATTATCAAAGTAATGATTAAATATTTCGGAACAGGACAGCCTGTAAGGATATAGTGTCAGGACGAGAGTAGATTTGGATTGATTACTATGCAGGGCAGGATGATTACATTAAAGGGGGTAAAACCCATTGGGAAAAAGCAATGGAAACGAGGAAACTTCTATGTTTACGGAGTTGTAGAGCCATCAACAGGTGAACAATACTATCAAGAATTTTCTCAGCTCAATTCCCGTCTGCTTTCAAGAGTTTTTAAATGGATTTTCTCAAAAATACTCAGACTATTTCAATCCAATTATCATGGATAATGGTAGCTTTCATAAAGCTCTGTTACTAGACTGGCAGGGTGCATCTCACTTTGGCGAATGTGTCAAAAAAGAGTTAAAATGAAAAAGCTAGTAAAATCGTTAAATAAATATGAGGTAAAGAAAATGACACCCTCAGACCAACAACAGCTAAAAGCCCACTTAAAAGCGGCAGCATCCATTCTTTATAGAAATACAGATCCAATCGAGTTAAAAAGTTTTGAAAGTAGAGAAAATTCGCTCCGTCAGAAAATGTTATCAGAAGTGGGTCCAGAACTAGGTAGCTTTTTTTTTCAGCAGTATCAGGAATTAAAACAGGAAAACCCCGAAAAATAAAATCAATAGTCGGCTCCCTCGACATTACAGACAATCAGGCAAAATATTTTGGTTTGAAAGCTTACAGTCAATTTAGTCCACTGATGGAAAAATGTTGTCTTTTAATCAGTGCCAACGAATCTGATCAAATGGCAGAAAAAGATTTGGAAAAATTTACGGGTATCAAGATTTCTCACAGTACATTACTCATATTAGTCAATCGACAAGAATTTGAATTGCCTACATCTAAACAAGGAGTAAAAGAAATTACATTAGATGGCGGTAAAGTTAGACTACGCAACGAAACCAAGGGCGAGAGCTGTTACTGGAAAGACTATAAAGCCCTGTGTTTAGATAACGTTTATTCGGGAGCATTTTTTCAAAACAATCAAGATTTAATTGATTGGACTAATAGCCAAAAATTACTACATCCTATGTATTGCCTCGGAGATGGCCATGCCGGAATTTGGAACATATTTAAAGAAATTGGAGACAATGAACAAAGACAAGAAATCTTAGATTGGTATCATCTGAAAGAAAATCTCTACAAGGTAGGGGGTTCAATAAAACGATTGAAATTAGCAGAAAATATGTTATGGCAAGGCAAAGTTGATGAAGTTATAAAATTATTTAAAGACTTTAAAGGTCAAGCATTTAAAACGTTTTGCAATTATTTAGAGACCCATCGCTGCCGAATAGTAAATTACCAATACTACAAAGAATCATCCATAAGTTCGATTGGTTCTGGAACAGTGGAATCAACAATAAAACGCATTGGATTAAGGGTAAAAATATCGGGGGCCGGGTGGAATATTGAGAACGTTTCGTCTATCCTTGCTCTTCGCTGTGCTTATCTCAACGGTCAACTTTCAATTTGATGTATTTGCCAAACTGAGATGCACCCGGGCGCTCCCACCCTGAAGAACTCGATTATCATGCTTGGGCGAGGGACTTTAAGACCAGACTGGCAGCATTGTTAAATACGGGGGCTGGGTCATGTTGGTCATGCTGCGGGACTTTTACTGCGCTCGTTACGTGAGAAAGCGCACCAATGGTGGTATTTTTTAGACCACCCATCCATTCCTCCTGACAATAATTTAGCGGAACGTTCTCTACGATTAGCCGTGACTAAACGTAAGGTATCTGGTGGTTCCCGCTCGATGTTTCGGTTTGAACAAACTGCTGATTTGTTATCAGTGATTCAGACTTGTCGGTTTCAAAGTAAAAGTGCAATGGCTTTTTTCCGTAAGGCTATATCTGCCCATTCTTGTAACTTTTTCATGCCTTCTCTTGTTCCCCAATCAAAGACCTGAATCCTTACGTGTTAGTAATGCCGATAGTTGCGAAGCGATCGCCTCGTCTTCCACCATCGGCCTATGAGTCTTTTTGGCGTGATCGCGGTTGGTTTTTCGATTTGCACCCATATTGACTGATTTAGACAATCGCTCAATTATTCGTCAATTCTATCGTTTGATAATACCAACGCCCGCAACTAGATCGAGCGCCCGAGCGTCAACTTCCTCATGATAATAATAATCGTCTGTGACTGAGAGAGCCTGCCTTTGGAAGACTATCCCACTCTTACCGTGTTTTGATTATCATTATTATCCAGTGTATTTCTAGACAAAGATGTATTGACAAAATCCACTCTTTTCTAACTTGTTACCAATGTCTACTATCCAAATCTTCTCAAATTTTGATAAAGTAAACTGAATACTTTCTGGTAACGGACGTTTATTTCGGCTATGCCAAGCTGTTCTTAAACTTGGCAATAAATCTTTAAATACTTTCAAGGGATAGCTCGGATGGAAATGTCAAAAATCTTTGTGAGATGGCTTGTTGACTTACTTTTGTGGGATTACACCATAGAAAACCGTCTCTGGCTAACATCCTTCTCAGTTCTCTGACTCCTGCTACATCTCGCCACACTAAGGTTAACACCGCAGCCATCATCAACGGTAAGTTCAGTATTCGCTCTCTCAGTCCTAGTTTACGGTAGTAATTTTCCTGATTTATTATAGCTGGTGTCAGTAATGCTTCGAGTTGCTCGGCAATTACTTCATCTTCTACCATTGGTCGTTGTTTCTTTTTCCCGTGGTCACGAGAATGTTTTTCGGCTCCTCGTCATGGGTGGTCACAATCACTCAACTACTTGTCAATAGCGAGTTTCGCACGATTGTGACTCATAAAAATTTTCCTCTTGACAATTTACCCATTTTCTTAACTTGTCACCAATGTCTGTGGATGCGGAAATACTATAGTTTTTAAAGTTTCCACGGAATAAATTAGGCGAGACAGCAAATAATAGCTCATGGCTATTTTGATTTTGAAGGAAGTCTCGCCTTAAATGAAGAACCTACTGTCCGGTAAGCTTCTTAAGATACTCGGCTACAGCGTCACGAATAGTAGATCATCCTTGCAGGGCTGTATAGCTTAGGGTAATGATAACATCCGTAATGCTATTAAAATCTATCTGGTTAGTTGCTTTAGGCATTGAGAGCGTCCAGTCGGAAATAGCTCCCGTGCCTTCAAAGGGAAGATAGCGCTCGTCCTGGAAATTCAGCACGAATAAACCGCTATCATTGACTCCTTTAGAAATAGCAATTTGTTGGCTATTGCGCCAATCTTGACGCAGAATACTCGAATTTGGAGGATTGTCAGTCGGGTTTTTCAACCAGTTAACTGCGTCTTGATTAGGTTGAATTAATACCTTATTGTTCGTTTGCGTTAGCGTAGCTTTAATGGTTTGGTAGGGACCAACGACTGCGGGAATAGTCACTGAGATGGTTTTTATTTGACGGCAGTAATGACCGGAAAAGTCGTCGTCAAAATGTTGTTGCGTCAAGCTAAATATCCAGGTAGCCCCGGTTTCTTCCTTATTAACGTCGAAAATGTCCTTACCGGAAGCGTCTTTGCCCAAGAGTTGGCGCAGGGAAATGATTTTTTCGATTTCCAAACGCCGATCGCTCCCATCCAGATAAGCTTTCTCCAATTGATTCAGCCCTAACATCAAACTTTCGCCTGCCAAAAGTCCCTTTTTGTAGCTGTCCCAGTAGGTGGGTTGCAAATAAGTATCGTCTTTATTCAGTTCGTACTGATAAGCTTTTTGGGCAGAATAGGCCATTTCCAAAGCAATTTTGTAGGTTTGGAAATAGAGACCGGACAAGCGACCGACCATCCATTGATACAAGTCCTTATTAGTAAACTTATCCTTAAAGAATTGTTCGACTTGGCGGGACTGTTCGATGCTCTTATGATGAACATCGATTTCGGCTTTAGCTAGGTCTACTCGCACTTTCGCAGCTTCGATCTGTGCCTTAATTTGGTGGGTGTCCCAACTTGCCATTTTTTGCTGGAGTTCCCAGTCTTCCTTGCGGCGTTGGAATTGAGCGACAGTGGAGGCTAAAGAGGCACTTTGATTAAGAACGCCGGCAACACCATCAAGAGCCGCAGATCCCACATTAATCGCCTCGCCAAATTGCATACCTCCGTTAGCCATTCCAAATGTATTGGGGAATAAGTAGGCAGCAGCCGCAAGTCCTCGGATAGCAGTCGCACGTATCTGGGGTGCTAATGCTGCGCCCATGAGTGCTACGGTAGCCTTTTCCTCAGCATTCCATCCCCCAGCGAGAAGGTTCTGGTAGTATTTGGAGCGTTCTTTGGTTGCTTCCAAACTCCTTTGCAGAGATGTCAGGTTAACTTCCGCTTCTTGGATTTGCTTTTCCTTGGTTTTGGTAATTAGTTGCAGCAATACGGGTTCTTGAGTGGCTCGCAGCAGTGCCAGTTCTTCGGCATCTTTTTTCTCTAGGGTATTTAACAGCGTGGAACCGAGTTGAATGACGGTGGAAGCCATGCCTTTAGCGCGTTCCAGCAGGTGGGAGAAGCGATAGTGCGGTACGGTGTCTGTGGTGGATAAAGAGAGTGCGCCATCTCCTGCGGCGGCTTGGCGTACCAGTTGCATCGGATCGATGGGGGGTTGAAACAAGGCAAGTTGTCGCTCAATGCCCTTGATATTTTGGCAGTGGCGGATTTTGAACAGGCGATCTTCAACTCGATCCCAGTATTTGGCAAATTCTTGGTTTTCGCTGACGCAGAAATAAGCATCGAGAGCGTTAAAGGGAGCGGCATCACCGAACTGTTTGATAAATTCTTGGTATTCTTGGCGGTTCTCTAGGTCGATGAGGAAATCAGAAATGCTTCCTTTTGCTCCTTTTTTAATGTCTGCAAAGGTTTTGGGTTCTGGTGTGGGAGGTTTGCCTACATTTTTCGGTTTAGAGCCGAGTAAGTCGTAGGCAAGGAGGTAAAGGGTTGTCGCTTGGGTAATGGACTCCCAATTGTCTTGGGTAAACAGTGCATCTCCCCAGTTGAGCAAGTTGTCGATATATTTCATCACCACTGCTTTTTCGTAAGCGCCAATTCGCAAACGAGCAATAGCATGGGGGTCAAAAGGATTTTCTTTGTAAGCTTGGATGGCTGCTTGTTTGGTTAAAATTTCTTTGAGTTTCTCGGCGTTATTTCCTCGGAAGGGTAGGAAGCGCCAGAAGCGTTCTGAGAGACTTATATTTTCATAAAAACTTTCAAAGATTTGCTCGTTGCTAAGTGCTACGTTCCAAATACGAACATTAGCAATTTGACCCTTGAAATGATGTTTCCCCTCCCAACGACCGATGTCTACTTGACTGGTTCCTGTAAAAGCTCTACGTCCTCGCTCTAAAGCATCTAATTTACCATTGATAAATATTCCTTGCTCTTTAGTAGATTTGGTATAACGCCATACTATTTGATACCATTTTCCTGTTTGAAGCTCAGTCTTTCCAGATAGGTCATTAAAATAGAAACCCATGTGAACTTTTCGGTCTCTAATAACTAAATGAAGATACTGGTTGTGCTGCTTATTATCTGGTGATTTATTCATGCCGAGAATTGTTCGATCGCTCTCAACCCCAGCACCAGAGAGGTCGTCTGCTTTTACCCAAGCTTCTATGGTAAAGTCACTATTGTTCAGTTTCAACTCTGAAGCTGTTTTTAATTCTACATAATTGCTCTGTCCATCAAAGTGCAACACATTCCTGGAAGCAATCCCAGGAAAATCTCTGACTGTTTGCCAATTAGCTTTTCCATTTAAAGTACCCTTGTTATTACCCTCTTTATCCGATATATTTGTTCCATTTCCGTCATCCAAAGGCCAATAACTAATTGGTTTGGGTAGTTGAGGTTGAGGTTGAGTAGGATTGAAAATATATTGATACCACTGACGCGCTTCGTTGTAGCGTTGGTGAGTGTTTAAAGTGGAGGCAATCAAGAAGGGAATGTGGAAGAAAATTTCCCAGAAGTAAGCACCATAAGCACCGTCAAAGTCGAGTTTGTTACTGGATACAAGGGGAAAATCCGGTTCTAATATCAGTTGAGAATCGAGAGAAAGCAAGCCATTTAGACCTTTGGCGAACAAGGTGTGGCTGAGTTGTTGAATTGTGTTCGTTGTTAGGCGTGTGATATTGGAAATTGTCGTGTTGTTTTGAAAGAAGGCTTCGCTTCGACATTGAAGAATGATGCCTTTTGGTTGGTTTTTAATAGGAGTCAGAGTGGTATTAGTTGAGAGTTGAGGAAAATTGGAGGGTAAAATGTTAATAACAGGTTCAACAGGTTTGGCGGAAAAAACATCTACTTCTTTGGGTAATGATGAAAAAATTGTATTATTTCCTCCAGCAAACACCACTAAATTACCTACTGTTGCTGCTGCTAAGTTGTTACGACCTCTTGACAAAGTAAGAGATGTTTTCTGTTTCGTTAATTGTCCATCTTTATATGCAAAAATATCTACATTACTAGAGTGTGAACCTCCATTATCTCCTCCAGCAAACACCACTAAATTACCTACTGTTGCTGCTGCTAAGTTGTCACGACCTCCTGACAAAGTAAGAGATGTTTCCTGTTTCGTTAATTGTCCATCTTTATATGCAAAAATATCTACCTTATTAGAGCGTGAACCTCCAATGTTTCCTCCAGCAAACACCACTAAGTTACCTACTGTTGCTGCTGCTAAGTTGTCACGACCTTCTGACAAAGTAAGAGATGTTTCCTGTTTCGTTAATTGTCCATCTTTGTATTCAAAAATATCTAACTTATTAGAG
>JAUBST010000024.1:49390-115971 GCA_036702215.1 Microcoleus sp. F6_B6
CTTCTGACAAAGTAAGAGATGTTTCCTGTTTCGTTAATTGTCCATCTTTGTATTCAAAAATATCTAACTTATTAGAGCGTGAACCTCCAATGTTTCCTCCAGCAAACACCACTAAGTTACCTACTGTTGCTGCTGCTAAGTTGTCACGACCTTCTGACAAAGTAAGAGATGTTTCCTGTTTCGTTAATTGTCCATCTTTGTATTCAAAAATATCTACCTTATTAGAGTGTGAACCTCCAATGTTTCCTCCAGCAAACACCACTAAATTAACTACTGTTGTTGCTACTAATCTGTTACGATTATCCGACAATGTAAGACATGTGTTGTACTTCAACAAACTATCTGGTGATAGACTATCTGGCAATAAATCGCTGGCAATTTTCGTTGCAGCATTGCATTTTTTCATGAAGTTCATAGCTTTTTCGTTAAAACCACTTGCTAATATTGCAGATAAACCTCCCCATGAAATAATTAATTCTGCATCTGATTGGGAATCTTTAGCTGGAGCTACTATAGGATAAACTTGTTGCCAAGAATTTTGAATTTCCTTGTCCAAAGCTACAGGCAGAATATTAGATATTTCCACATCGGCGATAAGAGTCTGTGGTGAAATCCATTTTTGACTGGCATTCAAAAACGAATACTTAATCGTTGCTTTGGTTGTGGGTGGCTTGTCTTGAGATTTCTGAATCTCCTTTGTTTCTACCCAAAAAACAAACAAGCGATTAAACACATACACTGGTGCAAGATAGTCTGAGTTAATTTGCAGGTCAATTTTCTCCCAATATCCCCAGAACGGTTTTTCAACTTCAGGATTTTCGCAGCGCCGATAGTAGAATGTATGAGGTTGGGTAATAGTTTTAGCAACAATAAATAAGGTATCAACTGGCCGATCCCTTTTTGGCGTTTTTACACTGTAGCGACAGCCATCAACAATTTGCAATTTCGCAAGTTCGGCAAATTTATCGAAGTAGTTGCGATAAGCCGCTTCTACTGTTTCTGCTGTAATTTCTGATTGTAATAACTCGTCTTGCAGTTCCTTAAAAATGGGAGAGGCATTTTTCCGCAGACTGGGTTCGATGTAGTTTTCTGGGTATAAAAATACTTTGCGGTTGGCTTCCCAAATACGGTAGTTCATTATCCACTCCCACCAAACAGCAGGAATGTTAATTTGGGTGACTCCTGTTTCTAAACCCATGCGACAGCGTTGCAGGTAAGTTTGTACCGAAAGAATAGCAAGCTGAATTCGGGAGTTGCAGGCGCAACTGGTCATTTCTACATCGAGCATTAAGTGTTCTGAAAGTTGACGCAAGTTCTTCAACTCGCTCCACTTATCAAAAGCAAGATTTGTCAGTAAATCGCGCTTCTGCTCATTAAGTTTACCGTCCAGTTTGATGCTGACGCTAGTCCAAGTCTTATCGTCATACTTGGCTTTGACCATGTTGACAACTGTTGAAGCTATATTTTGATAGGTTGACCATTTGTCGGCTGCTGATATATCCTTCAATTTATCGCACATATCGCACAGGAAATCTATGTTGCACCCGATAGTAGTGCAGAGGTCAAAACATTGCTTGAGCTTTAGTAAACCTTCAACCGACTTGTAAAGGTTTGTATCTTGAAGAAGTTCAATAACTCGATTAATTTGTTTCTGTTGCCAGCCTGTAAGTTTTGCCAGCTTTTCTACAGAAGGTTCTGCAAAATATTTAACTATATCTCCCTCAGATACGTTGAATACCCTTAACCATTGATTTTTCCAATGGTAGAGATTCTGGATATCTTTAACTGTGAGTTCGGTCAGGGAGTGGATGTTATAACTTTGGGGGCGATGGCTAATGCTCTTCAGTTCTGTTTCTGTTAGAGCTAACTTGCTAACGAGCAAGCGCATTCTTGAAATGAATTTTAAACATTCAACAATCTTCTGCCAATTACTTCCCTGTGTTTCTACTTTGGACAATAGTAGTTGAATATAATCTTGCTCTTTTACAGTTTGTGCGCCCAGTTGAGCTAAGACAGAGAATAAGCCTGGTGCCATGCCAAAATGAATCGCAATCTGCTCGTTGAGTTCCCTATCTTGCTCTTGCCTTTGTTCATTATTGAAATTATTCCTTTTCTCTTGATCGGGTCTCTCAACTTTCTGCCACAATGATGTTATGATGTCAGACATCTTAGTTTCTTCTACGAATACTTCAACGGCAGAATAAATATTCCCTTTGATAATGTAGTCAAGTTCGTATACGCTAAAGCCTGATAATTTTAGCCATTCAGACAATTCTGTGATCGCAACTAATTTGTCAATTTTAATTTCTTCAAGAACCTGAATTGATTCCCCCAGAAACTGCAACAACAATTGGTATTCTTCTATTTTCAATCCCAGTAATTTCAGAATTTTACTAACGCGAAACAGCCTAGATAAATTGGCAACATCTAACTCAATTTCTGTTTTATCTTCCCAAATTGTCTTAGCAATATTTGTTAGATCGTTATCACTTATTTGCAAACCAGCAAGGAGACGACTTCTGCCAAAGCTCGAACTTTGATTTTCAGGTTCGTCTATTTTCCACACGCTCTTGTTCTCATCGTTAGGGTTGTACTTATCTTTCCCATTGAGAATTAAGGGATTGTTGAACACGCGATCGAACAAGGGTGGTTCGCCTTTTTCATCAAATTTTTCAGTCGGTATATCGTGCCAAAAACTGCACAATACATCCAGAGGAAGTTTGTATTTCTTTTGGAATTGCTTGATTTTGGCAATTTGCTGGATTCCTTCTTTAGTAGTCAAATTAGTTCCTACTGAACGTAGTAATTGCAGATCGGCGATCGCCAAGTCCAGCTTTTTAGATAAATACTGTTCCTGTTTTATTTTTTCTTGTTCAATTACTGTTTTTGCTTCTTCAATTCTTGTTTTAATTTCTTCTGGAGAGAGGGCAGTGTTCCAAATCCGAATCTCTGCAAGTTGACCAGGAAAGAAATAATGATTCTCGTTTTGTAAGGGTGATGCTCCTAGCCATAATCGGCTATTACTCCTATGTATTTCTTCTTTACTATATGATGTATCAGCTTGTTTAATTTGCTTGCCATCAAGATATATTCGGACTTTTCTTTCAGAGTGGTTTCTAATAACTACTATGTAGTGCCACTTACCATCTGATACAAATTGTTCTGTTTTCGCTTCTACAACCTCGTAGCTTTTTAGACTTTGAAAATTAGAATTAGAAAAACTAAAATTTAGCTTGCCATCAGGTGTGAGAAAGATACGGTAAGACCAAAATTTGAAATTGACAAAACTAGACATATACGTGGTTGAGTAGTCACATAAAATCACCGTTTCTTGTTGATTAGAAGAACATTTAAACCAAGCTTCTATAGTACAAGTAGGACATTTTAAACCTTGACTATCATCGTTAATCTCTATATAATTTTTGTTTAATTGTACAACATATCGAGAATCGTATTTTGGAAAGTCTTGAATCTTTATCCACTCTGGATACACAGATTTTTGAGTTTCTACAGCAGACCATAGTGTATGTGAGGTTTCATATACTATATGAGGTATAAAAGTGCCACTTTTATTTCCTACAACATCCTTAACCGTGTTTCTACTTCCTTCATCCAAAGGCCAGTAAGCTACTAAATTCTTAGTTTTGGCATACCATTGATCAATATGCCAAGCTGTGTTGACAATAAAATTATATTCTTCTGGAGAAATACCAATAACTTCACGTACCCAGGCTATTTCACTTTCTTGGCTGTTTTTTGAGAAAGTTTTGTAGACTGTAACCAAATCTGTTTTTAGATAACCTAGATAATCACGAATCTGCTGTAAGTAAATATTAAAGGGAGGATTCAACAAAGACTGGTTTTGCACTGCTGTAATATCTGGTTCTTTAGTGGCGAGTTTTTGCCAAATGTCTTCTTGCTCCTTCCGCAAAGCTGCTTCTAATACTTCATTAACAATTTGAACGTAGGAGATAGTATCGTTGGTATTGTCACAAGTCAACGGAATGTTTTCTAAGTCGGGACGGCGATCGCTCAGTTTTTTTCCTCCTGATATATTGTTAGGCTGGGTAATATACTTGTCAACAAGCCGCATTAAATCCACAAAATACGCGGCTGGGCTAAAAATAGACTGACAGGGGTCACATTGTAAATAGTCTAAGCTGCCAAATAGCTTTTGATAACTAGGAAGTGCTTGAAAATCGGAGCGCATTTGAGCCGCATTATCAGCCAGCATACCTCCCACACGGGGCGAAGCAAACTGCATGACGTTTGCCAAAAGTAACATCTCTCCGGCTGTTGTCTGAGTGGCGTTGCGATGTGTTTCTCTGGCTTTTTCTGGATCGAGCTTAGAAGTTTGGATGAACTCTGCTTCAGGGGTAGAGGCGATCGCCAGTGCTGAATCTAGCTTCTGACTCTCTTCTGGAGAAGCTAGAAGAAGCATTTCTCCTTCCTCTCCTTCATCTTGTACTGCTTCCTCATGAAAATCCAAAAGCTTCTTAGCATCGCTGGGATCTAGTCCAAGGCGTAACAGTCGTTGGCAGGCTTTTAGGCGATCGCATATCGTGTCCTTATCCAACTCCTCCCAGTTTAATGCTTCTACAGCTTCGGTATTGAAAAAGTCAAAGTTTTGTAATTCAAAATCTGGGTAACGATCGAAGAATGGCTTGAGAATCTCATCGTTTTTAATCGTGTTAAGGTCTGACATTTTTACCTCTATTTTTCTAATGGTTGACTGGGAAAGTTGGAGACTTGAAAAGTTTTATGTGCCAAGATTTGACAATTCTTTCTTGATTTGGCAGTTAAGTTAACTCATCCTCTAGGAAACTCTCGAACAAGCTAATATCGAACTGCTTTTTAGCGATCGCTTGACCAATGGCGCTCAAGTTGTCGATCTGATCTATACAGTCCATTTTCTCCAACTTATCGATAAGCTCCTTTTTAATGGCATCAGCCTGAATTGGTTTACCCTTTGCGTCTTTTAGTTGAAGATATCCACCTTTGGTTAATTCTTTAAATCGCTCTACTGTAAACGGACTTGTAAAACGACAGTAGGTCAATAATTCCTCCGAGCGAGGGACAATTTTGAATCCATTCCCATTTTCTAATTGATTGGAAGATTCCTTAAGCTTTTTTTGCTTGCTAATCAGCTTGAGGAGTTGGTTTTGTTGCCGATTTACTTCAGACATTAAGTCACCGACAATATATCCAGCCCACTGAGCATTGTTTTTATTTTTCGCCTGACCAAAATCTATGTCAGCGTGGCCATATCCCGTTCCAACTGAAACCAGCAAAAGTTTGTCAACTCCAGATTCCCACTCTGTACCATAGTCGGGGTGAATTGCTTCAAGAAATAACCGAAATGATGAGTTATTGTAGGGGCCAATTGCACCGTCGATAAATTCACATTCTTTTTCGATAATTTCTTGAGAATAATCATCTTTGGTAAACTTAACATTAAAAGAAAAGGGAGGGAAAAAAGTCGGAGCAGCAGAACTAGACCGCACGATCTTCCAGAGTGGGATATTGGCAGTAAGATCTAAATATTGGCTTTTATTTTTATATTCTCCTTTGACCGTGTTGTTGACAAAGAACCAATTTTTTCCAAGAGTAACGTTATTGGTGACAATCATTAAATTGGTTTTTAAATCGGAGGAACCTAAAGTAATTTCTTTAAGGACACTCTTTAGTTCTTCTTCTAATTCTTTGCCAGTGTATTGAGTTAACAGTTGTTTTGAAATTTCGTCCTTTTTACCAGATGCACGAATTAGTGTAGCTATTGCCAAACGTTTTCCCCACCCTTTCTCTATGCCAAGAGCATCTAGGAGTTCTTCTATAGTATGTTCGGCTGGTGAAAAAATGCGTTTACCTTTAGTTTTGTAAATCTCTAAAATTTCGCGGGCGGACATTCCTGTGGCTAAACCTGCGGCTATAATTGACCCCGTACTTGTGCCGCTAATGAAGTCGAAATAGTCGGAGAGACGCTGCCATTTGGGGTTGTGAGCTTTGAGTGCGTCTTCCATCTGGACGAGAATTTCAGCAGCAATAATACCGCGAATGCCGCCGCCGTCGATGGAAAGTAGTCGTTTTACTGTCATGTTAGTTATCTCCTATGATAGAGGTTGAGAAGAACAGAGAGATATTTTAGCCTAATTAGATCGATACAAAATTATCATTTTCTAGCAATAGACACTAATTACTCAATTGGTAGGTCTAAGCTTATTGTTCTTTGTATTTTTCTGATGGGATGAAATATATGCTCATCTATAGAGAAATTATTAGATAATTTTTTGCCATTGGTGTTAAAACTAGAAGAGGTTTCATATTGACCTGTTTTTTTATTGATTGCGGGAGAAGTCGCATTAAAAAATGTCTTTAATTGTATATATTTTGCCTGAGACAGTCCATTTACTGCATTATATATGTCTTGTGATTCTTGAGAATATCGGCCATTAATAATTACCGGATCAAAAGCATTAGAGACAATTTTTTGATTAGTATCCTTATCTCCAAAACGAAGGTTATTAGTTCCTGTTGAAATTGACTGTATTAGTTCCTGACCAGCGCCATGATGATTTTTTACTGCGTCTTCAAATTTTTTGTTCGATTCCTGATGGGAAAGCTCAGGATTCAAAGATTTAAAAAAAACCATCAATGGCTTATTGTCAATACTAGGATTATTTTTTTTAGTATTAATCACCTCACCAATAATTGCAGAAATTGCAGAATCGGATAAAATATGATCTCGATTGATGTTGTTCTTATCTAATAAGAATTTATCTGAATCAGAGATGAAGTCGTCTTTTTCTCTAGATGAAAGAACCTTACGCATATAGGGATTTTTCAATCCATATTTAGCGCGTTCTTTTTCAATCATTTTAGTTGTTGTCTTGGTAGGAAAATTTGACCTTGAAAACTCGGACGGTCTACTTAAAGTGTTGTACAAGTGATCTTCCGATCTTTTTGGCTTCCTTTTATTTATTAACTGTACATTCCTATTGCTATAATCTCCTCCTTTCCTTGTACTAACAGTACCGTTTGGGTCAGTGTTATTTATCGGATCTCCTAAGTTATGAGCATAAAGATTGAGACCATCAACCGTACCCGCCGGATCGCAACTCATCCACCGTCCCAACCAAGGCGCATAATAACGCGCACCGTAGTAATACAATCCCGTCGCTGCATCCCGTTCCTTACCGGAATAGCGGTAATGCTTTAACTTCACCTCAGCTAAACTTCGCCCTGCCACAAATGCCGTACCACCATAGGGAAAATACTCCTCATAACTAATCAGTTGCCCCTCACCATCCACTTCCATCGTTGCTGAACCTAAATGGTTGTCGAGTTGGTAGCGGATTTGAGGATTTTTCACCCCTTGGGGCGGTTCTCCTTCCGTCCATCGGTTGCGAATGGCGATGCAGGTTGTGTCATCCATCACCCGCAGGCAATGGCGTTCCTCAGTGATAGTTGCCCCTCGTCTGGTTTGACGAATTTCCACCGCACCTAAATAAATCGTCTCCTCAATGTGGGCAACCTCCCCATTGCTACTGTAGCGTTCTGTTACCTTGCGAACCCGACTGCCACTACTGTCATAGACGTAATATTCCGCATCTGACAATTTTGGATTTTGGTTTTTGGATTGTGGATTGATTTCCTCAATAGTTGAGCCATCTGCACCACGTTCGATAATAGTCACACTGGCAATATTGCCACGATAATTCCAATGCACCCGACGAATACCCAGCATTTGAATTTGATTGCCATTGGTATCAAAAAATTTGTCAATATCACTGGCAGGGGCGGTAAGTTGGGGCGTATTGGCGTTTAGCAGTTCGCTATCTACTGCGCGGTTGGAATCTTCGGAAACTGTTAAATTGCGAGTGCGGGAGTTTTTTCCTTGGTGTTCGATGCGATACAAGTTCCCTGCTTGGTCGTAGGTATAGCGACGAATGTAGTTTTCTACGGCTTGGGCATTATTCAAATTCTGTAACGGGACAAATCTCGCTTCGGTTACACTGCTATGCTGTTCTTGCTGTCCAGATAAAGCTGGATGTTCTCTTCCTGTCGCTTCCACTAAACGATAGAGGGCATCATAGGTGTATTTAGAGACTGGATCAACTTTTTGGTTGTTGTTAAAGACAGTTTTCCAGGCATAATCAGCAATTTGGGTGATATTACCCACTGGATCGTAAGTGTAATTTAAGTTTTGAAGGGTTTTATCTTTCCGCTTGGTTAAAATTTGTGTCAGGCGGAATGTAGCTGCTTCGTACTTGTAACTTGCCGTTACCCCATTTCCGTAAACAATGCGATCGCGCTGCCCTTTGGAATTGTAGTCAATGCTGTTAACGTAGATTGTCGGTTGGCTTTCCCCTGCGTGAGTAACTTGCAGTTGGGAGAGACTACCGGAAAGATGGTAGGTAGGACGGTGAATGTTCCGATCGGCATCTATTTCTTCGATGACGCGCCCGATCGCATCGTAGCCAGTGCTAGTTCTGTAAATCGTTTCCTGAAGCGCTTCTTTTTCGTCACTCCAGTTTGCTTCTTGTTTATAATCTTCACGCAGTTGGCGCTGACTGACGAGGGGCTGTCCGTTAATATTGTATGCGTCAATTTGCACCAGTACTGCTGAATCGTAGTGCTGATAAACTTGTCCCCGTAAGTTTCTATTTTTGGCATCGGCAATGCTTTCAATGCTTTCGCCGTAGACGATGCGATCAACTACATTATCGAGGGAAATTGCACCATCTCCACCTTTTACCCGCACTTCCACAGGACGGTGCAAAGCATCGTATTCCGTTGTTACCTCAAAGTTACGGGAATCCTTGACATAAATAGGATTACCCATAACGTTATGCAGCGTCCAATGAGTTCCGGCATCAGTGCTAACTGTTTTGAGGACTGTTTGCGTCAGATCGTAAATGGTTTGGAAGTTTTTGATGCCTTTTTCTGCCAAACGCGGATCGGCACTAGAAAGTTGATTGCCGATAATATCTAATTCGTAATGCGTGACGAGTTGCGTACCGCCTTCAAGTTGCTGCACATCTCGTACCGTCCGCCCCAAATTATCCAAAATTTTAATATCGGGCGTGTTGTAAAATCGGGCGGCTTTTTCTAAAGCTTGACGTTGTTCTGTTGGAAGATTCAGGTTATTGATATTCTCTTGGTAGTAACGCGAATCTTGAATCGTGTCGTTTTCGTCGTAGTGCTTCTCTTCCCAAGGGGTAAACTCCACTTTAGTAAAAAAGCCTTTAGGCGTATCGACTCGGACAACTCGTTGTAGCGGATCGTAGTGCAACACTGACGATACACCAAATCGATTTAGCGTGGGATTATCTATATACTTGCAAGTATCGATATAGTATGGTTCGTATTCTTGGACAGGGTTGCCCTTGTTGTTGTAAACTTTGCCCCCAGAACTCAACCAGCGCGTACTCGTTTCTCGTTCTTCTAGACTCCCATCCGACTTAACCGCAAATGCTTTTCCAGCTTCAACCCTCATCTTGGTTTGCAGTTCCCGTCCAAACCCATCGCTATAGGTAATGTGAATTTGCACTCGCGCATCCGTGGCGTAATTTTCTGCCAATAAATTAACAGCGTGAACGGGGATGCGGTTATTTTTCCAGGCAAACAAGTCGTAATAAAAATAACTAGCAGTTCCTTGCAAGTAAGTTTGAGGATTGGCGATCGCTGTTTCCATCTCGAATGCTGGTAAAGTGCGATCGCGCAGCATCTCGGAACCAGAATCGCTCAATTGTGCAAACCCAACTCGCTGCCCATTTTCCGTTCCGTAGTGGGAGGATAAAACTACCATTCCCAGTGCATCAAACTTGACTTCAGAGATATTGTCGTTCAAATCACGGATTTTTTCGGGTTGCAGAGTTTGGTAGTCGATCGCTTCAACAACTGTTTCGTTATCGATCGCATCTATCACCTTGACAATTAACAGATGATGTGAATCGTATTCAACCTTAGTTTCGCCGCCAAACGCATCGGTTGTGGTAGCAGGTAAATAAAAGCGATCGCCTCCCAAATAAGACTGAGTTAGTCCCGGATTCCACCAATAGCCGCTATCAAAGTCATATTTTCCTTTAATTTCCAGATAATCGTCTAATGTTGACTTTTCCAGCACTTCAGAGAATGCCGACTCAATTTGCTCTTGTGAAACAACAGCTACTTTGCTGCAAGCTAATAAAGCTGGAGAACTGACTTCTTCTAAAGGTAAAATATTTTGCTGCAATTCATCCCAATATAAGTGTTTTTCCCAACCGAGAAGGTTTAAATTTTCGGGTTTTATGAAATTAGCGATCGCCTCAAAATCAAAATACTCTTTCCCAGACGTTAACGAAATATTTTTAATTTCGTAAGTTTTACTTTCTACAGGAACGCCTAACAGCCAAATGTCATGTTCAGCACGATTGATAACGCGATTTTCCGTATAAGTCGCCTTCAAGCTTATTTGTTCTGGAAGTCCCTCTCCAGTTACCTGTCGCCGTCCGTAAGCGATCGCACAGTCCCGCAAAACGTGACCAAATTCATCTATTTCGAGAGTAAAATTATGGGCAATACGCGGGTCTTGAGGATTGCGTTCGTAATCGTAAGACAGCGTTTCCCGTTCCCAAACATAAAAAACCGCGTGTTGATTTTCCCCTTGAGCTTGCAACAGCTTGATATTATAACTAGCCTCACTGACGCTGTAAGGATTTTTGGCTAATTCTGAATCGTCCAGTCCGTAAACTTCTGAGCGCAAAACAGCGCCTTTTAACGCCGCGTGCGCTTGCCGAACTTCTTCATCACTGGGTTTTCTTTCTCCCCAATCAAATGTCGGCTCAGACAATTGAACAGCGTCTGAGTCTCCTTGAAAATACTCTTTTTCATACTGCTGACATAAGGAAGCTTCTTGCTGCCATGCCCCCGTATGATACCAAGTTTTCGTCAGTACAGGTGGCACATCAGTAGGGTTCGTTGTGGTTGATAGGGTTTCCGCATCTCGTCTTTCCACCCTGCCAAAACCGCGAAACTCTCGCTCTATGCGATCGTAATATCCATGATGGTAGCTATAAGAACTTACAAGTCTCGTCTTAGAAATTTCATCTATATTTTCTACCTTTTCAACCACATGAACCGGAAAGGGTAACTTCGTCACCCAAGGCGTTCCGTTGCGTTTATCTTGCAGGTAAAACTGAGTCGAACTAGCGTAAGTAATTTTGGATATAGCACCCAAATTATTGTTAATTTGATTCAATAAATAAGGCTTCTGTTTGATGCAAAAATCGTAACACCAGTGACGAGGTTGGGGATGGTTTTCACTAAAAATTAAACAAGTCGTGCCGTTGCCTAAAATATCAGCAAAGTTAATTTGATTTAGGTTATCCCATTTGCTAGGTAACTCAATGGTTAGCGGTTTGCTGAAGGAATTACCACTTTGGTTAAACCAAATCTGGATGCGATCGCTGCTAACATAAGCAAGATCTGCGGTTCCCGAACCGTCAATATCCACTAAAAACAGTCGGGAAGCATCCATTCTCCCATCAAAGTGAGGAGCATTGGCCAACTGAATCTTTTTGCCAAACCGCCCATATCCCAAATTAGGCCAGCATTCAACTGTACCATTAGTAATTCGGACAAGGTGCTGTTTCCCCGTGCCAAAAATGTCAGCAAAGTGCAGCGATTCTTCTACAGCACCCTGTTTGAGTGTAGGAACGTTGTTTTCTCTCTCCCGGATCAGAGGTGTGCCAAAACCTTTCTCCCCTTGATTCGGATAAATCCGCAGGCGATCGCGTTCCACTAACAGGATATCCATCAATCCATCCCCAGTTACGTCCACCATCTGGTTATCTGGGTTGTGAAAATCTGTAGGAAATCCTGCAAAAGGTTGAAAATTCTGCCAAGTGTCACCGTCTGGATCGTACTGATAATAACCGCTAGTTCCTGGCGTGCTGACAACCAAAGCCATGCGTCCATCACCAGCCAGATCCATTAACATCCGATCGGCATCTTGCAAATGGCGTTGAATAGGGAAGTTCTGTAATTGTTTGGGTGGGGCATATTTTACTCCCCCTGTCGTGCCATTTCCGCTGCCTTCTGGTTCCCAATAAAGTGTAGTCGTCCCGTCACTATAGAGAACTCCCGGGATGCCTTCTCCATATAAATCGACGGACATATAATCTGGAGGCAAGTTCAATCCGGGCAACTGTCGATCTTTTCCTTGCAACAGTGGCTCAAAGTTGTGTCCTTCAGGTGCAAAGGCACTATAATCAAACTCTATAGGGGGTAAACTCTTAGTTTCATACTTGCCTTGCTCGTAGCGATACCCGATTGACTCCACTGCCTTCAACAATGTTACTGTTGGAGTTTCTTGATAGTGGAATTGCGTAGCATGGACGAGAATAGGGCTGTTACCAAGTTCCGGTTCAAAACGATGAAACATCAAGATGTTTCGACACAGCCTGTGGGTGCGGATTTCAAAACCTGCATGGTAAGTCGAAAACGAATCTTGGCGATTTTTCCACGCTTGAACAGGAGTATATGGCGCTGAGTTAGTTGAGTCAATATTGTACTGGCCGTAGTCAAAGACAACTTCAAAATGCCAGTTTACTTGTGTGACATCTTGACCCTCGAATAAGGGGCGATCGCTTCCATATTTGATGCGTTCGATGTATTTATTAGCCGTTTGCGTATGGTTCGCTTCCCAACTATCATTAGTAGCGTTATTAATATTTTCTGAGTTGTATTGATAAATAATATAATTTCCCTTCGCATCAAACGTTTCTTCTAATAGCCATTGAAAAACGCGATTTGAATTATCTGGATCGCAGATTCTTGCCTTGTCTGTTTTGCCAAAAATACTGGTTACATTATCTTGACTGACCGTCCGCCAATAAAAATCATTCGTCTGCTGGTTAGTCCAGCGTTCAATTTTGGCAAACAATCCTTCGACTCGCGGACGATAAACAATAACTGTATAGGTAATATTTTCAATAGTTTCAGTGCGCTGATTTCCAGGCATTGGCACTAAATCTTCAGCATTGGAAAGAAGAAACGTATCCGTCTCATCATATTTAGGAATCGCTTTGGAAGTTTTGCGCGAAATGTTGGGGATAGCCAGATTAAACCCCAAACCAAAAGTTCCATTCCCCGAACCGGAACTATACTCTACACTCAACTGCGGTTCAAAACCCCGGCAAGGTGTTGTAGGAATAGGAATAGACAGCGCTGCCGTTCCAGTAAACTCGTTAGCCTGAAACGATTCTCCAATTCCCTGAATCGCTCCGCCGCCTTTTGGTAAAGAAAGTTGAGTTGTAGCTATCTGGCTATTTTTCATAACACCCTAATAATCGCGTAAAATTGACGAGCTATTTATTACAGCAACGATAAAGATAATCGAGGGTACTGCTGCTTGGGCTGCCAAAAAACTGAACCGATACCTAAAGCGCGATCGCAGCCTTCTGAAAAAATATATGTGTCAGAATTCAATTTTTTATCCTCAACCGGGTAATGATGCAACACCTGTTGACAGAGGTAATACTTTTTCTCGTTTAGTTGGGAACCAGCTAATTGTCTTCTATCTTTCGATAGACCCACTCTATTTCTTTAGATAGATGCTTGTCAAGGGGGTCTTACCCCGTTTTTTTGGTTATTTATATTAAGAAAATCTACAGACTGTAAAAATTTAACGCCTATTCGCAAACAATGCCGTCTGAAGCGTCTTGCGATCACTTACCGCAGGAAGTAAGAACGCCAATGCCAGAATTCGGGGTGCATTTAAGTGGTGACAGAGGTACGATCGCTTTATGCCACGGCTGCACGCTACAGGTCGTTTTTTGCAAGCTCACTCAACAAGCGATCGCCCTCCTGACTGTCCGCACCCCAACTGTTGCCCTAAACGGGTATCCCCAAATATTGCCCTAGTGATGGAATAGTTTTTTGAGACTATCACATAAATGAGGCGGTGGGGACTCAGCCGTTGCAATCGGCACGACTGAGGCGTCCTTCATCTTCGCCGATCGCATAACTGGCGATCGCAACCATCACCAGCAGCAAATGGTGAAGCTATCCCCCCGGGAAACAGCAACGAAACTCCACAGCTTTGCCCAACCACTAAATAACATCTGGCAATTCGCGTTCTACAAACCACAAGCGCGGGTATCGGTAAGTGGCAACTGTCACCACTATCGCTATAATTTCCATCGTAATAAATAGCAAGCCAATACCGCGACCTGGCCCCACCCCAAGGATTTGTCCGACGCTTCCTGCCAATAACCCGTCAGCCGCCATTAGAGGTTCAAAGATGCGATCGGCTAAGGGGCCAGCAACAAGATAAGCAGCGGGAATACATGACCAAGAAATCATGTTGATTGTGGCAAAGACCCGGCATTGAATATCGGGAGGCACTTTTCGGAGCCAGATGGCATTGCTATATCCATTGATGAAAGGTAGACTGAAGAATAATAAAAAATTGGCAAAAGCGAATAGTGCAAAAGAAGTGCCTAATCCAAATGCTAAGATGCAGATTTGATAGAGAAACCCAAAACCAAATACGCCACGAATTAAAGGTTGAGGACCTCTCCACATACTCATAATTACGCTACCCAATAGCATCCCCGCACCGCCAATGGATTGAATGGTTCCGAGAACGGTAACAGAAGCGAATTTTAGTACCAACGGCGTGAATAAGACCTCAATCAGTCCAAAAACAAAATTATTGATGGCGAATACAATTAGCAGTGCTAAAAGTCCAGGGCGAACCAAAATATAAGTCACTCCTTCCATCGCCTCGCGCCAGAGAGACGCTTTTCCATTAACTGGAACCGCAGTCGTCTTAGCGTCAGGAAAGCTAACGAAGAATAGAGTGGTGAGGGCAAACACGAAGGTGGCAAAGTCAATTAAAATGACACCTTGAAGCTGGACGATTCCTAGCAAGAATCCTGCCAGCAGCGGCGAAATTAGTTGAGCGCACGCTTGTCCTGACTGAACCATGCCGCTGGCGCGAGGTAGGGCTTCTTTTGGAACAAGCAAAGCGGTGGATGCAGTGTAGGCGGGTAATTGAAAGGCTTTGAAGAGGGAACTAAGGCCAACAGCGAGGTAGATATGCCAAATTTCAAGGCTTCCGGTTGCGAGTAATAGGGCGATCGACACTGTAGTTATCCCCGCACCGCAGTCAGACAGAATCATGCTGATTCGTCGGTTCCAGCGGTCAACCATTGCCCCAGCTACCGGAGAAATCAAGATACTCGGTAGCATAGCAAATAGCAAAATCAGCGAGAATTGAGTGACTGAACCCGTGCGCTGGTACACCCACACTCCCAATGCAAAATTATTCAGACCCGACCCAATCAGGGATACCAGTTGCCCCAACCAGACGAGAAGAAAAACACCCATTCCATCTGTAAAGGGCCGGAAATTCTTAAGACTACGCATCATGCTAATGTATTTATTCACTTATTTGAGAAACCCAATTAGATTCATTTATTTTTAAATAAACGTGACTCGCTCCAATACATTAGGGGATCTCAATCCAGCTCAGGTAGCATTGCCAGTACAGAATAAAACGGTAGTCATCTCAGCTAGAAAATCTTGTACTAGCTGAGATGCCGCAATCCCTGTAGCAGCTTTTAATCAAATTTCAGCAGTTCACTTGTTAAGGTGTTTCTGTAAAATCGCCTCTATCATTGCGTTATGAGCATAAGAAAGGTATTGACAGGCTTTACAGATAGCGATTAGGTCTTTACTTTCACACATATGAAGCATTTTTAAACCTTGCTTGTAGTGAGAAACATCTTCTAAAGCGTGAACTTTAAAGAAAGATGTTGATGATTTACCATATAAATCTAGCATTTTCTCGTAGAAAAGCTTCTGACTATCCTGGCAAGCCAAACCTTCTAAAGGAAGTCTGTATCCTAAAAGAGATAAGGTGCTTTCGTAATTCATGAAGTAGAAAATACTGTGGTATAAACTGGATGTAGCTGGCAGTTCTGGAAATGATTCAATCGAATAGCCTAACGACTTCAAGTCTTGGAGTGCCAAGCTTTCATGCCCTAGCTCTTCTTGAAAACTTTTCAAGAATAAAGGAAATAAATTACTATTAGCACTCAATTGAGAAATTGCCAGAGCTTCTAAACGTGGCGTATGAGAAGTTTGATAATAGATTTGAGCTAGAAGTTCAGCATAAAATATTCTGTTTTCCCAAGGAACTCTCTCACAGTCTTCTTCCAAAGATTTGATACATTTTTCAACTTCCTCAACAACTTGAGAAACTTGTATCTGTTGAGAATTTAGAGCGTCAGTAGAATTGGTGAAGTTACTAACTTGAGCTTCATTTTGCACATTATTAGCTGCCAACATAGAAATAACCTCCTTGCATATGTACTTTATTAGAGAGACTTGAGCGGTTTAAAGACTAGCTTTAAGAAGTTGAGTATAAACCTTCTGAAGGCTCAAATCTACAAACCTGAGTGTCTGGTAGCTCAACGAGTTTTTGTAATATTTCCTGATAGCCACTAAACATTAGGTTGATCGTTTTATCAGTATAAACAATTTTACTGTAAAACGCAACAATTTCAATGGTGTTAGAATCTTCCCCTGGAAAATGAATGTAGATATCTAGAGGAAAATGCTGCTCATCCCAAAGTTCGCTTTCTATCGGAACAGATATCCTTTCCCACTTGAGTTTTTGACTCGGCAAAAGGGCTGGCGGAGCCATACTAACGCTGACAGTGCGAAGCGATTGTATAGGGCTGATTTCACTAACAGCTTTGACTACTCTTTGTAAGGGAACTTCCTGATTAGCAATTGCTTCTGTCACCGTTTGATTAACCTGCTCTAAAAGCATAAGTCCGGTTTGAGAATCGTCAACCTGGGAACGTAAAAGCACGTCATTGATAAAGCAACCCAGCATTTTTTCAATAGTAGGTCTTAACCGATTAGCAGTTCTTGCCAGGATTAGAACATCGCTTTGTCCGCAACCTTTGTACAAGAGCAGTTTTAGGGCTGCAATCAGAGTGGCGAAGATTGTCACTCCTGTGGAACGGCTTAAGGCTTTGATTGATGCCACAAGACTTTCAGGCAGAACTAGAGAATAGAAAGATGCGCGTTTGAAGAAGGAACTTACCTGTGGCTGTCCTCTAGGTAGGAGATTAAGTGATGCTGGAAGATCGGCTAACTTTTGTAGCCAATAATCAAGTTGTTTTTGCAGGAACTCTTCGGTTAACCACTGTCGTTCCCACAGAGTAAAGTCTGCATACTGCAATGACACTTCACTTAACGGGGAAGGCAAACCGTTTGAGAAAGCATTGTAAAGCGTTCCTAGCTCTTGTAAAAAGATGCCATAAGACCAACCATCTGTGATGATATGGTGCATCGTTATTAATAGCCAATGCTCCTGTGGAGACAACCGCAGCAAGGTTGTCTTAACTAAAGGGTCGGAGACTAAATCAAACTGATGCTGAAATTCTCGTGCAGTCAGTGCTTCTGCCTCAGCGAGAAGCTGAGATTCTGGCAGGTTTTGTAAGTTTACTATTTTTAACGGTATCGTTAAGGATGAAGTAATTACCTGTACCGATTGTTCATCTACCACAGTAAAGTTAGTCCGCAGAATTTCGTGACGGCGGATAATTTCATTAATACTCTTTTCCAATGCTTCCAGAGAAATCTTCCCTGTCAAACGTAAGGCAGTGGGGCTGTTGTAAGCACAACTGTCAGGATATAACTGCTGAAAATCCCATACATACTGTTGTGCAAAAGACATTGGTATGTAGGTGTTTTGTGCCGAGGAGGAACGGGGTAGAACATCAATTGCCTTACTATTAAAAGATTGCTCGTGCGAGTCAACAGAACGTGCAGTATCTATTACCTTGCTCAGAGAAGCGATCGTAGGAGCCTCAAATAGATGACGCACTTTCAGTTCGATAGAAAAGGCTTCTCGAATGCGAGAGTTAACAGAGGTGGCTCTCAGAGAGTGTCCGCCTAATTCAAAAAAGTTGTCGTTAATACTCACCTGTTGTATTCCTAAAACTTCTACCCAGATAGTAGCTAGGATTTCTTCGGTAGGGGTAGAAGGCGCGACAAATTTATCCTCCCTTTCATTATGGAAGCATAAGAGTGCGGGCAAAGCACGACGGTCAACTTTCCCGTTGGGTGTCAGCGGCAGTGATTTCATCAGCACAAACGCGCTCGGTATCATGTAGTCGGGCAGCTTTTGTTTCAGGTAGTCGCGCAGGTTGCGAGTTACAGTGCGCTGCAAAGTTTTCCACAAGTTTTGAGTGTCCAACTGATAATTTACGCTTTGGTCAATTTGAGCCTGTTCGCTGGGTGTAAGATGAAAGCGAATCCCAGCCTGTGGTGGACGCGACCAAACTACTTTCCCAGAAAGCCAGCGCGGTTCGCTCTCTCCAGGTAATTGCATATGCACGCGGACGCTCTTACCTCGCTCGATAGCTGGCACCCCCACCAAACCAACGCCGCCAGTGGAGATATCCTGTGTGTGGATTGTGAGGGCGTTACCGTTTAGTTCTAGTTGGCATTCACTGTGATAAGGGACACGTTCTGGAATAAGTTTAGAGACGAGATAAGCTACGAGGCGCTTGTTTCCAGGTGTGTCTTCTCGGTCAATAACTGCCACTTCGCGCACGTTCGGATTTTTTGCCAGTACAGCCTCAATTTCTCCGAGTTCGATGCGGAAGCCTCGGATTTTTACTTGGTTGTCGATGCGTCCGATGTATTCAATATTGCCGTCTAGTAGATAACGAGCTAAGTCTCCGGTTTTGTAAAGGCGCGAACTCGCTTTATTGCTAAAGGGATTAGGGATGAATTTTTCATCAGTCAACTCGGGACGATTGAGGTAGCCTCGTGCTAACCCTACACCCGCAATGTGAAGTTCTCCAGGAACACCGATGGGAACGGGTTGTTTATGGCGATCGAGAATATAGATTTGGGTGTTGGCTATCGGACGACCAATTGGCAGCACGTCCATGCCTCCAAAGCATTGTGCAACTGTAGCGCAGACAGTGGATTCAGTTGGCCCGTAAGCATTAAAGAACCGTCGTCCCCTAGCCCATTGAGCAACTAAATTTGGAGGACATGGCTCTCCCGCGACAACGATAGTCTCTAAAGCTGGTAACTGTTGAGGCGGCAGAGCCGCGAGTGCTGACGGTACAAGGGTAACGTGAGTAATCCTTTGCTCCTGCAATAGCCGCAATAAAGGTTGCCCTGGTTGCAACTCCTCTCGCGTCGCCAAACAAAGTTTAGCTCCCGCACAAAGAGCCATGACAATTTCCGAGATAGAAGCGTCAAAGCTAATGGATGCAAACTGGAGAATGCAGCTATCGGGCTGCACGTCAAACAGCTTGATTTGTGCCTGTGCTAGGTTGCACAAGCCTCGGTGAGCGATGAGAACTCCTTTAGGCTTTCCAGTGGAACCGGAGGTGTAAATGACATAAGCCAAGTTCTCTGGGGTGACGCCAGTGATGGGAGAAAGTTCGCATAAAGTAGAGATTTCTTCCCCATCAGAATCCAAGCAAACTACCCGTGCTTGATGTTCTGGTAACGAGGCAACCAGTTTTTGTTGAGTCAATAGAACGGGTAGCTGCGAATCATCGAGCATATAGGCAATGCGCTCAGGAGGATAGGCGGGATCTATAGGGACATAAGCACCACCTGCTTTGAGTACGCCTAAGAGTCCTATAATCATGTCAAAGGAACGCTCGACGCAGATGCCCACCAAAACTTCTGGCCCTACACCCAAGCTTTGCAAGTAATGTGCTAACTGATTCGCTCTTGCATTCAGTTCCCTATAGGTAAGTTGTTTCCCTTCAAATACGACTGCCACAGCGTTGGGCGAATTCTCAACCTGCGCTTGAAATAACTGATGGATGCACTTATCTTGGGGATAGTCTTTTGTAGTATCGTTCCATTCAAACAGCAGTTGATGTTGCTCTTGTTGAGTCAGCAATGGTAAATCTGAAATTGGTGCTTCAGGATTAGCAACGATTCCCGACAGCAGAGTGTGGAAATGACCTGTTATTCGAGCGATCGTGGCATCATCAAACAGGTCGGTATTGTATTCCCATTCCCCAATGAGTCCAGAGGCGGTTTGCTCCACACATAAAACCAAATCAAATCGCGCCATGCCAGTTTCTACCGCCAATGGACTTACCGTTAAGCCTCCCATCTGGATTTCGGGTAATTCATCAAGCAGCACCAACATCACTTGCGCCAGTGGTGTGTAGCTCAAAGAGCGTTCTGGCTGTAATATCTCTACTAATTTCTCAAACGGTAGGTTTCGATTAGCATATGCTCCCAGCGTTACTTTCCGTACCCTAGACAGTAAATCCTCAAAGCTTGGGTTCTCTGACAAAGAAGTGCGTAATACTAGCGTATTAACAAAAAATCCAATCAAACCCTTAAATTCGGCGCGATCGCGATTAGCTATCGGCGTACCTACACAGAGATCGCTTTGCCCTGTATAACGGTAAAGTAATGTTTGAAACGCAGCTAATAGCGTCATAAACAGTGTCACTTTTTGCCGCCGACTTAAACTTATAAGAGCCTCAGTGGGCTGCCTTGAAAGTGCAAATCTTTGATGCGCTCCCCGAAAGGTTTGAGTTACTCCTCGTACTCGGTCAGTTGGCAGTTCCAATAAAGCGGGTGCATCTAACAGTTGTTGCTGCCAATAAGCTCGTTGGGAATTTAGCACCTCTCCAGTCAAATACTGACGTTGCCAAACCGCATAGTCTGGGTACTGAAGCGGTAGTGAAGGTAGCTCTAGAGATAAGTTATTGCAAAAAGCTGAGTAGAAAGCTTCTAACTCTCGTAGCAGAATGTCTAATGACCAACCATCCCAGATAATATGGTGGATTTTGAGCAGCAGTATGTGTTCTGTCTCTGCTAGCTTAAATACATTCGTTTGGATTAAGGAATCGCTAACTAAGTCAAAGGGTTGTTGGGCTTGTATTGTTGCTAATCGCTGGGCTTCAATTTCTCTCTCGCTGGTCGGTAAACTTGTTAGGTCTATTACTGGCACTATCAAGGTCAAACTTTCAGCAATAACCTGAACTGGCTGTCCATTAACAGTTGTAAAATTTGTTCGTAAAGCTTCGTGACGAGCAACGATTTTATTAAGGCTATGCTCTAATGCGACGATGTTAAGCAAACCCGATAACCGTAGAGCAAATAGTTCGTTGTAAGAAGTATTGTTTGGCTCTAACTCGGTCAAAAACCATAATTGTTGTTGAGGAAAAGATAGAGGTATTTCCCGTTTTTCTAAGATGGGTACAATTGCTTGGTCAGTATCATTTGCGGTTGTATTGCTCTGGGACAGCAACGAGATAACTTTTGCTTTATGCAATACCAGTAAATCCCGCTCTTCTGATGTCATTACCCCCTTGGGAGCGCGAAAACGCAAGGTATCGCCTTCTACCCACAATTTGATACCGCGTTGGGCAAGTTCAGCTAAAAATTGATTGAGATTCATAGAGCGCCTTCCTCCATTTCATAGGAACGGAGTTCACCACGTCTGCGAACATCCAGCGTCGCGCAATGGAAAGAACCCATGAAAGGATAGTAACTCTCAAACTCGCAAGGAATGGGTTTAAACCCCCAGTCTTTTAATGCTTGAATCGTAGATTCCTGTGATTTTTCAACAATTACTCGTTCTTCGTCGAGGCTGAGTACGTTCATATTGACCCACTGACTTATTACTTTTGTGTCATAAAGCGTCATCGGCGTTCGGTTAGGTTTAGGCGCGAGTAGAATATCCCAAGATTTAAAGTAGTCAGGCAGATTGTCAACATCTATGAACAGGGGGTTTACTAACACCTTTCCTGGAGCTAAGGGAACTAGGGTAGTGTCAATATGCAAGGCTTGTGGGCAGAGCGAGTGAACCTCGTGAACTTGATATTCGTCGCCTAGATGTCGCCGCACCCATTCGATCCCAAGACTGTTAGTGACATGACTCTTCTGGACAAAAATATCCCGTCCAAAGCGCACAAAGTCGGCGGCATCAAAAGTTGGCTCAAACTCAGTGATTACAAAGCGCCTTTCCTCACCCGGAGCGGGAGTTTTGTAATCTGGGTCATATTGTGCATCGATTAGCTGTGGTTTGGGAGCAGCAACCCACTTGGCTCCTCCCTTTAAGTATTCTTTGAGTAGGGAGCGATAAGCCCACGACTCGAAATAACGACTGCGATCGGCCATTGGAGCCTCAATAATTTCATTCCCAATGACTAAGAAAACGTCGCGGGGATTGGCTGAACAAAAGCCATTCATAACTTCCCAACCCGGCGTGCGGAAGGAAGCAGAGTAATCAACAATATCTGGGCGACGGACAATCACTCCTTCCGATTCAAGAATATGAGCAAATTCATTAACACACTTGCTAGCAGCCTGAACGAGCCACTCTGGATAGGGGAGTGGCTGTTTCTCTGTCCGCTTGGCTAAGCTCTCCATTTGTTTTTCTTGACCGGGGAGCACTGTAGCGCGATGGATGGTATGCCAGGAGGGAACCATCGCTTCATCAACGATGCCAACAATCACTTCCTCAAGTGGGTCCCATTCATTGTAAGAACACACTGGAGATGAATTAATAACCGTGGCTGATTGATAGAATGATTTGGGGGAGGCGAACTCAGTTACTGTAGTTTTTTTGTCGCGAGTTCGCTCTTTATGTGGCTGCTCAGTGCGTAAAAATTCTAGCTGTTGAGACATTAATTGAAGCTGCTGCGAGATAATTCTTTCTACACTCGTCTCAGGTTCTACGTTCTCATTGGGTCTATTCATTGCTTTACCTTTGGGGACTGGTACAGATGCCTTCAAGCTTTGTGTTAGAGCGAACAGATGGGGCGATTTACCAGGCTTTGTAGCAGGCTTTGGGGTTACGCTACTCAGCTCTAACTCAGGTTGTTGTGAGCTTTTACGCTCTTGTTTTGAGGATAAATTTTGCTCTATATAGGTAGCTAGAGCGTCGATGGTTTCTAATTCTTCAAAAAACTGTTGGGCTTCGACCTGAACTCCAAAAGTGGTTTCAATCCTTCGCATCGCTTCTAAAAGAAGGAGTGAATCAATTCCTTGTTCTAAAAAAGTGGCAGTGGCATCTATTTCATCGATCTCTATTTGTAGCAACTTCGCTACCAAAAAACGTAAGGTTGAGCGAATGCTGTTTGATTGTGTAATTTTTAACCCGGTATCTCTGTGTTTGGTTGAGGAATTAATATCCATTTTTAGATTAGATATATTAGTTTCTGATGGATTTAGCTCCATCGTTTCACCATATTCATGTAGCGCCTGACGATCTACCTTGCCATTCGGTGTTAATGGCAGGGCATCTAACATCACGAACACTCCTGGTATCATGTGAACGGGCAGTTTCTCTTTGAGAAAACTCCGCAGGTCGTTGCGAGAAATCGCCCTGGAGTCTCTGGGAACAATGTAGGCTGCCAGATATTTGCGGTCTGAAACATCTTGTCGTACCACGACCACAGTTTCTAAAACTGCTGGGTGTTGAGACAACATTGCCTCAATTTCGCCGAGTTCGATACGGAATCCGCGAATTTTTACTTGATTGTCAATACGATCGAGAAATTCGATGTTGCCATCTGGGAGATAACGAGCTAAGTCGCCAGTTTTGTAGAGGCGGGAATTGGGTTGATTGCTGAAGGGATTGGGAATAAATTTCTCTTCAGTCAAATCGGGACGGTTGAGATAGCCTCGGGCTAAACCAACACCCCCAATATGGAGTTCTCCCGGAACTCCTATCGGTAGGGGTTGATTCTCAGTGTCGAGAATATAGATTTTGGTGTTGGCGATTGGGCGTCCGATCAATTCTGGAGTATTTTTTGTACAAATGCCCTGCCGATTCGCGCCGACATTGTAGACTGTTGACCAGATTGTAGTTTCCGTCGGACCGTAGACATTCCACAACTCGGCGCATCTGTCTAGGAGCTTGTTGGCTAATTCTGCGGGTAACGCTTCGCCGCCACAGAGGATTTTCAGATTCCGGCTGCTTTGCCACCCTGCTGCCAAGAGTAAGCGCCAAGTAGCTGGCGTTGCTTGCATAACGGTAGCGCTAGATTTGATGAGTTTCTCTAACAACTGCGAGCCGTCAGCAGCCGTTTGGCGGGTGGCTAAAACTATCTTGGCTCCTACAATTAGCGGCAGATAAAGTTCTAGTGCAGCAATGTCAAAAGATATGGTAGTAACTGCCAAGAAAATATCTTGCTGGGTCAATCCAGGTTTTAGGCGCATGAAATTTAAAAAGTTGACCACTGACTGGTGCCCAATTTGCACGCCTTTAGGCTTTCCAGTAGACCCTGATGTGTAGATAACATAGGCTAGGTTATCTGGCTTTACTTCGCTCGAAGGGTTCTCTTTACCACAGAAAGCAATTTCTTCCCAATCAGAGTCCAAGCAGATAACACAAGCGGAGTGTGCGGGAATTTTCTCAACTAGCTTCGACTGAGTGAGCAATACTGGTACAGAAGAGTCTTCCAGCATAAAGCTCAGCCTTTCAAAGGGATAAGCTGGATCGAGAGGAACATAAGCACCACCCGCTTTGAGGATGCCAAGCAGTCCTACTATCATCTCTAGAGAACGTTCTACACAAATTCCCACCAATACTTCTGGCCCAACGCCCAACCCTTGCAGATAATGTGCTAGTTGGTTTGCCTGGGCATTCAATTCTCGATACGTCAGTTGTTTCCCTTCAAAAACTAACGCCACAGCGTCAGGTGTCCGTTCTACCTGTTCCTCAAATAGCTGGTGGATGCACTTATCCTGGGGATATTCTCTTGTAGTATTATTCCACTCTACTAATAACTCATGCCGTTGAGCATCTATTAAACTTTCTTCGCTTCTAAGTTGCTGTTCTGGCTTAAATACTGAGATTTCTGATTTATTAAAAGGAGCTACCATGTGTCTAATTTCAATTACAAATAAGATAGTTGCGGGAACGATCGTGACATTTAGGGCAATTTTGTAGGGGCAATCCGTTGGCTTGCCCCTAACCGACTGTGTAAATGCGTAAGTCTTGGGAAAGCTAAACGGGAAAACCTATGCCTAAGCCCTCATCAAGCCAAAGCAACCGAGAATAGGACACCGCCCTTGGTATAAGGCACTTACAAAGGGCTAACAGGAATATCCGGGAAGTTCTTTTTTCAATAAAACCAAACTTTACCCAATGCTCGAAGCCGTTGGGAATAATGCCTGAAGCTACGGCTTGTGCCACGTCTGGATTTTCTTGCAAATAGGTGCTTTCGTTGTAGTTAAAAATGGTCATACTCCTGTAATTAGATAATTTGTGTGTTCAATTGGCAGGGGTTTTGATAAACGCTGAATTCTGCTCCAACCGCAGCCCATTCCGGCACACTGATATTGTTGGATGGTTTGGTTAAGCAATAGGTGAATTATGCTATTGCTGTTGTGTTTATAGAACCCTCGCTTTCACTTGGAAGACAGCTAACTGCACCCACTGTTCTCCCATATCTTTGAGCACCTTTCAAAAAGTTGGCTCAGTACGAAATTTTTTGCCGGACGCTGCTATTGCACCCATACGTCCGCTCTTGAATGCCTTGGCAGCAGTAATACTCGGATTTTTCGAGCTACTACCCTCTGTAGATTCAATTTAATCTTTTTGCAAGCTTTACTCTTTAGTTTGTTTATTTGTCATCTATCTTTAGACATACTTAGCTTAATTCTTTGGATAGATGCTTGTCAAGGGAAATCAATAAAGTTTGTGTAAAGGAAACGTCATGGAAGGTAAAAATTCAACATTTCCTTGTTTGGGCCCTAAGTAACGTAGAAAAAGGTTGAGAAGAAATGCCCCAATTTACATTCACTTCTAGATCAAATAGTTCTTGAGATAATTGGTACATCCTTATATCCCTCCGTCCATAGGGGATTTACTGATATAAAAATGATGTACGCACTCTTCTGTAAATTACGAGCTAAACAATAGCCGTAATTTCACGCTCGACGTGCGATGTCGCACACTCTGAACAATATGGTAGTAATTAAGTAGAAGTCCCTTTTGTAGCGTTAAACCCTGATTATAACTGTATCGTTCAAAAGCTATGAAAGTCTATTAATTGCTTCCACAGGTTGTGAAACGGCATCTGATCTCTATAATACTTCCTCTCCCCCGCCTTTGTAAGTCGGAAAAGTCGGATCGTAAAGTCGGAAAAGTCGGATCTTGCATAATCTAGTGACAATGCGCTGGGAGTGACAACCCGCCTGAAACCCTGATGGGATAAAGATTTAGCCCACTTGCTGAAGCCTTAGAAGCTTTGAGAACAGCTATATCTTATAGATTTGTGCGCTGGCTGCAACAAAATATAAACGCCCAACCTGCATATAAAGCCTGTTTTGGCTTGGTTTGGGCTTAAAACGCAGTTTTTGTCGCGTTAAGGGAATCATTTCTGGGACACCAGAAACTCTACGAACTGCTAGAGAAACAGCCAAAGTATCAGGCGATGGCTTACGCCCCGGCTTACGCCTACGGACAAAGTAACGATTTTGCGATTCCCAACGATTTGGTTTTGGCAAACGCAATTCAAGCTTTACGGGAAATTTATCACGCAATAGTTGAATCAGAATACTATTTCCCTGGTCGTGAACGTGAAATACTATCAACTTACGAAAATATTAACGTCTTTGATTTACTAGGCAGTTCAAAATTACCACTTAAAGCGTATTACCGTAGTGCTTCGCTTTTGGGCGATGATGGTTTTTTCCTAACGATGAATATCTCTCATCATGATTTATCAAGTGAAGAAATAATTGAAGCGCACCTAACCTCCAGAAACGCATAAAGGTCTGAACAATGCTCCATTTCTTGCTTTCGGATAAATAGAAAAAACTCAGAGAAACCAACATGGATTTGAAATAATTTGTGAAGTTTATCAAGTACGAAACTGACCTGAACAGATTCTTTGATTCGACTGCTGGATACTGCATCGCTAATAAGAGTGCTTCCTACTGAAACCGAAGTGCAAAGGATAAAGATTGCTTTGGCAGTGAGCGACCAAATAGAAGGCCAGCGACCGCAAAGTACCGACGCAATCTATCTAGCAGCATATAAAATTGCAAAATCTGTTTAACTACTGACCACTGACCTCTCATTCTATTGGGAGGTCAGAACTCATACTAACCCTCAAACACATGGCAAGAAATTTAAGTGCTTACAATGTACCCGAAAAACCGTGTCATACCTGCCCGTTTTCTGGGAGAGAACCGATCGAACTCACCCCAGATCGACTCACATATTATTACGACCAACTCCTCAATGGCGGCTCGCAGCACTTATGCCACAGCGCAGAAAAAACCATCTGCCGAGGCGGACATACTATCCAACTCCGATGGTTTTGTTCGTTGGGTATCATTGAAGAACCTACCGATGAAGCTTTCAATCAAGCTGTTGCAGAAGTTGAATAGGAGAGAAACAAAAACAATAGAAACAGTAGAAACGATGGAAAAACAGAAAACATCTCAGAAACACATTGATTTGTTTCTGAAACCCAAAGATTGTTTCTTCTTGTACAATCCCTGTAATTGGTGTCCAGGCTGGGCGATCGGTCAAATTGAACTCCCCATCCCTACTAGCTATTCCCGTTTCTTGACTTTGGTTCGTGATGCTGAAGGTGGCTGCCATTGGGTTACGGCTAATAATGTTGTCATTCGTGGACAAAATCATCGTCAAACTCACCTTTTCGATACTTACGCAGCAAATGCTTTCGAGTGGGATAAAATTAACAGGTTTAAGCCAATTGTTTGGTAATTCTATGGAGCCTTTAAAAATCACTCAAGAACACATTACTTGGTTTCCTGAACCAAAAGACTGTTTCTTTCACTATGGAAATGTTTGGTGTCCGGGTTGGGCGATTGGTCAAATCAATCTGCCGATCGTCCCCTGTTATTCCAGTTCTTTTACTTTAGTTCGAGATTGCAGTGGGGAAAGTCATTGGTTTCCTGCCAACAAAGTTTTGTTTCGCGGTGACAGTCATTTATTCGATTGTTACATCGGAAACACATTCGATTGGACGAGAATTCACAGTTTCAAGCCTCTTGTTTCTTAATTTCTTGCCTAACAACAGCGTTTTACCAGTTCGCTACTGGTTTTTTTATGTCAAACTCCCCTGTTTCTAGCACGGATGCTTCTTTGGTTCAGCACAGATTTGTTATCTGTTATGCCTATTATTCGATCGGTGCTGCCACAGAACATGGTAGCATTGTGTTCTTGGCTAACTATGAAACTCCTGAATGGATTACTGATTTTGAAGCAGCCTATTTCTTCGAGTCTAAAGAAAAGGCAGAAAAAGTAGTTGCGACTCTACAGAACGACTTCAAAGTCAATAGTTTTCCCAAAGATTCTGTCTCTATTATTCTAGTCAATTGGTCAGAACCCGATTAAGACTTTTGACTTTTATCTTTATATCAAGTGGGGATAAAAGTCAACTTTTTGGTATATAAACTCAAAACCAGAAAAGGGATATAAGCTTAAAAATAATTTATTAGTTGATTACTGACATGGTGTTAACAGCAGGACTAGCAACAAAATTGCTGCGATCGACAATTGCCGATTACAACTACTGGCCTCAATCAGAAAGTGATTCGCCTTTATCAATTAAACGAGCGAAACAACCGTTTGACGAGCCCGCAATTTTATCAAGAGATGCTTCAATGCGGAGAGCTGCACTCAAAGCCATGAATCCTCTGCTGACTACTTACAAGCCACCGACTAATCGCCGAATTGAATACAAAACTTTACATGAAGTATTCCAGCCATTGATTAAAAATGCGTTGGATGAACTGGCAACAGTGTCGGAACCGCTGGCAGGTGAAATGCCAGCACCAGAAGCATACTTCAGCATTTTGATGCCGATCGAAGCTGTGGAGTATCTGACTGAAATTTACCAAACCTTCAGTCAATTACAAAATACCAAAGTTGTCTTGGTTCATGATGATGACGGAGACAATACCAGCCCCGATGCTTATACAACTTTGATGATTGCTGGAGAATCAGCAGAATATGAAATTATCTTAGCTCAAGCTGTTTTGATTCAAACATAATTTGAACCTTCAGCTTAGTTTTGACTTCTCTCTTTCTTGGTGCATCGAGGCCAAGAAAGAGATTATTTGTCTATCATTTTTTGTAGTTCAAAATAATGCCAATTAGAATCACTGCTCCTTCTGGGCCTGGTATTCAAGTCGGGAGCTTGCCTTATTCTCTCCCAGTTACAGCAGTAGCTGACACTAATACCAATACCGATGTTCGTTTTAAATTGAATGGGGTAGTTGTTGGAACAGATACCACGGCTACCAATGTAGGAACTACTTCTGCACCTATCTATCAATTTGGAATGAACATTCCAATTAATACCGCAGGCGTTCATATCATTGAAGTAGAAGATATCAGCGGCACAGCTCCCATTACAGTTCGATCGACCGCTCAAATAAGTTTTGAAGTCAAGGTAAATGCTCCAACAATTGCACTTCAGGCTCCTAAACTTTCAGGCGGACAAACAGTAGTTGCTGCTGATGTTCAGCACATCCCAACCAATGCGTTCGTTCGATTTACTTTGAATGGCACAATTATCAAAGAATCTCCCTGGGTTCCGTTTGAAACACCCATCACACAAAGCGGAACTCTCCGAGCTGACATCATGCTCGGCACCAGTATTTTGGCAACTGCCACTCGCGATGTTGCTCTCATTCCTCCTGAACCTGCCATTGTTGGGCCTCAAGGTCCGATCGGTCCCGCTGGCCCTCAAGGTGAACCCGGCCCGAAAGGTGACAAAGGCGATCGTGGCGACCAAGGCATTCCCGGCTCTCCCGGTGTTAACGGCGCGACTGGCCCTGCTGGAGCTCAAGGAAATCCAGGCATTCCAGGCGCTCAAGGGATGCAAGGCATTCAAGGCGTTCCCGGTGTTGATGGTTTACCCGGTATCCCCGGCGCTAAGGGTGACAAAGGCGATCGCGGTGAACAAGGTTTGCCCGGTGTTCCTGGTGCTAAAGGTGACAAAGGCGATCGCGGCGACACCGGGCCTCAAGGACTTCAAGGAATACCGGGCGCAGTTGGCGCAGCAGGGACACCGGGTGAAAAAGGCGAACCGGGCGCTCAAGGTAGCCAGGGGTTACAAGGCGCACCTGGCCCGATCGGACTTACCGGGCCTCAAGGAAATCCAGGCATTCAAGGCGTTCCCGGTGAACGAGGTTTACCAGGCGCTCCGGGAAGTCCAGGGCCTGAAGGTTTACAAGGAATTCCCGGCGCTGCTGGCCCGAAAGGCGATCGCGGTGAACCGGGTTTGGTTGGGCCTCCAGGGATTCAAGGTGAAAAAGGCGATCGAGGTGAGCAAGGTTTAGTTGGCGCTGCTGGCTCTCAAGGTCTTCAAGGTTTGACTGGTGCTAAAGGCGATCGTGGTGAGCAAGGAATTCCCGGCATCCCCGGTGAAATTGGGCCAGCAGGTGCGATCGGCCCGGCTGGTGCAACAGGAGTTCAAGGGTCTCAAGGGATTCAAGGCATTCAAGGGCGACCCGGTTTGATTTGGCGCGGAAACTGGAACGCCACCACAAACTACGCCATGTTCGATTCCGTTGCCCACAACGGAAACAGCTATATTGCCAACGCTCCGAACGTAAACTCACCACCGCCGTCGGCTGCTTGGACTTTGGGAGCAAAACAAGGCGACCAAGGTATCCAAGGAATTCCGGGAGCCAAGGGTGATACTGGCGAACCTGGCCCGACCGGATTAACTGGCCCAACAGGAATGCAAGGTACTCCAGGCCCCGCTGGAATTCAAGGGCCTCAAGGTCTTAAAGGAGACACGGGAGCAACCGGAGCGATCGGACTTACCGGCCCCAAAGGAGACACTGGAGCAACTGGAGTGCAAGGCATTCCCGGCCCAAAAGGTGATGTCGGAGCTAAAGGAGATACGGGAGCAACCGGAGCCACTGGTACTCAGGGAGTTGCGGGCCCGAAAGGTGATGTCGGCGCAACTGGCGCAACTGGGCCTCAAGGAGTTCAAGGCGTTGCTGGTGTACCTGGTGCGATCGGCCCGAAAGGAGACACTGGAGCCACCGGGCCAGCCGGGCCAGCAGCAATTATTTGGTCAACACCAATTTCATTACCTCTATCAAATGGAGTTTCAGGCAGTGTAACCTACCAGACCTGTGGGAAATTGGTTCGACTAAACGTGGATGTACTCATGAATTTTGCAAGCAGTTCAGGAATGCAAATTTGTGGGGGTATGCCGAACACAATTTTTAATACTTGGTTCCATTCCACAGCAATGATTTTCAAGCCAGACCTAACATTAGCTGGTTCAGGACAATGGGGCTTGATGAGATTTCAGCCGAACAACGCTAACCTTGTTCTTCTCTTTGACAAGATTGTTACTGAACAAATCCGATGTGTTAGCAATTTCATGATGGCAGTTAACTAAAAAAAACTATGAGTTTTGTAGCGGAAGTCCCTAATACTTACAATCCAGCTAAAGAATACATGGTTGGATTTTGGTTAAGCAGCCCAAAGCTTAACGGAGTTCGTTGTATTTACACGCGGGACGGCATTTCACGCGGATTGAGAAGCCAGACTTTGACTACGCGATTTGTAGGATTCGATCGACTTGAATTAGCTTGTCGCGCCATCTGTGATGCTAACAATCTGTCATTCATCGACGGTGAGCTGTTTATTCCCGGCAGAAGTTTCGATGAACTTACGGTATTAGTTCGCGATCGGTCTACCTATGAACTTGATGAAAAATTTGCCGTTCAATTCAGAGTTTCTGCTGTTGGTTCGACCACAAATCCCACCCTAACAGCACAACAAATGATGAATCTCATCCAACAAATTATTCCGGCACAAGGAATGATTAGTTTGATTCCTCAAAAACTCATTCGGAACACACCTCTAGGCATTCTAGATGAAGCAACCACCGTTCTTAATTCTGGAGTAACTGAAGGAATCATCCTCAGAAATCTGGACTCAGTTTATTCTGGAGTTCGATCGGACAATCTTCTTAAAGTGAAGGGCATAACAAGCGGAATCTTTACTGTCGTCGGGTTTACGCAAAATCCAATAGTGGGTTACGTGAGTTATATGTCCGTTGAAGGCACGGTAAATGGAGTTAATAAAGTTTCCCGTGTTTACGGCTTAAATGAAGAAGAAGAACAGGATTTGTGGATGAACAGAGATTCTTATATCGGCAAACAAGTTCAAATAGTTTACATGGGTTTAACGGCTACTGGCAATCTCCGAAGCCCTGCTTTGGGTCGATTTGTTTAATGAGGAACAACAAGGATGTTATTGCAATTAGCAAATAGTTACAGTCCAACCAAAAACTATGGTGTGGCTGAATGGCTCAGTAGCCCCAAACTGGACGGGGTACGGTGTCTGTATGAAAATCCGAACAGTGGATTGAGGAGTCGATCGGGAAAAACTAGATATTCAGGGCTGACCAAAATTGAGCAAATCTGTGAAAGCATCCGGTTAGCCAACAATTTGTCATTCTTGGATGGTGAGCTGTACATCCCCGGAGAGCCTTTCGATCGCATTTCTGGGATTGCTCGATCGACGAAAACTACAGAAACCGTTGTCGAAGCAAAACAGAGGGTGGAATTTCGCATCTTTGCAATCGGCTTTACTCAATATCCCAACATCTTGGCAGCCGATGAATACACTCAGGTTCAACAAATCTTTCCGGCAATGGGAAAGGTTAGCTACGTTCCGCAGAGGTTGATTGAGAATAATCCTCTCGTCATCCAAGCTGAAGCCGACTCAATCAAAGCATCAGGACAATCGGCTGAGGGGATAATGCTGCGGAACCCGAACTCCGTTTATTTCCAGGGTCGATCGATCGCACTTTTGAAAGTCAAGAATTTTGTCAAAGACCGCTTGCCAGTTACGGGATTCACCAAAGGCTCAGGCAAATATTCTGCGTCGTTGGGCAATCTCTTAGTTGGTGGCACTCTCAACGAGCGAATTGTCAATGCCAAAGTCGGGACTGGATTTACGGATGCAGAGCGATCGACTATATGGGCTAACCAAGCTAATTATCTAGGCAGAATAGTCGAGGTCATCCATCTTGGTATCACTGCTACGGGTGCTTTGAGACATCCCATATTTTCTGCTTTTGTTTAAACTTGCTAATAAATTCTAACCAATTCTTAGAAATTTTTAGAACCAAGAAACATGAAAAAAACCTGAGCGTGGGTGCAGCTACTCAGGTTTTTTTGTACAGTTCGTTCCTCGCCGATTTAGTTTAAGTGAAACTATTCTTATTTGACAATCCCTACAAGTTCAGGAATGCTCCCTGCTAGTTTCCAGCCTGTGGCAGCGGAGTAAATAGGAGTGTTGACACCAACTCCCCAATTAGGTAACTCGTTTGTTGGAACTTCGACAAAGCTATTGTCTGGAGCCTTAATTTGCCAAAGTAAGGGTGCTTGGGAAGCAGCAATTAACTCTGCTGGAATTGGAGGCGGTAAAACAGGAGATTGAACTTGGACTCTTAGCTGAGATTCAACTGCTGCGGGAGTTTGCGCTGGTGCTGCTGCTGAAGTTTTGGTCTTTGTGTCAGCAGAAGTAGCAGAAGCGGGAGCGAGTTGTTTAAGGAAGCTGTTGTCGAATTCAATCTTCGGCTTTCGAGAAGCCTTGTAGGTAGTTATTTCACCAGTCCGGGGGTTCCGCCCTGGACGTTCTGGTTTATCCACTACGCTGAAGGTTCCTAGTCCTTCAATCTTGATTTGTTCTCCGCTTGCCAGAGAAGAAGCGATAGTTGTGATTGCTTCTTTTAGTGTGATGTTGTCAGCAACTGAAGCCATAATTAAATTTTTGAGTGAGACAGACGCTTGATTTGATTATGCCCTAGTTTTTTTAAAAGAACAATAAATCAGAAACATTTTTCTCATTTTCAGGGATGGAATCGGCATGGAATTGGTAGTATTTACCACTGGTCGTAAATACCACTCATCATTAATTAGGTGGTAAACCAAAATCTTCAGGGCCGTAAAGACCTGCTGGCATTTTGCCATTTAAGAAATCAATCTGCTCTTGACTTAGGGATTGATTAAATAACCGAACTGTTTTGGTAATAGTTCTCCCCGCTTCATCCATGTATTTGCCGTCGGTGTAACAGCGCATTTCACGAGTTTCGCCGATCGCAACCTTACTTCGATATTTTTCACCAACCCATCCAAGGGGAAAATAGCCGATGTTTTTGGTACTTTCGGGAAAGCGCATATCGACCGCCAACTCCATCCGTGCTGCTTGCTGACCAGTAGCAGGTTTCATTCGCTGAACAACTCGAATCAGAACATTCTGCCCTTTCCATTCACCTCGGCTCCAGACATTGGGTTCTTGTTTGTGAACGTTAAAGACGTTGAAGTAAGGCAAAGTATCAGGATTCTCTTGTAGTTCAGTCACAATCTCCTCTCTAAATAGGTTAAAGACGAGCGCTCCGGTACTCAGCTCTCCGGCTCCGGTATGAACAGCGCGCCAGTAAGCAGCAGCCCAGGATTTGTCGGTATAGGGCTGACTGTTAGCATCTGCAAATTGTTCAAGAGCTGACTCTTTGAGAGCTTGATATTTGGCGGAAACCTCACGGATTTTCGTAGTATCACCATCGTTTTGCTCTTTCCAGGCGATCGCACCTTGCATTTCTCTTGCATATCCTTTGCGTTGTTCAAATGCAAAATCGAGCTGATCTTTGGTAACTTCAACCCCCACAAACAGCGCATTCTCAAAAGAGTTGATGTCGATGTTGGTTTCTAACTGAGCTGGTCGCCAGTATGAATTGACAACTTTGACAAGGCGGGAAATAGTATCGATCGCATCATCGGCAACGGCACAGGGTCGAGTTAAATAAACGTCCTTTTCCTTAAAGTCTTTAAGCCACGGAATTTTTGCTGCATCACCGAGAGTATTCAGATATTCGGTTACAGCCTCTAAACCCTTGTCGTTGTTGGGATATGCTGATTTGAGCGAGTCCACTGCGATTTGGAGTTCCTGACTGAGGAAGTCGATAATCGCCATTTCTTTTGGCTGGGTCTGCATCCCGCCGGGAGGAATCATCAGCACTATTCCTTCAGCACCCGCACCTCTGGCGCGACCCAGAAGTGAAGCCACAATCCCGGTGCTGTCATTCATCGAATTGATGGCGACCTGTTGCAAAGTTCCTTGCAACGCCATTTTAGGAAGTTTCTCGACTTCGGGGGGTTTGTCGAAGTTGGCGATCGCATCTCGGATTGCGGGATATTCCTTGGATGCGATTAGCTGAACAAAGTCCCCGTCAAAGTCTCTGCCTAAATTCAACATGAGTTTTGTCGAGGCTGCCATCAGACCATAGCCTCTGGCATAGGTTCCCTCATGGCGATTTATCCAGAGTTGGCAATCTCCCCAGTGGCGCATGGGGTTGCAGAATACGATGTACTCGCCGGGAGCCATTGAGGGTGCACAGAAAACTTTCTCGGTAAAAGTAGTTTTTCCGTTGCTATCTGTGCTTTCATACCGGGCAAAATACTCATCTGGCTGCGACATCAATGACCAAAATCGGACTCCGGCTGCTTTGGCTAAGTTTAGCCAAACTGCTCGAAGTCTTTCTGCAACTTTCCCGGTGATGTAAGGATGCAACAATAGTCTACCTTTGATGTCATATTTAATTATTTCCATTGCTGTATTTACATACTCAGCCTCTGACTGAATACCTTCACCCTGTTCGCGTTCTTGTTCGGCTTCTACTTGATGGATTCTGAGTTCTTTCGCTAGAGCTTGAATAGAGTTGGTTGCTGCTACTAATTTTTCACATTTAGCTGTGAGTCTGCTAATTACTTTATCTTGTTCTAGTGTTTCAAACTTGAACCACTGGAACAGCATCCAGCCTGCTTTTGCTGTGCGTTTTTCTGCTTCAAACACTAACCCACAAATTAGTTTCTCGCTGTAGTTTCCTAGGGCAGGTTTATTGCCTTTAAGAGAACTCCAGGGTATGACTAAATCATAGCCAGAGCCGTCTAGTTCTGGATTGTAGGCGATTGTCCCCTTTGCCACCCATTTCTTGAATGAAGCTATCCGAAACTGTAAGGGGATACCTTCATCATTTGGATGGTGAACATCCCCAGTTCCAAGTATTCGCATAAATTCCTTGGAAGCTTTACCGTGACTATCTCCGCTATTCCAATGCCTGCCATTCGTTGGGTCATCTTGTGGATTACCATGAGCATCTTTTTTGGTGTCATCAACAATGATAAAATTGAACTGGCGACCGACTAGAAGTTTGCACCCGGTGTGCATTATACTTCCATAAATGATTCTCTTCCATTGTTCACTACCTTTGGTTCCATAATAGTTAGAACCTACCGGAGCCAGATTAAAAGTAAAGCGTCCGTGGTTGCGAGAGTTGCTGGCTAAGTCTAAAGTGTATCGATCGTTCTTAGTAGCTACAAAAGGGTCTAAGAAAGAGGCATTTTTGGTATCTTCGGGAACTTCTCCAATACAAAACCGCTCTTTACCAGCGTCTTGATGCCAGCCAGAAAGGAGAGTATTTCGGAGAGTTACTTTAGGAGCGTTTGACCATTGTTTGGTAACGCAATCCCAAACTGACCAGATGGCAGTAGTTTTTATCTGCCCTAAACTTTCGTCAACCCAAGAATATTGCAATTCGTAATCAGTAGGCATATCAATCAGAAAAGTAGAATTTTCCTGATGCTATTCTAGCAAGTTTATCAGTGCCTAAGCGGGTTTGAATCTCATCTTTAGGAATCAAAACAGGATTATCTGGCAGCATTAAATCATAGCCAATGACATATTCTCTTTTGCTGTTTAAGCCGACTCCAATGACACTTTCGATCGGCACAACAGCTCTTTCAATCAAGGATTTGGCTAAGGTTTTTAACTGTTCAAGAATTTCTACTTGATCTGTGTCATAAAGATGAGCTACAGATAAGTTAAATTTTCTTGGTGTTGCACTACCAATATCAGCGAAAACATAAAGGAATTCTGCAAGGTCAGTCTTATTTCTCATGGCGGTGGCAATGATTACGGCTGCACCAATTATAGGAGCTGCCCAAGCCATCAAATAAGCCCAACCACTTGCTTGCATTCCTGTAGTGCCAAAGAGCCTGGGTAACAGACTTGCTCCAGCTTTCAGAGCCGAGGCTGCCAAATATCTAACCGCTTCAGCACCACCTGAACTGCCTGATAATTTCAGGACGATCGACACCACAGTATTTGTCAAAGCGGGTAACAAAACTGCGGGAATATTGAACGATTTCAGGAAAAAACTCCCCAGCAGCCAACTGGCAATGCTTGTGAGTACACCCACTGCACCTGCGATCGTAGCTGCTCCCCCCACAGCGATCGGCACCAGTGCAGAATTGAGTACGGGGGGACGACGGTAAACGGAACTGATGGAGTGGTTGTAAGTTGAGCTGATGGAGTATGGATTGTGAGCAATAATGTTGGGGATTGTGCCTGTGGTCATGGCAATCCGTGCTGCTTCTGCCCGTCGGATACGTGCGCGGGCGTTCCGGCGTGGATTCCCGGTCAGAGATTCGATTGTTGCTAAAATCTCAGCCTTAAGTTGCTCAACTCTAGTAAGAGCTTGTGATTTCCATGTATCTATTTGAGCTTCTGCTGTTTGTCCTCCTTGCTGAATTGCTCGAATATCGGCATCGATCGAGTCGATCGTTACTGATAAATTAGGTAAATTCAAAGATTCGTTGTACGCCATCACCGACGCTTCATAAATTGCCCTTTCTCTGGTTGATGGAAGGAGACTGGCTAATTCTTGCTGACCTTTGCCTGCTAAATTTGTGAATGCTTTGCTGTTGTAGGCGCGGTTGATACCATTCACCGTTTCCAAAAATACCAAACTGCAATCAATGACAGTTGTTCCTACATTTTGGGATGCTACTAATAAATCTTTGATGCCTGCCATTACTGGGTTTGCCATAATAAATTGGATATGAGGCAGGCTAAAATACCAATCTTTTCCGCTAGTTACTCCTTGATTGACAGCATCGGCTACTGTCAGAATTGGTTTCCCTGCCCATACGTTATTGGCAAGCTGTGCTCGCAAATAATCAAATTGACTCATCGTTTTCTCCTAAAATTTAGCTCATTTTAACATACAAAAATCGGGCATTGGAACTATTAACTATGCCCGACTCGGCGCTAACTTAAGCTAAAATTTAGCTCTTAAGAGTTGGCAACTTGTTCTTTAGCAAGTCGATCGCACTCACTCAACTCAGGAGTTGAATTCCGCGACAACCACAGCCAAGTAATGTCGTGAACTTCTGCTAATTTGTCAAGTTCTTCCCACAAATCTTGGTTAGCGTTTCGTTTCCAACTTTTAGTCATTGTATGAATGACATAAGTTGAATCCGAAAATACCGTAACCGTGCAGGGCTTTTTGAGAGCTTTTAACCCTTCGATCGCTGCTGTCAATTCCATCCGATTATTAGTCGTCGTGGTTTCGGATTTTCCACTAAAAGCTTTCTTAGTAGGCTTTCCAGGGATTGTTAGGATAGCAGCCCAGCCACCGGGCCCTGGGTTTCCTGAGCAAGCACCATCACAATGAATGTTGACTACAGGTTTTGCTTTAACTGTTGGATTTTGTACGGCAACCATAAGACTTTCACAAAGATAGACATCAAAACCCCCTAGCGAAGCAGTTTATTTATGAGCAGTTGTTACTTATGATTTGGTATAATATAGCAAATAAATCTCGGCGGGAAGCTTCATTCATTAGTTAATGTCAACAGTATTGAGATTAACTGAGAAAATGGTTTGTGCATCTGCATAGAGTCGATCGAGTTCTGTCTGAGCCAAATACCTTTCGCTGTGGTCGGTATCATTCAAGTAATCCGCCAAATAAGCAGCAAGGATGTAGGCATTGCTGATAATCACCATTTCTGTGTCTTCAATCAGCAAAACATCCGTGTCTGATGTGCCGATCGCATACATTCCCTGAGCATAATCAGGATGGCTGCATTGGCGATGGTAAATCTTCCACTTTTTGGTCACAGGCGGGTTAATTACTTCAATCGTGATTCCTTCAGGAATATTTGGATCGTCTGGTTTTCCGCCAGACAACAGCCACGGTAAAATAATTCGATTATCACCCTTTGGTTGATACTCAGCATCATCTGAATCATAGTCACCGTAAGTTTCGACTAACTTATGGATAAATTCTTGAGTAATTTCATCATTGGTTTGTGAATAGCTAAAAATGGAATTTCCTAGAGTTGACATTCCATTTTTACAAACTTCCCACGCATCACGGATTTTGGCATGAACGGAGATTAGTCGATGTTGCTTATCCTTGCCTCGATAGATTTCTAAATAAACGCCATGACCGTCACTGTGCTGTGATTTGTCGATGATGCACTGGAGATTGAGTGTTCGACCATAACTCATCTCCAGAAACAGTCTTTCTTTTGACTTCATCTTGCCTCTCTTTTTGCCCATGAGTTTCATCCTAAAAGTAAGTGAGCTAGAAACTGGAGACGCATCAAGGGAACTGTAGCTTGCGGGACACAGATTGATAAGCCAGCTAAAGTTACTGCTTCGGCGCGTCCGGGTGTGTACCGGGGTAATCCAATGTTTGCTGGTGGGGGATTATATCTCCACCAGTTTTCATAATGCAGTCCAACCAGGTAAGCGGGATTCCGAGCATCCACAGACAAAAAGCTGGGTTTAATTTCTGGGTAGCTGATAAACGATTTTGCGATCGCAAGGTGCTTTCCAACTTGGTCAGACCAGCAGGTCCACCCTTTCCGTTGCTTGAGCTGTAAGTTGTGCAAGTGGGCAATGATAAAGCATCTTTGCCTCTCGTGAGGCGCACCGCACTCCGACGCGCTGATAATTTCAACTTCTGCTTCAAATCCAGCCATTCTGAGTCCGGCAAGGACTGTTCGTAACCCTCGATCCACGATCCCTGCTGGTTGCTCCACCAAAACAAAACTTGGTCTACCGATGATGATGCACCTGAGCGCTTCAAACCAGAGACTTGATTTAATGTGGGCGAGTCCAGTTTTTGTTCCTGCTCGGGATGTGCCGGTGCAGGGGAATGAGATAGTGAAGACATCGGCTTTGTGTTTAATTGGGACATAATCAACAATGTCAGAATGGATTGGAATTTCTGGGAAATGAGTTTGTAACACTTTTTGAGAGTATGGATTGTTTTCTACAAATTCGATCGTCTCAAACTTAACCTGAGAAGTCGAATTCACCAAACTTCCCGCCAGCTCCCAAGCCCCTATTCCTGCAAATAAATCAATACATTTTAGTTTCATATTCCTAGAACCTTAGTAACATTCTAATCTAATTAATGCTTCGCTGTAAGGTGCTGATGTTTATCAATCAAAACTATGTCTCACCAAGCTCTCCTAGAACGCATTCAATCTCACATTATTTCTAAAAATGGTTGTTGGCTTACAGATTTAGCTACTCAAAGTAATCGCGGTTATCCTAAGCTTACTATGGAAAATCGCAAAAAGAAATACATATCCAGACTTATGTACGAAATTTATAAAGGTAAGATTCCTGAAGGAATGTTTGTTTGTCATACTTGTGACAATCGAGGTTGTATAAATCCTGAGCATTTGTTTCTTGGAACTCCCCAAGATAATATGATAGATATGGCAAACAAAGGACGATCAACTAAAGGCAGAATTTTGGAGAATCGAGGTTCTAAAAATGTTCTTGCAAAACTGGATGAGAATCAAGTTTTAGAAATCAAACGTTTGCTAGTTGAAACAGATTTAACTCAACAGGAGATTGCAGAAATGTTTGGTGTCCATCGTAGCACTATTACCTCAATTAAAAAAGGTCAAAGCTGGAAACATCTTACTTACATACCGATCGAACCTGAGAATGTGTAATTGAATTTGTTTGATTAAATTTTCAAGTAGATTGTAGACCAGGTTCTCCACCAGAACAAAACTTGGTCTACCGAGTATGATGCAGCGCAAGGCTTGGAACCAGAGGCTCGATTCGACATGGGCAAGTCCTGTCTTTTTACCGGCTCTGGATGTTCCGAAACAGGGGAATGACACGAAATAGACATCGGCTTTTCCTTTAACTGGTAGGTAATCTTCGATATCAGAATGGATTGGGATTTTGGGGAAGTGGGTCTGTAGAACTTTCTGAGAATAGGGATTGTTTTCTACGAATTCGATCGTCTCTAATTTGATTTGAGATATAGAGTTAACCAAACTGCTTGCTAATTCCCATGCTCCTATTCCCGCAAACAAATCAATACATTTTAATTTCATCTTAGGTTTATTTTTATTCTACATTGGAGCTTCGCTAAAAAGTAAAAGTTTAGATAATTAACTTGCGTTATGACTAAAGTTGTGATGGTTTCTGGCAGCCGATCAATAACCGATATTCGCCCTGGATTGCAATCTTTAAACCGCATAATGGAGCTTAAATTTTCCATAATTATAGGTGATGCGTCAGGAGTTGACAAGCTAGTTCAAAAATATCTCCGCCACTGCAATTATCTGGATGTTAAAGTCTATTTCGCTCTCTGGTCTGGAAACGGGAAACCAAGAAACGTTACTGGATTTCAAACTGTAGGAATTCCAGGGAGTTATGTAGATCGGGACAAGGCAATGTGCTCAGTTTGCGATTACGGTTTAGCTCTCTGGGATGGCATCAGTCGTGGAACTAGGGACAATATCGATCGAACGAAAGGTAAAACTAAAATCATCAGAATTTGAGGTACTTGAGGTTTGTGTGTCAGGTGCGCTTCGCGATGGGGGAGTGACCTCTCACCCCACGCATGAGCCATGACCATCACTGTTGAAAAGTTTGACTACAACAAATTCCAGACCGAGAAAGTTCAGTTTGCGATCGACTTAGACCGAACCGTTTTTAATGTCAGTGAAGGTACTAACTCTCGCTATGTTGACGATGAATTAGGTATGTCTCCACTGTGGCGAGGTAAGCATTCTGTAACAGAATATCGCCAAATCTTGTGGCAACAAATCCAGCAGCATCGACCCCGATATTTTGCAAAAAGATTAAAGAGTTTTTATGAACCTTATTTAGTCCCCAATTCAGATATCTTTCGAGCGATTATGCAGTTGGCTGAAGCTTATCGAGATAACGGTAGGTTAAAGCTCATTTACATAACCGATCGCTCCCATGCCGAACTCATTGCCCGCTGTGTTGATTATCTAGCACACCTCATTTAGCGAAACCCTAAGAAAGTTTAATCTCCCTAAATTTTCTGAGGGTTTCGCTACAAATTGACTGATAGACAAACTGTATTACCCATTTAATATCATGGCAGAAATTTACATTAATCCTATGAGCCTGTTTCCTTATGATGTTAATCGTCAGTCAGGGACATATTTCGATCGGAATGGTAAACGTGTCCCGGATGAATTAATAAGAGGACATTATGCTGTAGCTTACGAAGGCAGTGATATCCGTTTGTCCACTTGGGCATGGAAACAGCGCAAGGAATTAACCAATCTAGCCACTTACTTTGATGGCAACAGTGCTGACGAAAAGCGCCAGATTATTTGGCATCAATTTCAAACTCGAACCGTGAACAGGCATTTTATTAATTTCTGTGAGCGGTTCAGACATGAGCCTTTGTTCATCTGGTATATCAGCTACCACGACTTACCCACCGCTCAATTCATCAAGCGTTTTCTGGAGTGGTATTGGAAAGAATACCCAGTGATTGAACAGTAGCAAACACAGTTTTGTTTCTAGTAATAATTTAGAAACGAAGCAGCTCAAGTTTTTAATACTTCGTTTTTCGGGGAGGATTTCTCTCCAAAAAACAATGGAAAACCTATCTCTCTACACCTGGATTGTGCGTAAAAACTTTGCTGAAGCTGACTTTTGGCTCATTAACAAAGGAAGTACAGACAAGTTAGGTGAGCCAGTGAAAAAGTTTGAGCCATTTTTGACAGGCATCAAGTGTCCGGTGTTGATTCTGCCTGACTACGGGTTCTACCTGTGCTTGTACCTGTACCAAATGGGATTGTGGCAAGGATATTCTCGCGGATCAATTAACCTTCAACATCTTCGCCTCAAGGATATCAAAGAGGTTTTTCAGTACCTCGCGCGCGAACACCAAATTCAAACCTCTTGCCGATTTAAAGCTTTTGTTCCAGCTCCAGTTCCTGCTGAACGACAAGAATTCTATGCTTCTCTTTGATTAACCAGTTGATTAATACCCAAAAACAGGAAAGTAAACAATGGAAAAGATTAATTTTGGTGGCATTCAAGCAAAAGTTTTGGCGCTATCCCCACACCAAAGCTACTTCATATTCAGATTATCCGATCGAATCGCCATCAAAGGTATTTACACATCCCAGTTTAGTTGGGATGCAGTGACGGATAATTTGGCAGGTTTTCTATCAAAGCGCTTTGTCCTGTATGTAGGTACGCATACTTACCCGGATGCAGAACTTATCAAAGCAAAACTCATTGATGCTGGTGGCACTACGAATGAGAATGTCTTTGTGTCCAAGTTCGTTCACGGCTATCCCTATGAGGTAAGGGCGATCGGGCTTTCTGCTGAATATCTTGTCGAGTCAGTCCAGCATTTCCCTCTCTAGTACAGACTTTTTGCCAGAACTCAGAAACAAGAAACGCTTTCAGAAACACTACTCATCTCAGAAACAGAAATTAGGAACTGTTTTTGAGATGCGTAGTGTGGTGCTTCGCTGTGAGGTGTTGAGGCATCTCGTCTCATTTCCAGATTCTAGAATCTAGATTTCAAATTCCAAATTCCAGATGTCAGGTTGAAAAATAGGAGCAAATCAAATCATGGACAAGATTAATTTTGCAGGAGTTGAAGGTCAAGTAGTCGAGACTTCCCCGCACGGTAGCTATGTCGTAGTTAAGCTGAGCGATCGAATCACCATTGTCGGAACTACAAATAACCAGTTTAACTGGGAAGAGATGCCCGATGCCAGTTCGGGATTTGATTCGTTCATCACGTATATTGGCGTTCGATCGAAAGCTGGTGCTGAAAAAGTTAAAGAAATTGTTCGAGAGGTTGGTGGCTACACCTATGCGAAAGAAAGTGAGCCACGGAAGTCCAAACGGATTCAGAATTTTCCTTATGAAATCAAGATTCGTGGGCTGAATCCTGAGTTTGTTGCTGAGTTGATAAAACTCAAAAAAATGTAGAAATTCCATTAAATTATCTCTGCTGTAACTACGATTTAAACTATGGCAGAGAGAATTTTTACAATTCAATATCCAGCTATAGAGACAACCACAAATGATTCAAGCTGATTGGGAAACTGAACAAGAAACTTTCCGTCTACGCGACGCATTCCGTGTCCTTGCCTGGAACACCTATGAAATTCATCGGAAAGACACAGAACTAGATCAAGTTTACACAAAGTTCTACACACGGTGGAGTAAGTGCCAGATTCGATCGATGGATTTAGCTCAACTCACAGAACTAGCAACAGAAAAAGGTTTTACGATCGAAGCGCTGTTGTTTTACCGAGAATGTTACTACTGCATTGCTCAACTTTATCCATCAGAAATCTTTCTGACTAACCACTAGCCAACCTTCAAAATGGGGAGATTTCTCTCTCCATTACCCTAACCATTTGAGTGAGCTCCAAGTTCAGTGCCCGGAAGTGATCTGTTAAGAGGCTTCGCCATGAGGATGTGAGTAAATTCTTGTCATAGGAGCCTAACATCATGGAAAAGATTAAGAAAATCATCCCAAATCTCTCTGAATTCAAAGAGTATTTGAGAAGTTTGATTGGTGAAATGGAATATAGTCACAGTAGCTTAACCAACAAAAGGTTAGAACTGTGGCTATTTAACAAAGTCCATCTCGGCAACGGTCAAGTTAGCCCAGGTTATTTTGACCAAAGGCTTTATGACCTTTGCCAACGCATTTATCCAGGCAGTGATATTGGTTTGTTGACCTATCACGGCAAGGAAAGAGGAGGCAGTTGTGGGTTAATTGCTCCTCACAGAGATCACGGCTATGCACAACCAATGGCTGTCTCTCTCAATATAGGGATTGCAGAGTTTGTCATTGAGGGCAAGAGCTATTTGTTGAATGATGGTGAGATTGTAAAGTTTAATTGTAAGCTGCCACACGCTGTCCCCCGCATCATGAGTGAGGAGCGGTTTAGTTTAGTTTTGTGGAAACTAAACGAAGTCAAGGGTTATCGATCGCAAATGATGACCCCAATTGATTGGTAGAAATTGGGGCGATTAAGAAATTAATTGCCCTATTTTTCATTTTTCTTAAGTCGCTTAAGTCGATCGATAGTTTTTCAATTCAAGCAGAAAAGTCTTGTCGGTTAGTTCGCTTCGCGGTGAGAGTGCGAGCAAATTTATCGGTAATTGAAATGAAAAAGATAATTTCTAATCCTACCAGTTCATCTTCTCGTGCATCTTACAAAAACTTTGGAATTAACGATCGAGTTGGTCGCCATTGCCGTTTTGAAGATGGAGTTTGGATACACAATGATGGTGAAGGTGATTCCTACTTCTCCTGTGAAATCCCTGTTTGTCGCAACGGTGACAGACTAGAACTTCAAGGACTTTACACCACCACTTACGGTGACGATTACAGCAAAATCCAACAAATGAAACTCACTTCTGGACCTTATATGCTTTTCGAGTTTACCTGGGAAGACGAAGACGGCGACATCCAAACTGGATATGCAGATAACTTTGAATCTGCTATTTGGTAGAAGTTTATCCCGGTGTGTCCGGGATTTTTATTTTATTTTTACGATCGATCGACACAAGCATTTTAATCGTAAATCCACATCTAACTACCTAAGTTTCTCGTTAGGTGCGCTTCGCGATGGGGAGATGAGCTAGGTTTTCTTAGCTTTTGTTCAAATTTTTACACCACTAGGAGTCCTCTCATGGCCATCGTATTTCCTTCTAAAACTGGCAAAAAACGTTCTTTGTTGATTGATGCCCTTCGGATTCTTGCTTGGGAAGAATTTCGAGCTGTCAACAAAGAAGAGTACAAAGATCTTCAATTCCGTGGATATGAAGTATTCGAGAAAGAATGGGCTGAACATGAAATCCATAGTTTCTCTTATGCCGAAGTCGTTGCATTGGCGAAATCCTTGGAATTCTCAGAAAATGAGCTCTTGAATCTCCGATCGAACTATTACGCCAAAAAGAATGATATGGCTGCTAATAAACCTCAAACATCTGCTACTAAGCGGAATGGCAACGGTAATGGTAACGGTAACGGTAGCGCAGCAATGGCGATGGCAGCACAAGAATTCGATAACGGCGATCTCTTCTAGCCGATGGCGCAATCGCGCCCCGCAAGCTACCAACTTGTCGTAAATAAAACTCCGAAGTCTTCGTGGCTTTGGAGTTTTTTTTTAGAGCGCCAGCAAATTGTCTGTAAGCCGATCCATAGGAACAAATTTACAATCACTCATCCTAACGAAGTCCAGAACCCGGAGGTTATCTGTGAGGCGCTTCGCGATGAGGAGGTGAGTAAATTTTTTTCGTTATATCAGGAGCCAAAGACATGAAATTAACTGACCTTTTAACTTCGATGACTATCGTTTCTTTGTTAACTACTTTCACAGTACCAACAACTCTCAGAATCATTGCCAATGCCAAAGTCACTGGAGCATTGCTTCAATTGCATCAAACCTCAAAACAATCTCGATATGATGCAATTGTCAATTACGGACAAGTCCGATCGGTTGCGATATTTGCTGGCGAAGAACCAGCAATCGCAGAATGTCTTGATGGTGTTTGTGGCACGCCAGTACCTATGCCACAAGGTATTGTCATCAAAACTACATTTCGTGGCATTGATGCAAAAGTAGCAGGGAAAGCGGGAGCGGACAAAGCAACTTTGATTAGTTGGGCATCAGAAACTAATAGTGGAATTGGGGGAAGTTATGGACAACATGGTACTATTACCTTCAGCCACCCGTGGAGTTTGAAGAAGTTTTGCCTCGTTAGAGGTGGAAACTTTGGCAATGAAGGAGAGTATGTAATTCGCCGAGATAAGGAATGTAAGTAAAAGAAAATCTCCAGCAAAAACTGGAGATTTTTTTTTAGTCATCATGCAACTCACAGAATATTACGCTTTCGCCGACCCTATTGACCAGACGTGTCATCCCTTCACAATCTCCTTCGCTGCTTCAACCAAATCTCTAGCGATTATTTCTGGTTTTGAGTAAACATCAAGATAGTCCTTCTCCTCCTTATTAATGAAAGCAGTTCGTAAATCAGCACACGTGGCACCTGCAATGTCCCAGGCATGAGCAGCAACCATCCAGATATCGCCCTCGACATCGTGTTTCGCTAAGGCATAGACATCCGGGTGCGGCTTCGTCTTCTCTATCGCATCACAGGAGAAGATGTTGGCGAATTATTCAAGAGCATTGGCTCGTTCCAGCAGCTTATGGGTAGACTCTTCACTGCCGTTGGTGAGCGCGACTAGCTTCCAGCCGAAGGCCGTTAGAATGCCAAAAGCCTCTAGAGCCTCTGGCTGTAGCTCCAGTTCGGAGAAAGCTTTTACTATATGCGATCGCTTCTGGGCATCTGCCTCAATGCCCAACACCTTGAGCGTCCGGGGCAGTTCTGCCTCTAAGACTTCCTTGAGCGGTCGGTAGCTGCCTGCATGGGAGAGGGCGAAGGCATCCCGTAAGGTTTGAGCAAACCAAAGTTCGAGTGCATGAGCGGGTGCACCCAGCTCTACCAACCTCTGGCGGGGCTTGTCCAAACTGAAGCAGGTGCCGATGATGTCGAATACTACTGTGCCTTTTGTGTTCATTGAAAGTTAATAAATTTAGATTTTACTGTGAAACTGAATATGCTGCATCTCAAGAACTATTTCAATGAAACTCAACAACAAGCTTTAGTGGAGTTAACCAGAAATATAGCAAGCATTAACGGAGGCATGACAGTTCCTGTTATGCCTAATGGAAGCAAATTCAACTGTACTCAAACCAGTTGTGGTTTAGTTGGGTGGCTGAGCGATCGACAAGGCTACCGTTATTCTAGGATTAATCCTGTAAATAATCAGCCATTTGCAGCAATGCCTACTGAATTAGTAGATATTGCTCAAGACTTATCAAAGTTAGTTGGTGAACCTAATTATCAACCTGAAACTTGTTTAATCAACTTTTACCCAGCCGAGCGAAAGAGTAAAATGGGTTTGCATCAAGATAATACAGAGCGAAATCTCAAACCCTGTATTATCTCCATCTCCCTAGGCGATGAATGTATCTTTGCAATCGGAAGTAACCGTAATAAAAAAGATCCAGTTACAGATATCTTTCTACGATCGGGCGATGTGTTGATTTTGCATGGCGAAAGTCGATTAGCTTACCATGCAGTCAAGAAAATTGTCTCAGGAACTTCCTCCTTATTAAAAACCAATGACCGCTTAAACCTGACGATTCGACAAGTCTACTAGCCCCAAGTCAGGAAAATTAGTAATGCTTCGCTGTAAGTTGTTGATTCTTCTCCAAGGTAACAACTCATGGCAACAACTAAAATTCCTGCATTGCTTCAGCGGGTCGATCGAAGTCTGAATCGTGAAACTCAGTACGATTTATCTGAATACTCTGAACTGTTTGAACCGAAAGAATACCACACAGCAATGATTACTGGACATCGCTGGATTAATACGCAAAGTTACAAGCCATACATCGAAAAACTCATCATGATGGCAGTTAATCAAGGTGTCAAAAAATTCTTTTGTGGCATGGCTTTAGGCGTTGACCAATTAGCTGCTGAAGTTTTGATTTACAAAAAGCTGAAATGGACAGCGGTACTGCCCTGCGCTGACCAGCACGTACTCTGGAAACCTCGTCAACAGACATATTACAAGAAATTGCTGGCACAAGCAACGGATCGCGTTTGCCTTTACAAGAATTACAGTCCAGGTGTTATGCAAGCTCGAAATTCTTGGATGGTGAAACGATCGGATATCTGCTTAGCTGTTTTCAGTGGCGATCCTCATGGTATGGGAGGGGGAACTGCCACAACTTTCAACATGGCTAAACAGAACAATTTGCTCATTTATCAGTACGTTCCCGCCGAGCGGAAGTATCTCATTATTGAACCCAGTCACCAACAGTTAAGCCTGTTTTAGCTAGTTCAAAATTTCTATTTTCAAATCTTTCTTGCTTCCCGGCACAAAAGCCAGAAGTGAGAGAGATTTTTTTTCAGCATTCACCATCTAAAACCTAAGCTCAAAAATCATGCCAAAAACTAAAAAAGTTGTAATAAGTCACATCCACTCCCGCATTGCCAAACTTGCTAAGGATGCGATCAACCGTGGTGAAATCGTTAGTTGCGCTCGAATCTCAGACAGCTCGTACTTAATCAAGCGATCGGTTGATAATCGCAGACCCAAAACAATTAAATACACTGCCGTCGGTGCTGCCAGCCTTCTCTATCTTCTCAGCGCTGCTGCCAACGCTAGCGAATCTCCCGATCCGATCGAACCTGATTCTGATTTTAGTTCCAATTATTCAGAACCACAACCAGAACGAAAGCGCGACTTTGGCTCCCCATCTGAATCTGAATCTGAATCTCACTCTGACTTTAACTTTGACTCTGAATATTTAGAGCCAGAACCCGAGTCAGATTTAGAAACAGAAACAGAAACAGAATTTATAGAGGCAATCTAAAAACATTTGAGACACAGAAACATCCTCGTGTTTTGCTCAGCTCAGGAGTAATGATGTTTCTGTGTACCAAATTGCCAAAAACAGCAAAAAAATACCCCAAAACTTTCGCGGGGGTGCTTCGCTTTGGGGTATTGATTCTTTATCAAAGTAACAACTATGTCAATCCTACCATCTTCCACTTCTTCCACATCAAGTTTACAACTTCCAGATTTGAGAACTGTAGAGTTCAATGCACAGATTCCCTGGAAAGCTTCGGACAGAATTTTGGAAGAAGCCATCGGCAAACTGATTAATCTGGATGAAATTGTCGATCGGCTCCAGGGGGTCGATTGCCAACATTGCACACCATTCACTCATGAACAAGTTAAGTTTGCTTTCCTGAAATGGATTGAAAATCATCTTGAGTCGATCGAACTCCAACCCGAATGGTTTATCCATCAAGATTTTAAACATTTCGAGCGTCATTTACCTGAGCTTGATGGCTCTTTCTTCCCAGAGGAAGAGTACGACCAAAACGTTATGTATGAAGAACAAGCTGCTCAATTCTCTCAACTTGAAGATGAGTTTGAACGCACACCTCGCGAAGAAGCAACCGCAGCCATCAACTGGTAGCTAATAAAACTGTTGGTATAGAAACAGATATATAAACAGAACACAGATCTGTTTATATACCAACAGTATCCACCGTATTTACCCACAGAATTATAGCATGGATATTCCCGCTCCCCCAACACCAAATTTGAAACGGATTGCTGAAATTCGCAATAAAATTGAAGCTCTTAAAGCTGAGGCAGAAGCGCTCGAACCTGATGCTATTGTTGAAAGTTTCGAGGTTCTTCAAGCTCAAAAATCTCGGAAACAGATTGTCTATAACGATGCCAATGCCAAAATTGTCATTCAATTCCGAAATCAATACGATGACCAAATCCTTGCCATCACCCGACTAGATGAAGACATTGCCAGAGAATATGAAACCCTCTGCCGATCGAATGCTGAATCGATCGAAAGTTGCAAAGCACTCATTGCCGAACTTCAGACTCAACTCGAAGAAGCAGAAGCAAAACTAGAAACGTTTCTGACTTCTGAATATTTGGAAAATCTGCAAAAACAAAGGGCGATCGAACTCAATAAGAGTGAATTTCAAGTGCCAAAACTGGCAGTTTATGTCCATCAATTGAAACGTTAAAATGTTGGAAGGCAGACATAAAGAATAAGTTCTCATTAACGTAATGCTTCGCTGTTGGGCTTTGAGTTTCTTATTTCTCATATAGAAACAGAAACTAGAAACAAAAACTGAAACCTGAACTGAAACTTAAAACTGAATCACAACCATGCAGAATCCAATTATCGTAGACGGATACGCATTCAGAATTCCTGGCGTTCCCAGTCGGTATCGCGCAAATTGTTCCCGCGACTTTGGCGTGTTCGTTACTGGAGACACGAAAGGCTTAAACATTCTCGAAGTTCAAGAAAGAAAGTTAAGCCGTGGAAAATTCGTTGAGATGGCGGTGTGTGCGATCGGCTCCAAAACGTTAACTTTTGAGCCAAATTACGTGAACGAACAATTTACCGAAATCTGGGGATTCCCAGTAGCAGGAGGTATGAAGGATTACTTTCATGCCAGTTGTTCTGAACTGTCAACGTTCTTGATTCATCGCCAAAGCCGAGACAAGCTGAAAACTCTGGTTGAGAGCTTCAGTCAGCAAGCGTTCAATGCTTGGGCTGAAGAGGGAATGCCAGGGAATTACGAGGAATATGCTCGTAATAAAGCTGCTGATGCTCTATTCACCAACATTTTCCGCTTTGAATTGATTAAACAGGAAAGTCGGGAGTATGGAGCATATTACGCAGTTTCTGTCTCAGTTCGTCCGCCAAATAATGCTTTAGATGAAGCAGCTCTCAAAGCTGCACGGCAAGTTCATGATGCTGAAGTTCAAGGCACTATCTATTGTGAAGATATTCGCTTAGTCGAAAACGAGCAAATGTGCATTGCCTCAATGCCTGCTGCTCAAACTCCAGTAGCTTTGCCCGAAGCTGAGCAACAACCAGTAATTAATGTGAGCAGCACGTCTGCAAAGCAAATCAAATCTGCTAAGTAATCCTGAAATTTAGCTGAAAAGTTGGGGAGCAATCCCCAGCTTTTTTTTAAAGCCAGAGTCAGTGTCAGTCGTGACGTGTAGCCATCGCGTATCAAATCGGTACGACACCTAAAACTAAACCAAAAAAGGGAGAATCAAAATGGGAACTAAAATTTCTTGGGCAACTGATGTATGGAATCCCATCGTAGGATGCTCTCGCGTACCAAAAAGTCCCGGATGCAAAAATTGTTATGCAGCAAACCTCGCTAGGTCGGCACGGTTACAGCAATTTCCCCAGTATCGAGAAGTTAAGGAATGGAACGGGAAAATTGCCTTTGTGCCGTCACAGCTAACTAAACCGTTTAAGTCGAAAACCCCGCAACTTTTCTTCTTATCAATGAGCGATCCAGGGCATGATAATGTCAAACGAGAATGGCTCAATCGAATGTTTGCGGTAATGGCGATCGCAAACGAGCACCAATTTTTGCTTCTGAGCAAACGACCGAAAGCGATGAAGGCTTACATAGAGGGATTGACAGCCGATCGACTTTACGAAGCATCAAAATATTTCTGGAATCAAGACGATATCCCAAAAAGGTTGTGGCGACCGCTGGCACTACTTCGGGAATACTTCAACACCCTGGAATTTCCCATCAAAAATGTCTGGATCGGCACCAGTGTGGAAAATCAGGATGTTGCCGATCGCATCCTTGATGTAAGAGATACAGCAGCCCATATCCGGTTCATCAGTTGTGAACCCTTGCTAGAGCGTGTCGATCTCCGCAAATATCTCGGTATCTGTGTCGGCTGCCAGAGCTGTGAATTTCGAGGCGACCATCGAATTGGAAAACCGATGGTAAATTGGGTAATCGCCGGCGGAGAATCAGCCCGGAAACGCAGGGATGCCCGTCCGTGTCATCTGGATTGGTTGCGATCGATCGTTCAACAATGTCAAATGGCTGGTGTTGCGGTCAGTGTCAAACAGCTTGGGTCTAATCCGATCGATAGTTCTCCCTACATTGATGGTGTTGCAATGACGAATTACTCGGTCAAAGTTAAAGACCATACCGACATCAATGAATATCCACCAGAGTTAAGGTGTAGGCAACATCCTGGTTTCTAGATTTAGTTTAACTTTTATTTACGGATGCAGGTTTCACATCTGCATCCTTCCTTTGATTCGTTAGTACAACCTCACAGTCGTGATTCTGAATAATGCTTCGCTGTTGGGTGGCAACCTTCTTAAGTTGAAAAATGCCACATACTTTTGGATTGTTGGAACAAAGCCAAAAACAATTAGCAAAATTAACGGCGAAAATGCTGTACGAGGTCGAATATATTGAGCCTGTTCTAGGTGAAGAATTATTCCCCTACTACCGCCACTATTGCGTTATCTCCGCTCTAGGGAGTGATTATTCCCAGAGAGGTTTTGGGATTTATGACGATCGAACCAACAAGTACGATCGAATTGGCCACATTCTTAGATATTTGTAACAATCCTGTTCAATTCAGCTTGCCAGTGAGGAGCTTCGCTGTAGGGTAGTGTTTCCGAACTACCCTACAGCTATGAAAGTCTTTCTCACAGGAACCGAACATTTGCAGAAAATGAACGATGAAATGGGGACAAGAATTCACAATATAACCAAACTAGATGCCGAAATTTTAATCGGCAACTATCGCGGATTTGACCAACTCACCCTAGTTTTCTTAACGATTTTGAGGTATCCCAAAGTCACGGTTTATGAAACTGGCAGTAATCTCAGCTTTGGATACCCGCTTGTCTTTGTCGGTCGGTATCCGGCTCAAGACATCTTTATGAGCAAACAGGCTGACTATATGCTTGCGGTCTACGACGGCAAAAGTCGCGGAGTTCGAGCCAACTTGACGCGGATGCCACCAAATCGGATTCGCATTATTAGAGTTTAGCCAGAAACAGAAACAAAAACAGACACAAAAAACAGGAGCAGAAACAATTTAGGCATCTGTTCCTGTTTCTCGTTTCGGGAGAAATTTCCATGTTCATTCACTGCAATCGACGAAGGCGGCAATACTTTGATTTATGATGAAAACTCAAGTATAGGGCGAAACACGCTCACTCCTGAAGATAGAGTTTTTATCCACCGTTTAAGAAATCCGATCACCAATATTCTTTTAAGTCTTGAATTCCTGCCAGAACTGATTTGCGAGATAAACCAAAAAGATTTAGGAATTACTAAAGGGTTTGGACAAACTTTAAAAAAATCTAAGGCGCTCGATCGACTCCCTCGCTGGTTAGGCAAAGATTTATCTATCAAAAATTCAGAATCTTTAGAACAAGCTGAGAAAATTATGGAAACTGTTGAACCTAATGAAGAAACTCTAGAAAAACAAACAGACAATCAGAATAGAGAAATAAAGAAAATTCATTTATCACCAATCGCACATTGGAGACGCGGACACTGGAGAGTTTTGGAGGCTGGTGAAGGTAAACGATGGAAAAAAGCTAAGAGAATATCGATAAAACCCATCTATGTAAAATTTTAAAATTATCGAATTTGATCGGAATTTACTGATGACAAAAACCCCTCAAGCTCATTTAAAATAAAACTTTAGGAGTTTTTGTCATGGAAATAATTAAAGGAACAGCCTACAAAGCGGAACTAGGTTTTATCTACGATGGAGATAGTTTTAACTTAAAATTAGTATCTTCAACGACTACAGAGAGTCAATCTATCATCTGTCGATCGCAATGGATTGATACTCCCGAAACTCAGAAACCCGGTAAAACTAGCACTGAGCCACTGATTCTTAAGCATTGGGAATGGGCAGAAAAAGCCAAATTAGCGCTGATGAATCAGATTCAAAACCGAGCGCTAATTGCTATTCCTTATGAGGTTGACCAATACCAACGATGGGTTTGTGATGTTTACCTGGACAATTTACTTCTCTCTAGCAATGTCCAAGTCAAACTGGTTCAATCTGGGTTAGCTGTTTCTCGCTTGCCCTTTAATCGTCATCTATACAACGTGAGAGAAACAACACTGTTGCGATCGATTATAGGAGCTGCTGCAACAGCAAATAGGAAAAAAGTCGGACTTTGGGGTCAACCAAACATGATTTTGCCCTATGAGTTCAAAAAATTAGCGCTCTAAACTTGGGCGTATTTCAGCATCAGACAAATTAGCTAAACCGGAAATAGAAAATGACGACGACATTCGCTGAAAGAATCATCCAGTACATGGAACAACAAAATTATGAAATCTGGCGAGGCAAGTCAGAGAAAAACATAATCTATGTAGAAGGGGCGGATACTGATGGAACCGAAAATGACGATCGACCCAATTACTTCAACGATCTCAGGATAATTATTGCCTTCAATGACAAATTCCAACCCCTCATCGAAGGGATTTGGATTGCAAGCACCGAGCCAGGTTACTACTACACCGATAATCCCATGAACCCGCAGGGGGCCGCTCGAATCGGGTTCGGGCAGTATGTGGCTTGGCAGGTTGGATTGCATGGTTACTCGAACCCTCATGAATCTCTCATCCAGGTCGGCGAAGTGAAAGTGCACCGCGACTACAACCGCGATATGAAGCGCACCGGCGATCGAATCGAATGGGGCTACTTCGGCATCAACCAACATTGGGGGTATGAATACCCCATTAACGATATCCGTGATGCCTCAGCGGGCTGTTTGATTGGTCGGCTCTGGGAGGAACATCTCGACTTTATGTATAGTGTCAAATCCGATAGGAGATACAGATTTGACGAAAGATTTGTCTATCCGACAACTATTATTCCGGGTGACAAATTGCCTGTTATCCGCTGATTTGTGACCATGTTTTTTTTTGTAAATCGATCACAATTATCGATCGATCCAAAATTGCAAATTTTTGGAGAATGATATGGAACAACACATTAGCTTAATTGTGACTATTCTCTCAGCGATCGTATCTTTCTCTTTTTACATAGCTGCTCGCCGAATTGAAGATGATCTGGTATCCGATTTGAAAGAATGGAAAGCCAACATTAATGGACGATTAGATCGCTTAGAACTTACTTTATCTAATCGGTTCCATAGATTGATCGATCGCAACACCACTCGAATTACCAATGCTGAAGCTCGAATGGCATACTTTGAATCTGCTTTTGAAGATCCATCATATTTCAAAATGGTAGAAACCCTCAACGAGGGATTACCTGCATTATCTGATGAAAATACCGAGGATTAATCCTATGAAAGTTACACAAAAACACTTAGATTACTTAGCAACAGCCTTTGGTTTTATCGCTGGAGTTTCCCAACTCTTGATGCGGACTAAATTTATCAACGAAAATGATGGACTTTTAATTAGCGGATTAGCTACAATCTGCCTAGGGATAGTTGCAAATAAAGGTAAATTTCTTTATAGGAACAACATTAACCCTCCTAATTATTATCCGTCTGATTTTTTACCCTATGATTCACCGCCATACAATGACCCGTACTATGAGCCAACTGCGCCACAAGCACCGCTTGAGGCAAAGGTGGCTCCAACACAAACTCCGTACAAATCTCCGTATGAAAGTTCAACTCCAACTCCAAACAGTGCGTACCAATCTAAGTATAACGGATCAGAACGTAGCAAGTCTCAAAGACGAAGTGATAGACCGATCGACTCTACCCGCGACTCTACCCGCGACACTGCCAGATTCAAACGAAACACTGGAAAACGATTAAAAACCCAGTGTCAACTGCCAAATACTGATGATTAATTAGATAATTAATTAATCGAATAAAGCCTGTACTGTTGCAGATAATGCGATGCGCTACGCGCTCGCAAGCTACGAACAGGTTTTTTATTTGCGCTAACTATTTATAATTCCCAAATTGCTGTTTCAGTCCTTCATACCAAGTTTTTCCTCTTTGAAATTTTTTTCCACCTGTCCCGCAATCTAATACGTCTCGTATTACTGCTGTCATACTTTTATTGACGAGTTTAATTCCGAGCCAGAGTGCTTTATCGGGATTCTCAGGCATCAAACTAATCACTTCAGCAGAAGGAGTTTGTGCTTCTGATAGAAGTTTTAAAACTGCTACCAGAGCATTCGATCGTTCCTCTTCATAAAGTAGTGAAGTAAAGCTGGAAGTGTTGCTGTTACCTTTTTCTGGCACTTCCGAAGTAACTTTTTTCACTTCACTTGTCTCTAAAGTTTGAGTAGTAGAATTAACTTTCGCTTCTCTAACTATTTCTCCTACATCTCCATTGATTTGACCATTAGCATTGGCATTAAAATTGCCATTGCCATTCAGATTGCCATTAACTTCATCCAACCATTTTTGAGCCTCATTGGCAAAATATTCTTTGTTGGTGGGAGTGCCACTTGATGTATCCACTTCTACATCGCCCATAATTGCCGATGTAGATGTAGATGTAGGTGTGATTGTGGGAGAAATAGGAGGCTTAGTAGAAGTGGAATCAGGATTGAAGAGGTTATAAACAAAATCGGGACGAATCCAATTTGCCAAAATAGAGATTTTATAGTCTTTGATAAATTCTCCGTGTTCGTCTTTGATGCCTGAAATAACACCTCGAAAGACAGGGGTTTGCTCTGAAGTAGAATAGAGTTTAATTTGAATTACATTGCCCTGAAGCGAATCACTAAACCCAGTACCCCCACCCCATGCAGCATTAGTATTGTTATGGGCAATTACAATAGGAGACTCATTGGATTTCCGGGGGTCGCTAATAATCTTGCGACTGAGTTTAGAAGCAGGCTCCTTGCTGCCTTCCTCTAAACCATAATTCGTAACTTCATCGAAGATTGAAGTGATTGGGCTATCTTCTTCAGTGCGTATGGCGAATCGATCGTACATGGCATTTAATTGCTCGCCGATCGCCTGGTAATCATAATTTGCGCCGTATCCCGGCACACCTAATTCAACTAGAAGTTTCCAACACTTATTTTTATTTTGATGGAAGTGAGGGTCAGCGATCGATACAATGGAATGCCCCCGTAGATAGTATCGGCACAGTGCTAAAAACTCGGCAAAATATGATTTGAAGCTGCCTTGGTCGCCATAGATTAGGATGGGTTTTTTCATCAATTGCCCAATCCATCCACCCTCGTGTTCTTCGATTAGCTTCAACAGCACCGAGCGCGCTGCTGCCATCTGCTCCGCTCGAATTTCTTCTGCTGTCTTCTTTGATTTTTGTGTGTCCTCCCTTGGTTCGGGTACTGAATCAGTCACAGAATCAGTCACAGAATCAGTTTTTGTTTCTGGGAGAGAAGCAGAATTAGTTTTTGTTTCTGAGGTTTCTGAGTTTTTGATGAGCTGTTGAAGAATTTCGGGATGGTTACGGCTCATGACCGTGACATAGTTTTGCTGAGTTTGAGCCTTGTAGACCTCAACGGAAGCGTTAGCGCGCATCTGTTCTTTGACGACAACCTCCTGAACCAAGACATCAGCAACGGCATTATTCATCGCAGCTTCGATCGCTTGTTGTTTCTGCTGCTGTTGAAATTGCCACAGTTCTTGCTGTTCGAGTTGTTCTTTCTTTTTCTGGCTGTCCCTCCAGCCGTAGTATGCGAAACCTACCGCTCCGACGCTACTTGCTTGCCGAACTCCTACCCAGCTATGGAATGGGATTGGCACCAATGCCAGTGCCAGACAGGACAATGCCCCTACAAATGACCCGATCGTTACCTTGCTACTCATGGCTCTTACCCCTTACTCTTTACCCGATGCCTAATCCCCAATACCCAAAATCTAAAATCTAAGATCTAAGATCTAAAATCTAAAATCTAAAATCTAAAATCTAAAATCTAAAATCTAAAATCTAAAATCTAAAATCTGTGTCCCGAAACTTTCCCGAAACTCTCCCGAAACTTTTGTTCAGAGAGAGCGTGTGACGGCTCCGGTTCCATTGCTGGCAATGGCAAAAACAAATCCCAATCTCAGACCAGGACAACGCCTGCAAGAAATGTGTCCTGGTTCAAGATGGGAATAAAAGCTCTGTGCGGTAGAAAACTTAGTCGCTGCCAGCGCCAATAATCGACATCGCCACAAGCACAATCACTCCGATCGCCAAGCCATGCTGCCAGGTCAGCAGATGATACAAGTCCCAGAAACAGAGAATTCCTCCGAAAGCCATTGCTGCACCGCCCGTCCGCCACAATCCGACATAAGTGCGATCGGTTGGCGACATGAGGAATAAAGTGATAGACCCAGCGATGATGGCGATGATGCCCAGAAAAATATGTGAGCTTGAGAGCCGAGACAGATTGACGATTCCTACACCGATCGCGAAATTCATTATCAAAAACTGCCAGTTGTTGATGGTTTTCAAGCGTTGGAGCTGCGGAGATGGCTTGTAGGCGATCGGTTCTATCTGTGGCTGGAGGATTTGCTGTGGTTGTGCGCCATTCTGGGATGATGGTACACCCGGTCTTTGTACAGGATTCTGAACAGGAGTGGGAGACAAAGAATTAAGTGAAGGAAACATGATTTTTGCAGTGCTCACATTTATTGAAGGGTTTGCCGTACATCAGACAGCAGTGTGGACAAACCTCGATATCCTGTAGTGCTGAACATTCCGCAACCACTAAATACCCGCCACTGCTTTCGAGTTTGATGCCTGGTTCATGGTCTTTTGTTGTCACCCAACCACCATTTTTTGCATCGTGTTTGTAAGTCACTGAACTAACTACTTTGAAATGCTCACCTTTAAGAATTTTCACGCTTTACCTCCTAAGAAATTACCAAATCTTCTGAATCCCCGATTAATTCGAGATGCGACTCCCTTGACTTGACCTGCGACATCACCTGACCAATTTACTGCTACGTTGATTGAATCCTTTGCTGTTCGTGGGGATGTTGCTAGATTGCCATTAACTGTGTTTGAAGACTTTGTGACTGGAACAAATAGAGGTTCACTACTTTGAAGTTGAGGAGAAGAGGGAGGATTGAGAGATGGATGAGACAGTCCATGAAACCCGTATCTCAGACCCAATTCAGCTTGTTTATAGGTTTTATCTTCATCATCCTTCCACTGTCGCAGTTGTTCAGCAAACTCTGGATTCCCTTGCAACCTGGTAATGGCTGCATCAACTTCGGCAACTTTCTTAGCAATTGCTGCGATAACTTTGTTATCCCAAAGAAGTTTAAATTGTTCGGTTTCTCCCTCAAATTGTTCCTGTTGCTTGGTCAGCCGATAATCCTGTTGCTCTACTGTCGCTCCTAGTTTTGCACGGGCAACAGCGACATCTATCTGAGCTTCTTTAATTTTCTCAGCGCCTTTGTAGCCTTCCGTCATCAACCAACCTTGAAATTCTCGGAAAGAAATCTGCGCGTCAATGAGTAGCTGAAATTTCTCTTTAATTTCCTTGAGGTGATCGAGAAACCATTTGGCTTGAATGGCACGTTCACCGATCGCTGCCCAGTGCTGAGGAGTCCATTCATTAAAATTGGCAGTGCTAATGTCGTAGAGTTCCAACAACATTGCTTCGCCTTCTTCATCCAAAGCTCCGCCTACTAAAGTTTCGAGGAGCTTAACCAATACATCGGTTTCTTCCATTGTTGCTTGCATATTACCTCCATTTCTTAATCTAAATCTGTTGGATTAGAAGAGTCGTAATTATTAATCCATTCTTGAGCATCTTCTAAAGCTTTCTGTGGGTTATCTGCCTCACCAGTTTTTAACCGATCGTAAACGTACCAACTCCAGCTTTCTTCACCATTGAAGTAAAAGCACTTGACTTGAACTAGCAAACCCAAATGCTCGTGGCATTCATCTTCTTGTCTAGCTTGCAGACTTTTAATACTCTGTCGTGCTAAACAAGATACGATAGATTTTGGTAAACAATTCAACAGTGTACTTAGCATGGGCAAATCTGGTTTAAGATTGATGCTTTGTCACCGGATTAACGCTTCTTTATTTTCATCGTCATAGTCCATAAAATCGTCAATCCATTTTTTGGCTGCCATCAGAGATGAAGCGGAATCATAGGTCAGACCTTGTTCAAGCATCTTATACATACCGTCGAACACTTACCAGTTCCATTTCTCACTCCACCGTTCATCTCCGTCAATGTGAGAGCATATTAGGCGGATAATCAAGCCAGAATGCTCATATTCGTCTGTTACTGGTGGATTGATTAGCCATTCTTTGATTGTCCCTTTTAGTTTTAGGTAAATGAGCAACTGTTGGGTGAATGAGAGGACGATCGAATCTGGGAAGAGATTCAAGACTTGTTTGAAATTCTTACGCATTTCAGTTTCTAGTTGATGAGCGTTTGTGATGAATGAAGAAAAGATCAATCTCATTAATGAACCTTTGGGCGATAAGGAGGGCATCATCTCGACTCTCAGCACTTCCTTGTTCAACAATGGTTCCTCGACAGTCGCGTATGTACCAGTAACAATGAAATTTATCGTTTATTTTCCAGCTTTGAACACTTATCCATAAGCCTAAGTATTCATGGTCTTTGGATTGAATTTCATTTACCTGGAAATATCCCGGTCGGTTTTTTAAGTGGCTCGATAAAGTTTCAGCAATGTAGCTGACGATCGACTCTGGAAACAAACTCAGTATTTCGTCCAGCATGGTTTATCCTAAATAAGTTTTGATTTCCACTGTCTCTCCGGGTTCTGGTCTGGGTAGCTGAGCTTCGACTTCTTTCAGCGACCGAATCGCGCACACTTCATTGTCGCCGTAAACTGTAAAGACTTGAGTTCCCGACGATCGACGACTGCTTCTCACATAAACTTGTCGGAAATGTGTATTAACAGGTTTTCCAAATAACCAATCAAACATCTATTCGTTCCTCACTCTGGAGTTAACTCTTCTTTCAATCTTGTTATTCGCAACCTTTCAGCTTCATACCAGTCCTCTTCAGAGTGAGAGTCAGAGTCAGCATCTCCCTCTTCTTCTTGGAAACTGATGAAGAAATCGCTTGAGGCGCTAATTTTGCTTCTGGGGTCAGAGACTCGTTGAACGGTGAGAATTGTCCCTTTTAGTTCGACAACTTGATAAACAAAGCCTCGATCGATCGCTTGTTCGGCTGTGTTTGCCATGTAACGGGGATAGACAAAATCACCTAATTCTAGAGGTTTAGATTGTTGTGTGTGATTGGTTGGTTCATTCATTTTCATCATCATCGCTCAAAAAGTTATCAGTCCATGCCATAGCTAAGTCAACGGCATCATCTTCAGTTTTTGCTGTGCCAGTTTTTATAATGTCCCTTCCTCGCCCGTCGTAGACAAACCAGTCCCAATCCCAATAATCTAGTCGAGCTTTGGGAGTAATTTTGATTTGTAAGCCCAAGTAGTAATATTGTTCCCCTTGCTCTGATTTATTCCACCCAATCATTTCTCGTTGCTGCAAATTTCTTACGACTTCATTATGCAACTGACGAAGAATTTCTATTGGTACAAAGTTCAACATTTTTTGAAGCATTGTTAATTTCCTAAAAAAGTATTTGAACGAGCGTCAAAGTCATCAGAACCACAACCACCAGATAAAGAAAATTGACAGCAATAGCTACCAAATACAGTAATGTTTGCATCTGAATAATTCTTAAGAAATCGACAGCAAACCATTCAGTATATCCATCCAGTCCTTGCTGCCGTAAAACGTTATGTTTCTGAAAAATTTTGTGAATGAGAATTTCTGTCAGTCTCATATTCATGGTCGGTGCGATCGCCTTGATGATTAAATCGCTTTGATATTCTTGTGAAAGATAGTATCGGCGCCGTTTCGGTTTCCCGCTTAAGCCTGCTTTGCATAGAGTGACACCTTTCGTTATCACTGCCAGCGGGTCATGAAAAAGGTAGACGAAACCCGGCTTATAGTGATTTTGTTTCTTGATTTTCTTAGGTATCCTCTCTAATTTCAGTATTGGCTTTGGCTTTGAATTCATAATTTTCCTTGCTTGAGTAGTGACATTTCATGGGTGAGTAAAGAAATCTTTTGCTCACACAGTTTTTTCGTCCGAATAGAAAGTGTTCTCAGTTCTTGGTCTGCTTCAATTCGTTTGTCAATGTCAGTTGATTTTCTTTGTTCTTCAAGTTCCTCACAGCGAGTATTATTTGATTCGATTTCTGCCTGTAGCTCATCGATCGACATATCAAGGGTTTCTTCAATTTTCCTTTTTTACTGACTGTGACTTGTCGAGGTTCAGGTTCCGATTCTTGTGTTTTCAAATCGGTAAGGGTTGCTATCATTAGCACAAGTTGCTGCTTAACTAATTCTTCATTTCTTTGCGCTAAAGCTAATATTTGTTGACTTAGCCCCAGCAAAACTTTGGAGTTCGTCTCTTTTTTGGCTTCAGCTTTTAACTGATTTTTAGCAAGTTCATTCGTCTCATGTTCATCTTGAAGTTGCCCATAGGTCATTTTTTTGATGTTTTTTGGCATGATTCATTACTCATTGACTACTCGACTGTTTGACGGTTATTGTTGCTACCAATTCCTACGGATGGTGAAATTTGGTAAACCTTCTGGTTATTAACTGTTTGGTTGCCGTGGACGATCGTCGGTCGCGCTTCCTGCAAAGCTTGCTTGTACCCGGTCTGGTAACAAACTGCCCCGAACCCTACAACTAGGGCAGGGATAGCACCACAAATCAAAGAACCGACTAAAATTGAGCCTTTTCCAGATTCTTCAGGAGTTTCTGTAGAATCTGTAGAATCTGTGAGTGAATCGTTATAAAATTGGTCATTCATGGTTAATAATCCTTGCTACTGTGTGTCGTTCGCTATTGGTTGAAAGTGTAAGCCAACCTTCATCTGCCATATCTTGCAAATCGATTTCAATTCGCCATTCTTCGATTTGAGTACAGAAGGCAGTTTCTGGAGCGTTACCTATTTCAAATTGTTTGCTGAAAATCCAGAATGACTTTCATGTCCTGCGTAGGTTCCATAATCCTCTTCCTTAGATGGGAATGTGCATTCATAATCCTGTTGCTCAGTCTCGAACCTGTAACAGGTTTCGGGATACGGGCATTCTCTACCTCCTACGCAGTTCGGCGGCAAAACTCTTTCTTGTGGCTGGCAAAGTTGTAGATTTTCGTCAACGGGTTCTACAAACCGTGTCATATCACCTGTACTTGCCCACAAATCTAAATCGATAACTCGGCACAATTCCAAACACTTTTTATCAGCACTGTAGACGTAAACTTTTTGCTGACTGTGCCAGTCAAATAGTTTTCTAGATGTGATAGGGACTAGCATTTAGCAAACCCCCGTCATAAATACTGAAGCTGAACTTATGGGATAGGGATTGGCGGGCGCTGTGAAAAGTGACAGTAACCATTGGAGCATTGCTCTTTCCTCTTGTGTAGATGTCTCAAATTTGGTTGAAGTTTTTTCAGAATTAGAACCAGACTGCAAGCTCGCATAGATAACTAAAACTAAGGCAGTGAATAGTTTTTCTTTATGAGCTTGCCTAGCTTGATGCTCCAGAACTAGCCGATCGCTATAAGCTTCAGCTAGTTCTTTACAAGATTCAATTAACCCCACAGTCCAGTAATCTGTTTCGATTCCTGTTTTTTTCCCGGTAAACTCCCGCCACGCAAATCTAAAGGAGTCGATCGAATAGATTGAGTGATCGAACCAAAATTCGCTCGAACTTTAGCTGCTCTATTTTGAAGTTTGTCCACTACATTGGCACCCAGGGCAATGCAAAAAGTATCAACTATTTGCTCAGATGCTGCATCAGCAACATCAGTCATTGCTAAGCTGGCTTCTTGAGCGATCGATCGAATAGCAAGTACCATTCCATTGGTTTCTTCTTCCGCGTCGCGGTGTTCACTATGGTCAACCGCAGTCTCGTCAATATCATCATTTTGAGCTTCCGCTGCGGTGCCTGTCCGTTTGCCAGCTATTTGTAACAGTGCGTCTGCTGGGGGGATCATTTGTTCTCGTACCAGTCGGTAGTATTCAGTCACTTCCAGAGCATCCGTCTCTACAACCTGAGAGTTCTGCCAATCTCTCTGACCCAAGGCTTTACGGACATTGGTGATGTCGCTAACTTTGCCCAGACCGAGTTGAGCTTTGAGTTCGATTCTTGAAATACTCATCTGTGTTGATTCCTATGTTTTGTAAGTAATTGCGGGTTTTGTCGATATCTCGATCGCAGTTCAAGAAGATTTCCTCTAGCTGAACCAGACACCATTTCGAGAAATCTGAGAATTTGCGACTGTAAAGCGATCGCTCCATTTCTGGGCATTCTTCCTCAAGCAGTGCCAATCTTCGTTTAAAAGTTGCTTCTGCCATTGGCTTATTCGTTTTGTTGGAAATCTTGCCCAGTTCTGCCCTTAACTCCGATCGCGTCCAGAAATTGCGCCTACCCGATTCTTCTGTAACTTGCGCTGTTATTGTCTTTCGGCGTTTCATGTCTTTGTATGAGCTACTAAGCGAGATAGCTGGGGCTGTCTTTCAAGTAGCTCGCAGCCAGAGAAAAAAAATTATCTATCGTCCCGTCCGCTTCCTTTTGGGACTGCTGGCGAGCGGGTTTTTAGCTTTGGGGTAAGTTTTCGTTGCGTCCCAGTAGCCATATTCCCGCCTGCTATTCCATACCTTCTCTGCTGCTTCTCCAGGCGTTTTGCCGAAACCTTTTACAAGGGAGTTGGGGTTGAACGAACGTTCAACCACAATTAGATGCTGTTGCTGTAGTAACATAATGCTGTCTCCTAGTGCCGTGTGCCGGCATTGGTGGAAAGTCTGGTGAACGTGTTGACGCACGTTTACCAGGCGTTTTTGCAATGTAACACTAAATTAGTGTTACGTCAAGAAAAATTTAGAAAGTTTCTAAGTTTTCCATTATCCTGATTTGAGTAGTCAAAGGATTTTATGGGATTTTATGGGATTTCATGGCAAAAAGTAGGGATAGTCGCGATCGCATATCGGTGACATTCGATATTGGGCAGTTGCGGGAGCGCTTAAAAGCTCAGGCGATCGAACCGAATCAGTCGCTAGCTTCGATCGTCCGCATGGCACTGATCGAATGGCTGGAGCAGCGAGAAGCTATCGAGGATGAAAAATCTGAAAAATCCGAAAAAAGCGATTAAATTGATATATCAGTTATTGAAAATATTTAAAATGTATATGCAGCAAAGATTACAACGATTGTAACCCTACTTTGGGGTAGTAGGGGTCGTGGGTTCAAATCCCGCCGCTCCGATAGATGGAATCCTTAAACACTAAGGATTCCATTATTTTTGGTAGATTTCAGCGACTCAATCACCCGTTGCCACGACACGCCACAAAACGCCATAATCGGGCAGTAAGTAAGATCGAACTAAGATCCAAAAATATGGCATCTGGCAGAGCAAGACTTAAGTGCCAAATAGTTCGCTACAAATATCCATAGTTAATCGTTGAGGAGAAGTTTTGTGTTTGCCGTCAAGCGAGCGCTCAAATTGAATAACCGGGAAGCGACCTTGATGGCAAAACACGCAGGATTCCGGCGCGTAGTATTTAACTTTGGGTTGAGCTTGCGGACTCAAATGTATAGCGAGGGAAAATTCACCGACTCGAAGGTGATCGACGAAGTTAAAAAAGTTCTTACCAACCACGTCAAGAAACAGCCTGAATTTGGCTGGATGAACCAGTTGTCTAGTCGAGTTTATCAAAATGCTTTGATTGACTTGAAAGATGCTTTTAGTAGATATCGCTCTGGAAAGGCAGGTCATCCAAAATTTGCTAGCCGCCGATCCGGTCAATCTTTCAGAGTCGATTCGTCTAACGGCAAAGTTTTGCTAAACGCTGGCAAAACCATTAAGATCCCTACCTTGGGGACTTTTCGACTCTACGAAGCCCTAGAATGCGGTTATGTGTCTCAAACTTGTACGATTTCAAAAGAAGGAAGTCGTTGGTTTGTTTCCTTTTGCGTTGATGCCGAACGTTTGCCAGTTCAACAATCTG
>JAUBST010000025.1:0-113245 GCA_036702215.1 Microcoleus sp. F6_B6
ATCTCCCAAAATGGAATTATCGTGCAGTTCCGACTATTTAGCAGACGCTAAAGTTATTAAATTTTCATTCCTTACCAATTCCCCGTTAACAATTAGCTTTGAGGGGAATCTCGATCGCCAATTCTGTACCCTGTCCGGGCGAAGAAGTGCATTTCAGCGACCCGTTGTGTCTGTCTGTAACAATTTGATAGCTAATTGACAAGCCCATCCCAGTGCCTTTACCCACAGGTTTAGTGGTAAAAAACGGGTCAAAAAGCCGAGTGCCGACAGTCTCCGGTATTCCCGGCCCGTTGTCAGCAATCCGAATGATTACCTTGCCCGCTGGCGATAGTTCAGTGCGGATGCGGATGTTGCTGGGCTGTTCCCGAATTTCCTCAGCAGAACGGCGCAGATCCCGTTCTTCCAAAGCATCCAAAGCATTGCTCAAGATGTTCATAAATACTTGATTTAACTGTCCGGCATAACATTCTACTAAGGGCAGTTGAGCGTATTCTTTAATCACCTGAATTTCGGGATGATTGTGTTTAGCTTTGAGCCGGTGCTGCAAAATCATCAGGGTGCTATCTATGCCGTCGTGGATGTTGACTGCTTTCTTTTCAGCTTCGTCCATGCGGGAAAATGTGCGGAGAGAAGCAACAATTTGTTGAATTCTGTCTGCACCGACTTTCATTGAAGAAAGCAATTTTGGCAAGTCTTGCATCAAAAATTCGAGTTCAATATTTTCTACTTCCTCTTGAATTTCCGGGACGGGATCGGGATAGTGATTTTGGTAAAGTTCGAGCAGGTGTAGCAAGTCTTGGGTATAGTCGTTGGCGTGGGTGAGATTGCCGTAAATAAAGTTAACTGGGTTGTTGATTTCGTGGGCTACTCCTGCCACAAGTTGACCGAGACTCGACATTTTTTCATTTTGAATTAACTGCGATTGAGTGCTGGTTAATTTCTGCAAGGTTTGTTCTAATTCGAGAGCTTTATTGCGAGTTTGCGTGTAAAGATCGGCTTGGTTGAGGGCGATCGCCAATTGAACAGTAACCGCTTGCAGTAATTCTACTTCGCCCTCACTCCAGGGTCGCACGGCAGCGCAGTGGGCGCAGGTAACAACACTCACGACTCCCGAAAGTGCCTGCATCGGAATTGCCAACACAGATCGGTAGCCCAGAGAGTTAAGAGATATTCTCCAAACAGGGTCTGCGATCGCTCCGACATCATCGATTTGCAGCGTTTCTAGACGCAACATCTGTTCTCCTATAGTGCCGAAGTCAGAAGCTTTATAGCAACCTATTAAATTGGGAAGTTCTATTCTGCGAGATTCTTGAATAATTTCCCAAAAAGCCTCTTCTTGTTCGCTGCGGTACCAGGAAAAATAGCACCTATCGATCTGCATGAAAGCCCTTATTTCTTGGACTGCGACAGCAATAATGCTGTCGAAATCGAGGGAATTGCGGATTTGAGTAGTGAGGTTGTTGAGCAATTTTTCTCGCTCGGCCTGCTGTCTGAGTCGGGCTTCCGATCGCCTCAAGGCAATTTCTCCCCGCTTGCGATCGGTAATGTCTTCTGTGACAGCTAATATATATTGCGGTGTGCCATCAGCATCGAGTATTGCTGTTTTCTTAGTGTGAAATATCCGCGTTTCTCCTTCCCTCGTTTCAATCTCTTCTTCTGCGATGTCTACAATGTGCGCGCTGTTGAGCACTTCCCGGTCTTTGACCCTGAAAAAATCAGCTTGTTCTGTTGGGAAAAAGTCATAATCATTTTTGCCGATAACTTCTGCTGCACTGAAACCCAGTAACTGTTCAGCTACTGGGTTCCACAGAACAAACCGCAGTTCTCGGGCATCCTTGGCAACCACTCCTACGGGTATGGTTTTGAGCACTGATTCCATAAAATTTTGAGCGTGTTGCAGTTCGGCTTCTGCCTGTTTGCGATCGCTAATATCTCGGACGTTGGCAATGATGCTGAGATTCCCGTTGAGATGAATTCTGGAGAGGGCAACTTCTGCATCAAAAGTTGAACCGTCGTTGGGACGCCTCGCTTTCCATTCCACGCGACCTGTTTCGCCGGCTAATACTTTTTCCCAAAGTTCTTCCATTTTTTCAATGGGATTGCCGTCTGTTGAATAGTCTTTTTTAATTGATAATTTAGTTGCTTGCTCGCTGGTAACTCCGTACATTTCTAACATTCGATTATTGACATCGAGAATATTTCCTTCTAAATCGTGAATCAAGATAGCATCGTAGACATTGTTAAATATTGTTCTCAGGTTTTGCTCGGAAACTTGCAGCGCTGCTTCTGCCTGTTTGCGATCGCCAATTTCTTGTTCTAATTGGGTTACTGCTTGGGAAAGTTCGGCCGTGCGATCGCTCACTCTGTCTTCTAACTCGGCTGCTGCTTGCCGCAGTGCTGCTTCGGCGGCTTTGCGATCGGTAATGTCGATCGCCGTACCGAACAGTTTTACCACCTTGCCGTTCACATCGGTTTCGGCTTTGCCCACAGCGTTCACGTGTCGCAAGATGCCGTCGGGACGGTAAAGGCGAAAGTCAAAATCAAAAGGGATGCCTGTTGCGAGTCCCCGCTGTACTTCTGTCCGCCACAATTCCAAATCTTCTGGATGAATCAGAGCGACCTGTTCGGCTAGGTTGGGCGCAAAGGCGGCCGGTTCGAGTCCGAAGATGCGGAAAATTTCTTCCGACCAAGTGATGGTTCCGGTGGCTGCGTCGAGTTCCCAATTGCCGACGTGGGCGAGTCTTTGGGCTTCTTGTAGCTGCCGCTGGCTGTTGCGGATGGCGGTTTCGGCAACTTTGCGATCGGTAATGTCGAGCAAAACGCCGCAAAATACTATGTCGCCGTTCTCGCTGCGGGTGGGCATTGAGTCGCCCTGCCACCAGCGAATCTCGCCGTCGGGCTTGACTATTCGCCCTTCGTAGTGCCAGGGAGAGAGATTTTCTACGGCTTCGTTGACGGCAGCGAGGTGGGCTTCCAAGTCTTCGGGATGGACGCGGGAAATGAATGTATTGAAGTCTCGCATTATTTCTGCTGCTGTGATGCCGGTGATATCTTCGATGCGATCGCTCATGTACTCAACTCTCCACACTCCCTGGCTGCTGCAAAATTGGAACAGAGCTCCGGGGATGGTGGCTGCGATCGTCCGAAACCTAGCTTCGCTGGCCGTGAGGGCGGCAAAAGTCTGGCGCAGTTCTGCCGTTCGCGCTTCTACCCTGCGCTCTAGTTGGGCGTTTGCGTGTTGCAATGCGGCTTCTGCGCGCTTGCGATCGGTAATGTCGGCGGCTGTACCTGTGGTGCCTAAGAAGTTTCCGGTTTCGTCGTACAGGGCGATCGCGTTGAACATTAAAAGTTTCATGCTGCCGTCTTTGGCGATTTGGGTGGTTTCGTACTGGAAAACTGATTCTCCGGCAAACAGGCGGGCGAAAACTTCTAAATCTTTCTGGCTTTGTTCTGGTGTCGTAAAGTCGGAGAACGGCCTACCGAGCATTTCTTCTGGTTCGTAACCGTAGATGTACTTAACTGCTGGGTTGACGAAGGTGTAGCGTCCTAAAGCATCGACCGACCAAATCATGTCTTGGGAGGTTTCTACCAGGCTGCGGTATTTGGTTTCGCTGGCTTTGATTGCTTCTTCTGTTTTTCTGCGTTCCGTCATGTCGCGGGAGACGCCGACAGTCATGACGATTTCGCCGTCTGCGTTGCGGATTGGTGTTTTGACGGTGCTGAACAGCCGCACTTCTGAGTCGTGCCGCGTCACAGGTTCTTCGGAAATTTGCAGAGTGTGTCCGGTGTCAAATACGAAGGCGTCATCTCTGACGTACTGCAGAGTATTGTCTGGATCGGCGAAAGGTGCATCTACGATGCCTTGAAGTTCCTCTTCAGTCATGCCGTAATAGTCGCGGAATGCTTGATTTGCCCAAACAATTTTGGATTTGGGGCCTTTGACTAATACCATATCGCCGATCGAATCGAGAATTTGGTGATATTTTTGCTCGCTGTCGCGGAGTTTCTGCTGGGCGGATTCGATTTGGGCTATTTGCCTCTGGGTTTGCCAGTGCAGTTCGGCTTGGTAGATGGCAATTGCTAAATGGTCGCCTACTTGTCTGGCAAATTCGATTTCGTCTTCTTGCCACTGGCGGGGTTGACCGCAGGAGTGAATGCACAGCAATCCCCACAAATGTTGCCCTTGCAGCAGCGGTACGACTAAGTTGGCTCGGATTTGAAACCGCTTGAGGATTTTGAGGTGACAAGGGCTCAACCGGGCTTTGTAGATGTCTGTGACTGCTTGGACGTAACCTTTGGCGTAGTTGGCGGCAAATTGTTCGCCGAAGCAGTAGTCGCGGACTCTGGTTCCCAAAGATGGGCTGTATTGGGGCAGTACGTCTTCGGACACTACTTCGCCCTCATTCCATTCGGATTCGGGAAAGAAGCGGTAGACGGCGACTCGATCGGCATTTAGGAGTTGCCGAACTTCGGTGGCTGTGATTTTGAATATTGTTTCTAAGTCTAGGGATTCACGAATTTTGCTAATAACTCCCATCAGCGCTTGCAGCTTTTTGAACCAGGTTTGAGACTGTGTTTCTCTTTCTAGGCGAGCTAGTTTCTCGCGCAGGTTGCTGACTTCGTGATACAGGTATTCATGAAACATAATGCTTTTTTTTAGTTATTTTGCGGTTTGTTATCGAGGTTGATGGCATCTCAATAGCTCTCTGCAAGTTGAGCCTGGTAACTCAAAAAGCCAAAGAACATATTCTCCTCCTTCTGCTAGCACTTAGCAGCTACTCAAGCTGCATTTCCGTATTTTTTCGAGATTTGGAGGTCTATCGACCATCTTATCTCCCGTATTTTTACTTATAAAAGGCATAACTTGCTACGTCATCAATTGTCAATTATTGAGAAGTATGATAACAAAACTTACACGTAAACCCGGTTTATTAACCTAATTAAGCTAGGGAAGCTCCGGTGGAAACAAGAAACCCGGTTCCATTGCGCGATCGGGAGGAGCGTCCCCGGCTAATTTTGACATTGTTTTGGCTCGCCTTCGGTTGCAATTGTCACCTTTTTATTATTACCGCAAACTCGATCTATGGTTTCCTGAGTTTGGCGATCTAATATCCTGTTGGAATCGCCTCTATTAAATTGTGTTTAAACTTAGGCGATCGCCTTTTCTAGAGTTTTAAGTAATGCTTAATTTATTTCTCCTCAATTAGTTTTTATACAGACTTGGGGGCAAGCCAAAATTTTAGATATTTTTTCCTGGAATTCTCATTGTTGTATGCGATAGATAGGTTTTTTTAAACTGATTAAAATTAACCAAATCAGAGGTGAGTTTTCCGGAAAAGTTTTGAGGTAGGTTGGCTGCTATATATAGCCTTTCTCAAGCGTGGTGAGGTATGAATGACACCTTATATAACCATAATAACGTATAGGGCCCTTTAAAGGTATTTCAAGCTCGACCAATAAAAATGGCGATCGCGAGGATTAAAGTTTGGGAAAAGTAATCATAAATTCCGTATAAACTCGCATTTCGCTTTCTACCTTTAAAGTTCCACCGTGTGGTTCTGCAATAATATCGCGAGTGAGAGATCGTCCAAAACCAACTGGTTCTGCTGTTAATTTAGCAGTAAATAAAATATGGCATATTTTTGCTTTAATTTGTATAGAAACTCTGATGGTATTATCCCGAATATAAAGTTCAACTAAGCCAACTTCCGACAGATCGATCGCACTGTCATACTCAGTATAAATTATATTGAAGCGGCGATCGGAATGCTGTTCTCAACGAAATGCTACAAACTTAAGAAGCAGTTTTCAGCATCGCCCTGGCTTCCTCAATATTTTCGGCAACCAATTTGCCCGACTCGATAAATGCTGCTCTTTCGGTATCGCTGAGTTCGAGTTCGACTACTTGTTCGACTCCCTGAGATCCCAAACGGCAGGGAACTCCTAAAAAGATATCTTGCACGCCGTATTCGCCGTGCAAATAAACGCAGCAAGGCAACAGTCGCGACTGATTAAATAAAATAGATTCTACCATCAAACAGGCAGAAGATGCGGGTGCAAAAAAAGCACTACTAATCTTCATCAATTCGACAATTTCTGCGCCGCCGTGGCGAGTCCGCTGTACGAGTCGATCGATCGCCCCAGCATCCATAAGTCGATTGATGGGAATACCGTTGACAGTAGAATAGCGGGGCAAAGGAACCATCAAATCGCCGTGAGAACCGATAACAGTTGCATTGATTTCAGCAATTGAAACGCCCAATTCCATCGCAATAAAAGTTTGAAAGCGGGCGGAGTCGAGAACTCCCCCCATCCCCATGACTCGGTGTTTGGGCAAATCCGCTGCTTCCCAAGCTAAATAAGTCATGATATCTAGGGGATTGGTGATGACGATTAAGATTGCTTCGGGAGAATGCTCGATCGCCTGTTTTGAGGCTTGGGTGACAATTTGAGCATTGATTTTAATTAAATCTTCCCGATTGATACCGGGTTTGCGCGGAATTCCGGCGGCAATTACTACGATATTTGAGTTTGCCGTATCTGTATAATCATTTGTACCGACAATTTGGCGATCGTGCCGTTCTACTCCCCTGGCTTCCATCAAATCCAAAGCAACGCCCTGCGGCCAACCCTCCACAATATCTAGCAATACTACATCTGCCAGATTTTTCTCGGCAATTCGCTGCGCTAACGTACTGCCGACTTTGCCTGCACCAATAATTGATACGCGGTTTGATGGAGAATTCATTGGATTTTAGATTTTAGATTTTAGATATTAGCAATCAGCTTAATTGAGGAAAGGTGCGCGGTGTGCACCCTTCGCTACATTAAGAACAGTGATGTTTAGTTTTGGTGAGTTACTTAAAATCTTCGAGTTGGTCTACCCGCAGCCAAATATTGGGGGTGGGTACTTTGCCAAATTTGACAAAGGCATAGTCGCCGCGAACATCCATCACTTCGCCCTTTGTTTCAAATATATACGAGGAAAAGCGCTGGTCGCTGGCTTTTGCTTCGAGACTGTTTTCCAATTTTTCGCGTACAGCGCGAACTATACTGCCTTTCTTGATTGCCATAACTTGCTGTGTTTAGTTTAAAAAACTATACAAATTTTAATCTAGATTTGGCTGGAAAGGACTTTTTCTTGCTTCTGACATCTGGCACCATTCTCGCTTAACAGAATTTCCGACCTGTTCCACAATAGTTCAATATTCTTGTGAACACGGTGCCCCGCCCGCCCCTGAAAACCTTATTAACAAGGGTACAAGATATCAGTTCTGCCTTCTTCCTTCTTCCGACTTCCCTCGGACTGACATCTGTTACATCCGTTACATCCGTTACAAAATCCGTTGCCGAACTTCCCTCTGCTTATTGCTGACAGGCGGGGCAAAAATGAGTCGATCGCCCTGCTAATTTTATACGTTCGATGGTTGCGGAGCAAGTGCGGCAGGGTTGGCCGGCGCGATTGTACACCCAAGCGACGCCGCCGTAGTTGCCGTTGACACCTTGGACGTTGAGAAAATTGCTAAAAGTAGTGCCGCCGGATGCGATCGCCTTCTGTAAAACTTGAATAATAGCTGTATGGATGCGCCCAATTTGCTCTGCGGTCAAATCCGCGCACAGAGTTGTCGGCATCACTCCCGACAAAAACAAAGTTTCGTCTGCGTAAATATTGCCCAAACCAGCTATCAGTGACTGGTCTAGCAAAGCTGTTTTAATGGGTCGCGCCCGCCGGTGCAGCTTGCGGGTCAAATATTCTGTTGTAAATTCGTCTGAAAACGGTTCGGGGCCTAAGAGTTTCAGACCGGTGACTGTGCTGGAAACCTCGGTTTCTGCGGGCACGTACCACATTTGCCCGAAGGTGCGCTGGTCTACAAACCGCAATTCTTGGTTCCCTTCAAAAAACAGCCGGACTCGCGCGTGTTTTTGCAGGGGTTCGGATCGGTTCACCCACAGCAGTTGTCCCGTCATCCGCAGGTGAACGCCCAACCAGCCGGCTTTTGAAGGCAAAAGGGAGGGGTAAAAAGAAGGCGTTCGGGAAGAGTTTGGAGTTTGGGCAAGAAATTCTCCCACTCTCCCCCTCTCCCCATCTCCCCCTCTCCCCCTCTCCCTTTCTCCTTCTGGGAATTGAGATAGTTCTGCCAGTAGATATTTGCCGCGTCTGTACCAGCGGACGATCGACTTTCCTTTGATTTTTGTCAAAAAATCTGTCGCAGAGATTGAGCGGGCGATCGTGCTGTTTAACAACACGTCGCCGCCCAACATTTCTCGATCGAGGGTTGCTTGATTCAAACCCCGGCAAATAGTTTCAACTTCTGGCAGTTCTGGCACAATTAGCGCTGTTCTGTTCCTTGATTTGGCGCACCTTCGACGCTGCCGGGAGTTTCGGCACCCGGTTTGCTGTCGGTTGAAGTTTTCGGCTGCTGGGGGGCTCCTCCGCTGCCGGTTTTCCGGGTTTTTTCCTCGATCGTGGTTTGCTTGCCGCCGGGAGCTGCGGTTGATTTTGCTTTTGCTTTGGGGGCTGCTACTTCCACTAATTCGCTTTGGGCGAAGTTGTTGGTGTTGACGCCGGCATAATTTACTTTGTCAAAGCGAACGATAACTGGGTATTTAATGCCGCTTTGGTCTACCGTAGCAACGGTGCCCACTTCTTGATACCAGTAGGATTCTTTGCGGAGAATCCGAACTGTAGAACCGCGTTGAACCATGAGCTTTGTTTCCTTTGCGATGAATAAACGGATCAAGCCATTTTTTTTACTCTAGTCGATCGCGCGGCGCATTTGAAGTCTGCAAGGGAATTTTTGCCTCCTGCGCCGTTTTTTGGTCGGATTTTTGTAAAGAAAAGTAAATACTTTGCTAGGGCGATCGCTGGGGTTGCAAAATAAATAAACAGACATTATCCGTTAAATACAAGCTGTGAGAGCAAGTTGAAAACAAACTTTACAAATAGTTGTGAATTGCTAAAGTTAAATGTTTTGCGAAATTCTGATAAGTCATGACTGAACCTCACGCAACAGTAATACTCGCGATCAGTGCTGACGGTAAAATAGCAGATGCAGTACGATCGCCCGCGAGATTCGGTTCTGCCAACGACAAAGCCCACCTCGAACACCAAGTAGCAGCAAGTGACGCGGTTTTGTTCGGCAACGGCACTTTACAGGCTTATGGGACGACGATGAGAGTGATTTCGCCGGAATTGCTCAAACAGAGGGAACTGCAAGGAAAGCCCCCACAGCCGGTGCAAATTGTGTGTTCGCGATCGTCCCAATTTGACCCAAACTTGCGATTTTTCCAGCAACCGGTACCTCGGTGGCTGCTGACGGGGGGAGGGGAAGAGGGGGAGAAGGGGAAAGGGGAAGATGGGGAGAGTCAAACTCCAACTAATTTGTCTCTTCCTTCTTCCTCATTCCTTCTTCCTTCTTCCTTCTTCCTTCTTCCTTCAATGTTCGATCGAATTATCTATGCGAAAACCGCAGGTGGAGAGATTGATTGGATTGATGCGTTTCAACAGCTAGCAAGCTTCGGTATCAAACGTTTGGCGATTCTGGGCGGGGGAAAACTCGTAGCGTCTGTGCTGGCTGCTGGCTTGGTAGACGAACTTTGGCTGACGGTTTGCCCGTTAATTTTGGGCGGCGCGGATGCACCGACACCTGTGGAGGGAGAGGGTTTTTTAGCGCATTTAGCGCCGAAATTGGAGCTTTTGGCGGTTAAACAGGTGGGACAAGAAGTATTTTTGAATTATAGATTCGGGGCGGGCTAGGAGCAACGGCCCACAAGAGTTGTGTGGCACAGGCATCTTGCGCGGCACAGGCATCTTGCCTGTGGCGGGCTGTGGTGTCCACCCCACAAGAGTAGTGCGGCACAGGCATCTTGCCTGTGGCGAGTAATTACACAAGCAGGGGAGATTGTATTAACTTAAATGAAGTTCGATCGCTCTACGCTCAAATCTCCCTATGCTGAAACAGCCAAAACCTCAATATTCTGTAGCCTGGATTAGCAAAATAGGCGATATCCCGCAAGCGTCGTGGGATGCCTTGGCGATGCCGCTAAAAACTCCATTTCTGGAATGGGATTGGCTGAACAATCTCGAAATATCGGGCTCTGCCACAGGTAAAACCGGTTGGCTGCCGCATCACTTGACTGTGTGGCGAGACAAACAGTTAATTGCTGGCGCGCCACTTTATGTCAAAAGCCACAGTTACGGCGAATTTGTGTTCGACAATCAGTGGGCGGATTTAGCCCAACGTTTGGGTATTCAATACTATCCCAAATTGATGGGAATGACGCCGTTTACTCCGGCTGAAGGCTATCGATTTTTGATTGCCGAGGGGGAAGATGAAGACGAGTTAACTGGAGTAATGGTAAGCGCGATCGACCATTTTTGCGATCGCCACAATATCTCCGGCTGCAATTTCCTTTATGTCGATCCAGAATGGCGCGAAAGAATGGAACGCCACGGTTTCAGCGGTTGGCTGCACCACAGTTATATTTGGCAAAATCAAGGCTATCAAAATTTTGACAATTATTTAGGCGCATTTAATGCCAACCAGCGCCGCAATATCAAACGCGAACGCAAAGCAGTTGACCAAGCTGGTTTGTTGGTAAAAACGCTGACTGGCGATGAAATTCCCCAAGCCATGTTTGCTCAAATGTATGCTTTTTATGAGAATACTTGTGACAAATTTGGTTGGTGGGGAAGCAAGTATCTGACTAAGCGATTTTTTGAACAGTTGCACCACAATTACCGCGATCGAGTTTTATTTGTAGCCGCCTACGACAAGGAAGACGACAGACACCCGATAGGTATGTCTTTTTGTTTGTATAAGGGCGATCGGCTGTACGGGCGTTATTGGGGAAGTTTGGAGGAAATCGACTGCTTGCATTTCGATGCTTGTTACTATACGCCGATCGAATGGGCGATCGATCGGGGCATCCAAAGCTTCGATCCGGGTGCCGGCGGCAGGCATAAAAAACGGCGCGGCTTTCCAGCTACGCCAAATTATAGTTTGCACCGATTTTATAACAACCGTCTGGCCCAAATTCTCAAGTCTTATATCGGTCAAATTAACGAAAGAGAACAGGAAGAAATTGATGCAATCAACGAGGATTTACCTTTTACTAAGTCACCTGTGTTACTGGGCGATTGAAATTGCTTAAGAGTCAAACTTTCGTCTCAGTTATATCCGATCGCACTCGCAGGTAATTTCATCATCCAATCCGGTTGATTTTACCTGTTACCCGAAATCAAGACACGGCGCCGTGCTGTTTCCCTACAATTAGGGGGATGGTTACATCCAAGCGAGGGCGAGGGCGGGGATTCCTCGCCCGTACTACGAGGTTTTCGGTAGCGATATTTTCGCGTAGGGAAACGGCACGGTGCGGTGTCCTCAATAGCCCTGTTGTCGATGGTTAATTCGGATCTTGAAATTGCGTATACAAAAACAAAGTCCACCTGCGTGGACTAAGACATAAGTCAGATTAGGTATAGCTTTTCTCAAAAAGATGAGGTATGATTGATAGATTATATAACCACTTAAAGTAAGAGGGCTCGCATCCCAACTACGTCCGCGAATCTTTCTGAGAACCGCTATATTAGTTATTGGTTATTGGTTATTGAGAGCAGCTAACTAATAACTAATAACTAATAACTAATGACTAATGACTGATGACTGATGACTGATGACTAATTCAAAATTACCTTGCCATCTTCCTGAATTTCCAGGGATTTTGTATCAGTGGCCAACTCAGTTGTCGCGCCGAAACTGACTTGCAACATTCCCGGCATCGCGGTTGCTTGGGGGCGAACCAGCAGCAATCCGCCGTCTGGGCGCTGGTAAGTGAGGGTGATGGGCACTTTGAGGGCTTGAAGCAAAATTTCCGATTGTTCGCCCAGAGTGCGCGGCTTGGTCTCGCCTACGATTTGATAATTGATGACAGCATTGGTGGTATTCACCAGTTTAATTACTATCATGCCTTCTGCAGGCGTAACTCGGGCACTGGGCATGGGGAAGCGGGCAGGCGCGTCTGTGGGTGTAGAGGGCATTCCGCTGGGACTCGGACTCGCAGCCGGAGTTGGTTCGCTGACGGGTTCTTCGGTGGCTGCGGGAGTCTCTGCGGGTTGGGAAACGGGTTTTCCTTGTTGGGGCGGTGGGCCGCCGGCCTGGGAAAGTGTTGCGAGACTAACGAGTAAACCTCCGCAGGTGGCTGCTAGCAAGCTGATTTTTTTTAACGGTAGATTGTGGCGAAACATAAATAACTCCTCACAAGTTCGATCGAGGTTGTCCAACACAGTTCATGTTAATCTATGCGGCAATTGAATTTTAATAGCTTGGTTTGAGTCAGAGGTAAGAAGAATCAGGGTTTTAGGGATAGATTTTTTTTAAACGGCAGAGGGCGCAGAGGGCGCAGAGGAGGAGGGGAAGAGAGGAAGTTTAGAGGCGAGATGCTTCTGATTTGTGGGCGGGGAGGGTGACGGTAACGGCGGTACCTCGATCGACTTGGCTGTCAATGCGGATTTGGCCGCGGTGATTTTCGACAATTGCTTTGGCGATGGCCAATCCTAAACCGGAACCGGCGGCGCTGCGGTGGGTGCGGGCGGGATCTGCGCGGTAGAATCGATCGAATAAATGGGGCAGGGCTTCTGCGGAAATTCCGATGCCGGTGTCTGTTACTTTTATTTGCAGCGCTGGATTTAATATCGGAGAATTTCTTTTGTTTTTAGCTGCAAGTTGCAATTCTACTTCAATTTCGCCGCCAGAGGGCGTGTACTGCACGGCGTTGCTGACGAGATTGGTAAACAGTCGCGCTAGTTGATCCCAGTCGCCCAACAGTGTAAAGTTGTCCTCAGCGTTGGGCAAATCGACAATTTCCAAAGAAAGAGAGAGATTTTGGGTAGTGGCGATCGCCTGTTGTTCTTCAATTACTTCCATCAGCAAAGCATCGAGGGGAACCTCAATCCACTGCTGCTGCACGATACCGCTGTCTTGTCTGGCTAAAAACAGCAAATCGTCAACCAAGCGCCCCAAACGGCGCGTGAGACGTTCGATAAGTTGTAGCTGTTGGTACTGCTGCGGTTCGATATCCGGTTCCGCCAAAGCTACTTGCACGTTTGTTTGAATAGTGGCGATCGGATTTCTCAGTTCGTGAGAAGCATCAGCGGTAAACTGTTTGAGACGCCCGTAAGAATCCCGCACCGGTGCCATCGCCAATCCCGACAGCAGCCAGCCAATAGCTGCAACGCCAATTAGAGTTAAACCCGCGCCCAAAATCAAATCGAGAATTAATTGGCGGATGGGTTTTGTCACTTCAAACCAAGGATGGCTGACTCGCAAATATCCCAGAACTTGGCGGCCGATTTGTACTCGCTGCGTTACTTGTCTGAGAGAATAGTTTTGATCGGACTGTGACTTATTATTAATTATCCAAACTGTTTCGCCGGTGCGGTTAGCGTGAATGGGAATATTCAGCGGTTCCGATAAAGTAGACCACAGCAATTCCCCCGTAGGACTGAACCATTCTAAATCAATGTGGTCGTCTTCTACTGCATCGGTGCTATCTCTAAAACTGGCTTGAATATTAACTTGTAACTTCTTGTTATCTTTGGTAGCAGGCAAACTTAGCGGTTCGATAACGAGAGTTCGCTCTATTACTTCTACAACATGATTGAGGGTGTCGTCAATGCGATCGATCAAAGTATTGCGGACGTAGAAATAGAAACCAGTGGCGAATACAAGCAACAATACAGCAGTAACGGCTGTGTACCAAATAGCTAGGCGGCGGCGGGTAGTTTGAAACATGGGAAATGGGGATTTTTTTTAACGAACCGCGAAGACGCGAAGATCGCGAAGGAAGAAAAGAGCGAGAGAATCTTAAAGCGATTGTGAAGTAATAATCATTAACTAACTCTTAACCAACCATTTACAAATATAACGCTCTTCTCTTCTCTTCTCTTCCTTCGTGACAATAGCGCTTACGCGCGGCTTCGCCTAACGCGACGAAAGCGGTTCGTTAAAAAAAGCTTTGTTCAGAAGTCCTGCAATAATTGCTACCACAATATTCTATTATTAATACTTCAGACAGATGTCGAGGTAGCTATCATGCTGGTAGTCTACTCGCTAAACTTTTTAGGTATCAAGCCTGTGAACAAATTTTTATTTCGAGCCGCGATCGGGCTATTAATGGCATTTTTTGGGGCAATTACCTATTTTACAAACGACGTACAAAATCCGGTAACTGGAGAGAGACAGCGGGTGCAACTTTCTCCCCGCCAAGAGATAGTTTTGGGATTGCAGGCGCGAGATCAAATGGCCGCCAAGTACGGGGGGCTTTATCCGAGTCAGAGTATTCAGCAGTATGTCGATCGAGTAGGAGAACGAGTTGTCAACGGTTCGGCGGCGAAACAAGCGGGTTATCCGTTTGAATTCCACCTGCTGCGAGACCCAGAAACAGTCAATGCTTTTGCTTTGCCGGGGGGACAAGTTTTCATTACTGCGGGGCTGCTGCGGAGGCTGAATTCCGAGTCTCAGTTGGCTGGTGTACTGGGACACGAAAGCGGTCACGTTGTGGCGCGCCACGCTGCGGAACACTTGGCAAAACAGCAGTTGGGCAGGGCTTTGGTAACGGCGGTTGGGGTGGCTACTAGCGACGATCGCGGGGGCGGGCAGCAGGCAGCATTAATTGCTCAAGCTGTCAATCAAGTTGTCGGTTTGCGGTACGGTAGATCGGATGAACTTGAGAGCGATCGGCTCGGTTTTCGGTTTATGACGGAAGCGGGTTACGATCCTAGAGGTATTGTTGAGGTGATGCAAATTCTCGGTTCTGCTAGGAAGGGCGAAGCGCCGCCGGAGTTTTTGAGTTCTCACCCAAACCCTGAAAACCGAGTTCAAAAGTTGCAAGCTTTAATCGCGCAAAATTACCCTAACGGCGTTCCAGCTAATTTGGTGTCTGGACGCGAAGAGTTTGCTAAGAATGTGTCGGGCGGTCAGCGATAATTGCAGCGGGCTTTACAAAAGTTATTACTAAAGGCGGATCTAAGTTCGGCTTGGAGTTGGCACGATCGACTTAATGAGCGATCGAGCAATTGGAAAGTTGAAAACCATGATTGAATCTTGGATGATTATCGGCGGGGTGACTTTCTCAGTCGCTTTCGGCACTCTGTTTTTTAAACTGCGCGATATTAACTGGGCCGTCAAACTTCAAAGACCGGATTGGATGTTTTTTGAGCCTGCTATTCCGTTCATTTGGACGGTGATTTTTGCTTGCGGTGCCGGCAGCGCTGCTGTAGTTTGGGAACAAGAGCCAGGGAGCATTAAAACTTGGCTGCTGATGGGTTTGTACTTGCTTTTAGAAATTGTCACAGTTGCTTATATTCCCGCTACTCTCAGAGCCAAAAGTCTGAAAGTAGGGACGATTTTGGGAGGGGCTGGCGAGATTTTGGGAGTTGTGCTGACGTTGGCTGTGTTGCCGATTTCTCAAACTGCGGCTTTGTTACTTTTGCCTTACGCGGTTTGGGGTGCGATCGGCACTTATACTACTTGGGAAATGATTAATTTAAACCCAGAAGCTGCATAAAGATCGGGCGTACAATGCAGACCATACTAACGAACCGCGAAGACGCGAAGCTCGCGAAGAAAGAGAAAAGCGATTCAGAAATAATAACTAAGCTATTAACCAACGATTCACAAGTATAACCATCTTTTCTTATTATCTTCCTTCGTGTACTTCGCGTCTTCGCGGTTCGTAAAAAAAAGTATTGTTAATAATAGCAAATCCGTGCTGCCGGGTTAACCGACCGATCGAGTGAGGGAATCCGCTTGACATTGTGTGCGTATTGGATGAGAAAATAAATGAATAAAACTGGTTAAAATTAAAGGACGATCGTTATCAATGGCAATTAAAGACCAGCCCCAACCACCTCGTTTTAGGCAAATTAGCAATATTTTGTTATTGCTCTCAAGTTTGTTTCTGCTGGCAAACATCTTTTTGCCGAATTTGTTCGGCCCGCAAATTCCGCAAGTGCCTTACAGCTTGTTCGTCCATCAAGTGCAAGAACAAGATGTGGCGCGAGCTTCGGTAGGCCAAAATGAAATTCGCTACCAACTCAAAGGCGAAGGCGACAAACCCGGTCAAATTCTGTCAACTACGCCGATTTTTGACCTGGAACTTCCTAAACTTTTGCAACAAAAAGGCGTTGAATTTGCGGCAACTCCGCCGGCTAAAAATGGCTGGATCGGCAGTATTTTAAGCTGGGTGCTTCCGCCGCTGATTTTTGTGGCGATTTTTCAATTTTTCATGAACCGGGGTGCTGGCGGGCCGCAGGGTGCACTGTCGATCGGCAAAAGCAAGGCTAAGGTCTATGTAGAAGGCGAAGCGGCGAAAATTACTTTTGCCGATGTGGCTGGAGTAGAAGAGGCTAAAACTGAATTAGTCGAAGTTGTTGAATTCCTGAAAAGTCCCGACAGATTTACGGCAATTGGCGCGAGAATTCCGAAAGGCGTGCTGTTAGTCGGGCCTCCGGGAACTGGCAAAACTCTGTTAGCAAAAGCAGTGGCTGGTGAAGCTGGCGTGCCGTTTTTTAGCATATCGGGTTCGGAGTTTGTGGAACTGTTTGTAGGTGTCGGTTCTGCAAGAGTTAGAGATTTATTCGAGCAGGCTAAAAAACAGGCTCCTTGTATTATTTTCATTGATGAATTGGACGCGATCGGCAAATCTCGCAGCAGCAACGCTAGCTTTGGGGGGAATGACGAACGCGAACAAACTCTCAATCAATTGTTAACTGAAATGGACGGTTTTGCGGCGGGCAATACTACGGTAATTGTGCTGGCTGCAACTAACCGCCCGGAAAGTTTGGATGCTGCTTTGTTGCGTCCCGGTCGTTTCGATCGCCAAGTTTTAGTCGATCGCCCGGATTTATCTGGCCGCGAAGCAATTTTGAACATTCACGCTCAAAAAGTGAAGTTGGGCCCGGATATTAACTTGAAGGCGATCGCCACTCGCACCCCCGGTTTTTCCGGCGCTGATTTGGCAAATTTGGTCAATGAAGCTGCTTTGTTGGCGGCCCGCAACAAACGCCTAACTGTAGCACAGGAAGACTTTGCAGAGGCGATCGAACGGATTGTAGCGGGCTTGGAAAAGAAAAGCCGCGTGCTCAATGAAAAAGAGAAAACCATCGTTGCTTATCACGAAGTCGGACACGCAATGGTAGGTGCTCTGATGACTGGCGGCGGCGAAGTTGCTAAAATCTCGATCGTCCCTCGCGGTATGGCTGCTTTGGGTTATACTTTGCAGTTACCGACTGAAGACCGTTTCTTATTAGATGAGTCGGAATTGCGGGGTCAAATTGCGACTTTGTTGGGCGGGCGATCGGCTGAGGAAGTGGTGTTTGGTAGTATCACTACTGGCGCTTCAAATGACTTGCAAAGGGCGACTGATTTAGCTGAACGGATGGTGACAACTTACGGGATGAGTAAGGTTTTGGGGCCTCTAGCTTACGATCGAGGCCAGCAAGCAATGTTCCTCAACGACGGTATGGGAAATGCCCGCCGCGCTGTCAGTGCCCAAACTGCTGAGGCGATCGACCAAGAAGTGAAGGAAATTGTCGAAACTGCACACCAGCAAGCTGTGGATATTCTGAAAGCAAATCGGGAATTGTTGGAAACAATTACGCAGAAACTGTTGGAAACTGAGGTGGTGGAAGGTGATGCACTTCGCGAATTCCTCCGTCAAGTGCGGCCTTTAGATAAGGTTGCGGCTTGAGTTTAATAGGGTTTAATTAAACCGCAGATTAACGCAGATGATTGCAATATCATCTGCGTTTTTTGATTGACTGCGCCAAATTATATAGCCTTTCTCAAGCGTGGTGAGGTATGATTGACATATTATATAACCACAATTACTATAGCCTTTCTCAAAAAGATGAGGTATGATTGACATATTATATAACCGCTTAAACGTATAGGGCCCTTTCGGCCCAACTACGTCCGCGAATATGAGAGTTCGAACCGCTATAAGAGGGCTGAAGCCCAACTACGTACCTCATCTTTCTGAGAACGGCTATATTATAATAATTTCAACTGTAAAGATTGTGCTCTGGGTCTAACCAGACAATATAAAAAATATTTTCACTAAAAAATCCATGTACCCTGCCGTATTCATTAGCAGATATTTGAAACTGGTAGGGGATATTTACTAGCTCATCTTCATTGGGAATGCCGAAGCCATTAGGTTCAGTTGTATCTTGCCAGACTATTCCATGACAGCGCAGGCTTTTACTCTGATTATTGATAATTTCTTGAGATTTCAATTGTGATAAATCGCGCAGTCTTCTCAATAGAGTTGCTAGATATCTCGAATCTCTATCGGCAAGTGAAAATTTATCTTTATCATCCTGATAATACCTGAAAGAAAAACTAATTCCTTCGGGTATTTTTACATCTAGACGGTTGATGCTAGATAAAGATTGCTGGCGGCGTATATCTGCTTTTTTAAGTTTCTTCTTCAATGACACGGGTTTTGTAGAATTCTCTCATTAATTCCTTCGTAATAATAGCATGAGAAGGTTCATCTTTTGGCAAGTTACCTCTCGCCTTAATCCAAGGGTCTTCGCGTCGCACCATCAATTCTAACTCATAAGCATCGCAAAAGAAATACTCGTCGGATAACTCGTCTAAAAACTCTTGTACTTCCTGTGGAAATTCAGGTTTTTCGACTTCTTTGAGAATTGGCTTAAAGCCAAATTGTTCTTTGTATTCATAAAATAAAGCCGGGATGGTCGGCCCGTGCACCCAGGCTTCAAAATCTTCATCAAAAAGCGGTGTATCTTCAAAGGCTAAATACCATGCTTGGGCATAGTACAAGAGTTTTTGTAGCTTGTGGTTGCTGAGGTAGGAGCCTACGTCATTCGCGAACCAGATGTAGTAATCAGCCAGTTGGGAGGCTGTTGTTACTGTAGTTATTGTGGTCATATAATTCGACTCAATAAGTTTTGTATTCTATGATAGCACAGGGCGATTATTCGATTTTGGATTTTAGATTTTAGATTTTAGATTTTGTAGTTTTGGACTATTTTGGTTACAACCCTTTGATATACTGCCTCAATACAGGTGGGAGAGTGTAAAGATTTTCCTGTTTTTCTATAAAGCAGGGCCGCGATAAAGATTGCAGCGCATTGAGTAAATCTGATGATGATATTTGTCCTTTTTCTAGCAATTTTGCTAGGTTGACTGGCTGGTTTTCCCTAGCCAACAAAGACATAACCTGTTTTTCTAGTTCGGAAGTGCGATCGTACTGCTTCTGTAAAACATCTTTCAAATCTTCCGGCAACAATATGGTATCATCTATTAATAATTCTGTCGCGCTTATTCCCAACTCTTCAATCAGATTCCCCACGCTTTTTAACCATAGGGGGTTGCCTTGGTAGCGGTGAATGAGTGCTTCACTGTTGTCGCTTTCTTCTAACCCATAATCTCTGAGTATTTCCCGTCCGGCGGCGATGTCTAAACCTTTGAGTTGTAAGGTACGAATGGGAGTATTTTGGTTTTTAAATTGAGTCACTTCTCTCGGTTTTTCCCAACCGATTAGCAGAAAGCAACTTTGATGGGATAATTTTTCTATCTCTTTGAATAGGGAGCGATATTCTTCATATTCTGGTTTATATTTTCCTGCAGATTCGCCACTACAGAAAAGGTTGTGAACGTCATCCAAGACTATTAAACAGCGATACTTTTGCAAATACTTAATCAGCGGTAAGCGTTTCTGGTTGGTTGTCGGTGAATCTAGCTTTTCTGACTGCGAGAAAAATTGTATTAGTTTATGTTCAAATTCATCTAGGGTTTGCGATGCGTCGATGCTGCACCAAATAACGTACTTAAACTCGTCTTTGATTTGTTGTACGAGTTGCACTGCTAGGGATGTTTTGCCGATTCCACTGATGCCGGTCAGGGCTATGAGGCGGCTGTGTTGTTGTATCATCCAGGTTGTGAGGGTTTGGAGTTGGGGAGTGCGATCGTAGAAATCGCCCAACTCTGGCATTTCGCTTAAATCTTGATGTAGAGTTTGAGTTTGTTGTGGGTTAGATGTTTCCTGATTTGGTAGGTTTGAGTTTGGGATATTTGGTGGGTATCTAGCTTCTCCACAGATGTTAACACTGTTAATTTGCACAGATTCTTCTTGTGCAACATTTGAATATATCGAAACTTGTAACCTCTCCATTGCGGAGCGAAAATTAGATTTACTAACTTTTTCCCCCAACTCTTGTGAAAGGCTTTGCCATAATTCCATTCCTACCTCTCTAACACGAGCCTCAGAGAGGTTAACGTCCTTGGCAATCTCGTTGTAATCCTCATGTTGCCATGTCCCGCGCAGGATTTTCTCTTGTAAGTCATTGAGATGCTTACCTGTTTTGGCAAACACCATATCGTCTGCGAGTTTTACCATTTCCTTAAGGTTCATAGAGTCGGGTAGATGTCAGGGTTGGTTGTATTGTACCCAACATTTGCCAACATTTGCCAACATCTCCCAACATTTTTTATAGAGATCGAGTTGAAGTAGGATACAAAAGTACCAACAAAATCGAGGATTTTGGGCTAGACAAATCTTTGATTTATCAGGAAAATAGGAGAGGTATTAAAGCGTAAATTAAGGGATTGAACACTTGCTGTTTTACACCCTGTAATAGTGTGTTGGACTGCATCTACCGTACAAGTTGTGTTAGATAGCCAGTTTGCAGAGGATATTATGAGTGACAATTACGGAGATGAACTTGCGAAAGAAGCAGGTAAAGTAGCTGTGAGAGTAGCAACAACGGCTGTGGTAGGCTCGTTTGTAGCCGGAGCTATCGGGTTGTTAATTGCAGGTCCGGGAGGAGCGGTTATTGGTGCAAAGCTAGGAGCCGCAAAAGGTGCAGTAGTTGGAGGATTTGGTGGAGATGGAGGCACCTCAGCATAATTAGGATATCATAAGTACCGAATTAGAGTTAGGTGGGGTGGACATTGGTTCACCTCGTTTTTTTATCAGTCGCTTTAGTGGCAAAATCTTAGACATTATGGAATAGATATGACTCTACCGATCGCCTAAAATAAAAGAGCGATCGCCCTTCATACCCAATACCAAACACTACGATGATTGTACGGAGAGCGATCGCCCCTACCTATCTAATTAGTCGCTCCATACAGCGATCGCGCTATAAACATAAAGAAACCCGGCTGCTTCAAAACACCGGGTTTCTAAATATTGTTGCTGAATTTTCGACCGCTCAAATTCCAGGTACGTAAGCCATCACTGGAGAACCTTGCTGCTGCTGCGCGATTTCCAAAAGGCGCTGAATCCGGTCCTCTGTGGGCGGGTGAGTGCGGAAAAGTGACTGCAAACCTTTAGTCGAAAAAGGATTCACAATCAGCAGCGGCGACATCGCAGGATTGCCGTGCATCGGAATTTCATGACCCATTTTCTCTAATTTTTGCAGCGCGTTTGCTAAACCGATCGGGTTATTGGTAATTTCCACCGCACCGCTGTCTGCTGCAAATTCCCTCGTCCGAGAAATCGCCAATTGAATTACGGTTGCTGATAGCGGTGCTAAAATGATTAAAAACAGCAAACCAAACGGATTCGGGCCTTGTCTGCTATCCCGCGTTACCGGGCCGTAAAGCGCTCCAAAAGTCAGAATTCGCCCTACAAATGTAATTGCGCCGGCAATTGTTCCTGCAACTGCTTGAGTGAGGGTGTCGCGGTTGCGGATGTGCGTGAGTTCGTGCGCTACAACGCCTTCCAATTCTTCGCGGGAAAGCAGCTTGATGATGCCTTCAGTAACTGCTATTGTCGCGTGTTCCGGGTCTCTTCCTGTGGCGAATGCGTTGGGAGATTGAGTGGGAACTACAAAGATTTTTGGCACGGGAATTTGGGCTTTTGCGCTCAGGGATGCTACCATATCGTAAACTTCGGGTGCTTCGCTGCGGGCGATCGGGCGAGCGCGGTAAGCCATTAACGCGGCCGTGTCGGAATAGTACCAAGAGCTAAAACTTGAGAAGGCGGCTAGCGCTAAACCGATGTAAAGTCCTTGCTCGTTGCCGATTAAATAATAACTTCCTAAAACGAGAAGGCCGCTTAGGAGTCCTAAGAGAGCGGCTGTTCTGAGTTGATTTGTTCCTAACATGGCGGGTTGAGGGCGATCGAGATTTTTTTTATTTTTGAGCTTGTTATTAGATTTTCATATTTGGGGGCGATCGCGCCTCTATCTGCCGAAATAGCTGCTGCCGCCAATAGTAGTATTCCACCTTTTCAGCGAGAAACTGGGAATGCCTCGGGATGCTCTATCTGCTTGCTTTGTTGAACCAGCAGAACCGCAGAATCTGACATTTCCAGGAATAGCTTGGAAACGAGATTAATCTCACGAATTGGCGGCCCAAAGAATATCAATATCGCTGTATTGCCTGAACATTGAATCGGCACTCACAAGCGTCATCTGCTCCATCTGAGCCTGGGCAATCAGCATTCGATCGAAGGGATCTCGATGATGTAATGGTAACGCAGCCGCTCGCAGGGCATGAGGTGCTGTAATTTCCAGCGATCGCACATCTAACTGTATCATGCGCGTTGAAATGTAGGTATCTATCGGTTCTGGGAGTGGTAACTTTCCGATGGCAACTTTGATGCCCATTTCCCAGACACTAGCAACAGAAAAACACAATTCGTTCGTTTCATCGGCAATATGTGCGATCGCCTCCTCATTCAATCGATCTGGTTGGGCAAACCACCACAAAAAACACTGCGTATCCAACAAGAGTTTCACTCTTCATCTCCCTCGAATGCTGTCAAAATCTCTTTTGGCAAAGGATCGTTAAAGTCCTCTGGCAAAACAAATCTCCCTCGATCTTGTCCCAAACTAGCTCGTCGATTGGATGAAGTACGAAACGGAACCAACTTCGCGACTGGGATGCCTTCGTTGGAAATAATGATTTCTTCTCCCAGTTCCACACGCGACAATAGTCGTGAGAAATTTGTTTTAGCTTGATGGATATTTACAGTTTCCATGCTCTTAAAAAACCAAGTCTATAAACTAAGTATAACCAAATAAACGCAGACAATCTTAAATTCATCTGCGTTTACCTGCGTTTATCTGCGGTTGAATTCTCCAACCCTAAACCGCTTGCACTTGCTTTTCCTCAACAGCAACAGGTTCTTGATATACAGTTTGAGACTCATTAGCCAAAAACTCGGCTAATTGAGCTTCGATTTCATCCCGCACAATCTGGCGGTATTCGAGGAAATGCTCGTTGTGAGCACACACAGTCAAATAATGATCCCAAACCGCAGGATTGCGTTTGAGAATGCTGAACAAATGATGCCAGAACTTCCACCGAGTTTTGCGCTTGACTCCCTGACGCCACACTACAGTTAACAGTGCTCGCAAGTCTATCCAACTGGGAATTTTTGCAGGTATATTTGCTGTAGGTGCACCCAACATTAAGAAATGGCGATACGTCCGATCTAAATATTTCTCAGCATCGTACACTTCGCAGAATGCCTCGACATATTCGCGGGCAATATCTTCGAGAGGCCGCGTCGGAATGAAGTTCATCAAAGTAGTCTGGTTGAGGTTGCCAGATTTGTCGCGCAACCGCCCTTCTTTTGCTAGTCTGTGGGACAATGCCGTGTGCGGCAAAGCTTGCAGCATTCCAAACGTTGTGCTCGGAATGGCTGCAGCTTCGGCAAACTTGACAATCCGCTGACCGGCACCGGGTTTTTCGCCGTCAAATCCGATGATAAATCCTGCCATTACTCGCAAACCGGATTTGGCAATTAACTCTACGGATTCTATCAGGGAATTGCGGGTATTTTGGAACTTTTTCGTCATTTGCAGGCTTTCTTCATCGGGAGTTTCAATCCCTAGAAACACTGCATTGAAATTGCAAGCAACCATCATGTCCATCAATTCTTGGTCTTGGGCTAAATCGATGGATGCTTCTGTGTTGAAAGTAAACGGGAATTTATGTTCTTCTTGCCAAACTTTTAATTCGGTTAGCAACAGTTTGACGTTGCGTTTGTTGCCGATAAAGTTGTCGTCTACCATGAACACGCCGCGCCGCCAGCCCAAGTTATAAAGGCAATCTAATTCTGCAATCAATTGTTGGGGGGTTTTGGTGCGGGGTTTGCGACCGTAGAGGACGATGATATCGCAGAATTCGCACTGGAAAGGACAGCCTCTGGAAAATTGAATTGACATCGAGTCGTAGGCGTCTAATTCCAGCAAATCGAAGCGGGGAACTGGGGTTGTGGTAACATCGGGTTTTACGCCGTTCGATCGATAAATTCCGCTTTTTTCGCCCCGTTGTATTGCTTCGACGAACATTGGCAAGGTGATTTCGCCTTCGTCGAGAATCAGGTAATCTATGCCCGCTGCTTGAGGTTCTTCGGGTACAGAAGTCGGGTAGGGGCCGCCACAAGCTACGGATTTACCGCGCCGTTTTGCTTCGCGAATTATGTCTAGCAAATCTTCTTTTTGAACAATCATTGCGGACAGAATAACGAGCTCTGCCCATTCCCATTCTGCTTCTGTGATTTGTCTGATGTTGCGATCGACTAACTTAAATTCCCATTCTTGGGGTAAAATAGCTGCTACTGTTACCAAACCCAGCGGTGGAAGCAGCACTTTACGATCGACTAATTCTAGGATTTTCTCGTAAGACCAAAATGTTTTCGGAAACAGCGGGTAAACTAGAAGGACTCGCATTATATGTTAAACCTCACCAAAAAACTGGGTCTGAAGCCCCGTCCTTATAGGACGGCTTTACATGGAATTAAATCCCCTTTCGGGGTCGGAGAGGGAATTTAATGCAACCTCTCCGATTTTTGGGGAATGGTTGCCCCAAACTCCCATTTCTGGGGTAAAGTTAGCTTCGACAAAGTTATAAAGGCTTGTTAGGCTAGCAGCACTGTCTCAGTGACCTTAAGACTGTTTAACCACTAGCGACAGAGCAAGGGACTAGCTTCGCATCCCAGGGTGTCGTGACCTAAATAACGTAGCTATTTAAAGCTTAGTCTGGTCAGAATGGCCTGTTAGATTTCTCTTTCAAGCCTCACGCCTTTAGGCTGAGGTTTCTGACATCAGTAAACAACTTGCGATCGGGCTGGCGGGGCGTGAGAGTTCGATCGACTCTCAAGACTTCATGTTAAGGCTAAAATTACGATCTTGCACTCGATCGAATATCTGCTGAGGGGTCACACCCCCTAAGACGAACAAATGGAGTGCAATTTTTAGCTGGCAGTTCCCTGTTAAAGTTTGCAAATGCTGATATCTTATCGTATTTGACCGTTAATTGGCGATAATCGCATTTAAAAAGCATGGGAATAAGGTAAAAAAGAACTTGAAAAACTTACATTATTCGTAAAATGCCCCTCGGCGCACCCTACATATATCTCGTAAGGTGCACATTCCCTCTTCCCTCTTCCCTCTTCCTTCTTCCCTCTTCCTTCTTCCTTCTAATTTGAATCTTTGCCGGGAATCCCGCTAGTTCTTAACATATCGGCTACTGTGCCGCAGTAACTCGGCATTCCTATGCTTTCGGGATTCACAAGATTTTGATAGGTAAAATGGCGGTAGCTGATGCAAAATCTATCCCAAGCAGCCATCTGAATTCGGAACAGCCAAATAAAGAAATCGGCCATCCGAGGTGACAGAGTAATCCGAAAAAATATCTTTTTATTCAAATACTTGCAAGCTTGTTCTACCACTTCGTTAGCTGTAATCGCCGGAGTTCCAAGCACAAAATGTCGCGGTTCCTCGGAAGCCGGCGGATGTTCAACTAAATAATTAACTACTTTAGCAATATCTGCGCCGTGGATGAAGTGAAAACTGCCATCTGCCTGAAACCAGCGAATCAAACCAATCCATTTTGCGACAAGGGGCAGGCCAGATGACAAGTGAGAAACTGGTTTTTCTGCGTCTCCTCCCAATACTAATGTCGGGTAAAGTGCCGTAATCGGAGGCACATTTGTCAAGGCTGACAAATGCACCATGCAGTTGTATTTTGAGCTAATATAATCTGTCCCCAGTTCCCCGGCTTCTTTGAGCAAATTGTTGTCTCGACCGAGAATGCTGGCAGTTGAAAAATAAATTACTTGCTGGCAAGTCTGTGGCGAAAGTAGTTGAATTAGCCGCAGAGTTTTGGTGACGTTAACATCAAACACTTCTTGAGTTCCTCCCCAAGCAGTGGCAGCTAAAATTGCGACATTAATTGTTTGCAGGAGTTCGGCAAATTGCTCGATATCTCGCATATCGCCTTGTATTATATGGATGCCGGGGCGGGCTTTCCAATCAAATTTTAATTTTTCTGGGTTGCGAACTAAGAGGTAAAGTTCGTGGTTTGTTTCTTGAATCAAAGTTTCGGCCATGTAGTGACCGATACAGCCACTTGCACCCGTTATGAAAATTTTTTTGGCGTTCATTTTGCAGAAGGGGAAGGGGGGGACGGCAAGGGGGAGAATTGGGCTGTTTCATTCTCCTGCAATCCGCCAGGGGTTGAAACCCACGGGGCTTTTAGCAAAAGTCGGTTGAAACCGACTGAAGAGCACCATTGTTCATCAAGGGCTTTTTTGTGGGTGGCGGCGGGTTTATTTAACCTCTGTGCACTTCTTAAAGCTTTTGGTGAACCAGCCCCTACGGGATGCTTTATTCGCAAGGGCGATCTTCGGTGAGTTAAAACCGACGGAAATATTAATCTTTAGTCCTCATAGCGAGGACTTTAGCTATGAGACAGGGGTTTCAACCCCTGTCGGATTGTCGGACTCAAGCAGCAACTGCAAGCAATTTGTCGGCTTGTTTGGCGGTTTCAAAGAAGAAACGCACGTTGTCTTCGGGAGTTCCCGGTAACACGCCGTGTCCCAAATTGAGGATGTGTCCGCGATGACCGGCTTTGCGAATTGTATCAAGAATTCGATCGCGAATAAACGGTTGAGAACCAAACAACACGCCCGGATCGAGATTTCCCTGAACGTTCATATTCGGGCCCAAACGCTTGCGCGCGTCGGCCATGTCAACCGTCCAATCCACGCTGATGATATCCGCGCCGGATGTTGTCATGCGTTCGAGGAGGCCGGCGCTACCGGTGACTAACAGAATTAGCGGGGTGTCGGGATGGGTTTTTTTGACTTGCTCGAACACCTGTTTCTGGTAAGGTAGAGCGAAGGTGTCGTAGTCTTGCGGGGACAGTTGGCCGGCCCAAGAGTCGAACATTTGCACGACTTGCGCGCCGCAGTCGATTTGATAGCGCACGTAAACGGCGATCGCATCTGCGAATTTCGACAGCAACTGATGCAGTAAAGTCGGATCGGAAAATGCCATGTTTTTGATAATTGCATAATCCTTAGAACCTTTGCCCTCAACCGCATAGGCCGCCAGCGTCCACGGCGCGCCGACAAAGCCGAGGACGGTGGATTTGTTGCCGACTTCTTCGCGCAGGGATTTCAGGATTGTTTTGATAAACGGCAAGCTTTCTTCCGGGTTCAGCGGTTGCAGGTTGTCGATTTGCTGCTGAGTGCGGATGGGTGCGTGGATAATCGGGCCTTTGCCTTCGGCGATATCCATGTCGATGCCCAAACCCGGCATGGGGGTGACAATATCGGAAAACAGAATTACGCCGTCGGGTTGAAACGCGCGCCACGGCTGAAGGGAAACTTCGATCGCAACTTCGGGAATTTCGGAACGTTCGCGAAACGAGGGATACTTTTCTCGCAAATCTCGATAAGCCTTCATGTAGCGGCCGGCTTGACGCATCATCCACACGGGGGGGCGGTCTAGGGTTTCGCCGCGGGCTGCCCGCAACAACAAGGGAACTTCATTTAATGCCGACATTTTAACTTTTCTCTACCTTAGATATTTCAATGCCTTTGGTAGCTTACCACTGTGCGATCGTCCTTTTTGACAAAAAATTCATCTGTTGGCTGTGGGGGAGATGAGGGGAGTGGCCCAGTTCGATTTTGGGCGATCGGGATTTGGTTAGTTGCGAGGCTGGCGGTAAATTAGCTGAACCGCCCTTTTTGCGCCACCAGCCTTGCAAATGACATCTAGACTCCTTGCATTATAGGGGCTGTATAATGGAGTTTTCCCCACTCGTTGGGGACACTCATTGAATAAAAAAATTGAATAAAAACTTAGTAAAGAACCAAGTAAAGCAATACTTGAGAATATAAACGGGTAGATTCTGGATGCTGCTCTTACATTATTTTTGACTCCTGACGTTAAGACTATGAAGAAAATAAAGTTTGAATCCACTGTAGAACTTTGGAGAGATATGTCTGTACTCGGGTTTATCTACAAGCCTACTTGTCGTGGAGCCAAGTTTTCATACAATATAAACACTCAGGGTTATTTGCCAGGTTTCCTCAAATCACTTTTTCTCACGGCTGTATTTACTCCTTTACTGTACAGCTCAAATTTTTACATTATTTATTTGTATAGGCTGGGTTTTGATACTCGTACCCGGTTTTATGCTAGCCATACAGCTTTTTTACCTCCTATTAGGTCAAATACTGTGCATCTCCATGACACCCCTATGTTTGATAGATGACATACTTTCTAGTTTCAAGGATTCAAAGTGAAGCTTATTTCTGAGCTAATATTGCATCGTAATCGCCATGAGTCCCTATCCAAAACCAGACAATACCTTCAGGTTTCTCAACTCCCAAAGCTCGGTAACTATCGCCTACTCGCACCGATTGCAATTGCTTTCGCCTGCCAACTTTTTTAAAATGCAGCGAAGGGTGATACGGATCGACTTTGAATAATTCGTAATTTTTATCGGCTAACGCTTGTATTTCTTTAGGTAGCTGGTGATAGCAGTGCCAAAAACGCGGTAAAGTCAGATGCTTCATAACACTTTAGCCAATCCCGCTTCATACTCTGCATCGACTTCATCAAGTAGCGCATCTAACCGCCCATCCTCCAAATCGTCTTCAATTTGCCTATCCCAGACTTGTTGGCGATACTCTATCAGCCAAGCAGTAAGTTCGGATAGTTCCTTAACTGACAAATTCATAATTGCTGTTTCAAGTTCTTTAACGCTCATACATTTTGCCACATCATTAATATTATTAATATACCAATAATCCTGAACGGACGGGTAGTCAGAAACCTGGTTTTTTCCGAAAGACGCCTTGCAGCCCACAGATGAGCGTGAAAAACCCGGTTGTGAAGGTTAGTTGTAGATTGTACAGAGCGGCGCACCCGTAAGTATGGTGCGTCGCTGCGAGATTTTCGAGTTTAGTTGTAGATTGTACAGAGCGACGCACCCACGATATTTTGTATGGTGGTGCGTCGCTGTGACATTTTCGAGCTTCGTTGTAGATTGTAGAGAGCGACGCACCCTACTATCTCGTCACGCAGACTCCGCCCACCACTACCCGACATTGATCGCGGTCCGCATCGAATCTACTATCATTCCGCCTCGCCGAGTCTAAATTTCTAGTCCGCGAATTGTAGTAATAATCTCCCGCCGGAAACCTTCTATTCGGGACAGCGCAGTATGTTGAATCTTGATTGCCATCGTCAAACCTGACTCTCACCATAGAACGTCTCTCGCGACAATCAACAGACCGCAAGTCAAAATCATCTTGCAAAAGCCGTTCTCTGTCATATCCACTGTCATATCGATCGTCATCTCGCCTCGTGTACCAATCGTCCCGCGAATTGCGAGATCGTCTGTCGTCCCCATCAATTCCCGCAACTTCCAGCGTGTAGTTACCGCCTCTGGAAGCATCTTTTGCTAATACTAAAAGCTTGTAATCACCTGTACGGGGAATTTGATAATTAAAAGAACGGTCTTGCGTAAAAGCGACTTGTTTGTTGTTACCGTAAAACAGCACCATGACGGGAGTAAAACCGCGACTTCTATCTGTATCTAAAAACACTTCAATGTTGTCGCCTTCCCGAGCACTGAAAGTGTATTCTTGACCCCGCAATTCTTCCGTCGGAGATCCCGGTGTCCACATATTTCGGAAACGGTAAATCGGGGAAGTACGGCGAATTACTCCATCTATGCGATCGTTATTCCGTATCTGTTCGCCAACAGCACTAGAGGAAATGCCAGTGAGTGCCAATCCTGTAACTAGGAATGCGGCAGCAATACTGTTTAACAAGTTGTGTGCTTTCATATCAACCTCTCGAAAATTTTAAAATCTTTTTGCTTTTTTGATGCCGACATTTGCATACACAATCCATTTTAAATGTAATTTCTGCCAACCGTGTCAACCTCACCCAACCAGACTCTTTAGCGGGTGCAAAATCGATGGCTAAAGTCACAGACGTTTATCCCCAATCTAAAGTTGCGATTTATCGCCGCAAATCAGCAATCCCGATTCGGCGTCGAGACAAGCCGTAATTCCCATAGGTAAAGCAGCGTTAACGCCCTCGTGCCCGAAGGGCAAATCCGAGACAATCGGAATATTCAAGTCCCCCAGCCGATCGCGCAAAACTTCTTCAATGCTAAAACTGGGAATACTCGGGTCAATCTCGCAGCGGCTGAAGCGCCCCAAAGCAATGCCCCGCACGCCTGCAAAAGCCCCCGCCATCCGCCACAAAGTCAGCATTCGATCGACCCTGTAAGGAGCCTCGGAAACATCCTCAAATGCGAGAATAACCCCGGTCAAATCCGGTTGATACGGGGTTCCGAGCAAGTGAGAAGCAACCGTCAGATTCGCAGGAAACAGCGGCCCGGTGGCTTGTCCGCTGCCCCATCCTTTACCTTGCAAAGATTGTAAGGGACGACCTTCGATGCAGTCAAAAAGTCGATCGACAGACCAATCCGGTTCCGCTGCCAAAGTTGTCAGCATCGGCCCGTGAACGCCCCAAATCCCCAATTTGTCCTGATTCCACAGCAAAGCAGTAATGTCGGAAAAGCCGATTAACCATTTCGGCGAATGGGAATCGGGCATGGGGAATCGGGCATGGGGCATGGGGCATGGGGCATCGGGAATTGGTGGTTGGGAATTTTCCGCCTTTCCCACTTTTCCTTTTTCCAAAAGTCTAGTGCTGCCGAAACCGCCTCGAACACAGAGAATACCGCGACAATCCGGGTCATTGAGGGCATCTGCTAGCTGTCGGACGCGGTTTTCGTCGGAACCTGCCAAATAGCCCCAGCGATCGTCAAAACCCGGTGTTAATTCAACTCGATAGCCGCGAGATTTCCAAATTTCTACACCCTTTTCAAAGTTGGTTAATTCTCGAAGAGTACCACTAGGGGCAATTACTTTGAGCAAATCTCCTGGTTGCAGAAATTTTATGTTAGTCATTAGTTATTAGTTATTAGTTATATCGTGTTTGGTGAATCGATCGTAATTCGGTAGGGGCGGGTTTTACCGACAATTTCTAACTGAAACAGACAATCTCGCAAACCCGCCCCCACCCACCCATAAATACCAACCTACATTTTCGGATTCGGTGAATCGTTCGTAATTTCGTAGGGGCGGGTTTTACCGACAATTTCTAAATGAAACAGACAATCTGGCAAACCCGCCCCCACCCACCCATAAATACCAACCTACATTTTCGGATTCGATGCAAATTTCAGGTTGATGTGGGTTATCGGTTGTGGCGGGGCGGGTTTATCTAGATTGTTGATAATCGTTAGATATTGTCGGTGAAACCCGTCCCTACGGGATATTTAATTATTGATTTAGGTCGGATTCGGTGAATCTTCGTAATTCCGTAGGGACTGGTTTTACCGACAATTTCTAAATGAAACAGACAATCTGGCAAACCCGCCCCCACCCACCCATAAATACCAACCTACATTTTCGGATTCGATGCAAATTTCAGGTTGATGTGGGTTATCGGTTGTGGCGGGGCGGGTTTATCTAGATTGTTGATAATCGTTAGATATTGTCGGTGAAACCCGCCCCTACGGGATATTTAATTATTGATTTAGGTCGGATTCGGTGAATCTTCGTAATTCCGTAGGGACTGGTTTTACCGACAATTTCTAAATGAAACAGACAATCTGGCAAACCCGCCCCCACCCACCCATAAATACCAACCTACATTTTCGGATTCGATGCAAATTTCAGGTTGATGTGGGTTATCGGTTGTGGCGGGGCGGGTTTATCTAGATTGTTGATAATCGTTAGATATTGTCGGTGAAACCCGCCCCTACGGGATATGGTTAATTATTGATTTAGGATTGAGTTTTGCAGATTGTTTGTTAATGATTGCTAAGGCAAAGTTAGAATTTCCACCCCAGAATCAGTAACAGCCAGAGTGTGCTCGAATTGAGCCGACAGCTTTCCATCTTTCGTGATCGCAGTCCAACCGTCGGCCAAAATTTCCACTTCCCAGGTACCCTCATTAATCATGGGCTCGATCGTAAAAACCATGCCTTGTCTGAGCTTCTTTCCCGTGCCCCGCTTGCCGTAGTGCAGAATTTCCGGTTCGGTGTGAAAAACGCGGTGAACGCCGTGTCCCGCAAAATTTCGCACTACCGAAAAACCCTGTGCTTCAGCATATTCTTGAATCGCTGCACCGATGTCCCCGGTACGAGCACCCGGTTTAACTTCCGCAATTCCTCTTCTGAGACATTCCTCGGTTACTTCCACTAATTTTTTCGCTACAGGTGAAGGTTTCCCGACAAAAAAAGTCTTGGAAGTATCGCCGTGATAACCATCAACTAAAGGCGTTACATCAATATTAATAATGTCACCTTCTCTCAGAATTTGTTTAGCATTCGGGATGCCGTGACAGACAACTTCATTGACGCTTGCACACAGAGATTTTGGAAATCCTTTATAGCCTAGCGGAGCGCTTTTTGCTCCGCGTGCCAAAGTCCAGCGTTCGGCTTCGTTGTTAATTTCGAGAGTGCTTACACCCGGTTTAACCATCGGTTCGAGATGCAGCAGAAGTTCTGCCGCTAAACGACCGGCTTGGCGCATTTTTTCGATTTCTCTACTGGATAAAAGCACTAAACGTTCGGTTGCCATAGTTTTTTCTGTTTTCTTTTTTTCTTGTCGGTTAGGAGTTTATTTAACTCAATTTGAGAATACATTTGAATGGCTGTTCAATAAACTTGTAAGGTGCGTCAGTCAGCGGAGATTCCTAAAAATTGGCGAGTATTATTACTGACGCACCCTACTACCAGCGATCGATTTGAACCAGCGTTCACAACGATCGCCCAAAACTGCTAAAGAATATTCTACCTCTGCTTGTCGCCTGCAAGCGCTGCGGTCAATTTGGTCTAAACGGGCGATCGCACCTACCAAGCCATTTACACTATCAGGCTGCACTAAAAAGCCCGTCAGTCCGTCTCTCACAATTTCGGCCGGCCCCCCGCGCTCGTAAGCAATCACGGGCACACCGCACGCTAAAGCCTCGATCGCGACATTTCCGAAAGCTTCCACCCAGCGCGGTGTCATCAACAATGCTCGGCACTGCCGGACTTGCTCTTGCATTTGAGTTGTTGTCAAAAATCCTAAATATTCTACCGGAGCATCCGGGTAATCTGCACAAATTTTTTGCCAATAATCCTCATCTTGCATTTTGCCCATAATTTTCAGGGGAATGCCTGTAATTTTCGCGGCTGCTACTGCATCTTCTAAGCCTTTTTCCGGGGCAATGCGGCCCAGCCAAGCTAATTTAGACTGCGGTTGGTTGCAAAATTCGTACAGCGATAAATCTATGCCATTTCCCAACAACTGACATTCACCGGCAAAGGCGAATGTTTTGGCTTGAGAAGCGGTGTGAACTCCGATCGTACCAGGAAACTGGACTGCGGTTTGTCCGGCAATGCGATCGAGGGCTGCGGAAAGGGAACCCATGCTGATCAAATGTGCGATCGGAGTCCTAAAAAATGGTGTCAAATAAAATGGCAGCCAATCGTAGGCAAAATTAACAATGACATCCCATTCATCCTGAACTTGGCGAGCATATTCCCACATATTCGCCAGCACAGAATCTGCGGGCATCACAATAGGATCGTTGTAATCTTGTGTTTGGGCGGTTACTTGCAAATCACCCGTTATTTCGATTACACGAATTGATTCTAATACTGAACCTATCGGCGCTACAACTGCTATTTTATGACCGCGCCCCTGCAATTCTTTAGCAATGTTAAGGACTGTAAGTTCGACACCGCCACCCAACCCCGAACCTAGTTGACCGACAGAAGTTGACAGGAACAATAGTTTTAAATAGTCATTACTCATTAGTCATTAGTCATTAATCGGCATTCACTAACTTTAACATAATCTCAATTATAAATTCTCCCATCTCAAATCTCAATTTGAGAATAATTTGAAAATTGCTAAATTTATTAATCCATCCCAGAACGCGGACGGATGCGATTCAACTGATTGATTGCCCAGCGAGCAGTTTCCTGAACTTCGGGATCTGGATCGTCCGTCGCACGGTGCAACAAGTAACTGATTTGATTCACCAATTCGTAAATCCGCGTCAAGTCGCGAATTGCATTTTTACGCACTTCGGGATTTTCATTTTGCAGCGAAATTGACCACGCATTATTCATGGGTTTGAGCGTGCGAATGCCAATTTCCGAGAGACTTGCCAAAATTAAACTGTACTGCTTGGAGTCGGAATTTGCTAGCAAATCGAGCAACGGCTCAACTGCTCTGGAATCTCCCCGCTGACCTAGTTCCCAAATTGCTTTGCCCCTCTTTGCCGGATTTAGCTGCTGCAAATCTTCAATCAGTGCTTCAATAATATCAACTTTAGGTCTACCATCCGTTTCGGGAAGGGCAATACCTTTCTTGTTCGCTAGGGGATCGGTTTGATTAGTTGTTTCGGGAATGTTGAAACCTGTGTTGTTGTATCCGTTGCTGTGAGTTTCCAAGGGCGAGGTGTCGGAATTAATTCGATCGCCCTCGACTGCTGCATCCTCGGATTCTGGTTCCCCGGGTTCCAGGATAAACGGTAAAGGTCGATCGCTGCTCTCGATACTGTAGCCTGGTGGCAAACCAAAAGGGTAGGGCAAGGCTGACAGCGATTGTCCCCCAAAAGAATTCTCTTGCGGTCTACTTTCGTGCGAGTTTGTAGGAGAATAGGGATTAGTAAATTGAGATTTTCTTTGGTTCTGGCGTTCAAATCTTCCCCGTTTTCGCTGAGAATAATTTGACTCGTCACTGCTAACTAATTTAAGCATGATAAATACTGCCGCTGCCGTGACGACAACTGCTGCCAAACCCAACATTAAGAACCCCCGCTGACGAGACAAAAAGACGATCGAATTGGATACCGATTTCGGGATCTTAGAATTAGATTTGGACGTTTTGGACGCCTGAGATTTGTTTTTATCGGGCGCTGGAGACGGTTTTGGAGGCTGGGAATCCTGGCGGTCGTCCGGGGAAGAGTTCGCCTGAGCAATTTCTTGGGAAACAGCACGCGCAGAGGCATTGAGTATCTGTTGCCCTCCGCCGGCGCTTGGACTGAAAGCAGCGCCCAGACAGGCAATGCAGGTGAACAAACATACAAAGGAGCGGTAGTGCGCCATAAGACTCAATCCAGGTTTTGAGAGGCAACGCCGCATGACGAGCTTTAGTTTAACCTTGAGTTAGCTCGATCCTAGCTGCTATGCGCTTAACTAACTCACAAATACCACCAGACTAGCGAAAAACCCTGGTTTGAGAGGGCACCGAGCCAGATATTATAAGCACAATTGTGTCATTGACGTGCAACTCCTTTAAATAATTAGTTTAAAACGAACAACTACATCGGCGGCCGCGACTTTAGCAGCGGCATCCCGAAAGTTGATTGCAGTTAATCTCACCTACGTGCAGCGTGCAGTGCAGGCCCTGCAGCGCTGCACTGCGGGGACGCTAGCAGATGATTGTGGCTCGCGGGCGACTTCTCGCTAATAGCGTGGCATGACCAAGAGTTTAACAAGCTTCCGAGCCTGCGGGTCGATCGTTTTTGTGTGAATTTGGGTGGAAGCAGGACAGGGGGATTGGCACTGGTAACGAGAAACTCGGTTTTTTCGTTAATTGTTCGCTGCTAAACCGCATATTTTCCGTACATTCCAGGACGCAATACCGTCACTCACAAACCAGTTTTATTTACCAAAAATGCTGTAAAAAAGAGAGCGCTGATTTGAGAGATGTTAAGTTGAAGGGGGCAATTATGCCGGATAGAAGTGTTTGGGCGATCGGCTAAGATAACCGTTAGGAAATATTGTACTCAGCTAGCAAGCGCCACAAATCATACTATCTTGTAAAAGTAGGGTCGGATTTAGTTAGGAGCTATAGTGAGAGCGAGTAGATCCTTTCACCCAGGCCTCCTCTGCCAACGTTCTGTTTATTTGTACCCACTTACTTAAGTTAAATCAATCGGTATTTAATCCTGTGCCGCCAAATTTGATATAAGATCGAGCTAAATTTCTAGTGTGAGAGAGTAGAGGCGTTTGTGAGCCAACAAGATATTTTAAATTTAGCAAAAGAAGGCGATGCCAGGGCGATCGCATTTCTGATCGGCCAAGCACTCCAAAGCTTCGGCGTCACGGCTAAAGCCAGCCGGGAAAATGACACCCTGCACCTGCTGCTGGAAGCAGAACATTTACCCGCAGAAGAAGCCTGTCTCCGAGTCGCAGTCAAAGGGTTGCAGCGGCTGCAACCAAACAACCTTTACTCAGTGACAGTTTACGGGCGGCGCAGCGGCGAGCAATTGCCCGTTTGGACTCAGACGGTAGAATTAAAAAAACGCTTGACTTCCGCACCCGTGAGTCCCTTAGTTGCCGTGAATGCAGCAGTAGCTGCGAGTAAAGCAGCAGCCGCTAGTTTACCCGCTTCTGGCATTCCTGTGACTTTGCCCGAGCTAGAAAAAACTCAAAATGTCACAACTGCGCCCACTCAAACACCAGAAAAATCTCCGCCCCAACCCCCTAAAACTCCCACTCCAAAACCCCCAAAGCAAAGGCAGCAAAAGCCATCACCGCAGCCAGAATTAGCCCGCACTAAAACTAAAAAATCTGGGTTCTCAGTCGGTGCTGTGAGTCTAATTCTCGTACCGATATCCGGCTTTGTTCTAGCTTCTCAACTTTACAAATCCTCACCCACCGCTACTAATAACCCTCTAACATCAAAGCCTGCGGTACAAGAAGTGAGATCGACACCAGCACCAGCAGCCGCAGCCAAACCCCTTCCTGCTCCACAATCGCCCTCTCCGGCTGCCAAAAAACCTGCCGCCGTACCCGCCACTGTCAGCATCAAAGCAGTTGGCGACATGATCCCCGGCACAAATTATCCCTACAACAAACTGCCGGCAAAAAAAGAGATGTTATTAGAGTCGGTAAAACCGTACCTCAAAGGAGCTGATATTCTGTTTGGCAATTTTGAAAGCACGATGACCGATTATCCTTACAGTTCCAAAGCAGGTGGCGGACGAATGCTGTTTGCCTTTCGGACGCCTCCGAGTTATGCCAAAATTTTCAAAGATGTTGGTTTTGATATTTTGAATGTTGCCAACAATCACTCTTACGACTTTAACGAGCAAGGCTTTAATGACACGATTAAAAACATTGACAGCAACGGCATGAAGGCTGTTGGTAAAAGAGATCAAATTGTTTATCAAAATGTCAAGGGCGTGAATTTTGCCTTTATCGGTTTCAGCAACTACGGCGAAGTTCACAATTCTTTGCTGGAACTAAAAGCGGGAGCCGAAGTAGTCAAAAAAGCTAAGGAAAAGGCTGATATTGTAGTGATATCAGTTCATGCTGGAGCTGAAGGAACGGGAGCTCTGAATGTAAGAAATAAAACTGAAATTTTTTACGGAGAAAACCGGGGAAATATGGTTTTGTTTTCGCGGACGATGATTGATGCGGGAGCAGATTTGATTTTGGGACACGGCCCGCACGTTCCCCGAGCGATGGAACTTTATAAAGGGAAATTGATTGCTTATTCTCTGGGAAATTTTTTGGGTTATCGCACTTTGTCAACCGCAGGAGCACTCGGTAAATCTCTTATTTTGGATGTGAAAATGACTCCGCAAGGGGATTTTGTTTCTGGTAAGATTATCCCCGTCCAACTTGACGGGCGAGGTGTTCCGGCTGTTGATAACAAATTTAGGACTGTGGGGTTGATTGACCGTTTGACAAAGAGCGATTTTCCCAATAGCGGTTTGACAATTGATGAGAAGGGGCAAATTTTGAAAAAGAGTAAGTAGTTATTGGGAATTGGGAATTGGGAATTGGGCATGGGGAATTGGGAATTGGGCATGGGGCATGGGGCATGGGGCATGGGTAACGAGTAACTAATAATCAATAACCCATAACCAATAACTAATCACAAATAACCAATAACTAATAACCAATTCCCGATTCCCCATTACCAATTCCCGATTCCCCATTACCAATAATTAGTAAGTGAGTAGGGTGCGTCGCCATCAAAAATCCCCAAAGAAGATCGTACATCTCAGAGCGACGCACCACACAATAGACTTATTGCATAAATTTTTAATTGATAGGGAAAGCGCAGAGGCATTTCAAGATAGGAGAACGAAGGCATCCCATTCAAGTCTAATGTAGGGTGCGTCGCCATTTAAAAAAAATCCCCCATTTTCTATCAAAAATCTGACAGCGACGCACCTTACAAAATGCTATAGTGCAATCCTCGCATCATTTGTGAATTTCTTACTCCCGGACTGCAGCTTCGGGGAGGGTTGGGGTGGGGTAAAAAATTTACGACTCATTGAGGATTGCTATAGTGCAATCATCGTTTTCAAAGCTTCTTTCATTTCGTCTGCAGTCGTCGTTGCCGTACCGAATTGACGCACGACAATGCTAGCCGCCAAATTTCCCAAAACTGCCGCTTCCCAACCGGATGCACCGACGCACAAAGCTAAAGTCATTGCTGCTACGACTGTATCTCCAGCACCGGTTACGTCGAATACATCAGTCTTGTTAAAAGGGGGAATGTCCCAACTTTGAATGGCAAATTCCCCCTTTTCACAAATGGATGTTGGAGGGGGTGAATTGTTGATTTCTTCGCCGTTCGCCCTTTCAAACAAAGTCATCCCTTCTTCGCCGCGAGTAATCAGGATTTTTTGAGCTTGAGTTAAGTTCAATAAATCGCGTCCGGCTTGCATTAAAGTTTGAGGGTTTTTGATAGCATATCCGACTGCTTGCTCGGCTTCTGGCAAGTTAGGAGTAAATAACATTGCTCCCGAATATCGCTGCAAATTTGTTTGAGCGTCTACAATTGTTTTGCCGGGAACCACTGCCGATTCGATCGCCAAACGAGTCAAAACTCCGTCGCCGTAGTCGGAACAAACCACGGCATCTACTGTCGGTATTTGCTGCCGGATGTAGTCGGCCAATTGCAACTGCAAATCTAAATCCGGCAACTCGTCCGATTTGCGATCGACTCGGACAATTTGCTGAGTCACCGACTGCCGCGCGTGCCCGGAAATTCTAGTTTTGGTGACAGTTGGACGCTGCGAATCGATTAAAATCCCACCCGTATCAATTCCCGCCGCCTCAAAAATACCGCACAAAGCCTTTCCCTGGTCGTCTTTTCCCACCAAACCGGCAACTTTTACTTTGCCTCCCAGTTTGGCTAAATTGTAGACAGCATTTGCGCCACCTCCGGGTACTTGCTGAGTATTTTCGTAGCGCAAAATCAACACAGGCGCTTCGCGGGAAATTCGCTCTACTTGTCCGGTAAGAAACTCGTCCAAGGTCAAATCTCCGATCGCTAATACCTGCGCTCGATCGAAGCAGTCTAATCTTTTCAATAATTGCTCTGTTGAGGCACGCAGTTGAGGCAAAAAATCGGAATAGTCGTTAGTCATTAACCAAAAAAATGAGACTGAGGAGTTAATTATTGAGTGTGGAGCGAGCGGGAATTAAAAATCCTAATATAAATTAATAATTAATTTCCTCCCTTGTTTGATTTTCAACTTTTAATTGATTTTCTGACTGGGATTTTAAGAAACCAGTTGCAGGCTGTTGGCGATCGCACTAGCTCAAAAAAAATGGCAAAAAAATGCAGGTAAAATCGCAGCCTTTGAGACTCAACTGAAAGTTTCACGCTGTGGAATTTTCCTTCTACATAAATGCCTTCAAAAAACAGCAGAATTATTTCAATTTCTGCTTGATGATCGTAATCACCTGAGTCATTTGTTTTTTGAGTGCATCAATTTCCGCTTGCATTTTCGCCATTTTCACAGTCATCGCCTGAATTTCGGCCGCGCCCGCTCCAGAAGTGGCTGCGGCGGCTGCTGCTGGGGCTTCCGGCACCGGTTTCTTTTTGGCCAGTACCATCGCCGATTTGATTGCCTCGGTTAGCTGCTTCTTCTCAAACGGTTTGGCGATGAATGCAAAAAAATGCTTCTCGAAGGGTTTCGGAATTTTTTCCATCACCTCTTCTTCGCGGCCCGACATGATCACTAAAGGTATCTTAGAAAGCTCAGGATGGGCTTGCACTTTTTGATACACTTCCCAACCGCTGACTTTGGGCAGTAGGAAATCTAACATAATTAGATTTGGCCGGGCTTGACGGATCAGTTTGAGTCCCTCTTCGCCGTCTTTTGCTTCTAGAACTTCAAAGTTACCCTGAGGCAACATCTCTCGGACTCGGACGCGGATGACTTTACTGTCATCGATTACCAAGATTTTTTGACCAGCCACGACTGACTCCTTCAGTAATGAATGAGTGATGATTTGCAACCTTCAGTATATCCCTAACAGAATTCTACCCATAATTCTGGGTGAGTTTAGTTTTGTTGCACGTCGGCGCGATTCTGATTTCGGGTGATACTCCTACAAGTTCAGGGTCTTTGATTTCGGATACGATCGAAGGAATTAACTCGACCGCCACTTAATTATATGTCGCCCCAAACTCCTCAAACTCCTACAGTCAAAGCAGTTGCCCCCCAAATGCGGGGTGAAATAGAGGCGATGCCGGAGTGGTTGCGCCGCCCCATCGGCAAAGCTAGCGAACTTTCCCAAGTCCAAAAAATTATTAAACAGCGACAAATTCACACGATTTGCGAGGAGGGCAGATGTCCCAACCGGGGCGAGTGCTACGCCCAAAAAACGGCGACTTTTTTGTTGATGGGGCCGACTTGCACCCGCGCTTGTGCTTTTTGTCAAGTAGATAAAGGTCATTCTCCGATGCCCCTCGACCCGGAGGAACCGCAAAAGGTGGCCGAGGCTGTGCAGTTGTTGGGTTTGCGCTATGCGGTGCTGACTTCGGTGGCGAGGGATGATTTGCCGGATGGGGGTGCGGGTTGGTTTGCCAGGACGATCGCCCAAATCCGCCTTCTGAACCCGGATACTGAAGTTGAGGTACTGACGCCGGATTTTTGGGGGGGAATTGGGAGGAGTTCACAAGGGGAGAATTCCGGCCTCGATGAGTTGCAGCGATCTCGGATTCGCACGGTGGTGGAGGCTAAACCGGCCTGTTACAACCACAATATTGAGACGGTGCGCCGGTTGCAAGGGCCGGTGCGGAGGGGGGCGAAGTACGATCGCTCGATCGGCGTTTTGCGTATTGTTAAGCAATATGACCCAACTATTCCCACCAAATCCGGTTTGATGTTGGGACACGGGGAAACCGAAGCCGAGATAGTCGAAGCGATGGCCGATTTGCGGGACGCCAAGTGCGATCGGCTCACCCTCGGTCAATACATGAGACCATCTCTAGATCACCTCCCAGTACGCAAATACTGGACGCCGGCCGAATTTGACCGTTTCGGGTCGATCGCCCGGGAGATGGGGTTTGAGCGCGTGCGATCGGGGCCTCTAGTCCGCAGTTCCTACCACGCCGGAGAGAGCGATTGAAATTAATCTGAATTCCACTCGGTACAAACACCTTGTTACAAAAAATAACTCTAGAGGATTGTGCATAAGTGCGACGCTCTCTGCTATTTGTAAATAGAGTGACTTATGAATTAGGAGCTTTACTTATGGCAGAGATAGCGAAGAACCAATTAAAATCCGACTCCGTGATGAAAACGGGCAAATTCCCTTACACGTTTCGCGCGGCCTGGTTTTTGGGGCTGTTAGCGATCAATTTTCTGGTTGCAGCCTATTATTTCCATATCATTGAATAGTTCTGCAAGTTGATTTTTAGCAGACCCTGCTGTTCTCGACCTCAACGTCCGAGAGAAGGAGAGAGGGAGAGTTTTGAGTTTTGAGTTGGCGAGAATATGACTTCATCCTTCTAACTAATAACTTCTTCCCTCTTCCCTTGAACCTCTTCCTTCTGACTCCTGACTCCCCACTTTTGCTCAAGAATTAATCCGTATATCCGTGTCCTGTCTTCCTTCTTCCTTCTTCCGACGGACATCGGGCTGACATCCGTTACATCCGTTACATCCGTTGAGCGAATCCGTTGCCGAACTTCCTTCTCTAACGATTTCTCGACGCTTCTAGCTTTGACAAGCGCTCTTGAATTTTGATAACATCTTGCTTAGTTTCTATTGCCAAAGTTGCTAAATTGTCAAACAGGGGGTCTCCAGACAGCGTTCTAGGATTTGTGCGACCAGAACCTGAAGGGGAAGGAGACTGAGGCCGGTTAACTCTAGAACCTTGATTTTGCAAACTGTAGATTTGTCCCCTGAGTTCAGAAATTTGACTTTCTAATTGAGTAATACGAAATTCTAATTGACTTGTGGATTGAGCGGGCGTGACAATTGGCGCAACAGCAATTGCTAAGGCGCAAGCCAAACACAAAAGACAGATTTTTATGGCGCGATGGCGAATGTTTTTCGGCATAGCTTTAATAATTTAAATTATACCAGTTCTAAGATAACAAATCGCCGAGATTTTTTGCCTCTATCAGAAGTAGGTCTTATGGGAACTAGGAACGTAGCTATTTTAATGTTTGATGATGTCGAGGTACTGGACTTTGCAGGGCCTTTTGAAGTGTTTTCGGTGACATCAGAATTAAGTAAAGGCGATTCCCTTCAGGATAGCTTCGCTTCACGACCTTTTGCAGTCTCTACCGTAGCCGAACATCCCGGTGCCGTCAGCGCCCGCAACGGTTTGAGTGTAAATCCAGACTGCACCATTTCCGATTGTCCGCCACCGGATATTTTAATTGTACCGGGAGGACAAGGTACGAGAAAGTTAATCGATAATTCAGCAGTTATTAACTGGATAAAAGATTCTGCGCCAACAGCAGAATTAGTGCTTTCTGTCTGTACGGGTTCGCTGCTTTTAGCAAAAGCTGGTTTGTTGGAAGGTTTGGCAGCAACTACACACCATCGGGCATTGGATTTATTGAAAAAATTAGCTCCCAACACAACTATTATCGAAAATCAGCGATTTGTAGATAACGGCAAAATCATCACTTCTGGGGGAATTGCTGCGGGAATTGATATGTCTTTGCACGTTGTCGGCAAGCTTTTGGGAACAGCACAAGCTGAACAAACAGCAGAGCACATGGAGTATAAAATTGGGAATGGGTAATTGGGCATTGGGAATTGGGAATTGGGCATCGGGCATCGGGCATCGGGCATTGTTAATTGTATAATTTGCGCGTTGGGGCGGGTTTTACCAACCATAATTGCCTACAACAAACAATCTCGTAAACCCGCCCCGCCCATACACAAAGGATGCTACCCAATGTGATATCAAGCATCTTCGCCCCAAACTTTTAGCTGTAAATAAACTAATAGCAAAGCTACAGCCATCAGGAAAGTTGCCGCTGCAGCAGCATAGCCAAAATCAAATTGCGAAAAAGCTTGCTCGTAAATATAATAAACTAGCAAATTAGTAGAGTTCAAAGGGCCGCCGCCGGTGATGACGTAAACTTGCTCGAAACTCCGCAGGGTAAAAATAGCAGTAGTGACGGTAGCAAATACTAAAGTCGGCCGCAAACCGGGTAAAGTGATGTACAAAAATTGCTGCCAAGCATTAGCTCCATCCAATTCTGCGGCTTCGTAAAGATTTACCGGAATTGCTTGCAATCCTGCTAAAAATACTACCATATTAAATCCTAATTGTTTCCAAATACTGAGCAGAATTATCACTGGCATTGCCCAAACTGTGCTGCTAAGCCAAGGAATTGGATTTAAGCCGATCGCCATTAACGCACTATTCACCGGGCCTTCGGTTTGAAACAACCACCGCCAACCCAAGCCAACTGCAACTAAAGAGGTAATCGAAGGAATAAAATAAGCGGTGCGGAGAGATCCTCGCCAAGCAAACGACCGATTTAGCAAAACTGCTAAGCCCAATGGAATCACTAAACTGGGAATGACTGTCGCAGTAGTAAAATAGAGCGTATTTTCGAGAATTTGCCAGAAATCCGGGTTTGTTACTAGACGCCAGTAGTTGTTGAAGCCAATCCAACGCACTCCCGACTGGGTAAAGCTGCCGCTGGTAAAGCTGAGGTAAAATAAATAGGCGATCGGCCAAATCAAAAAAGTACCCAAAAACAGCAAAGCTGGGGCCAGGAAAGTCCAAGCTGCGATCGCATCATTATCCAACCAGTTAAAACGCCCAAATTTAATCCGAACCATTGGCTTGTAAATTTTAGCTTTTAGTTTTAAATAGTATCACAATATAGGTCAATGTCAAAATGAACCTTCTCGATATATTAGCTCATTTACCCACTATAGAAACTGAAAGGCTCCTGCTCCGAAAAATTACTTTAAACGACGCGAGCGATATGTTTGAGTATGCCTCAAACCCCGAAGTATCACAATACACAATGTGGTCAACTCACACCTCTATCGAAGACACTAAATACTTTCTCAGGTCACTTACTAAAATGTACAAAAGACGAGAGCTTGTAGATTGGGGAATCGTCCATAAAGCCGAGAAAAAGTTTATCGGAACTTGCGGATTTGTGGAATGGAGCATGACGCACAGCCGCGCGGAAATTGGCTACGCACTCTCTAGGAGCTATTGGGGCGAAGGATACATGAGCGAGGCTGTCAATGCAGTGATTGAATTCGGTTTTCGGGAGATGTTGCTGAATCGAATTATGGCTAGATGTGAAGTTAACAATATTGCTTCCGCTCGGGTGATGGAAAAAGTGGGGATGCAATTGGAAGGGATATTGCGACAGCACCTATTTGTGAAAGACAGATATTGGGATCTGAAAATTTATTCGATTCTCAGGGAAGAGTTTTTTGATAATATTGTAGAATAGGAGTGAATCAGTAGGTCAATAGATTTTAGATTTTAGATTTTAGATTTTAGATTTTAGAATTGATCCCACGGATAAATTCGGGGGCTGGTTTATCGGATACAGGTTTTTTATTTCTGGACGGATGAATCCGGGGGCTTGTATCCTGGATGCTTTCGGTCAGGGACAAAAAATAATATACTTAGGACTTACGCAATATCTCCCTGTAGAGTGCGCCGAAGCACACCTTACCCTTTACCTCTATAGTAGAATGCGAGTGAATAGTTTTTATCTTGATGACCGAGAATTTCTTGATGGTACCCGCCACGTGATTTATCCGTGGAATCAATCCAAAATCTAAAATCCTCACGCCCCCGATTTGATCTCGCGCAAGTCAATCCAAAATCTAAAATCTAAAATCTAAAATCTAAAATCGAATGACCGCTAATCCAGTATCTGTTAATTCCAATGCCTGCCTGATTTCTCCTGAGATTGGTAAAAGTGGGATCTATCCGGCCCATCCTCCCTTAAAATTAGGAGTTTTAGCATCAGGAAGCGGCAGCAACTTCGAGGTAATTGCCCGATCGATCCAAAACCGAGAACTCAACGCTAAAATCCCAGTATTAATTTACAACAACCCCGAAGCCAAAGCCGCAGCCAGAGCCGAAAAATACGGCATTCCCTCGATTCTGCTCAATCACCGCGACTGCAAAAGCCGCGAAGAATTAGATACAAAAATTGTCAAAACTTTTCAAGAATATGATGTAGAATGGGTAGTGATGGCGGGTTGGATGCGGATCGTTACTAAAGTTTTGCTTGATGCTTTTCCCGATCGCGTTATTAACATTCACCCCAGCTTACTGCCGAGTTTCCCCGGAATTCGTGCCGTCGAACAAGCACTGGCCGCCAAGGTTAAAATCACCGGATGTACGGTGCATATCGCCCGTTTAGAAGTAGACAGCGGGCCGATTTTAATGCAGGCTGCGGTGCCAGTATTGCCTGATGATACCGCAGAAACGTTGCACGCTCGAATTCAGGTGCAAGAGCACAAAATTATGCTGGGTGCGATCGCACTTATTGCCGAATCTAATCGAAAATATTGTGACTAAAAACCTCACCAGTGCTGCATCTGTCCCCAAATTGCCTGTCAGCGAATCACCCGAAACAAGCCCGTCGCTGACAGAATCCAATCGCCTGAAATTAATTCTCAAAGAAAGGCTCAAAAGGAGCATCGGCCTCAAGGGAGAATTCTATCTGCCTTGCTTGCCATCAATGCTAGATGACTATCTTAAATTACTCTCGGACTTCTTAAACATTCTCGGACAAAATATCGACGCTGCCCAAGCCGAAAACTTGCGAACATTAATCGCCAACGCCTTAACAGAAGGATTCAAAAATTCCCCCCACGCTAATCTAATAGTCTCATACTTTCCCGCCAATTCCCAAACCGGTTTAGCCGGCGGCATTACTATCAATACCAAGATTCAAATCGAATCGATGGCCCAGAAATATCATAGCTGGCCGGATATTCGCCCCGAACCTTTATTCGGCAGCCATCCCGATGCCAAAGTTATCGCTACTGCCGCCGAATTAGGCGAACCGGGAAAAGCACCTATTTTAGATGTTGGTGCGGGCCCGGGGCGCAATAGTCTGCCTTTAGCAAGGTTAGGCCATTCCGTGGATGCGATCGAACTAACACCGATATTTGCCGAGAAGCTATCAGCAGCAGCAACCGCCGAAAACTTGCCGGTAAATGTCACCAAAGGCGACGTTTTAGACCCATTATTGAGGATGAAAACTTATCGGTACAAATTAGCCATTGCTACCGAAGTTCTCTCTCATTTCCGCTACCCCGAACAAATTCGTCTTTTCCTCGGAAAAATGTCCGATGCTGTTTTAAGTGGCGGGTTTATCTTATTCAGTGCTTTTTTAGCTGTAGATGGGTACGAACCCGATGAGATGGCAAAACAAATGTCTGAATTGTGTTGGTCTTATCTGATTACCAGAGAAGAATTGCAAGCAGCAATAGAGGGTTTACCTTTAGAAATTGTTTCAGATGAATCGGTGATTGAATACGAACAAAAACATTTGCCGGATTCTGCTTGGCCGCCAACACCTTGGTTTGTGAGTTGGGCTAGCGGGCGCGATTTATTTCCCGTGCAAGAAACGCCGCCGTTAGAGTTGCGCTGGATACTTGTTAAACGCTTGTAGCTAAAATAGTAGGGTGCGTCAGGATGTAGTTTCTCAATAATTGATAAAATAACGCACTCCGGGGCACCCTACAACTCATAACTATTGAAATCTAAACCTCGGATCGCCGCAATTGTCCGCAGGCTGCATCTGCTTCTAAGCCGCGAGAATACCGCACGCTAACTGCAATTTTCTTTTCCTTCAAAACCGAAACAAAACTGTTAATTCGATTGGGACTCGGTCGCTTATAATCAGCTTCCTGAATCGGATTGTAAGGAATCAAATTGACGTGACACTGAAAACCGCGCAAGTGAGTTGCTAACTCGGCTGCGTGTTCCGGCAAGTCATTCACACCTGCTAAAAGTACGTATTCAAAACTCAATCTGCGCCCAGTCGATCGCACATATTCACGGCATTCTGCGATTAACTCACCCAAAGGATAAGGGCGGGCGCTAGGAATTAACTCTTCGCGCAATCTTTGATTGGAAGCGTGGAGACTGACGGCGAGGGTAACTTGCAGTTGATGTTCGGCTAGTTGGCTGATGCGATTGCGAATTCCAACTGTGGAAATGGTGATGTTTCGCTGTCCAATTCCTACGTCTTGATTCAAACACTTGACAGCAGCTACAACATTATCGAAATTCAGCAGGGGTTCGCCCATTCCCATAAATACGATGTGGCTGACTCGGCGGCCGAAATCTTGCTGTACTGTCAAGACTTGATCGACGATTTCGTGTTTTTCTAAATTGCGCTTGAAACCGCCTTTTCCGGTAGCGCAAAAGTCGCATCCCATCGCGCAGCCAACTTGCGCTGAGACGCACACAGTCAGCCGTTTTTCTGTTGGAATGCCGACTGTTTCAATAATTTGACCGTCTGCCAATTTTAATAGATACTTTACGGTGGCGTCTGGTGCGACCGATCGATAGTGAATGGTCGATCGCCCGATCGGGATTTTAGCAACAGTCTCGCGCCACTGTTTCGAGAATACAGAAATGTCAGAGATCGATCGCGCACCTTTCTCATAAATCCACTGGTACAACTGCTTTCCCCGATAAGCAGGTTGTCCCTGCTGTTGCACCCACTCCGTTAACTCAGCTAAACTCGCCCCCAGCAAGGGCGGAATTTTACCCGACTCAACAGCCAAAGCAGCAGTCTTGCGAGACTGATTCGCACCCTGGGAATTACCAGAAGAGTACACCTGAGAAACGGAGGTAGGAGACATAGGTCATCAGAAAATTTAAAGGCATCCTCTATATTAAAACTTCTCGACCAAAGCGGCCGTTAATCGTCAAAAAGGTGAAGTCTCGATACCCCTAAATCCCCCTTAAGAAGGGGGACTTTGAGAATAATCCGGTTCCCCCCTTAAAAAAGGGGGGTTAGGGGGGATCTGATTGTGGACTCACAAAGAAAACTCCAGACACCAATGTCCCCAACAAAGTTAATATTTGGCAAAATTTCCCAAAAATTGCGTGTAAATGACCGCCGCCACCTAAAATAAACTCTGGAGTTTGTTAAAGGGTATGCAAATTTGACAGCTTTCCATTACAATTAATGCAACTTTTATGGTGTTAAATATTCTTGCGCTGCCCTTAGCGTTTCAATTTACATCGCCGGGCCCAATTATCTTTCAACTCGGCCCCGCAGCCATTCGCTGGTACGGGCTGTTAATAGCTTCTGCCGTCTTGATTGGGGTCAGCCTGTCCCAATACTTGGCCCAAAAACGCCGCGTCAACCCGGAATTGTTGGGTGATTTGGCAATTTGGCTGGTTCTGGCCGCTATTCCCTGTGCTCGAATTTATTACGTGGCTTTCGAGTGGCAGCAATACGCCCAGAGACCAGAGGATATTATTGCAATTTGGAAAGGCGGAATTGCCATTCACGGGGCGATTTTGGGTGGCACGATCGCAGCTTTAATTTTTGCGAAAATTCAGCGAGTTTCTTTTTGGCAATTGGCAGATTTAATCGCGCCTTCGGCAATTCTCGGTCAGGCGATCGGACGCTGGGGAAATTTCTTTAACTCGGAAGCTTTTGGCAGTCCTACGGATTTGCCTTGGAAACTCTATATTCCGCCAAACAGCCGCCCGCGGGCCTATGCTAATTTTGAATACTTCCACCCCACATTTCTCTACGAATCCCTGTGGAATTTGACAGTATTTGGGTTGCTTCTGACTTTGTTTTTCCGCGATTTGCAGGGCAAAATTCGCTTGAAAACCGGTGCTTTATTTTTGGTTTATATCGCAGCTTACAGTTCCGGTAGAGTCTGGATTGAAGGGTTGCGGACTGATAGTTTGATGTTCGGGCCGCTGCGGACTGCACAGATGGTAAGCTTGACTGGGATTGTTTTAGGGTTGGGCGGGTTAGCTTGGCTTTATTTGCTCGATCGACCTTTGCCCGATGTGATCTCACCCAATAGCGATCGGGCAAAGATCGCTCCGAAATTGCCAGAGGATCAATAAAAAACCCCAGAGAGGTTAGTCTCTAGGGTTCAAAACCAGGGTGCATCTACCATCCCTTACTTCCAACCAAAATAGGTACATCCGGAAGAGTCCGTAAATTTAGCAAATTTTTTAGCAGCAATGAGTTTGACAGAGATTGAAGCCCTAATTCCAGGGGTATACATTGTAGGTGCAGGCCCGGGAGACCCGGATTTGTTGACTGTTAAGGCTCAAAAATTACTGGCTGCTGCTGATGTCATATTATTTGCTGATTCGCTAGTCCCAGAGCAAATTTTGCAGGGGGTACGCGCGGATGCTGAAGCGATCCAAACTGCGGATAAGACCCTCGAAGAGATTGTACCTTTGATGGTGGAACGAGTGCGCGCCGGAAAAAGCGTCGTCCGCCTCCATTCCGGCGATCCCTGTCTCTACGGGGCCGTCGGCGAACAAATGCAAGCTTTGGCTTCCGAGGGAATTGCTTTTGAGGTAATCCCGGGAATTAGCGCTTTCCAAATTGCGGCGGCTAAACTTAAAATTGAGTTGACAGTTCCGGGAGTTGTGCAGACAATTATTTTGACGCGAATTAGCGGCAGAACCGAAGTACCCGAACGCGAAGAATTGGCGAGTTTGGCGGCTCATCAAGCGAGTTTGTGCCTGTATTTGAGCGCCCGCCATGTCGAAAAAGCTCAAGCTAAATTGATGGAACATTACCCATCGGATTTGCCTGTAGCGATTTGTTATCGGTTGGGCTGGCCGGATGAAAAAATTGTGCTAGTTCCCCTTGACAAAATGGCTGTTGCTACGCGCGAAAATAATTTGATCCGAACGACAATGTATGTGATTAGTCCGGCGTTGGGAAAATCAGCAGAAGGACGATCGCGCTTGTACCATCCAGAGCACGATCGGCTGTTTCGTCAGTAGTCAGTAGTCAGTTGGCAGTTGGCAGTTGGCAGTTGCAATGCCCAATGCCCAATGCCCAATGCCCAATGCCCAATGCCCCATTACCAATTACCAATTACCAATTATCTATGAAAGATTTAACTCGCAGACAATTTATCGCTGTCACCGCACTAAGCGCCGGATTTGCCTTAGCAGTTCATCCTATTGCGGCTGCCGTTATCAATACGGATGCTGCTGGTTTAATAGCAGGTGAGGTAAAAATTCCGGTAAAAGAAGGCTCAATTCCAGCCTACAGAGCAATGCCTGCTACTGGTAACAATTTTCCCGTGGTTCTAGTAATTCAAGAAATCTTCGGAGTTCACGCCCACATTCAAGATATTTGCCGCCGTTTTGCCAAATTAGGTTATTTAGCGATCGCCCCAGAAATGTTTGCCCGTCAAGGTGATGTTACTAAAATCACCGAGATTCCCGAAATTATTAGTAAAGTTGTCTCGAAAGTTCCTGACGCTCAAGTTATGTCCGATTTAGATGCTACCGTAGAGTGGGCACAAAAGTCAGGAAAAGGCAATATTAATAAGTTGGGAATTACAGGATTTTGCTGGGGTGGCAGAATGGTTTGGCTGTACTCTTCTCACAACCCAAAAGTCAAAGCAGGAGCGGCTTGGTACGGGCGTTTGGTTGGCAATTCTACGGCTTTAACTCCCAAACAGCCGATCGACATTGCAGCAACTTTGAAAGTGCCTGTATTGGGGCTTTACGGTGGCAAAGACGAGTCAATTCCCAACGATACAGTCGAGAAAATGCGGCAAGTTCTCAAAACAGGCAGCAGCGGTTCGGAAATTGTGCTTTATCCAGATGCGCCGCACGGTTTTAACGCCGACTATCGCCCCACTTACCGGGAAAAAGAAGCTAAGGATGCTTGGAAACAGATGCAAGATTGGTTTAAAAAGCACGGAGTTTCATAATAGTTTTGAGTTGTTAATTTTGACTTAAAACTGGTGTCAAGTTTGGGATCGAAAAAGGCAATATTAGCGAATAGCCCTTAAGACAGGTGGGTTTGTGGGCGCGACATTGGTAAACTGAGCGGTGTAGAATTATCGATCGAACAGGTAAGCCCGTGCTAGACGAACAAGCTAAAAAGACCATCTTGCGGAAAATCCCTCACGGATTGTACATCTGCGGTGTCAAAGACGGGGAGGAAGTCAACGGTTTCACCGCTAGCTGGGTGATGCAATCTTCCTTTACCCCTCCCTTAGTTGTCAACTGCGTTAAACAAGACTCCAAATCCCACGGCATGATCAAAGCCAGCGGTGTCTTTGCTTTGAGTTTCCTAGAAGCAGGGCAAAAAGACTTAGCCCAGAAATTCTTCAAGCAGCAGCGCCGCGTTGGCAATAAATTTGAGGATGTAGAATTTTATCCCGGCGCGGAAACTGGTTGTCCGATTATCTCGGACTCTCTGGGTTACATCGAGTGCAAAGTTGTCGGCGCTGTGGAACACGGGGATCACACGGTTTATGTGGGAGAAGTTTTGGCGGCCGGCGTCCACCGAGAAGGCAATCCGTTGCTGCTAGAAAGCACCGGTTGGAATTACGGCGGCTAATGACTTGGCAGTTGGCTGTTTCGCGCGTCGGCCTCAGAAACCGGGTTTCTACGAGATTTGGCGGCGGCTAACGAGAAATAACGCAAGAAACCCGGTTTCTCGCCACTGGCGCGTGGGCCTCAGAAACCGGGTTTCTATAAGTTTTTGCGCTAAGTTTGTAGGGTGCGTCGCTTGCTATATCTTGGATAGAACTTGCAGATGTTTGATGGCGACGCACCTTACCTCTCTTTTGTCACTTCGGGCGAGAGTATAGCGGTATGGTGCGTCGCTCATTGATAGTCGTAAATAATCAGAATTCTGGCGGCGACGCACCCTACTTTAATTAGAATAGGAGTAGGATAATAATCTCTACAGAAAGTGACAGAAGAGGGGTATACCCAGAAACCCGGTTTCTAGTCCCTGCGTGTAGTTAGGCGGCGCAGAATTAATAAAAAATCGGTAACAATATTGTTAAGATTTTCATCAGTTAAAATTGGTACGTGGACGAAAATACATTTAGCGGCTATTTGAGAATCGCAAATATGTTTTAAAACCGCATAATATAGGGCTTCGCAAACAAATTTTCCGGCTTCGTGACTGATTTCTGTTGCAGCTAAATCAGCGACTAGCGGTTCGAGATTAACTGCTGTTTTCAGTATGTCGCTATCGCAGCAAGCGCAAGATTCTACAGTTAATTTTTGCCGACTTTCGGCCATGCCGCAGCAGATAATAGTGTCGGGTTGGAGTTGGTTGATTTGGGCGATCGCTAAATTAGGTGCTAGCTGGAAATCTACTGGCAGTTTCCTCAAAAAAGTCAGGGAATCAGGCAAAGTTTTTATCTGGGAAATCTTTGCTAGTAAGTCGTCCGAGGAGTTGGATTGCTGATGGGGAAGCCAAGTATCAAATGAGGTTAGCAGGATTTTCGCCGTCATATTTGTGCAATAATACTGATATTGATAATATAAGGCAAGTAAGTCAATGTCTGTCATTGCAGTAGTAGACTATGACATGGGCAATCTGCACTCGGTCTGTAAAGGCTTGGAAAATGTGGGTGCAGTGCCAAAAATTACAGATTCTCCTGCTATAATCGAGCAGGCTGATGCGGTGGTTTTGCCGGGAGTGGGTTCGTTTGACCCGGCAATGCAGAATTTACGATCGCGCAATTTGATAGAACCGATAAAAAGGGCGATCGCCTCGCGAAAACCTTTTTTAGGCATTTGTTTGGGTTTGCAAATTCTGTTTGAAAGTTCCGAAGAAGGTGTAGAACCGGGATTGGGCGTAATTGCGGGAAAAGTGCGCCGATTTCGCTCGGAACCTGGTTTGACAATTCCCCACATGGGATGGAATCAATTGCAATTAACTCAGCCGGATTTGTCGCTGTGGCAAAATTTACCGTCCGATCCTTGGGTTTATTTCGTGCATTCTTTTTATGTCGATCCGGTGGATTCGGAAGTGCGATCGGCAATTGTGACTCACGGGAGTCAAAACGTGACGGCGGCTATAGCTAAAGACAATCTGATGGCAGTGCAATTTCACCCAGAAAAGTCTTCGAGTACGGGATTGCAAATGCTGTCAAATTTTGTCAGTCAGGTGAGGGCAAAAGTTGCCGCTTAGGCGATTTGTGCAAAACCCGGTTTGCGGTATAAACCGGGTGTTTATAGTTTTAAATGATACCAGTTTCAATAAAGAATGGAAGTGTAAGTATGCACCAAATTCATATTTAGTCAGTCATCCCCAATCTAAAATCTAAAATCTAAAATCTCAAATTGTATGAGTCTGAGAATCAGTGGCAATCGCCAAATCAAAACTCTGCCGGGACTCGCAACTCGCCCTACACCTTCGCGAGTCAGAGAAGCTTTATTTAATATTTGGCAAGGGACGATCGCAGATTGCAGGTGGCTTGACATTTGTACCGGCAGCGGTTCGATGGGTGCAGAAGCTTTGTGTCGGCAAGCCGCGAGTGTCACCGGTATCGAACAGTCGGCGAAAGCTTGTGCGATTATCCGCCAAAACTGGGAGCAAATAGCAGACTCGTCCCAAACATTCCAAATACTGCGGGGAAACGCGACGGCGAAATTGGCGGCACTAGCAGGGCAGCAGTTCGATCGCATTTACTTCGATCCGCCCTACGCCAGCAACTTGTACGAACCTGTGTTAAACACGATCGCCAGCCAAGAAATGCTAGCACTCCTCGGCGAAATGGCCGTCGAACACAGCCCGGAGCGATCGGCACAACCGATTTCCGGCCTAGAAATTTGCCGCCATAAAATATACGGCAATACAGCATTAACCTTCTATACCCGCAGTACCTGACAGGCTAAAACGGCAGTAGCGTCAATCGATTTTAGATTTTAGATTTTAGATTTTCGATTGACTTGCGCGAGATAAATGCGGGGGATGCAAGGATTTTCGATTTTCGATTTTGGATTGATTCCACGGATAAATCGCGTGGCGGGTACCACCTTTGAAATTCGCGTTAACGCCTGGAGGCAGAAAGAAACCGGGTTTCCGGGCGTTGGCGCCCCCGGTACTAAAAGTTTTTCCCTTGGGTACAATACAAATTTTTCCGATGAAGTTAAGCTTTGTGCGTAGGTTGTCAGAGCAAGCTGCCTCAGCAATCGACGAAATAAATGGAGTTTAGGCTGAAAATAAAGCTTTCAGTTGTAACATGAACCCAAAGTGTGAGTGTGAATATTCCTAAAGGAGTGAATATGGTTCAGACACCTTCGCGCCCTCGTGGCAGCGACTTTCAAGCTGTTAACTCGGTACAGCCAGTCAAACGCGATACGATTCTGGTGGGAGATAGCCTCTCCCTGCCCAATACCAAACTCTTCGGCACAGACGGCATTCGCGGGAAAGTTGGAGAATTGCTGAATGCACCCCTAGCCCTGCAAGTGGGCTTCTGGGCTGGACAAGTTCTACGGCAACATTCCCCCAACCAGGGGCCTGTGATTTTGGGGCAAGACAGCAGGAATTCCAGCGATATGCTGGCAATGGCACTGTCAGCGGGTTTGACGGCCGCCGGTTTGGAAGTGTGGAATTTGGGATTGTGTCCCACTCCCTGCGTTGCTTATCTGGCAAGCGTTTCGGAGTCGGTCGGCGGAGTGATGATTTCGGCTTCTCACAATCCCCCAGAAGACAACGGCATTAAATTTTTCGGCTCAAACGGCTCCAAGCTGTCGCAGCAGTTGCAGGAACAAATCGAAGCGGGAATCCGGGGGGCAAAGGTTCCGGTTGCTAGCTTGGCTTGGGGACACCACTACCATCGCGCTGAGTTGGTTAAAGATTATGCCACTTCCCTCTGTGATTCGCTGCAACAGATGAATTTGGAGGGAATGCGGATAGTTTTGGATTTGGCCTGGGGGGCTGCTGCGGGTTTGGGGCCGGCGGTGTTCGCGCAAATGGGGGCCGAGGTTATCTGTTTGCACGACTCTCCTGATGGATCTCGCATTAATGTTAACTGCGGTTCTACTCATCTCGAAAGTTTGCAAGCGGCTGTTTTGGAACACAATGCCGATTTGGGCTTTGCTTTTGACGGCGATGCCGATCGAGTTTTGGGTGTTGACAACCAAGGTCGATCGATTGACGGCGATTACATTCTTTATTTGTGGGGCCGGCAGTTGCGCGACTCCCAACAGTTACCGTCCAATTTAATTATTTCTACTGTAATGGCTAACCTCGGCTTCGAGCGAGCTTGGGAAGAATTGGGGGGCAAACTAACTAGAACCAACGTGGGAGATCAGTACGTTCACGCTGAAATGCAGCGCACTGGTGCGATGTTGGGCGGCGAACAGTCGGGACACATTCTTTGTCCGCATTACGGTATCAGCGGCGACGGTTTGCTGACAGCTTTGCATTTGGCTTCGCTGGTGCGCCAGTCCGGGCAATCTTTGGCACAATTGGTCAGTGGCAGTTTCCAAACTTATCCGCAGTTGTTGCGAAATATTCGGGTGGACGATCGCGAAAAACGCCTGAAATGGCACGAGTGCGAGGCAATGCAAAAGGCGATCGAACGTGCTACAACAGCAATGGGAGAACAGGGACGGGTTTTGGTTCGCGCTTCTGGCACTGAACCGCTAATCCGAGTTATGGTGGAAGCGGCCAGCGCCGAATTGGCTAATTACTGGACTGAAAATTTAGTTTTAGCCGTTGGGCAACACATCGCTATCTGATGGAAATGGGGAATTAATCTGAAGGAAGAAGGAAGGAAGAAGGGAGAAGGAAGAAGGAAGAAGGAAGAAGGAAGAAGGAACAAGCCTCTAGATAAATATAGGGGCTATTGAAACCAATTTCTCATTCTTTATTTTCTCTTTCTTATTGCCTTGGTCTGTCCTCAATAACTAAATCCTTCTTTCTTCATTTCCCCATTTCTGATTGTATGAACACCAAATCAATTCAAAATGGGCGGCTGCATCGAATTTCGTTAAAAATTTTAATAGTCGTCATATTAATAACGGCCATATGGTTTCGCTTTACTAATCTCGATCGCAAAGTCTACTCGTTCGACGAATCTATCACCTCGCTGCGAATTTCTGGCTACACTTGGACGGAAATGGTGCAGCAAGATTTTCAAGGCAAAACAATTAGCGTCGCCGATTTGCAGCGGAAATACCAACAGATAAGTTCCGAAAAAACTTGGTTGGATACTGTTAAAGGTTTAGCTACAGAAGAACCCCAACTGTCGCCGCTGTATTTTATTTTAGCCAGATTCTGGGTGCAGTTGTTCGACCCGCAAGTAGGGACTGTCAGAAGTCTTTCAGCTTGGATTAGTTTGTTAGTTTTCCCCAGCGTTTATTGGCTGTGCTGGGAATTATTTCGCTCTCCATCTGTGGGATGGATGGCTGTTACAATCGTTGCTGTTTCACCCTTTCACGTCTTGTACGCGCAAGAGGCAAGACCCTACATGATGTTTGCAGTCCTGGTTTTGCTGTCGAATGCAATTCTGCTGCGGGCCATCGCCCTACAAAAATCTCCCGCCACATCTAGATTGAGCAAGGCTGTTTGGTCTATTTATGCGATCGCCTTGACTTTAGGACTTTATTCTAGTTTATTATTTTTCTTAGTAATATTCGCCCACGCCATCTATGTAATTATAACTGAAAATTGGCGTTTTAGCAAAACATTAATTGCTTATTTACTAGCTTCAGCGGCAGCAATAATTCTTTTTGCTCCTTGGATTTGGGTATTGTTTTATAACGCCCCAAAAATCGAATCAACAGTAGGCTTACCCCGCATTTCCCTGTCTTTCATATCTTCACTTAAACCTTTAATCATCATCACCTGCCGAATGTTTATAGACACGCATTGGGCGGGCGGAATTATCAAATTGTGTTCGAGCAATATGGCTACACATTTAATCAGACTGATTGTAGCAGCCCTATGGCTGTTAGCGATCGCACATTCAATCTACTCGCTCTGCCGCTCCACTCCGAAACGAGTTTGGCTGTTTGTATTGACAGCGATCGGAATTACAGCGATAGTATTGATAGCAGTGCGAGGCGTTACCGATCGCTATATGGTTCCCTATATTTTAGGAATCCAGCTAGCTGTTGCCTATCTATTCACTGCTAAAATTGCAGCCGCCACCAATCCCCGACAACAAAAGCTGTGGCAGCTCGGTTTAATAGCGCTAATATCGAGTGGAATAGTTTCTTGTGCCGTCAGCTCGCAGTCGCAACTTTGGTGGAACAAATATCCTTCTAGCACTAAATACAATCCCCAAATAGCCGCGATTGTCAATCAAGCCCAAAAACCTTTAGTAATCACTCACGGAGGCAACAACATCACAGGGAAAATACTGTCTGTCAGCTATCTGCTGAAGCCGGAAGCACAGCTTTTGCTGGCAGTTAAACCCGAACAAGTCAAAATTCCTGATGGTTTTAGCGATGTATTTCTATACCGAGCTACAGAAGCATTACAATTTGAACTAGAAAAAGTGCACAAATATAAAATCACACCAATTTACCAGCCGGGCGATGTTTGGCTTTGGCGTGTAGAGAAATAAGGAAAGTGGCAACTGCAAATGATGATTTCTGTTGTGATACCCACCTACAACCGCGAGCAACCTCTGCGAGAGACATTGGCTGATGCGATTCGGCAAAATTACCCGAATTTTGAAGTGCTGGTAATCGATCAAACTCGCAGCCACGAATCGGAAACTCAAGTTTATTTAGAGGAATTGGCAAATGCTGGCAAAATTCGCTGGTTTAGAGTAGATTGGGCTAGTTTGCCTGCTGCTCGAAATTATGCAGTGCGACGCGCAGTTGGAGAGATTATTTTATTTATTGATGATGATGTCCAATTGCCAGATGGTTTTTTGGCGGCTCACGCGGGCAATTATTTAGAAAAACCTGATGTGGGATGTGTGGCGGGCAGGGTTTTTGACAGAATGAAACTGGATTTTTCTGGAGGCGATTTGGCGATCGAATATTTGCCAAGAGAAGCGATGGATGCGGCGATTGCCTGGTATTTTATCGATTTGGTGCATACAGTCAAACCGCAGCAGGTGCTCTCGGCTAGAGGCTGCAATATGTCATTTCGCAGGCAGGTTTTTGCCGAGTGCGGGCTGAGGTTTGATGAGCGGTTTGTAGGGAGTGCGGTGCGGGAGGAGTCGGATTTTTGTTTGAGATTGCGATCGACTGGCATGAAAATTTGGTACGATCCCAATGCCTGTTTAGTTCACTTGGGGGAAGAGAGCGGGGGCTGTCACGATGTCAGCACGCGATCGATCGAATATCAAATCACATTTTATCACAACCATTTCCTCATGGGATTGAAAAATTTAACAGCCCTTCAGTGCCTGCGATTTTTCGCTAAACTCTTTGACTGCCACGTTTTGGGAAATCCACCTTGTTATAAAAGCGCCTCGCCCATTAAAATTATAACTAGATTTGCTTTTTATATCCTGGGTTTTCTCAGTGCTATAAATACAGTAATTCAATCTCTGTGGAATGATGGACAAAGTTACAGCCATCAAGACAAGCTTAACGCTCAATAATTACCTATTCCCCATTCGCCCTTCCCAATAAATGAGAATTCTCGTGGCCAGTCACACCTATATTGTGGACATTAATCGGGAAAAATTCAAGATATTAGCTAACCTAGAACCCGATATTGAAGTAACAGTTGTAGTGCCGCAGCGTTGGAAACCCGGAGGCGTACAAAATAAAATTATAGAAACGCAGTTTTATCAAAAGGGCTCATTTAAAGTAGTTCCTGTCTCCAACTTTAGCCAAAACAATCAAGGATTGCTAACATTTGGCACAGATTTAATTGAAGTTTTGCAGAAAATTAAACCGCAGATCGTTCAAGTTGAACAAGGTTCAAAATCTATCGCTTGCGCTCAGTTAATATTCCTAAATAAACTGCTAAAACTGCAAGCAAAAAATATATTATTTACGTGGTGGAATTTGCCTTATAAATTGAATTGGCCGGTTTCTGTATTAGAAAATTACAATCTTCAGCACACTGACGGAATTATTGCAGGCAACCTAGATGGAGCTAAAATTTTGCGACAGCGGGGCTATCAAGGTGCGGTAAAAGTAATGCCGCAACTCGGAGTAGATGAAACTTTGTTTCGCCGCACTGGTAAAGATGCTGATTTATCGCGCCGATTCGGCATTAAACCTACCGATTTTGTGGTAGGGTTTGTAGGGCGATTTGTCGAAGAAAAAGGATTGTTGACTTTAGCTGAGGCCTTGGCAGGGTTGAAAAAGAACTCTTGGAAGTGGCTGTTAGTAGGACAAGGAAAATTGCGGGCGCACCTCGCCGAAAAATGTATAGAATGGGGAATCAGCGACCGAATTATCTGGGTAGAAAGCGTTTCCCACGAAGAAATCCCCCCCTACATTAACTTAATGAACTGTTTGGTATTGCCCTCGCAAACCAGCTATAAATTCAAAACTTTGACCGCAGTGGGCTGGAAAGAACAATTCGGTCACGTTTTAATCGAAGCGATGGCCTGTCACATTCCGGTTATCGGTTCCGACTGCGGGGAAATTCCCCACGTCATCGGCGATGCGGGGTTATTATTCCCAGAAGGAAATGCAGGGGTTTTGCGGGAGTGTTTGCAGCAATTGATGGAGGGGCGGGAGTTGGCTGCTGATTTGGGCGATCGGGGTTATCGTAGAGCGATGAGCAATTATACCAATAAAGCTTTAGCTGAGCAGTTGTTGGAATTTTACAAAGAATTGTTGTAACTTGTAGCAGTATAATGCAAGTGTTAAATAAAGCTGTAGTAAATGTCTATTCCTTCCGACATACGACCTTTGGTTGACGAACTCTACCAGGTACTGCACGATACCGAAAGCCAAGCAACGCACGGACTTTTCGCACTTAGAACAGCAATGTCTCTTTTTCCCGAAAATGAAATACTGATGCAATACTTTTCTTCGATCAGCAATTTTCAATTCTGCGTAGCAGGTACTCGCTTACAAGCAGAGCACATTGTGGGCAATATATTGCTGGATGGTGTGCCCGACGAAGATGTTCAAAAAGCAGCAGATTTTTTAGCAGCCTTGCTAAATATGGCTCCCGAATCGAAAATTATGATAGACAAAGTAGTTGAGAGATTAGAAGCATTGCCATGAAACAATTACCAGATGAAAGCCAACTCCTGGAAATCCTGGAAATTGTGAAAGCGGCGGAAGCCAAAGCCAATGAAATGTATGAATTTTCCAAGACAATGGCTCACAATACCCAAATTACAGCCACAAAGAGAGAGGAAGCTGAACAGCTAGACGGGCAAACTTTTGCAGATAATTAAATTTGTAATGGGAGATGTTGGTATGTGGATTTAAATAACTATTCTTGTTGATGCGAATTCTCCAAATTATCCCCTCAATTTCCCTCGTCTACGGCGGGCCGAGTCAAATGGTACTGGGACTTTCTGCCGCCCTCGCTTTCCGAGGTATTGATGTCACAATTATCACCACAGATTCTAACGGAGATATCGGTCAACTTCCCTTAGATGTCCCATTAAATCAACCAATCAAACAAAACGGTTATCAGATTATTTATTTTCGCTGTTCTCCGTTTCGTAGATATAAGTTTTCTCTCTCATTATTGCAGTGGTTGAAGGCAAATGCACAACGATTTGACCTCGCCCACATTCACGCTCTTTTTTCGCCAGTAACTACCCTCGCTGCCACAATTGCAAGATATCATCATTTGCCATATATTATCCGTCCCTGCGGTATGCTCGATCCGGCTGATTTGCAGAAAAAAAAGCGCTTGAAACAGATTTATGCCACGCTTTTAGAACGCCCTAATTTAGCAGGCGCAGCCGCAATTCATTTTACAAGTAAAGAAGAGGCTAAAATCTCAGAAAGATTTGGTTTGAACTTCACAGGCAAGATGCCTGTGCCACGGGATTTGGTGATTCCATTGGGGGTGACAGGAGGTTTGTTTCCTAAGAGATTGCCAGAATCTCAAGTGCCAATCATCTTATTTATGTCGCGAATTGAACCTAAAAAAGGACTGGATTTGTTAATTCCAGCATTAGAAAGTATTTTAGGATCGGGGATAGAGTTTCACTTTATTTTAGCTGGTTCAAATCCCCAAGATGCTGAGTATGAAACACAAATTAAAGTACAAATTCAGAATTCAAGCTTAGCAAAATACACAACAATAACTGGCTTTGTGAGCGGTGATTTAAAAGTTGAACTATTGACAAAAGCCGACTTATTTGTATTGCCTTCTTATTACGAAAACTTTGGCATTGCTGTAGCAGAAGCGATGGCCGCCGGTGTACCTGTCGCAATTTCCGATCGCATACATATTGCCGAAGACATACAGCAAGCAGAAGCTGGTTGGGTGGGGCCTTTGGAAGTAGGGGCGATCGCCCATTCAATCAAATCAGCACTTCTGAATCCCGAAGAACGCCAACGGCGGGGATTGAACGGCAAAAAGTATGCCGAAAAGTATTATAACTGGGAGGCGATCGCCCAACAAACCATCAATGCTTACCAGCAGATTTTGTCATCTATAGCAGAAGGAAGAAGGAACAAGCAATAAAATCTATCGTTTGGGCCATTAACAACCTCCTAACCGTCTTGGCGGTTGCTATATTAAGTAATGCGACTGAGGTTTACCTTTTACTTCTTCTCCTGCTGCGAGTTCTTGTACTGCTGCTATCAGAATATGCAGGCGATATTTTTTCATCGCTGCTACTTTAGCTGCAATATTTGTCAACAAAACTCTGCAATCCTGCCTGATATCCTGCTCCTACCGCCTGAAACCTCCACTCTCCATTCTTTCTGTACAAGCGACCAAATTCTACAGCAGTCTCTACAGAAAAATTTTCTTTTAATTCATACCTAACCAGTTCGCTTTTTGTATCCAAATTGCTAATTTTGATAAAAGCATTTTTGATATTGCTAAAATTTGCATTAATTTTATCTGCTTCGTGAATAGTCACCACAAAAGTTATTTCCTCAATTTCAGGATTAACTCTTTGTAAGATAATGCCGTAAATCGTCTTATTTTCTTGACCTGGGTTGTTTTTTTCAGGAATCGATTGCAGTACCGAACTGTCAAAGGATTGCAGATTATTGTAAAAGATAAAATATTTATCGTTAGGTATTTTGCCGTCAGCACCTAGCATAAACGCAGAGACATCTATGTCGTAGCTTTGTCCTGCCTCTGTCACCTGCCAACCGAGGGCGATCGCCATTTTTTTTATACCAGGCGCTTCTTGAGAAATATTAAATCTTTCACCCTTACTTAATTGCATTGCCATCTGCTTATTTGTTAAACCTAAAACTTTATAGTGCTCATGTTAATATTAAGTGGCACAATAACTTTTCTTCTTTAATAAAACTTAATATTTTGCCTCTAATAGCGAGATCGATCAAAAATATGTGCTGCCTGTATCCGAATTTATTGAAATTTACTCATAGAGAATTACCTAAGCAAAAACCGGGCTTTCTACAAAACCCGGTTTCTACAATTGAACTTAATTTGACTCTAGTTTTGAGCATTTTCAGAACTAGGCGGCAGCGTCACAAAATTACCAAAAGCTCCAACCGTTTGATAGCTTTTTTTACCTAATTCAGTTGTGTAAATACTGACCACACCTAAATTTTGACGCTGCGTTGTATTGTCGAGCAAGCTTTCGATCGTGTCCCGCTGCGAAGTCAGCAAATTCTTGCAACTGCCGATCAAAGTATCTGTAATGCCGCTCAAAGCTTTCGGAACGCGAGAATCTTTGCATACAGTGTTTTCCAATTCGGTTTGGAGCACGCCGGAAGCATAAGTTAGGTATTTGTCTCTCCCAGGATTTGTAAATGCCATGCCGGCAGCCAAAAGAGTCAGGGCGATCGCAACTTTTCCCACGTTGCCGAAAAAATTAGAAGTTGACTTGTTAGTATTCATTGGTTTATCAATAATCATTTTTTTTAGTCCCGTTGAGTTATAAGCTTCTCTTGATTTAAACTACACTTCGTCGGAAACAGATTTCAGAAAGGAGAGGACAGTTTTTAGATTGGAGGCGAGTTGCGAGTAAGTCTCTGATTGGTTTACCTTCCTTTTACGTTTCCCCCTCCCTCAAATCCGGTAAATCTTCAACAAAACATTTAGCTGGTTAGCTGGTTCCCAGGCACAGCCTGGGGACGAGGAGCCTGGGAACGAGGAATTTAACGCCTTTCACTGCGATTTGCGCCGATCGATCTCCCGCTGCAACTCTTCAATCTGACGGCGCAAAGCCTCCGTCTCGCTGTTAGGCGTTTGGGACTGCACATCAACCGCACCTTCAGCTACAGCCCGCTTGTAGTTCCCCAGCTTAATTTGGCGGTATTCCTCGGAACTTGCCCAGTCTCGCAAATACCGCAGGCGTTCCACCGGGAAAGGGTGACTCAGCATCACGCCCTGGCCGCCGTTGTAAAGTAAAAATTTATACACTTGGTTGAGATTGTCTCGATCGAGTTCTTGATAGTTGTCAGACTGGCGGATAAATTCTTGCAAACTGCATTGGTCAGCATATTTACTGCTAACTCCCGCCAGTTGCATCATCGTCTTCATCACACTGTTCAAATCATCCGTCACCAACAAAGCCGCCCGATCCGCCGACAATTCAGCCTTGCGCCGCCACTCGTAAAAAGCGAAAATTAAACCGCTACCGACCATATTTCCCAGCCCGAAAGTCATCTCGCCAATTGTCGATGCGACGCTCATTGCCCACATCGCCATTTGATTTAAAGTTGGATGACCGCATTTAATGTGTCCCAACTCGTGAGCCAAGACTACCCTAATTTCTGCCTCGTCCAACAAGTCTAAAAGACCAGTGTTTAATACTACATAAGGCTGGTTTTTTCCGAGGGCATAGCTGTTAACTGAGGGATTTTGAGAAACAAACAAACCAGGTTCAGGAAAAACATCTAAAGCCTGCACGCACTCCCGAAATATATGATAAATGCTGGCATATTGGCGGGGCCCGACTTGAATGCTATTTCCCATTAGGTAAACGAATTGCGGTCGTTCGTAGACAAATTCTACAAATTTGCTGGCAATTAAATCAAATCCAGGTACGCTGCGTAACGCTTCCTCAGCTTGGCGATCGAGGGGATGCTGAAATGCTTCGCTAGAAATTCCAGTATAAGTAGGCATACTTGTTGCAAAAGTTACATTTAAGATATCAGTAATGCCGATCGCTGCGATTGCTAGCTGGCGACTGACTTATTAATCTTATCGCGACAAATCATTGAACTATTGTGGAACAGGCCGGAAAGCCTGTTCAAATCTGGAACTATTGTGGAACAGGCCGGAAAGCCTGTTCAAATTAGCGTTAAAATTGTGATTCTGGTACAGGCGCGATCGACAAACATCTTTCACAGTGCCAGTGTATCGCCTCACCCAAAAATTGGAACTTGCAAAAATGGCTATCCTGCGACTCGAAAACGGTACAACCTACACTCAACAAAGCGACATTGCGCGAGAACTCGCTTCCTTAAACATTCAACTCAACCGCTGGCCCGTGGGTGACAGCGCTGAAATTCAAAATTTGTTGGCTAAAGATGCTCTTGACGACAATCAAAAAGAGCAAGTGCTGCAAGCCCTCGACGGCTACTTTCAACAATTGTCGGAAAGTGCAGGCTATCAGGATCGCGACTTAATTGTACTGCACCCAGACATTCCCAACCTCGACACCTTGCTGTCCAAATTCAACAAGTGCCACATCCACGCCGATGATGAAGTCCGCTATATCGTAGCAGGCGAGGGCATTTTCGGCTTCGTGCGGCCCGACGGCAGCCAAGTCGAACTCACAGTGCAGCCGGAAGAATTTATCAACGTGCCGGCGAATACAGAACACTGGTTTTATTTGACAGCAGCCCGGAAAATTAAAGCGGTGCGCTATTTTACCACCACAGAAGGCTGGACGCCGGAGTATACCGATACGGAAATTCGATCGCGTTTAGCTGCTGTTTGAACAGACTTGACGGTTGACAGTTGACGGTTGACGGCAATCTTCAAGTCATCTAAAAATCCTCAAATCCCGCCTCAAATTTTATGGTTTGAAGATTGCAAAATACTCAAAGCAACCGCCTCCGCCACCTTAATCCCATCAATCCCCGCCGACAGGATTCCACCCGCATATCCCGCACCTTCCCCAGCAGGATAAAGACCTTCTGTATTCAAACTCTGATAATCTTCCTTGCGTTTAATCCGAATTGGTGAAGATGTGCGCGTTTCCACCCCAGTCAAAACCGCATCATCCATCGCAAATCCTTTAATTTGTTTGTCAAAAGCCGGAAGTGCTTCGCGGATAGCTGCGATCGCATAATCTGGCAAACTTTCGCTCAAATCAGTCATCACAACTCCGGGCGTATAAGACGGCTGCACACTGCCTAGCGCCGTGGAAGGGCGATTCGCCAAAAAATCACCCACAAGCTGCCCTGGGGCGTTGTAAGTGCCACCACCTAACTCAAATGCCCGTTCTTCTAGGCGACGCTGAAACTCAATTCCCGCTAAGGGATGACCGGGATAATCTTCCGGCGTGATACCCACCACAATCCCGCTGTTAGCATTGCGTTCATTGCGAGAATATTGACTCATCCCATTAGTGACAACTCGCCCCGGTTCTGACGCAGCCGCCACTACCAAACCACCGGGACACATACAGAAACTATATACAGAACGACCGTTTTGGCAATGGTGAACCAGTTTGTAATCGGCGGCACCCAAAAGCTTATGGCCGGCCCGATCGCCAAAACGACAGCGATCGATAATAGTTTGGGGATGTTCCACCCGAAAACCAATGGAAAAAGGTTTAGGCTCGATGTAAACCCCGCGCGAAAACAACATTTCAAAAGTATCGCGGGCGCTGTGTCCCACCGCCAGAACAATATAATTACTAGCAATATATTCTCCGCTGGCGAGGGTAAGTCCCTGCACTTTTCCCTTTTCGATGTGGATATCTTCGACACGAGTTTGAAACCGAATTTCTCCGCCTAATGATTCAATTTGGGCGCGAAGACTTTGGACAATTCCCACCAGTTTGAACGTGCCAATATGCGGTTTATTAATATATAAAATTTCGGGGGAAGCTCCTGCATTCACAAGTTCCGTCAGCACCTTCCGCCCATAATGCTGAGGGTCTTTAACTTGGCTGTAGAGTTTGCCATCGGAAAAAGTACCCGCACCACCTTCGCCAAACTGGGCATTAGATTCTGGGTTGAATTCTGCTTTTTTCTTCCAAAATCCAAAGGTGTCAACCGTGCGATCGCGCACTGCTTTTCCGCGTTCTAAAAGGATAGGGCGAAACCCCATTTGTGCCAGCATCAGACCCGCAAACATCCCGCACGGCCCTGTACCAATCACAATGGGGCGAACCGTCAAATTGCTGGGGGCTTTGGCTACATAGCGATAACTCGTGTCTGGTGTCACCATGACATGAGGATCTTTTTTGAAGCGTTGGAGAAGTTGCTTTTCCTGTGCCGTCTCTACATCCACAATATAGACAAGGAGGATTTCTGCTTTTTTACGAGCATCGTAGCTGCGCTTGAAGATGGAATAGCCGAGCAATTCTTCCGGGGGAATTTGCAGCTTTTTGAGAATAGCGCTGGCGATCGCATCTTCAGGATGATCTAGGGGGAGTTTTATTTCGGTTATTCGTAACATATAGTGGAAGTTCGGCAACGGATTTTTTAACGGATGTAACGGATGTAACGGATGTAAAGGATAGAAGGAAGAAGGAAGTTCGGCAACGAGCAATGTACGGGATGTAACGGATGTAAAGGATAGAAGGAAGAAGGAAGAAGGAAGAATACAAATTCCGAACAAAAGTATTATAACTATTTCACTGGACATCCTACGGGCGATCGTCATGGGTCGATCGATTTTTGATTTTAGATTGAAGAAACGTTATAATGAGCGAAAAATTAAGTTTTGTAAAGACCCTTGACTGCAACATTTACACCCAAAAACAGCCGCACCTGGCACGCTCTCAACCCCCTGTGGCAAGGAGCAGAAGACGCAGTACAGAAGGGTTTACCCCACACCAAGCTCGCACCGGCGTGGCAAATACTGCTCCTGGGCGACGGTTCCCCCACCCGTCACCTGCAACTGCTGACAGGGGAACCCACAGAAGTAGATGTCATCGATATGTCTTTAGTGGGTGAAGACGCAGATGGCGCGCCCCAGCAAATTGTCGCCGTTCCGGGGCCGCGGCTGCGCCGACAAGTGTGGCTGCGGACTGCTTCTGGACAGCGCTTGGCCTATGCGACTTCTTGGTGGGAAGCGAGTCACGTAGATGAATATTTACAAAATAAATCTTTGCCAATTTGGGCCAGTTTAGCGCGGCTGCGGACGGAATTGTATCGGGACGTGCAAGGCATTTATTTGGGTAATTCGGTGGCCTTGGAGTCAGCTTTTGAACAGTCGGGGCCTTTTTGGGGGCGACACTATTTGTTTTGGCATCACGGGAAGCCATTGACTCTGATTTATGAGGTTTTTTCTCCTTATTTAACTAAGTATTTGGGGCCGATGCAATTGGATGTTGGTTGAGACTGAGCTCTTGCACCATTATCAAGAACAGGCTTTCCGGCCTGTGAAGCGAGAAAATTCACTCTTTGTGGAACAGGCCGGAAAGCCTGTTCTCAAGAAGAAGAGGAAAATAAGGAGGGTGTAGAACTGAAGCTTCTATTTATTTCATAGTTGTTCGACGAAATTTCACTCGCAAACCGTCGCGGGGATGAGGAATCGGTACTGCGATTAAATTCAAATCTTGATCTGGTAAAAGCTCCCATTCAAAGTCCCGAACAATCTTTGCCGCAAACAACTTCATTTCTAATCGGGCAAATTCTTTGCCCAAACATTCTCGCAAACCCCCACCAAATGGCACGTAACTGAACGGTTTAGCCGATCGGTCCGAGCTAAATCGATCGGGGTCGAAGCGATCGGGTTCAGGATAAAGTTGACTGTCCTGATGGGTTTGATCGATCCCAGAAACCACGTTCCAACCTTTAGGAATTTCATAGCCGCCGAACTCACAAGGATTAATTACTGTCCGAAAAATACCTCTCACCGGTGGAATTAAACGCAGCACTTCTCGCAGCACCTGTTCTAAATAGGTCATTTGTTTGAGTTGTTCCAATGTTAGGGGGTCAGTTGCGGGGAACTGCTGCTGTTCGGCCCGCACTTTTGCCATCACATCGGGATTTTGAGCTAGGAGAAGGCAAAAAGAGACGATCGCCGAAGTTAAAGTTTCGTGTCCCGCAAACAGCAGCAACAGCACTTGATCTTTCAAATCCTCCAAACTCAAACTATTTCCCTCGTCATCGCGAGCCCAAATCAGCAAACTCAAAGCATCATTTCCACTAGGGGTTCCTTGTTGGCGATCGCGAATAATCTTTTCCAGTTCTGCTAACAGTAACTTCCTGCCATTTTTAGCTTTGCCAAACGGAGTAAAAGGCAAATCCCAAGGGATAGAAAACAAACCCTCAGCAAATGTTTCAAAATTATGACCTAGCGCCGTTTCCGAACCATTCTCAAGCCCTACTAACAACTTACCCGCCACATCAAAAGTATATTTTCTCAGTTCGGGATACCAAGTCACGGTTTCCATTTTGGCCCATTTTTCCAAATAGCGCTGAGTGATATTTTCCATCGCGCCGATGTAGCCGGTCAAAGCTCGCGGTTGAAACGCTTGGTACAGCAACTTGCGCCGATTTTGGTGGTTGGCACCCGTTTGCAGCGCCAAGGAAAGCGGCCCTAAAAGCGCTCTCGTGCTGGGAGGCCAAGCCACAACAAAATATTGGTTGTCATTGCTTAAAACAAACAAATTAGCCTCTTGGCCACACATAAACACGGTAGGGTTTCCGAAAATGCTGGTTTTGAAAAGGGGCCCGTACTGCTGGTGGCGTTTTTTGGCAAATTGGGAATCTTGCAAAAATTTGAGGGTATCGCCAATTAGGGGTAAACCGAAACTGCCTGGAGGTAATGCCATTTTAGATTTTAGATTTTAGATTTTAGATTTTTAATATCATATCAATTTTAGTTGTCTCGTGCATATTTTCAACCAGACAATTTTCTAGTAAAGTAGCTTTTATTTTTTTGTAGCCTGTAGGTGCGTCTGTCTTAAGGTTAATACAAAATTAATCCAAAAAAATAGGGTTTTTCCAACTGACCCAGCTTAGTATTTTGCATACCAACAAATTTAATTTACTGTCCTTTTAATCGGAATCTCGATTATAAATTCAGTGCCTTTCCCCACCACCGAGAAACACTTGATTTCACCTTTATGTTTTTCGACAATAATTGAATGGGAAATCGCTAAACCCATACCCGTCCCCGAACCGATCCGTTTTGTAGTATAGAACGGGTCAAAGATCCGCTGCTTGACTCGCTCGGTCATGCCTGCACCGTTATCAGCAATTCTAATCACAGCGAGAGTACCTTCTACCTCTGTACGAATGCGAATAATTCCCGGATTTTCGAGCGGTTCTTGTAACACGTCAATAGCGTTGGCGATAATATTCATAAACACCTGATTCAACAGTCCGGCGTAGCACTCCACCAGTGGCAATTGTCCGTATTCTTTAACGATTTGAATTGCTGGGCGACGGTACTCCGTACCAGCTACGCTAACGGGCTCAAGTTTCAGACGGTGTTCTAAAATCATCAACGTGCTGTCGAGGCCTTCGTGAATGTTAACCTTTTTCATGTCAGATTCATCGAGGCGAGAAAAATTCCGCAAACTCCTCACGATATCGCGGATGCGAGTGGCTCCCACCTGCATAGAAGACACCATTTTCGGCAAGTCGTCTAGCAAGAAATCCATTTCTAACACCTCTATTGCCTCCTGAAGTTCGACAGAAGGATGCGGGTATTCATCTCGATACATTTGCACCAGTTTCATCAGGTTTCTGGTGTATTCTTCTGTGTAGGTAAGATTGCCGAAAATAAAGCTGACCGGGTTATTGATTTCGTGGGCGATTCCTGCTACCATCTGACCGAGACTCGACATTTTTTCTGCCTGCACGAGCTGAGTTTGAGCAAGCTTAAGTTCGCACAGAGTTACTTCGAGTTTGGCAGCTTGTTCTTGTGCTATCCGAGCTGAATCGACGCTTTTAGTGTAAAGTTCCGCTTGACTGATGGCGATGCCCAATTGAGCGCCAATTGCCTCCATTAACTCCACTTCCTCTTTTGTCCACTTACGCACCTTGCTGCAAGAAACGCAGACAATAACACCACTTAAACCCCCCGTACTTTTAATCGGGAAATCCAAGACAGACTTGTAACCAACCTCCAAAAAGAATTTGCGTTCTACGGGATCGGTGACAGTTGCAACATCATCTATTTGATAAACTTCCAAATTAGCGATTTTTTGCGACAGCGTACCCGTTATGTCAGCAGGGAAATAACCCAAAAGCGAGAACAAATCATCATTTTTAGCTTCGTGGACGACATTCCAAGCAGGTGGCGAAGCGTCGGGCAAATACCAGAGAAACATACAGCGATCGAGTTGCAGCAAGTCGCGAATTTGCTGCACAGTTGTTGCTAAAATAGTACCTAAATCCAGAGATTCGCGGATATTGCTAGCTAGCTGGTTCAGCAGCGCTTCCTGCTCCGCTAACTTGCGGAATCGCGCTTCGGAAGCTTGCAATTTTCGTTGAGCTTCTTTTTGTTGCGTAACGTCCAAACCCAAACCGATTAAGCCGATCGCGCTGCCGTTTGCATCTTTTACCTTAGCTTTGATTACCTCTAAGTGGTGATTTTCACCGTCAGCAAACTGGATAATTTCATCAGCATAAAAAGGAGTATCTTTACTACAAATTTGCACGTCAGACGCCATGCAGTTAGCAAATGCTTCCCCTCCCAAAATTTCTGAAGAGTGAGATGCTGCCAAAAATATTTCTTCAGGAACGTTCACAGATTCGCAAAAAGTTTTGTTAACCAACAGCATCTTGCCTTTAGTATCAGTCAGCCACACCCAAATGGGAGCGTTATCAATAATTGCCCTCAAAGTTTGCTTTTGTGTGGCGAGAGCTTCTTCTGTTTGTTTGCGCTTAATTCCCAGGGCGATCGCATCGGCACTTGACGCAAAAGCAATCAGCGTTGATTCATTCAACTCCTGACGAGCAAACATCGCTATTACTCCCAGCAACTGATTGTCAACAATTAGCGGATATCCAGCAAAAGCCACCATTCCTTCACGCGCCGCCCATTCTTTGTCCTTGATTCGGGGATCTTCTTGCACAGAATTAGTGATGTGAGGTTGTCGCTCCAGGGCGATTAAACCAATCTTGAACTCGCCGACAGCAATGCGGCTGTGAGCGCCGTCAATGTGAGTATATATCCCCGCGCTTGCTTGCAGTTGCAATACATTTCCCTCTTCATTCAGCGTCCAAATCCGAGCAAAGGCAACATCCAAATGGCGCACAACTGCATCGGTGCAATATTGCAAAGTTGCAACCAAAGCCTGGTTTTGAGTTAGAGCAATTCCCACATCTGCTGTGAATACAGAAAGTTTTAATTGTTCTGCTAAAGCTTGTTCTGCTATTTTGCGCTCTGTAATGTCCGTAGCAGCACCGAGACGCTGCTTAATTTTTCCGTCCTCTGTTCTGCTAAATACAATATTTCGGCTGACTAACCAATGCCAACAATTCTGTTTGTCGCGTACCCGATATTCGTACTCAATAACTTCTCCGTCGGGAGCATTTTCTAATTGCTGAAAATATCCGGGAAATTTAGCTAAGTCGTCAGGGTGAATGATGGTGGGCAGTAGATTGCTGCCCATGTTTTCAACTTCTGCCCTCGTATAGCCGAGGGTGTCACTGATTTCGCGGTTGCTGTAGACATTTCGCTGCTCGCTTTCATCGTAAACAAAGAGAAGATTCGGACTGGTATTGGCAATTCGCTCAACAAAACGCTGACTCTCTTGCAGGGCTGCTTCTGCTTGTTTGCGATCGGTAATGTCGCGACCGACACCGTAGAGCAATTCTTCCTCGCAGAAACGGGTACCAGTCCAGGCTATCCACTTGTAAGAACCGTTTCGACAGCGCCAGCGGTTTTCAAACCCAACGGTATTATTCCCCGCAACAATACTTTCAGCTTCTTTTAAAGTAGCTTCGCGATCGTCTGGATGCACGAATTCAATGAAGACTTGGCCAATCATTTCTGCTGGGGAATAGCCGAGTATTTTTTCTGCTGCTGGGTTGATGCGTTTTACATAACCGTCAAAACTAAGGACGCACAGCAAATCTAGCGAGAGGCTAAAAAAGCGATCGCCCTCATCGGGTTTGCTGGATGGGCTGTGGTTTTGGGGTGCGACAGCAGAAGCTTTTGAGCGCGCCGATACCGCCAAAAATACAATGTTTGCTATTGCCAAAAATCCCAGGGCGAGTTGGCGATGGTAGAAACGATCGCCGCTGCCAGCTACGAGCCATCCGTTTAACACCAGCAGTACAATTATCAAAATTGAGAATACACTGCCAGGGGCGATCGTCGCTAGGCTGATTTTTTTGTCATACTGCTTGCTGCCTTCTGCCTTTTCTATTCTGGTGACTGCTGCCGCGAATTTTCTCAACAACAGTTGCAGTAAGTTCAATAATTTAGTGCTTTTGGATGCTTCGATACGAACAGAATACTTCATTTTTTTTCTGTTGATTCCGTTTTACTTGTGGTGGCTCAAAATTAATATAAAAATGTTTAAATATTGTAAAAATTTGCTAGCTTGCGAAATCTAGCATTTTCAAATTTGCGTAGATTTACGCAAGCTGGCTAGAGAATAATTAAGTGTATTTACGGAATTAGCGAGCAATCTCTTTTTAGCTGAGGTGTACATTTTTTACTTTTTCCGACTCAGAGAGAGAGCTTATCTATAATAATACGCTACATATTGCTGTTAGTCATGAGACTTTTGGCCTAATCTAGCTAATTGGACGCAGAACCTAATTATGGAGGCTGCAGATGAAGCTGCTTGCCGCATTATAGCAGCGTATTATAGCACTTTTTGCGTCCAGGAATGACCGGGTTTGATGTATGAAAATACTGCGCGAACCACCCTGGGTGTTGGTTCAACAAGCAGGAATATTAGTCAAGTTCAAGCAGGATGAAATTGACCGTAAATAAATTATGAATTTCAAATAAATATCAACTGCTGATTTGTGAAGATCGAATGAAAAAAATATTTGTAGCAGTTTTTCGTTGCACGAGATATTCGCGCGTAATGGCTAATTAGTAATTGGTAATTGGTAACGGGCAATTGGTAATTGATACCAGTTGAAAACACAGTAGATATCAAAAGTGTTTCGATTCATCTGCAGGCGATGGGGGCCAAGCAGCTTGGCGACCTAGTTGCTGTTGCCGAATTCGCTCTAAGTTCCCCGCAGGAATAGAAGCTATAAGTTGTCGCGTGTAAGCTTGCTGCGGTTGGCGGTAAATGCGCTCGGCAGTGCCAATTTCCTCGATTTTACCTTTGTTCATGACGATCGCGCGATCGCTCATAAACTTGACCACGCTCAAATCGTGAGAAATAAAAATATAAGTCAGTCCAAACTCTGTTTGCAACTCCTTCAGCAAATTTAAAACTTGCGCCTGCACCGACACATCTAATGCGGAAACCGACTCATCGCAAATAATAAACTTAGGATTCAAAGCCAAAGCTCTAGCAATACAAATTCGCTGCCGCTGTCCGCCCGAAAACTCGTGAGGGTAGCGCCGCATAAAATCGGGATTTAAACCCACTCTCTCCAACAAATAAGCCGCGCGATCGCGCTGTTCTTTCTGGTTCTTACCAAAGCGGTGAATCACCATCGGTTCCATCACCGCATCCCCAACACTCAGGCGCGGATCGAGAGAACTAAAAGGATCTTGAAAAATAATTTGCAGATCGCGCCGCAGCCACCGCAATTTACGATCGTACTCTTTTTGCAGCCGATAGTTAGCCATCCACTGCGATGCCGCACTACTTTTCGCAGGAGGCGTAATTTCTTGACCTTCAAAAAACACTTTACCGCTGGCTACCGGAATTAATTGCAGCAAAGCCCTCGCCAAAGTTGATTTGCCGCAGCCAGACTCGCCCACCAAACCCAAAGTCTCGCCGGGGTAAACCTCAAAAGAAATATCGTTTACCGCCATAAACAAGCGTTTAGTTTCGCCAAACATTCCCTGCACCGGAAAACCGACTCGCAAGTTATTAACAGCTAGCAAAGGCTCGGAAATATTCGGCAGCCGAGGCGGTTTTCCTGTTGCAAAAGCGGGATTTCCCCCGCTGGTGTCGCCGTCTAAATCGGCATTTTTCTCGACAATTACTACTTCGCCGCTAGCATTTGTGGTGACATCCATAAAATCGGAAACTGTCGGCAAGCGCCGCAGTTGCCGATCGAGAGTTGGGCGACAAGCTAATAAGCCTTTTGTATAAGGATGTTGGGGATTGCTGAAAATTTGTTCGATCGCACCGCACTCAACAATCTTGCCTCGGTACATCACCGCCACCGTATCGCCAATTTCCGCAATGACGCCCAAATCGTGGGTAATAAAAATCATTGCCATGCCTCTAGAATCCCGCAATTCGCGCAGCAAAGCTAAGATTGTTGCCTGCACGGTTACGTCCAAAGCCGTGGTCGGTTCGTCAGCAATTAATAAAGTTGGATTGCAAGAAATGGCCATTGCAATCATCACGCGCTGGATTTGACCGCCTGAGAGTTCGTGGGGGTAGCGATCGAGCATAGCTTGTTTTTGGTCGTTGACGAGCTGCATCAAATCGCGATCGTCCTCCATAACTGCTTCATTCCCCGCAGCAGCCCGGGTATGTTCTTGCCGCAAAGCCAAACACCGCTGCCTGATCTCATCGTCGCCCGGTAGCAGCTTCACCTCTTGCAGCAGAGAAGCAGCTTGGCGCCGCGCTTCTGTCTGCGATACCTGTTGGTGCAAACAAATAGCTTCTGTGAGTTGAAATCCGATCGTATAAACGGGATTTAGCGAACTCATCGGCTCTTGAAAAATCGTCGCAATCTGGCTGCCGCGGTATGTTTGTTTTTCCCTGTCCGGAATTTCCAGCAGATTAACGGGCCCATTGCTAGCGCCGTCTTTTGTCGGAGAAAACCAAATTTCGCCATCGATTTTCGTTGACGAACTCGACAGCAAACCCATAACAGCGAGGGATGTTACCGATTTTCCCGATCCCGACTCTCCCACGATGCCCAGAGTTTGCCCTCGCTTGACCTCAAAGGAAATGCCGTCAACCGCTTTGACGGTTGCAGACGCATCGCCTGCGTCCGCAGATTGAAATTGAACCCGCAGGTTGCGAACTTCTAGGACGGTTTCACTCATGGAGGTCTATGGCAGTTAAATGAAGATTAAGTGGATTGTAGCAGGGCTTGTTGAAGCCAGAAGGCAGTGGGAAAATTTTCAGGTTGCTTTGCATAACAGATGGCGAAAGCTAAGATTCCTCGCAACGTTTCGCTGTCGATGAGTTTTGAATTTTAAATTGTTGATAACTTAAAACTCAAAACTCAGAACTACTGGAGTACCTTCTGCCTGCAATTTTCCTTAAAAACCGATGACTTGAGTGTCAGCAGGCAGTGCAGTGGCCTCGGAGACCTTTTTAAACACGGTTGCCTGTTCGTTTAAGGCATTAGGTCTGGCCTGTCCGGGATTGGTGCCTTGCAACTGAAGCCGCATTTGACCTTCGGGAGTCAACTCAAAAACCGTCTCAACTGTTTCTGTGCTGCTGAGGCCGACATCAAGGTGCATCGGTTTTTCACCGAGATTAACTTTGTACCTCATTTCTTTGGCGCGGGCGGCTCCGTCGGGACCTTTAGCCATGAGAAACAATTTGCCTTCTGGGGCAAAGACGAAGGTGAAAGACTGACCGGAGGGGACTGTGCCTTGCCATTGGCCTAGGAGTTGGGTGTCGATGCTGCTAGCGGCCGGGGCTGCTGTTTCTTGGGCAATTATTGGTGCTGCTGCGGATGCGGGGCTGTGTGAAGCGGTGAAGCTGGCGAGGATGCCCAAGCAAAGGCTACCTGCGATCGCTTTGCCAATCATTTTTGAATTAAACATGAGACCGATCTAAAAATTGGTTATTTGTTTTGTACACTGTAGCGGTAAAACCGTACATTGTTTAGTTTAAATCCCTTTTATGGATAGATATAGGTTGCGGTTCCAACCTGCAACGCAGTTGTCATCCCCGGACTCAAGCTTTTCCTGAGCTTGTTGAAGGGTCATTCGATTTTAGATTTTAGATTTTAGATTTTAGATTTTGGATTTTGGATTTTAGATTTTGGATTGACTTGCGCGAGATAAATTCGGGGCGTGAGGATTTTAGATTTTAGATGCTTTCGATTGATGCCACGGATCGATCGCGTGGCAGGCACCACCTTTGAAATTTTCGGTCACGCGGCTTTCAGTTTTTTTATTGTAAAATCCAATACAAATTCGGCTTAAGATGCAGAGTTCGCTGTTCTGAGTAGATTGTTCTTAACTCAAAACAGCTAATTGACTGTTGCGTTCGATCGCACCCCCAGACAGTTTGGCAACTCGATCGCATTAACAGTCTTTCATTAATTTTTTTCAGTATCGGGTTCGACTTGTTCTGTCGGAGAATCCGGCGCGGGTTCCTGTGGATTGTCCGATCGTTTCATGCGCTCCAATGCCTCTGCGTAAGACCAAGCCACGCTCACAAGAAAAGCTTTCGCCATGCCGGACAAATTTCGTGTATCATCGGTTTCAGACGCTTCAGCTTTTTGGTTGCCGTCGTTCATCATGTTTTTGTTTTCTCCCGCGCAGGTTTTTCTAGTGATTTTTGGCAGTTTGCGATCGATACCCACAAATTATGATTTTTCTTGCACCCGCACCCTACTTATCTTTGAGGATATGACCTTGATTACCACGAATAATATCATAATTACGCGGATTCGATGACCGCATCAGAAAGAAACCTTAACTTCGCTGGTTGCCCGCAGCACAGACTATTACAGGAAAGTGCGCTTGTAAGGTTCGATAATTTCAGCAATAGCTTGATTTGTTTCAGGACTACTTTCATAAATTAAAATAACTATTTTAGAGTTTTCTCTAATTAGAATTTCCGCTGTTGAGAAACTGCCCCGATCCGTCTAATACGGTTAGCCCTTCCCGAAAGCGAGGGGTAATAACTGCCTTGACAAACTCCTGCCATTCTGATTCAGAAACTCTCTCGCCTCCCGGTTTAGTTAAGCCAAAATACAGTTCATCTTTGAGGAGATTTGTTTGCTTGGCATTAGTCTCCGAAGTTTCGGGAAGTTAAGCGCGGGCAATTGTCGCCGGACAAACAGGCAGAACGAATAGCATACCTGTCAGGCAAAGACTGTTAAGATGTTTATTCATAGGACTTCGTTTGAGTCTTGAGCGGTTTCAACCGCCGAGTCTTATAAACGGGGTTTGTCACCCAAATTTGATATAATTTAACATAAAACGCTTCCCACTCAAAAACCCAGTTTCACGATAGAAACCGGGTTTTTGAATGTCAGTCCTAGTTGATTTATTCTCGCCTACTTGCTTGCGTCAGCCCTAATTATCCTTTAATTCGCGGACACTTCTCTTAGCAGTGTCTTGATACATCTGCCCGAATTCTTTCACGGCTGCTCCTGCCTCTTGCCCAATCTTCTGAGCTCGTTCGCCCGGAGAGTCTGAGGTTTCGCGAGCTTCTTGCCTCCATTCCCGGGTTGTTTGGGGTCTTTCAGGATTGTTGAGATCGGCTTTTGAGCCTCCTGAAGTGCCGAAACCCTTGTTACTGTGTCCCGAATCAACATTTGCCGTCAGCAGCATAAAACCGACTAGGACGACACTCAAAAAACTCTTCACTTGAAAGCCCTTAAGCAGGGAACTGATGCGAGCGATCGCAGTGGAAATCAAATTCATCTCGGTAATACTCCCTAAGTTGATTGGCGATAAATTTCAACATTTTTAAATCTCATTGGCTCACTCCAAACTCAGCAGCTAACGCCAGAGAAAGCCAACTTAGCTTTACCTTGCTATTAACCACCTAAATAGAGTTATAGGTTAGCGATAAAATCTGGTAAACACGCCACCTATGTGTCAGCCAATTAGCTTGTTCACACATGAATATCACGTTAACAGCAGCCAAATAGTTCAACCTCTAACTAAAGTGATAACTTCATTAGAAGCAAAAAACATATTTTTATACACATGGTTAGACAATTTTTAATCAATCATGCTATTCAGGGCAAATTATTATTGCAAGCGATCGCCAGTTTTCACATCAAACCAGTGCAGCAACTGAGGGGGAAAAACCAGCTCTACAATTTCGGAATTCCAGTGGCGGTCATTTGGGAGTAAAGCCCGTACCGTTACTGACTCCAAACCTTTAACTCGGACGCTAACTAAATTTTGCATTCCCAAGTTTTCCACTAAATAAACGTCACCTTTAATTGCCTCTGGGGTCGCTATCTTGCCGGCCTCTGCATCTGCAAAGCCGACGTGTTCCGGGCGAATTCCCAACACAATTTCTGGCGGCAGAGTCGGCATATTTGGGAGTGGAACTGCAAAATCACCTAACATTGCAAAATTGCCCTGGCATTTAAGCACTAGCAAATTCATTTGCGGGCTGCCCACAAAACTCGCTACAAACCGATTTGCAGGACGGGTATAAATTAAGTGTGGCGGATCTAGCTGCTGCACGCTGCCGCTGTTGAGAACTGCGACTTTTGTAGAAAGCGTCATTGCTTCGGTTTGGTCGTGAGTTACGTACACTACAGGAGCTTTTTGGGCGGAAAACAATTGTTTGAGTTCGGCCCTAACTTTTTCCCGCAATAATGCGTCGAGATTGCTCAAAGGTTCGTCGAGCAAAAATACTTCCGGTTGGCGCACTAATGCGCGGCCGAGGGCGACTCGCTGCCGCTGTCCGCCTGATAGTTTCCCTGGTTTGCGATCGATTAATTCCGTCAATCCGAGGGATGCTGCAACTTCCGTCACTAACCGGTTGATTTCACCGGAGGAGATTTTGCTGCGAAGTTTGAGGCTCGATGCCATATTCTCGTATACTGTCATGTGCGGATAAAGCGCGTAACTTTGAAAAACCATTGCAATATCGCGATCGCCCGGTCTGAGATAAGTAACATTGCGATCGCCAATTCTAATCTCGCCCCTAGTCGGCTGTTCCAACCCTGCAATTAACCGCAGTGTCGTAGATTTGCCGCACCCCGACGGCCCCAGCAAAGTCAGAAATTCTCCTTCGCTGACATCCAAACTGATGTCTTTTACGGGAACAACTTTAGGGCTGTAGGTTTTATTGAGGTTTTTGAGTTGCAGTTTTGCCATGATTTTAATGGGTAATTGGGAATTGGGCATTGGGCATTGGGCATTGGGCATTGGTAATTGCAACGGACTACTGACTAATGACTACTGACTACTGACTACTCTCAAATCTCAAATCTAAAATCTAAAATCGATTTATCCTTTTACAGCCCCGGCTGTTAAACCTTGAACGATGCGCCGCTGGAACACCAAAACGAGGAAAACTAAGGGCAAAGTTCCTAAAACGGTGGCTGCGGCGATCGGGCCGTAAGGAATCTCAAATACTGACACCCCGCTGAGTTGAGCCGTGGCAACGGGAATAGTTTTCAGAGATTCGCGAGTCATAAATGTTAGTGCAAATATAAACTCGTTCCAAGCTGAAATAAACGTCAAAATTCCAGTTGTGACTAACGCGGGAAATGTCATCGGCAGTACGATTTGCCAGAGCATTTGAAAAGTGTTGTATCCGTCAACTTTAGCGGCATCTTCCAAATCTTTTGGCAATTGTTGAAAGAAACTCCGCATCACCAAAATTGTCAGCGGCAGATTGATCGCAGTGTAAGGAATAATTAATGCTAAATAATTATTGCCTAAATCCAAAGCTTTGACAATTTCCAGCAGTCCTAAAAATAGCAGCACCGCCGGAAATAGCGTCACAATCGTCACACTTGCCAGGATGATTTTCTCGCTCCACAGCCGCAACCGCGCTAAAGCGTATGCTGCGGGAGCGCCTACTGCTAAACACAGCAATGTTGAAGTAATGGAAACAAAAGCGCTATTTAAAATGTAAAGTGCAAACGGGCGGCGCTGGAACAGCGACAGGTAATGCTCGAAAGTAATTCGTTTGGGAATGTAGACGTTGGGAATCGCCGAAATATCCGCATTGACTTTGAAAGAAGTTAGCACCTGCCAGATAATAGGTGCGAGGAAATAGGCGACAATTAATATCGCCGAGATTGGCAAGATTAATTGCCGGATGTCAAAGGTTTTTTTGGTGGGTTGTTCGCGGGCGATAGACATAATTTATACCAATGAAAGGAAAAATTCAAACCGTTCAGCAATCTAAAATCTACAATCTACAATCCTCAAATCGAAAATCCAAAATTTCAAATCTAAAATTGACTGGCGCGGGATCTCGATAACAGGTAAGCGGCGATCGCAACTGCTGCCACTAACAGCAAAAAAGTACACACCACCAAAGCCGCCCCGTACCCAAAGTCTAAATACCTCATTACCGTGCTGTAAATGTATATAGAAACCGTCTCCGTTGCCCCCGCCGGCCCCCCTCCAGTCATCACCTGAATCAAGTCAAAAATGCCGAAAGCTTGGGCAAATCGAAACAGCACAGCAATCACAATTTGCGGCATCAGCAGGGGCACAGTAACTTGACGGAAACTCTGCCAGCTACTCGCGCCGTCAATCGCGTGGGCTTCGTACAAATCACCGGGAATTGATTGCAATCCCGCTAGCAAAAGCAAGCTGACAAAGGGGGTCGTTTTCCACACATCCGCTGCAATCACTGCCATCATTGCCAAAGTCGGATCTCCCAGCCAGCTAATGCTATTTTGAATCAATCCCAAACGCCTCAAAACATCGTTAATTACGCCGTATTGGTCGTTAAAAATCCACGCCCAAGCTACTCCCATCAATGCAGTGGGCAGCGCCCAAGGCAGCAGGGAAATTGTGCGAACAATGCCGCGCCCTCTGAAGGATTGATTTAAGACTAAGGCAATGCCCATGCCGAGAATTAATTCCAGCACAACTGAGGCGACTGTAAATACTGTGGTGTTGCCTAAAGTTTGCCAGAAACGCCCGTCGCCTAACATTCGACTGTAGTTAGCAAAACCGGAAAAAACCAGTTTTAATTCTGTACCCAGGTTTTGGGTGAATAAACTCAGCCAAAAAGCGCGCAATATTGGGTAAGCAAATACTAGCAGCAGAATTATCAAAGCTGGTGCTACTAATATCCATCCGGTTGTTTGTTCGCGCTGTCGCATCTTGTCGGCTTGCATATTTTTAATCCCTAATGTATTTCTCATTTATGGTTCGTCGTAGTAATGCCAATTTTCACAACTCTTACAACATTATTCGTAGGGTGTGTCGCTATCGAAACTGCCTTGCACAAACAGCGACAATATCACAGCGACGCACCCTACGGCTTTAGGACTGTCAACTGTCAACTGTCAACTGTCAACTGTCAACTGTTCCTGCAACATAATTGTTGGGTCTGTGTAATGCTAGCTATGGCACAGGTGCGTCGCTTGCTCGATTATCGATTTTTATTGATGGATTTTGAATGGCGACGCACCCTACGGCTTTAGGACTGTCAACTGTCAACTGTCAACTGTCAACTGTTCAAGAAGCTTGGGGTTGTTTCAAACTGCCTAATAAATTGCGAGTTTCGCTAGCTGCTGCTTTCATTGCTTGTTCTGCACTCATTCTCCCGGTAAAAGCTGAACTCAAATAGCGCTGCAAAATATCAGAAGCTTGAGCGTATTGTGCTATGGGCGGCCGCAAAGCTGGCCGTTCCACTACTTTTAGCAGTTGCGGGTAGTGGGGATATTTGGCGACTATTTCTTTGTTGGTAAATAGGGATTTGTAACTGGGAACTAAACCGGTTTGTAAAATAAATTTGCGCTGGGTTTCCTCGCTGGTAAGGTACTGAATTGCTTTCCACGCTTGTTCTGGATGTTTTGAGGTTTTGGCAATTCCCCAGCCCCAGCCGCCCAAGCAGGAACCGCCTGTTTGACCGGTACTGCTGAGCATTGGCTCGATCGCAATTTTGCCTCTAACGTTCGATCCTTCGGCATTTGCCAGCTTCCAAACATACGGCCAGTTTCGTAAAAATAGCGTTTTGCCATTTTGAAATAACAGCCGGGTTTCTTCTTCGCCGTAGGTGGTGACACCCGGAGGAGAAATGCCGGAGGCGATCGTATTTTTGAGAAATTCCACTGCTTTAATTGCCTCCGGTTTATCTAACCCAACTTCAAAAGTTTGAGGGTTAGCCCAGAAGCCGCCGAAACCGGAAAGCACTTCGACAAACATCGCAGATACTCCCTCGTATTGTTTGCCTTGCCACAGATAACCCCAAGTTGCTTTTCCCTGTTTCTGCAAGTTTTGAGAGATATTTACCATCTCTTCAAAGGTTTTAGGCGCTGGAATTTTCGCTTGTTCTAAAATGTCTTTGCGGTAATAAAGCATTCCGGCATCGGAAGCGTGGGGAATTCGGTAAAGTTTGCCCCGATACCGTCCGCCTTCGACGTTACCTTGGATAAATTTTGATAGTTGTTTGGGGGGAATTTTGTCTGTCAAATCCCTAACCCAACCTGCGGCTGCAAATTTGGGAACCCAGACAATATCCATGTTGATGATGTCGTAGGGCGAGTCGCCTAAAAGAAAGGCAGATGTGTAAAGATTTTCTATGAGGTTGGTGTCAAAAGGCCCTTCTATGAGGTTGATGCGAATGTTGGGGTTTTTCTGTTCAAATTCTTTGACAAAGGGTCTCCAGTTAACAATGTCTTGGCCTTGCATTAACATGGTGAGCACGACTGGCTGTTGAGTCAGTGCCGGCAGAATAAATAAAAGCAAGACGGCGGTTAATGTGACAGCGAATAAGGCTAAAAGACGGGGACGCTTCTGGCTTTGTTGCTGCGGGGAATTTATTTTTTGCATTTGCTTTTGAGAAATGGCGCTGCGATCGCCTTATTTCTCTCATAACTCGCTTTCTTTTGTTTCGCTGGATTTAGGCAGTTTGTGCAATAAAAGTTTAAGTAAACTTTAGCTTACTTAATAATGCTTGAGTTGAAAGTGCAAATTTTGATTTAACTGATTAGATGGCGAGTTAAATCAACATCTATCTACAGATAGATATTAGACCTATTACAAAAATCGTCAACTATCTTGAGATTATCTGCGTTTATCTGTGTTTATCTGCCTGTAATCTGCGGTCGATCCTTCAATCAAAGATTTATGCAATTCAAGTCTATTGAGAACATTTAATTGACACTCCCCGGTCTAAAGACGCGGGGATTCTTAAGGACAAACTTTGGGGGATGAATCCCGCCAAAGTTTAATTCTTAAAGGGTTCGTCAGCAGCCCACTACCCACTCGCTTAATAATTAAGTCTGTGGCTACTTTTGATTTCCGAATGATGTTCCCTGCACCGTTAGTATCTGCATTGATCAATAATCCAGTGCTAGAACGGTACAATCCTCTTTTGATTCTTTTGCCCGATGGCTGCCAATTGTCGGGTTTTTCACCGACTTTCACGCTTCAGAAAATCTCGGTCTAAAAAACTCGATTTTGATGTGTAAGATTCATCTCGATCTACAAATCGCCATCCCATTAAGTCGCATTTTTGCTGCAATCTTTCCTTGACTTTAGCGGTAGGAATTTGAACAAAACTCTGATTGGTATTACCTCCCATATTAACTTCTTGCTTTTGTCCTTTATTCCAGCCAAAAACTATGACGTTAATTTGGTTATTTTTGCAATAATTTACGATAGTGCTGACTGCTTTATTAACCGCATCTCTCATTCTGCGAGCGCGAGTTTCCGATAACTGTTGCAGTCTTTTTGACGAAAAGCCTTGAGGTAATTTATGTCGGGCGTGTTCAGATTGAAGAAAAGCTTTTCGTTTGTTAAACCATTGATTCCAAGACTTCAACTTATGGCCATCAATAATGAAAGGGTTGGCATTGCTAGAGACACAGGTTAACCAATTATTGATGCCACGATCGATGCCCAAAACTCCTGTTACTTCGAGACTGCAACTTGGAGCCTGTTCAGTTAGACTTTCGTGGACATACTCAATCCAGACCTGACCGTTTCTAGGGATCAGCCTAAGTTCTTTGAGCTGGCAATCTTTTAACCTTTCTGGCAATGGAACCCAGAGAGCATCTGTCCCAAAGTGTCCTTTCCCTTTGGTTCCCAGAGGTAGCCTCACTCGATTGCCAACTATTTTTAAGGCTTGCCCTGGATAGGAGACTTGGTACATAGCGCCTTTTGCTCTATATTTAGGCAGCCTCGGTTTTTGATTAATCTCTCCTTTTTTGGCTAACCTTTCCAAGGCTCGAAAAGAGCTAAAAGATTCGGCAACAGATTTAAGGGATTGTTGAGCTACCTGAGAATAAAGTAAACCGTAATTCTCGTTGGTTTTAGTGATTTTGTACAAGTCAAGATATTTGACAGCACTTTTATCCTTAAAGTATCGTTGGCGACTTTCGTAAGTGCCAACATTAAACAGATTGTTCGACCATCTCAGTAGTTGCTCAACAATGGTTTTGTGGAGTCCCTTTAAATGCCAAATATCTTTTTGTACTGCATACATTTGATTTCACCTCCTTTGATTTATTTTACCGCATCTGGCAATCTTGATAGTAGGCAGGATAAATCCTGCAACGCCCTTTCATCCCTGGGCTAAAGCCACAGGGTTTTCAGGGTATTCTTTATAAATAATTCTTCCTTCTTCCTTCTTCCTTCTTCCTTCTTCCTTCTAAACACAAAAAACACCGCTCCTCAAAACAGGAGAACGGTGTATAGGGGGTGTTATGGGTTGTTGTCTGGGATTAACCTTAACAAATCACGATCGGCTGAGGCTATGCCTTGTGATGGTTAAAAAATTGGCACAAACCTGCACGATCGCCCGTTGAGCCATCTACCGCCAGCAATTAGCCCAACCATTCCACAACAGCATCCTGCTTGGTATTGGTACGCCGTTCTGGGGTTTCGCGCTCGAATTTCATGTGGATAGCGCGGTTTTGTTCGCCGTCGGCTGCTACTGCAAAAATCGGATAGTCGATTAAGCCGTCTTGGAAGGACATCTGGAAGCGGAAAGTGCCGTCAGCATTGAGTTTAATCGGCTGTCCGCCTACGTATACAGTGGCGTCAGGCTCGGTGGCGCCGTAGACGATCAGTTCGGCATCAGCCACTAACCAGAACTGGCGGGGGCGCATCGGGGCGGCGAAGCCAACTCCCGACATACCGACACCTGACATACCGAAACCTGACATGGTGAGGCCCGACATACCGACACCCGACATGGTGAGGCCCGACATACCGACACCTGACATGGTGAGAGCGGACATAGCAGGAACAGCCCACATTCCGACGCCGGAGGGGAACACGTAGGAACTGAGAGCTTGTTCGTGGATGCCGACTTGTTGCACGGAACCGGCGACGTGCTGCATGGAACCGAAGATAGAACCGGCTACGCGCAGGGCTTCGGCAGATTCTGCCATCCCGAAGATTTGTTCGTAGATGGCGTTGCCGGTGCTGAAACCAGCGCCATTGCCTGCTTGTGCCATTTTCTTGGCGGGAGGAACCAGTTCCGCGAAGGTTTTGCCCTGCAATTCTTCTTCCCAGTCGAGGGTGATGAATTGGTCTTCAATCCAGTCGCTGGGGTAGACGGGAGGAACGCGGACTTCGGCCGATCGAGCTAATACCAGCCAGCGGCCGTCTGCACAGCGGTAGCCGATGTCGATGGCGTAGTCTCGATCGCTCACGGGGATTGGCACGTACCATTCCCGCGCCAGTTCGTCGCAGGGATATTCTTGAATGCTGTGCGGGCTTTGAGTGTCGAGGTTAACATCTGTAACGTCGTAGATCCGCAGGGCGAGTTGCTGTCCTCCTTGGCGGCGCATTTCTTCTTTGCGGTCGTTGGGGATGTCCCAGTAAGTGTAGGCCCATTCTGGGTCGCGGGGCATTAAAACCACCCGGCTTTCGCCGTAGCCGTTGGGCAAATCTGCTAAACCTTCATCTACAGACGACAAAGAACCGCCTGTTCTATCTTCTTGACCGAGTTCAAACTTTGCTGCTTCCACTGCTTCTTGTGCCTCTAGTTTGCGAGATGGGCTGTAGGAAAATTTGGTGCGCTGAATTTCTTGAATTGATGCCAGAAGTTGCGATTTCCGCATCCGGCTGTAGCGAGAGACTCCACATTCGCTAGCAACTCTGCGGAGTTGTCGCAAAGTCATCTCTTCTAATGGTGGGCGTTCTTTTGCCATGAGTTGGTTCTCCACTTATTTGGGATGGCGGGTTAGATTTTTCGTTTCAACACAAAGGTGTTGATTTTTTGAATTAGAAACTCTTTGTAAGTGCAAATATGCTAGAGCTTCCACATCTCTCCAACCTTTGAAGCCTTGCTTGCTTTTAGCTTGTCTTTTCCCCAATTCGATCGGGGGTTGTGACTTCTTGGCTTCTGCGCGCACCGTCCGATCTAAATAAAACTTTTCTGTCGATTCTTGATTGACAAGATCGATTTTGTGAGTGCGATCGGTGCTGCTAGCAACGCTGTGCAGGCAGCACACGCGCTCTTTGACTCCCAAAGCTGCTTAATCCAAGCATTTCTTTGGGATCGCCTTGTCATGACTTAATCTTGCAGACAACTTGCGATCGGGTCAAGGGGTCTTTTCCCTCAATTATGGGTACTTATACGCATTTTCGTGATTTTGGGGATCAATATGTCAGGATATCTTGACATTTGCGAGATTAGGGGGATCGGCACTGAAGCAAATGTCAGGATTTGATGACATATTGCGATAGGGGGCTTTTGATGGGTTTGGAGGGCGATCGATATGTCAGTCCTCAATGCACTCCGACCTTCATAACCGGGTTTTTACCGAATCTGCGGGCTACAAGCAAGTATTTTCCTAAAAAACCCGGTTTCTGGACCGCGATGCGTAAGTCTGATATAGCGGTTCTCAAAAAAATGAGCTACACGCCGTTCGCAATTGATGCCCACTCCAGGCCTATGCCCACTCCAGGCCGCCAGAGCACCTCATGTGACCCTCGAAAGGCTATATAGCGCTTATAAAGTAAATGAGGTACGTAGTTGGGATGCGAGCCCTCTTCTTCAGCCGTTATATAAGTTGTCAGCCATACCTCATCTACCTGAGAACAGCTATAGCGATTCTCATAAAGATGAGGTATTTACTAATTAATTAACAATTCCTCAATCCCCCCAATCTAAAATCTACAATCTAAAATCTAAAATCTAAACTTGTACCTCATCTACCTGAGAACAGCTATATGTCTTTGGGGATATGACAAACTGCAAGACTTTCAGCCAAAAATTTAGCTACCCCAAATAGCCCCCAGCTATCAACTAATATGACAACAAATATCAACAACAAAACAGCCGAATATTTTATCCGAGAAATGGATGCAGCTTTAGATATCGGCGATTGACAAAGTGTCCGGGAGATTTCCATAGAAGCGGCGCGTCATTACCCGGATCGTGAAGAATATTTGGCGGTCGGTGCGATTAATTATGCTTGTCTTCCTGGAATTACTATCGATATAACGAATCAAATTATCATTGTTGTTTGTGTCGAAGATAGTATCGCAAAAGCTGTTTTTGATACGGTACGACATACCCCACACTTGCACCCAAAGTTGCAAAACAAGCTGGTCGAGATAGAGTTGAGGTGCGGGAGAGGAAAACAATTTTAGTTTGACATCGGTTAATTTAATAGGCAGAAATGATGCAATTACATTTGAAGCTTTTACGATCGGGAAACTTGTGTCAAAACGATGGAAAGGGGCTTGTGTAGTCATGGATAATTGTCCCATTCACTTGGGAGAAGAAGTGAAAAAAGCGCTCGAAAAAAAGGGGCAAAATTAATATAATTATCACCTTATTCACCAGATTTTTCACTCCTGGAAAATCTCCGGTAAAAACTTAAAAACATTCTCCGTTATATCAAGACTGCTAATTATCAAGAATTAGCAAAAGCACTCTTAGTTTGCGTTCGTTCAAGTTACATCGTCAACTATTTTTAACTGGTTTACACACTGCTGTTATTGTACCTCATCTTTCGCTCGAAAGGCTATAAATCGAGTGACCCGGAGCAAGGATAATGCTCGCTGGCAGGGTATAATTCCGATGTTACGGTATTCGATCTTTGAAATGTTGCACCCTTCTCAATTACTTGTTTAGGAACAGGCCCGACGGCCTGTTCTTGAGAATGGTGCAAGATGTGAGATATTACCCATTTCCGCTTCCCCGTTTCCAATTACCAATTGCTAATTTATTGCCCCAAATTTGAAGTCCTACCAGTTAAATTCGGCTGCACTGGAATTTCAATCAAAAACTCCGCTCCCTCTCCCGGTGTCGAAATACAGCTCAATCTGCCGCCGTGGCGATCGACTATAATCGAGTGAGAAATGGACAGTCCCAAACCCGTGCCCTTGCCCACAGGTTTAGTCGTGAAAAACGGGTCAAACAGCCTCGATCGCACTGACTCCGGTATTCCCCGCCCGTTATCCGCAATAGATACCGTTACGAACCCCTCAGCAGCCTGATAGCTGCGAATAGCGATCGTGCTGGGATGTCGATCGCACTCCTCGATCGAACGCTGCTTGTCCCGTTCTTCCAAAGCATCGATCGCATTAATTAAAATATTCATAAATACCTGATTCAACTCGCCCGGAAAACATTCAATTTTTGGCAATAGTTGGTAATTTTTAACTATCTGAATTTCTCCATGACTGCTGTGAGATTTTAACCGATTTTGCAAAATCATCAAAGTGCTATCAATTCCCTCGTGAATGTTAACCGACTTCCCAGCGGACTCGTCCAATCGGGAAAAATTACGCAGCGATTTCACAATCTCGACAATTCGCTGGGTTCCTACTTGCATCGAATTAAACAATTTCTGGAAATCCTCAGCAATATAATCCAAGTCTATTTCATCAATTTTCTCCAAGACTTTGGCTGGAGGATTAGGACAGCAATCCTGGTAAAGTTTAATCAATTCCAGCAAATCTAAAGTGTAATTGCGAGCCGGATTGATATTTCCGTGAATAAAGCTAACGGGGTTATTAATTTCGTGAGCAACACCAGCAACTAACTGACCCAAGCTCACCATTTTTTCATTTTGAACGAGCTGAGCTTGAGTCGTTCGGAGTTTGTTAATAGCTGCTTCTAACTCTAGCGCTTTTGAACGTTCTCGCGCTTCCGATTCCTGCAAAGCTGACTCGGCTTGTTTGCGATCGGCAATTTCACTTTGTGCTTGCTCAAACAGCATTGATTGCTGGATGGCGATCGCCAACTGCACGCTAATTTGTTTGAGACACTCGACCTCAATTTCCAGCCAGTGGCGCGGGCCCGCGCACTCGTGGGCAATCAATAGCCCCCACAACTTCTCGCTTTGCAAAATCGGCACTACCAAATTAGCTCGCACCTGAAATTGACTTAATAAATCAATGTAGCATTGGGAAAGACCTGCTTTGTAAATATCATCCACAGCTAGAGGGCGACCGTGTTCGCAAGCAGAAGCATAGCTGTCTTCAAAGCAGGAATCTTTAATAGTTATTCCCTGAATCGACTGCCAATTTTGGTTCACAGACTCGACAGTTATAAAACCGCTCCAATCGGGATTAAAGCGATAAATAACTGTCCGATCTGTTTGCAAAAATTGCCGTACTTCATCAACAGTTTTTGTCAAAATTTCTTCTACATTGAGAGAAGAGCGAATGCGTTCCAGCATTTTTACCACCAGGCGTTCTCGCTTTAATTGCTGGCGCAAGATAGCCTCGGCAAGTTTGCGAGCGCTAATATCTTCAATCACAGCAATTACATAGCTAGGTTCCCCAAACCCATCCCGCACTAAAGATACAGTCATATTAGTCCAAACAAATGAACCGTCTTTGCGAATAAAGCGTTTCTCAATGGAATAATTAAAAATTTCCCCAGATAACAGTCTGTCGCGCGACTCGACATCTGCTGCTACATCTTCTGGGTGAGAAATATCCCCAAAATTTCGCAATTTTAGCTCTAATTCTGAGTAACCTACAATATTGCAAAATCCTTGATTTGCATTCAAAAATTGACCGTCGCGCCACACTTTAACAATGCCGATCGCCGCTTGTTCAAATACAGCTCGAAATCGCTGTTCGCTTTCTTGTAAAGCAATTTCTGCTTGTTTGCGATGGCTAATGTCCATTGCCGTGCCAAACAGCCGCAACACCTGACCTAACTCATTTTTAATAGCTTGTCCTTTACAGTTGACGTGCCTAATTTCTCCTGATGGGATATAGATGCGGTGATCGATATCGTAAGCTGTTCCTTCAGCCACTGCTTTTTGTACAACTTCTGCAAATTTTTCTTTGTCATCCGGATGAATTTGCTCTAAAAGTTCTTTCATGGTCGGCGGCAGATTCAACTCTCGACCATAAACTCGAAACAGTTCTTCCGACCAAGTAATAACTCCTGTCTCCCTATCGAATTCCCAATTGCCGATGCGGGCTATTTTTTGCGCTGCTTGCAACTGTTCGGCAAGTTGTTGCAAAGATGCGATCAACTGCGTTTTTTCGGCTTCTGCTGCAACGCGGGCACTAATATCTTTGTGAGTGCCTGTTATCCGCAACGGCGCACCCCATTCGTCGTACTCTACTACCTTGCCCATCGCCAGAATCCACTGCCAATTGCCCGCTTTGTTGAGCATCCGAAATTCAAATTCATAGATATCAGTCTCACCTTCCAAATAGGAATTTAAACTTTTCATTACTTTCACTCGGTCTTCTGGATGCACCAAACTTTCCCAACCTTTGAGGTTATTTTTAATTTCGTTTTCTGCGTAGCCAAGCATTGATTTCCAATGAAAGTCGAAATAAGTTTCGCCAGTAGCTATATTCCAATCCCACAGCCCCAAAGAGCTGCCTGACACCGCCAATTGCAATCGCTCTTGACTGAGTTTTAAGGCAGATTCGGTACGTTTTATTTCTGTGAGATCGGCAATTATAGCTATCATTCCTATTGGTTGATTGGCGCGACTTTTAATGCAGTTAGCTCGCAAGTAAGTTTCTATAATATCGCCATTCTTGCTCTTAATTTCAATTTCACTTTCCCAGGAAAAACCTTTCCGCATTACCCTAAATAACTTTCTCAAATCTTGAGATTTGGGGTACATTACTGCTGGGCCGCCGGCATTATTTAGTTCCTCGACAGTATAGCCATAGCGCTGAATAAATGCTTGATTGTGATAAACGGAATAACCATCCAAATCTGCGATCGCGATCGCATCACTAGCGCTGTCTACAGCTTGAGTTACGAGGCACAGCGTCAGTTCGGCTTGTTTGCGATCGGTAATATCAAAAATTGCTCTGTCGAGCCACAAAACCAACCCTTCTAGATTGTAAGTTGGCCTACCTCTTTCCGACATCCACCGCACCGCCCCGTCATCGCGAACAATCCGGTATTCTAGACTGTACGCCTGTTTCGACTCTACTGCTGCGCTGATTTGTCGATCGACCATTTCCTTGTCTGCCTCGTGAACAATGGTCGCAAAACTCAAGCGGTCGTTGCCAATAAAATCCCCAGCAGGATACCCGCTAATTACCTCAATTTCATCGCTAATAAATACCATCGTCCACTCAGCATCGTACAAGCTGCGGCAAATAGCGCCTGGGATATTCTCAACGAGCGATCGCAATCTGGCTTCGCTCTCCCGCAAAGCTGCTTCTACCTGTTTTAAATCAGTAATATCCAGCACCATGCCTTCCCAAACTATATCCCCTTCCTCGCCTATTTCCGTCGGACAATCAACTCGTTCCGGTCTCGAAACCCCTTGCATCCACTTAAGTTTTCCCGACGGTACAATCGCGCGCCATTCCTGCCGCCAGGGCTGCATATTGGCCGCAGAAACAGCAATAGATTCTTCAAATTTTTGGCGGTCGTCGGGATGAATAAAACTAAAAAGTAGTTGAGGATTCTGCTGAATATTTTCGGGTTCTAATTCAAATAAATAGCGACTGCCAGAAGAAATATAAGGAAAACTTTTTTGACCGTCGGTTGAGAGACGAAATTGATAAATTATTCCCGGCAAGTTGGCAGCAAGTTGCCGAAGTCTAGCTTCGCTTTCTTGCTGCGCTAATTGTTTGCGCCTCTTTGCAGTGATATCTCGAATTATCCCGACGATAATTTTACTGCCGTCGGTATTTTCAAAGACAGTTTTTTTAGTAGACACAATGTGCTTTGCACCGTTGGCGTCGGTAAATATTTCCTCACTCTCGTTTTCTTTCCCCGTGCTAAAAACTTGTTCGTCAGTATGCCAACCAATCTCAGCTTCTTGTTTTGGGAAAAAGTCATAATCCGATTTGCCCAGCAGTTCCTCGCGCTGCTTCCCGATTAGCTTACAAAAAGCATCATTTAACAGTATCCAGCGGTGCTGTTCGTCCTTGACAAAAAGTGGGTCTGCAACTGCATCGATTGTATAATTCAAAAACTTTTTACTAGCTTCTAGTTCGGAAAGTGCTAAAACTTTATCGGTAATATCATTGATAGTTCCTGTCGTACCCTGCGCCTCGCCGTTCCCGTCCAAAATAAAAAATTCTTGCACTTCCACCCACCTAATTTCGCCATTTTTGGTAATATATCGACTTTGGTAACAACAGGATGTTTCTTGATTCGAGCTCAGACCTCTAAACGAATTTAAATATTGGTATCGATCCTCAGAATGAATGTAACTCAAACAGGAAGTTCCTAAGCTTTCATCAACGGTAAATCCGGTAATTTCCGTCCAAGCCGGATTGAGAAAAGTCCAATTGCCAGCAGTATTTGTTTCAAAAACTACTTCTTTGATATTGTCAACAACCTGCTGGTATTTTTCTTGACTTTTTTGCCATTCTGCTTGCCGTTTCTGGCGGGCGATCGCGCACCTGAGCGTCCGTACCAGCAGTCGGCTGTCTACCTGTCTTTTCACCAGATAATCTTGGGCCCCGGCAGCAATTAACTCTACAGCCAGTTCTTCGTCATCGACCGCCGTCAGAATGACGATCGGAGTATTTATACCGCCATCTTGAAGTCGGAAAAAAGTATTAAATTTTGGGCTTTCAGGAAGTGAAATATCTAATAAAATTACATCAAAAATTTTGTCACTTAAAATTTCTATCGCTTCCCGGAGGCGAACTACATTGGTCACATCAATTGAGTGTCTTAGTTGGGGGTCATACAGCAGTTCTTGAATGAGTTCTGCATCTTCTGCACAGTCTTCTACCAAAAGAATTTTTAAGCAAGCAGGCGTTAAAGTTGACTCAAAAACAGATGTCATACCATTTTATATTTTAGATTGGAGATTGGAGATTTGGAATGACTGATGACTATCCCGGTTTGGTTTTTGCGTACAGTAGCATTTTTTTACTGGTATCCTTTTGCTATTTTTTAGTAATTATAAAATCTCAGCAGCGGATGCAGCTACCTAGCTGATAATTGGGGAACTTGAACCGCACGGTTGAGAGTGCGCTGTGTGCTTGCAGACCCCGCAGATTTATTTGTAGAATTGAGTTGTTCGCTGCAAGTTTTCCGCCTCGCCCCAAACCTAGTGGCCCAAAACTATCATACTCTTACCAATATTGCAACTTAACTCTATTTTAATTTACAACCTTTAGCAGGGGAATAGCAAGAGGCAAGTCAAAAGACAATGATATTACTACTAAGCTACGATAATTACCGTTGATTTACAAGATACACTCTGAGATTGTGTTCGCTTAATGACGCGCAATTAGCGCCTGTTTGTATTGAACAATGCAAATCTTCACTCGATCGAGGAACCAAGACTTGCATTCCTTGCTTCCACCTAATTACCAACTTAATTACGGTTGTCTAACCCGACACAATTTAAGTCAGTTGAGTCGCTCCATTTTTCTGCGGTTTTGGCAGCACAACTGTAAACACGCTGCCTTGACCGACATTGCTGCTAATAGCAATCTCACCGTGAAAAGGTTTTAAAAGTTCAATACAAGTATAAAGCCCTAGACCAGTTCCTGTCGGTTCGCCTTCAGCTTTTTCCTCGCCTTTAGGCGGCTTTGATGTGTAAAAAGGGTCAAAAATTTTTGACAAATCTTCAGGTGATATGCCGCATCCCGTATCTGCAATATCCATGTATATGTTCGAGTCGTCTTGCCGAGTCACAATTGTTAGTTCCCTGCTTTTCTTTTCCCACATAGCATCCATTGCATTATTAATTAAATTATAAAATACTTGAGAAAGATAGGAATAAATTAAGGGAATACTGGTAATTTGTTCGTCATAAAAGCATTTTTTTCTAATCTTATTTTTAAAATACAGGTTGCCTTCCAATAGCTGAATTTCTCTCTGCACTAAATCGTTGATATTCACCGGATGCAAATCTTGCTTTTGCTCGTTTCGGCTTTTCATCATCAGAGTATCCATGATCTGATTGATTTTTGTGACCGCTTGAAAAATATACTTAGTATAATTAAACAGAGAGTCTTCTTGAATTTGTGCGGCTTTTGTTTCAATCAAATCGACGCTAGTCTGGATCACTTGCAGGGGACTTTTGAGGTTGTGAACCATTCCTTGAGTCAAACGTCCGATGATGGCTGTTTTTTCCTGGTTTATTAATTGCTTGGTTTTTTGTTCGACAAGTCTTTCCAGGTTTTGGTTGAGGTGGGCAAGTTCGAGGTTCTTTTCTTCGAGTTTTTTTTGCAAGCTGCGGATTGTCAAGTGGGTTTGAATCCGGCTCAAAACTTCTTCGTGCTGGAAAGGCTTAGTGATGTAGTCAACGGCTCCTGTCTGAAAACCTTTTACTTTATCAGGCGTATCGGAAAGCGCGCTCATAAATATGATGGGAATATCTTGCGTTGACGGGTCTGCTTTCAAACGTTGGCAAGTTTCAAAACCGTCAATTCCTGGCATCATGATATCCAAAAGAATCAAGTCTGGATGGATGTATTCAATTTGCTCGATCGCACTTTCGCCGTCTAGAGCCACTAATACTTTAAACCCGTAATTCCTTAACAACTCGAAAAGTACGTCAAGATTTGTTTGGTTGTCATCGACAATTTGTATGATGCTTCTTTCGGAATTCTTATCGTTCATATTCAAGGGAACTATTCAAATTTTTGATTTTTGATTTGTGGGTTGTGACGTTAAATTGGATTCAATGAATTTTCTGCGGTTCTAGAAACCCGGTTGCTTCCTAGACGCTTCTATTTGCAATAACCCTTTGAGGAGTCGGCTGCGAGTCCGGGCCGCCCAAGCAAATTAAGTTGTCGCTTCGCGGGAGGCCAGAACTCATGATCGATAACTGTACTTAGGGCGCGAGATTTAACTGATTTTGAGTTGTCTGTTAGCTACCGTCAATTTTAGGACAAATGTTGCTTCAAAAAATCTCGAATTTGCTTGAGCTGAAATCCTTTAGCAAGTTGGCGCAGGCGATCGACGAAAGGCACTAATGTCGGGTCAGAATGTTCGAGTTTGGCAGTTTCTTCCAGAATACCTTCAATATCGCCCATTGCAGCCAATCTTAACAACGCCAAGACTGACTCTGAGGCAGGAGACACCATCGTTGAGTTAGCAGCAGCAATCTCAGAAGATGCTTTTGCAGTTCGATCGGGCCGCTTTTTGGTTCGCGATCTTTCTTCGTAAACCCATTCTAGTCTCAAATGCAGGCGCAATAATTCTAAAAGCTCGTTAGTTTGAATCGGCTTGGTGAGAAAATTATCGCAACCTGCAAGTATGCTCTCTTGCTTGCTAGCCTCGTAAACGTTAGCGGACAAAGCAAGGATAACCGTATCTTTTAATTCCGGCAACTGTCGCAGCCGCCTGGTAGCTTCCCAACCGTTGATTACGGGCATCAGCAAATCCATTAAAATTATATCCGGTAGAAATTCCTGTGCTTTGTGCAAGCAGTCTTCGCCGTCTGTAGCTTCTGCAATTTCAAAGCCTAAATGAAAAAGCAGCCTGTGCAACATGGCGCGATTTACTTCGTGATCGTCCACGATTAGCACTTTCCGCTGGGGGCCGGTAAAACCTACAAGCCGCCTTTTTTCTTGCCGGGAGGGGAGTTCCGAACACTGGGCGACGGCGGGCAAGTCTAGATCCAACCAAAATATGCTGCCTTTGCCGGAGGTACTTTGGACGCGAATTTGGCTGCCCATCATTTTGACTAATTTTTGGCTGATGGAAAGTCCCAGTCCCGTACCTTCGACGAAATTGTTTCGATCGCCCACTTGATGAAAAGGCAAAAATATTTCTTCTAATTTATTCTGCCCGATGCCAATGCCGGTATCTTCGATTTGAAAGCGAATTTTAGGGGTAGCGGCACGATCGCCACCGATATTTTCTGCTGTTGTCGCCGGGCGCGCTTCTGTTGTTCCCCGTAGCGGGTTCGACATTTGCTGCGCGTCTAAATTCGCGGTCAAATCGATCGTTTGATTGACAATTTCCGCTGTTAAACTAGAATTATCGCAGTGGGTTTGAGGATAATTATCGGGGAAATTTTCTGCATAACCGACTTTAAATGTAACGCTACCGCTGTTCGTAAATTTAACGGCATTGCTGAGCAAATTAATTAAAACTTGACGCAACCTTTTTTCGTCTGCCAAAATGCAGTCTGGCAGCGCTGAAACCTGCTCGTAATTAAAGGCAATTCCTTTTTGATCGGAGCGCATCTGGAACAAATCAATAATACTTTTCAAAAAACTGGAAAAATGCACGTTTGTCCGTGACAATTCCATTTTACTAGCTTCGATTTTTGAGAGGTCTAAAACATCATTAATCAGCGTCAGCAGGTGGTTGCCGCACTCGTGAATGTTGTTAAGACTTTCCTGCTGATCTGCTGTAAAGTTTTTATCGACTTTGAGCAGTTGAATGTATCCCAAAATCCCGTTCAAAGGTGTCCGCAATTCGTGGCTCATGTTGGCGAGAAAGTCGCTTTTAGCGCGGTTGGCGGATTCGGCGGCTTCTTTAGCTAATTGCAGGGCGGCTTCTGCAAGTTTGCGATCGGCAATTTCGGTTCGTGCTTGTTCAAATAGCATCGATTGCTGAATGGCGATCGCCAACTGCACCCCCAATTGTTTTAGGCACTCTCCCTCCAATTGCTGCCAGGGACGCGGGCCCGTGCAGTGGTGGGCAATTAACAGCCCCCACAAGTTTTCGCCTTGCAAAATCGGCACTACCAGATTCGCTCTCACATCGAGCCGAGTCAACAAAGCCAAGTGGCAGTCGGTGAGGCCGGCATTGTGAACATCTTCTATTGCTTTAATTCTGCCGTCTTGGTAAAGAGGAACGTAGGCTGCCCCAAAACAGGGGTCATAAATTTTCATTCCTACAATCGATCGCCAATTTTCGGCAACCGACTCGACAGCGATAAACCCGCTCCAATCCGGATTGAATTGATAAATAATAGTACGGTCTACTTGCAAAAATTGCCGCACTTCTTCGACACTTTTGGTAAGGATTTCTTCGAGATTTAGAGAAGACCTAATCCGTTCCAGCATTGCTACTGCCAACTGTTCGCGCTTTAACTTTTGGCGCAAAATTAGTTCTGATTCTTTGCGTTTTGTGATGTCGGTAATTACTGCTATCAAGCCGATAAAATTACCATTAATATCTTGAATACTGTCGGCTCGCACCAGAGCAGTTACTGCTTCGCCGCTCTTAGTTTTCAGTGAAACTTCGCCACACCAAGAGTGACCTTGGCGAAGGCTTTTATAGATTTGTTTGTAATTTTTATGCCGGACATAAAGCGCGGTCATATCGCCAATATCGTTGAGTTCTTCCACCGTGTAGCCGTAGCGCTGAATGAAGGCTTGATTGTGGTAAATAGACCGCCCTTTCAAGTCGGCGATCGCGATCGCGTCGCTGGTACTTTCGACGGCTTGAGTGACCTGCAGTAAAGCTAATTCTGCTGCTTTGCGATCGCTGATATCCGTCATCGAACCCACCATCCGCAGAGGGTTTCCGGCTTCGTCCCACACTGCTTGAGCGCGGGCGAGCACCCACTTATAGCTACCGTCTTTGCACTGCAAGCGGTATTCGGCGGCGTAATTGGGAGTTTGGCGATCGAGATAAGCTTGGATCGCTGCTTGCACTCGCGAGCGATCGTCTGGATGGATGCGATCGATCCATGCGCTGTTGGTGGTGTCGATATCGCCATCTGTGTAACCGATAATTTCTTGCCAGCGGGCCGATCGAAAAGCTTCATTTGTTTGAAGATTCAGATCCCAAATTCCGTCTTGATTGCCTTTGAGAACTAACTGCCAGCGTTCTTCACTTTTACGCAATTCTTCTTCGGCTTGTTTGCGCTGAATATGATCGCCCAACTGAGTCGCTACAGCCTTGACCAACTCTACAATACGCGGCTCCATAATCGAGCGGTCGCGCTTGCAGAATACTAAAACTGCCAGCACCTTTGAACTAGCGTGAATTGGCACTCCGAAACAAGCTTTCAATCCGACTGATTTCGCCATTTGCGCTCGGGCAAAAAGATGATTTTTGGCTAGAGAAATATCTTCAATCCATTCTACATTTCTGGTTGACCAAATCCGTCCAGGTACTGCCACTCCGGCGGCGAATCTAATTTTTTTACTTTCGCGGCCGAACCTATCTAAATCGCGATCGCTAGCGTACCAAGTTTCGCTGTGTTCCAAAAAAGTACCGTTAGCCGTCGGTATCCAAGCTTCGGCAAAATTCCAGCCGATCGCATTGCACAGCAACCGCAAAATATCTGGGAGGGCGCTGTGAAAATCTGCCGACTGACTAATAGCTTTAGTTGCTGCCAGCAATAGCTTTATTTCATCTTCTGCTTGCTTGCTTTCTGTAATATCAGTTGCCGTGCCGAGAATTTGTTTTAACTTACCGTCTGCTGTTTTCGCAAATACAGTATCTCGGCTGACCATCCAGCGCCAAGAACCATCCTTGTGCCTAATTCTGTATTCAATTTCAAAGATATCCCCTTCGCTGCCTGTTTCGACTTGCTGTAAATAATCAGGCATTTTGATTGAATTTTCGGGGTGGATTAAAGTTGACATCATCCACGGCCCCATTGCCTGAATCTCCTCTACTGTATAGCCAAGAATGTGGTATATAGAAGCGTTACCATAGATATTTTTTTTTTCAATTAAGTCACAAACATACAAAATATTAGGACTTGCCCCAGCAATTTGTTGAATGAATCGCTGGCTTTCTCGCAGTGCTGCTTCTGCTTGTTTTCTTTGGGAAATATCGCGAGCAACGCAAATAATTTCTCCGCCCGCTAGCATTGTCAGCGATATATCTAGAGGAACTTTCGAGCCGTCGCGGCGGCATCCTACTGCTTCGGTCATGTACCAACCTTTCTGCAATAAACTAGGCACAATTTCTTGCTCAAACCTTTGCAGTTCTGCACCGTCGTAGAATACTTTCCAACTTTTGCCTAACAGTTCTTCAAAAGAGTCGTAACCGTAGATTTTTAGTCGGGCTGCGTTGCAATACATCAAAAGTCCGTCGGTATCGACTATGGCTATACCTTCGGAAGCAGCAGCCATTGCCGCTGCTTGCCTGTGGAGTTTTGACTCAAAACGTTTGCGATTGGTGATGTCGCGGACGATCGCGATAATTTCGTCATCGGTGCAGAAAACAATTCTCGCTTCAAAATCGTACAGTTCATCATTAACTGGCATTTGATATTCTACAACTTGAATCTCCCCGGTGGCGATCGCCTGTTGATGGCCAGACAAGATTTTGTCAGCAAAAGCAGCCGGCAATATGTCTTGTGCTTTTTTGCCGATTAGTGCTTTTTGTGGTAGGATATTCTCGAAATCTTTAGCAGGTTTGAAGTCTACAAAAGTGCCGTCTGCCCGACAGCGAAATATCATGTCTGGTATCGCATTTAAAAGAGCGCGGTTGGTGGCTTCGCTCTTACGCAATTCAGCTTCAGCTTGCTTGCTAAACGTAACGTCGCGCGCCACTGCATAAATCAAACCTTCTTCAGCAAACGGCGATGCTGTCCACGACAGCCATTTATAAGTACCGTCTCGGCAAAGATAGCGGTTTTCTAAGCTAATAACGGGGTGGCCTTTTTTAAGTTTTTCTAATTCCGCTACAGTAATTTCTAGGTCTTCTGGGTGGACGAATTCTATTAAAGGTTTGGCTGAGATTTCATCGCTGCTATAACCCAATACATTTGACCAAGCGGGGTTTAAGCGTTTGAAATAGCCGTCAAAACCTGCAATGCAAAGTAAATCCAGCGAGAGATTAAAAAATCGATCGCGATCTTGCTGGGTTTGTTTCAATTCCGTAACATCCATCACCAAACCGTCCCAAACTATATCGCCGTTAGCTTGCGTTTCTGGCTTCGACGCGCCTTGCAGCCATTTCACTCTATCTCCCATAACTTGCCGCCACTGGTGTTGCCAAGCTTGCTGAGTCGCGGCTGAAGTTGCGATCGATCGCCGCAAGCCTGAGATGTCGTCTGGGTGAACTGTTGCAAAAGCCAAAGTGGCATTTTCTTTTATTTCTTCGGGTTTTAAATTGTATATCTGCCAACTGCCGGAAGAAACGTAAGTAAAAGATGTTTTACCATCTACATCAAGCCGATATTGATAAATCATTCCCGGCACGTTATCGGTCATTATTTGAAAGCGAGCTTCGCTTTCCTGCAACGCAATTTGCTGGCGTTTGTATTCGGTAACATCTCGCATTGTTCCCACCAACATTTTACAACCACAGGCGTTGTTAAATACTATTTTTTTAGTAGATATAATGCGTTCTTTTCCGCCATTTGTAAAAATTTTTTCTGTTTCCAGAGAAAGACTTCTTTGCAATACTTGCTCGTCTTGTTGCCCAAAAAAAGCCGCTTGTGCTGGGGGTAAAAAATCGTATCCTGACTTGCCTATCAGTTCCGATCGTCTTTTTCCTATCAAATTACAAAAAGCATCATTTAATACGATCCATCTGTGCTGCTCATCTTTGACAAAAATCGGGTCAGGAATAGAATTAATCGTGTGATTTAAAAACTCTTCTGATGCTTTTAATTGAGCTTCGTAACGGTAGCGATCGCTCACATCCAAAACTACTTTAATCAAGTGGTCGATCGAGCCGTCTAGGGCGCGAATACAGCGCAGGGAAACTCTAGTATAAACTGTTTGTCCGTCTTTTTTGCGCCACCTTTGGTCTAAAACATAGCCTTCACTCTCCCCTGCCAAAATTTTATTTAACTGCTCTAAACTAGGCTGCACGTCTTCAGGAAAAACCCACTTCTCCCAATTCTCCTGCAAAAAATCTTGGCGGTCGTATCCCAGCAAATCGCACAAAGCATCGTTCACTTCCAACCACTCGCATTTTTCCGGTGCTGAGGGGGACATAGGAGGAGCAAGAATGGCAATTCCGACAAGAGAATTCTCGACTACCGAGCGATATTTTTCTTCGCTTTTTCGCAAAGCTTCTTGGTTGTGCTGTCGCTCTACTGCGTAGCGAAGCGATCTAATCAACACTTCGCTGTCAATTTTTCGCTTGACTAGATAATCTTGAGCTCCGGCTTGGATTGACTGCACGGCAAGCTCTTCATCGTTGCGGGCAGTCAGTACGACAATCGGAGTATTTAGGCTATATTCTTGTATTTTGACAATTGTATTTAAGTCTTGGCTGTCGGGCAGCGAAAGATCTAGTAAAATTACATCAAAATGTTCGCAGACCAAAAGTTCCTGCGCTTTGCTGAGACGGTCTGTACAACTTACTAATAGCCTTTGGGGTTCGGCTCTGCTGACATTTGTTTCTAATAATAATTCTTCGATCAGATCGGCTTCTGCTTGATTGTCTTCGACCAGAAGAACTTTAAAGCCATTTCGCTTTGCGGGTGGGCTCAAAACTGATATCATATACCTTGTTTTTTGTCATAAGGCAGTTTAGCCAACTATTATAGCATATAAAGTTGTACAGCCACAAATGCCGCCGTTTCCACTTAAAAACTCTTTGCTTCAACAATTACCAGGGAGTATCTCATATTTGTAAGAACACTTCTTTTCCCTCCTTCCTTCTGACTCTTTCCTTCGGCCTCGCAGCAAGAGAGCCTCCTGGTTCAAAACTCCTATTTCGAGCGGAGGGCTGCTTTCATTGAGATGCTCCCAATTACAATGCACTCTATATCATAGGTTGGACTATTCTCAAAAACGGGATTTCTGGCGGATTTCACAAAGAGTAACTTTGCTTGGGATGGGTTCTTTTAACCCGCCCGTAAAAGGCTTATTGAAAATATAGCCTTTCTCAAAAAGATGAGGTATGATTTATAGACTATACAACCACTTAAACGTATAGGGCTCGCATCCCAACTACGTACCTCATGTTTCGCTCGAACCGCTATAGTGCAATATTTAATAAGCTGTTGGGCATTTAAGTTGTATTTTTCGGGCGGGCTTTCTGGCCAAACCCTACTCCCCACAATAATTTCATCAAAGTTGACTGTAAAATTTAGATGCACCTGGGCCGCTCCATGCGACTGTGTTTTTGGTCTAAATAGGTCAACGCAATCAGAGGGAAAATTTTTAAGGTTTTTAGAAGCTCGGTTTCAGGAGGAAACTAAGCTGCTGGGTGTTGTTTTGTTTGGGCGATCGCCCCTGTCACCAGATTTTAGATTTTAGATTTTAGATCTAGTCCACAGACGAATGGGGGAGGTTGAACTAGAATCTAAAATTTTGGGTGACTCACGGCTGCTGTCGGAAAATAAGTATCCGTTTTTGGGTGGGGTCAGCCGATCGCGCGATCGAACCCCACCGGGACCATCTCAATGACAGCAGCCCTCCGCTTGAAATTGGAGTTAGGAGTCAGGAGTCAGGAGTCAGGAGAAAAGAGTCAGAAGGAAGGAGCCAGAAGAAGTGTTTTTACAAATATCAGATGCTCCCACCCCACCTTTGTTGTGCTTGGATTCCGCTACCAAGACAATCCGAGCGATATCCCCGCACCAATGAGCGCTCAACGCCTAAAAAGCGGTGGGAACTATCTTCACCATTCATATTTTTACTACTTCTTTTATCATACCTTACATAAACTAATTACTGCGATTTCTTTACTTTTTGCAATCAAATAAAAAAAAATCCACAGGCCTTGCTATTTAGCCAAAAAGTGATAATCTTGAAATAGAGGCAATCGAAAACTCGGTTGATACAGCCTAGGAAAAATCTGAGAATTTTGGTAACAACTTAAAATTCCCAATAAACTGTCTGGTATTTCCTGTCCTTTGACCGAACTGAGATGAAGTTGAGAGGAAAAAAGTAATGCTGGAAAACTTAGCAATTGAACAAAAAACAGGTTTCATTCCCAAAGAAAAAGCCTTAGTATTGTTGTTTGATGAAGTTGGCATCGCCGACATCCCATTAGTAGGCGGTAAAAATGCTTCTTTGGGCGAAATGATTCAACAGTTAACCGCGCAAGGAGTCAGAGTTCCCAACGGATTTGCAACTACAGCCCACGCTTACCGGTACTTCATCCAGTCAGCGGGTTTAGAAGCTAAACTGCGCGAAATATTTGCTGATTTAGACGTAGAAGACCTGCAGAACCTGCGACAAAAAGGCAAGCAAGCGCGGGCACTGATTCTGGACACACCATTTCCGCGAGAACTCCAAGCGGCGATCGCGGATGCTTACGAAAAGTTGTGCGATCGCTACGGCGACAGTACAGACGTAGCAGTACGTTCCTCCGCCACCGCCGAAGACTTACCAGACGCCAGTTTCGCGGGACAGCAAGAAACCTACCTCAACGTCCAAGCTTGCGCTGGCGTCCTCGAATGCTGTCACAAATGCTTTGCTTCCATATTCACCGATCGCGCGATTTCCTACCGCCAACAGCGGGGATTCGATCACTTTGAAGTCGCGCTATCAGTCGGCGTCCAAAAAATGGTGCGATCGGACTTAGCATCCTCCGGCGTCATGTTCAGCATCGACACCGAAACCGGATTCAAAAACGCCGTATTAGTCACCGCCGCCTACGGATTAGGCGAAAACGTCGTCCAAGGAACCGTCAACCCCGACGAATACTTCGTCTTTAAACCAACCTTAAAACAAGGTTTTCGCCCGATTTTAGACAAACGCCTCGGCACCAAAACACTCAAAATGGTGTACGATATCGGCGGTTCTAAATACACCAAAAACGTCTCTGTAATAGCAGCAGAAAAAAATAAATTTGCCATACAAGATGATGAAATCCTGCAACTAGCCAAATGGGCTGCTATCATCGAAGAACACTACTCTAAAGTGCGCGGGACGTACACCCCGATGGACATTGAGTGGGCAAAAGACGGCAATACGGGCGAATTGTTTATCGTCCAAGCGCGACCCGAAACAGTACAATCTCAAAAATCTGCTAAAGTTTTGCGAAACTACAAATTGCAAGGTTCCAGCGCAGTTTTAGCAAAAGGACGTGCCGTCGGCGAATCGATCGGACAAGGCAAAGCCCGCATAATTTTAGACGTGCACAAAATCGCTGAATTTCAATCAGGAGAAGTTTTAGTTACCAACAAAACCGACCCGGATTGGGAACCGATTATGAAAAAAGCAAGTGCGATCGTCACCAATTCCGGCGGCCGCACTTGTCACGCCGCCATCATCGCCCGAGAAATGGGAATTCCCGCTATTGTCGGCACCGGGGACGCCACCCAAATCTTGAAAAACCATCAAGAAATCACTGTTTCTTGTTCGGAAGGAGACGAAGGCAAAGTTTATGCCGGTTTGCTTCCTTTTGAAATTCAAGAAACTGCGATAGAGAATTTACCCCGCACCCGCACTCAAATTTTAATGAATGTCGGGAACCCAGAAGAAGCCTTTGGTTTATCAGCCATTCCTTGCGACGGCGTAGGCTTAGCGCGGTTGGAATTCATCATTGCCAATCACATTAAAGCACACCCGCTGGCACTGATTCACTTTGACGAATTGGTAGATGAATCAGTCAAAGAAGAAATTGCAGAACTGACAGCGCTTTACCCGCACAAACCAGATTTTTTCACCGACAAACTAGCCCACGGAATTGCCACAATTGCCGCCGCCTTTTATCCAAATCCAGTTATTGTGCGGATGAGCGATTTCAAGAGCAACGAATATGCTAACCTTTTGGGAGGGCGGCAGTTTGAACCCAAGGAAGAAAACCCGATGATCGGGTGGCGCGGCGCCTCTCGCTATTACGACCCGAATTACCGCGAAGCTTACGCTTTGGAATGCAAAGCATTGAAGCGAGTTCGCGACGAAATGGGCTTGACAAATGTGATTCCGATGATTCCGTTTTGTCGCACCCCGGAGGAAGGGCGAAAAGTGTTGGCCGAGATGGCAAAACACGGTTTAGTCAAGGGCGAGAACGGCTTGCAAGTTTATGTGATGTGCGAATTGCCCAGCAATGTGATATTTGCTGACGAATTCGCCCAAGTTTTTGACGGATTCTCGATCGGCTCTAACGATTTAACTCAGCTAACATTAGGATTAGACCGGGATTCTGCTTTAGTCGCCCACATTTTTGACGAACGGAATGAAGCTGTCAAGCGCATGGTAGCAATTGCCATTAAAGCCGCCAAGAAGTACGATCGCAAGATTGGGATTTGCGGTCAAGCGCCCAGCGATTATCCTGAGTTTGCTCGTTTCTTGGTTGAGTTGGGAATTGATTCGATTAGTTTGAATCCCGATTCGGTTTTGAAGACTTTGTTAGATGTTGCTAAGGTGGAAGGTGCGGGTTCGTTGATGGATTTAGCGGGAGATATTGCTAAGGTTTAACCGTTTTGGTTTTGGAAACCAACCTGTTTCTCAAACAATAGCTGCGGTCTTTTCTGGCTTCGTTGTTTTTTTACTCGACCCGGTTTATCGTATCTAGTCCTGTAAAATAACCGATCTTGCGTTTGCAGTGATGAATCAAAGTCCTTGGCTTTCGATCGGGACTTGAATTCGTCACTACAAACCTATTTGATTGCTGGTAATTGACTTGACATAATATCACATCATATCTGCACTTCTGGCTTTGTTTAACCATAGCGCTGCGCGCGATCGCCCTCCTCATATCTAGTCCGATCGATGGACTGTAATATTCCGACCGGGCGGGTTTTTGAGATTGGAGATTGTTGGCAGATATTTTTCGTGAGGGGACTCCCTACCTGATGAAGGGTAATGGACCGGACATGAGCTCGCGTGTCAGCTAACGGTTAAAACAGGGGCGGCCTAGTTTGAGACTCGATCGGGAACTTTTCTTATTTAAAACCGTCTTTTCGGCAAGGGTATTCTGTTTGCATCGCCTAAATCAAAAAACATATTCTCCACATAAGCTCTGAAAAAGTGCTAACTGCTCTCGTGATTATTTTGATAGGTTTAGCTCCGTCGCTGCTGTCTTTGTGGGTGATGCGCTCGCAATCGAGCCAAGCCCGCGACAGAATTGCAGCGGCCAGACTTGCGGTAGCGAATAGACCTATGCGAACTCAACTACCAACTGCCGATCGCACTTACATACAAAGCCTCGGTTATTCGATCGGCGATATCACTTGCGAGTATAACGCCCGCTCTCATTACATTCGCTGCGCTGTCAATCCTTCCGGGCCCTGTCAAGATTGTCGGTACTATCAAGCCAGAACTCTTGACGTTCGAGATCAAAAGATATAGCTTATATTGGTGCTTGTATCTACACCTATTTGCGGATGTAATAATCCATGAGTTAAGATATACTTAGGTATAAGCATTATTGTTGAAGCTTGTTTTGGACGACCCACGCCCAAACTCAGCAGTTAAAACCTAATCGAGCATTATCGCTTGGTTGCAGTTGCCATAACTGGCAGATTGCCTTCGGTGTTTTTCTAGTTGAGGATTTACGATCGGAAACGAAGTTTAGATGATAAATTTTGGTTAGGCGGCGAGAAATCTAGGCATAAATTGCGTTTCTAATCTCTTGGGCGTAACTCTTGCAGTTAAGAAACTTAGCCAACAAAAGTCGTAAATAGCCCGGGCGCAAATCTCCAAATCAGTTTCTCCAAAACATCATGAAAAGTTCTGCACGAGAGATTGTCCCGAGCATCGAGCTTAAACAGAAACCAGCTCGAAGACTCGCTTGTTGACAGTTTGAGAAGCTGCTTGCGGGCAGCACTAATCTGTTGAGTGCGATCGTAGCTTTCTCAGTCTCAAACCTAGATTGCTATCTCCAGACTCCAAGTCATGAATTTTTAAGACGCTTCGTCAATACAGGGTATGCCGATTTCAATTGAATCTCATATGTTGCACCATTTTCAAGAATAGGCTTTCTGGCCTGTTCCACAACAAGTGAATTTTCTTGTGGGCCGGGTAGGAGAACCCACCCATAGAAGGGTTATTGAAAATGGTACAAGATTTCAGTTGAATGACACTTCGGGCACGGTCGGCATAATTATGTGACGGCTATCACTCCCTAATTAATGTCTAATTGCTATTGTGAACGGGGTTTGCGGGTCAAAACAAAAGAAACCGAGTTTTTTACCGGGAGCGAAGGCTGCTACCTGTATCTTTTCGTCCATCAAACCTGTTTATGCGTCCAGAAATAGTGAAAATTCTCTGCCAATTAAAGTGCATTAGACGAGAAGAGAGAAAACCTCATCAAGTAAATTTTTGAGAAATCCTGTTATTATCTACTGCGCGATGTAAGAGACAGGCGTGTAACAGATACACTCGCTAACAGAAAATAAAAAAGCCGAAAGCAAAATATCACCCGATAGAGAGGTTATTGCGATTTCAATCCCAAATCCTCAGCGCTTGGGCAGGCGATATTTGCAATGCTATTAAATATCAATATAGCACTGCTTTGTGCTGAGTAAAATTCGCTTTTTGCTCTCGCTCGAAGTCAAGCTGCAGAGCCTCTTACTCTGCAATTAAACCTTGTCAATAGGTGATAATTATCATCTTGAAATGGGTACATAATCTACAATCCGTGAACCAATTTGACTATGCCAAGCATCTGCAACAAACCAATTTTTGTCAGCCCAAAAATATGTGACTCGCCCGCAATGATTGCGGGCGGCAACTCTCGAACCACAGCAACTTACCATCAGAAAAAACCAATAAAACAAGTAAAAATAGAAGAGTGTTTCTTGTCTGAGAAACTCCGTGGCGGCACGAGAATTGGGCATCCCCACAGAGAATTTTTGCAGTCCGAAGGAGCAAACCCCCCGCAGTTGCCTTTTCGGACTGCCAAAAACGTGCTGTTCCTCGATGCTGGGGTAGAGAAGTTCGAGAGCTTGGCAAGAGGAGCAACGGTCGAGACAGAGGTATTTGTGTTGGACTCGACACGGGATGGAGTCGAGCAAATTACTAGAATTTTGGCTAATTGCAGCGATTTAGACAGCCTTCAGATAGTTTCTCACGGTCGAGAAGCTGCTTTGCGCCTGGGGTCGATCGAACTCTGCAACGACAACTTAGAAACCTACAGCCGTTTGCTGCTGCAGTGGGGAAAAGCCCTCGGCGAGAGAGGAAATATCTTGTTATTCGGGTGCAGCGTGGCAGCGGGAGAAAGCGGCGAGGTCTTCGTGCGACGGCTGGGCTCGATGGTCGGTGCAGGTATTGCAGCTTCCGACAACTTGACGGGGAGTGCAGCACTCGGAGGCGACTGGGAATTAAAATTTGCGATCGGGGAAATAAAGGCGAGAATCGCCATTGAAAAAGAAGTCCTCGAAGCCTACCCTTACGCCCTCGGCACATTAGTTAACGAAACTTTCAAAAATTCCACAGTTAGGGGGCCTTGGATTTACGGGGGAAACAACGGGGCACTGTTCGATCCCAGCAGCAACCTTCCAGCAGCCGAACAACTTATCCCGGGCATTACCGGAGGCACTGTATCCGGGGTACTTCCGGCTTTGGGCGGTGCAACTCCCGGCGAGGGCGCTCTGCTGTTAACTCCTGCGGTAAACCTTCGGGAAGCTTTCGTTATCTACAACAACCCCATTCCTTCAACCGACGGTCTCAGGGTGGAGTTTGATTTTTATTCTTACGGTTCCAGCCAGCAATTTGAGGCTCCGCAACCTTTTATTGGCCCTCAGCCGGGGGACGGGCTGGGTTTCTTCTTGATTGACGGCACGGTTAGCCCAACTAGGACTGGGGGTTATGGCGGTTCTCTGGCTTACGCTCCGCGAACGGGTATACCGGGTATTCAGGGAGGTTATTTAGGCATTGGGCTTGACGAGTTTGGCAATTTTTCAACAGCGACAGAAGGGCGCTCCGGCCCGGAGCCGCCTCCGATTCCCGGCTCTTCTATTGGTTCTTTCAGACCTGATTCAGTAACTGTTAGAGGAAATCAAGCAGAAGGTTATAAGTTTTTAACAAGTGCGATCGTTCCTTTCGGCATCGATAACATTCCTACGAGCATTGACTTTAGCGGCCCTGCACCGGGCAGCAGTTTTAACTTCAGCAATACGTTCACGAGCGATCGCAATTTAGCTAAAAGATCGGTTCAAATTACGCTGAATCCATCTAACGATCCGGTGAATCCCTCTCGCCTGACGGTTGCCTTCGATGAAAATTTCGACGACATCTACGAAACTACATCGATCGACATCCCCAACTTAGCAACCGAAAACGGCCCGGTACCGCCAATTTTCAAATTTGGTTTTGGCAGTTCCACAGGAAGCGCCAACAACATTCACGAACTTCAAAACCTGGTAGTGGAAACTATCAATCCTCCCACTCTCGCGGCTGAGGTTGCCACTATTAAGAGTGGTCCGCAGTTCGTTAAGTCCGAAGGCAGCATTACCTACACGATTACTACTGTAAACAGGGGGCCAGCGCCTGCTACAGATGTCCTGATTCAAGACGAAATACCTTTTGAACTGCTGGGTCCGGGGGGATTGCCGCCGGATCTGATTGCCTCTAACAACGGCACTTACGTGAACCAAACGAAGGCTGTCACCTGGCCGTTAATTCCGGTTCTCAATGCGGGGGAGACTCTGACTTACACCCTGACGATTAATCTGCCGCCCGGTTTAACTAGCGGTAGCAGTTTTGCCAACGTTGCATTCAGCACTAGCTCGACTTTCGACCCGGATCTGGGCAACAACAGCGGTGTGCTCGCGCCGGGGCAAATCGAGGGGCCTGGTGTAGTGTCTACGACGGTTGTGGATACAGTGGCGGATTTAGTTACTACCAAAAGCGGCCCTGCGACTACCTCGGCCGGGTCAAGCGTCGCCTACACGTTGACTACGACTAACATGGGGCCAGACTCCGCTGCCGATGTGACCGTAACTGACAGCATTGTTCCGGGTTTAACGGGAGTCAGCGTATCGGACGGGGGGAGTTACGACCCTGTTTCGGGCATTGTCACTTTCCCAGCACTGACGACCCTGGCAAATGCGGCTACTGCGACGCACACGGTCAGTTTTGTTGCCCCTGCCACCCGTACCGATATCAGCAACACGGCCCGGAGCAGCGCTGCGACTTTCGATCCGATCGTCACTAACAACAACGGTTCGGCGACCAACAAAGACGGCACTCCCACTAACTCTACGGTGACGACAAGTATTGCGCCCAACGCGGATCTTGTTACCACAAAAACGGGATCTGCGAGTGCAGCAGCCGGTAGTTCGGTCAGCTATACGATCGCCACAGTCAACTTAGGGCCGAGTCCTGCAGAAGCTGTAACCATCACTGACAGCATAGTTCCGGGGTTGACGGGAGTCACGGCATCTAACGGCGGCGTTTACGATCCGGTCACAGGCGTTGTCACTTTTGCGCCCGTGGCAATTGCCAACGCGGAGACGGTAACGCGGACGGTCGGCTTCGCGGTACCGCCCACCCTAACTTCTATCAGCAACACGGCAAGAAGTACCTCCATCACTCCCGACTCGAATCCGGCCAACAACAACGGTACAAACTCCGACGCCACCGTCACTACATCGATCGGTGCTGCCGCCGATGTTGTCACCCAAAAAACGGCTCCGGCGAGCATCCTGGTGGGGGACACGCTGCTTTATACAATCACTACTACTAACAACGGGCCGAGTCCGGCGACCAATGTAGTCATCACCGACAGCTTGATTCCCGGCTTAACTAATGTCAGGGTGTTTGATGGCGGAACTTACAATCCTGCCACAGGGGCGATCGATTTCCCGGCGATCGCGACTTTGGCCAGCGGCAGCAGCGTCACCCGCAGGCTGATTGTTGTACCGCCGCCTACCCTGACAAGCATCACCAACATTGTCCAAAGCCGATCGGACACTTTTGACCCTGACTTGACGAACAACAACGGCTCGACGGTCGCGGTGCCCGGTCAGGCGGGGGGTCGAGTCACTACATCGATCGAAGCTGTAGCCGACCTGGTTACGTCCAAAAGCGGTCTCACATCTGCTCCTGCTGGTAGTTCCGTGACTTATACTATAACTACCGCCAACAACGGGCCGAGTGCTGCTGAAAATGTAGCGATCGCAGACAGCATCATTCCGGGTTTAACGGGAGTCAGCGCCTCGGACGGTGGCACTTACGACCCGGTGACAGGCGTTGTCACTTTCCCAACAATTCGCAGCTTGGCTGGCGGCAGCACTATCAACCGCGAAGTAACGGTAGTCGTTCCAGCGACGGGCACTATTAGCAATACTTCCTGGAGCCGATCGACCACTTTTGACCCAAAACCCAGCAATAACAACGGTTCCGAGTCCAGAGCCACTGTCACCACCGCCATTTTAGTCGCGCCGCCCGCACCCAATAAACTTCCATCAGCCTACAGCAGCAACGCTGCGCTAGCGCCCAACAGCGTTGTCCAAATTACCGGACTCGGAGGCAGAGACTCTGACGGCACGGTGGTTGCATTCACCATCAGCACCCTGCCCCCGGCAAGTCAAGGCGTTCTGTTCTCGGGCGACCCCGCAGCGGGGGGAGTCGCCATTGGGGCAGGTCAAACTCTGACGGTCGAGCAAATTACCCAGTTGTTCTTCCAGTCGGCAGGCAATTTCACGGGAGCTAATTTTACCTACAGCGCTACAGATAACCTCGGCGCCACCAGTGCGACAGTCGCCACTGTCTCTCTCATTCCCCTTGAGGAACCGATACCGACGCCGACACCCGCGCCGATACCCGTGCCGACACCCACTCCCGCACCCGTGCCGACACCACCAACACCGGCACCAACTCCAACACCTGCGCCGGCACCACCCACACCGGCACCAACTCCAACACCTGCGCCGGCACCAACACCAACACCGGCACCAACTCCAACACCTGCGCCGGCACCACCAACACCCACACCAACACCCACACCAACACCCACACCAACACCCACACCAACACCCACACCCATACCGGCACCAACACCAACACCACCAACACCCACACCAACACCAACACCACCAACACCAGCGCCGGAACCCACACCAGCGCCGGAACCCACACCCACACCGGCACCAACTCCAACACCCACACCGGCACCAACACCCACACCGGCACCAACTCCAACACCCACACCGGCACCAACTCCAACACCCACACCAACACCCACACCAGCGCCGGAACCCACACCAGCGCCGGAACCCACACCCACACCCACACCCACATCACCCACACCACCAACACCCACACCACCAACACCCACACCCACACCCACACCCACACCAGCGCCGGAACCCACACCCACACCCACACCCGCAGCCGAACCAACCCCCATATT
>JAUBST010000026.1:0-112612 GCA_036702215.1 Microcoleus sp. F6_B6
CCCAACAGCGTAGGAAGTGAACTCGAATTGTGTCTAAAAATGAGTTTAGACAAGTTTAGATAAGTTTCACGAAGCAGGAATATAATTATGTCAGTTTTGCAACAAGATTTGACGGCGAGTGAACTGGAAATGTCCAAGGCGATCGCCCAAGCTTGGTTAAGTGGTGTTGCTGAAGGTACGACGATCGGTGAAATGCGTTTGCCCGCGAAACCTGATAATTTGACAGACGCACAGATTAGCGATTGGATTGAGGGTGGAACAGAGGTCGGCCCTGGCATTATTCCTAAGTCTACCTAAATTCCATTTCTCAACTTCATTATTAACGTATAGCAAGGAGCCAATTATGTCAGTTTTGCAACAAGATTTGACGGTCAGTGAACAGGAATTATCGAAGGCGATCGCCCAAGCTTGGTTAAGTGGCGTTCCTGAAGGTACGATGATTGGTGAAATGCCATTGCCCCAGAAGCCTGATGATCTGACAGAGGAACAGATTAGTGATTGGCTGGAGGGCCCAGCAGAAATAGCCCCTGGTTTGGCTCCTAAGTGCTAAAGTCGCTTTAGCTTACCTCCGGCTGCACCCGTAGCTTGCCAGTTTTTCGGCCCCGCTTAGCTTCTACTGGCAGTGGGGCCCCTTGAGGAGAGTTAGCTCTAGTAAATAGACGTTATTTTTCCCAACCTACTTCCGTTATTTTTGGGATCGTATCTGAATTATATGACCGGGGCGGGTTTATATAATTTGTTAATAATTATCAAATATCTCGGCGAACCCGCCCCTACAAAAATTATTATGGTATAAGGCCAAATCAAACGGAAATGATATCAGATCCTGTCCAGTCGATCGACGATAGTTCCTGTAGGGGCGGGTTCACCAAATATCTACAATGAAAACGAGAAATTCACTAAACCCGCCCCGGCTTTGATATTACTCCCTTAACTCTATACTAAAATCAATCCAAAAATTATATTAAACCGCCTTCAGGATGCTCTACCAACCCAAGTTTAAAAATTGCTTCACAGTTGAAATCATCAAATCGGTAGGAGTATTCCTGATCTCCGAGTCAGATTCCTTCGTCCTCTCAGGCCACCTTTACGAACTATTAACCCCCTTAATCGACGGCCGCAACACCTCCGATGAAATCGTCGCCAAACTGCGAAATCAAGCCTCACCCGCAGAAATTTACTATACCCTAGCCCTGCTAGAAAAACAAGGCCACCTGATCGAAAACGACACCTCCCTCCCCCCAGAAACCGCCGCCTTTTACACCCTCCTAAACATCTCCCCCCAGCAAGCCGCATCGCGCTTGCAATCCCTGAAAGTTGCCGTCATTTCCTACAGCCAAATCCCAGCCGAAGCTTGCATCACCGCCCTAGAAACCCTCGGCATTCAAGTCTCAGCCACCGCAGATATCACCGTCATCCTAGCCGACGATTACCTGCAACCAGAACTGGGCGAATTCAACCAAAAAGCCCTCCAAAGTGGCAGCCCTTGGCTACTCCTGAAACCTACAAGTTCCACAATTGCGATCGGGCCAATTTTCCACCCCGAAACCACCGCCTGCTGGGAATGTCTCGCCCAACGCCTGAGAGCAAATCGCCCCACCCAAAGCTTCATCCAGCGTCAAAATAACTACTCAAAACCCTTATTAAATCCCCCATCTTATCTACCTTCCACCTTACAAATCAGCTTAAATTTAGCCGCCACAGAACTAGCCAAATGGATTGTCCAAGGCAACAATAAAAATTTAGAAAATACCATAATTGCCTTTGACACCAAAACCCTCAAAACCACCAACCACACCATAACTAAACGCCCCCAATGCCCCGAATGCGGTCAACTTCCACCGCAAGAAATCCAGCCTTTCATCCTCCAAAGCCAGAAAAAAACCTTTACCGCCGACGGCGGCCATCGCGGCTTTTCCCCAACCGAAACCCTGAAAAAATTTGATGCCCAAATCAGTCCGATAACCGGAGTTGTGCGCGGCTTACTCAAAGTTCCCCAAACAACCAATGCTTTAACACCGAACTACTTAGCCGGCCACAATTTCGCCACCATGTTCGATGACTTGTACTTCCTCAAAGAAAACCTGCGGGGAAGAAGTGCCGGCAAAGGTAAAACCGACGAACAAGCCAAAGCCAGCGCCTTGGGAGAAGCCATCGAGAGATATTCCGGCGTATTTCAAGGCGACGAAATCCGCAAAAAAGGCAGCTATCAAACAATGGGAGAAGCCGCCATTCATCCCAACGATTGCATGGGATTTAGCGAAGCGCAATATAATACTCGCCACGAATGGAATAGAACCTGTCCCAGCTTCTTTCAAAGAGTACCCGAACCCTTCGATACCAGCCGAGAAATTGACTGGACACCAATTTGGTCATTAACCAATCAACGAGTCAAATATTTACCCACAGCTTACTGTTATTACGGCTATCCCAAACCCGAAAAACCCGACTGTTGGGCCGACTCCAACGGTAGCGCCGCCGGCAATACCAAAGAAGAGGCGATTTTGCAAGGGTTTATGGAATTAGTCGAGCGAGATAGCGTCGCCTTGTGGTGGTACAATCGAGTTAAAGTCCCCGCCGTTGATTTAGATAGCTTTAACGATTCCTACATTCAAGAACTCAGAAACTATTATCAAAGTATAGACCGCACTCTGTGGGTTTTAGACCTCACCAACGATTTTAACATCCCCGTTTTTGCCGCCCTTTCTCACCGCATCGACAGAGAAATCGAAGATATTATTTTCGGTTTTGGCGCACATTTCGACCCCCAAATTGCCCTGTCTCGCGCTTTAACAGAAGTCAACCAATCGTTACCCTCAGTATTAACCTTCAACAGCGATGGTAGCACAAATTACGGAGTTTCCGACGGTCTCACCGTCGAGTGGTACAAAACCGCCACCCTAGAAAATAAACCTTATTTAACGCCCGATACTTCTCAACCTTTAAAATTACTATCTGACTATCCCCCCTTAGCCAGCGACGATTTAAAAACAGACGTTGAGAAGTGCGTAAAAATAGCTGAAACATTAGGCTTAGAAACCTTTGTTTTAGATCAAACCCGGCCAGACATTGGCTTAAATGTCGTCAAAGTTATAGTACCAGGAATGCGGCACTTTTGGAAGCGCTTAGCACCAGGGCGACTTTATGACATTCCCGTGAAATTAGGCTGGCTAGATGCACCCATCCCCGAACACAAAATCAACCCATTTCCGATATTCTTTTAAGGTATGTAGTTGCGCTTGGGCGCTCAAAATATAGCCTTTCTCAAAAAGATGAGGTATGATTGATAGATTATATAACCACAATAATAACTAAGAGGGCTGAAGCCCAACTACGTACCTCATCTTTCTGAGACCCGCTATAGTTGCGCTTGGGCGCTCAAAAGTATGTGCTAAGAGCGCCCAAGCGCAACTACGTGCCTAAAAATTCACCGTATTTTATGACACTTGCGTAATTCCTATGACTGAAACCATTCCCCAAATCATCCTAACTTTTAAGCCAGAAATTTCTATAATTGAGGATGCCGAAAAAGGCTTAATTTTAAAAGCCCCCTACATCGACTTTAACCTCAACAAACTCTCCCCCGGAATTGTCGCCGCGATTAAAATTCTTTCTACCGCAGGCGCCACCGAAACAGCCCTAACTCAACTGGTAGTTGCTACCGATGGCAGTTCCGCCCTCGCTAAATTCTACTACTACCTAGAACAATTTGTCATCCTGGGTTTAGTTTACCATACCTTAGAAATAGACGGAAGTGCGATCGCCACAGTCATCCCCATAGCCACACCGTATAAATGGCAATTATCAGAAATAATTACTGATAACACCTATCAACTTTCACGCTTTGCCTATTGCCACTCCGAAAAATCCCATCTTGTGGTAGAATCGCCCCTTTCCAAAGCCAAAATCATCCTCAAAGATTGGCGCAGCGCAGCTTTAATCAACGAACTTTCGCAACCTAAATCCATCTCCGATTTAACCAAAATTCCCGGAATTTCTGAAGCCACCGCCCGATTATTTATCAGCTTTTTGTTAACTGCTGAAATGCTATCACCTATTAACAACAATAGCAGTTTAGAACAAAGTGAAACTCTAACTCAATGGGAATTTCACGATTTATTATTCCACACCCGCAGTCGCGGCGGCCGCCATTCCAATCTAATTGGCAAAACCTTCAGATTTTTAGGACAAATCGAACCCACACCCGTACTCAAAGCCAAACCATCCAACGAGATTATCAATCTTTATAAACCCGACATCGACAGTTTAAAACAAACAGATACACCTTTTACAGCAATTTTAGAATCAAGAAAGACAATTCGGGAACACGGAGAAAAGCCGATTAATGTCGAACAATTGGGAGAATTTCTCTATCGTTCCGCGAGATTGCGCGAGATTGTCCCCAGAGATAACATGGATTGCAGCAATCGACCTTATCCAACCGGAGGCGCTTGCTACGATTTAGAGATTTATACTGCTATCAGTCGCTGTGAAAACCTTGATTCTGGCTTGTATTATTATGCACCCGAAGAACACCAACTTTGTAAAATTTCTGGGAAAACCAAGCAGGTAGAAGCATTGCTAAAAAGTGCAGGATTGTCAGTACAGATAGAGGGAGAACCACAAATTTTAATTCTGCTATCCTCCCGGTTTTCGAGAGTAACTTGGGGCTATGAATCAATGGCTTATAGCCTAATATTAAAGCACGTTGGGGTTTTGTATCAAACCATGTATTTAGTGGCAACAGCCATGAATCTCGCGCCGTCGGGAGTTGGCGGGGGAAATTCCGAGTTATTTGCAGCAGCGGCAGGATGCGATTATTTTGCAGAATCCTCAGTGGGAGAGTTTATCTTGGGGAGTCGGTGATTAGTTTCCATTGGTGTCAACTTAAGCTGTCAGTCCGCCCAGTTCTTTCGTCCGCCCGTCAGTCCGCCAGGGAATGAATTCCCTGTCTAATAGCGAAAGTCCTCTCAAAGAGGACTGAATAACTCATTAGATATCTCCTAAAAAGATTTTGGAAGCCTTGCGCTATCTGAACAAAAACCTCATTTGGGAAGATGCTTATTAGTCCTCTTTTAGAGGACTTCAGCTTTGAGGCAGGGGTTTAAACCCCTGCCGGAATCTCGGTTTGACGATTAGGGTTCGATTGTCAACTGTCAACTGTCAACTGTCAACTGTTTACGACCCCAAATCGTAACATGGTGGCAACCATTCAGGCCGACTCAAGTTAAAGTTTTCCTCTAACATTAATTCTGCACTATTCAGCGCTCCTTGCACCCATCCTTGCATATTTGAATAGGCTTCGCCGCAGACATAAACATTGGCACCACGAATCGGATGCCGCATCTGTTTCATCACTTCCCAAGGCTGACAGCGGGGGTTCCAAGAGTGCCACCCACCCCCGTAGGGATCTTTTTGCCAGTCGATATAAAGGGCGGTATAGGGTTCTGGAATATCTGCTAAATTGTGTAGGGCTTTGATTTGTTGCTGGGCCGTCCGTACCATATCCTGAGAAGGAACTAAGGGGTCTGTGGTAATAGAACCATCACTTTTCAGAAAAGCTCTCAATTCCAGTTTTTCGTCTAGTTCTCCGCGAAAAGCTGCACGTTTTTCTGGCTTATCTGGATTATAGGCCATCGTTCGCCAGAAACCCGCAGCAATATTATCAGGAAACAGGCTTAATAATAGGGAGTTGTGATTGTTTGGGTCGCCCCCTTGGGCGCTTTCTGTACCGAAGTAGTAACACTTTTGCATCGGCAAATCTGTAGCTGAAGTACCACCGTGAATATCTAGTTCGTGCCACCAAGGATGATGATAGCCGAGGAAAAGTTTGTAAGCGGGATCGCCGCTAACGGTTTGGATATTATCCTGAAAAGTTGAATTGCTAAATAGGAAATTCTGCTGATTTTCTACGGCCAACAGTTCTAGCGATCGCTTCGGCATTGCTAAAATCAGATGTTTCGCCAACACGGGCGGGAGGGAACGGCCAGCCCGATCGACAAAATTTAACCTAATCAGCCCTTCTGGAGTGCGATCGAAGGTCTTTAAGCGATGATTTAGGCAAACTTCCCCACCCTCTGTCTCAAATTCTGTCGCGAGGGTTTTCGGTAATGTTTGGTAGCCGTCGGCCATCATGTACCAAGTATCGCTGTAGGGAAGAGATATACTGGTTGCGATCGCACTAGCCGCATTCCAAGTACCCAAATCCGAATAGAAAAAGCCCGTATCCAAACAGAGATTGTAAGCCTCGTTGCTAATTTCCTTCAGCAACACTTCCCAAATACTCAAGTCATACAAGTGTTGACCGTCAATTTTCAGCGTTTCGCGATCGCGCTTCCAACCATCGGAAGCAAAATATTCAGGAGTTAACTCTTTCCCGGGAATCGCCCGCCCCACAGCCAAATCGAACAATTCCTCATAATTTTTACCTTCTTCATCCGGCCGTAAATTATAAGGTACTTTATGCGGTTGGTTAAATTCACTCATCAACAAATGGCGATCGCGAACATAGGCCCGTACTCCCGGACTGCTAAAGTCAACAACCGTTGTCTTCAGGTTCAGCAACTTAATCAATTCCCAGACAATAGCCTGAGATTCCGTCACATACATCCCACCCAACTCAGCCTGAACGTGAGGCATCCCCGGCATTGTCATTGATAGTAACCGACCACCAATGCGATCGCTCAATTCATAGAGACGAATCTTAGAAGATTTGTGATGAGATGCTAACCGCCAAGCAGCGTAGGCCCCAGAAACGCCACCACCAACAACTGCAACATCAATCATTTGATTTGGTAGAACTGGACTATTACTCATAAGTTGCTAGTAAAATTACCATCTAAAAAATTACTTATCTATCGATCGGCGTCAGGACACTCCAAGAACCTATTAGCGTCAACTTATAGCGGTTCGAGCGAAAGATCGGGTACGTAGTTGGGCTTTAGCCCTCTTAGTTTAAGTGGTTATATAATTTGTCAATCATACCTCACCACGCTTGAGAAAGGCTATAGCATCAAATTACATTAACATAAAAAACCATTGTAATATAATCAGTCATTCATTCATTGGCAAATAGTAATTCGCATTTAAATTGCATAGTAAAAGAAAATTTTCCTCTTGTGGGGAGTAGGGGGTTGGGCCGGAAAGCCCGCCCTCAACATACAAATTAAATGCAAAATATAGCGGTTCTCAAGCGTGGTGAGGTATACCCTATGCCCTATGCCCTATGCCCTATGCCCATGAGTACCTCATATGAGAGTTCGAAAGGCTATAGCTTAGTAATTCGCCTCACTTTGATATTGATTGTACGGCATTGCATAATTTTGGGAGGACTCTTGTAGGGTGGAATTTTATAGCCACGCAGAAAAATAATGGTTTTCAGCTTTGATAAAATTCAAAATCATCCCGCAAATATGCAACGCCTCACTTTCAACTACAAATATTTCTGCAATAGCAAACCCATTTTCTCCTTAGTTGCGGCCGGCACTCGATCCAGCCGAGTCAGAATTGCATATTTCAAAGCAGAATGTGCATCAGATACTGGGGGATTTTCTGTTAGTCTGCGGACTGTTTCTTGAATGACTTTTTGAGCATTCTCTGCATTGCGGTGCAAGTTGGCAACTACCATTTCTACGGTTACGCTGTCGTGATCTTCGTGCCAGCAGTCGTAATCGGTGACTAATGCTAAAGTTGCGTAGGCAATTTCTGCTTCTCTGGCTAATTTTGCTTCCGGCAAATTTGTCATTCCGATGACTGTCGCCCCCCAACTGCGGTAAAGGTGGGATTCTGCTTTTGTGGAAAATGCGGGGCCTTCCATGCAGACGTAAGTGCCGCCCCGGTGGAGGGTAACGTCGGTGAGGTTCAAGGATTCGATCGCACTTGCTAACACTTTTGCCAATTCGCCGCAAACCGGATCGCCGAATGTGATGTGACCGACTATTCCTTCTCCAAAAAAGGTAGAAACTCGATTTTTTGTGCGATCGATAAACTGATCCGGCACTACCATATCTAAAGGTTTCGCCTCAGCTTTCAGGGAACCAACCGCCGACGCTGAGATTAAATACTCAACTCCCAAACTCTTCATTGCATAAATATTTGCGCGGTAAGGCACTTCTGAGGGCAAAAAAGTGTGGTTGCGGCCGTGTCTAGCCAGAAATGCTACCGGCGTACCGTCCAATGTTCCCACAATTGCGGCATCCGATGGCGATCCAAAAGGTGTATCAATTTTGACCTCTTCAATATCTTTGAGGGCCTCCATTTTATACAAACCGCTGCCGCCGATAATTCCGATTTTTGCTTGTGCCATTTTTACCCTCTGCCTGAGTTTTACAAGAGTGATTTTATCGGGCCACCGTTAAGTTGGCGTCAAAATAATTGAAGATTTCGTGACAAAAGTCACCCCGCATACACTAGATTGTCACAAAAAGTCTGTGATATTAATCACAGTATGACTTCACGAAATCTTTAAAAATAAAGCTACACAGTTCTGTTATATACTTTTAGGGTGTTAAGACCATGACAGTCAGCTCTCCTAACCTCCCCAAAATCTCGATCGAAGCGATTGTCCAGCGCATCTTTGCTTTTCGCCAAATTACCCCCCTTGACAGACGACTGCTGAAGTCAGCAGTCCTCGACGGGCTCGACCAAAAGGATCATGTTCACATCAACCGAGTGTGTCAGGGCATCCAAAACGGATTGATTTTAGTTGTAGAATAACTTGGCAGCACTATCTATTGCTAGCTAAAGAAGCTGTTTTAAAATTTTTGTCTGAGTCTGTATTTGCAGGAACAGAGTTCGGGCGGTTTTTTACTATTCTTCGGCGCGCGATCGACATCACAAATAATATTATTGACATCTTACCGATCGAAATTCAACAGCCAAAAGCCTGTATAAGTCATCCCACTATCATCGGGCTGCACTAACAAAAAATGCAATCCTTGACTTAATTGCTTGCGCTGTTGGTAAATTTGGGCCGCCGCTTTCACCTCGCTATCTTCAAAAGTAGCTACAACCCACCTATCTACTAACCCAGCTTCCAATATCAATCCGTCGGGAGCTCCAGGGATATAATTCAAAGCGAAAGGTTTGGCATCCTGAAGCCATCTAGCCAACCGCATAGACTGGCGTCCGCCGTCAATCACAACTCCGGGTACGGGTACTGTAGATGCCAAGCCCAAATTCAGCGGTAACAGCAATTCTGGCATTTCCAAAATTGGCAGGGGACGCCCTTGGAAAGCATCTTCAATGTCGCCGGCGGGTAGGGAAGCAAAACGCCAGCCATCGCCCCAGAGGTTTTCGGGTAAGGGTACGGGGGGCGGCGAGTCGAGGGCGATCGGGCTGTAAGCTTCCCCTGTATAATTAGGCATACTCGAATATTCTTTTGCACGTTGTTGCAGCAGCAATTTCACAGTCGCAGTGCGCCGAGTCGCTTCTACTTTGACACCCAAAACTTTGGCCGCAGCTTCGATTAAGCCCAGAGACTGAGGTCTAAATACTTGAATCAATTCCGGCAAATTGTGGGTTTGAGCTTGCTGCTGCAACTCGGAAGCTAGCCAAGTGGAATTTGCGGCCTCCTGGCTGCAAACAGCGCTAAATTGAAAACTGCTTTCCGAGTCGCAAATGAAAAGTTCCCACAGTGGTTTGCCAGTTTCGTCTTGGAGGGGGCGGCGGTAAAAATCGGCTTGCCAAATACTCATAAATAATTAAAAAATAAAATCTACAACTCGATAATTTTAATATAGCTTGGGGACGCTGCGATACAATACCGAACTCTCAAAAAAACTTCCAGCTATATATTCTCAGTTCATAGTTGAGTTGGATTTCACTATAGCAATTCTCGCATCATTTGTGAATTTCTTACGGGAGCATCTCATATTTGTAAAAACACTGCTTCTGGCTCCTGACTTCTTCCTTCTGACTCTTTTCTCCTGACTCCTGACTCCTAACTGCTATTTCTAGCTGGGCTGCTTTCATTGAGATGCTCCCATTTCTTACTCCCTCCCCGAACCTGCGGGGAGGGTTGGGGTGGGGTAAAAAATTTACGACTCCTGCAAGGATTGCAAGCAATATCTAACACCAGTCAAAAAAACGGTAACTGTAGGCCCGGGTTCCCAACCGTGATAGCAATCACTCATTCCAAAATCTAAATCTAAAATCTAAAATCTAAAATCTAAAATGGTAGAAAGGCTCGCTCAGTCATTTTCCCTTACCAATTAGCTGTGCCCAATTTTATTTAATATAGCGAACCAAATACATATCCAACTTGCCCTTATTTTTAGCATAAATTTTTCCTCGGTATTCACATTCAACAAAATCTCTAACTAATTCAAACGTGTCGCGAGAGATATTGATATTTCCAGGAACGCCGGAAGATTCCATCCGAGATGCAGTATTAACTGTATCTCCCCAGACATCATAGGAAAACTTTTTATGGCCAATTACCCCAGCAAGTATTGGGCCTGAATGAATGCCAATGCGAATATCCCAATAAGGAATATTTTGTTGAGCTTTATGCAATTTCCGCAAATCCATGAACTGTCGAATTTCTATCGCAGCAAGTACAGCGTCAAAGGCGTGTGTTGGGCGAGGCGTAGGAATTCCCGCCGCGCACATATAGCTGTCGCCAATAGTCTTCAGTTTTTCCAGAGAGTATTTATCCATCACGCGATCGAAATAAGAAAAACAATAATCTAGTTCGTCAACCAACTCTCGCGGCGTCATTTTTTCAGATAACTGAGTAAAGTCTTTAAAGTCAGTAAATAAAACCGATACGTTATCATAATAAAGTGGTTCCACTTTGCCGTTATTTTTGAGTTCCTCGGCAATTTCAACCGGCAGCACGTTCAACAGTAGCCGATCGGATTTGTGCTTTTCGTCATCGAGTTCGGAATACAGCCTATTTATCTCTTTAAAACGTTCAGCATTGCGGATGGCTGAGGATAGTTGCAAAGCCAAAAGATAGCCAATCCGCAAGTCTTCTTGAGTGTAAGCTCGCGGCTTGGTTGTGGCAAAATTAATTGTTCCTAAAACCTTACCTTCGCTTTCCAAGGGAAGGATAATTTGCGAAGCGTAGGCGGATAAAATAGCAGTAGCACCCGCTTCTTGAATTAATTGAGGTTGACGTGTTGTGAAAGCCTTGTGAATAGGGCCGCCCTCTGGGAGGGCTGCAATATCTACAGGGATATGCCGGCCAAATAAGGTCATGCAAGCGTTAGTGCTGTGCAGGCAAACGCTACAGTGTTCAAAGTCGAGCAGCCATTTAGCTTGCTTGCCTACTACTCGTAAAATCTGGTTGAGATCTAGGGTGCGGTTAATGGCAGTGGCAATTTCGTTGACGGCGGAAATGCGGATGGAAAGCGCTTGACCTTCTGCTAACAAACGGCGGGCTGTTAACAGAAGTTCTTCTCGATCTAGATCTTCTAGCCGCTCGCCCATAATAGGGGTATAAAATATAGATTACAAAGCATCTATTTCTAGGGCTATTGCATCAGTATATCGGTTGACAAAGCTAAACAAGTCGGCTGTCGCAATAATCTCAAATATTTCTGAATCATCAAGTCCTAAATCTCGCAGGTTTTGGTAATCAGTTTCTGTCATTTCCTGGGGTTTTGTAGCAGCCAGCAAGCCAAAGGCAATTACGGCTTTATCGCGTTTTGGCAAAGGGCAGTTGGCAAAGTCAGAAACTAGGGTTCGCAGTAGTTCTTCGCTCATCCCCAAGGCTGACAATCCGTGCAGGTGAACTTGGAGAGCGTACTCGCTATTATTTGATTGGGAAATAGCGACGCCGACCATTTCTTTAAGCGTGCGGGGTAAGTCTCCTTGCAGGATTGTTCCCCGGAATTTTTTCCAATTTGCTTCTAATATGTCAGGGTTGATGGCCATTGACTTGAACAGGTTGGGGACGATGCCAAACCCCAAGTCTGTCAAGATTTCTTCGTACACTGCTTTGGCTTTAGGATCTGTAAGTTGCTCGTATTCTACAAGTGGAAAGTGTGTCATTGCTGTGTGAAAATTTACGGCAGTTAATTGGGGTGGGGATTTACGTATTTGTTATGTAACACCACTCAAAGGGCGATCTTAAGCTGTCACGCATTTAAATTGCATATTCAGGGCGGGCTCTTAGGCCCACCCCACAAGACACCGAATTGTTTGTTGACATTCTATTTAAATGCACAACAGCTTACCAGCTATCTTGGCTTTAGTCGGATTGAGTGACGATCGAATGCACCGCTGTCAGCAAACCGCGAATAATGAAAATGAGGTAGCAACAAATCAGATTTGTGAGGCTGGATTAAACCTGTAATTATAGCAGTAACAGGAGCCAATAAAATTCTGTTGCGATCGGGTTTTACGGCAAATTTTAAATTCTCCCAATGGTTATTGTCAAGTATCGGCAATTCATCTGGCGCGACGGCGTGAAATCTTACCGCAACTCTTGAATGAGAGATGGCTCTTCCGTTCGCTAATTTTTAGGCAAAAAACACTGTTCGATCGATCGCTCCGGCTCCACAAATGCCCTGAATCTTATACTCCGGCGCGCGCACAGGGGAAGAAACAAAACGCTGTGCGATCGAGTTTATTGAATTAATCAGAAGCTCGATCGACAACCCATGCTGCAGACAAGCTAAGCTAACGCCGGCGACTGGAGTTATTATAGTTAAATTGTAAACTTCTCTCTTTGTCGCTGCATTTGCTATGAACCCTGCCCTGACTCAATTTGGCGCTCAGATGTCCCACCTCACGGGAGTTCGGGCAATTATGAAAGATATTATTGAAACTCTCAGAGCCGGCAGCGGGCAGGAGTTTATCAATTTGAGCGCCGGAAATCCGGTGATTTTGCCGGAAGTCGAACAGTTGTGGCGCGACTGCACTGCGGAACTTTTGGCGAGCCCGGAATACGGCGAGGTGGTTTGTCGCTACGGTTCCAGTCAAGGTTATCAGCCGTTTATCGATGCGGTATTGGCAGATTTCAACCAGCGTTACGGACTGAATTTGACGGATCGCAATATCCTAATTACTCCCGGAAGTCAATCGATCTATTTCTACGCAGCCAACGCTTTCGGCGGCTACACTACCAGCAAACAGCTTAAAAATATCGTCCTACCGCTGAGCCCAGACTACACGGGTTACGGCGGCGTTAGCTTGATTCCCGAAGCGGTAGTCGCCTGCAAACCCACCCTGGATATTGATGCAGCCGCCCACAGGTTCAAATACCGCCCGGATTTCAGCCAATTGTCGATCGACCAAACCACCGGTTGCGTCATTTTTTCCCGTCCCTGCAATCCCACCGGCAACGTTCTCACCGACGACGAAGTTAAGAAAATTGCCGATTTAGCGGCGGCTTTCGACGTGCCGGTGTTCGTTGATTCCGCCTACGGCCCTCCCTTCCCGTCTTTGAATTTTACCGAAATGACGCCGATTTTTGGCGGCAATATCGTGCACTGCATGAGTTTGTCGAAAGCCGGATTGCCGGGAGAAAGAATCGGAATTGCGATCGGCGATGAAAAAATCATTCAAATATTAGAATGTTTTCAGACCAATACGTGCATTCATTCGCCGAGATACGGACAGGCGATCGCAACTCGGGCCATTGCTTCCGGCGCTCTTGCCGATATCTCCATCAACGTAATTCGGCCGTACTATCAAAGCAAATTTGCGATCGTAGAAAGCACTCTAGAACAAGCAATGCCGAAGGATTTGCCGTGGTTTTTGCACCGGGGCGAAGGAGCAATTTTCGCGTGGTTGTGGCTGAAAGATTTGCCAATGACTGATTGGGAACTGTATCAAGAATTGAAGAAAGTCGGCGTAATCCTAGTGCCTGGAAGTTCTTTCTTCCCCGGTTTGCGGGAAGATTGGCAGCACAAGCACGAGTGTTTGCGGATCAGTTTGACTGCGACAAATGATGAGATTGAAACTGCCATGAAACGCTTGGCTCAAATGGTAGAAAAGCTTTATCAGTCAGTTGACAGTTGACAGTTGACAGTTGACAGTTGACAGTTGACAGTTGACAGTTGACAGTTGACCGTTGACCGTTGACCGTTGAGTGCCCTCTTCCCTCTTCCTTCTTCCTTCTTCCTTCTTCCTTCTTCCTTCTTCCTTCTTCCTTCTTCCCTCTTCCTTCTTCCTTCTTCCTTCTTCCTTCCGCTTGACAGTTGGCATTCCCAATACTTCGGCTACCCTGTTCCCGATCGACTCGTGCTAAGCGCAGCCAAAGTAATCAGGTGTTGCGGCATTTAAACTGTCTGTCAAAAAACAATCAAATTCTTGTGGGTTGGGCGTCCCGCCCGCCTCTAACAGGCAATTTAAATGCGCGACAGTTTATCGATTTCGTACTGGGATAGATTCGGATTATATGTTATATCATTTCCGGTTACACTCATACATGATGTTGACTGTTGACGGTTGACTGTTGACGCCGTGAACAGTCAACCGTCAACAGTCAACCGTCAACTCGAATTTACTATTCCGATGCTAACGGATTATAGGTTATGGAAAACATTCCCAAGTCTCCATTTTTCAATTAAACCACCCGATAAACAAAACTCAGAGTTGCCCAAACACTCACATCCAAAGCCAAATCATCCGTCGATATCCCCACTTTCTGCACCCCCGGAATGCTAGCGGCGTGCAAATCTTCGAGCACCGCCCGCGCCACATTTAAAGGATTCAACAACACTCGAATTGGCTGGGCATCCCTCGTTTGCTGGATTTCGGCTTCTATTGCAGCCAGAGTTCGATCGAACTTATTCTCACTAAATATAATAAAAGTTTCCGCAAGTCCGATCGGCCCCGATACCGCCCACCCAACAGCCCCAGCCGCCGGCACGGTCAAATTCTCCCCAGGAGCGATCGCCCGCGACATTTGCTCCACAGCCTCTTTGCTGTCAGCGCCGAGCACGGACAGCCGTCCCGCGCTGTCGGTGCAAAACACCGCAAAGTAAACCGGGCGATCGCTGTCGTTATACAATCTGCACAGACCGCGGCTGCTTTTGCTTATATTTAGTATATGAGGATTAGCTGATTTCTCGCTTTCCCCGCTCAGGGGTTCCAGGCGGTAAGACTTTTCGGCCCGCACCGGCTCTCGCTGCGCCAGGGCCCGCGCTTGGGGTGCGGTAGTTGCCAGAACCGCCCGCACCTTCAGGCGCGAAGACCCCTCATTTACTGTCAGCCGCAGCAACTTTCCAGCCTGCAGCGCTTTCAACTGCGGAGTCAAGCGCTGCACCGCCACCTTGACTGCTTCTCCCCCGTCGCCCTCAGTATCGGGAATCAGCGTTTGAGCCAAAGAAAACAAACCGTAACGGCTTTGTATCAAAGCAGGCTCGTGAGCCGAGACTGTTTCGGCTAAAGCCGTTTCCGGGACTCGGCCGAACCGACAGTCAGCCAATTGGTCGCTGCCTACCGCCGAAACTTGCGGCACAGTCGCAAAGGCGCTGGTAGCGTCCACGCGCTCGATGCGTTCCAAACCCGAGTCCAAAGCTACTGTCAAACCGATGTTTCGCGGCAATACCCGAATTTCTTCCCTCACCAGTTTGCCGACTGTTAATTGGCCGTCTGTTGGAGCAGACCCATCTAAAACTTGGGCTTTAGCAGAGAGGCCCGTGCGTCCCCGCAGCAAAAGCCTCGCGCCCTCCGAGGAATCCACAGCAAACACAGAACCCCCGGAGCACTCCAAAACCCCCGGCGACAACCCGCCCAGCCACAACTGCAAAGTTTTGCCCCCCTCTTCCACCGCCGTCACAGCGCCGTCAGATGCAGGGGAATTCAAGATTAAATTTGAAAAATTCAGCGCCGGCGCGGTTGTTAAATCGAGATTGAGAATTTGCGGTTGCTGCGATAACCCCGTCATTTGCTCGACATTACCCGCAGCGCGACTGAAACTGACGCTGAAGCTGCTAGCGGGAGTTGCCCACCACAAAGTTTGGGTGAGGGCGTAGGTAAACAAACCTGCGGTAAATCCGCCCCACTCTTGTTCGGCTGCGAGTTGGGAATCCGCACCCGCAGCAAGTACGGTGGCCGCAGGACGGAGATTTGGGCGGGAGTAGAGGTCTCGGGCAAACGTTAATTCTGCCATATCAGGCTCGCCGATGGTGGGGCGGGGGCGGGAGCGAATCCGAAAGTTGCCGTTTGTGGGGAAACCCCGATAGTGGTAGCTGGTGTCGAGGATGGCGATCGCATTTTCTGTCGCGAGCGATCGCATCAACAGCAACAGCGTTTCGTCTAAAATATCGTTCACCGTCCGGTTTGCCAACAACGGCAAAACATCATCCGCCGGCACCAAACTGTCGTGCATTTTTCCGGAAGACTCGCCCACACTGACTCGGCTACCGCAGCCGCTAAAGTGAAAAACTACCACGTCACCTGGTTTTGCTTGTTCGCTCAAGTGAGTGACAAAAGCCGTCTCGATATTCTCCCTCGTAGCTTGAGCGTCAGTCAAAGTCAAAATGTCCGACGGCACAAACCCAAACCGATGTATCAGCAGTTCCCGCTGCAATTCCACATCCGTGACGCAGCCGTGCAGGGGCGAGTCTGGATATTTGTCAACGCCCACCAACAAAGCCAATTTCCTGGCTGTAGGCTGCGCTAAGGCTTGGAGGTAGCGCGAACCCAACGGCAGCCACAGGGCCTCGCTGATTCCAATGGCGGCCAGCACCCGGCCAGCTTGCTGCAAAAATTCCCGCCGCTTAAGTCCCATTTTTAAATAGCTTTGAATTTTAAGTTTTGAATTTTCAGTTAAATTCCCCTCAATAATTTTAGGGAATTTAATTAAGTTGTGAGTGTTTAGTATTAAGATAATTTTTAAGTTTTAACTTTTGAGTTTTAACTTTAAAGTTCCCACTTTAAACTTAAAACTCAAACTTCAAAACTCTTCAGAATGTCCCCCACACCCATCTTCAAGATTTAAATCTCGTAATTGAAAATATTCATTGCCTTGGCTAATTCTGCGGCGACTTCCGGCCGGGAAAACTGCGGCGGTGGCAATTTTCCAGCGCGCAGCATTTCCCGAACTTTGGTTCCAGACAAATGCACCCGTTGTTCCGGAGTGCTCGGGCTGGTTTTAGTTGTAGCCATTTGTTCCGTCAGCGTGCAATAGAAAGCGTGCTCGAATTTCATCGGCACAATTCCCAGTTCTCCCAGCTCAAATTCATCAAAAATATGTTGGGCATCGTAAGTACCGTAATAATCGCCAACTCCAGCGTGATCGCGGCCCACGATAAAGTGAGTGCAGCCGTAGTTTTTGCGAATTAAAGCATGAAAAATTGCTTCTCGCGGCCCGGCGTAGCGCATCGCCGCCGGATTAATTGCCAAAATTACGCGATCTTTTGGATAGTATTTTTCTAGCAGAATTTCGTAGCAGCGCATCCGCACATCAGCCGGGATGTCGTCTTCTTTTGTCGTCCCGACTAGCGGGTGCAGGAACAAGCCGTCTACTGTTTCTAAGGCGCATTTTTGGATGTATTCGTGGGCCCGGTGGATGGGGTTTCGGGTTTGGAAACCGACTATGGTTTTCCATCCTTTTTCTGTGAACAGCATTCTCGATTTCGCCGGGTCAATTTGGTATTGGGGGAAACGGGGATCTGGTTCGCGTTCTAACAGCCAAATGTCGCCTGCGAGGTTAACGGGCCCGGATTTGTCTAGTACGAGGACACCCGGGTGTTTGAGGTCGTCGGTGCGGTAGACGTTGAGGGCTTCTTCTTCTTTACTGTAGTGATATTTTTCTGCAAGTTCCAAGAGCCCGACAAATTTGCCCGCCGGCGAGTCGAGGCGCACTAAAGTTCCTGCTTTCAGGGGGGCGGCGACTTCTTCTGTTACCGAGAGGGTGATGGGGACCGACCAAGGGAGGCCGTTGGAGAGGCGCATTTGTTTGACGACCGATCGATAATCAGCTTCGTTCATGAACCCTTTGAGGGGACTCAGGGCGCCGATGGCGATCATTTGCAGGTCGGAGATCGATCGATCCGACAACTGGACTCGCGGCAAGACTTCTGCTTTGTCGAAAAATTCTTGTCTTTGGTCTAGTGTGGCAATGCGGTTGACCAGGATGCCGCCGTGAGGGGCAATGCGGTCTGAATGCTGGCTCATGTCGATTTGAAGTTGTGGGTTTTAGCTGCCAGAGTACATAGTACCAAGTGCGGGCTGCAAATCTACATTTTTTAATTGTTCTGGACTTGTGCAGAACGCTGCTTTTGTGGCGCTGTAATTCTTTAACTTTCAACTCCCGCACTCAAAACTCTAAACTTTCCGGTCAATCGATTGCGCGATTGCGCGATTGCGCGATTTTAGATTTAAGCCTTGACCCCACGGATAAATTCGGGGACGTGTTTATCGGATACAGGTTTTTTATTTCTGGACCGATGAATCACGTGGCGGGTATCCTAGATGCTTGATTGTCAAGTCTGGACTTGAAATTCTTCGGGATCTATTCCCCAATTTACCCAGCTAATCGCTTCTTTAGCCGTTAGCGAAGCCTTCGAAGAGGATCGCACTTTTGGCGGCACTCGCAAAACGTGAACCTGTCCCGTACTCGGACAAGTCATCTTTAACAAATAAATTGGCTCTAGGTCAATATTATTTTCAATTTTCAACAAAGTATATTCTTGCCAAGTATCCTATTCGGTTGCTTGCAATTCTTGACAAATTCTCCGATAGCCGATCGCCTGAATCAAAACTCGCCGCACTTCGGCATTCTGTTCTGTTAACAGCCATGAAGCTTGCCAAAAGTGGGGCGGAACTTGACCGATTGTTTCCGGCAGTCCGACGCCGCGATAAGAGTATACACTGAACTAGTCAGCAAATTCAACCGCTGCTTGACATAAAGCGTGGAGCAAATAGTCGCTGTCAAAATGAAGTTGGATCGGGCGATCGCACACAAAGCATTTTTTCTCAAACGGGTAAATCCAGCCGCAGTTTTCCACTAAAGATTTAAAGGCTGAGTATAAAGGGCGATCGTACTCCAAATTTAACACGCCAATACAAAATTCCACCCAACTTCCGTGACAGGCTGAAAGTTCGGAAACTATGCTGTTCTTGTGATAAGTCTGATCGATAAAAAATCTCTGAAATCTCCCGCCCAACTTCCTTGCTAATTTGACGTAAACTTCGTCTTTAACATAAAGATGCAGTTGATTCATCAGTTGAGCGTACAGGGGATTATAGAGTTGACTGTAAATCTTATTTTCTAATTTCCTGCCGAGTTTACTTCTTAATATATCGTACAATTCATTATGAATTTTGTTTCTGATTTCGCTGGCAATTCCCAGACCAGAATCGCGTATCCTTAGCGGTTCAATTACTTGCAAAGCTATGTAATGGCTGTCAATCGATTTTAGATTTTAGATTTTAGATTTTAGATTGACTTGCGCGAGATATAGCCTTTCTCAAAAAGATGAGGTATGAGTGATTGCTTATATAACCAATTAAACTAAGAGGGCTAAAGCCCAACTACGTACCTCATATTACTGAGAAAGGCTATAAATGCTCTTTCTTGAGGATTTTCGATTGTAGATTTTGGATTGATTCCACGGATAAATCGCGTGGCGGGTACCACCTTTGAAATTCGTGGTCACAGAAAATAATTTCCGGTTCAGGAAAGCCGATGATGTTGTAGGCGGTGTGGATGGCGGCTGTCGCTTGCGGGCGATCGACTGGTTTTATCGAAAGTCCAATTTGCCGCCACTTCTCGTGACAAATCGGAATCAGCGCTGTTTGTTCTGGAGTCATTGCGATTATTGGCACAGCTCGATTATTAATTGGCGGTCAAACTTTTTCGCTCTCGCATCCGGTAAAAAAATATCATTAAGTTTGTAATAACAGCGAAATTTTCCATACAAACCTATTTTAGTATATCTGCCACATTATTGGTATAAATTAACGATTGTTTGCAAAATTCCTAAAATCATAGGAACATTATCGAGACAATAAACATCAGCATCGATAATTAAATTATTTCCTTCTAATTTAAGAAACCGCCAGACAACGCCAGTAGTTACGCAGCCAAATACGGCAGGTATTGAATTGCGTTCGCGTTCGTTAAATAGCTGAGCAGCCACCATTTGTGCTGCACACTGTGGCAGACAAGATTCTATTTCCCCGCCTTTCGTTTCTCTCAATGCAAAAACCGGAACTTTAATTTCAAAATCAAACGGCACGGCAGACATTAGAAAGTCGCATTCCCCATGCAATCCCAGCTCAGCATCTACATCAAATGACCAACCCGAAAAAAGAGAAAATTGTCTGTTGTTCCTTTCTCTAAATTCTAACAGAATAGGAGAAATAATCCGTTCAGAACGTTCTTTTGCAGTTGTAACAGCAGTATTAGAACTAATTTCGATTGCCCTCCAAAGCCATGCGGAGGGTTCTACAGGAACCACCTTGGCACTCAAAATAGGACTGAGTGATAGCTCTAATCCAAATCGCTCTTCTAATTGTTGGAAAGTAAAGGATTGGTAAGGCATATTTCTCAGATAAGTCGGTGAAACTATAGATTACTTCGAGATAGAAAGCGAGTCGAGAAATCCTAAATACGATTGTATAAAAACTTCCACCAAAGAAACCGGGTTTCTGCGAAAAATATTGGTTGGTAGCGAAGTCTCTAGGAAGAAACGGGGTTTCTCACCGCGTAAGTCCTAATATAGCAACCGTTGCAGAATTGGTAAACCTCTCTTTTCTTGCTTCTTCCCTCTTCTTTCTCTCGCCCGCTCAATCCTTCTGCCCTCTTGCTTGTTTCTTCTTTCTTCTATGCGTTACATCCGTACATTGCTCGTTGCCCAACTTCCCTCTTCCTGCTAAACATTTAACCACTCAAGGAGTACCCTGGGCGCCGGCAACAAAATCATTAACAAAAGCCCGATCGCCAGCAACCCCAAAAAATCCCGCCGATTATCCAATTCGCTGACATCATTCAACGCCGGTTCGTCGTTGAGTGGCGTCAAAAACAAAATAATCGCCCACAGCAGCAAACCCTGTTCCAAAAAAGAAAGCAGCAGCATACAAAGTCTAGCAACTTGCCCGATCGCCATACTCGCTCGCTGGCCGAACATCGCGTGTACGATGCGCCCGCCGTCGAGTTGTCCCACCGGCATCAAATTAAACGCCGTCACGATCAAACCCAAATAACCCGCCACCGCTACCGGATGCAAATCGATCGCAGTTTCCGCATTCAAAGCACCGCCCAAGGTTAACTTGCTCAACAAAGTCATCAGCAGCGAAAAATTGGGTTTGAAAGAGTCAAAATTTAACATTCCCGACTTGTCAGACAGCGGTAAAATAGTCGAATGATTCAAACCCCAAATTAATAATGGCACTGTCGCCACTAAACCCGCAAGGGGGCCGGCAATGCTAACATCAAATAAAGCTCGGCGGTTGGGAATTGGACTCCGTATTTGAATGAATGCCCCAAAAGTTCCCAAGAAAAAAGGAATCGGTATGAAATAAGGCAAAGTCGTGCGAATTTGGTAAAATCTGGCAGCTAAATAGTGGCCGGATTCGTGAATTGCTAAAATTGCAATTAGAGCCAGCGAGTAAGGCAAACCCTGCAGCAGCATTGATGGGTTGGACTGCAAAGCTTGTTCGGTAACTCCGGCAAGTCGCGTCCCGACAAGCGTAGTCGTAAACACCGCGATCAGCAGCAAAGCTAATGCAAAAAATGGCCGGGTTACAGATTCGGTTTTGACAGGAGTTTCCCCTGATTGGTGGCTGGGATTGGGAACTATAGCAAAAAAAGGTTGACCGCTCAAGCTGTTTTGAAATACCACCAAAAAGCGATCGCCAAAAAGCCTCTCCACATTCTCCCGAATCGCCTGATAAGCCGCCTCTGGGTTCGTCCGCAACTGTCCGCGACAAATTACAGCCTGCGGCCGAAATTCCAAATCTCGCAAAAAATAAATTGACCAAGGAAAACAATCGCGCAAACTCGCTTCTTCTGCTGCATCTATCGGGCGCAGGGGCGGTTTTGGCTTGACAGGTTCAGTCTCCGAGTCTGCTACCTGCTGTGCAGTTTCGGCGGTAATTTTCTTGCGCCCCAACTGTACCAAAAACCAATACAAAAAAGGGCAAACCAGAAAAGGTATAATTACCAGCTCCGGCGGTACAGTTTTGCTAGTGCCGTAAACTAAAATCCAACCACTCCAAATCAGCGCGGGCGCCATCATTACCAGCCACAGCAGCCATATTGGAGTCCTGGTGATGCGGCTGGTGCCGTTCTGCAACAAGAAGTACGATATCAGCCCCAATACGAACAACCATAGTAAAAAGAACATAATATTTATCCCATTCCCTTCTGAAATACTTCCTTGAAACAACAGAGTTCAGTCTCCAAACAACCCAGGCCCGTGCTCGACAATATCTTTGCTTTCCCCCCTAACCGGGATACCCTGGGTGCAACAGCCTATTTCATTGTAGAAAACCAAACTAACATCCTGGTGGATTGTCCCGCTTGGGATGAGACTAACCAAACATTTTTGCGGGAACACGGCGGCGTGCGACTGCTGTTTCTCACCCACCGCGGCGCTATCGCCAAGGCGCGGGAGATTCAGGAAGCCACGGGGTGCGATATCCTGATTCAAGAGCAGGAAGCTTATTTACTGCCGGGTTTGAAAGTGACGGTTTTTGAGCGAGAATTTGTTGTGAGCGATCGAATCAAAGCATTTTGGACTCCCGGCCATTCTCCTGGTTCCTCTTGCCTTTATCATAGTGGCAGCGGTGGAGTGCTGTTTTCGGGTAGGCACTTGCTCCCCAACCGAGAAGCCGCCCCAGTACCGCTGCGGACGCCAAAAACTTTTCACTGGCCCAGGCAAATTAACAGCGTGAAGTCAATTATCGATCGATTTTCGCCGGAAACTTTACAGTATATTTGTCCCGGTGCAAATACTGGTTTTTTGCGGGGAAAAGGATCGATCGATCGAGCTTTTGAGAAATTAGCCAATCTAGATTTAGCTGTTTGTTTGCAGTCAAAACCTGAACCCTAAATGTATGCTGCAACATCAAAAAACGATCTGACGCGCTAATTATAGCGGTAAGGTGCGCCCTGACGCACCCTACATTATCCCTCTTCTGTCACTTTCGGTAGAGATTATTATCCTACTGCTATTCTAATTAAAGTAGGGTGCGTCGCCGCCAGAATTCTGATTGTTGACGACTATCAATGAGCGACGCACCCTACCGCTATACTCTCGCCCGAAGTGACAAAAGAGAGTTATTCTTCAATCTCTTAGAGAGGAAGTTCGTTGGCGAATTAGCCGTTTCAACCGCCGATTCTTACTGTGGAAAAAACTGTGGAAAAAACCGAAAAACAAAAAATGCTCGCCGGCGAATTGTATTTAGCGGCCGACGAGCAATTAATTTTAGAGCGCCAGCGAGCCCGCCGCCTCGCCAGAACCTACAATTCTACCCGCGAAGACGAACCAAACAAACGGTTAGAAATTATCGCAGAATTGTTCGGGGCAGTTGGTCCAAAAGTTGAAATCGAGCCACCTTTCTACTGCGATTACGGCAGCAATATTTATGCGGGAAACGGATTGTATATGAATTTTGGCTGCGTGATTCTCGACTGCAATCGAGTTAACATTGGCGAGAATTTGCTGTGCGGGCCCAACGTACAAATTTACACTGCTTTTCACCCCACAGACCCGGAAATTAGGCTTTCTGGCCTAGAACTCGCCGCCCAAATTAATATTGGCAATAATGTTTGGATTGGCGGGGGCAGTATTATTTGTCCGGGAGTGACTGTTGGCGACAATAGCACGATCGGCGCAGGCAGCGTTGTTGTCAAAGATATTCCCGCAAACGTCGTGGCGGCGGGGAATCCTTGCCGAATCATCCGGCATCTACCTTGATGTGGTACGATCGACACAATCGTGCGATCGGCTCCTTGGAGCTTAACCAAAAAATTTTAGGTTTAGAACAGCCAGTTTGAGATTTTCCACGTAAAATCCCCGAAAAAAACCGTCGAATAAATCTAAAATCTAAAATCTAAAATCGCTTAATATCAAATCCGTTAGCATCGGAATAGTAAATTCGAGTTGACGGTTGACTGTTGACGCCGTGAACAGTCAACCGTCAACAGTCAACATCATTCCGGTGTAACCGGAAATGATATAATTTCTCCTTCCCGGTTTCCACACTACCAAGCTTTTATTATGACGACTGCAACAGTTTATCCCAACGCTCCCGATCTCTGCACCGACGACTACATAGCAGTCGGTGTAGCTACCTGCTTCATCAAAGAAGAAGGCGAAGTTTTTGAAGTGCCAGTAATCGAAGCTATTCCCTCAGCAGCTTTAGAAGCAATTGTGAAGGGAATTCCCACCTCCTATTTAATGATTTGCGGGACGACTTTGGGATCGGTGCTCGACGGCGAAACACCCAAAATGTTGCCAGAATTCCCGACATCATCTCAGTTTAGCGAAGAATTTGGCTTTCGGGCGATCGCCGCTGCCCGCACTTACAAAGCCCGCCCCCAAGCTCAACTTCACATTCCCTTGGGAACAGTTCGCAACGACTTTACTTATTCCTTAGAACGCAAAAGGGTTCTCAACTCCGAGCGCATCATTCGCACTGAAGACAATGTGAAACAGCACGAGCACACTCACAAGGTTCTTTAAACAAATTCCGCAACTGGGGCAATTTAGCAGTGCCTCAGCCAGCGGCTGCACCGAAAATAGTTTTGATTGTTGAGAGGTAAATTAAAGATTTAACAAGTTTTTCGTTCATCCTTAATGAAGGAAAAACTTTTAATCTTTCGTTATTAAGCAATACTGCGGACAGTTTTGGAGTGCCAACCGTAGAATAAGGGTTTCAAGGCAATTCGGCAATCGAACTATCAACGGAAAAGCGAGGATTTCAGATTAGGAACTAAAAGCAGCCTGGACTATAGATTAACACACACACCAAACATCTCAACCTAAAATATCTACTGCTCAAATCACCTAAATAACATAAATTATCAACGACTGTAAAAAAGAATTAAGTAGTTGATGAATTTTTTTAATTTGTCAAAAATGTGGTAGGATATTATTCCTGTTTAACAAAGTGATATCAAATCGGGTAGCATCGGAATTAATATTACCCACCGCCAGGACACGGCAGTGCCGTGTCCCTACAATTAATGTGGGTAGGGAAACGGCCCTGCCGTGTCCTTTATATCATTCCGGTGCAACCGGAAATGAGAGGATCTGCTCGGGGGGAAAAAATTAAAAAATCCCCGCAATTATTGAATGCTAGTAGTTTAAGACTGCTGGCAGGCGGGCGAGTAGATCGTAGGTGAGCTAAAGATTTAAATCTCACAAATTGGTCAAACCATGCGAAGCTTTGCGAGAGTAAAGTGGTGGAAATTAACTCGACTATCGCCAGCGGGATTAAAGGGCGAATACCATCTTGGGTACCAAACTGCGCTCTTAATTTTGGGGGGAACAATTCTGGCAGCTAGCATTACTGGTTGTATCAGCTATCAAAGCGTTCGCCGCTTGATTATTACCAAAAGCGAGCAAAATGCTTTGTTAGAATTTAGGGAGCGCGCCAACAAGATCGATCGCTGGCTCGGCACTAGAAAGGCTGAGATCGAAATCCTTGCCAATACTACTCCCGTTCGTTCGATGAATTGGCTCGTGGCACAGCCTTATTTGAAATCCGAAGTAATTCGGCTGAAAGAATTTCAGCACTTTGCATTAATTGCACCTGACGGTTCTTATTTCACCACAAAAGTCGGCAGAGCGTTGATTAATGTTAGCGACCGGCAACACTTTAAAAAGGCAATGGCTGGGGAAGTCTATGTTTCCGATCCTACCATTTCTCGCACGCTCAAACGACAAAGTATTGTTCCCATTTCGGCTCCGGTGTGGTCAAATTCGGCAAATTCTATTTATAAAACATCCGAAAAGCCGATCGGAGTAATGAACGGCGTCATCAGCCTTGACCGAATTGCCCAAGTAGTAGGAAAGCTGGAATATGGGGCAGGAACTTACGCTTTTGTTCTCAATTCTCAAGGAGTGCCGATTGTGCATCCCGACGCTAGGTTAATGGGAAATATCGACAAGCCGGCTCCCAGTCTTTTAGAGTCCGCAGATGCTAATTTGGCAAATGTAGGTAGGGAGATGGTTTATCAAAAAACGGGCATTGTGCTGACTCAAATCAAGGGTGCCAGAGTTTATGTTGCCTATCTTCCTTTAGAGCAAGCTGAATGGTCGATCGCCCTCGTAATTCCCCGCGACAATCTCGAAAAAGAACTGCTTCCCTTCAAGATACTAGCAGTAGCCACCGCCGTACTTGCCGCCGCAGCTATTTTCTGTGCAATTGTGGCATTCAAGCTGTTTGCCCTAAATTCCATTCGCACTCGCACAGAAGCCCTTCTCCACCGCTTGACCGGCCGCATTCGCGCTTGCTTGGAACTCGATCGCATCCTCCAAACTACAGTAGACGAACTCGGTACTTTACTTAAGCTCGATCGAGCAATTTTCGCATGGTACGACCCCCGACAAGATACTTTAGAATTTGGCTGGGAATATTGCCGGGAAGGTTTGCCGGGGCGCTTGGGAATCTTTGGCGTTCCAGGAGGGCCCTCTGGAGATTTAGCTGCACGGCTTCACCGCTGCGAAACGGTACTGCTACATAAAACCACTGTCCCTGATGTCACAGCGTCTGAGGAACGCGCCCGTATCGAGTTCACAAATAGTCACTACGCAGCACTACCCGTACTAACTCAGAATCATCGGCTGGGATACCTGTTCGCCTGTGCAAACCGCCGGTTTGCGACTCCCGACGAGGTGGAAGTTTTGGAAGCAATTGCAGACTCGCTGGCGATCGCAATTTCCCAATCCCAACTCCACGGCCAAGTTCAAGAAGAACTCAAACTTTTGGAAGAAGTATTGGCCAAACTCAGAATCACCGAAGAGCATTTAGTACAAAGCGAAAAAATTACAACGGTGGGTCAACTAGCCGCCGAAGTTGCCCGGGAAATTAATAACCCCATTAACTTTATTTACGGTCGCCTGATTCATCTCAACGATTATATCAAAGATTTGCTCCATATAATTCGCCTCTATCGCGAACAATATCCAGAACCTGTGCCGGGAATTGCCAAAAAGATAGAGACTTGCGACCTAGATTTTATCAGCCAAGAGTTGCCGCAAATCCTCAATTTTTTGAAAATAGGAGCCGATGGAATTCGCCAGATAGTCCTGGCTTTGCGAAAATTTTCACTTCCTGACGAAGCCAACAAAGAACCCGCCAACGTTAATGAGAGCATCGACAATATTTTGCTGTTGCTGGCTCACCGACTGGAGCAAAAAATATTAGTAGTCAAGGAGTACCACAACCTGCCGTCCATTTTGTGTTATCCCGGTCAACTGAGCCAGGTATTCGCGAGTCTCATCATCCATGCTATAGATGCAGTTAAAACTATTGAAAATTCTGCTCAAATTATTACAATCAAAACCGATATTTTCGAGGAGCATACAGGCAGATTTATTGTTGTAGCGATCGCCCACAATGGCTCTCTAATTCCACCAGAAATTCAACAGAGAATGTTTGACCGTTCTCGCCCTACTAAATCATTGAAAAAATTTAGAGGATTGGAGCTTTCGGCTTGCTATAAAATTATTGTAGAATTGCACGGCGGCCACCTTACAGTTGAATCTCCGGTTCAACCTCAAATTAAATCTCAAACTGGGGGCGGTGCTGAGTTTATCGTAAAATTGCCGATCGTTTGATATCGCATTTTGCCGCCAGGGAAACCCCTCGCAAATCTTGCTATTAAGCGGCGCAAAAAGCTTAATTTGGCTTCGCAGTCAAGACTTGAGCCGTCATAAAACGGAGGGCTGAAGTTCTCAGTACAGAGCTAACAATCGTTTGGCAACAAAAATTGATAGCATAGGATTAGGGAAATAATAAAGGTGCAACCACAGCAAACAACCAACCTCCCATTACCAAGACTTCCGCAACAATTAATAAAATATTTCTGTTCATTTTCAAATTAAGCATTTTCACATTAAGAGCGATCGACCAAAGAGCGAATTTTATTCCACCAAGCAGCCGGCGAATCTTCCGGGCGATATGCGGCATCAAACATCGACAAAATTAGCGGCAAACCCCCCACCTTCGCACTCATCAACAAGTGCATTGCCAGACAAAATACCAATACCACCCAACCAGAAGCGTGTAAATAATACCAAACCTGCGTCAATTCCCCAGCCGGCAGCCATTCTTCCTTAACCATACTGCCAGATGCGATCGCCCAAGTCAGTGCCAGCAACATCAATGTATTAACAATCCGGTGCAAACTGTACCACCAAATTGGTTTTCCCAAATGGGTTAGTTTCCCAAAAGAATCCGCCTGCACCAAGCGTTTTTGACCTGCGTGGAAACTGTACAATGCAAAAGCCGGCATTATTCCTAACAGCAGCATCTTGCCAAAAGTGCCGTGAATCCCGATAATATCGGCAATCTGAGGCACGGGGACTTTGCCAAACCGCCCATCGTAGGTGTTGTAAACCAGAAATGCGCTCAAAATTGCTAAAAGGGCGATCGCAGCGTTAACCCCATGCAGTAACCTGAGCAGCAATGGCTGGTAGGGTCTAGATTGCGGCATAATCAATTCTGCTACTTGATAAATAATCTTTTAGACAATACAGCTAAGCGCTGATTTTTTCAACCCTTGCCAATTGTGAAATAAATGTGATTAAAAAATGAATAAATTATGATAAAAACGCAGTTGTATCAAATTTTAGTGTAAAGTAAAAAAGTTAAGATCGACACTTTACCTATAACATCTGACACTTTACAAAAATGGATGCAGCCACTACCGTCTTACTTTCCTTGGGACTAGCAGCAGATGCTTTTGCGGTTGCTGTTTCTAGCGGTTTAGCAATCAAACACATGAAGGTCAATAAAGCTTTAAAAATCGCCTTATTTTTCGGAGGTTTTCAAGCTTTAATGCCCCTGATAGGATGGTTTTTCGGTCTGAGTTTTAGTTTTTTGATAACACCTATCGACCATTGGATAGCTTTTGGTCTATTGAGTTTCATTGGCGGCAAAATGATTTATGAATCGCTGCAAAGCGAAGACTGCGAGAAAAAATTCAATCCCTTAGATACGGGGACTTTGATAACGCTGTCGGTGGCGACGAGTATCGATGCCCTAGCAGTTGGCATCGGATTTGCAGTGCTAAAAACTTCGATCGGCCCTGTCGTTAGTGCGATCGGATTTATTACTTTCTTTGTCGTATTTGCTGGCGTGTTCATCGGCCACAAGTGCGGCAATTTATTTGGGAATAAAATAGAGTTCCTAGGAGGCGTAATTTTAATTGCGATCGGCAGCAATATATTATTTTCGCATTTAACAGAAGCGTCGGCAGTCATCACTCATTAGTCATCGGTAATCGGTAATCGGTAATTGGTAATTTATACTTTTTCGAGGCTATGCCTGGGAACAGATACTCGGAGGCTGTGGCTAGAATGCCCAATTCCTCATGTCCAATGCCCGGTACAATAATAAGATTGCGTTAAAGGACAAAATTCTGTGCTGAAACTTTACGGCGGAGCCCGCAGCAGGGCGTCAATAGTCAAGTGGTATCTAGAAGAAATCGCGGTTCCTTACGAATTCGTGATGCTGGATATGCAAGCAGGGGCACACTTGCAGCCAGAGTATCTCGAAATTAACCCGATCGGCAAAGTACCGGCAATTGTTGACGGAGATTTTAAACTTTGGGAATCCGGCGCAATTCTGCTGTATTTAGCTCAAAAATATGGTAAAATGCCCGATACTTTGGAGCAGCAAGCTCAAATCGTGCAGTGGGTCACGTTTGCTAACGCTACGTTGGCACCGGGAATATTTACAGAAGCAACTCGCGATCGCGAAACTCCCAAGTTGTTAAAACCGTTAAATGAAATCTTCGAGAAACAGCCGTTTTTAATGGGCGATGAATTCGGCGTCGCCGATGCAGCAGTAGGGTCAGCTTTAGCCTACATTCCAATGATGCTAAAACTAGACCTCAGCCCTTATCCGGCTGTTGTAGATTACATCAAGCGGATCTCAGAAAGGCCGGCATTCAAAAGTGCGATCGGCGGTAGCTGAAGCCAGAAAGAAGAACGAAACAAAACTTAATATCTAAAAGCAGGGGCAATTGGTGAATTGCCCCTGCTTTTGATGAAATCAAACTTATCTAAATCCGACAGCCGCCTGCCAAACAAAAGCCAGCAGCAAGAAAAATACGGGAATGACCGGCAAAACATTAACCAAAGGCTCAAAAATCGAATAAGCTTCGGGCAGTTTTGCTAAGAGTAATGCAGCTTCCATGAATCAACCTACCTATCCAACAGAATTTTCATAATTGTCGCATATCTTTACCCAAGGCAATCACGATCGATCGACTCTCGGTGCCAGCCAGCAGGCAAACTCTTGTGTAAATCGATCGGCCAAAATCGCCTCCCGCATCCTCCCCGTAAAGCGAATCAACTCCGTCACATTGTGAATCGCCAGCAAAGTATACCCCAGCACTTCGTTAGCCCGCGCCAAATGGGCCAAATAAGCCCGACTGAATTTTTGGCAGGTATAACAAGGACAAGACTCATCCAGCGGAGCAAAATCCTCCCGGAACCGAGCATTTTTCAAATTCCAGCGTTCCCCACCAACAAAAGCCGTCCCGTGGCGGGCCAGCCGAGTCGGAATCACGCAGTCAAACATATCTACGCCACTCGCCACCGCCAGCGCCATTTCCCGATAAGTCCCAATCCCCATCAAATAACGCGGTTTATTTGCCGGCAACAGAGGCGCAGTCACCTTCACAATCTCTGCGATCAAATCCCCCGATTCCCCCACACTAACGCCGCCGATGGCGTAGCCCGGTAAATCCAAATCTACCAACTGGTTCGCCGCGCGCGATCGCAAATCGGGGAAAACGCCCCCCTGGACGATGCCGAACAAAGCTTGATCCGGGCGCGAGTGAGCTTGAATGCAGCGTTGCAGCCAGCGGTAAGTGCGATTTGTGGCAGCCTCCACCTCCTCCCGCGTAGCGGGGTAAGGGGGACACTCGTCAAAGGCCATAATCACATCAGCGCCCAACTCATTCTGAATTTCGATCGATCGTTCCGGCGTCAAATTAATCCTGCGGCCGTCGCGGGGAGACCGAAAAGTCACCCCATCATCAGTAATCTTCCGCATTTGGCTCAAGCTAAACACCTGAAAGCCGCCCGAATCCGTCAGCATCGGGCCCGGCCAAGCCATAAATTTGTGCAATCCGCCGGCGCCTGCGACAATCGCTTCCCCCGGCTGCAAGTGCAAGTGATAAGTATTTGCCAAAACCATTTGAGAACCCGCCGCCTCAAGATGCGCCGGTGTCAAAGTTTTGACATTAGCTAGCGTCCCCACCGGCATAAATTTAGGCGTTTCCACAACACCGTGGGGAGTGGCAAAAACCCCTGCACGCGCTTGGGTATGGCTGCAATTAGCCTGACATTTAAAAGAAAATTTCGCCTTGTCCTCAGTCATTAGTCCCCGATGCTCGTTAACCGCTACTCGGCCGTCCGTGTTATCTAATCTATTGTTGTTGACATCGCGACAAAAAACTCACGACCGAGAATTTCTAGATGGTACCCGCCACGCGATCGATCCGTGGAATCAATCCAAAACCGACAATCGAAAATCCTTGCATCCCCCGAATTTATCTCGCGCAAGTCAATCCAAAATCGACAATCGAAAATCGCGCAATCGAATGACTCCGCCCAAAAACGGAGACAAGTTTCCGACAATCGCCGTGGAGGGCAAAAAATTTTAGACCTTAGTTCTACCTCCCAGATTCACGGCGCTGCGAGTAAATCTAAAATCTAAAATCTAAAATCTAAAATCGACTGACTGACGGTTAAAACGAAGAATCATCCTCGTCCCATTGCAGATCCCAGTTGCCTGAGAGTACCTGATCGACAACCGCATCCAAAGCCGCAGCATTTAAATTCCGGGCGAATTGCTCTTGCAAAGGATTGGAGAGGGGAATTAACCGCAACTGCCGTCCATCTTGAATCAGGTCAAAATAAGCACCATCTTCAGGGGACTGTTTCAGTTCCAGGTAATCAAAACTATACACGTTCAAATAAAGCGCATGGTTGGCAATCAGGGTAGAACGGTGGGGGTTGGCGAAGACTTCGAGCACGTAACCTTCCCCTTCGCTGTAAATCTGGCCATCTTGTATGTGAAGGTAGCGGACACGTCCTAAATCAAACAGCAATCTTTTGATATCGCGTTTGTTGACGACAATGCCTGTATCGATGATGCAAGGAGCAACTACCCTGTTATTCAATTGATCGTGACTCATGGAGTAAAAGCCTCTGTTGTAGTATTTTCCCGTCTTGAAAATCAGGGAGTTAGCTAGAATTCTTGGTACGGGAAACGCGGATCTTGAGTTTAGTCATTTTAGATAGGGAGCTTTGGGAGCGCTGCCGACAGAGGTTTTCCGGGGAAAAGAGCGGGCGACAGGAGGAATGCTCGATCCAAAAAACTAGGGTGTTACAGTCCAATTCTGGCACACGCTAATCGATTGACAACTGCATACCAGATGAAAAATTTTCTATCTTATGGTGCATGATAAATGGGTTCGCTCTACGATCGACTTTTTCCGGAATCAAGGCGCTGCCATCGCAGCCGCAGTCGCTTTTTATACTTGTTTGCCGGTGCCGGTGTCTTGGACTTTGGAGTTTCGGGGCATTGCCCGCTTGGCACCGGCGATCGGGCTTTTGATTGGGGGGATGCTGGGACTGGGGGATGTTGGGTTGCAGTTGTTGGGAATGCCTGCTCTGACTCGATCGGCCTTGGTGGTAGTATCGGGCATCGCGGTGACTGGCGGGCTGCACTTAGACGGGGCTATGGACGCGGCAGACGGGCTGGCTGTACCAGACCCCGTGCGCCGGCTGGAAGTCATGCGGGACAGCGTTACAGGAGCCTTTGGGGCGATGGCTGCGATCGCGATCGTGCTGCTGAAAACTGCGGCTCTGTCGGACTTGAATAGCTATCGGTGGCTGGCTTTGATGGGTGTCGCCGGTTGGGGGAGGTGGGGCCAACTGGTGGCGATCGCCCGCTATCCCTATCTCCGGGCCGAGGGTAAGGGAGCTTTTCACAAAGAATCGATTTATTCTCCTTTTGATTTTATCCCCGGAGTGCTGTTGCTGCTGAGTTTGAGCGTGGTGCAAGTTGTCTTGGAGGGCGATCGGTGGCTGTTGGCGGTGGGGATGGCTTTGGGGGGAAGTGCGATCGGAATTTTTGCCGGAGCCTGGTTTAACCACCGTTTGGGCGGCCACACGGGCGATACTTACGGTGCTGTAGTCGAGTGGACGGAGGCTTTGTTGCTGTGTCTTTTGGCAGCATTGGAAGGGTGAAAATGCAACGCTTGCGCTTTTTGTTGGAGAGTGTGGTATCCAGCCTTCGCAAGCGGCAGAATCTGCTGCTTGCGAAGGCCGATCCAAGTGCGATCGCCCCTATCGTAGAAGGCTGGTTGCACGTAGGGCATCATTAATTCGAGCGACAAATACACATAAAATCTGTGTTTATCTGTGTCGATCTGCGGTTAAAATCTCATAAATTCTTGCGCTGAAACCGATCGACCGCAGCCTGCAATTTTTCCCCCAGTATCCGAACGTGAGGTTCTTTTAACATCCCAAGGTGGTCGCTAGGAATCTCGTGAACCTCTATTCCTCCGGTAATTACCCTACCCCAACCTAATTGGCTATCGGCACCAAACGCCTCCGCGCTCTCAACTGCCTTGAAAACAGAGGCGCGACCCGCATAAACTCCCCCTACATAATGTTTCAATGCCTCATGATTTAATTCCCTATGAGTGAAGTTTTCCAAATAAATTGGCAGAGGACGATCCACCGCCCGGTACAACTTGCACAAAATTCTCCACTGAATCTCAGTGAGATTCTCAATTTTTCCGCCCAGATTGCTCTTCGCTTTATTCATAAATGCACCGGGGGTGAGACGTAAAATTCTCATTATGCCTTCACTGTTCTTGATCTCAGACGAATTTGTGAAAGCATCCGGTCCGTAAGTGTCCAACAATCCCAGCAAAGCTACCTTCTCACCTAGATCGTGAAGTTGCCTAGCCATCTCAAAAGCTACCGTCCCCCCAAAAGATACTCCTAACAGAAAATAAGGGCCGTGCGGCTGAAAATTTTGCATTTCTTTTATGTAATAAGCTGCCAATTCCTCAACTCGATTGGGGGGAGCTAATTTTTCATCCATAATCTGGGTTGACAGTCCCAAAACAGGCTGCGATCGATCGATATAATTCATTAAAGGACGGTAAAATTCCAATCCTCTACCGAGTACGTGGATGCAGAACAGAGGCGGTTTGTAACTTCCGGTTCCCGGTTGAATCACCACCATTGACGGAGACGGTGACGACCATTCCGGTTCGCGGAGAATGTCAGCCAATTGCTCAACAGTTGGCGATTGGAAAATAGCAGACAGCGGCAGCTTTTTGTCAAAGACTTGTTCAATTTCAGCTAACAAGCGCGCTGCCAGCAGGGAATGTCCTCCTACCTCGAAGAAATTGTCCCTGATTCCCATTGAATCGATGCCTAAAACTTGTTGCCAAATTTCTGTCAGTTGGATCTCTAATTGGTCGCGCGGGGCAACAGCAATTGTTTCATGGGGCGCAGCGTCGCTAGATTGCCACTTTTGAGTTGCCAAAGCGCGGCGGTCTACTTTGCCGTTGGGGTTCAAGGGCAAAGCGTCGAGGAAGACAAACCCAGCAGGTATCATGTAGTCTGGCAGTCTTTCTTGCAGGAAACTGCGGAGGGTAGGGGCTGCGAGAATTTGACCCGGGCGGGCAACTGCATAAGCTGCCAGACATTTGTTGCCCGAACCATCTAACTGAACTGCGATGGCAACTTGAGCAATATCTGGATGTCCGGCGAGCACTGCCTCAATTTCTCCCACTTCGATGCGGAAGCCGCGAATCTTTACCTGATTGTCAGTGCGTCCGAGGTACTCGATGTTACCGTCATTCAGGTAGCGGGCTAAATCCCCTGTTTTGTACAGGCGATTTGATTGGGGATGATTAGATGCTTCTTGGTTTTGGGCAATCTCTAGTTTCTCACCAGCATTCCCCAATCTCAAATCTAAAATCGGCAATCTAAAATCGTTGAAGGGATTGGGAATGAACCTTTCGGCTGTCAAATCCGGGCGGTTGAGGTAGCCTCTGGCCAAGCCTGCACCACCTGTATACAATTCGCCCGGAACGCCGATCGGCACTGGCTGCAAATACCGATCGAGTATGTAAACTTGAGTATTGGCGATCGGCCGCCCGATGGGAACGGAATTGCTAATTTCACTGCTGGGGTCGATCGGCGCGCAGCAAGTAAAAGTCGTATTTTCGGTCGGCCCGTAACCGTTAATTAATTTGCAGTTTGGAACTTCTCGCAGCAACTTCTGGACGTGGGGAACAGATAAAACGTCGCCGCCTGCCAACAGTTGGCGCACGCCCTTTAAATCCTCAATGCGATCGTCCACCATCAAGTGAAACAGTCCGGCTGTCAGCCACAAAATTGTCACTTTGTATAAGCGAATCGCCTCTCCCAACTCTGCCAAAGACGGGCTGCCGGGAGGAAATACCGCCAGTTGCGCCCCGTTGAGCAGCGCTCCCCAAATTTCCAAGGTCGAGGCGTCGAAGGAAATCGGAGCAAGTTGCAGGAAGACTTCTGCTGCGGTGAGGCTGGCGAAATTAGTGTCTTTGACTAACCGCACTACGCCCCGGTGGACGACGCAAACGCCTTTGGGCTTGCCTGTCGAACCGGAAGTATACATGACATAAGCTAGATTGTCTGCATTAGCGAGACTGGCTGGGTTTATCTCACTTTGTGCGTCTATTTCCTCCCGCGCCGCATCCAGGCAAATGACTTTTGCTCCGCAGTCGGGAAGCCTTTCCACTAGGTTCTGTTGAGTCAAAAGCACCGATATTTGGGCGTCTGACAGCATGAAATCCAGCCGATCTTTGGGATAAGCTGGGTCTAAGGGCAAGTAAGCCGAGCCTGCTTTGAGAACAGCTAAAAGCGAGACGATCGCATCGATCGATCGATCCAAACAAATGCCCGCTAAAACTTCCGGGCCGGCCCCCAAAGTTTGCAAGTAATGCGCGAGTTGATTGGCGCGACAATTTAGCTGTTGGTAGGTTAGCTGTTGATCTCCAAAAACTAAGGCTACAGCATCGGGAGTTTGTGCTGCTTGAACTTCAAATAGTTGGTGAATGCAGGCAGATTCGGGATAATTTGTTTGAGTGTTGTTCCACTCAACTAATAGCTGTTGCCGTTCCGCTGCCGTCAAAATTGGTAAGTTTTTCAGCGGCTGCTCTGGATTAGCAACTATCCCCTCTAACAGCACCTCAAATTCAGCCATGCGGCGGCGGATTGTCGCAGCATCAAATAAGTTGGTATTGTACTGGCACTCCAGCACGAGTTTGTTTTTTGTTTCGCTGGCATTTACGGCCCATTCAAAGTTTTCATAAGTTCTCGGATTCGAGAAGACTTCAGCCTTAAAACCGTCAAAATTAAGTTGCTCTTGGGCAAGCTGCACGTCCAGATTAAAAGTTACAGGCACTAGCGGAATGCGGCTAAAATCCCGCGGCACTGCTAGTTTTTTCACGAGAGTACCGAAGGTAATCTGCTGGCAGTCGAGAGCATCTAAAATTGCCGTCCGGCGCGATCGCAAATAATCTCTAAAAGATTGTTCCTCGTTAATGCGGGTGCGGATCGGCAACAAGCTCACGCAGTGTCCCGCAAGCTTGTCTTTTCCCCCAACCAGTTGTCCCGCTGCAGGCATTCCGACAACCAAATCCTCTTGCCCGCACAAGCGGTACATAAAAGCTTCAAATGCAGCAAAGAGAGTTGTAAAAAAACTGCACCCTGCTTTTTTTCCCAGGCGTTTGAGGTTAGCAACCAAATCACGATTGAGTTCCCAATCTTCCCGCGAACCCTGGTAAGTTCTCAAAGCAGGTCGCGCTCTGTCTGTCGGTAAATCTAGCACCGGAATCGTGCCTGAAAACTGTTCTAACCAATACTGTTCAGCCTCAATATTTTCGGCAATAGTTGAGTTTTCTTCTTGTAAAATTGCGTATTCTATAAAACTTTCTGGCTGTGGAAGATTCGCAGCTAACCCTTGCTGTCTGGCAGAATAAATTGCTCCCAAATCCGGGAATATTATGCCCCAAGACCAGCCATCGCAAATGATGTGGTGGCCGGTGAGAATAACGATGTATTCCTGTTCTTGCAGCTTAATAATTTGACTGCGAAACAGCGGCCCGCGCACTAGATTGAAAGGCCGATCGACTTCTTCACGGCGCAAATGTGCTAATTTCGATTCGCGATCGCGATCGTCCAAAATTGACAAGTCAATCGAAGGAATATCAATCTCCATCGACGACGCTATACAAAGAGTCGATCCGTCAGGGCTAAATGTTGTCCGCAGCGCCTCGTGCCGCTGCACCAATTCCTGAATGGAAAATCGGAGAGATTCAATGTCGAGGTTTCCTTGCAACCGCAGACACATCGACTCGTTATAAGCGCAATTTGCTTCGTCTCCCATTTGCACGGCAATCCAGATTTCTTTCTGCGATTCTGTGGCGGGTACGCAAGCAAAAAGTTCTCCGCCGGCGAAAGGATCGAAATCTACAGCAGTTAGTTTTGGTTGTAAATCTGCGGCTATTTTCATTGGCTATGCGTTGGTTAGTATCTTCTATGGTGCGTCCGTGCAGGATTTGAGATTTTATTTTTTGGAAATTGTCGAGGGCGATGCACCCTACGGTATGCGGTAGCAATCTAAAATCTAAAATCTAAAATCTAAAATCTCTACTCCGTCCCCATCAATTTTTCGCGAGCACTCAGCAAAGCACCTGCACCAGTCAGATAAGCATTAATCATCTTGGCTTTGAGCGAATTTTTGCCTCTGAGGATGCAACATTCGTTAGTAAAAAATTTCCAGTTTGATTCGCAAAGTTGGTCAAATGCTACGGAAATTGTTAAAGTCAGCGACCTTGCCGTGTGATACCAGCCGCAGGGAATAAACAGCGTTTCACCGGCTGAGATTGTAATAGTTGTTGGGGTAGCTTCAGCCAAAAGCGGATATTTTTTTAAGTCGGGATTGTGATGGTTTTCAATCTCAGATACCCAAGGAGAACCTGGTTTTGGGTAAAGATACTTTTGCTGCTCCGGGGGAAAAATTGTAAATTCTTTTTCCCCGTAAATTTGATTGATATACGCATAAAGCCCGAGAAAATCGTAGTGCAAATAAGGAAATTCTCCGCCGGGCCCGCCGAAGAATATTTCTAAGTCGTACAAATCATTTAGCAGCATCTTCGGGATTAAGCTGCTGTGCGTGCGATCGGGTGTGGCAATACTCGGTCTTGGAGAAATATCAGGCTCTAAATCGGCAAAATCTTTACGAACATTTAGTTTGAAAGGATAGGGAGCCGGATTTTCTTTTGTGGAAGTCTTGAGCAAATCGAACAATTTGTTGAGCGTGTAAATCTTACCGCCTATTTCAATTTCTCGATCGCCAAATTTTTCTTGAAAATACTCCGGCGTAAATTTTGTTCGGGCAGGCCAATCTTTTGATAAATCTGTGAAAATAACTGGTTTGCCGGGATTTCGGTACTCTCTGACGAATTCTTGGTGAGTCAGACCAGTGCGGCGGTCTATTTTAAGAGTTTTTGCGGTTTGGAGCATTTTGATTTTTCCTGGTTTGTTAGTGGAAATTTATGGCCGATTTTAAAAGTTGGTAGATTGCGATTTGCCGTTGGGTGGGGGCGGGTTTTTGAGATTATGGATTTGTGGCAATTATGGTTGGTGAACCCGCCCCTACAGGTCGATCGCGATCGATAGTTCTAGCGTTGGGTGGGGGCGGGTTTTCGAGATGGTCGGTCTCAGGCAATTACGGTTGGTAAAACCCGCCCCTACAGGATTTAATTACCAACGCTAACCGTCAATTTGATAAACTATCTCCTACTTGTAAATGTTTTCCCGGACGCTCTGGATCTGCGATGTACCAAGCTGGATTGCCATTGGGATCTCGCCCTAATTTGGCACCGGGTACGGGAGAACTGTTTGCGAAAGCAGTTGACGATTTCGATCCATTTGTATGGCCATTATTGTTAAAATCGATCGCCTTAACCTTCCCACCAGACGGAGCGGCCAAAAATCCGGCTGACTGCAATTCGGCAATGCTGTTTTTAAATGCTTCCTTGGCAAAAGCAATATCTGCGTCGGAATGCGCTAGCGTCAGAAAACACGGGCGGTGATCCCAAATGTGAATTCCTTTTTCGCGCAGCGAGTAAAACAGCAGTTCTCCATGAGTAAAATCTTGCGGGTAGGTGATTTTGAACAGGGAACCGAAGTTTTTAACTGTGAAAGGTGCTTGCTCTCGATCGAAGATGGCGTTCAATTCTGCAACGAATTTGTCGGTTTTGGCATTGAGCTCGCGCTGCAATGAAGGCCCGCCGCGCTTCAAATATTCGAGAGATGCCTTGGCGGCTGCTAAAGTCAGGGGATGGCGCACAAAAGTCCCTGCAAAATAGGTAACGCCTACTTCCGGGAACGAGTCGTCGCCGAACTGCCAGAAACCCCCGTCTAAAGCGTCCATCCAGGCGGATTTGCCCGCGATTACCCCGATCGACATCCCGCCACCGACAACTTTGCCGTAGGTGCCGATATCCGCCTGTACGCCGAAATATTCTTGGGCGCCGCCCGGTGCAACTCGGAATCCGGTAATCACTTCGTCCATAATGAAGGCGCAACCGGCTTGTTCGGTAATTCGGCGCACTTCGTGGAGGAATTCTCGCGGCTGCAAGTCAGGGCGGCGGCTTTGTACCGGTTCTACCATGATGGCTGCGAACTCGCCCGCCCGCGCTTTGAGGATTTCCAAGGATTCGGGTTCGCCGTAGTCGAGAATGAGAGTATTGTCAACGGCCGATTGGGGAATGCCCGGTGCTGCGGGGAGCGATCGCAGTTTTTTGGTGCCGCGCACGATCACTTCGTCGAAAATCCCGTGATAGTCTCCGGTAAACATGACGATCGTACTGTTGCCCGTGACGGTGCGGGCCAGCCGCATTGCGCCCAAAACGGCTTCAGAACCGGTGTTGCAGAAGGCGGCGCGATCGTGTTTTGTCATCTCGCACACGAGTTCGGCAACTTCCCCGGCTAGCGGTGTTTGCGGGCCGATTTCATACCCGCGCTGCATTTGAGCTGCGATCGCTTCTGTAATAAATGCAGGCGAATATCCGAAAAAGTTCGACCCGAAACCGTTGGTTAAATCCACGTACTCGTTACCGTCTTCATCCCAAAGTTTAGAACCGGACGATCGCCCCACCACGATCGGATAAACCAACTCTTTCATCGTCCGGTTAAACCCGGAAACTACCCGCGGATCGGCGAGGTGGTGGCGGTGAGTCTGAGTGTACTGTTTGGATTTCTGAGTTCGCGCCGTATACCGCTTGACAAATGTTTCTAAATATGCTGCTTGCTGCGGAGTTAATCCGTCGCGATCGGAGGTGTCGATGCGGGCGGCGGCCCCGAACACCTTTTTCGGTTCTGCGGTTGGTTCCGCTGTTGGTGCTGCTTTTGGTGCTGCGGTTGGTGCGATCGCGCTGCCGTTAGTCTGGGATGGAGGGATATTTTGAACGGGTGCCGGCGGCTGCGGTACAACTTGACCGTTAGTTGTCGGTGCCGGCTGTGCGGGAACAGAACCAGCGCCGCCCAACAGTTCTAGCTGTCGCGACATAATTTGCAACTGCTGCCCGATCAGGTATTCGAGATTGCCAGACTGTACGGGAATCGCAATTGCGGGCTGGAGACTGGCCAAGGGCGGATTTGCAGGGGCGCTTGCGGGAACGGGAATCGCAGTTTGTTCTGGAGGTGCGATCGCCGGTGCGATCGCCGGTGCGGGTGCTGGTACGGGCGCGGCTTGTTGAACGGCAGGAGTTGCAGGCAAAACCTCCGGCGGCAGAGCACCGTCGATAAATTCAGATAAAGTGCCGAGAGTGGGGAAAGTTTCTAATAGCTGGCGAAAGGTAATTTTGATGCTAAATTCTTTTTGCAAATTCAGCGCTACTTGAGTCAAAGACAGAGAATCCAAACCCATTTCTAGGAAAGTTAAGTCCTCATCAACACTGCCTAAATCCTCGCCAGAAGTTTCTTCTAGGATGTTTTTAATTACAGGGATAAGTCTGTATTTGCGCGCGGCAGTTTGGGTTTCAACCTGTGAATTTGGCATTAGTAATTGGGAATTGGTAGTTGGTAATTGGGAAGTGGTAATAGGGAATTGGGCATCGGGCATCGGGAATTGGGCATCGGGCATCGGGGATTGGGAATTCTCCCACTCTCCCACTCTCCCACTCTCCCCATCTTCCCCTTTCCTGCTCTTGTCCTCTGACACTTTTGGTTCTATCCAGAAACGCTTGCTCTCGAAGGGATAAGTCGGCAATGGAAGGCGATCGCGCGTTTCCTCCTGATAAAAACTCTGCCAGTCGATCGATACTCCGCACAGCCAAAGCTGTCCGACTGCACTCAACAAAGCAGTCCATTCAGTTTGATTTTCATGGCTGTCGCTGAGGGAAGAAATGGCAACTTGTTTTTTCAAATCTTTGGCTTGTTTGCGAGCTAAAGTAGCAGCCGTTGTTCTCGGCCCGACTTCCAAAAGTATCCGGTTCGGATCTTGCCAAAGCTCTTTGATGCCGTCGGCAAAACGCACTGTGGCCCGCAAATGCCGCGCCCAATACATCGCATCTGTTGCTTGTTCCGCTGTTATCCAACTAGCAGTTACAGTAGAAACAAAGGGGATAGTTGGCGCTGACAACTGCACTTTTTTGACACATTCGGCGAAAGGTTCGACGATCGAATCCACCATCGGCGAATGAAAAGCGTGGGAAGTGTGCAGTTGTTTGCAGACAACGCTTTCGCTTTCTAGCTGCTGCTGGAAAAGTGCGATCGCCTCCGTCGGCCCGGAAACCACACACAAATCCGGCGCATTCACCGCAGCCACTGCCAAATCCGCGCTCAACCGCCCTTCTACTTCGGCAGCAGGCAACCGCACCGACAGCATCGAACCCCCCGGCAAATCTTGCATCAAGCGGCCCCTCGCTGCTACCAGCATCAAGGCATCTTCCAGGGAAAACACGCCTGCGATCGTTGCCGCCACAAATTCGCCGATGCTGTGCCCGATCGCACCTTGGGGAATGACGCCCCAACTCTGCCACAGCTTGGAAAGCGCGTATTCTACGGTAAATATCGCAGGCTGAGTCAAGAAAGTTTGGCGGAGGGACTCGGCTGCTGTCGCTTCATCGCTGCCGGGATACAGGACTTTCCGCAAATCTCGGCCGAGGTGCGGCTGCAAAATTTCGGCGCAGCGATCGACTGTTTCGCGGAATAAAGGCTCGGATTCGTACAAATTCAAGCCCATATTGACGTATTGCGACCCCTGTCCCGGAAACATGAAGATTACTGCCGGATTTCTCGATTCGGCGCAGCGGGTTGCTGTACGCACCGGCGGCAGGGATTCGAGTACCTGGACGGCATCGGCGCGATCGCTGCAAACGGCGAAACGGCGGTAATTGAAGGCTTGCCGCCCGGTTTGCAGGGTGTAAGCAGCATCGGCGAGATCGATCTCCGGGTTTTGGGCGAGGTGCGATCGCAAATTTGCGGTAGCCGCGTCCAAAGCAGATGGAGTTTTCGCCGACAGCAGCAGCAACTGCCGCGGGCGAGAAGGGCTTGACGGTTCCAGCGCGGGCGCTTCTTCGAGGACGACGTGAGCGTTGGTGCCGCCGACGCCAAACGAACTGACACCAGCTCTTCTGGGCGTTTTGCCGGCTTTCCATTCCGAGAGTTCGGCGTTGACGTAGAAGGGGCTGTTGGCAAAATCAATGGCCGGATTCGGTTTCTCGAAGTGGAGAGTGGCGGGTATTTGCCGGTGTTTGAGGGCTAAAGCTGTTTTGATCAGCCCTGTGACTCCCGCTGCGGCGATCGTGTGTCCGAAGTTGCTTTTGACGGAGCCGATCGCGCAAAATTGTTTGGCTGCGGTTTTGAGGGAAAAAGCCTGAGTTAGCGCTTCTATTTCGATCGGATCGCCCAGGGGGGTTGCCGTGCCGTGGGTTTCGACGTAGGATATGGTTTCGGGATCGACGCCTGCCATCGCCTGCGCCATCGCGATCGCCTCTGCTTGGCCGTCTACGCTGGGTGCTGCAAAGCTGACTTTGGCTGCCCCGTCGTTATTCAAGCCGACTCCGCGAATTACGGCATAGATTGTATCTCTGTCGGCGATCGCTTCTTCCAAACGCTTGAGTACAACTGCCCCGGCTGCGTTGCCGAACACGGTTCCTTCTGCCTTGGCGTCGAAAGGTTTGCAGTGTCCGTCGCTGGAGAACATCCCCCCTTCTTGATACAAATAACCGCTATTTTGGGGCACCGTAATTGATATCCCGCCGGCCAGGGCTAAATCGCATTGATAGCTCATCAAAGCATAAAAAGCTTGACAAACTGCAACTAATGATGTAGAGCAAGCGGTATGCACGCTGACGCTCGGCCCTTTGAGATTCAGCTTGTAGGAGGTGCGGGTAGCAATGTAGTCTTTTTCATTGGCTACCATCACCTGAAACTCGCCCGCGCGGGAAATTACGTCCGATCGTCCGGCGATGTTGTTGGGAAAATAAGTATTGTTGCCCGTGCCGGCGTAAACTCCGATCGAGCCGCTGAAGGTATTCGGATCGCAGCCTGCATTTTCTAGGGCGGCCCAAGCTATTTCTAAAAAAACGCGCTGCTGCGGGTCGGTAATTTCGGCTTCGCGGGTACTCACGCCGAAAAATGCTGCGTCAAAGCGATCGGCACCGTCAATAATTCCTCTAGCTTTGACGTAATTCGGATTTTGTCTGAGATTGGGGTCGATGCTGGGGTCTAGTTCCGCGTCGCCGAACAACGTTGTAGACTCGACTCCTCCGCACAAATTCTGCCACAATTCACCGACACTGGCAGCACCGGGAAAGCGGCCCGCCATGCCAATAATCGCAATGCCGTCAAGTTCTGAGTTTTCCTGCGAATTTGTCATAAATTAGGGTTTTTTGGTAGATTGCTTTTGCCGTTTAAAGGCAGCTTTTTGCCGATCGGCCCTGTCTTGAAATTTGTTTGTAGATTCGTTCGCACTCTTTCCCTGATTTAAATAATTGGCCAATTGGGCGATCGTCGGGTGCTGGAACAATTTCACCACCGGCAAGTCTTTACCTAACAGAGTGCGGACTTGGACTGCGACTTGCAGCGTCATCAAAGAATTGCCTCCAATCTCGAAGAAATTGTCGTGAATGCCGACGCGATCGAGCTTCAGCAACTTAGACCAAACACCCGCCAGCAAAAGCTCCAACTCGCTTTGCGGTGCAGCGTAACTCTGGGACTGTTCTTGTCGCTGCGAGTCAGGTGCCGGCAGGGCGCGGCGGTCAATTTTCCCGCTGGGCGTCTTCGGCATCGCCTCAACATTCACAAACACCGCAGGCACCATGTAATCTGGGAGTTGCCCTTGCAGGTAGCGGCGGAGGTCGGCTATTGCCAATTGCTCCTCTGGATTAGCAACTATGTATGCAACCAGTCGTTTGTCCCCCGGTGCGTCTTCCCGCGCCAGCACCACAGCTTGTTTGACGGCGCGATGTTTTGCCAGTGCGGTTTCGATTTCTCCCAACTCTATGCGGAAGCCGCGAATTTTGACTTGGCCGTCAATCCGCCCGATGTACTCGATGTTACCGTCGGGCAGGTAGCGAGCTAAATCTCCTGTTTTGTAAAGACGATCTGCTTCATCCTCGATCGCGGGTATTTCATTGTGTTTAAAAGGATTGGGAATAAATTTTTCAGCAGTCAAGTCCGGGCGGTTGAGATAACCCCGGGCCAAACAGATGCCCCCGATGTAAAGTTCACCCGCTACTCCTAAAGGTATAGGCTCACCATCTTTTTGTAACAAATAGATTTGGGTGTTGGCAATAGGGCGGCCGATCGGAGGCAGTGCGGGCCAATCTCCGGGCGGGCCTGCGAGGGTATAAGCTGTTACAACGTGGCTCTCGGAGGGGCCGTATTGATTGTGCAGGGTACAATTTTCTAGCTGCTGAAAGAAACTGGCTATGTAACGGTTGACTTGCAACTGTTCGCCGGCGGTGATTACTTCGCGCAGCGATTTCGGTATTAGCTGATAAGTATCGGCTGCTTCGGCTAAGTGTTGCAGGGCGATGAAAGGGAGAAACAGTCTTTGAATCTTTTGTTTGTCGATTAGCTGCAACAAACTTTGGGCATCTCGCCGGATTTCTTCTGTGATGAAAACGAGGGTGCCGCCGGCACACCAAGTACAGAACATTTCTTGAAACGAGACATCGAAGCTGAGAGATGCAAATTGCAGGGTTTTGGCTGCGCCCTCAAGGCTGGAGTTTTGCAGTTGCCACGCAATTAGGTTGACTAGGGCACGGTGCGGGAGGGGAACTCCTTTGGGTTTGCCTGTGGAACCTGATGTATATATTGTATAGGTTAAATTTTGGGGAGAGACGCTGCTGGCTGGGTTTTCCGTGCTGTGACTGCTGATTGTTTCCCAGTCTGCGTCCAAGCAAACGGCGCGGGCTTGATGCGCCGGCAGCCCCGATACTAAGTGAGATTGAGTGAGTATAACGGGAGTTTGGGTGTCGGCTAACATGAAGGTCAGCCGTTCTTTGGGATAGGCGGGATCTAGGGGAACGTAAGCTGCGCCTGCTTTGAGAACGCCTAAAACGGCGATCGCAATTTCTAAGGAACGTTCCATGCAAATAGCGACTAAAACATCGGGCCCGACGCCTAATTGCTGCAAGTAACGGGCTAGTTGATTGGCTTTGGAATTGAGTTCCAGGTATGTGAGTTGCTGTTGGAGATTTTGGGAAAAAACGGCGGCAATGGCATCGGGCGATCGATCGACTTGGGCTTCAAATAATTGGTGAACGCATTTGTCTTGCGGATAATTTGCTTGAGTTTGATTCCACTCCTGCAACTGAGCGAGTTCGGCTGCTGTCAGCATTGACAATTTGCTGATTTTCTGCTGGGGATTCGCGACTATACTTTCTAGCAAAGTTTGCAGGTGTCCCAACATTCGGGTAATGGCGATCGGATCGAACCGCTGGCGATCGCCCGCAATTTTTAGCAGCAGTTCGTCTCCCCCATATCCGTAAACTGTTAGCGGAAAACTCGTCTGTTCTAAAAGCTGAAATTCTCGGTTTTGCCAGTTGCCGCCGAGAGATTGCAAGGCAGAATTAAGCTGAGACTTTTCAACTACTAGCAGGCTGTCAAATAAAGATTGGCTGCGGGGAATCTCGCTCCATTCTTGAGTTTTTGCCAGCGGCACGTTCCCGTATTCTTGCAGTGCCGTCCACTGATTTTGCAGTTGTTTGAGCCAGTCGATCGCTGCCAAATCTGGAGATACAATTACCCTAAACGGCAAAGTATTTATGAATAATCCTACGGCGGATTCTGCGTTTTCTAGATTCTGCGATCGGCTGTTGCAAATTGCTCCAAATACTACATCTTCCGAACCGGAACAGCGGCTCAAAAGTACGGCCCACGCTCCTTGCAGCAGGGTATTTAGGGTGATATTGTGTTCTTGAATTAGTGAGTTTAAGGCTGCGGTAACAGTTCTAGAAAGCCGGATTTCTGGTGGTGTCAGGAACAGGCAAGATGCCTGTTCCACAACTGATGAATTTTGTTGTGGGGCGGGCATCTTGCCCGCCCTTGAAACAGCCCCAACCAAAGGGGTAGGATCGCTGAAACCGCTTAAGTATTGTCTCCAGAATGTTTCTGCTTTTGAGATATCTTGCTGCTGCATCGACTCGGTGAAATCTCGATCGCAGCGGGGCGGTTGTAATTCTAACGGTCGATCGGCAATTAAAGATTCGTACAAGGTAAAAACTTCTTGCAAAACAATGACTGCCGAGGTACTGTCAAGCAAAATATGGTGATAAGTCCAGATGAGTTTGTACTCGGTTTCCGCAACTCGGAACCAAGCCAAACGCATCAGCGGGGGTTGAGTTAGGTCAAAGCCTTGCAGGCGATCGGCTTCCAAATACGTTTCGAGTTGGTTGGTGCGATCTGCCTCCGACAAATTTCGCCAGTCTTTCTCAACGCTTGGGAGTTCGACTTGGTGATGTACCATTTGCAGGGGAACTTCTTTACCTGACCAAGAAAAGCTGCTTCTCAAGATGGGATGCCGCTGCACAATTTGCTGCCAAGCTTTGATGAAAGCTGAAACATTCAAATTTTCGCGGATGCTACAGATCGCTTGTTCGATATCTATCCCTGATTTTTGACCCGAAAGGCCCTCGAACAACATCCCTTGCTGTATCGGTGAAAGTTGATAGGAATATTCACTATCAGTGGTTGCGGATTGCGGGCGATCGTCTGCTGGCAATGACATATTTATATGTAAGTATTGATGGAAAAGACTTGTGAGCAACTGTAACCGGATTGTTAAGGCTTTTTTAAGTAACTATTTATTCCCAATCACCGTAAAATTACGGTAAAGTTATCGCTAGCGTGCATCTGAATGTTTGGTTTTTGGAGGTGTAATATTTTATCGGCTCAGCCGATGCTAACTCAAACTCTACCGCCCTGTAAAGTATTTATGATACATTTTACGGGTAGCGCCGCCAAAGAGCATTTCCCGTTCAGCAACCGTGTAATTCCACAGCCTGTAAATGTAAAAATTGCTTAATATTCTGTTGGCGATCGACTTTCTTCTCTCAAGAATAACTAAAGCCTTCAACATCTGCTATAACAGGCTGACATCCGCACCCAACAGCAATGATTTGCATCCTGTCTGCTGGCAATCGCTGCGCTAGATTAGCTACAGCCAACCTCAACCTTTAAAGAAAGCTATGGGATAATTGATTGGTGCGATCGTCCTCGGAATGTTTATTTGGGCTGGATTCGATATCGCGCATACCATCCGCAACAGGGAACTGAATCGATCCGAAATCAACAAAAAAATTCAAGCTGAAATGGTTAAAGAAACATATCGCGGCCAATTTGGTGGCGATGCGGTGGAAGGAGGGACTCAGGCTATCGGACAATTTCTCGATCGTACTTCCGAAACTTCCCCCACGGCGATCGCCCATACCCTCGAAGGCTTATCGCACCTGCTGCACCATTAATAATGTAGGGGCGGGTTTTACCAATAATCTTTGACGCACGCCAACAATCTCATAAACCCGCCCACCACCACGAATAACCTATATCGACCTTGAATGCGATCGCATCGCAAAAATTTAGGTTGAGGTTTACCATTCGGTGGGGGCGGGTTTATGAGATTATTATTTTGTGGCGGTTATTGTTTGTAAAACCCGCCACTACAGCCTTCCAAATTATACAAAAATGCAGCGAGCGAACCGATAATATAATAACACAAAATGAATGGAAAATGCTATTTTAAATTTTCCATTCATTCTCAATTTTTACCCCTTAGCTTCAACCCAAAAGGTCATTCCCTCAACCCTCAAACCTTTGCCGCGAGTGCCGCAATATTGACCGTTAGAAGTAACAGGAGTATCGCCCACATTCTGAATGTGAGCCGTATAAAATACGTCGTATTTATCAGCTTGCGGCCCTGTCAGCCGCGCGGCTAATCCCTCAATGCGCTTGGCTTTGCCCCGGAATCCAGCTAACTCCCCTTCCGAGATCCAGGCAGTATCGCCAACTCCTTCAACGTGAGCCATGTACTGTAAATTTAAACCGGCAACGGGAGGCTCTATTTTAATTTGAAATCCTTCCACGCGGCGGCCTTGAGCTTTAGTACCGGCGTATTCTCGATCGCTAAAAGTTCGATCGCCAATTCCTTGAATGTGCGCCAACACTTTTAAACCCACAGGTGTCGCTGTTTGGGAACTCGCAGACGGCGCGATCCAAACTTTGATACCCTCGATTCTCAAAGCTTTGCCGCGAGTGCCGCAATATGCGCCGTTGGAGGACACGTCGGTGTCGCCGATATTCTGAATGTGAGCGCTATAAAATACGTCGTACTTATCAGCTTGCGGCCCGTTCAACCGCACTGCAAATCCTTCAATTCGTTTCGCTTGACCCCGAAAACCTGCCAATTCTCCTTCGCCGATCCAAGGAGTATCGCCAACACCTTCGACGTGAGCCATGTATTCGACATTTAAGCCGGGAATTGGGGGATCGATATTAATTTGAAATCCTTCGACGCGCCGCCCTTGACCTTTAGAACCCGCGTATTCTTGACCGCCGAAAGTTCGATCGCCAATTCCTTGAATGTGCACCAAAACTTTGATTCCCAAACCGCCCTCTACTGGCACTTGTTGAATGTCTCGAGGTGCCCCAAAAACAATGTTCCCGGAACCGGTTGTCTGAAGAGACTTAGGTACTTCGACGCTGGGAACAATAATTACCTCGTGCATGGGGGCCGAAGGTGCGGGGGATTCCAAAATCTGGATCTGTGGCGCCACTGTAACTTGTTTGGGCGCCACATTTCCTGACGGGATGACAATCACTTCTGGCAAAGGTTCGGGGCTGATTTTGTGTTCTGGCGCTGCTTTAAATGCGGGTTCGACTTTTGCAGGTGCTGCTTTTACCATCTCAGCAATGGTTAATTTGCCTCTGGAAATGGCGACGGCTATTTGTTTGCCAAAAGCGGCGCTGACTGTTTCTTCGAGAATGACCCACTGTTCGTCATCTAATTTGTCTTGCTGTTCCACCAGGGCGAGCACTGCAGCAACTGGGTGTTTGCCGCTGACTAAGGATTCGGCGTCGGAATGCAGTTGAGTTGGGGTTGATTCGGAAATCGCGCGCTGCAGTTCGCGGGCTCTGGCATGAACTGATTGTAAGGGCGCGAAGTCGCTTTGTTCGCGGTGGGCGATCGCCAATACTCGATCGAGCACTTTCAATGCTGCTTCGCGAATTTCTGCTTTACCTTCAGAAGCTGCAGCAGTCTCGACTAAGTTTTGAATGTCTTTGAGGGAAGCAATTTCCCCCGGTGCGATCGCCGATTTGTTTGCTTCGATAGCTTGTTTTTGGACTGCGGCAAAGTTGCGGCTGTAGGTAGCTACTTCTTGCAGCAAGCTGTCAGAGGGAGGAAGGCCCGAGTCTTGCAGTTGTTTGGCTGCTTGGGATAGGCGATCGGCCAAATTAGCATAAGTTTCCGATAGTCGGGCTATTTGTTGTAGCAAATCTTTATGAGCTAGTTGCATATGTGTGGTCGTAAATATTTAACTTGCTGATTATAGACGTTGAGCGTCTTCTGAAGGTAGGAAGCAGGAGTCATCAGTCATTAGTCCCAGGGAAAAAGAAAAATGCTCCCCCTCTCCGACTCCCCCACCCAGACACTCTCCGACTCCCCCACACAGACACCCGGACAGTCTCCGACTCCCCACTCTCCGACTCCTCCTCTAGTATCCCCCGCGCGATCGCCGTCACAACAGTGCAAATACTTAGTCACACTCTGCGACTCCTGCTGTCACGAGTGCCCCGTAACAATGTCACACTTATCGAGCAATAGCCGTCACTGCTGATTCTGTGAAAACAGTTGATACTTAGGCTTGAACCAATCAAATCCCGAAGTGTTATGGTACTAATTCGCGATCTCTCCCAGCAAGCTCTGGCTCTAGGCTATCTAACCATTGAAGCCGAAAATCAACTGCGCCGGATGTTGACTACCACCAAGTATGACTTGGAAGACTTAAATGCTTTTATGGCTTTGCAACTAGCAGCTATGTCCGGAGGAGTGAAACAAGAGTCTCGCGAGCTGAAAAAATTTGAAATTTTTGGCGAGACGGTTTCCGAAACTTCCTGTTAGTAATTAGTTGGGTTTTAATTAGTTAAAGTTTAGTAAAGGACATTTCTACCATGCAGATTCGTGAAGTTGTAAAACAAGCTATTGCCGCTGGATATCTGAGTTTGGAAGCGGAAAATGAAATGCAGAAGATTTTTTCCTCAGCCAAGTGTGATTTGGAAGATTTGAATGCTTTTATGAGCTTGCAGTTAGCTGCGATGGCCGGTCGTGTCAGGCAAGAGTCTTTTGAATTGATGAAAATGCCAAGTTTTTCGGAGAGAAATTAATTTTCTTATTAAGCCATTGCTCGATATAAATATTAATTTTTATATTTACTAAAAACTGGTAAAATATAATTTTCTGCTGATTTTTATTAATTAATCTAAAAAATATTGGTATTTTGGTTCACTGGCTGTTGAGCAAATTAACTAAAACTGAAATAGATATTAAAATGAATAAGCTGTTCTCCATTTAAATTGTGTGTCAAAAATCACTCAAACTATTGTGGTACGGGCACGCGAGCCCGTCCCGAATATGCAATTTAAACGCGCAACAGCTTATAGCGGTTCGAGCTCTCATATTCGCGGACGTACTAGGGCTTCAGCCCTATACGTTATTATGGTTATATAAGGTGTCCTTCATACCTCATCTTTTTGAGAAAGGCTATATGTAAGATGCAACACAGCTTACCCTCCCTCGACCGCCATCAAATTAATTGGTAGTGAGGACTTTAACCCTCATAAAACTCGCTCGTACTTCCGCAGTCACTACAAACGTTATAACGGTTATAATACCCGATTTTAGATCATAACAGAGACTATTTCCTACGACTACGACGCTCTAACTCTTTAATTACTCTCAGAACAAACAGCGACATGAAAGCGCCAATTAATGCCAGTTGCCACAACCCGCATCCTGCCGCAGTTCCTAAAGCTGCTGATACCCAAATAGCGGCGGCAGAGGTAAGCCCGTGAACTTCCGGTTTGCCTCTTTCCTGTTGATTTTGCCGCAGGATTTCTCCACCTCCCAAAAACCCAATCCCGGCAGCAATGCCTTGAATTACGCGCGCTACAGCATCTCCTCCGTTTTCATTTTTACCTATTGCCAGCGGCATTAAAACAAACAGTGCACAACCCATACTAACTAACATATGAGTTCTCAATCCTGCTGGTTTGTTTCTGAGTTGGCGCTCCCATCCAATAATTCCGCCAACAAACATGGCTAGGCACAACCTTAACAGTATGCCTAGCCAATTATCGGGAGACCACAAGTTAGCGATCGACAATGTTTTACTGCAAATAATTAATCGGAAGATTCCAATATTAGCGGAGTACGATGTCCGATCGCAATCTCACTGCCAAATCTTGTTCCGGGCGAATCACGAGCACGTCAACGCTGCGCCGCCCCAACAAGACTCCAGCTAAAGCGCCGATCCCAGCGCCTCCCAATACTTCTTCTGTCGCGATGGCTTTGTCGCCGGTAATGCCTGCGAGTGCTGCTGCTGCTGCTGCACCCAAGGCTGCACCTTGCGCTACTGAACCTGTGCCAGCACCTTTTTGGACTCTTTCGGTTCTGGTAATAACTCCCGAATAGCCGTCAATCCGATAGCGTTGGCGGCTGCTGATAATTAACTCTCTGGCAACAAATTGAGTACCACTTTGATTGCCTCTTCTTACGGGTTGCAGCGCCCCGACTATCTGGCTGCCTCCGGGGATTAATACTCTGCCTTGAGGTGTGCGGATGTCTCGCGCTACTGTTAAAGTTAAAGGTGCAGTTTCTTCGCGGGTGACAACTATTTTGTCTTTTTCATAGCTAACTGGAATTACACTGCCCGAGGGAATTCGGATGCTATCAAATTGGGAAATTCGTTGTTGGGCTTCTGCGGGAGTAGCTACCACCAGCGGCGCGCTGGTTCCCACTGTAATGCCCAGTGCGAGGATTGCTGCTGTTGCTGAACGCCATTTTTGAGAAGTAATCATATAAGTTGTCTCCTTACTGCGGTTTTGGTTTACTTAGGAACGCACTGCTGCTAAATTTGTTTCTGGTTTCCGATTCATCTGATGTTTTAATTATGGCAGCCTGGAATTGTACAAGTTGGGAAGATAAGGGCGATAATCCAGAAGTTGAAAATTTGGCAAAATCGAAAAAATCCGCAATACAGGGGCGATCGGGAAGATAAGGAAGATAGTCAACAGTCAGTCGATTTTAGATTTTAGATTTTAGATTTTAGATTTGACTGCACAGCCGGGATCGGGAAGCTGGAAAGTAGGTGGAAAATATTTCGCTTGTCAGCAGTCCACAGTCAGCAGTCAGCAGTCAGCAGTCAGCAGTCAACAATTAATTGTTGAGAGCGTTTAAGGCTAGCAATCCAGCACCGTAAGCTGGTTCGTATCGGGGCGAAATTACCTTAGCTTTTGGGGCGATCGCACTTATAGCCGCTTCAAACCGACCTCGACAATTGGCCTCGCCGCCCCACACACCTCCTGCGATCACAATTTCAAATTCTTCTGTTTGGTTAAATAACGCTGAAATGGCTATTTTTGTGGAATAGGTTAATTCGGCCACAGCATTATTGATAATGCAGTCAGCGACGCGATCGCCCTCTGCTGCGGCTCGATCGACAATCGGCGCTAAAGCTGCAATTTCTTTGACTCCCCAACCGCGCCCGTAAACAACTTCTACCAATTCTTCTAGGTTATTGAGGCCTAAATGCGTTTGAAATTTTTCCGCAAGTACGGTAAAGTCTTCGCGTCCGTCATAGAACTTCAAAGCAGCTTGCAAACCCTGAAGGGCGATGTTATATCCGCTGCCTTCATCGCCTAAAATATATCCCCAACCGCCGACTCGTTTAGTTTTCCCTTGACGGTTTTGCCCGAAAACAATCGAACCGGTGCCTGAAATAACGGCGATACCCACTGGATGACCTGTACCGCCAGCAAGTGCGATCGCGCAGTCGCTGCAAATTACTATATTCCTGGGCAGGAACGATCGGGTTACTGGTAAAGTATTGGTCAACTGCAAGTTCTGCACTACAAATTGCACTATTTCACGATCTTTTGGACGACCGACGCCTGCTAGTCCCAGACCGATTGCTTCTATGTTGAGATTGCCTGCAGCCTCGACCTGAGCGGACAGAACTGCTCGTTCGATCGCCAATTGGATGGATTGTTTTGCTGTCTCAATTCCCAGGGTTTGATAATTTGACGGCCCTGCTTCACCGCGTCCTAAAACAATGTGGTTGTCATCCATTAAAAGGCAGATTGTTTTAGTGCCGCCGCCGTCGATGCCGAATACGTAGCTCATGAATAATTTAGAGAATAATAGAGCAACCCAGATTAACAGAGATATCTCTATTCTACGCTTTGTACAATCCGATTAAATCGACAGAGCAATGCTAATAACAATTAAACCTAATAATGCTAACCAAACCAGATGGCGCTGACACCAATTTTCGATCGATTGCAGCCCGTCGCCACTGCTGTAAGGTCTCGTCTGCAGCACAAGTGGCTCAGCTCGATCGTGATAAAGCGTGCATTCTTTGGCAAAGGGACGCTGCGGGTAGTTGCAAGAGTCGTCTTCGTGATAAATACAGGTAGTGCAGAGAAATTCTTCGGGTTTCGATCGATAAAGGGGGATACCCGGATGACCGAAAGCTTTGAGGGGGATTTTACAGTGCGGACAGGCGAGCGCTCGGGCGTCTACAGGTTGGTGACAGCGGGGGCAATCAGGCATAGACAGCAGGGTTATGGGGTAATGTGGTGGGTAGGCTCATTAGGGGGTTTTCCGAACGCCGAGAATGGGCGATCGGATCGCCATCAGGCGGCTGGATGCTCCAAAATAGAAAGGTAGGTGTGCGCTGATGTAACTTTAAGTTTACAGATAGTTTCGCAGCGACAGCAGGCGACCTGAGCCGATCGGGTATGAAAGGGCAAACATTAGGAAAAATCTATGGATAACAATAGCAACTTACTCAAACAACTGGTAATGCTGGGCATTGGTACTACCTCTCTGGTGGCCGAGAAATTGCAGGAAGTGAGCGAGCAATGGGTCAAAGATGGCAAAATCAATCCCGATCAAGCCAAAACCTTTGTCGATGACATGACGGAGCACCTCAAGTCTGAACAGGGCAATTGGGATACGCAGTTGCAGCGGCAACTACGGAATATGCTGCAAGATATGGGAGTCCCCCGACAGTCCGAAATGGATGAGTTGCGCGGAAGGCTCGATCGTTTGGAACGTCAGATGCGGGATTTAGAAAACCGTAACTGGCGCTGAGTTCGATCCTCTTCGTTGGCGTAGCCCCCGTAGGGGCGGGCTTCGCTTACGCCCGCAAGAAGTTCGCTGCTATCTTGTGATAAGATTGTCACCCGAAGGCAGAAGGCTAAAAAAGGCACTTATGTAGAAGCCATTTATGTAGAATTACAAACATTTTGACTTCATACTTTTGCCTTAAAAATTATCTGATCCCAGCCCTTTTTTGGTGGAAAAGTTCAGATAACATTTGGTATTTCTTGTTGTACTAGATGTCTTAGATATCTGAGATATCGCGGTTAAAAGTATTAGGAGGATTTATTTTGCGAGGAGTTTTAGTCAGCTTGGGAGTAATGCTGGTTTGCTTTTTGTTTTTGATAGTCGCTCAAATGGGCGGTTCTGGGTCTCAAGCAGTTGCCGCCGAATTGAACAATATTTTACCAGAGACTGCTATTGAGAAGTTGTCCGCACAGTCTTTGAATGAAAATAACTTGCTAGTAGCTGATGCTACTTTACCGGAGGTACCAGCTACTATCGCTGGCAATGACATGACTGATAATACTGAGAAAACTGTCACCACAGATTCAGGTCTGAAATATGTTGAATTGAAAAAGGGTGATGGGGCGACTCCAAAAACTGGGCAGAAGGTTGTGGTGCACTACACTGGAACTTTGGAGGATGGCACGAAGTTTGACAGTTCGCGCGATCGCAATTCTCCTTTTGAGTTCAAAATCGGCGTGGGTCAAGTAATTAAGGGTTGGGATGAAGGTGTCGGTACCATGAAAGTTGGAGACCGCCGCAAGTTGATTATTCCCCCTGAACTCGGTTACGGTGCTCGCGGTGCGGGCGGGGTGATTCCTCCTAATGCTACGCTGATTTTTGATGTGGAATTGTTGAAAATCGCTGGTTAGTTAGGTCAATCTAATTCAACGTAAAACTTTTACAGTGTTTAGAAACCCGGTTTTTTTTAAGAAACCGGGTTTCTGTGTATGTTCTGGTGGATTTACGATCGCTTCGGAGATGCCAGATTGCGAAAGCAGGTATATTGGGCGTCGAATAATAGTTTGATAATTCCTGTGGGGCCGTTTCTGTGTTTGGTAATAATTACTTCTGCAATTCCGCGATCGGGCGAATCAGGGTTGTAATATTCATCGCGGTAGAGCATAATTACTAAATCTGCGTCTTGCTCGATCGATCCGCTTTCGCGTAAATCAGACATCATCGGCCGCTTGTTTGTCCTTGCTTCCACACCCCGACTCAACTGAGATAAGGCAATAATCGGCACGTTGAGTTCGCGGGCTAAACCTTTAAGACTTCGGGTAATTCGAGATAGTTCTTGGACGCGGTTGTCGCTGGTACCTTCCATTAATTGCAGGTAATCTAGCAAGACTAATCCTAGGGTTCCGCCTTGTTCTGCTTGGAGGCGGCGGACTTTCGATCGTATTTCTGTGACGGTAATATTGGGAGTATCGTCAATAAACAGCGGTAGTTCTGATAAATTGCCAATGGCTGTACTGATTGGTTCCCATTCGTTTTGACTGATTCTACCCGATCGCAATCGGTTACTTTCTATTTTGGCTTCGCTGGACAGGATACGCTGCACTAGCTGTTCTTTCGACATTTCTAAGCTGAAAACGGCAACCGGCAATTTCTGCTGTCCGGCGGCAATGTGGTGGGCGATGTTGGTACAGAAAGCTGTATTGTGAACGCAGATATCGTTAGCCACAAAATTGTGCGTCTCCGGGATAGTTAAGTCGTAGACTTGCTTGTTTCCCATCGGTTCGATAGAAACTATTTCATCCCAGTAAACTTCGCTATCTGCCAGTTGTTTCAGCCACAAATTATCTAAAGCCGTTGCTAAAACTAAAAATCTTTCCCTGGACAGCGCACGTTTACCAACGTGGATATTTGAATGACCTTTGATACCTGCTCGTTTTGCTAAGGATGCCCAAGATTCGTTGCCTTTTGCTAAGGCTAGGTATTCCCACGCCTCGACAGGAATTAAATCGCGGTTAGTTTGGTATTCTTTATTTTCTAATGCTTCTTTTACTTTGAATAATGCTACTTCTTTGCCAAAAATGCCAATTTCGGATATGAATGTTTTGATTGATTTGGCGTCAGTAATATCGATTTGCCAAGCTGGTCTGCGAGTATTGTTGTATTTGACAGAACGCTTTTTGAGGGCAGCAATGATGCCAAATCTCAGCAGTAGATGCTGTACGTGTCTGGCTAGTCCTTCGCTGACAGAACAGTAGCCTAGTTGAGATTGACCGCTGGTAAGTAGGGTTGCCCAGCCGTCTGTTGAAAAGAGGCGGTTGAGAAAAAGGGCAACTTGCGATCGCTGCAATTTAAAAACTATTTCTGGTACTGTTTTCTCATGAGCATTTTTTCCCATCAGACCTAACTTTTCTAACCAATTTCTCAGGGGATTTTTATGACTTGTATTAATAACATCCATTCCCTCATCGGCTAGGTGTTCTGGATCTACTCTTAAAATTTCACAAATGCCACTAAATAATTCTTGATTGGGAAATGCTATTCCTTCCACCCAAGACAGGACTAATCGCGGTGGAACTTTCAATTCTAGCGCTAATTTTTTACAGTCAAAATTTCGTTTTAAAAGAATGTTTTCTAAATTATAACCAAAGTTTTTTATACTATCTGTGTAACTTTCTCGATCGCCCATGACGTAATATTCTGGTGCGCGTCTCCCTTTATCGTTGAATCGCAGCCTAAGACCTCCGAAGCTAGTAGCAGCCTTAGCAAAGTCTTCTAGTATAGCAGTATTTCCATTGGTGAAGTGCGGCGCGCTGCGTGTCAAACACCCATCGCCAATTAGATAAGCCAATAACTTAACTTCACAGGATCGGATGGTTTCTTTACCAAAAACATTCATCCTGCGGGGAACAGCAATCTTATCGCCTACTTGTATTTCCCTCAACTGCCGCCAGCCCTTAATTGTTAAAAATGGGTGTGTAATTGTAGTTTCTATAAAGCGTCCCAGTCTTGTTGTGACCCGAAATACAGGCTTAATTCCATCATCTATAAAAGCTGATGGTCTAGTTAGGTGAAATTGCCAATCTTCTCCTAATGTTAGTAATTCAGCTTGACGTTTTTGATAGATTTGTTCTATACTAGAAACAGTTCCATCACTTTCTAGTATTACGGTAGAGGCTGCTTGGCACTTTCCCATCGCCGGCCTGGCTGCAACGATGATTAAATCCGATCGCTGAAAGCCTCCTGTCATAGCATCTAAGTCATAGAAACCGCAGGGAATACCGGGAAGCGTGAGCCCTTCATTGCGATTTTCTAGGTCTTGAAATGTTTGGTTTAGCGTTTCGCCGATCGACACTAAATCCTGTTGCGGACGTTCTTGAGTTATGCTGAAAATTTCTTGTTCGGCGCGGTCTAAGACTGTTTCTAGCGGTACTGCTGTCTCGTAACCTAACTGTACTATGTTGTTGCCCGCTTCGATTAATTTGCGGCGCTGATATTTGTCTTCAACTAAAACTGCATATTGGTCGATGTTGACGGCTGAAACTGTGCGATCGACTAATTGTGCTAATTTAGTTAGTCCTCCTACTTGCTCTAACTGGTTGCGGTCGGTTAGCGAAGTTGTTACCGTCATTAAATCGGTAGGTTGACCCTGTAAAAATAGCGCTAATGCCGATCGATAAATGACTTGATGAGCGGTGATAGCAAAAAACTCCGGTCGCAGAAGTTCGGCAATTCGGGAAATAGCTTCGGGGTCAATTAAAATCCCGCCTAAAATTGCTTCTTCTGCCTCTATATTTGTCGGCATCAAATCGCTCATTTGTCAATAGTCCTCAATCAGTCGATTTTAGATTTTAGATTTTAGATTTTAGATTTTAGGTTTTAGATTTTAGATTTTAGGTTTTAGATTTTAGGTTTTAGGTTTTAGGTTTTAGATTTTAGGTTTTAGGTTTACTCTACAGATGAATCTAGGAGCTTGAACAAGAGCCTAAAATTTTAGGTTCGACGCTGACAGAGCGTCGGGGCTCGTGTCCGTTTTTCCGGCGGGGTCATTAGTTATTATCAGTGTAAGCTTTTGTAGGAGTGCGATCTGTCGCGAGCTCGCGTTTATACCTGACTCGCGCTCTCTCAAGCTCGCACTCCTGAAAAAATGCTTCTTCTTACTCTCAGCAGAGATGCTCCGTTCTCAATCTGCAAGTTAGCGTTGCTGAGTCCTTACTTAGCAGTGCTTAGTTGTTAGCTAATGACTGATGACTAACAACTAATGACTGATGACTGATGACTGATGACTCTTAATTACATCGGAACAACTTGAATATCAACTTCGGCGGTAACTTCTGCGTGTAGTTTGATTTCAGCTTTGTATGTACCAGTTTGGCGAATTTCGGGTAGGGTGATGCCGCGCCGATCGACTTCTTGACTGGTAGAGTTGAAAATCAGTTCTGCTACTTCTTGGTTGGTGACAGTACCAAAAATCGCGTCTCCTTCGCCGACTTGCTTGGAGATGATGAAAGGCCCGGCCGATTCCAGAGCGGTTTTGCGGACTTCAGCTTGCTGCTTGAGCTCTAGCTGGCGCTGTCTTTCTTCTTCACGGCGGCGCTCTGCTTGCTTGAGAATGCCCGGAGTGGCTCTAAATCCCATTCCTTGGGGTACTAGGTAGTTGCGGGCGTAGCCTGGGGCTACTTCTACTACGTCGCCAGCTTTGCCGAGTTTGCTGACATCTTTATTTAAAACTAATTGGACGCGCTTGGCCATGATCGTTGGTTGTGGGGTTTTAACTGCAACTTTTTATAATAGCGAAGTTCGAGGGGCGATCGCAAGGAAGTTCGGCAACGGATTATGTAGCGGATGCAACGGATGTAACGGATGGATGTTGAGATTTGAGGTTCGAGATTCGAGGTTCGAGGGAAGAAACAGAGATAATATTTTTAACGGGCAAATTCAGTTTGAAATTACGCAAAACGGGGGTGCTGTAATGAGCCAAATCCGCTACACTGCAATGTCTTACCGAGCACTCAGCCTTTATTTTTCAGGCGCCCGTGAGCGATCGAGCGCGCTACAGTAGCTACTAACTGGGTCGGATCGATCGGCTTGGCTAAGTGTTTGTCAAATCCGGCTTGCAAAACTTGGCGCTCGTTAGCTTCTCCAGCATAGGCCGTTAAGGCGATCGCCAACAACTGCCGATACTCAGGCGCAAGCTGAGTGCGGATGCGCTCGATCAACATATACCCGTCCATCTGGGGCATTCCGATATCGCTGACGAGCAAATCCGGTGCAGTTTGTTCGATCGACTGTAGCGCCTCAGCAGCAGATGACAGGGAAATCACCTCTGCACCCGCTTCCTCAAGCACGAAAGCGACAAAATCTCGCGAGTCGAGTTCATCATCTACCACCAAAATTCTCAATCCAGCTAGCGGCGAGGATGAAATATCGGGACTAGCAGCCCAATGACGTTCTTCCTCCTCCTGCCTTCTAGAATCATCATTTAATAGCGGTAATCTCACCGTAAACGCCGCTCCTTGACCTTCTCCGGGGCTTTCTGCAAACACCGTTCCGCCGTGAAGTTCGACGAGTTGGCGGACGATCGCCAATCCCAATCCCAAGCCGCCAAATTTGCGAGTTGTAGCGCCATCTTCTTGTCGGAAATGGTCGAAAACATAAGGCAAGAAATCGGGAATAATACCTTTACCAGTGTCTGTGACTTGAATTTGAGCTTGGCGTTCGATTTGCGCTAATCTCACTTCAACTCGACCGCCTTCGGGAGTGAATTTTACCGCGTTTGATAACAAATTCCACACAATTTGTTGCAAGCGACTTGTATCGCCGACAACTTGCCCGACATCGGGATTTAAGATTGTTTGGATTTGAATTTTTTTAGCTTCGGCTGCTAATTGCACGGTTTCCACCGCAGACGGAATAATCGTTGCCAGATTCACCGGAGCAACATTCAATCTGAGTTTCCCTTGCAGAATTCGAGACACGTCAAGCAAGTCTTCGATTAATTGAGATTGCAGTCTGGCGTTGCGCTCGATCGTCTCAAAAGCTTTGGCAGTTTGACTCACATTCAGCTTGCCGCCGACGAGCAGTTGCGACCAGCCTAAAATCGGATTCAGGGGCGATCGCAACTCGTGAGAAAGCACCGCCAGAAACTCGTCTTTAATGCGGTTAGCTCGCTCGGCTTCCGCGCGGGCAGTTTGTTCTAATTGCAGAACCATATCGCGCTCGGTTTCCACTTGTTTGCGCTCTGTAATGTCGATAACAGAGCCGATATAACCCTCAAATTGTCCGCTTTTGGAAAATCTGGGAGCAGCCGCATCGATCGCCCAAGAATATCCGCCATCCTTACGCCTGATGCGATATTCCACGCGGAAAGGTTCCTGGCGTTCGTTGGCGGTCAAAAATGCGTTCTTGGCGTATTCTCGGTCTTCTGGATGCAGCGCGTTTACCCAACCCAATCCCAAACCTATTTCCTCAGTTTGACCTGTGAAGTCATACCAGGTTTCGCTCAGGAAACTGCAGTAGCCTGTGGAGTTTGTTACCCATACCATAAAAGGAGTGTTGTTAGCCATATTGCGGAATCGTTCTTCGCTTTCTTGCAACGCTGCTTCTGCTTGTTTGCGTTCTGTGATATCCCGGCAAACAATCACTCCGCCTTTGATTTGGCTGCTAGCATCAACTACTGGATAACCGCTGATACTGATCCAGCGATCTTCGGAATCTTCGCGGCGGACAAATGCCTCTACATCATTGACATATTCACCTTTGATTGCTTTGGCTAGAGGTAGTTCAGCGTCGGGGAAAAGAGTGTTTTTATCTGCCAAAAATAGCCCGTAAGTGCTCGACCATTCCTCACAAGATTTTTCATTCGATAGCTGACCGAATATCCCCACGGCAGCTCTGTTAAACAGCACAAACTCCCCTTGTTGGTTGGCCAAAATCAAACCGTCACCAATGCTGTCAATGATGACTTGCAGTAACTTAGTTTGTTCTTCCCGCGCGACTTCTGCTCGTTTGCGATTTGTGATGTCGCTGGAGATGCCAATCAGGCCGATGACTTCTCCCGCCTCATTGCGGTAGGGAGCTTTCATTGACACGAATGTCCGAATGCCATCGGGAGATTCTTCGACGACTTCTGTTTCTCCAGATTCCATAATGCGCCGATCGTTTTCCGTGACTGTGGCTCCAAGTTCTGCTATTGGGTAGAAATCGCGATCGCGCCGGCCAATTACTTCAGCAGCAGGTTTACCCAGCACGTCCAGCGTGGCTGGATTTGCATAAATAATCCGTCCTTCTCGATCTTTGACAAAAATTGGCGTGGGCGCTGACTCGTTAATCAGATTCAAAATCGCATTCTTTTGCCGCAGTTCTTCTTCAGTGCGTTTGCGATCGCTAATATCGCTCCAATAAGCGGTAAGTCCTTCGGCCGCAGGATAGGCGCTGACTTCTATATATATCTGGAGCGACGGGGAAAACTCTTCAAATTTGACAGAAACTTGCTCGTTAACGACTCGATGAAATTCTTGATATACCATCGAATTCGATGCTCCCTCGGCGGGGAATAGCTCCCAGATCGATCGACCTAACAAGTCGTTTCTCGATCGAGAAAGCAGTTTTTCAGCAGTGGCATTAACGTAGGTATAGCGCCATTGTGAATCGATCGCCATAAAGGCATCGGTAATACTTTCTAGAATATTGCTGATTTGCTGGGAGGCCTCCGTGAGCGCCAGTTCAGCGTTTTTGCGCTCGGTGATTACTTCGGAAAAAATCATGATGCCGCCAATCTCGTTGGTGTTGGTTCGCCAAGGGTGAATTTCCCAGCGCACCCAGTCGATCGAGCCATCAGGGCGGGGAAACGCCTCTTCAGGGGACATTTCGACTGCTCCCGCCAGACAGCGTTGGTGGACTTGTTTCCAACGATCGGGCAAATTGGGAAAGATGTCGTAGTGCGATCGGCCGACAATGTTTTGAGTGCCGAGCCCGTAACTTGCCAGCCAGCGGTCGCTCACCAGCATGTACCGCATCTGGCGGTCAAACATCGCCACCCCCGCAGGCGAATGTTTTACGAACAGCCGCAGTTGCTCTTCCTGTTGCCGCAGGAGATTTTCCGACTGTTTGCGATCGCTGATTTCTTTGAAAAGTATGGCGACTTTTCGGCTGTGCGGCTCAGGAGTGCGGAACGCCGAAACCTCAAACCAGCGGTTCATCACTTCCGAACCCTGCTCGAAGCGCACCGGTTCCCCTGTCAGCACGACTTTCCCGTAAATCTCAAACCAATAATCTTCGATATCTGGAAGCAGTTGTCGCGCCGTTTTACCCACAGCTTGTTCGAGTCCGCTTTGTTTGACAAAGGCCGGATTGACTTCCAAAAAGCGGTAATCGATCGGCTTGTCGTTGGCGTCAAACAGCATTTCGATGATGCAAAAGCCTTCGTCTAGGCACTCAAACAAAGTGCGGTAGCGTTCCTCGGAACGGCGCAAAGCAGCAAGAGCTTGTTTGCGATCGCTAATATCCATAAACGCCGCCACACAGCCGCGAACTCCGCCTTGTTCGTCCAATAACGGCACCGCATTTACCAACCAATCCAAGGCCGTGCCGTCCTCGCGCACCATTTGAATTTCCATATCTCGCACTGCGACGCCGGAAGCCACGGCTAGTTGCATGGGGAGTTGTTCTCCCGGAATTTTCTGTCCGTTGCGGATTCGTCTAAACGGAAGGGCTGCGGCTTCCTCTCCGGTTCCAGAAACATTGGTATCGGGCAGCACTTTCAACATCGACCGGGCAAACCGATTAGCGCGAATTACTTGACAGTTTGGGTCGTCGGCGATTGTAATGCCGACGGGTACAGCATCAAGTATCGATTGCAGTTCATTAACTCGCCGCTCTAGTTCTTGGTTGAGCCGTTGAATTTCTTTTTGGGTAGCTTTGCGATCGGTAATTTCATGCACCGTCACATTCACGCCCAACACGCGATCGTCCTCGGCCCTCAGCGGATAGAGACTCAACAGCCAATCCTGTTCTTGTTCTGGCTGTGCTGAGTTCGTCCTGCGAACTTCAAGCTGTTGGAGTGGAACTTTAGTTTCAATAACTTGTCGGTAAAGCGGCTCTAAATCATCTGCCATTTCTGGCAAGATTTCGCGCAATGTTTTGCCGATGTGGGCGGCGGCTGAAACTCCGTTAATTTCTGCTAGCCGATCGTTGAGGCGGACAAACCGCAACTCAGTATCGATAAAGCAAAGTCCGATCGGCGCGCTAGCATAAATCGCCTCGATTTCTGCTAGTTGTTGCTGCACAGTTTGCGCTTGTTTAATAAAAGCAGCCCGAGCCGCTTTCTCCTCGGTCACATCTTGAAAATAAACGGCAAGTCCCGAGGCGATCGGATAGGCTCGTACCGCATACCAAGCATTGAGCGGCGGATAAAAAGATTCAAAACTAACTGTAACTTGGAAAGTCGCGGCGCGGCGATATTCCTGTTCAAACAAACTGCCCACTGATTCGGGAAACTCTTCCCAAATCCTGCGGCCGATCAAATCTTTCGGGGCTCGATTCAGCCACCGCGCCGCTTGCGAGTTGAGGTAGGTAAATCGCCAGTCTCGATCCAAAGCAAAAAACCCGTCCGAAATACTTTCGAGGGTGTCTGAAAGTTGTTGCGCGGGCGCGTGACAGACTGCTTTTGGCTGAGGTTGAGCGATAGGAGTGAAGGTTGTAACTACCGCATAGGGAGTCGATCGATCTGCCTGAAATAAAGGTTGAGAATTGAGCGTCAACCAAATCAATTCTCCCTGTGGCCGATCGAAGGCCCTGATGACATTTGAGCACGGTTGCCCGGTTTGCAGCGCCACCATCGCCGGATGTGTTTCGCCGGCGGGAAAATCCCAGCTATCTTCCCCGATAGTCTGCCACCGACTGTTGATTGAAGTGGATAAGAGCATCTGTTGTGCTGTCATCCCCAACAGCTCCTGAGCGTGAGAATTGCACCCCTGAATGCTACCATCTGCCAATTGCAGAACCATTCCTACATCTGTGGGCAAAGGCGCGGTTGGGTAGAACGCTTTGTTAGAATCCGTTGAAACAGAGGGGTCGATTTTTGCTGGGGGTTCAGTATTGCGTGGGTTTGGCATCGGTTTCTAACAACGCTCCTTTTACTTTGGGCAAAGCAAATCGCGCTCAATAATAGGGAAGTAACCAGAGGAACTTTTGATTTCAGCAGGGTGACACTTCAAACCTAAGATGGATGTCGATCGTTCTGCGGTAATATCGATCTCTAGACAATTTATTTTATCGTAGAGTCCCACCTCTTAACCACTTGCGGGATTGAGCACAGGCGACGGGGAATTTTCTGGCTGTTTCAAATGCGAGAGTCCCTCTCATTATTTTTCGCGTTGCTGCATATTACCAATGGCTGTTGCTCGTTTTCGGGTGCGGACAGATGGCACTTGCACAACAGATAAATAACTAGATGAAGCTTGAAAATACATAACCCCTCTCTCGCAGCGAGTGCAACGAAGCAATTGCTATTGTTATGCCCGCCTTACATTCTGTTACATTGTAAAGTTTATTTGCGCCTGCCTACTTAAAAACCCCGTTTCTTTGTCTAAACCAGATCGTAAATTTAGGCAAGGTTATGTTATTCTCTACGGGAAACGGGCGATCGTATTTACCCTGTACAGGGTCGCCTGCTTCCTACCGTGCCGGCGTTTGTGTCAAGTTTGACCGCGCGCCTTTTACCTTTGTTAATTTCACAAACTTAATCCTATGCACATATTTACCGCCGGCGATCGCAACTATATTCTGGGGTTAGCAGCACTTCTTAAGTCTATAGATCTCAATGTTAGTAAATCTGGACAGGAGCAGGTAAAAATTAGCATTGTATCTATTGGCCTAGATCCACAGCAAAAGGAACAGTTACAGAATTGCTGCAAATACCAGATTGAATGGCAAGAATTCCAATCTAATTACGACCAACTTCTTTCGCTGTCAGGTTCTAAACTTACTTACGTTAGATTGGAGCCGCGAAAATATACCAAGGAAACAGAAAGGCTGATTTGGCTCGACAGCGACACGATCGTTCTGGGAAGTTTAGAACCCCTGTGGAACCTAGATCTTCAAACAATGCCGATAGCAGCCGCAGCCAACGTCTGGGGAAATCCGAACAATTCTCAAGATCGAAACCCTTATTTAAATGCTGGCATTTTAGTTTACAACATGAAGGTTTGGGAGGAAGAGCAACTGTCCGAAAAGTTGATGGAAAACGCTCGCTCAAACCTTTGGGTCGATCACGATCAGGGTGCATTAAATTCATTTTTAGGAGGAAGGTGGAAGCAATTAGAGCAAATATGGAACAACCACAATACTGAAGATATGTCAAGTAAAGTGATGCACTTTATGTCAAGACCGAAACCGTGGGAAAGCTCAACCCCCAATCAATTATGGCTCGATATGTTGTCTCAGACACCGTTTAAGGACGAAGGGGAAAAATTTTTCAAGAAGTTTAATGGGCTGTCGAGCTTTAAGATAAAATACAGATCACTTAACCAGTGGTTGACAGAACCGATACTCAAGTTTAAGAGTTACCTGAAGAAACAAAAACGTTAAGCTCAAAATCGCTCTTTCATGCCGCGCAATCGAGCGAAGGTTTGCACTGGATCGGAGGTGTTGGCGGCTGATTGGATGTTGGGAAAGTCCCAGCGCAAAAATGGGTTTGTGCTTTTTTCCAGGCCGATCGATGATGGTATTGTAGGTTGCGATCGGCTGCGCGCTTCCTTGACTTCGGCGAAGCGCTGCTGCAGATCGGGATTGTCGCCATCCACACTCAAGGCAAATTGCAGGTTTTTCAGCGTGTATTCGTGGGCGCACCAAACTCTCGTACTGTCGGGCAAGTTTCGCAGTTGCCCGAGGGAGGCTAGCATTTGAGCGGGAGTGCCTTCAAACAGTCTGCCGCAGCCTCCTGCAAATAAAGTGTCGCCGCAGAACAATTCGCCGGTTTCGCCTGGGTTGCTGGGGGGGAAATAGTAGGCGATGTGAGCTTTTGTGTGGCCGGGTACGAAGAAGACTTCGGCGGTTCTGTTGGCGAAAGAAACTCGATCGCCCGCTTGTAAAAACACTTGCTGTCCCGGAATTCTGCCTCTATCTTCTGCGCCGCCGTAAACTTTAATTTGGGGAAAGCGATCGATCAGTTGCTGGTTGCCGCCTACGTGGTCGCTGTGGTGGTGCGTATTGAAAATTGCTGTTAATTCGGCTCCGAGCGAGCTCAGTTGCTGCAAGACCGGCTCTGAAGCGGCTGGATCGACGACTGCTGCTGTGCCGCGATCGGGGTCGTGCAGCAAGAAAATGTAATTGTCCGACAGTACCGGAAGCCGATAAACCTGCATAGAAAAGTGCCTCTCTCGGAAAAATATTATATAATTAAGTTAGTCTGAACGCTATCCGAAGGCTGATCGCAGATTTATTAAGTCCGCATATCTATCTTGGGAAGTACAACTCTGATACGTTATTTCTGCTGTTGAGCAAATTGATTTGCGGTCGGGTACGCATCATTTTTGGGTCAAGAACTGCAATCAACTTTAACTATTTTGGCATAAAAGCGATCGAATAAATGCGAACATCTCACAACAAATCGAACTTAACAATTTCTCAAAAAGTCGATCGGATTGTAGCGTCTGGCAAGATCGCTCGCAGGGAACATTTAGTTTTGACTTCGACTATCCTGTCCGATGATAAAATCTCAGAAGAGGAGCGACATCAAATCAATCGGATATTTGATTATATCCAAATTGGTCGCCTCAAGTTTATCGATTGAACGGAAAGACTTGCTCCCTCAGCATCTATCTGGAGTGTAAAAAGCGTTTTTTAGGAGTGCGATCGTCCTGTCGGGCACAGCAAAGCCTAGATATTTCGCTTGAATTCTCCGGCTCGCGCGGAGTGTGAAAGCGTCTGATGTGGAAGTCTCAAAGTAACAAGGCTCTTGGCAATCCCAGCTACAAAAACAGGCAGAATAACATGAGTGCAGACAAACCAACTATTTTGGTGACGGGCGGAGCTGGATATATTGGCTCCCACGCGGTATTAGCGCTGAAAAACGCCGGTTACGGTGTGGTGATTTTGGATAATTTAGTTTACGGCCACCGAGATATAGTAGATCGGGCTTTGCAGGTCGAGTTGGTAGTTGGCGATACGAGCGATCGCACTCTTCTAGACAACTTGTTTGCTACGCACAAAATTGATGCGGTAATGCACTTTTCTGCCTACGCTTACGTGGGCGAATCAGTTACCGACCCAGCTAAATATTACCGCAACAATGTCATCGGTACTATTACCCTTTTGGAAGCAATGCTCGCTGCTGACGTGAAGAAATTTGTGTTTTCTTCTACTTGCGCGACTTACGGCGTACCGCAGAAAATCCCGATCGCAGAAGACCACCCGCAAAACCCGATCAATCCCTACGGTGCTACTAAGTTAATGGTAGAACGGATTTTGTCTGATTTTGACGCTGCGTATGATTTCAAGTCTGTTTGTTTCCGCTATTTTAACGCGGCTGGAGCTGACCCTAACGGGTTGTTAGGAGAGGATCACAATCCAGAAACTCACCTGATCCCGCTGGTGTTGTTCGCTGCGTTGGGGAAACGAGATTCGATCGCGATTTTTGGCACGGATTACGATACTCCTGACGGTACTTGCATTCGGGATTACATTCACGTTAACGATTTGGCATCTGCTCACATTTTGGGATTAGAATATTTGCTAAATGGTGGCAAATCTGATTTCTTTAATTTGGGGAATGGCGGCGGGTTTTCGGTCAAAGAGGTGATAGAAACGGCTCGTCAAGTGACGGGAAAAGAGATTAAGGCTGTGGAGTGCGATCGGCGTCCGGGAGACCCGCCTGCTTTGGTTGGCAGCAGCGAGAAAGCCATCAAAACCTTGGGTTGGTCTCCCGAATATCCCGACATTAAGAACATTATCTCCCATGCTTGGCAGTGGCACCAAAAACGCCACAATTCTTAGTATGTAGGGTGCTGATGGCGCACCTTACCATTACAGCAAAGTTTGATTGAATTATTGTGGGGAGTAGGGGCCCTAGCGTCCCGCCCGCCCCACAAATACAATATGCTAATAATATCTGCTAAATCGGGACAACTCGGCAACCGACTGCTGCTTTTTGCTAATTTCATTGCTTGGGCGATCGAGCATAATTTGACTGTTCTCAATCCGGCTTTTGACGAATATGCAGAATTCTTTGTGGGAACCGCTGGGGATTTTTTGTGTTGTTATCCTCCTCCATCTTTTACCGCAGCAGGTAACAAGTTTGTCAGAAGTAAATATTATAATATAATCAAGTATTTAAGCAACAAAAGAATCTTAAATACGCAAGAAATAACTCGAAAAGAACCTTTTAGTTGGCTAAAATATCAGGAAATAGAACAAATCAAGCACGGTTCAATTGTTTGTTTTCAAGGCTGGCTATTTCGAGATGGCTGGTTTGTAGAAGATGTCCCCAAGTTACACAAGTACGCCGACCCGATTAGAGCATACTTGGCACCATTAGATCGATATAGAATCAATGTAGATCGTTGGATATTGGATTTAAAAAATAACTCGGATCTGCTCGTCGGAATTCACATCCGTCAAGGGGATTATGCTCAGCATCAAAAGGGGAGATACTTTTACACAACTGAGCAATATTTAGAATTCATGAATTCTGTAGTCAGGCTATTTGAAGGAAAAAATATTAAGTTTTTGATTTGTTCTAATATTCCGCAAATTCATAGTTTATTTGATAATTTTAACTGTGGATTTGGCAGCGGTCATTTAATTGAAGATATGTATGCTTTGGCCGAGTGCGACTATGTTATCGGGCCGCCTAGCAGTTATACTATGTGGGCTTCTTTTTATGGAGATAAACCTCTTTATATGATCCGCGATGTCAATAAAACAATTAACCTGAAAGATTTTGTACGTTTTTATGAATGGCAAGGAATTTTTCACGGTCGAGATGACTGGAATGAGAGTTTTTGGGAGTGGACACACTGAGGGAAATAAGTAAATCAATAAGTAAATCAATGAATTCAAATAAATTAGCAGTCAAGGGATTTATCACTATTTTAACCGGTCTTTACTCTTTCCAGGATTGCGTTCATTTTCTGGCGTCTGTCAGGAAGTTTCACCGCGAACCAATTATTGTTTTAATAGATAGAGTTCCTCAAATTTTATACCCTTTACTTCTGGTGTTTGGAAATGTCATATTGAAACCTGCACCTTCTCACGAAAATCCTGTTTTAGCGTCGCGGCTAGCTAAGCTGGCTTTGTACGGGGAATCTCTGTTTGAGAAAACTATTTATATGGATTGTGATATTTGTTTGTTGTCGCCAATAGATGAGGTTTTTGATTTTCTTGACGGGGTGGATTTGTTGGTGACGGAAGATGTGCAGCCTGCGATTGCTAAAGCTGCAAATTTATTAAGAGTCAAGCAGGATATTCTGTCAACTTTGCAGTCTGCCGGGTTGCCGCTAAATGAAAATAGCATTCAATACAATGGCGGATTTATAGCTTTTACCAAAAGCGGTAAAACTCAGGAATTGTTTATAAATTTTAAGAAATATTTCGATATGGTAGTGGCGCATCAAAATGTGCTATTGTTGAAAGACCAGGGCGCTTTTGCGGCGGCTGTAGAATCTGTGAAACCGAAAATGACAACTTTGTCCCCGGTTTACAACTATTTGGATAAGTGGAAAGATGTTTATACGATCGACAAACCGATTAAAGTAATGCACTGCACTTATCCTTACCGCCCTCAGTACGCAAAGAACGTGACGCGATCGCTCTTTACTAGAATAGTCGATCGCACGGCTAAAATATTTTTACCAAATCAACTTAACAATCCCTGGCGTTTAAAATAATTAAAGTTTGTTGGCAAACTGCATCAAAAACAACAAAATTCAGCCCACAATAAAAAAATTAGCCTCAACATATCCGAAAAATTACGTAAAAGAATTATTGCTAGCTTGAATAACATTCTTCGGTTCATCACCGTGTTTTTTTTACCAAAATACTTCGTTGCTGCGCTTTGCGCTGGTTAAAAACCCGGTTGCTTTGGTCTGGAGTGGGAGAGTTCCCATCGCCTTGACAAAAGGTCGGTTAAGCAGGAAAATCAAACAAATGTTTTAAACAAAATACTCAGTGAAAGTTTCATTAGTAGTTAGCGATTTGTCAGGAGCAGGTGCAATTCGTGCTTTTTTCTTAGCTCAAGTTCTGAGCGAGCTTAAATGTGATGTAGAAGTTGTGGGATTTCAGTTTGGCAAGGAATTGTATGCGATACCTCCCAGCGACATCCCGGTATGTGCGATACGGGGTAAAAATTATCCGGGGTTTTTGATGGATGCTCAGAAACTTTGGAAAAAAATAGATGGAGATATTATTTATGCAGTCAAACCTAAACCTACAAGCTTTGGGTTATCACTGCTAAAAAAACTGGCGACTCGACACTCTATAATTCTAGATATAGACGACTGGGAACTGAGCTGGTACGGCGGAGATGAATGGAAATACCGTCCTTCTTTTAAACAACTTTATCGAGATATTTTTAAACACAACGGTCAATTGAGAAAACCAGATAATCCCCTCTATGTAAAGTGGATGGAAAGTCTCATCCACGGTGCTGATGCAGTCACCGTTCATACGGAGTTTTTAAAACAGCGTTTTGGTGGTGTATATTTGCCTAATGGTAAGGATACTGCAATGTTCGACCCTGCTAAATACAATCCTGAATTGAGCAGACAGCGTTACGGCTTGTCCGGGTATAGAGTTCTGATGTTTCCGGGGGCACCGCGACCTCATAAAGGCGTGGAGGATGTTTTGATGGCCCTCGAACAGTTAAATGAGCCCGATTTAAAATTAGCGATCGTCGGCGGGAGTCCTTATGATGATTATGATGATAAACTTGTGAAACAATGGGGGCGTTGGATTGTTAAACTGCCAAGATTTCCAGTAGAGACGATGCCGTCGGTTGTAGCGGCGGCTCATGTTGTCGTTGTTCCTCAGCGAGAAACTCTCGCAGCCGTGGCTCAGTTTCCGCTCAAGCTGACAGATGGCATGGCAATGGCTAAGCCTGTTTTGTCTACGCGAGTGGGGGATATTCCAGCAATTTTAGGGGGAACGGGTTATTTAGTCGATCCGAGTTCTCCCGATCAAATTTCACAAAAAATTCAATGGATATTTCAAAATTTGACAGCGGCTAATTTACAAGGAATGAAAGCTCGGGAAAGATGTGTGAAAAAATATAGTATTCAAGCAATAAAACCGATACTTTCAGATATAATTGCAGGTATGTAAATGTTATTTTTTTTTAACCGACTCACGGGAGGAAGAAAAACTGGCTGTTATTAAAGAATATTTTGAGATGCCGTACTGTTTAGCTGGGAATGCTTCATGTCTGCCAATAAGCTACTCCTAAAATTTGCCAGACGATATCCCGGCAGGATTCTCTTAACTGTGATGCTGGGCTTTTCTGGCGCTTTATTCAACGGTATCAGCACTACTCTGATTGTACCAGTGCTTTTAAGTTTTTTAGAGGAAGCTATCGAGCTGCGGGGCGCTCCACCTCTAATTAAAACTTTGATGTATCCCTTTGAGGGAATGCCCGGAAATCAGCGTTTAATGTTGATGACCGGGGCGATTGTGCTGGCAATTTTTTTAAAAAATGTTGCGAGTTATATCAATACTTTAGTAGCTACTTCTCTGACGCGATCTCTGACTTTTGATTTGCGAGAAGCAGGTTTGCGGTTGTTGTTAGAAGTAGATTTAGATTTTTACTCTAAAACTAAAGTCGGGGATTTAATTAATAGATTGGGCGGAGAGATTGGTCGGACTGCTAGTGCAGTTGGCACGGCAATCGGAATGTTTACTACCTCAATCACGGTTTTGGTGTTTGTGGGCCTGCTACTTTCGCTCTCGTGGAAACTGACGGTGACAGCTACAGTTTTGCTGGCGTTAGTTGCTTGGACAAATCAATATATTATTAACCGTTCCAAGCATTTTGGCCACCTGCTTTCTGAAATGTCGAAAGATTATTCGGTTAGGGTGCTGGAAACAATTACTGGGATTCGGCTGGTCAAGTCAACGGGGAACGAGGAAAGGGAGTATCAGCGGATCAAGCATTTAATTCAAAGGCGAGAACAAGCGGATTTTCAGGCTCAGGTAAATTATGCGGCGATCGCCCCAATTAACGAAGTTGTTAATTTGATAGTTATAATTTTGATTGTATTTATAGGTCGCACAATATTTGCGAATGAGATAGAGTCTCTTGCTACAATTTTATTAACCTATTTATTGGTACTGTTTCGATTAATCCCTTTAATTTCACAGTTGAATAGCGGGCGCAGTCAATTTGCTAATACGTCGGCTAGTGTAGAGGTGGTTAATGATTTTTTGAGATGCGAGGACAAGCCATTTATGCTGAACGGTTCTGTGCCTTACACTCATTTGCGATCGGGAATTCATTTTAATAAAATATCTTTTAGTTATCCCAATCACAAGAATTTAGTTCTGCAAGGAATTGATTTATTTCTACCTCACGGCACTACTTTGGCTTTGGTAGGAACTTCGGGTTCTGGTAAGTCCACTTTGGCAGATTTACTGCCGAGATTTTACGATCCTACTGAAGGTCATATCTCGATCGATGGCAGGGATTTGCGCGAATTTGACCTGAAAAGCCTCAGACAAGCGATGGGTATTGTTAGCCAAGATACGTTTTTGTTTAATGCTTCAGTGCGCGAAAATATTGCTTATGCTAGACCCCAAGCGACTGAGGAAGAAATTGTGGAAGCGGCGAAGGGAGCAAATGCTTACGAGTTTATCCAACTGTTGCCGGAGGGGTTGGATACTCAAATTGGCGATCGGGGGGTGATATTATCGGGAGGGCAGCGTCAGAGAATTTCAATTGCTAGAGCCCTGCTGCAAAACCCGGAAATCTTAATTTTGGATGAGGCAACGAGTTCGCTGGATACGGTTTCGGAAAGGTACGTGCAAGCGGCGATCGAGAAATTGAGCTGCGATCGCACAACCTTGGTAATCGCCCACCGCCTCTCCACAGTCCAAAAAGCCCACAAAATCGCCGTGATCGATCGGGGACAAGTAGTAGAAATTGGCTCCCACGAAGAATTGCTAGCAAAAGGAGGTTACTACACTCGCTTGTATTCAGTGCAATTTGCCGAAGAAACCGCTCGCGATGAAGCTCTAATTAGAGGTTCTTACGAAATTCGCACTCGCCTGACTCCCATGATAGCTTACCTCAAATTGCTAGTAGATGAAATGGTAGACTCTCCCGAAGAAAGAGACGAGTTAATCCGAGAATCCTTTCACTCGGCTGCTAATATTTTCTCGACTTTAGAATTTATAGAAAAAACTATTAAGCGTCAAGCTGTTAAAAAGTAGTTAGTAGTCAGTTGGCAGTTGGCAGTTGGCAGTAGTTAGTTGGCAGTTGGCAGAAATAACAATTACCAATGCCCAATGCCCAATGCCCAATGCCCAATGCCCAATGCCCAATGCCCAATGCCCAATTACCATGTCTAAATATTATGTATTTTTTACCAGAAATGTCTTGCCGCAACCCAATGTAGCGAGCTTAGTTCAAGTTGCCCACTCTGCAAATGCCGCAGCAAATCTCGGTTATCCAGCAGTTTTGGTATACCTCCGCAAAGGATGGAATGCTTGGAATCCCGTTGATTTACTTCGTCCTTTTCAACCGAGGAAACCGGATGACCAACTTGCCAAAATTTACAATATTCAAGATAAATTAAAAGTAGCAGATTTGCCCGTCCCGTGGCCGATCGACCTTTGGGACAGCAAGTGGACGAGTGCGAGTACAATAGTATCAAAATACTATTTACCGATTCACCTGGTTAAATCGACTCAAATTGTCCACACCCGCGACTGGAACTTTGTCAAAGCTGCCATTAAAAACGGTATTCCCGCTATCTACGAACAGCACCACCACGAAGACAAAGATTTTCAACCTGAAGTCGTTCGCAATCCTCTATTTCAAATTGCTGTAACTGTTGCCGAGACAGTGCGAGAAAGCATGATTAAGAATGGGATGCCACCCGAAAAAGTAATTACACTGCACAACGGTTTTAACCATTTTTTTCTCGCGAGACAAACAGAAGCTGCTCAGAATTGGCGACAGCAATTATTAACAGATGGAAGACAGTATTTAGCAGTTTATGCAGGGGGACTTTACCCGTTTAAAGGTGTTGATATGTTGGTGGATGTGGCTGAGGAATTGCCGCTGGTTCAATTTGCGATCGCGGGCGGTGATTCATCCCAAGTAACAGCCTACCAGCAATTAGCCAAATCCAAGCAAGTTAACAACATTAAATTTCTCGGCTACCTCCCTCAAAATCAACTGGCTAGCTTGCTGCAAGCAGCCGATGTTTTGACTCACCCGCACTGTTTGACAGAGGCCGCGACGTTCACATCTCCTTTAAAATTCTTTGATTACATGGCATCGGGAACTCCGATTGTAGCGACGGAGATTGCATCTTTAATGGAATTTAAATCGGGAAATATAGCAGCAACTTGGTGCGAACCGGATAACCCGCACCAGTTCGCACAAAGCATTCGAGATTGTTTAACTAAATATCCGAGGAAAAGCGAAGGCTATGCAGAAACAATGGATTTTGTCAAGCAATTTTCCTGGGAAAATAGGATAGAGAGAATTTTAAGTTATGTGGATCGGCAAGTGCGATCGCAAATCATTCATTAATCCTCATCCGATAATTTTAAAATCCGTAGGGGCGGGTTTTACCAACAATCATCGCCTAAAATTAATAATCTCATAAACCCGCCCCGCCCACACGCAAAAACCCGATTTATTATTAGATATGAACCAAAAAATCCTCATCCCATAATTTTAAAATCCGTAGGGGCGGGTTTTACCAACAATCATCGCCTAAAATTAATAATCTCATAAACCCGCCCCGCCCACACGCGAAAACCAGATTTATTATTAGAAATGAACCAAAAAATCATCGGCACAATCACCACCTATCCAGGCATGAGTCAAAGCGACTGGCTGTGGCAACAAACCCCCCACAACTTCGGCAAATGGGGCAACATTCAAATGCTAGCAAATCACCCAGAACCAGACTTTTTACTCATGTATCAATTCGACTTTCCCCAACCTTCCAAAAATCAATCCTGGCTCGACAAAATTCGCCGTCCAAGCCCTCAAAATTCAGAAAATGACATTCGAGACAAATTGCGCGGTGTCCCCAAGGAACGCATAATTTACCTGATCCGGGAGCCGCCATTACCAGAAGTTATTGAAATTACCAAAGCCAACTACGAACAAGCCAAACTTTATTGCAATTACGTTTCCGGGCCAGACGACTTCGCACCAAAACCAGATTATATGCCCGCGATTTGGTATCACTCTAACTCGTTTCGAGAACTCGATGAAATGCCTGCGCCGCCGAAAACTAAATCCTGTTCTTGGATTACTTCAGGTGTTAGCCGCAGCGCCAATCACCGCCACCGATTAGACTTTATCAAATTGCTGCAAGAACGAGAATTAGATTTTGACCTTTACGGGCGAAACTTGCCAGCTTGGGCGCGCGGGAACGGGACTGTGAACAATAAATGGCACGCCGTGGCGCCATACTATTACAACTTAGCGATTGAAAATTATGCAGAAAATGATTTGTATGTCAGCGAGAAGCTTTGGGATGCTTTGTTAGCTTGGTGTTTGCCAATTTATTACGGCGGTTCGGCGGCGGATAAGTTGTTGCCGGCGGGGAGTTTTCTGCGGCTGCCGAGTTTGGATGAGAAAGGAGTAGAATTTATTAAAGAGGTTGTGGCTAATGCGGATTATTGGCATGAAGCGAGGGAGAAAATTGCCGAAGCTAGACAAATCATTCTCCACGAATTGAACTTGCTCAATTGGCTGTCTAACTTTGTATCTCAGGAAATAGCGCAATGACAGAAAATCAAAATCAACCCAGAGAATACGATGTTGTACTCGGTGGCAAATCTCAAGTGCCATTAGGTGCGGCTGTCTTAGGCGGGATTCCCGGCGTTAAGAGTCGTTTGGCTTCACCGATTGTAGAGGTAAAAATTGCTGCACTGTCTGAAGCGCTGAAAAATGGAGATGCAGGTTTAGATTTAATAATTGGGGCACTGCAAGATGAATCAATGCAGGTGAAGTTTGCAGCCTATTCGCTGCTGAAGGATAGAGATGAACCAAATATAAAACAGCAGTTACAAAAATATTTTCGTACTTTTGACTTTGATGTGATAACAGTGGATGCTGAAGGAAAAGAAAACAGTCGTCGCCGTCATTATGCTCATTTCTTTTCTCAATACTTAGGGAAAAAAGTTGTGCTGGAAATGGTTTATATTCCCGGTGGCACTTTTATGATGGGTTCGCCAGCAACAGAGGAAGGTAGAGACAGTTGTGAAAGTCCGCAGCATCCAGTAACAGTACCCGCTTTTTTTGCAGGCAAATATCCCATCACCCAAGCACAGTGGCAAGCAGTGATGGGAAAGGGAAACAACCCATCGAGTTTCAAAGGCGAAAAACGTCCTGTAGAAAATGTATCGTGGAATCTGGCCGTCAAATTCTGTGGCAAACTCTCCCAAAAAACCGGAAAACCATATCGTCTCTTGAGTGAAGCAGAATGGGAATACGCTTGCCGTGCCAGTACAACAACCCCATTTCATTTTGGGGAAACCATTACCGCAAATTTAGTCAACTATCACGCAAACAGCCCCTACGCAAACGCCCCCAAAGGACTTTACCGCCGAGAAAGAACCGATGTAGGGAGTTTTCCCCCGAATGCCTTTGGACTGTACGAAATCCACGGCAATGTTTGGGAGTGGTGCAGCGATAGGTGGCACAGGAACTATAATGGTTCACCGACTGACGGAAGTTCATGGGCTTCTGGCACAAGTTATTGCCGGGTGCAGCGTGGCGGTTCCTGGCTCAACAATGCGGTCGATTGCCGCAGTGCTCATCGTCACTGGGATTTTGCTGGTGGTGGCGACTCAAGCATCGGTTTTCGCGTGGCGGTAGCGTCGGTTTCTTCCTTATCCTAAGTTTTCCTGCCAGACTCTTCTCTACTATTTTACCCTTTAGATAATTCGGCGGTTGAAACCGCTTCTTGTCAAACAAAGTCCGCCTTCGCGAGACTATAGATATGAATGGAATTTGCACGCTTGCCAACGATACAGTTTACGACCAACTAATTGCCTTGCTCAACAGTATTGAAGTTATCTTAGGCTCAAATATTCCTGTCTGTATTTATCCTTTCGACGACCAAATAGAGCAAATCAAAGCTGGAATTGTTAACCGTCCCAACGTCTTTATTTATGATAATAGCGCCTCTATTCAGCGATGGGATAAATTCATGCAAGCAGCCGCACCAGAGCGTTTGAACCGCAAAAATTTCCGGCTTTACGGCGCACACCGGCGCTTTTGCGCTTTCGACGGCCCGTTTGAAAAGTTTATCTATATGGATGCGGATACTTTGGTGATGAATTCCCTTGATGCGGTTTTTCTGAAGTTAGAGGAATCGGATTTTGTGGTTTATGACTTTCAATTTCGCGACCCGACTAAAGTATACAATATTCAGTCGCCAAAACTGCTCGAAGTTTTTGACCAAAATCGCATAGACTCGGAAATATTTTGTTCTGGATTTTACGCCAGCAAGCAAGGATTGTTTGAGCAAGATACTAGGGAATGGCTGTTAGCTCAACTGCAATCCGGCGAGGCGGAAATTCTCTATGAAGGTGCGGGAGAACAGCCGCTGCTCAATTATATGGTGATGAAAACTGGGATGAATAGTTATAATTTTGCTTGTAGCCTCCCGGATGGCGAAAAAACCGGGTGCAGCGTCACTTCTAAACATTTTGAAGAACGCGATAATATTTTGTACGACAAGGGAAACCGACTTACTTACATTCATTATATTGGCGTGCAGCCAGATTTAATTCGGAGAGTTTGTGCGGGCGAAAATATCGAGTTTCCCTATCGCGATTTGTTCCTGCATTACCGCTATCTCCGCGAACCGTCAAAGCGTCCGATTTTTGCCGAAGCGCCAAAGTCTTATACTGAGGTTTCTGCGCCGAATTTGTTAAAAAGGGTATTGAGAAGGTTGAGGATAAATGTATGAGTCGCGGTATTTATATTGTTGCGAATGATAAGGTGATCGAAAGTGCGATCGCCCTTCTAAACAGCATACGTCTGTACAATTGTCAAGTGCCAATTTTTTTGATTCCCTTCGACGACAATTATCAGCAAGTCGCAGCCGCACTCAGCAGTCTCCACGGTGTGCAATTGTTCCCAAATCTGGAGTTTGTGGAACAGTTTACCAGGGAAATTGGCCAAATGTTCGATCGCAACTTTTTAGCCCTTCCCAACAAAATGCGAAAACTCGCCGTCTGGTTTGGCCCCCTCCACGAATTTCTGTACATCGATACCGATATCATCGTCTTTGAAGACATCGCCGCCAACCTCAACAAACTCTCAGAAGTAGACTTTTTTTGCTGCGACTACCACCACCTCAGCGAAAAACTGCGAAATGTATTTTCACCCGCTGTCAAAGAACAGAATATCTTTACCGACTCACAGCTTCAAGATGTATTCAACAGCGGTTTTTGGGGTTCCAGAAAAGGAACTATTACAGAAGCACAAATGTATGATATTTTGCGAGAATGTTCGCAGCATCGAGAATATTTTGACTTTACTCAAAATGTCACAGACCAACCTATACTAAATTATATCATTCTTAAACTGATTCCCAAACGCTGCAATCTTGTTAAAGATTCAGCAACAGAACCCGGAAGCTGGGCTGGTTCCCAGCATTTTCAAGAAAGAGATTATGTTCTTTATGACAAAGGCAAAAGGTTAAAATATCTTCACTGGGCTGGAATACCAATTAAATCGGGTAGTCCTTATTGGCAACTTTGGAAACATTATCGTTATCTCAATGAAGTTAAACCAAATTTAGTGCAAATAATTTTTAGATATTTGCAGGGATAAATAATATTGTTTGTAGCTATTTGCCGTTGGGAGGGGGCGGGTTTACGAGATTGTTGGTTTTAGGCAATTATGGTTGGTAAAACCCGCCCCTACGAGTTCGGAGATTATACAAAAATATCAGCTCACACGATATAAATAATCTGTAGGGAATAATTATGATCGCTGGCATTTATATTCTAGCAAACGATGTTATTTTCGACCACTTAGTCGCTTTATTGAACAGTCTCGAAGTCAATGGGGCAAAAGATATTCCTATTTGCATCATTCCCTACGATGATAACCTGAAAAAAGTGCGAGTAGAAGTTGCAACTCGCCATAATGTCACCCTGTTTGAAAATACCGATTCCATCAATTTCTGGGAAAACTTTGCAACTCAAGCTTGGACATCTCACCGCAAGGCTCAAAAAGTTTGGCAAGCTAAAGGTTGGCAGCAAGTTCACTGTTTGGGAATGCACCGAAAATTTTGCTGTTTTGACGGCCCTTTTGATAAATTTGTCTATTTTGATGCGGACACTCTGTTAATGGGTTCTCTAGATTACATCTATCAAAAACTTGATGAATTTGATTGGGTAGCCAACGATTTTCAATATAAGTCTGACCTCAATTATGTATTTGACTTATCCTCCGCAAAATTGCCAGATATTTTGAACGTTAACCAACTACAATCTCGGATTTTTTGTGCGGGTTGGTTTGCTTCAAAAAAAGGCATTTTAAATCTAAATAACTCAAATCACTTTTTAGAGAAATTGATTTTAGGAGAAGCAGAAATTTTGTCTTTGCGGGGAACTGACCAACCTTTATTTAACTATTTAGTCGCCCGCAGCGGCATCTCTTTTTATAACTTTGCTTATCATCAACCTGCACTGGTAACGGGAAATCATTGGTCTTCTCAATTTGATGTGATAGATGATGTTCTATACGATAAAGGACGGCGGCTGACTTATTTGCACTACATGAGCATTTCGGCTGCAAAGTTTACTCGATTGTGTGCTGGCGAAGATGTTGAGATTCCCTACCGAGAGGTTTTTCTGCACTACCGCTATTTGAATTCGCCGGAAACACAGCCAAAACTAGCGCCTCCAAATTTGTTGGTTCGCTTGCAGAGAAATCTCAAAATTTGGGTAATTCAAAAAGTTAATAATGTTCAATTTAAGTGGCGGAATTTCTGGGAGAGATAGCATCTAACTGTACAAAGACTGAATCCACTCCCATTCGCGCCTTAAACCTTCTTCTAAAGCAACCTGCGGCTGATAACCTAAGATTTTCTGGGCTTTAGACACATCCGCGCTAGTGTGCCGCGCGTCTCCCCTCGCAGCTTCGGTAAAATCGATCCGAATAGGTCGATCGACAATTCTCTCTATTGTATCAATAACTTCTTTCAAAACTACCCGACTGCCCCCACCAATATTAAAAACTTCCCCCGCAGCTTCCGCAACCTCAGCCGCCGCTAAATTCGCCGCAACGCAATCGCCGATAAACGTAAAATCCCGCGTTTGCAATCCATCGCCGAAAATTGAAATTGCCCCGTCAAACAAAATCGACTTAAAAAACTTGTGAAAAGCCATATCGGGGCGCTGTCTCGGTCCGTAAACAGTAAAATAGTGCAGCGAAGTAGTCGGAACGCCAAAATTTTTGTAATAAAGTCCGCACAAACGTCCACCGGCTAATTTCGTAATTCCGTAGGGAGAAACCGACTGCGGACAAGCGTTTTCATTCGCGGCAAAAGCTTCAGCATTGCCGTAAATTGAAGAAAAAGCATAGACAAGTTTCTGCAAATTGGGCGTATCTTTTGCCGCTTCTAACAATACTTGAGTGCTGTTAATATTGCGTTCGGTATAGCTGCGAAAACCGTCGCCCCAGCTAGCACGAACTCCCGCTTGCGCCGCCTGATAAAATATTACCTTAGCATCGGATAAAAAATCTCGCCAATTTAGAGACAAAATATCGCCTTCCACCAATTCAAAACCCGGATACTTTTCAAATCGTGCAATATTCTTGCGCTTGAGATCCCGATCGTAATAGTCGTTGAACTCATCAACACCGATCGCCGTCTCCCCTCTATTTAAAAGAGTTTCTACTAAGTTAGATCCATAAATCCCGCTGCACCCGTAACAATTAAAATACTCATTCGATTTTAGATTTTAGATTTTAGATTTTAGATTTAAAAAAAACTTACACAAATTATTGCCTAAGTTGTCATCTTCTTCTTTCTCTTTCTCTGCGTTCTCTGCGTTCTCTGCGGTTCAAAAAGCATCAAATAGGATTAATATTAGAGAACTATAGCTGTTCTCAGAAAGATGAGGTACGTAGTTGGGCTTTAGCCCTCTTAGTTTAAGTGGTTATATAATTTATCAATCATACCTCATCTTTTTGAGAAAGGCTATATCAACCCCCTTCCTTCTGATAAAAAGAGGTTGATAGTTAACTTTCATTGTTCAAAAGAATCTAAATCCAGCGCTTGGGAACCTCCGCGTTCTAACTCGATCAAAAGCTTACCTAGCTGAGTCCAAACTAGCCAACCCGTGAGTAGCGTCAGAGGCAAAGCTAGGGCATAAGAAAGTAATTTTGGGAAGCCAAAAATCTCCATCCCCGAAGCTAAAAATACGCAAATACCGCCAGCCATTCCCAGAAAAGGTATGACCAATTGCAGCCTTGGCAGGTTAGCCAAGGTGCGAGTAGAACGATTTTTAGACCACTGTTGTACAGCTTGTTTGAGAGTTGCTTCAAAGGCTAGGCCAGAGGCCATACCTGCTAGCAGTCCAGCCGACATTAAAAAATAGGGAGGTTCTGGAAAATAATACACGAATAATTCCTTAATTTGGGTAATTGGGAATGGGGAATGGGGAATGGGGAATGGGGAATCGGGAATGGGGAATTGGCAAGAGTAGAATTATTTTTCTTCCTTCTTCCTTCTTCCTTCTTCCTTCTTCCTTCTTCCTTCTAATTAAAACCGAGTCAGCGCCGCAGCTCCTTCTGTGGAAAACTCCGCCAAAGCGCCTAGAGCAACGTTGAACAGGCGACTGGGCTGCAAATCTTCCTTGACTAAGTTCCACAGGCTGCGAACTTCTTCGGTGTGGATTCGATCGTCCTCAATCAAAGCTAACATTAGCTGGCGTCTCAAAAACGACCCTTCCTCGGACAGCAAGAATTGCAAGCCTAGTTGTGCAGTCGGTAGCAGGTCGAAACTGCGATCCGATCGGGCGATCGCGATCATGTCCTCTAACCTGTTCCACTGGAATTTGCCATCTTTGAATAATACCTCAATCAGACGCCGCCGCAGTGCCGGAGATTCTCCGTTCAACAAACGCCGCGCTACATAAGGATACGCCACCTCGACTATCTTGAAATCGGGATTCAGCGTCAGGGCCAAACCTTCTTCTGTCACCAGAGAGCGAATAATTAAGGCAAATTTCGCCGGCACTCGGAAAGGATAATCGTACATCAACTCCGAAAACTGGTCTGTAATAGTTTTGAAGTTAAAATCTGACACCTTTTCGCCGACGATATCGCCCAGTACAGATTCCAACGCCGGGACGATCGGCATAATATCTGTATCTGGTGTCAAAAAGCCAAGTTTGACAAAATCCTTGGCTAACTCTAAGTAATCTTTGTTGATCAAGTGAACGACAGAATCAACCAAAGTTTCTTTAGTTGTTTCTTCCATCTGATCCATCATCCCAAAATCAATGTAAGCCATGCGGCCGTCCGCTAAGGCAAACAGATTTCCCGGATGGGGGTCAGCATGAAAAAATCCGTGTTCCAGCAACTGCCGCAAACCGCTGCGGACTCCGACTTCAATTAAACTATCGGTATCCAAACCTGCGGCTTTAACACTTTCGATATCTGTCAGCTTGATGCCGTCAATCCATTCGAGAGTCAGAACGCAATTTGAAGTATAACGCCAGTAAATGCTCGGAACTTTTACTGTCGGGTCGTCGGCAAAATTTGTAGCAAATTTCTCGGCGTTGCGGCCTTCATTGATATAATCAATTTCCTCGAACAATTTGATACCGAATTCATCGACTATTAAACAAAGGTCGTGACCGAGATTCAGCGGCAGCAACGGGCCCAACCATCCAGCCGCCCAGCGCATTAAGTAAAGGTCAAGGCTCAAGACTGGCAGCAAATTCGGTCGCTGAACCTTGACTGCTACTGCTTCCCCGGTGAGGAGGCGAGCTCGGTAGACTTGACCGAGACTTGCCGCAGCGACAGGTTCGGGGGAGATTTCGCTGTAGGTTTCGCTAATTTTGCGATCGAGTTGCGCTTCAATAATCTCGAAAGCTAGCGCGGAGTCAAAGGGCGGCAATTGATCCTGAAGTTTGATCAGTTCTTCGAGAAAGTCTTTGCGGATCAAATCGGGTCTGGTAGAAAGGGCTTGGCCGACTTTAATGAAAGTGGGGCCCAAGCGAGTGAGTATTTGTCGCAAGTGGGCGGCCCGTTCTGGCTGGTGTGCTGCGACTTCGTGCTGCCAACTGTCCCACAGCATCCCCAGCACGAAGCCCGCAAAAGACCAAATAACGGTAATTGCGCGCCAAATTGCTTTCTGCGGACGGTTGCGGTAATACTGAGCGATCGCTTGTGGATCGTAGCGTCTAGCCTGAGTGAATTGATACTGAGGCACTCGTTTATTTTCCTCTTATCTTATGAAAATTACAGGTTAAATTGAGAATTGGGCATCGGGCATCGGGCATCGGGTATCAGGCATCGGGCATCGGGCATCGGGCATCGGGCATCGGGGATGGGAAGTCGAAAGTTCAAACATTCTTTATTCTTCCTTCTTCCTTCTTTTTACCGGCTCAGCTTCGCCGAACGGCCCTCTTCCTTCTTCCTTCTTCCCTCTTCCTTCTTCCTTCTTCCCTCTTCCCTCTTCCTTCTTCCTTCTTCATCATTGACCGATCGCATTCCCATTTTTAGGCGAGCGGAAAATGCACCCGTTCGAGGCGGATTGCCAGCCTAAATTTGTTTCTTTTCATTAAATATAGTACATAAAAGTACAAGTGTTCAGTCAAAAAACTTCACGGACTGAGCCAAGCAATCTTTCAGACCGTAAATCGCCCGCTCTTGTTGATCCCTCGACAGTTCCGGGAACATCGGCAAAGACAAGACCTCGCGGCAAACTTGCTCTGCCTGCGGCAACTGACCTGCTTGATATCCCAAAGATTTGTAAACAGGTTGGAGGTGCAAAGGTAACGGATAGTAAACCATCGAACCGATGCCGCATTCCTGCAACTGAGCCCGCATCCAATCTCGAAAATTGCCAGAGGGATTTTGCGCGTCTTCTGGACTTGTAAGCCGGATCGTGTATTGATTCCAAACTCCTTTTGCCAACGGCAATTCTTTGGGGACAACAACTCCGGGAACGCGGGAGAGAAATTCGCTGTAAAGTGCCGCTTTCTCCCGCCGCTGGGCGTTCCAACTGTCGAGATACCGCAATTTAATGCTGAGAATCACCGCTTGCAGGGCATCTAAACGGCTGTTGTATCCGATTTCTTCGTAGAAATACCTAGAAGACTGTCCGTGTTCTTTGAGCATTCTCATTGAAGCTGCGAGGGCTCGATCGTTTGTCGTCACCGCGCCACCGTCACCGCAAGCGCCTAAATTTTTGGTCGGGTAAAAACTGAAGCAGCCGACATGACCGATGCTGCCGACTTTTCGAGACTGCCACTCTGCCCCGACAGACTGCGCGCAATCTTCAATTACGGCTAAATTGTGCCGAGTCGCAATTTGCATCAGGCGAGTCATGTCTACCGGTTGACCGAAGATGTGGACGGGCATAATTGCCTTGGTTTTTTCAGTAATTGCCGCTTCGAGGAGTTCGACATCCAGATTAAAAGTATCGCTGTCAATATCGACAAATACGGGAGTTGCGCCGACGGCGCTAATTGTCTCAGCCGAAGCAAAAAAGGTAAAAGGAGTGGTAATCACTTCATCGCCCGGGCCAATTTTGAGAGCTCGCAAAGCCAAAATCAGCGCATCTGTGCCGGAGTTGCAGCCCACGCACTCGGAAACTCCCGTGTACTCGGCGAACTCTCGTTCAAAACTCTTTACGGCCGGGCCGCCTACGTAGCCGCCAGAGGCAAGCACTTTTTGCACCGCAGCGGTTATCTCGTCGCCAATCTGGGCGTACTGGCGGGTTAAGTCGAGGGGGGGAACATTATTCACTCTTCACACCACAAATTTCAACCATTATCAAAGCAAATTCTTGCAGCAAAACTGTTTCTCAGAAACCTTTATTGCAATATCTTATATTTTGACAGGCAAACAATCACGTTATCGAAAGGGTAGGCCGGTGTTAATTCTGCTAGATTTTACAGATTTGGGTTGGGCTTTGGGGATGGTGGCGATCGCGATCGGGCTTTCGGCGTGGCAGGGATTGGGGCTGGAGGGGGCGATCGCGATCGCGGCGGGGCGCACCCTGATCCAGCTAATCTTAGTCGGATACGTGCTCGCAGTCGTATTCGACCCCGAGGGGAAAAATCCTTGGCTGGTTTTAGCAGTTTTAGCAATCATGCTGACAACTGCTAGCATGGTTGCCAGCAACCGCATCAGCAAAAAAATCAAGAACTTGCTGCCCTTAGTTTGGGGTTCAATTTTTATCAGTACGGCCTTGACTCTCGCCTATACAAACTTGCTAATTTTGCAACCTGACCCTTGGTACGAACCGCAATACCTGATTCCTTTAGCGGGTATGATATTGGGCAATGCCATGAACTCCGGGGCGATCGCCGGCGAAAGACTTCTCAGTACAGTTAATAGCAGCCAGTTAGAAATAGAAACCCATTTAAGTTTAGGTTCGACGCCGCAGCAAGCAGTAAAGCAGTACCGCAAAGATGCCATCAAAGCTGGATTAATCCCCCTCTTAAATACAATGACAGTGGTAGGAATAGTAACTTTACCGGGAATGATGACAGGTCAAATGCTGAGCGGTGTCAGTCCTCTCGATGCAGCATCTTACCAGATTTTGATTATGTTTGTGTTAGCGCTGGCAACTGTAATCGCAACTCTGCTGTTGACTGAGGGATTGTCCCGGAAGTTTTTTAATCAAGATGCACAATTGATCAAATGGTAATTGGGCATTGGGAATTGGGAATTGGGCATGGGGCATTGGGCATTGATAGGTAATATAATGTAGGTAGGAACTTGCATATGGCACTATTTTTAAGAACAGGCAAGATGCCTGTTCCACAAGACTTAAATTTTCTTCTTGTGGGGTGGGCTTCTAGCCCGCCCGAAAAAAACAATTTAGATGCCAGACAGCTTATCTATTAAACCCGCAGTATTTTTAAGAACAGGCAAGATGCCTGTTCCACAAGACTTAAGCTTTCTTGTGAGGTGGGCGGAACAGGCAAGATGCCTGTTCCACAAGACTTAAATTTTCTTGTGGGGTGGGCATCTTGCCCGCCCTGGTCATCACTAAGGATAAATAGCCATGATTCAAAGTCCAACTCAACCAGTAACCTTTGAAAAATTTGTCGAATGGAAACCAGATAACCGACGTTACGAACTGCAAAACGGAGGGATTATTGAAATAGCCCAGCCACCGGGAAAACATGAAGAAGTTATCGGTTTGTTAGCCTCGGAATTAACTCTTGAATTTGTCAGACTAAACCTTCCGTACCTAATCCCGAAACAAGCATTAGTTAAGTCGCCCGAAAACGAATCAGCCTATTCGCCCGATATTCTGATATTGAATCGCCCAAATTTAGGATCAGAACCTTTCTGGAAAAAGTTCTCAACTGTGACTCAAGGAGCATCAATTCCACTCGTTGTTGAAGTCGTTAGCACGAATTGGCAAGATGACTACATAAAAAAAGTAGGGGAATACGAACTAATCGGGATTCCTGAATACTGGATTGTGGATTATCTCGGTTTGGGCGGCCGCAGGTTTATCGGGAATCCCAAGCAACCGACTATTTCGATTTATCGGTTGGTTGATGGCGAGTATGAGGTGAGTTTGTTTCGGGGAAATGATAGTATTGATTCGCCAACTTTTCCAGAGTTGAAATTGACGGCGCAACAAGTTTTTCAAGCTGGATTGACTGCGGATGAAATTGCTGGGGATACCGATTAGTTTTGAATGAACAGGACTTAGGGAAGAAGTGATTTTACGCCCTACTCATAGCGGTAAGGCGCGCATTGCAAACCTGCAAGATAGAGGTTATGCGTAAATCCTGAGTTACTATTTTACTCAGATAAAACAATAGGAATTAATCGTTCCTCGATTTCATCAATATAGGCTGTTAAGCCTGTATGAACACCTTTTTTTCGTAGAAGTTCCAGACTCGTCTCTTCCCAGCACTGTTGTTCGCGTTCCATCTTGCCACCTGTTAGCTTTTCGACAACAACTTTAGGATTTCTAATGCGATCGGGTTCTTCCCATGAGTTAGATCGCAGTCTGTGTGACTCGTCGCAAGGATTAAACGTCAATTCGGTCGTTATCTCTTGAAGAATTTGTTTTTCCTCTTGATTAGATGCAATAAACCCATTCAACACCCAAGCTTCCCGCATTCGATCGGCTGTCCCAATAATAACTGCTAATTTAGGTTGTCGATCGATTTGTTCTGAACGTGCTTGCTCAATACCTTCTCTTCGCTGAGGTTGATTGTCTAAATCGCGGATCAGGAGAACTGCTTTAATCTGTCGTGTTTTTTGAATAAATCGTACTAAATTAATAATTTTTATAGCTGCTGCACCATCAGCTTTTAAGGCTCCATCTTTACGATGACCTAAATACCTTGGAGGACGAAATCCTAAGCTTTGTTGGAAATTATCTATAATTTGATTAATATTTTTCCAGCAAGAATTCTCCGTGCCAGCTTCTAAACCACTCCATTGAAATAGATGTTGCAGCATCTCAGGTTCTAACCAATCAATTTTTTCTACTAAAACGCGATCGGCTAATCTAGTAGCGGTTCGTGCGTCTGCACTACTTTCTACAATCACCACAAACTCAATCATTTATTTCTCCTGCAACCACCCAATCTTCTCCCTCCGCATCCCAGAATTCTCCAGTGGTTAAAGTTTGTTTTGCCCATTCTATATCAGGATGTTCATCCAATCGTTTGCAACGAGTAACACCGGAGTTGTTATTACTTAATACATGAACTTGAGAAGGAATAAGTTGATCCACAATGTAAGGAGAATGGGTAGAAAAAATAATTTGCAGATTGGGGTTAGTTTGAAGAATTTCCTTGAAAACAGCGATTAATTCTCGTTGCGCTTTTGGATGGAGTCCCTGTTCAACATCATCTAGTAACACTAAGTTAGGTTGATTGGGATTCATCAAAACAGTCAGTAATCCGAGAGCGAGCATTGTTCCTTCGCTAATGGCATGGGCTGGAATACGCTTACCAGTATTCATGTCTAGGACAACTTCTTGCCCTGCAATTTCCTGACTTTCTTCGTAGGAGATAGATTTGCCATCGACTTCGATTAAGCGTTGGCGATTGACCATAACTTTAGCTCGCCTTACCCCTACCTCGCGGACACCTGGTACAATCCGTTTCAACATTTTCTGTAAAGATTGAAATTTATCTGGAGCTTCGTTACGAAGATAGTCTAAGGTAGGTGCTAACCCGGAACCATCGAACTCAACTCGCGGTGTAATTGCATCACTGTAACCTGCTTTGGCAAGATTACTGGCTACGAGTTTCAGGTGAACTGCGTTTCTCAAAGATTGCTGAATTGGCTCTTCCGTAGTCATTAAGGAAGTTTCAGAGATTACTTGCCTATATTTCGGGTTTTTATCGGCCTTCCATGATGCTCTAAAAGTCCACTTATGATTAACGTTTCGTCTCCAGTCATAGGAAGCTTCCCAATCATTTCGATCGGGGTTTTTCCAAAAACCACTTGCAGTAACAGACATATTATTTTGCCCAATTGTTGTAATAAATTGAGGCGCTATTTCATGCTGAAAAATATTGTCAAAGGATGAATTAACAAGCCGACTGAGATAATGCAATGCTTGCAACACTGATGTTTTACCCGAACTGTTTTGTCCTACCAGTGCGTGCAGGCGTGAATTATCAAAATTAAGTTCTGTATCTTGATGACTTTTGAAGTTATGAAGTTTGACCTTTTCTAGCATTTGATTGCTAATATTATTTTCTACAGTTTGATTGCCGAAATTGTAGTGTGTGTTCGGATGTTATAAGTTGTTAGCGCGCATTTAATTGTAACAATCTTGTTTCTTGAAACAATGAGTGGGGCGTTGCTCCTAGCCCGCCCCAAAAACTAAAATTAAATGCCGTAACAGCTTATTTCGGTTCGTGACTCCCAATCCGCTTGCCTTCGCCATCGTACACCTGCATCGGGATTTTGGCGTTTTCGGCGATCGCCTCCAAAGCTTTTTGCAACGTTTGAACGTGGTTTTCTACAGCTTGGCGAGTCTTCACAGCATTGTTGTTGTTTGCTTGAATGAAAGTTTGTTGCAGTTTCTGCACGTAACCGGGAGTCATCTGCACGGCAATCAAATCTTTGCTAACAGTATAGTCGCAAATCTTGGGGTTGCCTTTACAAGTTCTATCTAAATCCGTGCGGGCTTTTTGCAGGTTCCTTTCTTCCTGCAACCTTACTTCTGCTTGCTGCAATGAAGTTTTGTAGGAAGCGATCAGCGGTTGGGCTTTCTGAGAATAGGCAGTTGCCACCGGCACTTGCTCGGCGTAACTCAAAGCTCTTCGCCAGGATTCTGATGCTTTAAACCAGGCGTTTTTGCCCTCAAAAATTTGAGCTTCCGCTGCTAAAGTCACAGCTTGAGTATACGCATTTTCCGAAATTCCTTCGACATTTTTGCGCTCGCGAGCTTCTGAAAGTTTGGTTTCGTATTTGGGAACTAACAGTTTAGCTTGTTGGTAAGATGTCGTGCTCGTGGGAATTGCTGATAGGATGTCGAGGGATTCTTCCCAACCAGATTGCACTTGAGCCCAAGTCTCGGCTGTCTGAGCTACGGCTTCGCGAGCTTCTGCTATTTGGGCTGTATTTTTGGCGGCGAGCAGCGTTTTTTCCGCTTTCTTCTCTGTGCTTAACTGCCGATTTCCAGTTGCTACATTCTTCCGGTATTCCTGCTTTTTTCTCTGAGCAAACGGATAAACTGGGCTGTCTGTGGGGATTTCTCCGAGTTCGGCGATCGCACTTTGCCACAGAGCCTGCGCTTCCTGCCCGTTCTCGGCAGAATAAGGCGGATTTTGGGTTTTCTGGGCTGCTGACTGTGCGAGGCGCGCTGCATCGATCGCAGAGTTTAAATTCTGATTTTGCTTCCGGTAGCTTTCCAGAGCGCTTTGAGCTTCACCGCGATGAATTGACCAGGAGGGAATCGGTTCCAAAAGGGCGATCGCCTGTTTTAACTGTCGCTGCGCTTCTTGGGGGCTGTTGGCAACTTTTGACGTTTTCAGCGTCTTCGTCGAATTCTCGCTCAACTGTTTGGCATTAGCTAAAGCACTACATCCTCCGATGACGCAGGGGCGGCTCAGCATATAATAACCGCCTGCCAAAACTAGCGCGGCGACACTGATGATTCCTGCTGCAGCCAGCACCGCCAACGGTGAATGCTTGGGTTTTTGGGCAACTGTTACCGCTTCCATATCCAGCGGATTGAAGGGATTGTCTGCAATATCTGTGGGTATGGCAGCTACTTTAAAGGCGATCGGATCGGAATTGCTGAAACTCTCAGACAAATTGGGGAAATATTCTTCATCCCACGCATCTTTCCCATCCGTTTCTAACGGTATCTCCTCCTCTACATCCGCCGTATGGGACGCATTTTCTGTTAAGACTATCCCGGTTTCTGCTGCGGGGATACTCTCGGTTTTTTTGAACAACGGCACTGTTTTTGGTCTTGACAAAACAGGGTTGTGCATGGTAAAAGAATGGAAAGCATAAGGCTGTTTTTGCCCGGTAATTTTTAGGCAAAGTCCAATCTGTTGAATAGATTCTGGTTCTATTTCGAGAATTGCTGCTTCTAACACCGCAAAAGTCGGTTTGGCTTTGAGAACTAAACTGCGCGGGTGTTCTCCCACAACCGTTAAAGATTCATCTCGAAAATCACAACTAATATAAAGCGGTAATTTTTTAAATCCGGCTGCTTGCAAGTGCTGCTGCAACTTTACTTCGAGAGTTTGTGCGTTGCTTTGTCGCGTTGCTACTGTCATATTTTCTCCTCTTTCTAATCTCACCACTGGCGATTTTATATTTTGAATTTTAGATTTGAGATGGCAGAAAAGTCGGTTTTTTTGATTGGTTTAAACATTGGCACCGATTTATTCCAAATCTTAACTCTTAAAATTCAAGTTCCCACAAAATCTTAACTCTCAAATCTCAGCTTGCAAAGCCTGTCCATAACTTTCGCTGTAATAAACTTGAGTCACGTCAAAACGCCCGCCATATTGTTTGAAAGGTGCTGCTGCATAACCAAGCGGCAGCAAACAGCAAACATCTACTGCTTCGGGAATTTGAAAGGCTTCTTTCACCTTAGCGCTGACAAAACCTTCCATCGGACAACTGTCTACCCCAAAGCTTTTAGCTGCAATCATTAAGTGGGCTACTGCGAGCATTGTATGTCTGTTTGTCCAAGTTTCTAGGGAGTCGAAGCAGGGACGGTTCTCGAACAATTGCGGGATTGCTTGTCGCATATAACCGGCTAAATTGTCATTCATTGCGCCTGCGGCTTTGCCCAATTCGATGACGGCTTCGGTGTTTTCGGGTTCGCCGGCGCGCCGATCGCCACAGCAGATTAATACTACCGGGGCTTCTACAACTTGGCGCTGGTCGAAAGCGCAAGCTTTTAATTTTTCTTTGCTGGCTGGGTCTTGAAGTACGATAAACCGCCAAGGCTGCAAGTTGTAACCGGAGGGCGATCGCACTCCCAACCGCAAAATCTCTGCCAATATTGCTGGGGGAATCGGATCTTGTTTGAAGCTGCGGGCGGCGCGGCGGCTTTCGATCGCCGTTTTAACATTAATTGAAGGTTGGATTTCAATTGTCATGGATAATTGGTAATTGGTAATTGGGAATCGAGAATTGAGAATTGAGAATTGGTTATTGGAAATTAGAACAACAACTATCAACTGCTAACTGCTAACTGCTAACTATCAACTGTCAACTGTCAACTGTCAACTGTCAACTGTCTCCCAACCGCAAAATCTCTGCCAATATTGCTGGGGGAATCGGATCTGGTTTGAAGCTGCGGGCGGCGCGGCGGCTTTCGATCGCGGTTTTAACATTAATTGAAGGTTGGATTTCAATTGTCATGGATAATTGGTAATTGGTAATTGGTAATTGGTAATTGGGAATTGAGAATTGAGAATTGGTTATTGGAAATTAGAACAACAACTATCAACTGCAAACGGTCAACTGTCAACTGTCAACTGTCAACTATCAACTGCAAACGGTCAACTGTCAACTGTCAACTGTCAACTGTCAACTGTCAACTGACTTACCCCAAGCCCAACTCGCGCTTGAGCAAATTAATCGACTTAGAGCCGATGTAATTTTCGGAGCATATCAGTTGCGGGGGACGAATAATATCTTCTCTAGCCGCATTGATGGCAGCTTTAACTGTAGCAAAACTCGGTTGGTCGCAAAAAATTGTTCTGGCCGATCGCACGATCGAGTTAATCTTGTACTCGTCTGACACCAAGGCCGTCATTACCAGCAAATCCTCTCCCCGGATGCTGTGGATGATGACTTCGGTCGATCGCAGCATTCCCGGACTCAGGCTAACGAGACCCAAATAACTGTCTTTCGGCAAACCCCCGACTAGCTGGATTTCCTGGCTGTAGTCGTAGATGTCTACGGGAATAACTCGCACCGAACGCGGTGCCGAAATCGATTCTGCTTCTCCGATAAAATACCGACTCGTGATCACAGTTCCCGAAGAGATTTGATCCAAAAAAGTACCTAGCTGTTCCATCGGCACTAACTGTATGGGAATGCGAAGAGCTTGTTCGAGTTCTTTCGCCATCAGTTCGCCCACGCCGATGTCTTCTGTGGGGGCTGTGACGACCACTCGGGCGCTGCACCTGAGCCGCCAGTCAATTTCGGCCAAAAATAATTCCCTCGCTTGGTTGAGCGTACACCCCTGTCCCAGCAGTTGATCGATACTTCCTTGCACTATTTTGTTGGCAAGGGGATATTCTTCGAGGATCGGAGATTTGAGTTTGTTGCCGCCTTCGTTGCCTTGAGCGCGGACGTAAATGCCCGATCCGGCTTGGGCTTCTACGAGTCCGGTATTTTCGAGCTGTCGGTAGACTTTGCTGATGGTGTTGCGGTGCAAACCCGTCTGCATGGCTAGCTGTCTGGTGCTGGGCAAGCGGTGTCCGGGCGGAAATTGTCGCGAGGCGATCGCAAACCTGATTTGATTGAATAGTTGGGTGGATGCTGGAATATCGCTATCGGTTTGAATATGAAATTGAACCATTATTAAAGGCTCCGAGGACTTCAACTTAGTATTTTTATAACGTCGAGTACCGCGCCTATGATTGCTCGGATATCTCTGTCTATAGCATAATCTTATTTGGTCGCTCTGCAGCAGCCGTTCTGCCGAGCGGGCGATCGCGCCGAAGAGACGATTAATCGCAGCCTCTGGAGTTTCCCTCAACAATCAGGTACTTTCAAGTCTTAGTTTTATTTACTGCTTTGTAAAACTTACCTAAACTTTTCTAAACCCATTTTTAGACACAATTCGGAGTTTACTTCCTACGCTGTTGGGTAGACGGCTAATCCCAAGATAAGTAGGCTATCCCCCTGGCTGCCGAGGGTTCCCAGTTTAAAATATTTAAACTTGCGTTAAAATCACGATCCAAAGATATGCCACAAGCAGGACAATCAAAAGTCCGAACGCTTAGTGGCATATCTTTTTTTGTACCACAATTGGAACAAGTCTTAGTGCTAGGAAACCACTGGTCTACCAACACTAAATTAGCTCCATACATTTTTGACTTGTAGTCAAGTTGACGTTTGAACTCGTAGAATCCAAGGTCAGATATTGCTCCAGCTAACTTGTGATTCGCCATCATTCCTTGAACATTCAAGTTTTCAATCTTGATTAGCTTGAAAGTTTTAACTAAATAAGTTGTCAACTTGTGAAGGAACTCTAAACGAATATTAGCTAGCCGTGCATGGAGCCGACGGATTTTATCGTAGGTTTTACGCTGGTTTTGAGAACCTCTTACCTGTTTTGATGCTTTGCGTTGCAATTTAGCAAGTTTGGTTTTCGCACTGGCTCTTAACGGCTTTGGCGCATCAAATACCTGCTGATTTGACAGCGTGGCAAAAGAATTAATGCCTACATCGATTCCTACAGAGCTTTCAGATTGTTGAACAGGCAAACGTTCTGCATCAACACAGAATGACACAAACCAACGACTTCCTTCTTTTGAAACCGTAAAAGTTTGAGAAATAAAACCACATTCTAATGGTTCAAAAAGCCGAAAACTTCCCAGCGTAGGGATTTTAATGGTGCTACCAGCGACCAACAAAACTTTGCCGTTAGACGAATCGACTGTAAAGGATTGACTGTCTCTGCGGCTGGCGAATCTTGGATGACCTGCTTTCCCAGAGCGATAACGATTGAAAGCATCTTTTAGATCGATTAACGCATTTTGGTAAACTCGACTAGATAACTGGTTCATCCAAGCAAATTCAGGCTTTTTCTTGACGTAGTTGGTGAGAACTTTCTTGACTTCGCCTATCACCTTCGAGTCGGTAAATTTCCCTTCGCTATACATTTGAGTCCGCAAGCTCAGCCCAAAGTTAAATACTACGCGCCGGAATCCTGCGTGTTTTGCCATCACGGTCGCTTCTCTGTTATTCAGTTTGAGCGCTCGTTTAATAGCAAACACAAAACTTCCTCTCAATAATCAACTATGGAGAATTTTAGCAAACTATTTGGCACTTTAGTCAAGCTCTGCAATTTTGAGATCGCTTGCTGTTTTTCTACCATTCAGCAAATAAGTCCGCATTTGCCCTTTACCTTTAATCTCGATCTCGCCGCGATCTTCAAATTCATATTTATCCTGCAGCAACTTATAAGTATAGTGGCTGACTTGAATTCTGCCTGGTATGCCGTGAGATTCCATGCGGCTGGCTGTATTTACCGCATTTCCCCACAAATCGTAAATAAATTTTTTAGTGCCGATTACCCCCGCGACCACCGGACCGCTATTAATCCCGATTCGGAGGTCAAATTTCGCGTCTAGCTTCAGATTTAATTCATCAATAGCTGCTAGCATATCCAGCGCCATTTCGGCGATCGCCTCTGCGTGGTCCGGGCGTTCAATGGGAATGCCGCCTGCTACCATGTAAGCGTCCCCGATCGTCTTAATTTTTTCTAACCCGTGCTTCTCGCTCAGTTGGTCAAAAGTTGAGAAAATTTCATTCAGCAAGTATACCAATTTAGTGGCGGACATGGTGGTAGAAATTTGGGTAAAATTCACCAAGTCCGCAAAAAGAATTGTTGCTTGTTCAAACTTGTCTGCAATTAGCCCCGGTTGGTACTTCAACCTGTCGGCGATCGGTTCTGGCAAAATATTTAGCAGTAAACTTTCAGTTTTTTTCTGTTCTTTTCTGAGTGCAGATTCCATCCGCTTGCGCTTGGTTATGTCGTGAAAAAACACTGAAATGCCGTCATGAGAAGGAAAAGCCCGGACTTCCACCCACATTTTTGAGAGACGATAATATTGTTCAAAAGCCACTCCAACTTGTTTTGCTACAGCTCCATGATACTCTTCATAAACATCCGAATTAACTAATTCTGGAAACTCTTCCCAAAAATTTTTACGGTAAAGTTCTTCTGGCGTTCGCTGCAAAAATTGCGATGCTTTGTAGTTGACGTAAGTAAACCGCCACTGGGGGTCGAGAGCAAAAAAAGCATCGCTCATTTCTTCTAAAAAATTGACAATTTGCTCGTCACTCGAACGGAGTTTTGCTTCTACTTGTTTCTGTCTGATCTGCGCGCGCTTTAATTTAGCATAATTAATTCGCAACTCCATTTGGCTGATAATTTGCCGTCCTAAAGTCCGCAGCGCTTCTAGCTGTTCTGGCGTCAGATTGCGAGGAACTGTATCTATCGCGCACAAAGTGCCTAGCGGGAAACCGTCAGGAGTTACTAGCGGGGCTCCAGCATAAAACCGAATATTTGGATCGGAAGTTACTAGCGGATTCCCGGCAAAGCGATCGTCTTCTAGAGCATTCGGTACAACTAGCAATTCGTTGGGGTTTAAAATAGCGTGGGCGCAAAAAGCTAACTCTCTCGGAGTTTCTGGCGCTTCCAGACCGACTTTTGATTTAAACCACTGTCGGTTAGAATCTATTAAGCTGACTAAAGCAATAGGAGTACCGCAAATATACGAGGCTAAAGCTGTTAAGTCATCAAAAGCTGCTTCGGCATCTGTATCGAGAACATTGTAGCGGTAAAGTGCTTCTAGCCTCTCTGCTTCGTTGCTGGGCAAAGGTGCAGCTTGCATCGGCGGTGGCGAGGATACACGTTTCTGAAAAATGCGCGCAAGTCTCTGTGCTGCGAATTTTTGGACTTGCGCGGCCAGTTTTTCAACGAGCATCAAAAGACCTATTTGCCAAGCTTTATTCATCTTTATTTATCTTTTTTCATACCCGATCGAACTGAGGGCGATCGATCTAATTCAATCCATACTCATGGACTTACCGCAACTAACTCCTCAATCTCCAGAGCTGTTGTTGGCAATTTCCCTGTCAATACTTCTCTACCCTCTTCGCTGACAAGTATATCATCTTCTATGCGTATTCCCCGCACGTCTGCGAATTTTTCCAACTCGTCCCACTTTACAAAATCTTTATATTTGGCGCGAGTTTCCAAGTTATTTAAGATTGCAGGAACTTGATAAAATCCCGGTTCGATCGATACCAGCATTCCCGATCGCAAAACTCGATTCAGCCGCAAAAATCCCAAGCCAAACCGACTGCTTCTAACTCTCCCTTCTTCATAACCCGCCAAATCTCCTAAATCTTCCATATCGTGAACATCTAAACCGATTAAATGTCCGATTCCGTGGACAAAAAACAGCGCGTGAGCGTCCATTTCTACCAAATCTTCAACATTCCCCCGCAAAATGCCCAAATCGACCAATCCTTCCGCCATAATTCGAGCAGCTAACAAGTGAATGTCTTGATATTCCATGCCCGGACTAATTTTATCGATACAAGCATCGTGCGCTGCCAAAACCACATCATAAATCGCTCTTTGAGTCGGAGAAAACTTGCCAGAAACAGGCCAAGTGCGAGTCACATCAGCCGCCCATCCCGTTGATGTTTCCGCACCGACATCTGCTAACAGCAAATCTCCTGTTTGTAGGGGATTGTGATAATGTTCGCTGTGCAGCACTTCTCCATGCACCGTCACGATACTGGGATACGCATAGGTCATATTTTTGGAGATGATGACACTTTCCATTGCAGCGCGCACCCCTGCTTCAATTTGAGCATTTCGAGTTGCCGCCATTCCCGCTTTGTGAGCTGCTACAGTGACAGCCGCAGCTTGACGCAATTCGGTCAAACCGGCTGCATCGTGGCTCAGGCGCAGAGATACGATCGCCTTGGTTAATTCTAGGTCGATTCCGGTTGGCGAGTTAGTCGGTGCCAGAGGGCGATCGAGAATTTGAGACTGTTGCAACTGAGTCCAAGAATCCTGAACGGCGATCGTTGCTGCATTTGTAGATCGCGATTTCAATTCGGTCATTGGAAAAGCAGCATCAGCCCCAATTAGTTCGGCAATTTCCGATCTTTTCGGCATTTCCCCGTGCCAAATAGTGCTGCTAGCAGGTGCGTCATCTAAGAACAGTTCTAACTTGCCCGATTCTAAGCGAATGGCGGCATTTTCTAAAGGCAAACCAGCAAAATATAGAAAGTGACTGCTGGCGCGAAAAGGGAAAGTAAGAGCCGGATAATTGCGAGGAATGCTGCGACCAGACCAGAGAATTACCGGAAAATTAATTAAATTGGCCAGTTTTTGCCGCCGTTGCTGTAGAGTGTTAGTTAACAAATCATAACCTTTGGTAATTTGCATGGGTAAAAACCAATTATTTTGAGTTCTGTTTGTAATAAGAACTTCAGTTCTTGGATTTTCGGCGTTAAAGCGTTAAAGTCCTGACTTCAAACTTAGCAGCCATTTTTACAAAAAGTCTAATCTTTATCTTCTTTCTGAGGATAGACTTTTTAGCTGTCTTTTCGATCGCCTTTGTCGTCATCGCCGGCATGATTTGTTAAGCAGCAAGCCAGAGCCCCTGTCAGGAAAAACAGGCTGAAAGTGCTACTTGACAAATAATTAGCAGAAATGTCACAACATCCGCAATTAGTCAAATTCATTGGTCGGGTTTTTGTTGATTGGGTGACGCGAGCGTTCGCCTGTATTGACTGTTTTATATTTTAGACTTTAAAGTATAAGTAAATTCACTGAAAAAACATGAAAAGTTCTCACAAAGCTCATCGAACTTCCGTACAAGTATGCGACTGGCCTATCGCACACTTACCGGGATTGAGCAAGGAAAACCAATCTCAACTGGAAGAGTGCAGCATCACCACAACCGGACAACTAATTCGCATGACGAAAACGCAGGCGGCGAAAGTGTTGCTAGCCAATCAATTACAGATTAACATTCAATATGTTAATAAATGGGCAGCGATGGCAAATTTGGCTCGAATTCCAAGTGTAGGGTGTCAGTATTGCGGGCTGTTACTGCACGCCGGCGTTGCTTCTCCGGCTCAATTGGCTCAAATGCCCGTGGAGAGATTGCACCAACAAATTTTAAGGCTGCACGTAGCGACAATGCAGCGCAATGACTTGACTCCTTCAGTCGATCGCGTGCAAAAATGGGTTCAACAAGCTAGATTAGTCAGCAGTCATTAGTCAGCAGTCATTAGTCAGCAGTCATTAGTCATTAGTTATTGGTTAATTCCCAATTCCCAATTCCCAATTCCCCATTCCCAATTCCCCATTCCCAATTCCCAATTCCCCATTCCCCATTCCCCCATATTATGTCAATTCAAGTTTACGGAATCCCGAACTGCGGAACCTGCAAAAAAGCTTTTCAGTGGCTCAAAGATAGCCATGTTGATTACGAGTTCATTAACACAAAAGAACAGCCGCCGAATCGCGAAACAATTCAAAACTGGGTAGCTGCTTTGGGTTTTCAACCCATGCGAAATACTTCCGGTCAATCTTACCGCGCTTTGGGCGACGACAAGAAAAATTGGACGAGCGAACAGTGGGTGGAGGCTTTTGCTAAAGATGCGATGCTATTGAAACGTCCTCTTTTCGTTAAAGATGGAACTGCTGTCTTAGTAGGTTTCAAAGAAGATGCAATTCAAGAAAAATTGGGGCTTTAAAATGGCTGAGTTCAGCCTGTTGTTCGCCGCAAAAACTTAAGTTCGCCCACATCATCCGTAAAACCCCAACGCTCGTAAAACGGCATCATGTTCGGCAAACAATTAAGATAAAAATGCTCGACAGCTTGCAGTTCGGGATGACTTAAAACTGCATCCATCAACTTCGCACCCAGACCCATCTTTCTGTGTGTCGGCTTGATAATGACATCAAAAATCATGGCTCTGTATACGAAATCGGTAATGACGCGGGTAATGCCAATTAGCCGGTCGCTCTCATCGACAAAACCAATGGTAACATCAGTAGAAGCCAGCATTTTGACAACATCTTCCCGCTTCCGCTTGTCGCTCCAAAACTCGTTTTTGTATAAATCCACCAAGTCAGAAATCTGGCTGTCAGTCAAAGTTTCGACAATTCGGTACTTGTCCATATCTTCCTCATAAAAATTAGAGGACAGCAGTCCTCACCACCAACCAAATTATTATTGTTTTACTGTTACCAAGCTAGACATTGCATCACCCCATAGCATGAATTTTACTGCTGGACTTCTGTTTCCTGGCTTTCAAATACAACCAGCTCATAAATATCGAGCATCGACATTTGCACTTCCACTGAAGCGAAGGAAACTATGGCTGATTCTCCCTCATATTCCCGAAACAACCATTCATTCGATTCTGTTTTAATATATTGTGCGACTAAAAACTCAGATTGATTGACTAACACATATTCACAGAATTCAGGGATCGATCGATAAAACCGAAACTTATCCTCTCGATCGAAATCCTTGGTAGACTTAGAAAGCACTTCCACAATCAGCACAGGATTGAGTATTTCATCTTTCCGCCCCTCCGTGCAAACTAATTCTCCTTCAACTACCATCACATCTGGATAAGTCCCGCGTCGATACCGAGGAATCCACAACCGCAAATCGCTCATAAATGGTCTGGCATTCTTTCCCCGCAAAGCAGATTTTAAGAACGCATAAATATTACCGATGATCTGGCTGTGATTAATACTACCGCCCGTCATTTGTACAATTTCTCCATTTCGGTATTCATTTCTAAACTCAGCATTTTCCTCTAACTCCCGGTACTCATCTGGAGTATAAAACTTTTCCTTACTTTGTACTAACATTTTTACCTCTGTACAAATTTTTATCTGCGTTAATCTGTGTTAATCTGCGTATATCTGCGGTTGAAAATCATAATTAACAGTATATCACAACAAAAAAGAAACGCCCAACTTCACAGAGTCAGGCGTTTTCCAAGATTTCCCAACAGGAAAAATTAATCGCGGGAAGACAAGAAATTAGATTCTACTTTTGCAGCCACCACAGGTTGCACCTGACTGAATGCAGACTGAAACATGGGAGTTTTGGTAATAGAATCATTGGCTAAATTAAACAAAGGATTAGACAAAATACCTGCCAAACTGGTCGCAACCAAGGCGAGTACAACGCTGACCTGCAAAGGCCGCATTCCCTGAAGGTTCCAGCGAACTTCGGGATAAGTTTTCACCGCATTTGACATTTCTTGAGGTTCCTTGACTACCATCATCTTGACAACGCGGATGTAGTAGTAAATCGAAACGACGCTGGTAATTAATCCCAGAATAACTAAGCCGTAAAGTCCAGCTTGCCAGCCGGCCCAGAACAGATAGATTTTGCCAAAAAATCCAGCCAGCGGCGGAATTCCGCCGAGAGAAAGCAGGCAAATACTCAACGTTAAAGTTAGCAGCGGGTCTTTTTGATACAAACCCGAGTATTCGCTAATTTGGTCGGTTCCAGTCCGCAGCGAGAACAGGATGATGCAGGCGAAAGCGCCCAAGTTCATAAACAGGTAAACCAACATATAAAATATCATGCTGGAGTAACCGGCTTCTGTTCCTGCAATCAAACCCAGCATTACAAAACCGGCTTGGGCGATCGACGAATAAGCCAAAAGCCGCTTCATGCTAGTCTGGGCGAGGGCAACCACATTTCCCAACACCATGCTGAGAATGGCTAAGGCCGTGAAGACGAAGTGCCACTGTTCGGTAAGTGCGGGGAAAGCAGTTGTTAACAAGCGGATTGCTAGGGCAAAACCTGCTGCTTTGGAACCGACAGAAAGAAAGGCAACCACGGGTGTAGGAGAACCTTCGTAAACGTCAGGAGTCCACTGGTGGAAGGGAACCGCAGAGATTTTAAAGGCGATGCCGGCGATCGCAAAAACCAAAGCAATCACCAAACCGAGAGATTGACCTTCATTCACAGTAGAAAGGTTAGCCGCGATCGCACTCAGCTTAGTTTCGCCGCCAGACAACCCGTACAGCAGCGAAAGCCCGTAGAGAAACACCGCCGAAGAAGAAGCCCCAATTAACAAATATTTCAAAGCAGCTTCATTGGAACGCGGGTCGCGTTTTGTGTAACCCGTCAGCAAATAAGACGAGATACTCAGAGTTTCCAAGGAAATAAAAATCATCACCAATTCATCAGCGCCGCTGAGGAACATTCCCCCCAAAGTAGCGCTGAGTAAAATGCCGATAAATTCGGCTAAAGCTGTACCCGTTTGCAGTACATAGCGGACGGATATCAAAATAGTGACAGCCGCACTCAAAGCGATAATTCCGCGAAACACTAAACTCAAGGCATCGCTGTTAAAACCGCCCAGAAACGAGATGGTATCCGTGTTATCCCACTGCAAACACAAGGCAGCGACGGCGGCCAACAAACCCGCAACGGCAGCGTAGGGAGTCCAACCCGAGGAACTGCGGCCTACGATTAAATCGCCGACGAGAACCACCAAGAGGGTGATGATGACAATTCCCTCTGGTAAGATAGTTCCAGCATTTAGCTGGGCGGCAAGAGTAGCAAAATCCATATTTTCACGCAGGTTGGGTAGTACAAGCCGCAAAGGCTGTAATGGCAGTGAACTCGTAAAAATTCTTTACCAAACACAGATTGTAGCGGATTACAGCTTCGCGATCCCAATTGGGCGGGTGTTTGTTGCCGGAGAGTTGATACTCGGTAGCGGTTTTGCATTCATTTGCGCGCATTGTAGAGATTGCCGATCGAAAGCATCCAGGATACCCGCCACGCGATTCATCCGTCCAGAAATAAAAAACCTGTATCCGATAAAGGAACCGAACGTATTTATCTCGCGCAAGTCAATCCTTCAATTCTTTAATCTAAAATCTAAAATCTAAAATCGCGCAATCGATTGACTGATGTCACCTGCGACGAAAGTCGCGATCGACCATAACTGCCACAATATAGAAAGTTAAACCAGTAATTCGGCATGGCTTACTCGCTGAGTCCCTACAAACAACTTATTCTCAATGACTTCAACAACCGCCCCGACTGCGAGAATGAATTTCAAAAACAAGCTGCAACTCGGTTAGTAGAATTGGCAAAAGTGCGATCGGGCAAGCTTGTTCTAGATATCGCCGCCGGAACAGGTTTAGCGGCAATTGCGGAGGATGCACTTAGGTCGATCGAACTCAAGCAAATATCAGTCGCCTTTTCTACACCAGGAATCCTCTAGCTAGTATGTCTAAACTACTCAATTACATCTGTATCTTTATTATTACCTGCTGGCTGCTGCTTGCTTGTCAGTCTTCAGCACCTCTAAAAGTAAAACGTCCTCCCCTGAAAGTAAGTTCTATCTCTTTTGTTGGCTATAGACCGGGCATCATTGCTCGAGAGAAAGGATTCTTCAAAGCGCAAGGGATAGACGTGGAACTCAGCTATGCAGACTACTTACAATTCCAACAAGCAGATTTCAGTGCGGGGAAGTATGACGGGATCGGATTGACCTTGGGCGATTTTATAATCTTGAGTGCCACAAATCCTGATATGCAAGCTGTGATGGTTGTCGATGAATCGACAGGTGCAGATGTGGTAGTCGCGCAATCCGACATTAAAACAATCCTTAACTTGAAAGGAAAAAAGCTTGGTGCAAATCTAGGCAGCTTTAGCGAAGTCTTCGTTAGTGAGATGTTGAAAATCTCTAAGCTGACGAGCGATGATGTTAGGCTAGTTAAAGTTGATGGTTTAGAAGTTCCCCAACGCTTGCAAAACAATGCTATCCAAGCAGGACACACTTGGGAACCGCATCTTTCTGAAGCATTACAATTAGGGGCAAAAATTTTGTTTACCAGCAAACAAACCCCTGGCTTAATTTTGGATGTGCTCGCGTTTCGGGGTGAGGTCATACGCGATCGCCCCGAAGATATTCGCGCCTTTGTGCGAGGCTGGCTTCAAGGCTTGTCCTATTGGGAAGCCAATATTCCCGAAGGAAACGCGATCGCGAGCAAAGCGTTAAATATTCCCAGCAAGACAATATCTTTCGAGGGAATAAACCTCACTGACTTGGCAGAAAATCAAAAATACTTTCAATCAGACAGTCCTAAGTATATCTACAAAACTGCCACTAAATATGCGGATTTTTTTATTCGCACGGGCAATGTAACGCGCATTCCGAATCTAGAAACCTTGTTCAATTCTTCTTTCTTAACTCCCCCTCCTAGTCTGAAACCATGAATCGCTATTTTTTCAAAAGCATTCGTACAAAGTTAATCTTGTCGTTTCTCGTCGTTGCTCTGATTCCATTGCTGTTGTTAGCATTTATCGACAAACATACGACCGAAAACGCCTTGACCGAAAACGCACGACAAGCCCTATCTGCTGAGGCTCACGAAACCGCTAACAGAATAGATGGGTTTATCGATGCGAATCTCAATGCCGTGCGCGTAGAAGCGATTTTACCAGGTTTGGCAGCCTATCTGAGCCTACCTCCAGAACGGCGAAAGGATAGTCCCCAAGAGATATTGGCGACTGAAACCTTAACCAGGCTCAGTCGCAAAGATACGCTTAATATTATCTCCTATGCCTTGCTCAACTTAAACGGACAGAATGTACTCGATACGAATCCACCGGATGTTGGACGAGATGAATCCGATCGAGATTACTTCCAACAACCGCTCAAAACTCAACTACCTTTTGTTTCTAGTATTAGGCAATCGCCGACAATTCCCAACCTCGTTACGCTGTTCTTTAGCAGTCCTGTTCGCGATGCTAAGGGAAATACATTGGGTGTATTGCGGGTGGCATACAATGCCACATCTGTGCAGCAGTTGGTGACTCGAGAAACTGAACACGCAGGTGCGAAATCGTTAGCAGTTCTTTTAGATGAAAACTATATCCATCTGGCACATAGCACTAAACCCGAACTCCTTTTCAAATCCATTGTGCCTTTGTCGCCCAATCTTGTAGCGAAACTGCAACGCGAAGGGCGTTTGCCTAAGAATCTAACGAAAGAACTTGCAATCAATTTGCCCGAACTCAAGCAAGCATTAGACACTAAACAGCCCTATCTAACCACACGATTGGCAGGTACGGGTAATAGTAATGAGTTGAGCCTTTTAGCGATCGCCCGCCTGAAACATCAACGTTGGTCAGTCCTTTTCGCACAGCCCGTTGCCGTTGCCCTAGCACCTGTAGAAAAACAAATACGCCATGCACTTCTTTTATTAGCAATCATCGCCACACTTGTAACTGTCATCGCTTTTGCGATCGCACAACTATTAACAAAGCCTCTGATTGACCTCACCCAAGCGGTTGCCCAGTTTACGGCCGGTCGCTTAGATATGCGTGTGAAGATGCGATCGCGAGACGAAATCGGTCTGCTGGCACGATCCTTCAACAGCATGGCGAGGCAAATCCAAGAATCCTTTGAAACCCTCGAAGACAAAGTTAAAGAACGAACAGCAGAACTCGCTAATGCTAATCAGGAAATCATTACCCTCAACGAAAAACTCAAAGTAGACAACCTCCGTTTAGGTGCAGAATTGAATGTGGCGCGTCAGATCCAGCAAATGATTTTGCCCAACCCTGATGAACTGGAAATTGACGGACTAGATATCGCCGCATACATGGAATCCGCCGATGAAGTAGGAGGTGATTACTACGACGTGCTACAGATCGATGGTGTGGTAACACTGGGTATCGGCGATGTCACCGGACACGGCCTGGAGAGTGGCATTCTAATGCTGATGACGCAAACCTCAGTTCGCACCCTGCAAGAGATTCGCGAACTAGACCCCGTTCGATTCCTGGATGTACTCAACCGTACCCTCTACAAAAACGTGCAGCGGATGAATTCTGAGAAAAGTTTGACGCTGGCGATTTTGAACTATTCCGAAGGACTGATTAGCATCAGCGGTCAACATGAAGAAACGCTAGTGGTGCGAAAAAATGGAGAGGTTCAGCGCATCGACACGATGGATTTAGGCTTCCCGATCGCTTTAGATGATGATATCGCAGACTTCATCAGTCAGATTATGGTTAAGCTAGAACCTGGAGATGGCGTGGTGCTATATACTGATGGCATTCCAGAAGCCTATAACATCCGCAAAAAGCAGTATGGACTTAAGCAACTGTGTGAAGTGATCGGTCAAAATTGGCACAAGTCTGCTGCTGAAGTAAAGGATGCGGTGATTGTAGATGTACGGCAACATATCGGTCAGCAGAAAGTGTTTGATGATATTACGTTGCTAGTCTTTAAGCGGCAGGCTGACGTTACTGAAAAGGGAAATTTAGTTAATAATATTATCTCCTCCAAATAAATTCTACAATGAAGAACAAATTTTGAGGAATATTTTATGAAAGTAAACTACCAAGAAAGAATTGATTTAACAGCAGACGAGTTGAAAATAATTCTGTCCGAGTAGCGAACTCTACCTAATCAACAAAAAATTCAGGCACTTGATTGGTTAAAAACTGGAGCGAGTCAAAGCCTTACAGATGTATCTGAACGTTTAGGCGTACATAGAATTACTGTACATAGGATCTGGAATTAAATAACTTACAATTTTAATTGTTATTGTGGGATGGGCGTCCCGCCCGTCCAAAAAGGGCGGGCTAGGAAGGCCCAACCCCTACTCCCCACTTTCAAGAGTGTAAGTTATTTAATTCTCATTCCATAGATGGTTAAAACAATATAGTGCTCGCGGTCTGTCAGATAAGTGATGCCCAATAATAAAAATGTAGGCACACTATCTATTAGCCTTAATCTATCTTGCGTTTTTTTAGTTGGAGCTACTTAGAAGATGGTTTGGGAACTGCAACCGTGGTAACACGGACATTCGGATCGAGGGCGTCACCTTGAGAGTAAATATAATCAAATGCAGCTCGATCTTTAAGCATATGTGCCCGCAAAAACAGGGCGCTCCAACGGGCGATCGTTTCAATACCCACAGATCGCTCTAACGTAGCAGTATTGCGATCGGGGTTCGCATCAGCGGGGTTATCAACATCGGTAATGCCGAAGTGATTTGCACCCATAACAGCAATCAAAGCCTTGGGTGGTGTTTGAATTTGGTCAAAGGTGCCTTGAGCTCGATCGGGCAGGGCTACACCATCAATATCACCTTGAATCAACGCCACTGCAATGCCATCATTAGCGATGGCGACAAATTCATTAGCAATGGGATTCCGCAAGTTAGCTCCAAAAAATGCACCCGCTAATAGTTCTTTCGGGCGCGTAAATGGCTCTTGACACAAATACAATTCTGGAAGGCATTTATTAGCAATCACCGATAACCCCACTGCACCACCAAAAGAATGACCCAATAAACCAAGGCGCTGCGTATCGATAACAGACGCGATCGGAGATGTAGGGTTTGTATTTTCGATCGCCATTTGAGACAAAACCGCCGCAATTTGCGAAGTTTCCGACACCAAATTAGGCGGTGAAGCGGGATTGAAGGGCGAAGGGCGCAAATGGTTCGGAACGACTACCACAAAGCCGTACCGCGCCACATGGCTAGCGTAATCTGAATAAAATGATTTATCTACAAGCACACCTTGCAATAAAAGTACAATGGGAAAAGAGTAATTACCCGAATTAAGATCGGATGGTTTAGGATAATAAATGTCAGCTAAATCGTTATTACCAGATATCGTCGTACTGTAAAAGCTGGTTTCTTTAAATGGCGGCGCATAATCGATTGCTGTGGCAAAGACTTTGCCACCAAGGACAACAAACGCAGCAATTGCACAAACAATTGCTAGGGTTTTTACTGACAAAAGATGAGCGGTTAAATCCATCATTGTTTTTGGTTTGAGAGTGCGTGCATAAGCTACTAAAAAAAAGCAAGTCGGCGACCTTGGTAATTTAACGAGCTTTACCGGAAAAGGTTTCCGACTCTGTGACAAATAGTAGGGGCGGGTTCACCAACAAAACCTGCCAATAATTGACAATCTCAAAAACCCGCCCCGACCGGGATATTATGGTTAATCGATCGCACGTGATATGACTCATAAATAAACAAAATTCACGATTTTACACCCTTTGGGAATACTTTTATTTTAGTGTAGGTTATAACCTTCCTAAATAAACAAAATTCACGATTTTACACCCTGTTTGACTGCTTTTATTTTAGTGTGGCTTATAACCCGACCCAATCTTCTTTATAAAAACGTTTTTTAGAGTGGTGAATCGGAATTTCGATGGCTAGTGTTGCCCCTCGATCTGGTACCGAAAGACAGCGGAGTTGCCCGCCGTGGTTTTCCACTACAATAGCATAGCTAATCGATAACCCCAGCCCCTTTCCTTGACCCACTTCCTTCGTTGTAAAAAATGGCTCAAATATGCGTTGTTGAATATCTTCGGTTATGCCCGGGCCGTTATCAGTAATATAAATACCCACTTGACAATTCGAGAGTAACTTCGTGCCAATAGTAATAGTAGGGATTGGGCTGCTATCATCTACATCGTTGGCCCAACTTTTTTCTGATTGCAGCGCATCAATCGCATTAGTCAGGACGTTCATAAAAACCTGATTCATTTGCCCCGCGTAGCATTCTATCTGTGGCAGATCCTCATATTCTTTGACCACTTTAATTATCGTTTGAGCTGCTTCATCTTTCAGCCGATGCTGCAAAATCATCAGCGTACTTTCAAGCCCTTCATGGATATCCACCGCTTTTAACTCAGCTTCATCGAGTCGGGAAAAATTCCGCAGCGAGTGCACTATTTCTCCGATTCGGTCAGCTCCTACCCTCATAGAAGCAATTAGCTTCGGCAAGTCATTCCTGAGAAAAGTGAGATCCATCGCCTCCAATTGTTCCTGGATAGCGGCTGTGGGATTGGGGAAATCTTCTTCATAGAGTTGCACCAGCCTCAGCAAATCTTGAGTGTACTCTGTTACGGGGCAGAGGTTCCCTTTAATGAAACTAATCGGATTGTTAATTTCGTGAGCTACCCCCGCTACGACATTCCCCAAACTTGACATTTTCTCGCTTTGGATGAGTTGAGCTTGTGCATTTTGTAACTGTTGTAGAGCCAGCTCCAGTTGTTGGGATTTCTCCCGCTCTTTAGCCTCGGACTCCTGCAATCGCGCATTTTGCTCGTGCAATTTTTTTTGCAAACGCTGAATAGTTAGTTGATTTTCGACACGAGCTAAAACTTCTTCTAAATGAAATGGCTTGGTGATGTAGTCTACTCCTCCTACAGCAAATGCTTTGAGTTTATCCAACACTCGATCTAGGGCGCTCAAGAAAATAACTGGAATATCCGAAGTTCTGGCATCCGCTTTTAAATGTTGGCAAACTTCGTAGCCGTTCATTTGGGGCATAGAGATGTCGAGCAAAATCAAATCTGGCGGGGTTGAACGTGCTGCTTTTAATGCCATTTGCCCGTTGATTACGCCCCTAACTTTATATCCTTTGTCTCTCAGCATAGTGGATAAAAGACGCAGGTTGTCTGGGGTATCGTCAACCACTAAAATATTGGCAACATGAGATTCTAATTGCTGGCTGTTCATGGAATAAATCTTTCTGTTAAGTCAGTAATTTTATCAAAACGAAAGTTGTTAGCCCAATCAGCGATGGTCTTCGCGAAAGACTTATTATATTCGGGGATTGTGGCGACTAAACTTAAAATCAGGTCGGCATCAGCATCAATAGCTCCATGATGTAACTGTCTCACCCAGTCCGCAGGCATTGCCGCTAAAGTCGTCCTCAAAAATTCAGTTTTTTCTCCTTCTTTTACACTAAAATCTTGACCCTCAAGCTGAGATGATGTAAAGTTCGGTAAATCTTCATAAATATACTCTACCCCTAAATGTTCAGCCATTTTGGCAAAAATAACTTCTTCTTGAAAAGGCTTGCTCACAAAATCGTCACAGCCTGATGATAAAACAAGGGCTCGCTCCTCCTCAAAAGCGCTAGCAGTCAACGCAACAATCGGGGTAGCTTCATCTTGAATTCTGGCTTTAATTTGTCTGGTGGCCTCATACCCGTCTATCACAGGCATTTGCATATCCATCCAAATTAGGTGAGGTTTCCAAGTTTCCCAGATTCTAATAGCTTCTTGACCATTTACTGCTTCGCGCACCTCCAAGCCAAGCGGTTCGAGAAGATGAACCAATAGCAAACGGCTTTCCCATTTATCATCAACCACCAAGATGCGATATGAGGGTTGGTTGGGTTGTAAACCAATTACCCGCCTTCTTGATTGTCGAGGTTGAACTTCAGCCATCTTAGGGGAGCTAATTTGGATATCAAAACTAAAAATAGTTCCTCGATTCAAGGTACTGCTGACGGTAATGTCTCCTCCCATCAATTGTACGAATTGTCGGCTGATGGGTAAACCCAAGCCAGTTCCTTCTTGAGATTTCCGACCCGCCTCAGTTTGTACAAAAGCCTCAAATAAAGAATCTACCTCAGTAGGAGCAATGCCGTGACCGGTGTCTTCCACTTCAAACCTAATAGTCCGCAGTTCGTTGTTTGTGGGGGACTTTTGTTTCGCATTAATTGCTGCAACCCGGAGCGTTACACTTCCCTTCGCAGTAAACTTGATCGCATTTCCTAACAGATTAATCAAGACTTGACGCAATTTACTTTCGTCAGTATTTACATACTGAGGAATGTTATAATTGATGTGCCAACTGAGTTTTAAACCTTTAGAATCAGCTTTGATTTTCAGCATTTCTTCGAGAGAATAGAGCAAATAATACAGGTCGAAGGTAGTAGGATTTAAGGTAATTCGACCTGCCTCGATTTTAGACATTTCCAGCACGTCATTAATCAGTGCCAGCAAATGCTCGCCAGAACGACTAATGATGCTTAGCTGTCCCTGCTGTATGTCGGAAAGGGATGGGTCTCGGGCTAAAACTTGGGTAAAGCCGAGAATTGCATTGAGGGGAGTTCGCAATTCGTGACTCATTTTAGATAAAAATTCGCTTTTAGCCTGGTTAGCCGCATCTGCAACTTCTTTGGCTTGTTGTAAGGCTGCCTCTGCTTTTTTACTTTCCGTAATATCGCTTGCTGTGCCAGTTATTCCTAGAATATTTCCCTCGCAATCCCGCACTACAAGTGAATTAAACCGGAGATTGATAGGTCTACTATTTTTAGCTAATTGTATAGTTTCATACTGAAATACGGACTCTCCATTCAGCATGCGTTGGAATATCTCGTTATCTTTGGGAAGTTGTTCAGGTAGCTGAAAATCACTGAATTTTCGCCCGATCATTTCTTCAGGGCTGTAGCCAAAAATCTGTTGGACGGCAGCGTTGACGAAGGTATAACGCCCTTCAACATCAATTGACCAAATCATATCCTGCGATGTTTCAACTAAGTCACGGTATTTAGCCTCGCTTTCTTTGAGCGCTTCTTCTACCCTTTGACGTTCGGTAATGTCGTTAGTGACTAAGAGAATACACGCTTCTCCACCCAGATCGATAATATCTGCTGATACCAGCATCTTCCTCACCTCGCCTGCGGCAGTACGAAAATCAAATTCCTGATTGCGAACCACTCCTGATTCTTGCAATTGCTGTCTGTATCTGTCAAATTCTTCTAAATTAACCCAAAGATTCAACTCAATTGGTGTAAAACCAATTACCTCTTCGCGAGAGTAACTAAAAGTGCTGAGGAAACTGTCGTTCACTTCGATGTAGCGTCCATCTGCAAACCGGGCGATCGCGATCGGGTTAGGACTGGAACGAAAGGCTTTAGAAAACTTTTCCTCAGACTTGCCCAAGGCTACTTCTGTCTGCATTCTGACAGTGATTTCCTGTTGCAATTCTTGGGTTCTTTCCATCACGTTACGTTCCAGCGTTCGCGAGTAGTCCCCTAATCGATCGTAAAGCTGAGCATTCTCAATAGAAATAGCAATTTGGGAAGATAAAAGTTTTAACAACTCAAGCCGATCCGTAGTAAAAGCCCC
>JAUBST010000027.1:0-111562 GCA_036702215.1 Microcoleus sp. F6_B6
TGCCATCAAAGTCGCTTCGTTGTTATTCAATTTTAGCGCTCGTTTAACGGCAAACATAGAACTTCCTCAAGGGCGATCAAGTATGGATAAGTTTAGCGAACTATTTGGCACTTAAGTCTTGCTCACAACTAACAACTTAACAACTGCCAACTTACTTAGCACAAATATCCCTAAATTGATAGCCGGCCGCAGACATATTTCTACACTTCCAACTGTAGGGGGATGCTTTAGCTCGTCAATAAGGTGATGCTTGCCATTGGGGGCATAGAGTCTAAAACTATATAATTAGTCAACTCGCGCCCACGATCGGGCGCACCCACCCCTTAACGAGGAATATACTATGTATCAAAATTTGCCAATAAATCCACAACTGTATAACATCGGGTTCTGGCTGGCCCAAGTGCCAGTAGAGCAGACTACTACAAACACAGTAGTAGAAGACACAGCACTCCTCTACTCCGGGCCGCAATTTTTTATCGCCTTGATAGCTGGAGTCGTACTCGCCTGCGCTTTCCAACTCTTGCTAACAAATTTATCAGTAGCCGCGGGCCTTTCCTACATAGGACAATCCCACGACGGTCAACACTCGGATAGCGGCAGTTCCCCCGTCCGCCACATCGGCCGAAAGGTAGGCACTTGGACGTTAATCACCGTCACCGTCGCCATATTCTTCGCTTGCTTGCTTGCAGTAAAGCTCAGCTTGATTACCAGTCCCGGTTTAGGGGCGATCGTCGGTTTAGTCGTGTGGGCTACCTATTTCTCACTGCTGGTATGGGTGAGCTCCACCACCGTCGGTTCCCTGATCGGTTCCGTCGTCAACACGGCGACATCAGGCGTTCAAGCCATTTTCGGCACCGCAGCGGCGGCCCTCGGCGCTAAAGCAGCCAGCAACCAAGTAGTCGCCACAGCCAAAGCAGCAGCAGCAGCAGTGGGCCACGAACTCGGTAGCGCGATCGACCCCACAAGCTTGCGCGAAAATGTCGAAGACTACATCCAAAGCCTCAAACCGCCGGAATTAGACATCAAAGGGATGCGTAGCGAGTTTGAAAAATTGCTCAACGATCCGCAACTAAAAACCATTGCAGCGGAAAATTTGCCGAATCTCGACCGGCAAACTCTCGTAGATTTAGTAAGTTCGCGATCGGACTTATCAAAACGGGACGTAAACCGCATTGTAGACCAACTCCAAGATGCTTGGAAACAAGTAGGAAAACAAGGGCAGCCATCAGACGGTATCGCCCAATTAGTAGACTATCTAAAATCTGCCAAATCGGGAGATTTGGTCTCAGATACATTCGCAAGTAGGGTAGAAAAAGTCCTCGGCAATCTGGGCGGTCAAAATTCGGGACAAAGCCCGACCATGATGTCCCAAGCAACGACAATGGCAGTCAATGCTTTAATGGGAGTAGTATTGGGTCGCACGGATATTTCAGACTTGGATGTTGAAAAAGTAGTCGGTCAGCTCAAAGAAGCTAAAGACAAAGTTAGCCAGCAAGCTGATAAAATTACCGCTCAAGTCAAAGGCGAACCAGAAACTTACAGCCCCATTCGTGCCGACGTAGAAAACTACTTGCTCAACACTTATTCCTGGCAGATGAACCCCCAAGCGATCGAGCGCGAATTTCGGGACGTGCTCTACGATACTACCGCAGATCCGGGAACAGTCCGCCGCGAAATAGAAAAACTCAAACAGTCTAATTTTGCAGAAATCTTAGCCAGTCGAGGCGTTTTTACCCAAGACAAAATTAAAGAAATTTCCCAGGAATTAGAAGCAATTAGACAGCGAGTTTTACAAACCGTTATCTTTGCCGAGGAACAAGAAAAAGCTCGCGATTTGCAGTGGCGGGTGGAAACTTATCTGAAGCTGACGCCGAAAGGGGAACTGACAGCATCAGCGATCGGTAGCGATTTCAAAAAAATATTAGAGGATTCCGACGCTACTTACGAACAGTTGCGCGCGAGGCTGTCTCCTTACACCCGCGACAGTTTCGTGCAAATTCTCAGAGGTCGCGAAAACTTCGGGTTTCAGGAAGTAGAACAGATTGTTCAAGAGTTAGAAAGGACGCGAGATGTAGTTTTAGCAGATGCTAAAGGTCTGCAAGAAGCAGCGCAAGTCCGACTAGATAACCAGTGGCAAAGAGTGCAAGAATACTTGAAATCTACGGGAAAAGAAGAACTCAATCCCGAAGGGATCAAGCGCGATTTGAAAACGCTGCTGGACAACCCGGAAGCGGGAATGTGGGCGCTGAGAGCTAGAGCTTCTAGGTTCGATCGCGAAACTTTGGTAAAATTGCTATCTCAGCGGAAAGACCTCAGCGAAGACCAAGTAAATCAGCTTCTCGACAGTGCCGAAGAAACTTGGCACGGCGCGCTGCACGCGCCACAAAAGTTGGCCGAAAAAGCTAAGGATCAGTACGACCAAACCACCACCGCCCTTGCAGATTACCTTCGCAATACTGGCAAATCAGAACTCAATCCTGAAGGGATTAAGCGCGATTTGACTAAACTGCTGGAAAATCCAAAAGAAGGAGCTTTAGCGCTGCGCGGCCGCCTGTCTCAAGTCGATCGCGATACTTTGGTAAAACTGCTTTCTCAGAGAGAAGATTTGAGCGAGGAACAAGTCAATCAAATTATCGACCAAGTGCAGGAAACTCTCGGCTCGATCGTGAAAGCACCGCGCCGTTTGGCAAAGCGGATGCAAAGCCAAGTGAAGGATTTTCAGAGTGTTTTAGAAGATTATTTGCGGAATACGGGCAAGGATGAATTAAATCCCGAAGCCATCAAGCGCGACTTGCAACTGCTGCTGCACGACCCAAAAGTCGGCGCTTACAGTTTGGGCGAGCGTTTGTCGCATATCGATCGAGATACAGTTGTTTCTCTGCTGTCTCAGCGGCCGGATATTTCTGAAGCAGAAGCCAGTCGCATTGTCGATCGAGTTTTGTCGGTGCGCGACGAGTTCGCACTGCAAATTCAGAAAATACAGGAGGGTATTCAGTCGGTAATTGACGGGATTCTCGGAAAAATTCGCGATTACCTCAATTCGCTCGATCGCCCAGAACTAAATTACGAAGGCATTACGCGGGACGTGCGGAAGTTGTTTGACGATCCGCAAGCCGGATTTGACGCTTTGCGCGATCGGCTGGGTCAGTTCAACCGCGATACTTTAGTAGCACTAATTAGTTCTCGGGAGGACATTTCCGAAGCAGATGCCAACCGCTTGATCGATCAAATTGAAAGAAGCCGCAACAGCGTCTTGCAAAGAGCAGAACGCTTGCAGCAAGAAGCGCAGCTTCGCCTCGAAAGCATCAGATTACAAGCCGAAAAACAAGCCGAAGAAACCCGGAAAGCAGCAGAAGTTGCCTCTTGGTGGCTGTTTTTCACCGCTCTTTCTTCGGCCGCAGCAGCAGCAGGCGCAGGTGCTTTAGCCGTCATCCGCTAAAAAAGACTCAAGTTGCGATCGGATTGCAGATAGTGCCTGATCTGAGTTTCTACTGATATCAGGCACTAATGTTAGTAAAGGATTTGAGCGGGGAGCGGGAACGGGTTTTTATTAATTGATTTGTACTGTAGAATAATGTTATGGGTAAACCCGTTCCTACCCGTTTGTTGAGGATTGTGCAAACTGTGAAGGTATAAATCTTAATTAGCAGTTTTAATTAATTCAAAATAGATATAGCCTTTCTCAAAAAGATGAGGTATGATTGATAGATTATATAGCCTTTCTCAAAAAGATGAGGTATGAATCACACCTTATATAACCATAATAACGTATAGGGCCCTTTCGGCCCAACTACGTCCGCGAATATGAGAGATCGATCCGCTATATAGCCTGTCGAGCGAAAGATGAGGTACGAGGCTGGAGTGGGCTGGAGTGGGTATAGGGCATAGGGCATAAGCCTGGAGTGGGCATACCTCACTTTTATGAGAACCGCTATAGACTTTCGAGCGTAATATGACGTACACGCTCGAAAGTCGGGCTCCATCGGCTCCGCGGCCTGTGCGGGCATACCTCACCAAGATTGAGAACTGCTATAAGTGAAAATATTAATTTGGGGATTGCCTGATTTTTTATTTTATTTGCAGATGTAAACGAAAAGTCTGCGGCTATTAATTACCTCTGCTAGAGCAATTTTTTTTCAGTTATGAACGTGGTTTGGGCTTCGACGCTGGATTCGCTTTTCGGTTCGTTCCACAACTCCTGCAAGGATTGCTAGAGAACGACAAAAATTCAAAAAGCTGGTGAAATGAGAAGCTTTTTGCGCGCAAAACTCGACGCGCCAGTCCGCTGTCGGCTCAATATTTTTTAGGTACAATAATAGTTAGGGTTCTCAAACCAGCACGCCTGTTCTCCCAACCGCCCGCCGCCCTGGCTGCGTCAGTATCAAACGCGAACTGTTTTGAGTTCGATCGGCGGTTAATTTTGAAGATGCCGATCGTCAGGTTATAACTTGTAGGTCATAGGTTGTGCATATTATGGAACTAAAGCTGTGAAAATACTACACTGGCTGTGGGGGGCAAGATACCGGATACCTTGGAACTACCAAGGGCTTTGCTTTCGTCAGCCCAGAAAAGTCCAAACACGCAGGCCCTGCGATCGCCAATGCTAAACAACCTACGTCTCAAACCTCTCCTGGCTAGTTGCCTAGTAGCACCGTGAGGAGGGCGACGCCATGCAACTCCGAAAAAAAACACTATTAATCATCGGTGCAGCGCTGATCAGCCTGATTGTGGTTCTCTATGCCACTGCATCAACTATTTTGCTGCATGATTTTCACAACCTGGAGGCACAGTACGTCCGCCAGGATGTCGCACGGGCTTTGGACGCATTAGATGATGACTTGTCGAATTTAGACACCAGCGCCCAAGATTACGCCGAGTGGGACGATACTTACTCTTTCGTCGAATCGCGGAACGAAAATTTTGTCAAGTCAAATTTCGTCGATTCGACATTTATTTACTTGAGACTAAACTTATTGGTACTGCTGGACTCCAACGGTAAGACGATCTTCAGCAAAGGTTTCGACCTTAAATCCCAAACCGAAATCCCGATTCCCGAAAGCTTAAAACAGCACTTGACCGAGGCGCTACTAGACTCACCGACAGTCGATAGCGATCGGCGGGCCGCCAAAACAGGCGTCCTCACCCTGCCAGAAGCCAGGCTGCTGATTGCCTCCAAGCCCATCTTCAACAGCAACGCCCAAGGCCCGTCGCGGGGGACGCTGATCTTGGGACGCTACCTCGACAGCAGCGAAATCGGTTTGCTTTCAGAACTGACTCACCTGTCAGTGGATTTTAGATTGCCGAGTTTAGATTTTAAAGTCGGAGCCGCGAACTACTCCGGGCACAGCGCCAAGGCGATGGCTCGATCTAGACAGGAGTTGGAAAATGTCAAACTCAAAATTTCCAACCTCAAATCAGCAGAAATTTTAGTCGAGCCACTCAGCGACACCTTAGTCGCAGGATACGCCCTGATTCGCGACATCCACGGCAACCTGGCGTTGCTGCTGCGAGTAGAGACAGATCGCATTATCTACGCTCAAGGTCAGGCTACCTTGGAGCTGTTTACATTATCAATACTGGCAGTAGGTTTAATATTTAGCGCCATCACGCTGCTGTTGCTAGAAAAATTAGTCTTGGCGAGATTGGCTTCCTTGAGCACCAGCGTCAGCAACATCGCAGCCAACGGCGACCCAAGCTTGAGAGTTAATATGGCCGGAGCAGATGAACTCGCAAGCTTGGCCGACGGCATCAACCGAATGCTAGAAGCATTGGGCAATTCTCAAGTCGAGCGTAATGAAAGCGAAGACCGCTATCGGTTGATGGCCGAAAACTCAACCGACATGATCACCAGACACGACCCCAAAGGCGTGTTTATTTACGTCTCGCCCGCCAGCCGGGCTTTGCTGGGATACGAACCTTCGGAACTCATCGGCCGCGTCCCCAACGATTATTTTCACCCGGACGATTTAGAAACTATTGCCAAAGCTCACTGGAAAGTCCTGGCACTCCCAGTTACTTACACCGTCAGCTACCGCATCCGCCACAAAGACGGCAAATACATTTGGTTTGAAACCACCGGCCGCACGATCGCCGATCCCGCAACAGGCGAAGTCCAAGAAATTATCGGCATTTCCCGCGACATCAGCGTCCGGAAGCAAACAGAACAAGAACTGCGAGAAAGCGAAGCTGCCATCAAAGCTTTGTACCAAGTGACTTCGGCTCCCCGTACAGACCCGCTCAACCACCTCTCTACCTTTGATTTGCGCCTCCAAGAACTGCTGGCAATGGGATGTCGGCATTTAGGCTTGTCCGTGGGAATTTTGTCCTGCATTCAAGGCGACAACTATCAAATAATGGCTGTTGAGTGTCCCGACGGGTCGATCGTCAAAGACCAAATCTACGATCTGGAAAAAACTTTCTGCGTCGCTACGGCAATGGCAAAAGAACCGATTTACTTCGAGTCGGTGCGATTTTCGGGTTTGTCCTTCAACACGCACGATCGAGCTTTCCCCATCGAAGCTTACATGGGCATTCCCGTCACCGTGGAAGGTGAAGTTTACGGCACTCTGTGCTTCTTTTCTCCGACTCCTGTGACAGAACCGTTCCGAGTTGTAGACAGAGAGTTGGTGAAACTGATGGCTCAGTGGGTGGGAAGCGAACTCGAACGCCAGCAAACCGACGTAGATTTGGCAAAAGCTCGCGATCGAGCACTGGCGGCTACTAGAGCCAAAAGCGAGTTTTTAGCCACCATGAGCCACGAAATTCGCACTCCGATGAATGGAGTCATCGGCATGACCGGTTTGCTGCTGGATACCCCCTTAACTCGCGAACAGCGCGATTTTGTAGAAACTATCCGCAGCAGCGGCGATGCCTTGCTGACGCTGATCAACGATATTTTAGATTTCTCGAAAATAGAGTCGGGCAAATTGGACTTGGAGGAACATCCGTTTGACATCCGCACTTGCATTGAGGAATCTCTAGACTTGGTAGCTGCTAAGGCGGCCGAAAAAAAACTGGAAGTGGGTTACTTGATCGATCGTACAGTACCCGCAACGGCGATCGGCGATAGCACCCGCTTGAGGCAAATTTTAATCAACTTGCTCAGTAATGCCGTTAAATTTACCGACGCTGGAGAAGTGGTGGTTTCGGTGACTGCCAAAAAGATTTCAGTGCCGGCGGCTAACGCTAAAGAACCGCCATTAATTGCTGGCGAACCGGTAGCAATTAACCCAGCATACGAAATACATTTTGCGGTCAAAGATACCGGTATCGGCATTCCGAGCGATCGCATGGATCGGCTATTTAAATCTTTCAGCCAGGTTGATTCTTCAACGAGCCGGCAGTACGGCGGTACCGGATTGGGTTTGGCAATTAGCAAGCGTTTGGCCGAAATGATGGGCGGCCGGATGTGGGTGGAAAGTATGGGTAGTGTCGCAGGCAATCCTCCTGCCGATTTTAGATCGCCGGCAGTTTTAGATTTGGGATGGGCAGAATCTTGCGAAATTGCCGAAACACATGGCTATGGCAAATCTGTACTCGGCAACAAGCCGATCGGCCAAAATACGAAATCCGTTGGCTCTACTTTTTATTTTAGTACGATCGTTTCGGGCTGCAAGAATTCCTTACCAGTGAACTCGAGCAATTCTCAACCTGAATTAGCTGGCAAGCGAGTCTTAATTGTCGATGACAATGCTACCAACCGCAGAATTTTGACTCTCCAAGCTCAGTCTTGGGGAATGGTGGCTAGGGCTTCAGCTTCGGCTCGTTTGGCTTTAGATTGGCTGGCTGCTAAAGAGATGTTTGACTTGGCAGTTTTGGATATGCAAATGCCGGAAATGGACGGGTTAGCTTTAGCGGCGCAAATTCGCCAATATCCTGATTGCGAAAAGTTGCCGTTAGTGATGTTAACTTCGATCGGCAGGCAAGAAATTAACCATCCTGCTATGGAGATGGATTTTGCTGCTTTTTTGAACAAACCCATCAAACAATCTCAGCTTTACAATGTTTTAATCAATATTTTTGGAGAACAGACAGCGGAATTTAAAGGGCAGCGCACCAGCGGGCTTTTCTTGCAAACCATACCGGTGCTGGCCGAGAACTTACCCCTGCGGATTCTGTTGGCTGACGATCATTTGGTGAATCAGAAAGTGGCTTTGCAAATTTTACAGCGGATGGGGTATCGCGCGGATGTGGCGGGAAACGGTATCGAAGTGCTCGAAGCTTTGCGCCGCCAGCCTTACGATGTGGTGCTCATGGATGTGCAAATGCCGGAAATGGACGGACTGGAAACTACCCGCCGCATCCGCGAGCAATTTTCAGCAGATTTAACTTTAGAAAATCACGCGGGAGAATCAGAAGTTTCCCCAACAGATGAGCAATCTCCAAATCAAAAATCAAAAATCGAAAATCAAAAATCAACTGAGGAATCTCACAATCGAAAATCGAAAATCGAAAATCGAAAATCGACAGAGGAATCTCCAAATCGAAAATCGAAAATTGAAAATCGAAAATCGACAGAGGAATCTAACAATCGAAAATCAAAAATCCAAGATCCAACATTGACGGATGAGCAATCTAACAATCGAAAATCAAAAATCGAAAATCGAAAATCGACAAGGCCTTGGATTGTGGCGATGACGGCAAATGCGATGCAGGGCGATCGCGAAGAGTGTATGGCTGCGGGAATGGACGACTATTTGAGCAAGCCGATCGCAATTGAGCAGTTGGTGCGAGCTTTGATCGCGTGTAAATCTCGCTCCAACTCTGCATTCGATAGTCGGCAGCCGATTGTTTGTTTGGATGCCTCGGCGGAACAAATCGAAGGAACGAGCGAATTACAAGTGCGATCGAATGTGGCTGTTGCGGGAAATCCACAACTGAGAATTCCCAATTCGCCCGCAGTCGTCGATTCTGGTGCATCAAATCTCGATCGGGCTTTGTCACACAGCCACGATTCTCTGAGTGCCAAGATTATAGAGGGACTGCGAGAAGTGGAAGCTTTGGACGAGGCGATCGAGATTTACCTCGAAACAGCTCCCGAACTGCTGCGAGGCATCTCTATGGCTCTGTGCAACGCCGATCCGCTGGCTTTGCGGCGATCGGCTCACTCTTTGAAGTCGATTAGCGGTACTCTCGGTGCTTTTCGCTTGTTTGAGCTGTGCGAGGAACTCGAAATCATGGGCCGCATGGGAACAAATGCTAACCAGCCTTTACCCGATCCGGCTTGCGCGCTTTTAGAACAGCTTGAGGCGGAGTATCAAAGAGTCGAAACGGCGTTAAAAATAGAAATGCAGTACAGCGATACAAGGACAGAATAATTAACAATTGATAACTAACTATTTGAAGCGAAACAGATATCATGGATCACAATCTAGTTGCTAATATAGTAATATTTTCTGTATTACTACCTTGTACTTTGTACATTGCTTACGCCGCGAAAGTAGCCCTCAATCTCAACCTCGATCTATTCGGTGCAGGTCACACCCCTGCGAAATTAGAAGAGATATCCGGTGGAATCATTAAGTGTAAGTGGTTCCCTAATTCCCACCACTGCCCCGGAAATAATCATGTTAAATAATCAGTCATAAGCTGTTGTGCATTTAACAATAGTCAGGACAGTTTTTATAGGGCCCAATGGCTTAGGCTCGCTTGACTTCGCAGCCCCTGTGGATAATTAAATCAATGTCAGCTCCACCCCTGACGCGGCATTTAATTCGACTTTTTTATACTCCTTGCCCCGCGTAAGCTTGTAGTATCGTTCCCAAAACTGTCCGGAGTATTGATTTAAATTGAATGTCAAAAAATAATCTACAGGATATTCGGTGGTTCGTGAAGTACACTATAAAGCTCTATTTTTGGTACATTGTTATGTAGGGTGCGTCGCTGCTCATGTTTAATGAAACTTGCAGATTGACTGGTGGCGACGCACCTTACTTACGACCCTTGTTGTGTGTACCGCATATACATGGAATATGCTGTAAGTCTTGTGGGGAGTAGGGGTTGGGCCAGAAAGCCCGCCGTCAATATCCAATTTAAATGCGTGACAGCTTAAACGCATCAAAACCGAATAAACCAGGCTTTTCGGGGGGGTGCATCTCAATTTTGTAGAATATATTTGCAAAAATGAGATGCACCCTGGCGGGCTTTAAGCCTCATTAAACTTCTGCAATTTCAGGTGCAATTTCTCGATCTACTTGTTCAAAATTCACTTTATTATAGATATCTGCCACAGCAATTTCAAAGGATACTGAAGCAAGCGCGATCGTCTCATCCGATTCATTGTACTCAGCAAACGACCATCGCTTATCATCCATCTTAGAAAAGTGTTCGATATATCTCCGATTTTGGTCGAGCAATAAGTATTCTTCAAGAGTGGGAATCGTGCGGTATCCCTCAAACTTTTTGCTGCGATCGTATCCTTTAGTTGAAGCTGACAAAACCTCAATAATTACCCTGGAATTGGTAATCGTATCGGTGCGGTTATTATAATACTCCGGCTTCCCACATACTACCATCACATCGGGATAAGTATAGATGCGCTTCTTGGGTATCCACAAGCGGACATCGCTCATGAAAACTCGATAGTCTAGTTTTTTGAACGCAAAATTTAGTTCTGTACTGAAATTGAGCGCTATTTGATTGTGATTTGTAGACCCACCGGCCATAGGAAATATTTCACCATCAATGTATTCGCTTTTGTAGTCAGCAGCTTCTTCTAGTGCTAGATATTCCTCGATCGAGTAGTATCGTTGTTCAGTAAGTTGCATAGTTTTATTAGAGAGCATTTAACTGAAACTTTTGTTTATTGTAACATTTTTGGGTAAGCTTTTTAAGGTTGAGTTTGTGTAGGGGGTTTTTGAGATTGTTGGTTTATCCTATGAATTGTTGGTAAACTCGTCCGCACACAGCCGATCGCCTAGATTTATCTGATATGCGATTGCATCCCAAAAATGTAGATTCGGATTTGCCGCCCAAGTGGGGGCGGGTTTTCGAGATTTTTGGTCTGAGGCGATTATGGTTGGTGAACCCGCCCCTACGGTAATTTGGGGAAACACGCTTATTTTCGAGTTACCAAAACCCAATCATCTGCTGTTTTGACAACCTCAGCATTCTGCAAACCTAAATGTTTTAAAACTGGTTTTTCTAACAGAAAATAAGGTTGAGGAAGAGTTTGCCATTTCTGTTTGAGTGTCGGCGCGTCGGCGACAATAACTTGGCGTTGACTGTAAAAATTCAGCGATGGACGGCCCAAGCGGTGAGAAGTAAACACCTGTTGACCGGCGGGAGTTCCTGTGCGGACAATTTCGGCGATCGGCTTAACCGGATAATCCTCCGCGAGTTCCCAAACCCAGTTATCTGAAGCCACAAATACCAACAGCGTCAGGTAAGTTCCCCAAATTAAAACTAATATAAACTGCCGGTCTTTGCGGTGCAGCAACACGGCCGCCAGTGTCATTGTCAAAGCTACAAACATCAGCATTAACTGCAAATCTAGCTCGGAAGGGGCAATTTGTCCTCCGATCCGTACCCAGCTACTGAAGTACACGCAACCGACGACTGCAACTACACCCAGCACTACCAAAATCGCGGGATGAGGCAACAAAGAAATAGCATCAAAACGTTCTTCTGCTTCCTCTTTGATAGGCTCTGGTGGCAGCCGCAGTTGCTCCCAAACTTCAGCGAGATAACTGCCAACGGCAAGAGCAAAAGCTGGATAAATTGGCAAAACATACCACGGCAATTTAGTAGTCATCACAGAAATAGCCAGCAGATATACTCCAGTCCAAACCAATACTAATTTTGGCCCTGGAAAATTGCGATTTTCCCAACTCAAACGCAGCCCTTGCAGCCAAAATAACTGCCACGGCCAAGCTAATTTTAAAATTTCTAAAAGATAATACCAAGGCGGGCCTCTGTGACTGCTTACAGGTTCCGAAATGCGCCGGAAAGATTCGTTAACTAAATTAGCGTGGATGAAATATTGGCCGTAGTGCAGCCATTGGGCAAAATACCAAGCAGCTACTGGCAATGTTCCGATCGCGAATCCGCCCCAAAGATACCCAGAAGTGAGGAGTCGCGGGGTATCCCAAACCAAAAAAATACAGCCCATAGCAGCCAGCAGCAGCCCCAACATGACGCCCTTAGTCAGGCAAATGAGTCCGAACCCGATCCCCGCGCCCAAAGCGTAGCGCAAGTCGCGGCGCGATCGCAGCAAACACCACATCGCCACCAGCAAAAAACACAAAACCGCCCCATCCAACATCGCCAAACGTCCGTGCCGCACCACCGGTAACAGCGTCAGATAAACGAGGGCAGAAAAAATGGCGATCGACCGTCTGGGAAACAACTCCCTGCCAATGGCGTAAAGCAAGGGCACTGAAGCGGCTGTCAGCATCGCCGGTACCAACCTCGCCGTCAATTCGCTGACACCGCCGACGGCAAAACACAGCCCGATCAGCCAGTGTACCAGCGGCGGTTTGTTGAAATAAGGCATAGAGTCGATCGTCGGATACAGCCAATTTAAGTTGCCGCGCCAAATTTCGCGACTTACCTGCGCCGCAATGCCTTCATCCCAATCCCGCAAAGCCGCGCCGCCCAGATTCAGCCCGAAAATCAGCACTGCAGCCAACAGAAAAGCCAGCATCCACACTTTGTCTGTAAAGCTGTCATTCCAGCGATTTTTCGGTTTGCGGCCCAGGAATGGAAAGATTTCTGACATAAGTTAAGAGAGTTTTGAGCATCCCAAACTGAGGGTAAACTTAGACAGCAGGTGCGATTCGTTTAGTCGAAACCCGAAAGGGGGGATAGCTAGCAGCGATGGGGTAAGCCCATCAGGGTTAGAGTTCGCACTTTAATCCCCCATCGATGACAACTTACTATTCATTCAGGTGAGAAAACCTAGTCGAGCATCTAGCTAAGACAACTAGGGGAAAACGGGAAAGATGAAGATACAAATTAACATCATAACCAAAATCCAAAATAAATCAAGTCCTGACATCATGGTGCGTGATTGAAAGCACACAAAGAACCAGAATTTAAAACTGGTTTCTCCTACATGAAGATTGACAACCTTTATGTAAAGCGGAGGTGAAAGCGGGCAATCGGGATAGCTGAATACCGACACCGCAAGCAAAAATCCTATAATCGAATCATTGCGAAAGTAATGAAGTCGTGGGGTAGAAGCACAAGCTAACAAATTGTCAATTTAACCGTCGTAACTAAGTTCCAGAGGATATAAGCTCATTCAGAGAAATCTGAGTCTCTGGGTCAGGAATATCTGACAAGGGTAAGGACTATCAGGATTCTACTACCGAGATAGCGCACCATCTAGAACCCCGGCGGAGAGACAAACCCTAACGGATTTAATCAATGGATAGTAGGAACGAAGTAATCCTTTTGTATGCTCCTCTTCAAATCGATTGTGGAGGTAGGCTGTCAGGCTACAAGCTGCGAAAGGCTGGGATGGTTTAAGAAGCTAATGCCTAACCTGAAATAACAGGTAATGCCGAAAAAGGGATGGGGTAATACCCAGGATATGCAAACGTAAACCGCGAAGGTGATTAAGTGAAAAGGTGTAATTAGTAATGGACAAACCTAAATCTGATTTGGAAACAAATACAGAGGGATGGAAAGCTATCAATTGGCGCAAAGCCGAAAGATACGTTTTCAAGTTGCAAAAGCGCATTTTCGCTGCTTCCCGTTGTGGAGATGTCAAGAAAGTTCGTAAACTTCAGAAGACGCTGATGAGGTCTTGGTCTAATAGGGTTTTGTCAGTAAGAAGGGTGACTCAGGACAACCAGGGAAAAAAGACGGCAGGAGTGGACGGGCTAAAAAGCTTATCCCCAGCAGCTCGTCTAGAACTGGCAAGGGAATTAAAACTAACTGGAAAATCCAAACCCACGAGAAGAGTTTGGATACCAAAACCAGGAAGTAATGAAAAACGCCCACTGGGAATTCCTGTTATGTACGACAGAGCCTTACAAGCCGTAGTAAAATCCGCACTTGAGCCGGAATGGGAGGCGATTTTTGAGCCAAACAGCTATGGTTTTAGACCGGGCAGGTCATGTCATGATGCGATTAAGCAGATTAAACTCTGTATTCAACATAAAGCGAAGTTTGTATTAGATGCAGACATAGCAAAGTGTTTTGACCGCATCAACCATTATGAACTACTCCAAAAGTTGAACATAAAAGGCAAGGTCAGGAGACAAGTAAAATCCTGGCTAAAATCTGGAGTAATTGACGATGGAGTATTCACTGCAACATCTGAGGGTACGCCACAGGGCGGGGTCATTTCTCCGCTATTGGCGAATATTGCCCTTCACGGCTTGGAGCAACGCATAGAAAAAGAGTTCCCATTCCATTCAAATGGATACTTAAAAAAGTCAATTTCCCGATTTGGGAAATACGTAAGCTATCCAAATATAATCCGATATGCCGATGACTTTGTAATTCTGTGTGCAGAAAAAGCCCTAGTCCAAAGATGCCGAGAGATAATTTCGGAATGGTTAGCTGGCATGGGCTTAGAATTAAAACCTGAGAAGACGAGGCTAACTCACACTTTCAATGATGAATTAAGTGAGGATGGTAAAGCTGGTTTTGACTTTTTAGGTCATCACATCCAGCAATACCCTGCTGGAAAACATCGGAGCAGTTTAAGTACGCACGGTGAGATATTAGGTTTCAATACAATCATCACCCCAAATAAGAAGGCAAGTAAGGCACACCAAGAGGAAATCGGAAGAATCATCAAAAAACATAGGTCATCGCCACAATCGGCGTTAATTAGAGACTTAAACCCTGTAATAAGGGGATGGACTTCTTTCTATACTAACTCTGATGCTAAAACCGTTGGAGAACTGTCTAAACAAGATAAACTCACATACCTGAAACTTCGACGTTGGGCAAAACGCCGTTGTCGTGGAGACATCAATGCAGGACATAAAAAGTATTGGCACTCCATTGGCGGTGATAACTGGGTATTCTCAACCAGAGAAGAGGGAGCGAACCCCCTTCGGTTACTAAAGCATAGTGAATTCGAGTGTAGCAGCACCGACTATGTGAAAGTTAAAGGGGATAAAAGTCCCTACGATGGCGACCTAGTTTATTGGAGTTCAAAAATGGGAAAAAATCCTGAATTGTCAAGTCGATTGGCACTGCTCTTAAAAAAGCAGAAGGGTAAATGCTCTCATTGCGAATTTATTTTCAGAAATGAAGATGTAATGGAAGTTGACCATATCGTCCCCAGAGCCATTGGAGGTAAGGATGAGTACAAAAATCTTCAACTATTGCATCGGCATTGTCACGATGTTAAAACTAAAACCGACTTGGAATTAATCAGGAAACATAACCTGGAACTCGTATCTTCAGGAAAGAAACATCCTAACAAATCGGAAGAAGGGGAAGCCCTCAGATGACAAGAGTACACCCGAGTAGCCGTGTGCCATGAAAGTGGCAAGCACGGTTCCGAATGGGAGGGAGAAGATGGTAACATCTTCTCTCGACCCTACCCACTTGCTAGCAACCAGACTGTGAAAAATCTGGATTTTGGAAATACCAATGCGGCATTGTCGAACGTACCTCCATCTTTCCTGACTCAGCCACCCAAGGATGCAATGGTCGGTCAGAAACTCCGCTACCGGGCTGTAGCAGCCGACCCAAATGGAGATGTTTTGAGTTACGAACTGACGGTCAAACCTGATGGTATGGTGGTGGACGCAAAAACCGGGTTAGTTAGCTGGTTGCCGACTTCCGACCAGATGGGGGTGCAGAATGCGGTTTTACGTGTCACTGACGGGAACGGTGGGGTAGACCTGCAATCTTTCTCCCTCAATATATCTCCCCCTAATGCGCTGCCAGTATTCTTGACAGGGCCGGGTTTTGGTCTGCCTCTCAACCCGACCGCTGTTGTGGGTCAGGCATGGAAGTACCAGCCGCGCGCATCGGACGCCGATAATGACTCGCTCGCATTTGGTTTAGTTGGGGCTCCTGAAGGCGTGAAAGTTGACCCCGCTACAGGGCTGGTGAGTTGGACTCCAAAAACAGAGCAAGTTGGAAATCACTCGATTACTGTAACGACTAGCGACGGCCGAGGACAACCCATTGCTCAGACTTTCAACATTGAAGTCTCGGCTAGCGCCACCAACAGCGCCCCCACAATCACTTCAACGCCCCGCCTCTACGCTGGTTTGAATCAGGCTTATTTCTACAACTTACAAGCGAACGACCCCAACGGCGACCCCCTCACTTATACTCTCGAAACTGCTCCTTCCGGCATGACAATTGACCCGCAGGGGCGCATTACCTGGCAGCCCACCCCAGCTTTTTTTGGTTCCAACCCAGTCAAAATCTCAGTTTCTGACGGTCGAGGAGGTATCTCGCAACAAGAATTTACTCTCAATGTCGGGTCTCAAAACCAAAACCAACTACCCAGCATCACGTCTGTTCCCAGTCCGGTCGCTACAGTTCAAAAGCTTTACCAGTACGACCTTACAGCAACAGACCCCGACGGCGACCCGCTGTTTTGGAGTCTGGATGCAGCCCCAGTCGGGATGTCCATTGACCCGGAAACGGGCAAAGTGCGCTGGAACCCATCCCCAGACCAAATAGGAACTCACGACGTAGCCCTGCGGGTGATGGACGCTTCTGGGGCTTATGTCGGTCAAGCCTTCACCCTCAACGTGCGGGGTGTTAACGCCCCTCCGGGTATTATTTCCAGTCCCCCAACCCTAGCTGCTGCTGACAAAGCATACAAGTACCAGGTACTGGCACGAGATGCCGAAAACGACCCCCTAACTTTCTCTTTGGTTTCGCCACCAAACGGAATGACAATTAACCCGAAAACCGGGTTGATTCAGTGGACTCCTTCTTTATCGCAGGCGGGCGTGCAGAACGTAGGGGTGTTGGTTTCTGACTCAAGCGGGGCTACAGCTTCACAGCAATACGCGCTAACCATTTCTCAAACTGCTATCAACCTGCCACCTGCCATCACCTCAACACCTGTATTTACAGCCTCACCAGGACGCCCTTATACCTACCAAGTAACTGCTGCGGATGCCGACGGTAGTATCTCTCAATATCAGTTACTGCAATCCCCAACCGGCATGACAATTAATCCAGCTACTGGTGTTGTTACTTGGAACAATCCAACTGCTGGAAACCATCAAGTAGTAGTCGGGGCTGTTGACAATTCCGGTACGGGTGCGGCCCAAGGTTTTGAGTTAATCGCCAGGGCTAATTCAGCAGCGGTTATTCCCAACATTCCGATTCAATCTGTTTCGCCCGGTGCAAGTTATCGCTACGATTTGAAGGCGACTGATGCGAATGGAGATTTGTTGACTTTTGCTTTAATTCAATCTCCCAGCGGGATGACTGTTGATGAATTCGGCCGCATTAGTTGGAAGCCCTCGGCGGATAATATCGGCAATCATCCGGTTGAGGTTAAGGTGACTGATACTTTTGGGGAAAGCGTTACTGTTTCTTACAATTTAAGCGTTGTCGCCGATACTGTTGCGCCGAAAGTGAGTTTAATTGCTAGCAACAATACCGTCGATGTTGGGGATTATGTCACGTTTACTGTGAATGCTGTTGATAACGTGAAAGTGGAATCTTTGGCTTTGACTATCAACGGTACTCCTGTTGTTTTAGATGCACAAGGTCAAGCAAATGTCAAGGTAAATAATTTAGGCAGTATTACGGCAGTTGCAACGGCTAAAGATGCGGCTGGAAATGTGGGGAATGCGACTCAAGTTGTGGCTGCAATTGATACTAGCGATGTCAATGCGCCAACTATCAACATCAGTTTGGAAGATGATGCAGAAATTACCGCACCTGTCAATATAGTTGGCACAATTAGTGACAGCAGTTTAGCTTACTATACATTGGAAGTTGCCCCGGTTGGTGGCGGGCAAATTCCGGGCGATGGCGGAGGATTTAAGGAGGTTTATCGGGGAACTGCTGCTGTTAATAATGGAACGGTTGCGACATTCGACCCGACTGTTTTGGCTAACGGCGCTTACGTTCTCAAGTTCACTGCATTCGATGCTAACGGTAACGGTTCGACTACTGAAAAAACGGTGAATGTTTCGGGTGATTTGAAGTTGGGTAATTTCCGGTTGTCGTTTACTGATTTGTCGGTTCCGGTGGCGGGTATTCCGATTAACGTGACTCGGACTTACGATTCTTTGAATGCGAATGCTAGCGATGATTTCGGTTACGGCTGGCGGATGGAATTCCGGGATACTGATTTGAAGACTTCTTTGAAAGCTGACTCTCCTGGGGAGGAGTTGGGGATTAATACCGTAGCATTTGATAGCAAGACTAAGGTATTCATTACCCTACCCGGTGGTAAGCGGGAAACGTTTACTTTTAAGCCGACACCGCATCATTTGAATCAGTATTTAGGAGGGGCTGGGCCGGGGGCTGCGATGTACAAACCGGCTTTTGAGTCTCAAAAGGGTTCGACGATGACTCTGACGGTTAAGGATGCGAATTTAGTCAGGAACGAGTACGGCGAATATTACGGAGTTAACGGACAGCCCTTCAATCCCGAAAATCCTGCTTTTGGTAGTGTTTATGTGTTGACTACCAAAGAGGGATTGGTTTACGAGATTGATGCGAAATCTGGGGATTTGCTGACTGCTACTGATGCGAACGGGAATAAGCTATCTTTTAGCGATGCGGGGATTGCTAGCAGTTCGGGTAAGTCGGTGACTTTTGAGAGGGATGCTGCTGGGAGGATTGTCGGTGTTGTTGACCCGGATGGGAAGAAGGTTAAGTACGAATACGATGGGAAGGGGGATTTGGTTGCTGTTAAGGATAGGGAGAATAATGCAACTCGGTTTGAGTATGAAGATGAGGACAGGCCGCACTTTTTAACTGAGGTTATTGATTCGTTGGGACGCAGTGGAGTTAAGACTGAGTACGACGAATCCGGTCGCCTCAAGCAGATGGTTGATGCGAACGGGTCGGCGGTGGAGTTGGTTTACGACCCGAATAATTCGATTCAGAAAGTTAAGGATGTTTTTGGTAAGGAGACGACTTATGTTTACGACAGTCGCGGGAACGTTCTGACTGAGATTGACCCGTTGGGTAAACGGATTGACAGGACTTACGATGCCGACAATAACGTTCTGACTGAGACTGTTATTACCAGCGAGTTAAATGCTGCTGGCAATCCGGTTGAAGTGCGGCAAAAGACTGAGTGGACTTATGACAGTCGGGGGAATAAGTTAAGTGAAAAAGACCCGTTAGGGAACGTTGCGCGGTGGACTTATAACAGTCGGGGACAGGTTTTGACTGAAACCGATGCGCTGGGGAATACTGCGAGTTATACCTATTCTCCTAGCGGGAATTTGCTGTCAACAAAAGATGCTGCGGGGAAAATTACCCAGCACAGTTATGATGCAAGGGGTCTGCGCCGTTCCACAACAGATGCTAACAACAAAATTACCCGCTACGAATACGACAATTCTGGCAATTTGATTCGCCAAACAGATGCTTTGGGCAACGACACTACTTACACCTACAACAATTTAGGCAAGCGGTTGACCGAAACGAGAAAAGTAACTACTCCTTACGGGTTAGAAGAGTTAGTTACCGAGTGGAAATACGATGCAGAAGGACGGGTAGAATCCGTCATTGACGCCGAGGGTTATCTCACTAAATACGAATACGATGCTAACGACAACCGCACGGCTGTTGTTGATGGGTCGCGACGCCGAACTGAGTACGTTTACAATGAAAAGGGACAGTTGAAAGATATTATTTATCCTGACAAAAATCCCAACGATCCTACCAAAAACCTGAAACTTAACAACACTTACGACGCAGCAGGTCGCTTGGTAACTAGGACTGATGAATCCGGTCGCGTTACTCAATACAAATACGATGACGCGGGTCGCTTGACTGAAACAATTTACCCCGATAAAACTCCTGCAAATGAGTTAGATAACCCCAGAACCAAAGTCGAGTATTACAAAAACGGCAATGTCAAAGCCGAAATCGACGAGCGGGGAAATCGCACCGAATACCGCTACAATGCTAACAACGAACTTGTTGAAATTATCTACCCTGACGGCACGCCCGATACTCTTGCAGACAATCCGAAAACTGTTTACCAATATGACGCAGCAGGACGCAGAATTAGCGAAACAAATGCGCGCAACCGTACCACTAATTTTGTTTACGATAAATTGGGTCGCCTCACAGAAACTCGGTTTCCAGATAACACTAAAACAACTGCAACTTACGATGCTTTGGGACGGCGCGTTAGTTCCACTGACCGCAACGGTAAAGTAACGAAGTACGAGTACAATGCAGCAGGTAAATTGACTGCTGTCGTCCAAAATTTGAATCAACCGGGTGTTGGATTAATTGAACTCAGGACTGAGTACAGTTATGATGAAGCAGGTCGGTTGACTGGCGTTAAAGATGCCAATACTCGCGTTACTGAATACGAGTACGATTTGGTAGGTCGCCCCTTAGCTACAATTTTGCCCGATGAAAAATGGTCTGAAACTTATTACGATGGGGCTGGGAATGTTATCGGGCTGACGGATTTTAACGGCAATAGCGTTTTTTACGATTACGATTCGGGTTCTGCGCCTTCTGTAGGCAGTCAAAATCCAGTCAGGTACGCTTATACTCCTACTGGAAAGATTGCCAGCATTGTTGACAGTCGGGGTACGACCAGTTACAAGTATGACGAGCGAGACAGGTTGATTTCTCGTACCGATCCATCAGGACCTTATACGCCCAACAATGCGACGATTGAATACGGGTACGATGCTGCGGGAAATATCACTTCGGTTGCTGTTCCTTCCGGTACTACCAATTACACTTACGATGAAAGAAATCGTTTGAAAACGGTGACTGACCCGGATGGTGAACTGACGACTTATTTCTACGATCCGGTTGGCAATCTGTCGCGAACTGAATTACCGAATGGTGTTGTTGAAACTCGCACTTACGACGATCTGAATCAGCTTAAGTTGCTGGAATACAGCCGCCAGGGTACGGTGTTTTCTAAGTTCGATTACACTTTGGATGCTGCGGGGAACCGCCGCGCTGTTACTGAGTTAAACGGTCGCAAGGTTGAGTACGAGTATGACGAGTTGTATCGGGTGACTCAGGAGACGATAACCGACCCTGTTGCGGGAAATCGGACGGTTAGTTACACCTACGATTCTGTTGGCAATCGGTTGAGTCGCAATGATTCTGTTGGGGGAGTTACGACTTATGTTTATGACAGCAATGACCGCCTGAAAACGGAGGTTCTGAAGCAGAATAATGTTGTCGTGCGTTCTTACGAGTACGGCTACGATGATAATGGGAATGCGAAGACTCGGATTGAGAAGAATGCTGCTGGCAATGTTGTTGGGACTGCGACTTACAGTTGGGATAAGGAAAATCGTTTGATAGGCGTGCAAACGCCGGATGGAAATTCTGTTAGTTACGCTTACGATGCGGATGGAATTCGGGTAAGCTCGACTGTTAATGGGGTGAAGACTGATTATTTGGTGGATGGGAATCGGGATTACGCTCAAGTTTTGGAGGAACGGGTTAATAATTCTTTGGGTGCGAGTTATGTCTACGGGTTGGATTTGATTTCGCAGGAACGGGGGGCTGCTGATTCGTTTTATTTAGTTGATGGTTTGGGGAGTACGAGGGGTTTGGCGAATGGTGCTGGTGGGGTTACTGATGTTTACAATTACGATGCTTTTGGCAATTTAATCGGGCGCACGGGAAGCACGGTTAATAATTATTTGTTTGCGGGAGAACAGTATGACTCGAATTTGGGGGGTTATTATTTAAGGAAGCGGTATTATGATGAGTATCGGGGTCGGTTTACGGCTCAAGATCCTTTTGAAGGGTGGATGAGCGATCCGATGAGCTTGCATAATTATTTGTACGCTCATGGCAATCCGGTTAATGCGATCGATCCTAGCGGTCTTTTTGCTACTACGGCTGACTACCTCAATCTTATATTCGCTGCTGGCGCTCTGGCTGCGATCGGCCAGGTCACGCTGAATACTGTTTTTACGTTCAAGGAGGGAACACCGAACGAATTTCCGCCCGCGCCGCCACCTTTCCCGATACCGCGCCCGTCGGAACCGGAGATTTTGATTAACAAGCCGCCTGCGGATGGGTTTCCTCCATCTCCTGAACCTTTCCCGGTGCCGCAGCCCGAGAAACCGGAGCCTTTGATTACGCGGGTTCCTCTGTTGGGGCTTAAGGAGTATTTGGATAATTATGTTTTTCAGGCACAAGAAGGAGAGATCGAGCTCACCTATAAACCTTCATGGGATGAGGTGGAGCGTGAGGCGGCGAGAAGAAAGATTGAAGTTCTAAACGAGTATCTGGAGGTAAACCCTGCATCGATCTTACTAGATGGAAAAAAAGTTGTTGGAAAACCAATCGGAGACAAGAAGATAAAAGAGGCATATAAAGAGGCCTATGAAAGAATAAATGGCCAAGGTTCTTGGCCTCGTGATAGTAAAGGGGAAATTTATGATGTAGACCACATAATCGATCTTCAATTTGGAGGTTTAGATACTGTAGATAATATGTGGCCTTTACCTGCATCAGTTAATGGAAGCCTTGGCAGCAAAATTAACAATGCAGTAATTCGGAATTCTAAAGCGTTAGGCAAAAATCCTGTTGTTGTAAGGAAGATTACGCTTAAGTGATATCCCATTTTCTAAAAAGAAGGAAATAGCCAATGAGTTATCAAAAGTTTTCTCGACTATTTAGTGAAAATCAAAAAATAGTTTATCAATTAGATGAGATGATATTGACACCCCATTGTATAGGAGAGTTAATTTTAACATCAGGTAAATTAGTTGCTTGCGATCCTCTTGTATTTCCGGGAACAGAACCCTTTTATGCAAGTTTTCAACCTGGTCGTTATCCAGTAACTTTAAGTATTGCCTGCAATCCAAAAGATAATAGTAAAATAGTTGCTTACGCAATGCTTCATTTGAGCGAGCAAACTCCTGTTAATTGGAAATTAGCCACAAAAATTGGTGAAGACTTAAGTGCGCTTTCAGAAAATGAAGTATTCGGTTACGGTGTTGACTCTGGCACAGGTTGTTTTATGGACGCGGATGTCGGTCAAATTATTGTTGATAAAACCTGGGAATCAGAAACTTATGAAGAAAGCTTGACTTGCAAGCTAGATGATTTGCTTGAAGAAAAGCACAGCCTTGGGTTCATGTGGGCGAATATGTGTGTAGATGAAGCCACAGGAGCTAATGTGATTGCTTTTCATTCTGGTATTGGTGACGGTTTTTACGCTTCTTATTTTGGATATGACGCCAAGGGTTGTATCGCGAATATTGTAACCGAGTTTTTGTCAGGAGAATTACTGTGATAATTTTTAACCTTTGTATCGCGACTAGCGCTGTTAGGAATCCCGTTGAAATGAAATTTTTTGCTGTTTATGAAAAATTTTGTTTATATAAGAGTAAAGAATCAAGTTCCTAGATTTAGCGATCGCTCAGGTCACGCTGAATACTGTTTTTACTTTCAGGGAAGGAACGCCGAACGAGTTTCCACCCGCACCGCCTCCTTTCCCAGTGCCGCGCCCGTCGGAACCGGAAATTTTGATTAACAAGCCGCCTGCGGATGGGTTTCCTCCATCTCCTGAACCTTTCCCGGTGCCGAATCCTGAGAAACCGGAGCCTTTGATTACGCGGGTTCCTCTGTTGGGGCTTAAGGAGTATTTGGATAATTATGTTTTTGAATCGTCAAGCTCAAACGCTGCAAAACTTCGTAAGAATATGCAAGCTGCGGGTGAGGTATTTAATCCTGGCGATGAGGCACATCATATTGTTCCTAGCGGTGCTCCCCTAGCCAGGGCTGCTCGCCAGATACTTAAATCTTACGGAATTGATATTAACAGCGAATTGAATGGAGTGCGACTAACTGAGGATGAGCATCGGAAAAGTGGACTTCACACAGACCGCGCAATTCTTGAAGTAGCTGGTAGAATTGTTCTTCTGGATTCCAAAGCTGAGGTAGAAGCTGAATTGCGGGCTATTAAAGCTGAAATACTAGCAAAGACGTTTCCCTAATATCAAGGAGTAAATTTTATGAATATATATAATCCCAAACCAGAGGCTAATATTTATGATAGCCTTCTGGCAGTAAATGAGGAGGACGAAATCCTACTTCTGCATTTTCTGGGAGACCTTCATTGGTATGAGGTTCCCGAAGTTTGGCAGCCCATTCCTGTTGAAGTTTATAGTAAAGGAAAACCTGGTGATTTTCCATCTATTGTGGCACTTCATCTGACATTGAGCGAAAGAGCTGCGAGGATTCTACAGCCAATTATGGGTGAAAGTGTAGAGTTACTGCCAGTAGTATGTACTACTACTGGCGAGCGGTATTTTGCAATCAAAGTCTTAGATGTAGTTGACTGCCTGGATCATTCGCGTTCTGTAGTAGGGAGAAATTCTCATAGCGGTCGTGTGACGGTAATAGATTCTTTTGCTTTTAAAGACGGGTGTATAGGCGATAGAAATATTTTTAGACTACCCGAGTTAAATCGAGCGCTCGTTTCACAAACTTTTAAGGATTGCGTTGAAAATAATGGGTTAGAAGGTCTGATATTCAAACAAGTTGGTTGAGTCACGGCTAATTTCCACTCGGGCTACCACTAATGGATGGTGAAAAAATGCAGCTCAACTTTTTTGATTTTAGTTTTTTAGAAACAGAACTGGAATTCATACCTTCTTTTCATAGACTCGCCTTTGCGGCTTCTATTTGCGAAAGGTTACTTCCCAACTACAACGCCTTCTCGAAGATCGAAAAATTTGGCAATTTTCGTGTCCTGAGACAAACACTGGATGAAATTTGGCAATTTTTACAAAACAATTCAGTAAATAGAACCAGAGTTCCTCAATTAATATATGATTGCGACAGCGATCTAATAATTCCCCACGCAGATGACTTTGGTGCTGGATATGCTTTAGAAGCGCAGGAAGCAGCTTTTGCCTTGTGTAATACTCTCGAAGCTTGTCTCAATCCAACACCGAAAGCTATTCTAAAAGTAGCTGAACACGCTACAAATACGATTGATGCCTTTATCAATTTCGATGAAACTTTCAGCCTACTGCAATCGCAAGATATAACAAAATACAAGCAAGTAGTTGCCAATCACCGACTTGCAGTTCGAGAAATGGCGAAACAAACAGAGGATTTACGACGATTAAAAGAGATAGAGATTTTAGATCGAGAAATTTTGGAGTGGCTGCGTACTTCTTCTTACAATGGTGGTCGAAGTTTAATTGATTTATCATGAGTCGTCATTTTTTTGAACTCGATACTTTGGAACAAGAACTCAAACAACTGTCCCATCTTCACCAAGTAGCTTTTGCTGCTTCTATTTGTGAAAGAATGCTGCCAATGTACGAGAAATTTTCTCGAAGGGCGAATTGGGGACAGCCCTCTTTACTAAGAGAAGTGCTGGATGAAGTTTGGCTAATTCTACAACAGAAATCAATCGCACAGTCAAAAATTCGTAAATTAATGGAAAAAATTGACGGTGAAGGTGTTTGGCCGGACTCGGATTCAGATGAATTTTGTGATGCTTATTACCTTTTTGAAGCTCAATTCACTATTTCGGCACTCTACTCTACTTTGACCGCCCTACTAACATCAGAATCTAAACATATTATTGAAGTTGTCGAAAATGCTAGATTTGACACTATTGAGGGATTTATTAGTCAAAGAGACAAGCTATACGAAGTAAAAAACTATAAAGATATGTTGGAACCAATGGCCAACGATCCGCTAGCTAAGCAGGAAATGGCCAAGGAAATGGAAGACTTACAAAATCTGAAAAAAGCCGATAAATTGTCAGCCGAATTTTTAGACTGGCTTCGCATCTCCTCTTGCAATAAAGGTAAAAGCTTAATTGACTTGTTATGAGAGAGACAACGATTCTATCGAATCATTCGGGCAAACATTGGATAGAGGAAAGAAATGCTCTTAACAATCTTTTTGAATTGTACGAACTGTTTAAACGAGACTTCCTAGAGTGGCTCCGCACCTATTTTGAAAACGGTGGGAGAATTTTAAGCGATCTATCTTGAGCTATATGATGATAAGCGCTATGACCAACATACTTTCCAATTCTGAGAAAGTGGAATATCTCGAAACAGCAAAAATCGATTGGTTTCACAACCAACTCAAAGCCTGGGCATCCCAAAACCTGCGCGACTTTCCCTGGCGGCGCACGAGCGACCCTTACGCCATTTTTATCGCTGAATTCTTGCTGCAAAAAACGGTAGCCTCAACAGCAGCTCCCGTTTATGAAGCCTTTATCTCCCGCTATCCTACCTTAGCAGTTCTGGCCGCAACGCCTGTAGAAAAAGTTGCTGTCGCTTTACAACCTTTAGGCTTGCACTTTCGAGCCGAAAGACTCTGCCAGTCAGTGCAAATCATCCTCGAACAACACGACGGCAAAATTCCCCGCACGGAATCTGAATTGCTCCAACTTCCAGGAGTCGGTTTGTACACCGCACGTGCCATCTGCGCCAATGCTTTCGGGCAGCCAAAAGCCGTCCTCGATACCAACGTTGCTCGCATCTTGGAACGTTTTTTCGGCTTGCAGGGCAATCGAGTCAAATCTCGCTGCAAACTACTTTGGAACGCAGCAGAATTGGTTGCTCCCGATACAGAAGTGGGAAAGTGGAACCTAACACTGATTGACTTTGGTGCAGCCATCTGCACCGCTAAAAACCCTCGCTGCGCGGATTGTCCGTTGAGGGATCGCTGCAACTACTACATAAAATCTACTCATCATAAATTAACATCTCCATGAACCCAAACCCACAATTTGAAGAACTGGCGATCGCCCTTATTACCTCCAATCCCAACCCCACTCACTTTACCCCTGATTTCCTATTCGGCAGCGGCATTGTTCCAGAACATTGGCAGCTAGCCAAACCTCCAGAGGGCGATCCTCACATGACAACAATTACCTTTGAAAACGGCGCGATTGCCAGCTTTCATAACGGTATTGTTACCTTCTCAGAAACCTTGTCTGCCAAAACTGTTTCTCAAGTAAAAGTACCCGCGCTAGCGGGCAAGTACGCCGATACTCTACCCAATATTGACTACATGGTTGTGGAAATTAACCCCAGCATCTTCTCGACCTTTGAAGGCGGGAACAAAAGCCTCAAAAACCACTACATTCCTACCGCTTTACTAACCCCCGGCGAATGGCTGGAATTCGGCAGCACTCCCGTCAGAAGCACGCTCCAACTAGCTTACACTGTAGGGCACCGCCAACTGAACTTAAAAATCGACGACATTTTGCTAAGAGGATCTGACAACCAACCTGAATTCGCTGCTTTGTTCTCGGGTAATTTCTCCTATCAAATAGCTGGTAACACGCCCGAAAGGCGATCGCAACAGTTGCACCGATTGTTAAATAATTGGCAAGACGAACTCAAGATTTTTAGAGAATTGGTATTGGGACGATTTTTAGGTAAATCGGTTAAGTAATTTTAACTCTAAAATGCGATTCAAACAATAGTAATTTTGTTGCAAAATTAAGCGGTGTAGCTGCTTAAATTGCTTGTTACGTTTCAATTGTTATCGATCTCAAAAATGCAATTCTTTGCCTCCTGTACAAAAGCAACCCACCCAGTATAAAATGCAACAAAATACCGCTCTACCAACAACCATGACACCGAAAGTAACCATCCAAGAACTAGCCATATCTCTCACAGCCAAAAACCACTCCCCCACCCTCCTCAACTCGGATTTCCTCAAATACAGCGGCATCGTCCCCGTTGATTGGGAACTCGCCCGCCCCCCGGTTTTCAGCCCCCAAATCTCCCAAGTTGCGTTTACAAACGGCACCAACATCGTCGCCCAATCCAACGCCATCACCTTCATCGAATCCCTGAATCCCAACTCGCAAGAAACAGCCAAAATTCCCGAAATCATCCGCAAGTACGTCGAAGCTTTACCGCGCACCGACTATCAAACCCTAAGCATCAATCCCAGAACTTTCGTCACCTTTGAAGGGGGAGATGAAAATGCAGCCTCGGAATTCATCACTTCCAATTTACTAGCGAAAGGCACCTGGTTTGAAGTTGGAAAATCTCCCGTAAAAGCTGCGGTTAATTTAGTTTACTCTCTCGAACAAGGAGAACTTAACTTGAGCGTAGCCGAAGCTATGCTGCAACTGCAAGATGCTGACCCAACTCCCGCAGTATTGTTTTCCGGCAGCTTCCAGTACGAAATTGCAGGGGAATTGGAAGGCGAGAAACTGCAACACTTGTACAAGCTTTTGGAAAACTGGCAGCCCGATTTAGAGGCTTACAGGGAAATTGTCGAGCGACGGTTTTTGGGGAAAGAAGTTGAACAGTTACCGTCTGCCGCGTAAAGGATAAGATTGTGGGGGCGATCGCTGGCGTGTAAACAATGAACAGTTGTGCGATCGCCCGAACGAGGGGGTGACTGAATAATTCGTAATTAAAGGTACAAGCTAATGGTCAAATAATTTGGAATTAAAGAACTCGATCGCTAATTCCGAATTTAGTGCCAGTAAACGAGAGCCTCATTATAAAGCCTGTTGGATCGCCCGCCGCGCCAATTCCACCTGTTCCACAGCATCCAGATAAGCTAGCGCTGCTGCATCCCAAACCACTTTTCTCTGCATCCTGTTCAAGACGATTTTCCCAAACTCGTACACCGTGCCGAAGCTTTGCAGCCTGAGAATTCGCTCAGCTATTGAGCCAAAACTCGGCGTTGGGTTCAATATCGCCACCACATCCGATTGAAGGAGCGACACCACCTCTGAACCCATATCGACTTTCAAAGTCGCTCCAACCTCCACAATCCGGCCCCAAAATCCATTCCACTTCCTTTGGGCTATTTTTTGTTTAGGAATAAAAGGGATTTTGACAATAACCCATGCCCCCGCGCTGTCTGGACCAAAGCGCGTTTTGACTCCCTCACCCGTAATTGGTTCGCAAGGAGTGCAAGTTTTACATTCTCCACCGCAATCGCCTTCTTGAACCTGCTCGCTACTAATGCTGCCCTCGGTTTCCTTCGAGGCGGAAGATTTTCTCAAAGCAGCCTTAATCAGAGCTTTAGCTTGTTTCGGGGTTTTCGCTGCTCCCGACGAGAGCGCCGCCAACGCCACTACTCGCTTGTCCTCCTGCATCTTCGCAAGTTGATACCCTACATCTATGCTGTGGTTATTAATAATGTCCAACCACTTTGCAGCCAATTCGGGGCGAGTTTTCTTGAGCTCGTCGGCAGCTTTGACGGCAATGCGCCCTTTCCTGTAGTTCCTGCCGCACCCCAAGCCGACTATAGCCGCCACGATATTTTCCGTCAGTTCCATTTCCCTTGGAGTCAGGCCCAAATCGATCGGGTTCAATGGAAAATTTTCCATCAGCGGTTGCTGGTTGTCCTTTAAGGGCGGCTCTGCTGAGTCAGCAGCTTGGTGGCGAGCTTTCTTGGCAGCGTGTCTGTTCCTCAGCTCTCTAGCTATAGGCTCCACAACAATTCCTTCCCGAATTCTCTGTACTGGACTTTGGTGGCGGTGGCGGTTTTCTGCCACCAAGACGAAGAGCTCGTCATCTTCAGTCTGGAAGTGGCGGACAATAACTGGGACCAACTTCCAGCCCAGCGCGGATAGCGCCCTCCACCGCCGATGGCCGCTGACGATCGTGCCATCTGTTTTGACGGTCAGCGGTTGGACGTAGCCTTTGAGTTGGATCAACTCTACCAGGTCAGCAATACTTTCGGTGCTTCCGTAAATTTCCTCATTGCGAGGGTGAGGCTTGAGTTGCTCAAGACCGATATGCTGAATCGCGTCGCTGACTGAGAGCGACACAGTTTCATTTTTATTCATTTGGATAGCCCTGGTTGTTTATTTGGGGATTGGGGCTTTGTACCTTTGCCTGCTAAACCCAAAAAGGTTTCCTAACAGAAAGCTGGGGTTGTTTTCTGTCGGGGCGGCGCGGGCTGTATCGGCAGGTCGCCTTCACTGTCAAAAGGTTCGCTGCCTTTACATTCTTAAGAATAGCATATTTCTTAAACTAGCAATTCGCTACAGAATGGTATAATAAAAGACTATTAGGTTGAAAATTTTTTAAATCATTATTGATTATTATGATATCGTTTTTGATAAAAACTGTACAAATAATTAAAATAAATTATATTCGCTAGTATGGGATTAGTGAGCGATCGCATTTACCAAGCTGTATATGCTTGGTAACACACAGAGAGCGGAAGTCAGTCGATTATTTCCTCAAAACAAGGGACTTTTGCTTCATTGGTGTAAAATTATAGTAGATGCCTAAGTTGCACAACCCTGAGTATGGAAGAAGATTTTGACTGGGAATCTGAGACACAAAGCCGAAAACTGCAACTTTTTACAGACAGGCATAAGTTTACTCGCCTGTTTGCTGAATACATCAACGAAGATCCGCCTCGTTCAACTATCCTCTATTTGCATGGAGATGGCGGGAATGGCAAGTCGTTACTGCTAAAGTTTTTACGGGAGAATTGCTGTAAGTCTTTACACCCCGACGTTTGGAGCCAATTAAAAGCTAAACCCGATGCTGAAGTTGCCCAGGAAATCCAGCGGGTAAGCGACTGGGATAGAGGTTTGAAGCCAGTACCAGCAGTGCTACACGATTTTGAGCCTCTTCCTGGTGGGGACAAGCGATATCAACATCCTTTTGATGGCTTACTGATACTGCGGCGGAACTTGGCAAATGCGGCTCAAGAGTTAGGATATGGATTGAAATTTCCTTTCTATGATTATGCCTGTGTTTGGTATCTCTGCAAAAAGGGAAAATCGGTACAAGAAATTAGACAGCTTTTCCCATTAAGTGAAATAGCTGGATTAATTGCCCCTTTGATTGACGCAGTTACTGAAAATCCTGTTGGTAGTTTTGGAAAAGCAGTCTTAGACATTTTTGCCAAGAATTTAGATGAAAAATTTACTCTTTACCTGCAACAATTAGGCTTAGATGAACCGGAAATTGAAAGAATTCGCAAACTTGACTTGGATCGGGAGTTAATAGAATCTTTGCCCCATTGGTTTGCACGAGACTTAAATGCAGCAATGGCAGAGAGTAATAAACAGGAAAAGGTAATTAAATCATTACCTTCTTGGCTTGCTCAAGATTTAAAAGCTTTGGATGAGAAACCGCGAATAGTTGTGCTGTTCTTCGATACCCATGAGGCATTTTGGGGGCATCAACGTGACGTGCCAGAAGACACATTTTTTTACATGGATGAGTGGCTGCGACGCTTACTCAAAGGGTTAAAGCAAGAGTTGGGTATTGTGGTGGTGGTAGCGGGACGAGAGCCACCGCGATGGGTTGAGGCAACTAAATTCAAAATTTCCCCAGAAGATTTACATATAGATAAAGTAGGGCATTTATCCAAGGCGGATGGGAGGGTTTATCTGCAAAAGTCAGGGATTTTGGATGCAGTCCTAGCAGAAGCTTTGATTGATTATGCTAGTGTTGCACCAGATGACGCGCATCCGTTTTATCTGGGTTTATGTGCTGACTTAGTGCTGGCAGCCGCAAAGCGTGGTATTCAACTGAGTACATCAAACTTTCTTAATGTCCCCACAGATAAGTCCAAGGAGTTGAGAAATCGGCTATTAAGATATGTAGATGAGGATATTCGAGATGCAGTTCATGCTCTGAGTGCTTGTCGGGCATTCGATCGTGACCTTTACTTGAAACTAGGAGAAAGTTTGCGTTTCTCTGCTACTTCTGCCTCATTTCGCATCCTCACCCGTTTTTCTTTTGTTTGGAGGGACGTGCAAGGACGCGAGAATTGGTATCGGATTCACGACTTAATCCATCGTTTAGATTATCAGGAGGACAACCCAATAACTCGTAAGGCTCATCAGGTTTTGGAGCAACACTATCGCGCTCGGGGTGATGTGGCAGAGGCAATTTATCATGCTACCTGCCAAAAATGGAAACAAGGTGTTGAGGAATGGCTGAAAGTATTTAATACTGCAAAGGATTCTAGGGATATTAGGTTATGTCAGATATTACTGGAAATCAAGAAGGAATTATGCAAGCTGAGGAAGAAGAAGCCTTCTTAATGGGGCAAATGGCACAATCTACAGGCGATTACTTTGCTTTGTTGGGTAGGGATGACGAAGCTAAAGGGGAGTATTTGGCTGCGATCGCTGCTTATGAGCAAGTTCTCTCTGATTCTGCTAACTTTGCCGAAGCTAATAAAAATAAAGAAGCTATATTAAAAAGTATAGGTCAATTCTCAGAAAAAGTATCACTTCCAAAAACTGAAGAAACTAAGATAGGTGCTGAAGAGTTATTCACCACAAAATCAGATAATTTTATTTTTTATAATTCAGTAAATTTAGTCATAAAAAAAGAAAGATTAAATAGTGAAAACTCTTTGTTGTTAGAGATATTACCTGAATTAAGTGAAACTATTAGCAGTAGCAGTAGGATATTATGGTTAAAGCCCAAAGATACCGTAATTGAAGTAACATCAATATTTAATGTTACTTCAATTACGACTCTTCCCATTTTAGAGTCAAAAATTTTCCATCGAACTCACGTAGATTATTGTTTAAAAATTTCCCCCGTTTAATTACTTGCATTAGTTAAACGAGGGAAATACGCTCGCTCCTACTTTGTTAGCCTTACTTTCTTAGGATAAAATAGTTGGGCGATCGCCAGAATTGCAGGCAACATAAAATCCCCTTTGCGCCCAAGTTTCAGCGAACCCTCTAAGTCAACCAGCAGGGACACCGCAGACGAAAGGGATGTTAGAGAAGCAGCAGCTACTTCTTTTCTCAGAAAGTACACTCGCTTCGGGTTGGCAATTTGACAAATCCGGGCAATTTCAGCGTCTTGCTTAACTCCACCAACTATCGCCGCTTTCACCCACAACCAAGTTCTAAATTGAGCAATCAGCGTCGCACAAATCGCCAGCGGGAAAGTTTCTATTGCCAAAAGTTCAAGCAGCAAACAAACTGCTCTCTTACAGTTATTTTCCCTCAGCGCTTCGGCAAGCTGGAGGCTATTTTGAGTGGTTGAAGGAACCAGCGATCGCACTTGGTTTAAAGTGAGGTTCGCGCCGCTGCTCAGGGTCGCCAGTTTGTGCAGTTCTGATTCGGCGCGAGCAGGATTGTTGCCGATCGCAACCGCCAAATAATCAATAGCATTTGAGTTCAGCGACAGCCCTATTGCCAAAGCTTGAGTTCGGATCGATCGGGCAATGAGATCCGTTCGCCAGGGGGGAATAAGGTCGAACTCGAACAGCTTAGCTTGAGAAAGCAGGAATTTTGCCACCTTCAGGCGTTTGTCAATAGAAGGCGCTACAAAAACCAGGTGCGTCTTTTCCGGTATTTGCGGGAGCAACTGGAGAACCTCCAGCGCCTCTTCTGTAAACTGTTTGAAATTACACCCTTCTATCACCACTAACTTTGCTTTTTCCGTTCCCAAGGCAGGAGTCAGGGCGCAGTCAACCGCCTCATTCAATGCCGAAGCATCAAAGCGGTGATAATTGAAGCCAATCCAAGCGGGGTCGAGGTTCTTTTTAAAGGCAGAAAGCTTTTTGTGAATCGCGTGGAGGTCATCCCCTATCAGCAAGCTAATCATGGGTTTTTCTCCTCGAACGACACAAGATAGCGGACGCCCGTTGCAGCCAGAAATATTTTCTGCACCTTAGCCACATTTCGGTTGAACTTGTCCAGGTATTGGGCGGGCACAGCCAGCACCGCTTTCTTTTCCGTCAGTGCTACCAGGGAAGCGGCACAGAGTAAAGCGCGGTTCTTCTCAGAAGTTGCTGAGAGCACTTTTTCCCAAATGGCTCGCTCTTTGGAACGGGGCGATCGCAACTTGGAGGAGGTGGGCAGCTTCTGGGTGCGGTCGGGCTGCCTGGGGTTAGCAAGAGCGCCAAGAGCGACGTGGGGTTTTAATTGCGGCACCCTTGCCAATCCCAGCAAGCAGAGTTCCAGCCACAGCGTTGGGTGAGCGCTCTTGCTGAGCTGCCATTCCGAAGCCTGCAACTGTTCGAGGCCAGCAGCGATCGCATTGCAGTCCCAAGCAGAGGCAATTTCCATCAGGGCCGAGTGCGAAATGCCGCTAACTAGCTTCAGCGAACAGTCCGACACGCTCGTTGCAAGCAACAAGTCCCGGTAGCAGGCTAGCAGCGACGCCAGCAGCATTTTAGGGCTTTTCCCGCTGTCAATGAGTTCGCGGGACAGTTGCAGCAGCTTCAGCGCGTCACCGGCGCGGGTCGATTTCAAAATTGCAACTAAATCCGACTCCGGTATCCGCCCCGACAGCTCCAATACGTGAGAACTGGTAATTTCCTCTCCTAATAAGCTCAACTGATCGAGCAACTGCAAGGCGTCCCTCATCCCGCCATTCGCGGCGCGGGCGATCGCAATTTTAGCTTCTTCGGCAATTGCAATTGACTCTTTCTGGGCTATCATTGTTAGCTGTTTGACAATGGCTGGGATTGGCAGCGATCGAAACAGAAACGTTTGGCAGCGGCTGTTAATTGTTGGCAGCACTTTGTGTTGCTCTGTTGTACACAAGATGAACACTACATGATGCGGAGGTTCTTCCAAACATTTTAGAAGAGCGTTAAAAGCTTGGGAGCTTAGGCAGTGAACTTCATCTAAAATAAACACTCGGTAGCGGCTGATAGCTGGTGCGAAGTGCGATCGCTCGATCAGGGCGCGAGCGTCATCCACGCCGTTGTGGGAAGCCGCGTCAATTTCAGCAACGTCTAAGCTGCTGCCTTTTTCAATCGAGCGGCAGGATTGGCACTTGCCGCACGGCTTTACTGTGGGTTTGTCTGCACTGGTGCAGTTGAGAGATTTAGCTAAAATGCGGGCCGTTGAAGTTTTGCCCGTTCCCCGTTCGCCGGCGAACAAGTAAGCCGGAGCAATTTTATTAGTTTTGACCGCATTGGAAAGTGTCCTTTGGATGTACTCCTGTCCGGCCAGTTCAGACAAGCTACGAGGGCGGTATTTTTGAGGCAATGCTGCGTACATGATTGAATGGTTAGGTGTAATTGTTTGCTGAGAATTAGAGTCATATTTGCGGAGTTTGCACTCAGAAGAAGAGAGAAGTAAAAAACTCAATATTTTTACTTCTGCCAAGCGAGCCTTTTTTGCAAAAGACATCAGTCTTTGAAAATCGGCATTAACAAGTATTTGGCATCCATTAGGATGTTGGGCTTGGAGCGGTTGCCAGCAGGGACTAAAATGGCGGGGCCGTCGCGCTGAGTGAGGTGCATTTGGAGTTGGGAACTAGCGATCGCTTTTGCACCTTCCAACAGGTATTTTATGTTGAATGAAATTGACAAATTGCTGTCTGAGTTAACGTGCGCTGCCATCTGTTCCAAACCGTTTCCAAATTCTCTGAAAAGCGACAGTGACACTTGCTGTGCTTCGCTATTAATGCGGATGCTGAGCGTTTTTTCTTTCTTGTCGGCCAGCACAGCAATTCTCTCTATAGCTTTGATGAAAGGTGCTTTTTCCAGCGTTACCTGATGTTGGAAATCCTGCTGCAATAAATCGGGATAAGCTGGGTATGTGCCTTCTAAACAGCGCGTTACTAAGCGCTGCGCTCCCCACCGGAATTCTACCAGAGCGTCGAGAGTGCTGTAAGAAAGCTCTACTGGGTCAGCGGATGTCCTGCTCGATAAAATTCGCTCCAGTTCGGCGAGCGATTTAGCTGGGACTGTAAGCTCTAGAGGCTGTGCAATTTCCGCTTGTTTCTTCTTAGAAAAACCTTGAATTGAAGTATTGAGGACAACCAAACGGTGGCCGTCGGTGGCAGCAAATTCGAGGCTATTTTGGCAGATTTTGAAGTAAACACCTGTCAGGATGTGCTTGCCTTCATCGATGGCGGTGGCAAACAGTGACCCTTTCAGCCCTTCTTTCAACGTTTCAGCGGGGATGCAAATTGTTTGCGCTGTTTTTACTTCAGGAATAGCAGGGAATTCTTCACTCGAAATCCCTCGAACTTGATAGCGACCGCAAGCAGCAATTAGGGTAGCAACTGGACTGTTGCTAACAGCCTCTGGCAAGGTGATGTTATTCCCGCTATCTTCGCTATCTTCGCTATCTTCACCTTCGCGATTCAAGGCTTCGCGACTGACCAAAGTGATATCTCCGGGCGAGAATTTCCCGACAATATCGCTAAGTAGCCCGACTGGAATAGTCATGTCGCCGGGAGATATCACTTTGGCCTCAAAGGAGGTTTGAATAGCCAATCTCATGTCGAAGACGGTAAGTTGGACTCGCTGCGTTTTTTTGCAAGCAACTAAGAGGACATTTCCTAACACGGGGTGGGTGGGTTTTGGTGGGACAGCTTTGCTGACAAGTTCGAGATGGTTGGCTAAATTGTCTTGCGTGCAGACGAGCTTAATTTCTGCTGGCAAAAGCTGGGGAGAATCGCCTGCGCTATTGGAGGAATTGCGATCGGATTTTTCTTCAAGTTTTGGTTCATCTTCGACCAAAGGTTCGGTTTGTTCTAAGGGAACACTTGCCTTTGGTTTTATTTTGGAAAATCCGCTTTCTTTTTTTCGGCTTTTAGCTGTCGCGGTGTGGGATTTGGTTTGCATCTTTGTGCGTTAAAATAGCTGCTAAGCGGGGGCAGCGCTAGCTGCCCAGAGAATAGCTTGCACGATTCAGCTTGTCACTCAATCTACCAACCCTAACCTCAATCACCCTACTAAATCTGTACTATTGAGTGACATCCCAAAGGTGCAAATGAGCAAGCTTGTCAACAACCTGAAAACGGTTAGTAGTCGGTTAATTAGAAAAGAATTTCCCGCCCAAGTTAACAAGTTTTACTACAAACCTGTCTTCTGGACGGGGGCTTACTTTGTCTCTAGTTGTGGTAGCGTTACTCTTGAGAAACGATGAGGCCTATGTCCAAAGCCAAGATGCTCCAGAATAATAATGTTGCTAACGCTTTGTTTATTTGGCTTCAATTCCTCTGCCACCAAGCTAACGCTATGGTGGCAGTACCCTTTCAGCATTTTCCGATGGAAAGTTGTAATGCGTGGCGTGGTCTTTGAGTGGGTGTAACTTCTCCCCACCTAAATCGGAAATTTAGGTGGAGAGGGTTCAACTCTAAAAGCGCGCTTCACCAAATATAAAAAGGGTTCACTTACTAAGAAAAACCCGGTGTTTCGCGCGGCTACAACTCACATACATAAGCTGATTGTGCGCTCGAATACTGTCGCGGTATTCTTTGATAAATTGAGCTTTTTGACTCGGAAAAACCCGAGCAAGATACAGCAATTTAGTAGCGACTTTCCTGCCGATATCACTGCTATCAATTCCAACCTCAGTGAAGGTAGATCCTTGAGAATTGTGTACAGTAATTGCCCAACAATTTCTCATATCTGCAAAGATTTCACAATGGTCGTACCATGCCTTCCATAAGCTCGGATTGCTTTTAGCATTTTGCAGCAGCCTAGCATTGTCCTGTTGGAATCGGCGAGCGTCACTTTCGTGGAGGATGTAAATTTGGCGTCGGTCGCCTGCATCGGTTTTAACCTGGAGATTCCAGGCTTTATAGCCAGAGTACCTATCCTCTTGAAATTCGGCAATTTCCACTTCTGCTGATGTGGGCAGGATGACGGTTTTGCCGTCGGGAGCAATAACGGGAGCTTTAGCAATCAACCTCTCTCCAATAATAAATCTGGGAGCATTTTTCCCGTAGATTTTGGCTCGGATTTTGCTATTCCAGTAGGCGACGCGCTCGTTAGTGTAGCAGAGGATGCGAAAGCAATCAGGGTCTTGAGAAAAAGTAGAAGAGAACTTTTTTAAGGCGTATTTCAGCAGCGTTTTTTCTCTGACTAGGAAGGCTCCGTTTTTTTTATCAAAGCTGAATTTGGAGAAGGGTTTGAACGCCTCTTTGCTCTTGACAGCCGTGCGGCAAGCTGTTACGAATTCTAGCAGGGGGCTGCCCGCACCTTGCCTGACGACCTCTGTTAAAACGGCTTTTTCAGGCACGCTGAAGGATTGAGATTTTTTCTCTTCTATTTCGCCATTATTAACAGGAGGCAATTGTGCGGGGTCGCCCATGACGATGAGCTGCCGATTGCTGCCGAGGAGCAAAGTGCTAGCAATTCTTTCTTGAATGATATTCCACAGTTCTGCTGTAACCATGCTGCACTCATCGAGAAAGATGGTGTCGTACAGGTGAAGGAAAGAAGGAGAAACTTGTTTGAGGATTTTATTTTGCCCCTGTTTGACTGGAGCTAATCCTAGTAGTTGGTGGATGGTCATAAAGTCTACTCCTCTCAGTCCTTTTTCAGCAGCCATCCGCCGCAATACGCCTACAGCTTTATTGGTGGGAGCGGTGAAAGCGACTCTCTTTCCGGCGCTGACTAATTGTTCTGCTACCAGGTTGACAAGGGTTGATTTTCCCGTACCTGCATATCCAAATAGCCCGAATACCCGTTTAGAACTTGCTACAAATTGTTCGAGGAGTTGGAGGGCGTTGTTTTGTTGAGAAGTTAATTGAAAATTCGGTTTTACCAGTGTTTGAATCATAGGGTTGGTTTCTTCCACTATTTTTCAAACACTAATCAGCGCTAGCTGAAATTTACACAATAATTAATTGATGGAGACGATAAGAATAACTATAACAGGACTTACGCATAACCTCTATATGTAGGGTTAGCCATAAGCACCTTACCCATTACGGGAGTGTACCTCATCTATCTGAGAAAGGCTATACTGTATCTAAACACTTGGGGCGTAAGTCTTGTAGAATTTGTTCTGTTGATTTGACTGCCACTCAAATTTTACATAGTTAGGACTTATGCACCCATCAAAAACTCTCCCAGTTATCAGTTGGATTGATAACTAGGAGAAATTGTGGAGAAGCGGAGTTATTAATCTAATGCAGGTACTTTGACTAATTCGACTTCAAAATAAGCTGGGCCCATCAATCTTGAGGCAAAACTGGCTGTTCTTGACTATCAAAAATAATCACAAATGTGCGATGTTTAACCAACCGTTGCAAAACCCGCAGATGCTCATCTGCATCGTTTCTCTTGCGAAATCGCGCCACAACAATACGCTGGCAATTAGGAAGTAAGCGAATTAAGCACCACGGGTGCAACTTCTCAAAATAGGTCATTTTAACCTCCTGATAACAGTAACAAATTGTGTTTGTGTTTGATTACCTGCCATTACCTTAATTGAAACAATATTGTCGAAGACAGGTCACGGTGATATTGACAATTGACTATATTTGTGCTGAAACCCGCTCAAATTATTTTTTGATGCTGAAAAGGCTTGATGTATATAAAATCAAAAACAATAGTGGCGCGTCTATTTGGAAATGAGGCATTAGAAATCTCCTCAGAAACTCGCAGGGGAGAAGGGGAGAAGGGGAGAGGGGGAGAGGGGGAGCTGGGGAGAGGGGGAGCTGGGGAGAAAGAGTTTCTTTGATTCATAACGGGTGCTGGGCCTCCGTGAAACGCTTTGAAGTTTATCAATTTGAGAAAACACGGGCAATTGTTCAATGCACTAATTTCAAGCAGACGCGCCACTACTAATGCACGCTATTATCTTCAGAAAGCCGACATAGCAAGGTTGCCAGTGCCTCTGGAATTTCCTCAAAATGTTCCAGCAGAAAGTCCATTACTGCCAGATGACGCAAATCGACAGGAGTAGGAAATCTTCGATTTTTTCCCTTTTTAAACCAACCCCGCACTGTAGAATTAGAACGGGAACAAATAAAAGCGATTTCCTCGTAACTCACCGCCCACTTGCCATAAAACTGCTTCGGCGTCATTCCCAATTGGCATTGGCTGTAAGCTGCAATTAAATTGCGCTCTCTATCTGTCAAAGTCTGCGGCTTTTTCATCCTCAAACCCCTCCAAATCTTCCTCCCACGCCGTATCAAACTGACACCAAGCTGCGCTCTTGGAATTAGCAGCCAGCCAAATTATGTAGCACCACATCCAACAGTACCGGCGCGGTTCGCAGTTGTAAAATTTGCCAATAACTATCCCCCAATCAGCTTCTTCGCCAACACCCGTCCAGCGCACCATCTCCCCGCACTCAAAGCGCGGCGTGTGAATTTTGGCAAAATTAGCAGGCAATTCGATTGAAGGTGGCATCCCCTTCAAATCTCTTAGCGGCAGCGCCGAAATCAAATCTCGACTTCCTTTTAAGATTGACATAAGTTCATAGCTGTGAATCGATTGCACCTGACTTTTTTTGACAGGTTTTCAGGCCAATTTCTTGATAAATAAATTGTGGCGCGATATTCCCCTAAATCAATCAACTGAAATCAATTCGATAACTTCACAAGCTAATTGAACTCGTGCTTGCCAATCTTCAGCAGTTTCCCCATCTGTGCAAAAAGTTTTGCAGTACAGAAATCGCTGTCCAGTTACCTTTATTAGCAACTTCGACGTATCGCCGGAGCAAATCTTCAGTTACTTGTTGGTCAAGCCAATGCGCCAATTCCACTAGCTCCTGCTTTTGTTGTTGATTGTGCCCTGCCAACAACTCAAACATCCCCAACTTCTGGAACGTGGAAATGTCAAAGTTTGCCAGTTCTTCCTCAATCCTTTGCCGTTGCTGTTCAACTTCTTCTGGTGACAGTGTGGGCAGCGGTGGGTGCTGGATGTTGAGAAATTTCTCTACTTCAGGGTAATCTCCGACATACATCTTTTCTTCCAAGCGATCGCACACAATTGCATGGGTGGGAAATTCATCATCTGAACCGAGGTGGTATGGTTCCAGATCGAGGGCAAGAGCGGGATGTTCAGTAAGTGGCTCGTACACGGCATAGTAACTGAAAGTCCCTAACCCTCTACCATCAGTCCAAGTAGCTTTGCTGCCCATATAAAACATGGCGAAGTATCGGGAATCACCAACGATACCCACCATTTCTGGCAGCATGGGCGGTAGTGGTACTGGCAGTAAATTCAAGTTTTGTCCGTTCATGGCGAGATAGCATCCCTCTTTGAATTTTGTGTGGTTAATTGAAAGGGAGCCAGTTAAGGAATGAAAAATAAATAAGGTGACTAATAGAGCAATAGTTTACCTTGGATCAAGGCTTCTGAGGTTTAATTGTGCAAGTTATTGATTTTTCATTCCTAACTGAAATAGAAGTCAATCCTAATTCTTAACAGCTAACTGGCTTTTTTGAGGGCGATCGCCCGTGATGAAGGCTTTCCTAGGTGAATGCGTTCGCTATTGTTAAGAATGGATGAAACTTAAATGAGCAGGTCACTCCCAATAGCGGCGATAGCCGCTCTTTGACCAGCCCGCTGGCTGAGTGCGATCCTCTTGAACGGCTGCGCTAACGACGTATTTACGTCATCCTAGGTGTTCGCGATCGATCGGAAACAAGATTTATTGTCGTGAGCGGTTGAAAAAAATCAGATCGAGCGATCCTCTTGGACGGCTGCGCTAACATCGTCAAACAAATGGAAGGTGTTTGAGAGCCTTCTTCACGCGCGCGTGACAGGGCTGCCGCTCTTTGACAAGGCCAAACCTGTCTTGTACTGATAAATTTGTCAGTTCAATCTTCTGACTATCAGTGAATATCCCTAGATTTTGACAAGGGCTTTTCGCCCGAAAATAGCTTAATTCTTTGAGCTTTTTTTTAGTGATATAGTAGTCGCTACCAATCAAAATTACCCCAAATATCTAACTTTTAAGGGGTAAATATTGGCGGTTTGTGGGTGTAATGACAATCAGGATTCCGGTGTATTTACTGCTGGTGTCGCACTGATAAGTACCTTCGGCTTGTTGATGGGTGGAGTCATTTTTAATGATTGGGGCATTTCCTAGCATTTGCAGCAGTAAGTATATATCTATCTGCCCTTTGACTGGTTCCGTAAGATAGTTTTTATGGAGTTATGGGGATTACGTCAATTACAACTCAAGAGTCAGGAAAGCTTATTCACACCTCACTCTTGAGCAGGCGGCTCAAACCAGTCAGGATTGTCGCGGATAGCAGTTGCCTTTGTTTTAGCTAAAATACATCCGGGAAGAAATGGGTAGCCATCGCGAGCCTTGCGCCTGAATTCAAAGAAGACTTACGGGAGAGCCCTTCAACTGTTGAAACAATCTGGCGAACCAAAGTCGCGATAGCTTCACTTCAGAATCCCGAGTGCCTTGACAAGCTGTTCCGGCTGCACTTCTAAATAGCGCTGGAGGCTCGACAAATTTTTGTGACCTGATATCTCCATAATTACCCGCAGTGGCACCCCAGCATTGCTCAAATTCGTGAGTGCTGTCCGCCTCATCGAATGTGTGGAAGCTCCCTTAATTCTTACCCGCTTGCAAGCTTCTTTAAAAATCAAGTCGGCCTGAGAGCGTGTCAAAGGCTTCGTACCCTCTCGCCCAGGAAACAAAAAACCCGCATCTGGATTGTAAGCCAATAAAAACTTAGCCAACATGGGATGTAGCGGCAGCGTTCGCGTTGCTGACTTGCCCTTAGTTGTCGCTTTCCGCAGCGTCACCACACCGCCAACAATGTCCTGAGTTGTTAAAGCTAACGCCTCTGAAATACGACAGGCACAATAAAAAGTCACAGCAAACAAAAGCCTATCCCTTGCTGTAACAAAACCCCGGTCGAACAGCCTAGATATTTCGGCGGGCGTCAAAATCTTAGCACGCCCGTTGCCTTGAACCTTCACGGCGCAGCCCTCCAAAATGGAAGCTCCCTTATTATTGGACGAAAGTGTCCTTTCGTCAAGTCTGCCTCCAAGCTTTTATCGCTTGATGGGCCACTTGCGGGGCGCTGCGCCGAGGATGCCGGAGCCCGCGTCCTTTATTGCAGTTAGATTGGCTTTTATTGCTACTCAACTGACTTAAATTCTCAGGAAAGTTGATAATTGGCAAGGTGGCGATCGCATCTATGAGGTCTAGGAAGGTAACAGGTTTAAGTGCCGCCATAACAGTACGCTCAAATATAAGTGGCGCTTGTAATAATTTGATTATACTATTTTTTGATTCACTTTGCAAGTTGTTTTGCTAGTTTGGTTCCCCTTTAATAAAAAATTAGGATTTTATTGGAAAATCGCTTATTCAGGTCAAAAGAAATGCCCAAGCCTTCGTAAGGCTTGGGCATTGTTATAAGTTTCGGAGGGTAAACGAGTACGCTGGTTGGTTGAGAAACTTTTCGTTCGCTGTTAGGACACTGAACGCGCACTTTCACCTAGTTCGGAAGTAGCAGATGCTAGAGTATTTGCAATCACCGCTTTGGGAGCAAGCTTGAGGATGATAGGCATCACAATTAGGGGAGAATTTTCCAGCCGATTTTTGATTTGAGCCTGCAACCATTCAATAGAGGAATCAGAGCCGTTAACTTTTTGCTTGAACCCCAGTTCTGGCGCAGCAGCTTTGATGGCGCTAGCAATTTTGCGAGCTTGCCTAAGTGAAATTAGTGAAGTATTAACGGCAGGAACTGAGGTTGTGCTTGCGCCTGAATGTGCGGCAAAATCAATTGGTTTTGCTGGTTTGTTCGGTGTTTTTTTGCCTGTGGTCTGATGGCGAGTGTGATGGGATCTGGCTGGTTTCTCAATTTCAATTGTTGATCCATTTACGGCACTGCCAATACCATCGGATGGTGTTGCGACTGTTGACACATTTACTTGGGTTCGATTGTCTGTGAGTTCTTCTTGGGCTGCTTCAGGTTTGTGCAGGAATACTGAGGCTAAGCAAAAGAGAGTGGTAAAAAGGAAAGGGGGAAATAGTACATCGTTGATAGTTTGGATAGTCATATTAACAGAAAACTCCAAATCAAAATTTTCGCGGTAAGCATTGCTAACCTTTTTTAGATTGCAACAGTTGACAACATGGTGCAGCATGGCTACACGGGCTGAAAAAACGAATAATTAACTTCAGCCTTTTGGATGATTAACTGAGGAGAAATACACCTCCTCTGATAATTAATTCAAAGGCTCCGACCTGCTGTACGAGGATCTAAGCGGTTTCAGGAAAGCGAAAAGTTGTGTTTTCTTTCTTTGCGATCGCCTCGCGCGTGACGGGCGCCAATGCGAGGGGACAGTGGCGAGTGAGCGTTCAGTCGCCACAATTAGCACTCTCTGCGGAAAGTGGTTTCAGTAGCTCGCTTTGTTTGTAGGCCGGGTGCGGGAATTGTTAGTTCAGCTGTCTTCCACTCCGCGACGGTAGGCGCGGAGATAAAAGTTAATCAAAAATTAATCGGACATTACTGTCATTTCACCCCTAACTTGGCACGCTAGATGGAACCCTAAAATTGCACTAATAATGCCTGCAATGCTTAGAACTTCGTACCGCTGCTATAGAGGGAGCAAGCGCATAACTTACGTATACAAAAGCAGTAGCTTGCTGGAAGGATAAAGTGGCTACTGCTTTCGTTATGGGTGAAGTGACAATTACCGAATGAGCAACTTAAAAAGTATGTTGAGCAGCAGGCAACTCCTGAATAAATACTGAGCATCAATCGCGAGCGCCATAAATAACTCATCCTGTCCCCCCTTCTGCAAGCTCTAAGCGGTGTGCGTAAGTATGGACGAATTGCCCCGAAAACAGGGATTTCACCATTACCTGAGCCCCTGCAACAGCTCTAACGACATATTTCTGAACTTCACCGCAGAACCTCACCACCGAGCCAACTTTCAGCTCAGACGGTGCTATTTGGGGTACTTTTGTCTCATAAGTGGGAATAGCATGAGTTTCGGGCTCTATCGCCTGATATGAAGCTGCAACTCCCATCCCTTCTGTTGTTAATGTCTCTGCGGGTGCAGCTTCCACTCCAAACACTTGAGTAGTGTGAGCCCATTCCTCATCCAGAGGCGACACACCCTCTGATATCTCTATATTATTATCCGACCCTGTGCCAGCAGTTCCCACCTCATTATTTTGTTGAGGCAAATCCTGAGAAAACACACCCTCTGACATCCCTATATTATTATCCGACCCTGTGCCGACAGTTCCCACCTCATTATTTTGTTGAGGAAAACCAAGAGGCGGCACAACCTCAGATATCCCTATATTATTATCCGACCCTGTGCCAACAGTTTCCACCTCATTATTTTGTTGAGGCAAATCCTGAGAAAACACACCCTTTGATATCTCTATATTATTATCCGACCCTGTGCCACTAGAAACCCCTTCTAAACACTCTCGTGCACCTTCCGCCGACACGGCCTCTTTATCCCGCTGCTGCCAAACCTCAAAAATCGCCTCCCTGCCATCCTGGGGAAACTCAAACTGGTAAACCCTAATGCGCGATCGCCGACCTTTAGCATCTCGTTCCTCCGACCTTTCTTGACGCACTCGCCGCAAAGTAAAGCCCAGCTTACCCCTTAAAATATACTGCACCACCTCCATCGGCTTAGCATCAGGATGGATACTAATACCCAGAAAATCCTTAATATCAACACTGCACTGCTTCACTTGTTCCGCAAAAGCTATCACATCCGCGTCAGTCCCTCGGTACTCTCGATTAACATTAAACAACGACTTTATTCCCAACGCCTTCAAAGCTTCCACACTTGCCGTCAGCAAACGCAAATCTTGAGGACACACCTTTCCTTGCCCCCTTTCCAGATGCCCCGCCAAGTGATTTTTATCTCGAAATCTGACCAACTCCGGGTCATAAATTAAATAGTAATGTAAGCGAATTTGAGGCAGCCAGCCAGCATCATCCTTCAACTTAAGTTCAGGTGTGATGGACACTCCATAAGTCTCTTGTAATTGATACTTGCGCTGCTGGTTTAGTTCATCACGAGTCTTAGCCCGTTTGTCCTTCAATTCTAAGTATTTAGAAAGAGTAATGTCATCAGCATTATTAACAGCCTGCGCTTCTAACATTTTATTCTCTTCCTTAATAGATGTCGCTTCTGCACGGATGCAAGCTGCTACTGTTTCCCGGCTATCTAACTCCGACTTTAATTTGCGGTCTTGCGACTCTAGTTCTTCCAATAAATCCCAATTTTGAGCATTGTTTGCTGCAAGCTGTCGTAACAGCAAAACTTTGAGTTCTTGTTGTAATTGATTCTCTCGACAGAGCGAAACAGAATGCCCTTCAGCTTTTAAAGCTTCCCAAATTGCCTCCCTGTAGTTCCACATCCCAGCATTAATTCTCGCCCCCATTTTAGCCCAAGTCCGCAAGTGAATTGGGTCGTAAGCTTCATCAATGTCAAAATCCACGCCTTGCAACAATTTGAGATTGGTTGTGATGACTTTTTTTTGAGATTTGAGAATTGCTTGGTAACTCGAACTGCCATTGCCAATTTTGCCCACACCAAAGGGCGCAGTCCAGACAAACCAAGGCACAGTTTCATCTCGAACTCGCGCTAGTGCTTGCAAAGCGTCATTGACAGCAATTGCTCCTTTAAAAATGCCGAAAACCGCTGTAAAATGATGGCGAAGGTCAATGCTAACTCCTGTGCCAATTGTGGGACTAGCGATGATGATATCATAGTTTTGTATGAGCCTATTTAGTTGGTCAATGCAACCGTAAGCGGGATGATTGGGCTCTGATACTGATTCGCTATCAATCCTGAGAATTCGCTGATGAGGAAAGCGTTTTTGCAGTTGGGTTTCAAGGTTGCGGCAAGACCAATTTCCTGTAACTTTTTGTGAGTCTTCTACAACCATAATGCGCGGTCGATATCGCTCTATAGGGTGAGATTCAGTAGGTTTTTTTAAGTTACATTCAGTAAAATTTATTGGGCTACATTTTGCGGTTGTTTCACAATCACACTTAGCAGGGTTTTTACAGTCATATTCACTAGGGTTTTCCGAAACATATTTAGCAAAGCATTTAGAGTCACATTCAGTGAATTTTACAATAGGACATTCACCAGAGGTTTTCTGATAATATTCAGGATGGCTTTTACAGTCACATTCAGCGCATTTTACAATAGGACATTCACCAGAGGTTTTCTGATAATATTCAGGATGGCTTTTACAGTCACATTCAGCAGGTTTTACAGGACATTCACCAGAGGTTTTTTGACCACATTTAGCACAGATTTCACTGTCATATTTAGCGCAGTTTACAGGATATCGATCTGAGTTTTTTTGACCATATTTAGCACAGATTTCACTGTCATATTTAGCGCAGTTTACAGGATATCGATCTGAGGTTTTCTGACAATATTCAGTAGGGCTTTTAGAGTCATATTTAGTACAGGTTATAGGAGAGCATTTGGCACGAGTGTTAAAGCCATATTCAGCACAGGTTATAGGACAAAAATTGGCACGGCTTTTTAACTCATCTTCACCCCGGATTACAGGAGAACATTTGACATGGCTTTCAGAACTACATTCAGCAGGAGTTTTACCACCAAATTCGGCACAGTTTAAGCTTATAGGACAGCATTCGGCACGGCTTTCAATGTCACAACAAGTGACTTCTTGAGACAGAATTTGCTCCATCTGCACATACAGCGAAGCCGGATTAGAAGTGGCAAAAAAAGTCACATCTCGCCCTCGTTTTGGTCGCCACTCGTTAACAACAACCCAAGGCGAAATAGGGATACCTGCTATCGCTATTAAGTAGTCAATGCTGTAATCCGATAAATCTGCATCTTGGGCAACAACTAAGCCTCCACTTGTCAAGACATTGTGGATGAGTTCTTGCAGAGTTTGCAAGATGGCGACTCGGTTTTCGCGGCAAGTTGAACTGTTTAAGGCGTGCCAGATGACTTGTTCGCACTCATCGATGATGACGATCGCACCGAACCAGTCTTCAGGATTAAATTTTGCTTGAGAGAGGGGGTGGAGGCTGTCTATGCACAAGCCGTATCCGAACAGTTTACCCTCGGCTGAGTCCCTAGTTTCGTCGATGTAGTTGATTCCTAAGCTGGCACAGATCGCCCTACCCAGTTGAATCCTGTGGGTAATTATCAGCACGCGGCGATCGCCTGTGGAAAGGGATTGTGAGACTAAGTTAGTCAAGGCTTGGGTTTTGCCGGTGCCTTTGGGGGCTTTGATGCAGGCTAACCCGGACTCTGGATAGGGGAGTTTTCCCAGATAGCGAGAATTTAGCTTTAAAGAGGCGGGATAGGTTAAAAGCCATGATTCCCTATCAAGCCAGAATTGGAAGCCTTGCGCTTCATTTTTGAGGGCGCTGAAGGCATCCTCGCCTTGGGATACCACGAAATCGTCAACGCCTTTTTCTGGCCCTGGCAGGTTGATGACTTTGACGGAGCATTTGGCGGCAGTGAAAAGGCGGCCGAGTTTGCCAATTTCCCGGTTGACGTTCTGGACGGTTTGGCGTTTGCTGTCACGGTCAAAGCAGATGTAGATGGAGCGTTCCTCTGTGGCGAAGTGTTGGAGTTCGGGGATGAGGTAGGGGTCGCATTTTTCCCCTTGCGGGGTTTTGGTTCTGACACCGCCGGTGACACCGGGGAGGGCGATGGCGGCGTAACCCAGTGTGAGTAGGCATCCGGCTTTTTTTGCGCCTTCAACGATGATGACCGGGATGTTGTTGTCCCATACCCATTGCCAGAACTGAGGCTGGTTCGGGGATGAGGGAGCTCTTGAGCTCTTGGGCAGAGGGGCGGGGGGGCAGCAGGGGCTAGGGGCTCTTGAGCTCTTGGGCTCTTGAGCTCTTGAGCTCTTGGGCTCTTGGGCAGAGGGGAGATTTTCGTCCTCCATCTCCCCCGCTCCCCCTCTCAAGAGCTCAAGAGCTCCCCCTCTCCCCCTCCCCCCCTCTCCCAAATCCTCTGGGTAGATGGGGACACCGTAGCGGGCTGCGACTTTTGCCCAGATGTGGTCTGGGACTTGCAGGAAGAAGGCTTTGGTGGGGGTTTTGGGGGGGTGTTCGTATTTGACGGGTTTGATTTTGCCTTTGGGGTCAAAGGTATTTCGGGGCCGATCGGGTTTGAAGCAGCCCCAGTACATGGGCTGCCAGTTGTTGAGGGGGTCAAGGCCCGAGCACCACCAGCCACCGTGTTCGATGTGGCTGTAGTGCTTTCTGGCCCACCGCCATTGTGCGTCGGGGTGGACTCTGCCGGAGGCGGCGTTGATTTCGTAGAGGAGGTATTGGTACGGGGTGTCGTCTGAGAGGGTTTGGATGTTAAGGGCGATGAGGTCGGGGTCTATGGCCGAAGCCAGCCATTCGGACAGTGGGGAGATGGGCGCGTTCACAGCACACCTCCGGTGTTGGTGGAAGGTCGGGGCAGCCGGAAGCGGTTAGGCGGGGTTGAGGGGGCTTTTCGTAGGGGTAGGGGTGTTTCTCTGATGTCAGCAAGGCTGCGGGCAATTCCCGTGCGTTTGGTTTGACGGCAATGCTTCCAGCACCTCAGATAAATTTCTCTCGTCACGTTTTATATTGGGCAGAATTTGAAATCAATCCTTAGCCTGTCTGACTCGGCTGCTGTGGTTAGTGACACTCCGTTAAACTACTCAAACTACTCAGGAGATTTTTAGGCGCTGAAAGCTATACAGGACAAAGGTTTCAAATTTACAACTTTTCCGAATACCCCCTAAACTTTTCCGAATACCCCCTAAACTTTTCCGAATACCCCCAAAGTGTTTAGGCGCTGAAACCATTGTCAGATAATAGATTCAAGCAAATTTGCCAATTTTTTAGGTGTTTAGCGGTTTAAACACTCTGCTGCTCAAAAAGCTAAAAAGACCCCCTGAATTGGGAGTCTTTCCGCTGGATGCAAGATGCTTTTTGGTTGGCTAGTTACTCATTTAAGCCAAGGTGACGAATTATCTTGGTTTTCAGGCTGGGCTTGATGGTATGTGGATAGCAGCCGTTCTCAATCTGAGATAGCTGGGATGCTGAGATACCCAGCTCTTTTGCCATTGTTCTCAGGCTTTCTTCCATAGTTTTCCGAGCTTCTCTCACCCATTGACCAAAAGCTATGGGTTCGGTTAGGTTGGCTGCTGGCTGAGCTGACTTCTGCTTGTGGGCGGGTCTTTTGGGCGGTTGCGGTTGCTCTGGTTTTGGTTCGGGTTGTTGTGGGTGTTTGGGTAGCGCTTCTGGCTGGCGTAAAGTCCCGTTAAGTTGTAGCCAGGTTTCAAACCAGTGATTGGGCTTTTTAACTTGGCTGTTTGGATACGCCCAGTCAGGGACATCGGACTCGTAGTCAAAGAGGTAGGGGTATTCAAAATTTCCCAGTGTTTTTAGCCCTCGATCGAAGCTGCGCTTTAAATTCGAGGCAGTAACTCCGTTTCTCTTGGCTGTCTCTATGTCGTTCTTATACCCGATTCGCGTCAGCAGTGTTTCTATTTGATACCGACCGCTTTTGTGCTGTTGCAGGGCAAATAGGGCAAAATAAGCCAGTCTGAGAGCCATTTTTTCCTGGTAATAATCTAGTTTTAGCGCCTCGCTGGTAATGTAGCCAAATTCCCGCAAGTATTCGTGACCTGCAAATTTGTCAAACCATTTGCCAGGGCGATAAGTGATTTCAATATCGATCAAGGTGTTTTTTTCTTGATGAAACACCTCGGTAATTTGAAAAATCTCCCAGAGATTGGAGTGTTCAATAGTAAATATTTTATTGCGTATCCGCCAAGCTTTAACGGAAACTTCTAATCGTTTTAGCAGATATCCATGATAGGCTAAAGCTCTTAGTTTTTCTTCTTTAGAAAGGTATCGGGATGGCTGGCTATTGGCGTCTCGTTCGGCTTTTGGGATGTAGTGTTTCTTTTTGTTATTCTCACCAAAGTCAGCTAGGAGTTTAGATGCTGATACTGTAATTTGCTCTCTCCCGACTTCGGGCTTGCGGAAGGCAATCATTGCCAGTGCATAGTGCAGTTTGAGGGTTTCTTCTCCGAAGTTCTGGGCGATAATTTCCTTGGCTTGATAGGCAATTTCAGCAAAGTCTGTTAGGTCGAAACGATCGCGGATTTGCAATTCCACTCGACCTTTGGAAAAATCTTTTCGACCATTCAAACTGGTTTCGCTTATTTCCCAGAAATCCATACCAGTGACTCCAGCCGTATAGATTGTATCTGTGATTGCACTACTGGGGCATTCTTCGTAGAATTTTCTTTGGCAGAGGCGGGGTTCTGTAGATGACTTATGTGACCGTTGCGATTGCTTTGGCTCGGTGTTGGGGCTGTTGCTAAGGTTATTAGAGTCTACATTAACCTCTTGGCTTTGATTATTGCAGATTTTCTTGCCAGACATGGGGGCGATCTGTCTCCACCTGTTATGGTCGGTCCATCGTGCTTGTCAGGTTGATGGGCTTGCTAATTACAAAGCTTTCTCGCATTACGAAGTAAATCGCTCTTCTGTGGGGCCGTTGCGATCGCTCACCCAGTAGCGGCGGTGGCAGGGCTGGGGGTAAATGTCAGCGATCGCTATCAACTCTCCTCCGTCTTCGCGGTTTCTGAGTTCTTTTGCTTTTGCCAGTCTTTGATTGCCCTAATGACTACGTAAGCAGCGCCGTTGGCGGCAATTGGCGTACCGGCGATCAGTCCGTAGCCTTTGGGGTAGCAGCGGTATTGATTGCCATCGGCTTTGTCTACCGTCCAGCCGTTGGTTACGGCTTCTTTCATTTGGGCGGGAGTCAGTGGCTTTTGCTGCCAGCCCGTGCCTTGAGGGACTTTCCTGCCGTCGAGCAGGCAGAGTTGCCAGTCTTGAGGAATCCGCGACAAGCCCTGGTACAGGCGGGTGCTTAGGTCGTTGTAGTGCATTTTGGCTCCTATTCCAAAGGGTAGAGGAAGCCGAATGTTGGAGCAGCAAATGTCTTAAATACTAGAAATTCTAAGACATACCTATTGATTCAGTGCTTCTAATGGTTTAATATGGAAAAACCATCAAGGCAGCTTTAACAAGTCGGCCAGAGATGTACCATCATCAAAAGCTGGCTCTAACAAGTCGGCCAGAGATGTACCATCATCAAGAGTCGGCTCCAACAATTCGGCCGATAGATGTGATGTACCGCCATCAAGAGTCGGTTAAGTCCGGCCGATGGAAGCACAATCAAGAGTCTGCCCGATCTGGCAGTTAACTCTCTCGTCAGATGACAACTTCAGTAGCTCCGGTGGCGATCGCTGTCAAACAGCCGCCGGTGTTTAATGTCTGGGAAGAGTCCAGTTCAGAAAAAAATCAGAATGGGGATTCTAAGGTTGTTTTTCTGTACAACTGTATCTCTTCCAATGGTTGAACTGCCTCACTTGCGATTCAGACTAGGATTAGGGTGAGGCAAAATTTTTTGAGAGTTTGATAAAAGTATTTATCATTTAACCAGTATATAGCCGAGTATAACTTTGAGCAAGTAAAGAATTGTTACGTTTTTGGTCAAAGTATTAGTGGCTATCATTATCCCGTCTAAGGCTAGCAATTGGAGCTTAGATTAAGTTAGGCGAATCATACTATTGACTGTAAAACGAGTTATTCTGGTATAATACAGGCGATACAATTATGCCTGCGGTAACTCCTTAGCTAGTAGAAAACAGGAATGTCAACGAAAGTAGAGGAAAATTTAGCACTCGATAGTGGAATCCAGAAACGTCTCGGTCAGTTAATAGAGGCGTTGGTGGAGGATGAGCGCGTTGGTAGTTCTAGGGAACTAGGAAGGATTACAGGAGTTTCATTCAACACGCTGGTGAACTGGAGCGAGGGCAAAGCCGATCCCAGATTGCAAAAGTTAGTCCAGTTTGCCTATGCGATCGGTTGGTCTATGACAGAGTTGATGCAATATGCGGAAGGGGATGAAGATCCCTATGAGGCGATCACTCGTAAAAAAAAAGCACGACAGCAGAAGTATCGGAAAGCGTCTTAACAAGAGAAAAAGATCCATTTATTCAATATTTCAATGCTACGCTAACTGCCGAACAAATTCAGAAGCGCGACTTATTTTTACAGCGTATTAAAGCTGATTTATTACCGGATATAACATCCCGCAAAAGGCTTTATGTCTTGTTAATAGACAGCATGGCAGTTAAGGGTATTTCAGAATTAGATATCTTTGAAAAAATTTCCATTTCAGAGAAATTACTGTCGAAGATTCGGAATCTAGACATGGAATTTCAGTTCGGTCGTTCCTACTTAGAACAGTTAGCGCCCTATCTTTTTCAAGTGGAGGATTGGGAAGAGTTAAGACCTGTTTTTAAGGTGCCATACATCTCTTATCAGGGATGGGTTGATAATCTGATTGAAGATTTGCAATACAATCGATCGATATGCAGATATACCTCTAGCTTACGAAATCTTTAATAAACCAGAAGTTATACAGCACAGTTTCGATGTTGAAAGACGAATGCCAATGGACAATGCTAAAGAGGGTACATTGATCGTGCGTAGATTACTAAGGTTTACGTGGATTTGAGTTTAAAAAATTCGAGTTGGAGGGAAGAGAAGGAGAAGGTGTTTGTGGTGTTCCAAACAATAATTCACGACTAATTCCTAGCTGTCCTAGTGAAATAACAACAGACATTGATAGATTAGTTTTTTCAGCAGCTTTAGCAATAGCTGTGCCATTTCGAGCTAGAGCGATGAACTCTCGAACTTTGAAGACAACGGGGTCATTGGGAGGCGTGTAGCCTCGAAGGATGGCAAGGTCTAATCCCCGTTCGATGTCGCTGAGTGCCGCCGTTCGATTGTCTGCTAAAGTTACGCTGGGTTCCTGCCCAGGCACTATCGTAGAGATGGCAATACCATTATTAGTAGGTTGCCCATTCTGGTGAACGACATTAAAGGTATAAAGGCGTTCAATTCCTTCTGGAGAGCGAGTTTTAACGAACAGGTTAGTAATGTTGGCTGTTGTAGCGCCAGGGAAGTGTAAGGGTTGAATCGGTTGGACAAATATGGTTTTAGCTTGGTTAGTTTTTAATTCAGCATCAGTGTTAAAGACGGCCCTGGAGGGATCTGCTAACCGGATGTAAATAATGACTTCACCAGTCTGGCTAAAATCAATAACGCTGGAACGGCCAGACCATACTTGAAGGTTGGTAGTTGTATTGATTGCTGCATCTCTTCCGACAATTTTTAGCGCTGATGTTTGAGCTTGCCCAATATTAACTGTACTGAATACAGTGGCAATTATTAAGGCAGGAGAAAGTAAAGCCAAACGAATTTTTCGAGTGAGTTTGTTCATGGTTATTTTACCTCCGTTATCTTTGCACTGTGACAAAGGCATTGACAAATACTGAAACTTGAGTTCCTTCTGGTACGATCGCCACGTTGCCTCGCTTCAAAAGTTCTTGCGCGTTGCGATCCGATCTTTCTCGCAGCCGTTGGGCAGTAGGTGTAAAGAATCCCTCTAAAGCGGCTGCTAAAATGTTAGGTTCAGACGAGGTTGTTGTTTTAACAGCCGTACTTCCAAAAAAACCGCTCTGCTGGCTGAAAGTTTCTTGGGCTGGTCGATTAATTATTTCTCCTACCCGCCCTAAGCTACCGAGAATTCCTACTAAAATATCAGCCTTGGCTATTTCAGAACCTCTGTCAAATAAACTGTCGGCAATGAGAGGTTGGTTATCGATTCCGCGAACGATTAAGTATCCGGGAGGAATGGGTACTTGTTGGATGCGGCCAGCAGAATCGGGGTAAACAAGCGCCACCACGCTTTGAGAAACCAGGCGATTTCCGCGCGTGACATTTTCTACTTGAGTAATTAAGACGGTGCCGGACGGCAAGGCGATCGCCCCGTCAGTTGCTATCACGTCCTCGGTCAATTGGACGGCAAACCTTCCGGCTGTCGGGCTTTGGCCTGCTTCGTCCCAAATCATCGGTACGATTACCTGGGCTTGAGCAGATGACCCGATGGCTATCTCTCTCATTGCTGTATTGCCTTCAGTGTTTTCGCCGGCGGTCGTGCGGTTGAGGATTCCAGCTTCTCCAGGGCTCATGACCTTGGTGTTTACAGTCGAGCCAGGATCTCCAATTGCGATCGCGGGTATCTCTCCCTGTTTCATTGGTGCAGCCGATTGTGGGCTTTTTGGCGAACTGACTAGCACTGGCTGCGGGTTTTGAGAAATCGGCGGCACCGGCTGCTGTTGGGGCAATGGTACCGGTGCAATTGCTACTGCACTGGGGGGCGGTGCCTGTGCTGCTGTAGGCGCAATTGCTACTGCACTGGGGGGCGGTGCCGGTACTGGCATTGCTGGCGGCACGGCAGGGTAGCTTGCCGCTGTCATCCCCGGCGCGATCACGCGATCTAAAGTTGGGGAACTAGCAGAAATACCTCCAGCATTTAGCTCTTTAACTGCTTGACTTCTGCTTTGCCCCAGAGAAGCTAATTGCGCCCAGCGCTCGTAAGGATCTACTTTTTCTGGTGAGGGCGACGGGGGTGGTGGCGCAGGTCGAAGTGCCAGCAGTGCGGGTGGCGGCACAGGGCGCGGTAATGGCGTCGGACGAGGGCGAGGCGGGGGCGGTGCAGGCTGCTGTGCAGGGCGCGGTAATGGCGGCTGTGGAGGAGGAATGGTCTGTACCGTCCTTGGTGGCGGATTAAAGTTTTGAACCGGCCTCGGGGTTTGAGACCTTCTAGCGGCTGGTACAGGTTTTGGTGCAGGTGTCGGTTTGGGAGCAGGGGTCGATCGATTTTTAGGTTCAGGAGGCTGAACTTCCAGCGCCCGCTGCTGATCTTGAAAAGCCAGTCGGCTTTTTAGTTCTCCTGACTCGTCTTCAGAAACTTGAGCAGGTTTAGGGTTTGTCGTTTTTGCCTGTTGGCGGACGGGTTTAGGAGCAAAGAAGACAAACCAAAAGAATCCCAAGATGCCGAGAACTGCGCCAGTACCCATTAATACTGAAAACGTCCGAACTTCGGGCTTCTCAGAAACAGGATGAGTTTCTGCTCCTTCGTTGTCCTGTTTAATTCTGTGTTCAGAGGTCAATAATTCATCGGTTTCTCCGTCATGTCCAGCTAATTCTCTTTCCTCCTCACGGCTCAACGGCTCAACTGAGCGCAAGCCGAACGTCTTTTTACCATTGCTGCCAGCGCCATCAGGAGCGTTAGCTGCCTGAAAACTGTTAGAACTGTGGGAAAAGTTATTGGCTTCATTAGAGGAGTTGTTGCCATTAAAACTGTGGGAAAAGTTATTGGCTTCATTAGAGGAATTGTTGCCATTAAAAGGATGGCTAGTTGTGCTGTTAGGTGGTCTATTGTAGGAAACTTCTTCAATTTCATCGGGTTCGCCATCAAATTCGCGCCCATTTTGAAGTTCTTTTTCACTCATGTTTTTATCTCCTATTATTTCGATTTTTATCCGATTATTTGGGTTTAAATTCGGTAATTTTGTTGATTTCTAAGCCGGCCGAGCGAAGCTCATAAACTTTTTGTTCAAAAGCTGAGGCTTGGCTACCTAGCGGCGGGGTTTGGATTTCTACTGCTTTGATTCGGAAAGTGCGATTGAAAGGAATTCTTTGATCGATTCCTGACGTGCGATCGACAAGCAACCGAGTGGCAATCATGTCAATCTCCCATTCGCCGGGACGGACTTCTCTGGGTTCGGATAAAAAAGAAATGATGACAGTTGCTCGCAATTGACCCGTAAAAACTTTATTGGGGACGAGTTCAGCGATGTCAGGGAGAGAAGCTTTGCCAAAATTGGGTTCTAGGAGTAACGAAGCAAAATAAGTGCTGGTAGGAACTCGTTTGGAATTGACTTTAATCCCTGAATCTGTATCGTTAGTTCCTGGTATTTTATTGTCCCAGTTGAAGGTTAACTCGGCCCAATTTTTGACAAAATTTTGGATGACTGAGGGATACCGAAAAAACCGATCTCGTTCTGCTACGTAGTAAGTTTGACCGTTGATTAGCTGGACTTGCGTTGTCTTCATAGCAGCTACCGAGTTGATTCGGTACGCGACGAAGAGGTGCAGAATTAGGGCGAGGATATTTACTCCAGTTAGGATGAGGAAGCACAATGCCAGTAGATTTTTAGCTTCTGGCAACAATGCAGTTTGTGAAAATCTTTGTAGCTTCATAAAATCTTTTGGTAATTAGTGACATTACTTAAATCCTTTGTTCATCGCCAAATTAGCGGCTGCTCCTATGGCGTTGCTCAAAACATCAACGAGTTGTTTAGCATTGCTAGCAATGCCGTTGTATAGGGCAATTCCGCCGCCGCCGGCGATTAATAGGGCTAAGCCGGGTGCGAAAATGCTGATGAAAAAGAGGAAGGCGACATCGCTGGCTAATTCGGCTCCAGAATTGACTAGCACGGTGGCTGCTAGCCCGACAACGATGTTGTATCCAAGTTGGACACCAAATAAGCTCAGAAATCCAGTTGCCCAAGCCCAAATAGGTCTACCCTGCAAGGGAAGTAGCGACAGTCCCATGGCGATTGGGGAAAAGAGTGCTGTTAGTAAAAGGGCTGCTTCAAGGATGTTGACAAACGCCCACTGGATGCTATAAAGAATGAATCGGACGAGCGGTATTGCTTTTTCTCGAAACACTGAACCGGGGTCAGTTATGAAAGTCGTGGCATCTTGAGCAGCACCGAGCAAGCTATTATTCCACAGTGTTTCACCAAAAGCCCGCAGCGCTTGGAGAGGGGCAGAACCGGCGGCTTGCCTTTCAGCTTCGCTAACGATTTTCTGAGCAGCTTCTTGCTTGGAATTCCAGCAGGTTACCAGTTCTTGTCCGACTTTATTTCGGCATTCACCGTAGAGATTTTCTAGTTGTTGGCGGCCGATATTGCTGATAGTGACATTGGCGATCGCGTCCCTAAATGTCATTTCTCCTAGTTGCGCTTCTAGGACACTTTGGACTTGTCTGTAGGCAAAACTTCTAGTAAAAATGACGGTATTGGCTAGCAATTTGCCGTTAGCGCCGAGGAACAGCATGATGACGAGCGGCCAGACGAACAGTGCTGCCAGTTCTGACCATGACTGCTTTTCGATAATGTCTTTCCCGCTGCTTAGAGTTAAGAACAGGATGCTGATGGCTGCTAGGGTGATGCCGAGGGATACTAGACCGACCCATAGCCCAGAAGCGATTGGGTCAATCGTGCTAATCCAAACTTTGTCCCAAGATTCTGAGGTAGTCTTAGCCAGGTTAATTGACTCGCTAACTATGTCCAAGGATGATCCTTCTGCACCACTCGTCGGTGGTGTAAATTGTGCTAGAAATTCTTTCATTTTCCCCTCGCAAAAACTTCAATTGTGTATTTTATAAGTCGGTTATTCGGTACAAAAACTAGGCCAAGAATTGCGGATTCAATTTAACTGCTAGGAGCATTAATTGGGAGCGACAAACCTGTTAGTTGAAATCGGGGTTGTGCTGCTGCCACTCGGTTTTCCCAAGTAGCCGCCGCCGGGGAGCATCAACATTCCCGCCTGATAGCTGGCTTGGTTTCCAGACGCAGTGCTGCCTCGGCGCTCTCCCGTATTGAGCGCGGATATTTCCTTAGCAGCTTGCGATAGCAGCACGTTATTAATGGCCCGATCTGTGCGAGCTTGCTGAGCTTCCTGTAAATTTCGCATTTGAACTTGTGCGCTCAATGCGGTCTGTTGCGAGAGGTTTTGGAGAATTTGTTGAGTAACGTCGAGGCTCTGCGATTCTTCGCCCAATTGGATGTTTTGTTCGGTATCTTGGCGAGTGGTTTCTAACACTTGGAAGCTGTTGGTTTGAGCTTCTTTGCTGAGGGTTGCTCCGTCAGCTATGCCGATAGCGGCGCTGCGCTGAGCTTGAGCGTCTAAGTCAGACATGATGTTATATGAACCTTTGCCGTCTAATTTGCTCGATTTAGTTTCGAGTAAATCTGATAGTTTTGTTCCTTCTGTCTGGGATGTTGGAGCTTTAATAATTTGGCTGCTGACTTGGCTCAAATCAGGAATTTGGATAGCTCCGAGAGAAGAGGAAAGGAGTTCGTTTAAGGAGCCAAATAGCTCGTTTTGCACGAACCCTTGGATGTCGCCGATAAAATCGTTGACTTGTTTGAAAACATCTGCAATGGGAGCTAAGAAACTTCCCGCAGTTGGGGCTGAAGTTTTCACGGTCGTTTCTTGTGTACTTGGCACGAAAATGTTTTGGGCTGGAGATTTCACAGCCGCTTCTTGTGTACCGGGTACGAAAACGCTTGGGGCTGGAGTTTTTACAGTCGTTTCTTGTGTACCGGGTACGAAAGGAGGAGTTGTTTGAGCTAAACTTGGCCTGACTTGAACGATTAATTCCCAACTGGCTAACAGGGAAACTGCTGCTAGTTTTGTAGCAGGTTGCTGCATTAATTGAAGTTGATATTTCATGGCAGTTATTTGGGGATTTTTGCAAAAACTTGAGACTTGTTACTGCGAACGTCGGATGCTACTTTTGGCTGAGCATTGCCAGCTATGGTGGCAATTTCTAAATTTTGACCAATGTGGTCGAAGCCTTTTCCTTCTTTCACCGCTGCAATGTATTCTTGGGTGAAATGCTTTAGCCCTTGAAGCTGCCCTTTGAGGGTAGGAGGATATTGAGCCATGATGCGATCTCGGGCTTCTTTTTCATTTTGGTTGTTAGCAATTGATGCCAACATCATCTCTCCGGGGTAGAATCGCGATCGCCAAAATCTTCCTCCTTTCTCAATCAGCCAGCACGAGTAGAGGTCAGCAGCCCTTGGCAGAAAAGATTCTGTGGCATTGGAACTGATAATTTGCGGGTCGTACCCTAAATATTTGTGAGCGGCTGCTACCCCAGAATTGGTGATTCTGCCGGTAATTCGGTAGACCATATTTTGCAGAATTTGTGCTCCTGCCGAACATTCGCAGATAGCATCAAAATCTTGGCTTAATAGCAAGACAGCTATGCCATCTTTTCTGCCAGTGGCGCAAAGTTCGCCGACAACTGATGCAAAACCATCTTTTTTAAGCAGCACGCTCAATTCATCTCCAATAAATAAGCTTTTGGGGTGAGAAAGAGCGTTGCGGATGCAAGCAGCATGGGCGTTAATTGCCATTAAATAGGCATCTTGTTCGTTAGACAGTCCCGATAGGGCGAAGAATTTAACAGCCGGTTCAGGGGAAAATGTGCTGGGCTGACCGATGGCTTTTCCTAAGCGGGATGTTAGCAAAGCATTTCCTTGGCTGAGAATTTGATTGATGGCTAGCCTATCTAGTTCTTCAAAGGACTTAAGATTGAGCCTTTCTTTGCTACAAAACCTCAGTAAGTCTTGGAGAGTTGGTATTTGCTGCCATTCGGGAGATTGCCAACCTTTTTCAAATGCCTTGTTGTAGCGAGCGATGATTTCGGGATCTCTGAGGTACATATCGAGCATTCGCAGGATAATTGAATCTACCCGCTGGGCTAAATGGGGATTGTGAATTTTGCCCATTGCGATCGCCACCACAGCTTTGCGGATAAATTCCTTCCAAGATTCCATCCGCCGCTCTCTTTCAGCTTTGTCGAACTTGCGGAGGTCTGGCGGTTCTACTAAATTGCTAGATCCTTGACTGATGTCGTAATATGCGCCTCGATCGCCCAAAAGTTCGATCGCGGTTTTGAATGTACTGTTACCCCCGCTGCTAATGTCCATCCCGACAACAGGGATATTATTCGCCAGAGCTTCAACGGCAAAACGCCAACCCAAAACGCTCTTACCTGAACCAGATTCGCCAGTAATTAAAGCGCGGCTAATTTGGCTGTAGAACAAGTCAATAAAAATTGGCTTTCCGCCTCGATGGGTAATAAATTCAACTCCTTTTTTATCCAAATCGCGGGGAACTGTTAGCGGCAGAATTCCAGCGGCAGTTTCAGTGTCGAGAGTGAGACGCCGCTCGCTCAAAAATGAACCGCTATGCAGCAACCATTTCCAAGTAATGGGCAGGCATTGCAGCCAAATATCCCAGGCAACGTTCCGCTCGCGGATGACTTTCGCAGTTCCAAAACTATTAGAGAGTACGTTACAGGCTTGACTCAATTCTTCCGCAGTGTTTCTGTACACTAAAAAGGCAACGGCTGTATTCAGGGGTACTGCTCCTTGGTAAAGCCGGCGCTGGGCATCAAAAGATTCCTCCTGTTTAATTTCAGCGCCAATATCCCGCCCTTGCCCTTTAGTTATCGCTCTGCTACTAGCGGCTTTTGCTCCTTTAGCTTGTCGGGCTAAGTTATCATTAATTACGAGGGAATTTCCGGCGCTAATTTCTATCCAAGCTTCTGTATCGCGGACGTAGCTTGAGGACATCACCTCCCAAATCCATTTCAATTGCTGGCGGGTATTAATCCAGCCTGCGGGCGCGTCATACATTGTCAGGACAGCGCATTCTTTTCCCTTTCCGGTGAGATAGACGCGATTGTTGGTCTTGCGGTGTTCGGGGCAGGAGGATATGCCATTCGTTCCTTCAATTAAAACTGTACAAATGTGTTTGTCAGTTGTTTTAATTTCGCTGAGTTGATAGCCAGAATGGGTTTCTTCAAGTTTAACAATTTGTGGGATTTGCGGTGGTTTACTGCTGTTAAATCGTAGCCACAGCCACTCCCAGAGTTCTGATGAATTCATGGGACTAATTTCTAGCCCCATTTTGGTATTCAGGAGAATTTCCCAGCGGAGGAATCCTTGTTCAAAAGAGTTGAGAAGCAGCTTGGTGTAAAATTGCTCTCTGTAAATTCGGGTGTTACCTGCAATGGTTTCCACAATGGAATCGCACAATTTTTTGACTCCATCAATGGCTTTGCCAATGAAATCCCTGGAGATGGTTTCGCCTTCGTTATCGGCAGTCCAAGTACAGAAAGCAATTTGCTCCCATACTTGTCTAGTGCCTTGATTAGTTTGTTGTTGGAGGCGGCGCTGTTCATTTCGGAGCAGTACAGATACGGGTTGGAGTTCAGCGGTGTCAGCTAGTTGTTCTAATTCTTTTTGCCGATCAGCATCGCTACTGTAACAACCGGTGCAGAAAGTGATTTTTTCACTGGGTGGGATGTCTTTCATTCCTTCTTCAAGAGAAGCTGCAAATGCCGATACTTCGCTCCTAAACAGTAGGTTGTGAAGTCCTCGGAGGCGGAATCCAAATACCAGTTGGTAGCTAGTCCCGTTATTGAGGAGCATCCCAGACACTTGCCTGCCATCTTTTTCAATTTCAACCAAACAACAGAGGTTGATTTCATTTTGGAAAGGCATAAATTTGCTCCTTCCACCATATTGATTGGGTACAATTTTGGGTTTCAATTTGATGCGGATTTGTGAATCGTAAGGTTTGCCTTGGATGCTAGGAGGGCGCAGGGAAGAGATGGGAGAAATATAGAAGCTGTCGCCGCTGCACCACTCATCTCCGGGGGGCTTGCGGAATTTGTCAGTAAAAAGGTGGGGTTGATTTCCTGTGAGGAGCCACCAGCTTACAATCAGCCAAAGCGAGACAGTGAAGAACCAACCCAGTCCCAGGCTAAATAGACCCATCGTTAAGATGTATGCAATGGCGGTCAAGAAGCACCAAGGTAGAATTTGATTGGCTGGAATAAACCCGATACTTGCTTGTTTGCCCAGGATTTTATTGACTCTGATAAAGTCTTTTTCGGGATCTCGCAAAGCCATTGGTGACTCCTTTTTCTTAGTTCCAAAAGGTCAAACTTGTAATCACTCCCAGCGGAGGAAGGTTGGGAACCAAGCCGGCTGTAGTACCGCTGCCGTCGCCGACGAACAAGAACGTTACTACATCTATGGCAATCACAATGCCGAAGGCGAGGGCAATTTGGGTGACAATTGGACGCCAATCATTGCCTTGCTGCGCTTGGTTGTAAGCGAATAAAGCTGCGGCGGCTACTAGCAAGAGAAATACGCCTCGAATGGCATTGAAAATTAAAACGATCGTTGATTCGTCAATAGCTGTTCCTCCTCCTGCTGCTCCAGCTTCGCTTGCTAGATTGGTCATAAACGCTTGGAGGCCGCTTAGAAAAATGGCTTGTGCTGGAGTTTGAAAGTTATTCAGGAACATTGTTACTGTTATGACAGCGACAGCTAAATGCCAGAAGCGAATTTTGCTGCCCAGCAGTTTTTCGAGGATGGGAACGCTGCGGGTAATTTGCCACAGTCCGAAGAACACCAGAGATGCACAGCTAAATACGCTGACAAATAAGGGCTGGACAAGAGTTAGATAAATGGCTGCAATTAGGCAAATTGCAATGAAGGCTAAATCGGCGTTATTGAGCTTGAATTTACGCATGAATGTGCTAAAATGGCTGCGGCGCTTGTGGGTAATGCCTAGGTTAGTAACCCTTGCGCGATCGTTATGAGAGCGGTAGTTGTTGTTCAAGTAATCGTTTTGCATTGAATTTTTCCTCAAAGTGGTTTAAGCTTGCAATTCGTTGCGGTCTTCTCGCGACTGTTCTTTGCGTCCTGGCGAGGTATAGTTGTAGTCTTTAGATGCTTGAGAATCTCTAAATTGAGTTTTTTGTGGCTCTGGGGAGCCGACTACAGCTTCCATTTCTTCAACAGCAATGTGGCACTGCCGAACGTCTGGTGGCTTTCCTTTGACCAGAACGGCATCGAACACTTGTGCGTCACCTTGGCGGGGGTCAGTTCCTATCAGTTGTTTTGACCCGTCCGGCAGATCCAGGATTTCAAATTCGTATTTGACTGCCCCGGTCGTGCCGTCTTCACGACGCGATTCTTTCCAAGGAAACACTGGATCTTTTTCCCCGCTAAAGCGTTTGGGGAAGGTGTCCTGAAACTTTTCAACTAAAGCCTGGGCAGTTGCTAGCTTGTTGTATTCTTCTTCCGACTGAGGCAATTTGAAAATGGCTTCTCTTTCTTCAGGAGTTAGTTTGTCCCGATCCGGCTCAAATTTCCAGCGAGATCCATTCTTGGTTCCCGAAAAAATTTCGGTATTATCGCTGCCTTTTACGACAACTTTAACTTCGTTGTTTTCAGCAGTTACATTCAAGCTGCCGCCACCATCAAAAGCAATACCGGATTGGGGAGACTGCCCCGTAGCGAAAGCATAATTGACCAAGCAATCTGCTACAGTTTCTCGCTGCTGCTGTACTTTTGTTTGAGCTACCATTTTGCTAAGAAGATCCTCTGGTTCGCTTTCCTCCTTGTTGATACTGTTAGGTGCAGTAACTATGGGCGGAACTTTTTGACGAGTTTCTGGCACTTGTGAATTAGGATTAAATTCTGATTCAACAGGCATCTGAACGGTCATTTTATGTTCCAGTTTGTCAACGATACTTTCAAGGCGATCCAACCTCTTTGAGAGGTTGCCTAAATAGTCTTGAATTTGGTCTAACTGTTCGCTGATGCTGGTATCTTTATCGAGCTGTAGAGGCTTAGATTTCTGGGAGTTTGGGTTGAGCTTGCTCTCTAGATCGCCAATCTTTTCGCCAATTTGAGCTGCCTTGGTTTCGGGATTGTTGATTTTAACTCCCTCGGTGACCTTGGCTTCAATGTCGCGATCGCTTCTCTGAGGCTGGCTCGTTTCCAATTCCTCTGGTTCAGTTGCAGCAGGAGATTCTAATACCTGCTTAGCCCGTTCAGCAAGTTTTTCAGTGCGGGTATCTATCGCCTCTATGCCGGAAATAACATCAGCGTGTTTAGCACGAGTCGCAACTCGGTCGGCGCGATCGTTTAATGAGTCAATTTGTTCGAGAATTTTTTCGAGTTTTTCTGCCTGTTCCTTTTCCCTCGCTCGTTCAATGTAATCAATTAGATCTCCAATACTCTTGGCTCCAAGTAGACCCATTAAAGAGACAGTTTGGACGGTTAAGCCACTTACGGTTAAGCCGTTAATTTCGCTTCCCATAGAAGCGACACTTGCACCTTGACGATCGGTTTCTTTTAGAACAGTTTCAAGGGTGTCGAGGAAGGGATATTTTGCGTCGGGGTGTTCAGCAAGTTTTTGCTTGATTTGTCCGTTATCATTCTGAGTTAGAACGCGGCGATTTTTAGCTATCTTGCCCAATACACCATTGGAGATAGGAGTATCTTCATCATCAGAAAGTAGTTCTTCAATATTATCTTCTTCCTCCTTTTTTTGCGTCTTGCTGGCATTTTTTTGAGAAGCTACTGACTTTCCTAGCTGGCGTTTGGACTGCGATGACTTGCGAGTTTGCGTATGGTGGCTGGGAAAGTCTGCCTCTTCTTCTAAATCGCTTAAGTCATCTTCCAATTCATCATCTAGTTCTAAATCGCTTAAGTCATCTTCCAATTCATCATCTAGTTCTTCATCAAATTCTTCGGAAATGCCGTCCTCGTCTAATTCATCACTGGCATCCAGCCCGATTAAGTCCATAATTTGGGATGGAGTATAGTAATTGTTATTGTCTTTCGTTTCAACGCCAGCCTGTTTCAAATTTTTAACTAAATAGACACCGCTGGTTCTCTGGCTGGGGTCTTTAGTTAAATAGAAAACAAAGCCAGATACCTCGCCTCCTTTTCCTTCAGTAACTAAATCCATGCTGACACTAGCTTTCTGATTGCCAGAATCATTGATTCTGTCGGGTCGTTTGTTGAAGGATTCAACGAAGTTTTTGAAATCTTCCCAGTCCTCAATGCCACCTTCTTCTTGGATTGTTTCTATTGCAGCATCAAGGGTTTCCTGAATGTGTTCCAGTTTTTTGACGTGTTTGGGATCTGTGGCTGTTAGGACAGACCAAGTACGCTTTGGGGCAGAAAATTGTCTTTTGGAGTTGGGCTTAGTTGAGAGTTTTGTCGCCATTTTTTCTCACCTCCTACGAGGAAAATCGAGGTTATCATTAGGTTTGAGCTTGAACTTTCAGCAGCGCTTGAGATTGTCAAACAGGACTATTGGCTAGTTGAGCGATCGCTTTATTGGTAATCCACAAGCGGGGGTATTTGTTCGCAGGTTTCGCTCAAAAGTTCTCTCCTGACTTTGCCTCTTAGTTCTTGGTGATATTCGCCTAGCATTCTGCTGAATTTTTGCAGAATTTCTAGACTTTGTTTGGGTAACTGCCCTGCTTTTACTGCTGTCTCTACACCTTTGGTCATTTGGCAAATGTGCGCGCTCATTTTTCGCAGTTGGACACAAGTTCCTTCATTGATAGCGGGGACTGTGCGGTTAGGGCTAAAAGCGCGTTTGCGCAAGTAGTCAGACAGGTTTTTTTCACCTGCTTCTGCGGCACGCTTCACTAAATCTGCCTTTTCAAAGGTGGTTAGGCGCACTCGGACTACTTCAGTCTTTCCGTTGGGTTTGGAAAGGTTGTTTTTGGGGAAATTTGCAGTTGTAAGCACATCAATTTTCTAGGGCTAACTAATGGTTTATTAAGGCCAAGTTAAACAGCAAGGGATTAGGTCAGAGCGATTGTTGGCATCACAAGTTAACTTAATGCTGAGCAACCGATGCTCGCTACAATTTCCTGAACCTTGATGGCAAGGTTTGCGCCGTAATTCATCCATTGCTTTTATTGATTCAATTTTCAGCAATTCTGTTGGAGATGAGGCTGTTTCTTTCGGTTTATGTTTTGTTCGGTCACAAGTCGCATTAGTGAGAAGCTACCAGAGCAGTTTCTATCATCCAGATGGCTGATGGGAGGGTGAATACTGCGGATTGGATTGCTTGTAGCCTTTGACTATATTGTTGTTTGAAAGTTGGCAAAGTGCATCATTGTTGAGTATGGTTTGCAGCCAATCGTACTTTGTTGTTGAGGACGGTTTCTGGTTTGCGATCGCCGCCGCTCAACAAATTCTTAATATTTCGTGCTGGAAGTTTAAGCAAGTCTGAGTTGATATTCCCAGAAGAATCGCTCTGTATTGTTCGGGGTGCGACACAAGTATTTCCAAATGTCCAAGTGTGTGTCCATTGCCAAACCTATGACGATATAAGATTCTTCATTGTCTGTCACTGCATCCCCAAAGTTAAAATCCGGTTGCGCCCAATGGTCAGGCAGGGCGATCGCAGTCGGTTCAGGGGCGGTAGCATTGGTTGGATGCGCGATTTCAGTCGGCGCGTAGTGTTTTTGTGGCATTCGGTCAATTTTAAGAGTAAGCGATCGTCCTGCTTACTGGCGGTAGCCAGAGGAAAGGTATTCGTCAGCTACTTGTGCTGAAGCGAATATATGTCGTTGCCTTTTGCACAAATTCTGACAATTGGGCGATTTGGCCGATTTACTCATTTTTACCCCCCTATAACGTCTATTTGACATGGCTTGCTATGCGACTAGCACACTAACTAGGAGGATTTAAGAGGTGTTGGAGTACAAAAAATCTATTTAAAAGCAGCGAAAGTTAATTTAAATTAATTAAGATTTGTGAAAAGTGGAGGAAAATTTAGGAAATATTAGGGAGAAGTAGGAGATATTAGGGAATATTAGGAAATATTAGGAAACAGAAGGGTTAAAATATAAAGCTTTTTGTGGCTTTCAGTAACAATCGCGATCTGTTCTTTCTTACAAAAAGTTGCATCCCCTGTGTGAAGGATGCAACTTACGCTTATTGCTGGCGGGTATTACCTCTTAGAAGAACCTGACCTTTGTCGTAACATCAGTGGGGTTAGTACCTGAATCAACGAGGCAAGAGAGCGGATTAAGATAGCGATCGCTCCCTGATGTTCGGTTTGTTTGAGGAAAGTTTCTAGTGAGTCAAGCAGGGGAGATTTTGTTTCTGATTGTTGGGTTTCGGCGTTGTTAATTGATTTTTGGGGATTGCGATTTTTAGCAATCTTACCCAATACTCCAGTTGTTATCGGAGTATCTTCGTCATCGGATAGAAGTTGGTCAATATCATCCTCTTCCTGCTTCGGCGATTGTTTGGTATTCTGGCGAGAAGGTGCTGATTTCGATCCAGTCTTCAATACCGCCTTCTTCTTGGATTGATTCGATACTAGAGGCGACTGGTTTAACTGGCGGAAGTGCGCGATCGTTCAAGCGTTAGAATTCAGAAAAATCTTGAGGCATCCGCTATACCCCTGAAACGGAAGTTCCCCCGCAGTGCGAGGGAACTTCCGTTTAAATATTTATAGAACCCATTTGAGATCTTTTAACGATCGCCCTGGTGCAGGATCTCGAATCACAGTGGGCGATCGGCCGGGCGGAGGGCGATTGAATCATAGCGGGCGACGAGCAAGCGGGTTATCACCGCAGACGCTCGTTAATGTAAAATTATCATCAAAACACGGAGAGAGAAATGCCGTACTCTACTAATCTCACAGATGCCGAATGGGAAACTTTGTTACCCTTACTCAATCAAATATTGCCCAAAAAAAAGAAAGCTCGCCCCCCGAACTGGACTCAAGGAGAAATTTTAAATGGCATATTCTATCAACAAAAAAATGGTTGCAATTGGGCAGACTTACCCTCATACCTGCCACCCTACTCAACAGTATATTGGCATTACAAGCAGTGGCGAGAACAAGGAGTGATTGAAGAATTGATGAGGGTCTTACATTCTCAAGTACGAGCGCAAGTCAAAAAAAACCGAAGTGGACTGCATTGATGATTATTGACCCCGAGGCCGTAAAAAATACTTGTAATGCCAGCGCTGCCTCACTCATGATATTGTTTTTACAAATCTACCAACGGCATTAAAAGGCACAAGGCCGTTGATACGCGATCATTTCCCTTCTTTACTCATTGCAAAACAAGCCAGTTTGTCAGATGATGCTGTTTTAATTGAGATGTTGACGCTCAACATCGATTAGACGCTCAACATCGATTATTTTAAGTCTAAACCCGTTAATGTCCCCAAAATAACTATCTTACTCGATCGCGGGTATCATCCTGAACATTTGACTGTTGAATTAAAAAAGGTTTACCCACAGATTCTGACAAAAATTAAGTTTTAACTTTCGGAAAAACCATCAATAATTCTTACTTATTTTTGTGATTGTAACAACCATACCAACATCTTTAAGGTAATTAACTGTGCTTGCTTCAGGTATCTTTCCAGGTATTTATAATAGAATGAGGGCATCATTTTGATAAGGATATTGGGAGATTAACTAAACCTTTTCTTATTTATCACAATTTGCTACTTTTTTCTCTACAAAGAGAACGATATAAGAGCATAATTACCTCCTAAATTACATGAAAGATAACAGCTTTTAATCAAAGATTCTATTCATACCTTTCTACTATTTATCAACTTTTAGCTGTGCCTTAGAACCAACTAAAAATATACCGAGCAAGGCAGTCAGCATCACAGCTTCAAAAATAAGCCATGCGTATCCCACGCCAAAATTATCAGCAGCATATCCAGCTAGTACTGCAAGAATTATGTTAAATAATAATGAAATCAGTTCAAAAAAGCCTGTGACTCGCCCCATTTGTTTATCGGAAATTTCTCGCATAAGGAAGGTCATTCTCTCTATACGAATAGTAGCGTGTGCCATTGCAAAAATGAAAAGGCAACCGAAGGTGATGTATACGTTAGGTATCCAAATAACAAGTGGAACCGATATAACGTATAAAATAAAGCAAGTACAGATTAATGAATGGCTTGACATATATTTTTTACACTGTGCATCAACTAGAGCAGCTAAGACAGCACCAAGCCCATAAGGTACAGCAAGGAAAGCAAAAGCTTCTGAACCAGTTTTCAATAACTTATGAAAGTGTGCTGGATAAATTACGTTTTGGGAAACAACTACAATATAAGGTATTAATGTCAGTAAATAATAAAAAAATAGGTTTTTATCTCTTAAAAGATACGAAAAAGTCTCCTTAAAATCTAATATTAAACTGTGGCTTTTGGTGCCATGTACATTTTTTTCTAATACAGTTGTTTTAAATTTTTCCTTTTTGTCAACTATAAACTTTATCAAGACAAAGCCAATAAGGTAGGTAGCAGCATCGCACAGAATTATAGCCGTTAGACCTGCATGGCGAAAAATAAAAGTTGCTCCTCCTCCAGCTAAGAAGGTTATTGCCTGTCGTGCAAACTCTAAATATGCATTCAGGATTGGGTAATCCTTCTCTGGAAATAGTTGTTTAGAAAGAGCAAGCCTATTTACTTGGTCACATGTTCTGATGAGACTTGATACTACCGCAGAGATGAAGATGATATAGAGGACAACTCCATATCTCAACAAAATTGCCCCTACAAAGAACTGGATAACTCCTCCTACCAGAAATAGACTTAGTGCTATCTGCTTGCGAGAAATTTTATCCACGAGTGTCGAAAACTTGGGAATAAAAAGAAATGTTATAAGGTGTGAAGCAACCGTGATTGAAGCTATTATTCTTGAGCTTTCGTATTCTTGAATAATAATCCAGGAGATACCTATTAAGGTTATTCCTGTCCCTATGCCAGAGATAATAGTGGACAGAAACAGAATAAGAAAATTTTGGTTTTTCAATAGGCTCATGCTATTCACACCTCCAAGGTAAACGTATCTAAATTTAATTAATAAAATGGCAAAAACTTTGGCTCAAATGAATTTCCCAAAGTAGGTATGACTTTCACAAAAATTTTTTAAATGTAGTTGTCCTGATAATTAGAACAAAATCATCGCTCCTCAAACTAGGGTAAATCCTCAGTTCGCTTTGATTTTTTGAGAATATCTTTGAGCAAGGCAGCAGGGCCAATAACTTCATTAATTATCTTTACTAAGCTCAATTTATTCTGCTGCAAACAATTTTACTACGAGTTTTGCCTGCTGCCTTCCCTAAATAGCAAACAGGAGATTATATAGCAAAGAAATCAACAAACTGTCTAGGAAAATAGTTGCCTACATGACTGTAATATTCCTTTATTTCAAGTTTTTGAAGATCGAAAGCATGCTTAAGATCGTGAATTTTATTGACAAGCATATGAAGGTTTGAGCGAGAGTTAATCTCTAATAAATCTGCATATTTTTCCATAAGCTCTGAATGTTCCAGTTCAGCATCAATCCTTACATGCTCGAAGAAAGGAGTAAATGTTTCTTTTTCAAAACCGTAGTTCTCTACAGCAGATTTTTTGAACTCTTCAACTTGTTGTTCGTCGAATTCAGCAGCTTCTATCACACGTGCTACTAGCAACACGGAACATGGTTCAAATTCAAAAAGTTCGCGCATAAGTAACTCTATAGTTCTTGTTGAAACAAGTGGAATACTACATTCTACTTCCTGCCTAGATACTCCTGCTCTTACCAATGATTGAGCAACAAATTCCTCGTGTCCTTTTTCTTCCTGTGCGTACTTATAGAGGATTTCTTTCAGTTTTCCATCCGCCTTATTTGCCGCAAACTCAACAGCGTTTGGAAAAGCTTTAATGTAGTGATAGCTTTCCAAAAGCCATCCAAGTACTACAGTCTTCTGAACTTTTCCTTGAGCAATCTCGTTGGATATGTATGTTTCAGCAAGTTGCTCACTCCATATACGACATGCGGCAAAGAGTGTATCGCGAATTTCTTGTGATGAAAGGGAGCTAACTGGACGTATTGGGAGGTGCAGTATGTTCGCCTCGATTAGTGGATTTATTAAAGAAATAACTTCGTTAGTAGAAACTCCGCTTTTTTTTGCTATATCCTCGATACTGTTATGTCCTGTGCAGTGACTTCGTATATTCAGGAATTTAGAAGCCTCGCTTGTAGCTACCTCAAAGATCGAGTGACTTACAGTTAGATAGGTTGTTTCTGAGGAATCTTCTGGTGTAGACCACAAGTTGTGACGAAATTTAGGATACTTGTTAAAGTCTTTGTCAAAGGGAAAATAACTATCTCCTATGTACTGTACCTGACTTTGGTTCATAGCATTAATCTCCGTATTTTCAGGGCTGTTCTCCAAAAACCTTTATCTATTCCAATCACTTTCGTAGTATCTTTTCAGGGGCGGCGATTAAATGCCGCCCCTACACTAGGCTGCGTTAGCAGCACCTTTTCAAGGGCAGCGTATTAAATGCCACCCTTGCACTATCCGGCCTTAGCCACAGGTGACTGGACCGCTGGTTTTTACATTTTTCTTCTTGTCGATTTTGACGAGTTTCATAATTTTCTCCTTTCATTTTAAGGTCAGTTTGGACATTAGAGACACATGAAACAAATACATGGCTCTATTTCTTTATCAGCCTTAGGGTGTATCACCTTTCTTGAGCCTGATGCTTCTATCAAACTCTGTGACTGACCGAGTTCAAGACTGAGAATGACTGAGTTAGGCTGACTTGTGAGCTATTTTATCCAGGTATAATTGGATTAGCTCATATGTACCGGATATGCCACGATCGCTCAAAGTTCGACAGGACTGTATTGGAATAGTTAAGCTAGCGGTAAGACGGAACAGCTTTCTCAGCCAACAGGCTCTAGCTGAGGAGCTAGGCTTAGCTCGCTCCACAGTGGTCAACTTTTTGACAGGTAAACGAGTCGATCGGGCTGTTTTTGAAGATATCTGTCAGAAATTGTCTCTAAATTGTCGGGAGATTGCTGAGTTTGACCTGGAAATACCATCAGTTTCCGGTAAAGAGACTCAGATGGAGTCCCGAAGAAATGATGGAGACTTGGAAGAGGCGAATGAGGTACCAATCTTTCGGGACAGCCTCCTGAAGCCGAGTGAAGTGGAAGAAGCCAAGCTTTTGCGATCGCTCGATTTAAGCAGTTTAGATGAAAAAGACAACATCTTTGAGAATCAGCAGCAGCTTAAGCATCTGTCAGATGTGGAAGCCCAAGTTATGGATTTTGCCTTTTATGTAGAACGTCCGCCCATTGAAGAACGCTGTTACTCAGAGATTTTGAAGCCTGGATGTCTGCTGCGAATTAAAGCCCCTTGGCAAACAGGAAAAACAGAGTTGATGTCAAAACTCATCCATTACGTCGAACAAAAGGGATACCGAACAGCCGTTTTAAACCTGCGGGATGCGACTCAAGAAGATTTCAGCAACTTGGATAAATTTTTGCAATGGTTTTGTACGATCGTTGCTGATAAATTCGAGTTAACTACTAGCGTCGAAGACCACTGGCGTAAGAGTATTGGAAATAGCAAGATTAAATGTCGAAGCTACTTTGAAAAGTATTTGTTACCGGGCGAAAATCCTTTAGCTTTAGCTTTAGATGAGGTAGACCGAATTTTTCCAATCCGGTCAATTGCCAGTGAGTTTTTAGGTATGCTGCGAACGTGGCATGAAGATGCTAAAACTCGTCAAGTTTGGCGACAACTCCGGCTTGTCATGCTACATTCAGAAATCTACACTGAGGTTGATATCAATCTATCTCCATTTAATGCTGGTTATGAGGTGATATTAACAGACTTTAACCAAGAGCAAGTGCTTTCTTTAGCACATCGATACGGGTTAGATTTCGCTCCAAACAAAGTCACACAATTAATGGCTATAGTAGGAGGACATCCTTATTTAATTGGAGAAGCCCTCAAACGGATAGAACAACAAGATACAACGCTTGAAGAAGTGCTGCAAACATCTCACACAGCATGGGGAATTTATAGTCGTCACTTAGAACGACATTGGAGGAATTTACAATCTAATGCAGAATTGGCTCGTGCTTTTGAAAAGATAGTCCTAGCCAACTCTCCGGTAGAATTTAATTCTCAGTTGAATCAAAGTATGGCAATGAAGTTAAATGACTTAGGGCTGGTGAAGCTTTCCAGCAATAGCGTAATGCCACGCTATGAGTTATACCGTCAGTATTTTCGATCTCGCTTCCAAAATAACCTATGAGCGCAACATACAACAAGAGTAATTCTTATCAAGTAGGGGGAAGTTTACCAGAATATGCTCCTACTTATGTGATACGGCAGGCAGATTATGAATTGTATGAAGGGTTAAAAAGTGGTTCTTTTTGTTACGTTTTAAATTCCCGACAGATGGGTAAGTCCAGTTTGCGGGTAAGAACAATGCGAACCCTACAGAAAGAAGGGTATGCTTGTTGTGCTATTGAAATGAGGGATATTTGCAGTTATGAAGTAACGCCCGATGAATTTTTTGGTGGTTTAGTCAGCCTTCTGGTGAGTGGGTTTAATTTGGAACTTGATATAGGAGATTGGTGGTATAAGCATCAATATATTCCTCCATCATTGCGGTTGAATAAGTTTATTTCAGAGGAACTGCTAGAAAAGGTTAATCAAAATATCGTTATTTTTGTCGATGAAATTGATAATGTTCTGAACCTGAAGTTCAAAGATGATTTTTTTGCTTTTGTTCGTAGCTGTTATAACAAACGGGCTGACAATCTCAAATATAATCGCCTGACTTTCGCTCTGGTGGGAGTGGCAAACCCTGCGGATTTAATTGCTAATCAAAATTATACTCCCTTTAATATTGATAGTCGCTCGGTTCAATTGACGGGATTTCAACTAGAGGAAATCGAGCCTTTAGAGGCAGGATTGTTTGGGATAGTTAGCAATCCCAAAGGAGTAATGAAGGAAGTATTAAAATGGACGGGTGGGCAACCGTTCCTCACGCAATGGTTGTGTCAACTGGTTTGTACATATCCTTTACCTCTTTATCCTCTAGATGAGGCAGAATGGGTAGCTGCAATTGTACGAGCACGGATAATAGAGAATTGGTGGGCGCAGGATAAGCAACAGCATTTACAAACAATATGCGAGCGCCTACTTAGTAATGAAAAGCGAATTTGTCGATTGTTGGGGCTGTATCAACAAATTTTGAGATGGGGAGGAATTGAGAGCGATGATAGCCTCGAACAAATGGAATTGCGGCTATCTGGATTAGTAGTTAAGCAGGACGGATTTTTAAGAGTTTATAACCACATTTATGAATCGGTTTTTGATGATAATTGGGTAGATAAAAAGCTAGCTTCTGTGCGTTCTTATGCAGAATATATCATCGCTTGGCAAGAATCTTTATGTCAAGATACTTCACAGCTTTTGCGCGAGCAAGACTTATGGAATGCACAAGCATGGGCAGTTGGTAAGAGTTTGAGTGATTTGGATTATCAGTTTCTTAGTGCAAGTCAAGAAATGAATAACCGAGCAGCTTTAGAAGTAGAGAAGCAAGCGAAGTCAATTTTGCACCAAGCCGCAGAAAAAGCCAAGCGACGAATACAGATTGGCTCAGTAATTTTGGCTTTATCCTTAGTGGTGGCACTAATTACTGGAGTGCAATTACTTGTAACTGAACAAAAACGACAAGAAGTAGTGATAGGTACCAAACTTGAACGAGATGGTAACGCTGCTTTACGGCAGTTTGAGTTTCAACAAATAGAAGCACTTTTATTGGCAATGAAGGCTGGACAACAGTTAAAGGAACTGGTTAAAGACGGTCGCCCATTAGAAAAGTATCCGACCACAAGTCCAATTTTAGCTTTACAGATAATTCTTGATCGCATTCAAGAAAAAAATAAGCTTCAAAGTCATAAAGGTTATGTATACAACGCCAGCTTTAGCCCCAATGGAGAGAATATCGCTACCGTATCTTGGGACAAAACCACTCGTGTGTGGAATTCTTCAGGCAAGCAATTAGCTATTCTCAAAGGGCATCAACAAAAAGTGACTGACGCAAATTTTAATTATGATGGACAACGTATTGTCACGGCATCTGATGACGGAACAGCGCGCCTGTGGGATTTGTCAGGGAAGCAGTTAGCTATTCTCAAAGGACATCAACAAAAAGTGACTCGCGCCAGTTTTAGCCGCGACGGTTTGCGTATTGTCACGGCATCTGATGATGGAACAGCGCGCCTGTGGGATTTGTCAGGTAAAGAGTTAGCTATTCTCAAAGGGCATCAACGTGAAGTCACTCGGGCTAGTTTTAGCCACGACGGTCAGCGTATCGTCACGGCATCCCACGATACAACATCTCGCGTGTGGGATTTGTCAGGTAAAGAGTTAGCTATTCTCAAAGGACATCAACGTGAAGTCAGCAGTGCCATCTTTAGCCCTGACAGTCAGTATATCGTCACCACATCCCGCGATGGGACTGCTTATGTATGGAATTTGTCAGGCGAGATATTGGCTAAACTTTTAGCTCATCAGGGTTGGTGGGTTAACACTGCTAGTTGGAGTCCTGATGGACGGTACATCGTCACAGCATCGAGCGATCGAACTGCAAGTATTTGGGACTGGTCTGCTAAACAGTCAGTAGAACTTAAAGGGCATGAAAATACTGTGATTCGTGCCAATTTTAGCTCAGATGGAAAGTACGTTATCACTGCATCATGGGATGGCACTGCCCGTGTTTGGAATTTGTCAGGGGAGTTACTGGCAAAACTGATAGGTCATGTGAGAAATGTTACTAATGCCAGCTTTAGCCCGGATGGTCAGCGCATCGTCACCGCCTCTGAAGACAAAACTGCCCGTATTTGGGATTTATCTGGCAGACCCCTAGCAAAACTGGAAGGGCATGAGGATGTAATTGTTCGCGCTAGTTTCAGTCCAGATGGGAAGTTCATTGTTACTGGTTCGAGTGATAAAACTGCAAGACTTTGGCGGGTTAGGGAATTAGATGAACTTCTAGTACAGGGTTGTTTGTGGCTAAAAGATTATCTGGCCACCCATCCCGAAGCACGGGAGGAACTCAAATTTTGTCATAGAACGTCATGGTAGTGTACCTTTTCTCAGATTAAAATATTACTATTCGCTATCAATTCACTATCTATGCTGATACCGAGACGAACTTTTTTAGCAAAAGCTTGGACTATAACCTGGGTTAGTGCTATTGGCGTGCTACTGCCCTCGTCGCCAGTTAAGGCTCAAACTTCAACAAAACCAAAACACTTGGAAGATGCTTTATTACTACTTGAGGGATTGCGTTGGGATAATAATAATTATCAACACGGCAAACCTAATGTAACTTGGAAGGGCATTAATGGAGCCGCTGATTATGTATCAAAAACAGATTGCAGTGGGTTTATGAGCAAATTACTACAGCATAGTTATGGTGATTATTTCACGGACGAACGTTTTAAACAGTGGAGGAAAAAAAGCGGTCTGGGGCGTCCCTTAGCGAAGGACTTCCACTACGCTATTGTTAATCAGAAGGATTTCATCCAGATTCAAGAAATAACACAAGTTCAACCAGGAGATATCATTGCCATTAAGTATCTAAAAAAAGAAGATACTGATGATAATAAGGAAGACGGTAACCCTCCAACTGGACACGTTATGTTAGTGGTAGAAGCTCCCAAGAAAAGCTCACTGATTGAAGGAAAAAGACAGTGGGAAGTCAAAGTTATTGACCAAAGTCGCTCGGGACATGGTAAGTATGATTCGCGGCGTAAAACGGACATTGCTAGTGATAATTCTCAACTTGACAGGGATAGAGTAGCAAATAACCCACAAAAAAATTCTTGTGAACCAAAGAAAAATTTTAATGACGGACTTGGAAAGGGAACAATGGGAATCTACACTAATGAAGAACACGACGATATTATTGGTTACACTTGGAGTATATGTGAAAACTCTAAGTTCTATCGCCCTGATGAAAAGGATTTAGCCATAGGTCGGTTAAGCTTTAGTTGAACTGGGTAAAAGTTTAGAGCTTTTTTGAAGTAAGAAATACAGATATCCTAGTAAATAAATAACGCTAAGAGGTACTAGGAAGAAATAGTAGGAAAAAGTAGGTAAAAAATGCACAAATTTACCTACTTTTTCAACCCGCTTTTTTTACCTCACGTCGTACAAGCAGTCGGTTGGCACGCTCAGGTAGGTGGATATTTGACAAAAGCTAATGGAAAATTTTCCATTGGGGCTTCCGCGATCGCGAAGCGTGCCGGAGGCATATCGCCCCCAGATCCCCAACCACCCCCTCTCGACTAAACCATTTCCAACTCCCTCGGTTTCGATTCAGGCGCAGGCGTGAAAGTAGTTCGGGACTGGGACAAAGCTTTTTCCCGTTCTACAATCATCTCTTGGAAACGAGCCGCAGCTTGCTCTGTCAGGGGAATTTGAACCTCCCCGCTGTTAACGTTGGCTTTAAACACGGTGCGCTTGGACTCGTTTCTGACAAAGCAATCCCCGTTAGGCTGCACGTAAGCCGTCCATTGGTTGTCGCCAAACTTGAAGTGTTGGGTACTATCCGAAGGAAGCTGCGATCGCATAGCCGCCGTCTGTGGGCACCGCCGTTGCTTGTAGGTTTCCGAAACGACGCTAAAGAGGGTATCTTGCAGAGAAAGCCGCCAGTTATCAGCTTTAGCGTTAGTGGCATCGTGTTTTCCGTTAGCTGTTTCTGGTTTTGAAGCCGGTTCTTGTGGTGGTTGGGGCGTGCTATCGTTTTGTGCGATCGCTCTACGCCCAGTTTTCGCCAACTCAGAACTCTGAGATACTTCAGGTGAATCGATCGATGGCAATTGAATTTCAGGCAACCGAATCGATTCGCGATCGACTTTCAGCATAACCGACCTGCCGCCTTTGTCGGGGGAAAGCGTCGCCTCAAAAGTTGTTCCAGGGGGAAACTTAGGACTTTCAGGGGAAAATGTACCCAAATTTTTCCCGTCCAACTGGATAATGGGAGTGCCTTGAAATCGGTAATATTTCTCGTGAGTGGGAGGTAAGTCTATCGTTCCCACTTGCAGAGTTACTTTCCGATCCTTCCATTTTGACTTGGAGAAATCTTCCTCTGAGTAATCGTTATCGGGATGTTTGACATTGACTACTTCTATTTGATTTACCCGATAATTTGACAAAGCATCGGAGATTTCATCCATGAATAATTTGTACACAAGTGCGCCTCTACCTGCTTTATCTTGAGACTCAATCCACCGACAATCGACGGGAGGGACGATGAGGAGTCTGGTTTCATTACCGGAGTAGTTAGTTACTTTCAAAGAGTCGGTGTCGATATGGTCGTTGGAATTATCTCCATATTTGGCATCGAGTTTCGCCACCATGCTTTGGGGTAAGTTTTTGAAGGCGAATTCAACTAGCGGCAATTCGGGATGAGCAGTGGCTTCGTAGGCAATACCTTTGCTATCGAGTGCATCTTTCCATTGGTTAGGAAGGTCAATGGTTCTGCCATCTTTAGTTTTCACTTTTTGGAAAGGAACTTGCAGGACGTAGGCATCTCGCGGTAAGGCTTCGTGGAGCAATTCGTAGTTTTCTTGGAGGGAAAAGGTAATTTCCAAATCCTCTGCTATCTTTTGGCAAATTGTCCGGTGTTTGCTCAAATTATCGGAAGTGTGGGTAGCTTGGAATAACGCATGAGCAGCCCTGGTTTTTCTGTCAGGAGTATCCCAAATTTCGTCAATCTCGGCTCGATAACTGTCATAAAGTTTCCCCATTTCCTCTTTTCGAGCTTTGATATCGCTGCCAGTGCGATCGTAGATAATACTTTTGTCCTCTTGAAAGCGCTGCACCAGGTCTTTCGCCCATTGCAATTCGTTTTCTTCCCAAGGCAGGTCATTTTCTTTGCTGTGTCGGTACTCGATTCCTCTCTCTACTAAGGCATTTTTGTACTCATAGGAAACGTGCAATTCCTTCCCTTCTTTTTCATACTCAATGCCTGCCGCATCCAGTTGCTGGCGATTGTCTTTCGACACGATTAAATGAGCCGGAATAGGGGGAAGAATGTGCTGAAATTCATCTCGGTTGCGGTGGATGAGCCGCGTCTGTTCCCAATAAGGGTTAACGGCTTCTTTGGCTAGGACGTAAACAGGATTGGGGAAGTCAGCAGGCATGGGAAATTGTTTGTACAGTCGATCGTCTCCTTTGTACTGGAAAAAGTAAGTGCAGCTTTTGTGTTTCTCGCACCATTCATCTACTTTTTCTAGTAAAGTGTCGGGATTTAGATTTGTTTTCTCTTTCACTTCTTTGGCATCTTTACCCCGCAGCGAGTTTTTCTGGTAGTCAACTTCGTACTGTTCCATGATGCTGAGAGCGGCGATAAATCGCTTTTGCTGCTTGAGAAATAGCCTTTCATCTTCGCCGGGGTTGGGGAGTGCTGCTGCTACTTTGCCAATGGCTAAGGCGACGATTCCGACTTCATTTTGAGAGCTGGCAACTCCAATTTGTTCTAGGGTGGTAAATTTGCGTTGACCTGCTTTAACTTTACCTTCTCTGACTTCGGGGTCGTCTTCTCGATACCGAGCTTTAGTATAGGGAACTTTCTCCGCTTGTACCACTTCTCCGAAGTTAAATAATCCGTCTTGTGCTGGTAAGATTTGTTGGGCAATTTGAGGGATTTTTCGAGATTCGATGCCAAACGGTTCGTCACCGTCAAAGTCTCCTTGATGGAACTTTTCTAAGTCTTTGGGCTTGAACCAAATTACTCCTTTGATTTTCGACATGACAGCACGGGTTTCCTCTGGAATATTTTCCAGGTTTTTTGCGTGTACATTTTGATATATCCTCAGACCATCTTTGTTGAGAATTGGGAATCGACCTTGAACGCATTCTCCTTCTTCTAAATGGTTAGCGCAAACCGTGCCTTTGGGTAAATCTTCGCAGGGTAGAGCCATTGCAGAAGTCATTGATAAAGCTCCCCTGGTTGCCAGATTTCGCCATTTGGATGCCAGCCACCTTTCTGCCATATTGGTGAATTCGGGACTGCCTATCATCAGTCCGAATTTATCGGCTTTGAGCATCTGGATGTCCTGTCTTTCCCGCTTTTTATCCTCGGTACTTTCCTCGCTGTCACCGTTAATTTCGTCGTCAATTGTAGTTGATAGTTTTTCCTGCTGTTGTTTGAGTTTTCTTTCATTCAAACGCGCTAAAAATGCTTCGCGCTTGTCATAATCTTGAATCATCGCTTGGCGCAATTTCATGGGGTCGCGTTGCAGTGCTGCCAGTCTTTGGGCTTCGGCTTTAGTTGTTGGTACTAAGTCTTGCCTTTGGGCTTCTTCGTCGAACCAAACTCCAGTAGACTGCCAGCTTGTTTGGGTGATGCCGATTTGACTGTTTTTGCGGTTTCCAAGGATGGCTTTGGGTAATTCGTAATCGCCACAAGGAATGAGTTCTTTGAGTTGTTTTTTATTGATGCCTTTGATGCTGGAACGGTCTAAAATAAGTTGAGGTTTGTTCCCTTCAGAGTCGGCTAGTGAGTCGAGTAAATTGTCATCTGGACGGAGGGTTCCTTTAGCCAAAAAGCTGACTTGGGGTGAGGATTCTGTATTTTCTGAATTCCAACTGCGTAGCCAAGCGAAACGGAATTGGCTGGCTCGATTTTTCTCGCCGCCGATGCTTTTGAGTAATTCGGAACTGATTGCACCGTGACAGTCTCCGGTTCGATATTTAGCATATTGCGGGTCGGTGAAATCAACAATTTTTACTCGCAGGTTGTCGCATTCTGATACGCCGGACATACAAGTGCTGACTAGAAGGGAACCGTAGCGACAGGCGGTGTCTTTTTCGGTTACGAATAAGTCTCCTATCTTTTTGGCTAGGGTTTCGTCACCAAAATAATAGCTGTTTCCAGATTGAAATATCATGCGTCGCTTGATGCCGTCTTCAGGGTCGTGGATGCTGGCGCGTAATTGGCTAGGATCTGGATTGGATTTGTCAAGTTTGACAATCATTAATGTCTTCAGTTCCTCTGGTTGAAACATTGCTTGCAAAATCGAGTGGCGCAGGATTTCTGGGTTGTTGAAAAATTTTCCTACATTTCGACCTTTGGCATCAGTGTAAGCGGCATCAAAAACGGAAATCTTGAGTCCTTGTTCGGTACAAACTGTGGCGACCATGAGTTGATTTCTCCCTAGAATCGAGGTGTTATAATAGGAATTGTTGAAACAGTTGGTAAGGCTGGTAAGAAAAGTCTATCTAAGCCTTAACAGGTTGAAACTCGGTCAAGTGTTGACCGTTGGAAGTGTTTTTGAGGTGATTGAAATGGAACTAAAGGTTGATACAATTGTTAATCCGGCTCTGTTTGAAGATGAAGATACTGAGCTGGTGGAATTGGCGATCGCTCCTGAAGATGAGGATAAATACCCATTCGTGCGTCCCAGCAGTGCTCCTGCGGATTTGATGGACAGACCGGGGAGGGTTATTGAAGAATGGGAGAATATGGACTTCGACGAGCGAATTCAGGCTGACCCTACATATATCGATAGGGTCTAGGCGTAGGGGGACACATAGCAGAGGCATGGGGTGTTTGGTTCGATGGGGCGGCGGTAGCCGCCCTGATATGATCTTTGAGCTTGGCTAGGCTAAATGGAAAATTTTCCATTGAATAAGCAGTTGCGGTGGGACAGTTTGCGACCAAACGTTCTTTGGAGAGTTTTCATGCAGGTTTGATTGTTTAGGTTCCTGCTCATCGTGAATTTTTACAACAAATTCGTTTGTAGGCATAGGAAATATGAAGCAGTTCGATTAGGTATTGGCTTAATAGGGTAGGAGTTTTTACTTTCCTAATTGCAGCACTATTTCCTTAATTAGAAATTCATTGCCGATTCAAAGACTGGGCGGAGACAATTGTGCAGTAGCTCAACTGACAAAGGGTGTGTGGGTAGTGCTTCTAACCCGTCATCATATTGCACATAATCCCCAGGGTATAAGATAGCTGCATATTGAACTACTCGCACCCCACCAACTCCACGAATGGCATCTCGATAGCTGTGCATCTTGTCAATGTCCTGTTTGAGAGGAACTTTACAACCTTCTCGCCACTCCACCTTGTACTTTGGATCGAATAGATAGATGCTAGGAACCTGACTAGATGGATGCTTTACTTCGACGACAATATCTGGGCGCTGCTTAAAGCTAATGCTGTAGGTAGCTGCACTTCGGTCGGTTTCAAAGGTACGCTCTGGGGTAAGCGTCACCGATACTCCGGTCTGTGGATGCACCAGTTCTACTGCTATTTCTCCGTTTGGTAGCACCACCACCAACTCGTTTTCAATCGGGCGCGTCAACCGATTGTGCTTTAACCGATATCCTTGCTCTGCTGCAACTTTCAGCAATACTTTGATTACTTGAAGTGTTCCCCATAGTTGATACAGGTATGGTAGATTCTGCAACGGCACATCCAGCGCCGATTGATCCAATCGGACTTCGATCTGTCTGCAAAACTCCAAAAAGCCCTCTAGGACTGCCCGGTAAGCAGGACGCTTTAGCAAGACCATTGTCAACTGGTTGGTCAAAGACTGCGGTAAGCTGACTTCCGAGAGAAACTGTGCTTGTCTCTTAGCCTTTTTTAGGCTATTTACCAAATTCTGTAGCTCTTGGATACAGTCGCTGTAATCATCGCGGGATGTCAGCAACTTTAGCTCACTCAGTCGCCGCTTTAGTCGCAGCAATCGCCGCTCAACTTGATGCACGTACAACTTCACCAGACGGTTTTCATACACATCCAACGTATGCTCCACCCGACAGTCGAGGACACGCACTGGTTTACCAAATTTGTCCAGATTGTGACCCCGCATTGCCTGGGGTAATCCGCTGATGGAAAGCCGCCGTGCCTGAGCCTGCGGAACCCATACCTCCTGCGATCGCAGGACTTGATGCGGGTCAAGTGCTAACTTTGGTAAAAGACTTTGCAATCCGGGTCGTTCCTTTGTACCCAAAATCGTTCGTCGTAGGCGGTTAAGTTCCTCTGCTACCGTCGTTTCCTGTGGCATTCGGAACACTAAATTGCCAAATGCTCCAACCCGTTGTAGTGCCACTGCCACTGCTGCTGGCAACTCCATTGATAAATCGGTTAGTAATTGAGTAAAGGCATCCAGTGTAATCTTCTCCGGTAGAACCGTGACGATCCGCTCTTCAACTGTACTTCCACACTCTAAGCGCAACTGATAATAGCCAGGGTCTGACCGTTCCCACTCTGCAACTATGCAATCCTGACCGTGGATAATGCGCCGTTGCACATCTAGCTGACGACCTTGCCGAAACAACTTTACCTGTGACCACTGGTCAAGTGGCAAACGCACCTCGATCAGCGCTCGTTGCCACTCCTTTGGCCTATCCAAACTCTCGCCTTTGTCGGTGCAAAACCCTAACTTACTAGAAGTATGAGGTAAATCCATGTTCATTAAATTTATTCCGCATATCTTCGGCTTTTTTAAGGCTCAGTTCCAAGTTATTGTTATTTGCAATCTTTAAAAACTTTTTTAATGCTTCTCCAACACGGCTATCTCCTCCTTTAAACTTAGGCAATACTTTTTGGAGCAACTGTTCATCTAAGGCTTCATTCCACGGCACGCTCAGTTTTTCAGCTTCTTTTACGTATGTTACTATCTCATCCATGACCCGGAATGCAAACGGCGCAACAGGGTGAACATCCTTCCAGACTTCCATCAGTACCTTAGCACAGTCACTATTACAAGCTGTTTTTACCAGATAATCCCTCAACTGCTGCTCATTAATAGTCAATTCAATTAGTTGGGCGCGATCGTAAACCTTATCGGCAAATCCATGAGTTGTCTCATCCACATTGACCGTACCAATAAAATAAAGGTTTGGTGTCAATAATACCTCTTTCTTCACTATTCCTTCGTTTGACCCTAGCTCAATCCGTGCAGTTCCCTCTCGCATTCGCACTTCCATTGCAGACAGAAATTTTGCAAAGTAGTACTCTACCCTCGCTAAATTCATCTCATCCAAAACTAAGTGATAACGCTTTGGTGGTCGCACTTCCTCTTTGGCCTGTTTATATTCCCTCGCTGCTGCTTCCAAAAAGCGGCTGAACTCCGTATCATGGTACTTCTGATCGATCGGGTTGAAATATCCTAATAAGTCTTCATTAGTTGTCCAGTTTGGAGCTACTGGTACTAACAGGTACTCTGCACTTATGGCTTTTGCATACGCCTGAGTCAACCAGGTTTTTCCTGTCCCACTAACCCCGGATAAGATTACGAAATTTCGAGTGTTTAGTGCCAAATGATAACGTTGTAGCAAACGAGCATCTATTCGCAATCCCTGTTTAGCAACTCGCTGTTGAATGTCCTTCAGAAATGCAGGAGTTAAATCTAGTCCAGACGGTTTTTGGTTCACTAACGCCAGCACCTGCGCTGCTGGCTTATCCTCCTCCTCATTCTCTGTCCACCCTGGCAACTCTTTACATAACAGGTCTTCTAGTTTCGGCGAGTCAAATACCGCTTCTGCAAGCGTTTGGTGATAAGGACTCTGTTCTATCGGCGATCCATTCTGCTCTGAACCTCTGTAGATATCCAGCGCCTTTTCATACGCTGTTTGTGCATATCGATCCCAAGGAAAGTCCATCAAGTATCTAGCCAACACTCGATAATTAGATCCTTTTAGTAGCTCGGGTATTCTTTGATGTTCTGGTGCTTTTTGCCTAGTTATCTTCGGCTCTCCAACGAATGGAACAATGAGTTTCCATTCAGGCGGACGTGAAAATGTGCATACTCGCCACCCCTTGAAGTCAAGAGTCAAAATCCACTTACTGAAACAAAAGTAGTTGACTAATGTCACAGGAGCTACTAATGCCACTATCTCTTGATAGCGAAAATCTTCAAAGCTCTCGACCCCTATTACCTTCAATAGTTCCAGAAGATGATCTGGGTGAATAGAGAGACCCAGTTTTATGCTCAAATGGAACTCTGAGTCTTCAGCATCATTAACACCTAAGAGGTTTAGAGTGTGTTTTAAGAATTCAAATGCTTTCTCTGCCTCTTTCCTATCTGAGAAAATTTCTGAAAACGGCTTTACCAACATAAATAAATCATAAATAGCAACTAGCTCTAGTATTCCCTCTGTCTTTTCCAAAGTCTTGATATCAAGCTTTAGATTTCAATGCCACAGTGACCGACTGCTGGGTAATATAGACCGATCGCGCCGTCCCACTCTCCAAATCAAAATAGGTCGCAAACCGCTTGAGATTGCCCGCAGCCATCCGGTACAAATAATCCGCCGCCTCAGCCGCCACTCGAACATTCACGCTCTCGCTCTGCACATTCAGCACTGCCATCTCCGCACAAGATAGATTATTTGTCAACTCTTCAGGTTTCGGTTTCAAAAGGTCAGGAGCCAGGAGCATCGGAGATGGCAGCCTAGCACATCCCAGCACCCCAAAATGATAGAACTCCGGGTCAGTTTCCAAAGAACTGCCCAGCAAAATTTGTCCGGCTGCGGCATGATTTCCGCAATCCAGATACCACACGCGGGGAATTTCAGAACGGCTGTAAAATTGGTTTAACTCCAGAGCCTGATTAATTGCCGCTCTCCCGGCTGCTGTATCCACGCACCCCACCAGGATGGTCAGCTTGTCGTAGGCGTAGCGGATTAGCTTGGGGTCAAATTCCTGCACGAAAGCCGTCGTGTCAACTCCCCAAGCGATAGAGTATCTTAACGCTAGAGCCTGCGCCTTGGGCAGTCCGATTTCCTTATCGCAGAAAGCTTGCCTGCTGATGTTGGTTTCTTCAACTCGATCGGGATCTGCGATCGCAAATTGCACCTTTTTCCCCGACTTACCCAAACTCCGTGCCAGCCGTGCAATATGGTAAGACAGCCAAGAACCCGTTCCTCCCGCCCCAATAAGCCAAAAATCAATCGAATCAGCTTGTCTGACAATCAAAGGCGAAGCTTCCAAATAATCATAATTAAACATGGGGTAAATCTCCAAATCTTGTTTACAATTCGATTGGGTCATCTAACAAAGATGGCGCAACAGAACAGGAGTAGAATTTCTCAATCAAATCGTCTTTTTTTCCACCAACTGTGACATCTACAATGAAACTCGGTAATTCAAATATCCAGTCAGCCGGAACGTGCCAGAACTGTCGATAAACTCCCACGCGGCAAATAATTTCAGCGCTCGATTCAGTCACTCTCCCTAAAACTACGAAAATGCGGAAACCCCCTTCATCTGCATCATCGGCACCTGAAAAGAAAGCTGCCATCCGATTGTGCGAATGTACCTCTACAGTGGCGTTAATGTACGAAGAATCTAAACCGTATTCAATTGCTCTACATTTAGCGGAACTTTGCGTTTGCTCGGGAATTACGAGCCGCCATTGTCCTTGTTCCTGATGAATGTGGAAAGTGATTTCTAACGGTGGTTCTGCAAGCGCGGCGATACAACTTTCTTTCCACATTTGGATGAGTACCTGCTGAGGGATTCGTCCGGGAGTTAATCGGACTAAAGGTTCAATCGGTTCTAATCCTCTGATTGACGCGGTAAAAATTTCCACCGGAATTATCACTTCTAACCCCAGTCTAACCGCTCTAACAAAGATGCCATTGCTGCCAATCAAATACTCGAACATACTGCTAGAGTGAAACGGCAGATGGTCTCCGAGTTTGACAATCTTATAATCCACAAATTCTAAGTTGTAGTGATTCAGTTTAGGTGGTTCAATCATCAGTTATTGCTGAAACTAATTTGGCAATCGTTTGGTTCGTGCTGACTAAATCTTTAACTGGGTAAGATGAACGTTTAACTGCTTTTTCGAGCTGCAAGCGCACGTCACTGGGTTGCGCCCTAGATTTGCCGTCACTCAAATGTCCGTTGAAGGGACTAGAGATGAACAATTCCCAAGCTTTTTTAATAGTATTGGGCGAAACTACAGGCGGTTTATTGTCTCCCCAGCAGATGCGTCCACAGGGTTGATAGGAATGCAAATAGACGTTGGGCAGCGGAACGTGAAAAGCATCTGCTTCCGGATCAAATTTAGAGCCTTTAATTGCCCAAACCCAGTAATCAGATTTCAACCCCAAGAACACCAATGCTGGTAAAGAAACCAAGTGCTTTGATTCCAACAAATTTATTTCGTGTTTCTGAGGTAGCACGAATTTGATTGTCCATTCCCCAGCGCTGCCAGTTCCCCAACGTACTATCCCCGATTCAGGGTTTATCCAACCCGAATCAATTGGTGTATTGGCAAAAGCTGCTCGCAGAGTTGCTGGAGACAGGCATTTGTACTTGGAACTGTCCCCCGATTGATAGTGAAAAATGTAAGTACCGCCCTCAATAAAGAGAAGTTCGGCTTGAATAGTGGACAATTTTCGGGGGGCTACCTCCAGTACCTCTCGAATTATTTCAGATGTAATGTCAGATTCCATAATGCTAAGAGGTGTGAGAAATTGGTGTTAGGCTCAGATTCAATCCAGTCAATCAAGTCGCAGGCTTTATCTAGTAGCTGAGTGGCTTTCTTCCATTCACTTGCTAGGAATTTAATGTCTTCAATTGTCCAGGGTCTTGATTCAAAATTGCGATTCCAGTAACTTTCACAGCAAACACTTTGGTCTAGCCAAATATTTCCTGTTTCCAAGTCAAGGAGTGCTAATGCTGTCGGCAAATCGCTGATAGGAGGTGCAACGCGACGGGCTAATCTTTTAAGAAGTTTGAAGTTAGTTTTTTCGGGATGTGCAATGTCTTTCAAGCTGTATCCAAACGTGCATTCGTACCACGATTCCCCTTCCTCACCTGCTACCGATTCCAACCACCATCTACCTGACTGCGAAAGCGGCAGTAATATCTGCCATCCGCTTCGCAATGCGTCAATTCCTTCTTCATGGTCTTGCCAATCTACTCCTTTGGGCGAGACAGGAATTTGATAGAGGCGCTCTTCATAAGCGCCCTCTAAAATTATGTCGTCAATCGGAAATAAATGTTCGTTAACTAGCGAAATAAACTCCAATTCCTTGGGACTGTGATTTTCATCTTCCGAGTAGAGTTCCGCTTGGCTTTTTTCCCATTCCAAAGGAAACAATTGTTGATAAAGACTGAGTAGCTGATAGGTGTTCAGTTTATCTAACAAATAATCGGTTGCTGATTTAAAATCGATGATTGGTTGGCACTGCTGTAATATTTGCAGAGCGGATTTAGCATTCCAAATTGCAGCCATATTAAAACCCCATTGGAACTGCACCAGCTACAGAGCGACTATTTAACAGTCGTTCCTTGGTTTGCTCAACTGCTCTCACGTCGTCTGTCCCTTTTGAAATAGCTAAGTCAATAGCTTTTACCATTTCTTTCATAGTCGCGCTATCGAGTTCGCCAGAAAGCTCTAACCGTTGTAGTTTCCGGCACATAGATAGTGCTGGATTGACTTCTTCTGGTGCATTGATGAGGAATTCTAAAGGAGTCATTTTCATGGTTATTTTACTCCTTTAGAGCCGTTGCGTTTGGCTACTGTAATCAATTCTCCAGGTTTTCTAATGATGTCGGCGTTGGCGCAATCGGGGTAATAAGTTGTGAGCAATTTGCGGAGTTCGTTATCATCATTTGCTATTTCCTCATCAACAGAATGCTGTTGCCCCTCGAAGGAAATTAGCACTTTCTTTTTTGAAGTCATTTTTTTTTCCCAAAAGTAGGTATGTTGTTCAAATCCCAAATAAGGTCAGTTGCGTTCCAGTAGTTTTAGACTCTGTAGAAGTTGTAGACGTAGTGGTGCTACTTGCTTCGCTTCCAGGTTTATTTGGGTTAGTGCTTCTTTTCTTTTGGTTCCGAGCATTAGCAATCTGTCGCCGCACTTGGCAATTGGGAAAATCTGCTACAAGTTCCTTCAGCAGTTCTTTGAGAGGTAGCGGTAATTCTCCCAATGATGACTCTCTTATCTTTTCGCTAACTGGAAAGTCCCTGTGACTACTTGCGGAAATAATTACAATTCGTCCGTCTGGATGGCCGTCATCTGGTTTAAATGTCAGGTGCAGTTCGACGGTACATTTCTCGAAGATATAAGGTTCTTCTTGATGTTCGGATTGTAAAGTGTGGGATTGTTCAGTTTCAAAGACAGTATTTTCTTCATCTTCCTCTGCCCAATTATCATCATCTATTGATTCTGAATCGCTTGCAGAGGTTGATGATTCAGTAGCAACTGGTTTTTTAACTTTAGCTGGCGAGAGGAGACCTAGATAAGGTTTTTTGGCTTGCCAGCGATCGCGGTCAAATAGCAGTCCAATCTTTTGGAATTTTTCCTCTATTGTTTCTTCATCTTCGGCTTGAATTGTATACTCAATTAACTCTTCGCTCGTTACCGATAAATTAGCAGCCGCGACTGCCTCTTCTGGTGTCAACCATTTCATTTTTGCTATGCTATTTAATAGCTTGTCATACTACTTATGGGCGTTAGCCCCCTTATTGGTATTAATTAAACTTATTCAAAGATCCACTTAATAATAGTAGCGGCTCATCCGCGTAGGCTTCTACTTCCAAGTAATCGGTCATTGCTTCAGCTACAGCGGCTCTTATAGTACCAAGGAGGACGAATAATCGCCCATCTTTTATGGGAAATGATATATCGAGGCACTCGTCTCCATCCTCAATTAAGATGGCAAGTTTCCCTCGATGAATCCGGTAGGTAATTGTGTCAAAGGTTGAAATGTCAAAGGAATGGTTGTTTTGTTTATTCATGGATTAAGTTCTCCTAAATTACTAAAAAAAAAGGTTTAGCAGATAGCGATATAACAACTATCTGCTGTTAGTTAAACCTCCCATGTTTGTTTGTCTGAAGATTTATCCCTAGCCGACTCGTGCTTTCATCTTCTTGTTAGAACCATCAACGCTTTTAGCGATCGCCTTTTCTTTTCGCCTACTATTTTGCGTTATAGTTGAATGATTCTCCTGAGTATTTGGTGCAGCAGCACGATTTGAAATTACCTCAGTTGCAGAGGTCAGATTTGATGGTACTATTCCGTATTCAACTCTGAGTTTACGCTCAATTCGAGTGCCATCAACGGGAATGCCTTGTTTCCAATCAGCTACGATTTTGCGTTTGTTGGGTGTAACAACTAGCTTTTCCGTGCGGTACTCTGTTGGCAATTCACAAGGATTGATTAATACTTCGCAACTCGGCGGATTTTCCTTGAGTCGGATGTGACGCGAGATCCCCACAATCTCTGTGGGAATTACTCCCATTGAATGAAATTGTAGCAGGGTTTTATCCAGACTGCTGCGCCAACGTTCCAGTCGTTCAATTGCCTCAGTATGCAGTTCTACTAAATGTTTTAAGCGTGCTTTGACGGCACAAATTTCAGCATCTAGTTGATCTGCTAGTTCGGCTTGCGTGTCAGCAGTAATTTCCTGGTTTGTCTGGTTTTCCCAGATTTCTTTAAGAATAGCCTCCTCTTCTTCGGGAGTTTCAGCAGTTTCCAATTGATTCCAGAGTTCGACTGCTTGTATCGAATATCTGGCTAACAAATCTTTGGCTAAATACATTAGTTACCACCTTCCGCAACAATGAAAATACTCATCAAAAGTTTCAATGCGAGCGAGTATATCTAGCGTTCCTGGCGTGAGTTCGTCTTCCAAACTATGAGAGTCAATGCTTTCATCGCCTACTTCCAAAATTTCCGTCTCTGGGATAAGTTCTAGGGAGTCGGATTTGAAATCCACTCTTCCCAGCAAAGAAGTATTAGTGTAGGAAATGAGTGTATTTGTTGTGTCGTCAGCTTCACATTGTTGTAGGGACACGGTTGTGTAAAACCTCGTCTATGATTTCAAATTCAACAATGCTTAATAGTGCTTTCCATTTCGCGTAGAAGCCCTTAAGCTTTCTACTTTTTTCAAAGCAGGAACCCGCTGCTTGCGAGAAGGAAGTTTTTCTTCAGATACATCTGATAATTCTTCTGAAAAGTTATCTTCGTCGCCTTCAAGATCGTCGTTAGTGAAATCAGCATCGTTATCCTCATCCGCGTCATCCACTTCGCTTTCATCTGTCTGAACTTCTGGTTCTGGCGATGCAGCAGCAGCTGAGGCAGTTGAGGTAGCGATGATGTCATAGCCGAGTTCTAGGATTAGCGATCGCACGACGCTTTCCATCTGCTGTTCCGATAACCCAGGAGTCGTTCTTTTGAGTTCCTGCCGTTTCATCAACATCCACACTTCCAGAGTTTCTTCGGGCGTTGCAGTCTTCAATGCCAATTTGATTTTTCTTGTCAGTTTGTCCCGCGTGGATTTGAGACGGTCTGCGGCAATTTTTTGTGTATTATTTGGCTGATTTGTAGGCATAAGTAGTGGCGTACCAAATTATTATTTCCACCCCAATATCTGGGCGTTAGCCCATTTATAAGTGGATGACATCGGAAATTAGGTAGAGAAGTTTGTAATTCCTTGGCATGATGTGATATGACGCGCATATTTAATAGGTTAAAGGCTGAAAATACACATAGCCTGAGCTTATATATCGCCTACAAAAAGCATAACCATGAGCCAAATAAGAGGCTTTTACCCAGTTATTCTTATCCCCGATTCCATTCGTCAGTTCTGCGCGGATAACCCGATACCTATTTTGGAAGAAAGTGCTTCTTCTACAAAAAAAATGCCTTTTCCGCCGCGACCGCCAGTTTCCAATAATTCTCGTTATTCTCTGGTAATTCAACTTTGGATAGCTAGTGTTGCGGTAGTAATGTTGGTTAACTGGCTGTTTGGCATGAGTGTGATGGCTTTCTGGTCATCGCTGACGTGTTCGTCAGTGAGTGTAGTGGTGACTTTTTCCTATCTGCGGTTTGTTGATTTTCAAGTGCGCGATCGCTACAAGCAACGACTGGCTGACTACCAACAACAATTATCCAAATACGAAAGTTATCAATTGTGTCGCTTGCAGCCAAATGGCAAGGAAACTGAGCAATATAATTCTCTGTTGCAGGAGCGATCTAAGCTGCTTAATAATTTGTTGAAAAAGATTGTTCAACCGCCAGCTAGTCAGGGTAAGGGAGGAGTACAGCAAGGGGTAAGTGAAAAGCAATTTTTTATTTACTTATGTCGTTATTTCTCTGGTTTTTATGACTTCTGTATGGGTGGTGAGTTTCCTATACCCGGTACATCTTTTCGTTACACCGCTGACTTTATTTTGGTTCATAAACCGACTGGTTTAGCTATAGATATCGAGATTGATGAACCTTATGAGGGGAGAAGGGGAAAGCCTCATCATTGCATAGATAGGGGTAAAGACAATCAGCGCAATCAGTTTTTTTTTGAAAAAAATTGGGTAGTGATTCGGTTTTCTGAGTTGCAAGTTGTCAAATACCCGGATTCTTGTTGTAGAGTTATTGCTAGAGTCATTTTTCAAATCACAGGTGATTATAGAGGCTTAGTTCAGTTGGGGAATGTTGTTGATTTGCTTCCACATAAACAATGGACAGTTAAGGAAGCTACTTATATGGCTAAAAATAAATTTCGGAACTCTTACTTGTAAGCTAGTTTATGTACGGTGAAAAATTTACCGAGGACTTTCATACAGAATAAGAGAATCTCCATACCCATAGATAGGAGCAATGCAGGGTGTAGGTATCAAAGTTGGCATGACCTGCTTTGCGTATGTTAGACCTGATTTAGTTAAAAACTTTTACCATGACTACGACAGATCCATATCTAGCAATTGCCCAAAGCTACGCCCATGGGGTGCGAGTATTCTTTGCCCCCTCTGATGTAGATACTGGCGAACGGGGAGGAAGCGGTTTGACCTCTGCTCAAGACTTGGCGGAGAAAGCAGAGAATCTATCCCCAAAGTCAGTGGCTATGACCCAAGCAATTGCAGGCCAGCTAACAGATGCTGACGACCTAAGCGTGCGTACTGAGGCATCAGTCAGGCTGCTAGCTAAAGCTTTAACAGACCTGGAAGTTAGTGCTTATCTGTACCAGGCTGCCACGGACGAAGCAGAAGGCATTTCCAGGTCTGGAGACAATAGAGCGGAACGAAGCCTTGCAGATTTTGGCAGGATTGAGGAAAATCTCGAAGTTCTACTGCATCCAGTCGAAGTTAGTGGGAGACTTGTAGAGCGGGGCCAGACAGAGCCAACAGACATCCCCACGGCTCGCGTAGAACTGTCAAATACCGTTGAAGATACGCTGGCTTCCATCTTAGATAAAGCTAGTGGAACTGGCGAGTCAGCATTGGGTAGTCTTATGGGTTTGGGTGTAACCGAACTCGCTCAGGCAGTTGGTTTTGTAGGCATGGACATTGCTGAGGTGTTAGGGCAAGGGGAAAATGTTTCTCGTCTATACAATGCCTGCCGCGATTTCTTTAATAGAGCTTATGAATCTGTAACAGAGCTACTAGGACAGCAATTAGCGCAGGCGACTGCCCAGCAGGTGCTTGAGTGGGTGAATGAACTCAAAGAAGGTACAAATTTAAGCACAATATTGGAAAGGTTCTATCAAACAGCACAGACTTCTCAGGATCTCCAAAAATTGGCAGCAACCAGTCAAGCTCAATTAGAACAATTTATCGCCGCTATCCAAGGTGTAAGCGTACTAGATTCGGCCTATGGCAAACAGATAAGGTGGGCTGAAAAAGTCTTGAAAGGTTTGAACTGGTTTGGGACGTTATCAAAAGTCGTGCTGCCTCAAAGCCAACTGGTTTTACCAGCTTTGTATATTACTTTAGGAGGCTATGTAATTTTAGTGGGTGCTGACTATGTAGATTCGCCTAATCTGACTCTTTTGGACTGCGTACCTGGGGTACGGCGGGTTGTGGAAACTAACCTGGCTACTGCGCTAGCGAAGAATTAACTAATGATGATTACTAAGTATTGTGATTTTGTCCTTGTTGTTGATCGAGAAGGAAACAATGAGTCAAATGTGCGACAACTTTCAGTCCAGGTTTTACAATCTCCCGCAGGTGAAAGCCAGACTGAAATTGTTGCTATTTCCTTAGATTTAAAAAAGGAAGTGAGGAAACTTGAAAGGCGCGATTTAGATACAGAAAATATTATTGCTTTAGGAGAAGAATTAGGTAATCTTCTCCTGCCCAATCAGGCTCGTAAGCTGTTCATAAACAGTTTACATGGATTACAGTCAGATGAAGGGTTGCGCCTGCGGCTCAAACTAGAGTCGAGTCTAGCCAGCATTCCTTGGGAATATCTCTACATTCCAGATCTGTCTGGTGGTAAAAGAGACAGTACAGGCTTTTGTGCGCTGCATCCCAAAATTTCGCTTGTGCGCCACGAACTTGTTTCCATTCCGGTACAACTAAATACATCACCAAAAGTTCGCCGCCTGCTGGTGGCGCTAGCTAGTCCTCAAGACAAGGGACCGCTAGACATAGCCAAAGAGCGTGAGAATATTGAAAGCGCTTTGAAAGATATTCCTGGAATCAAGGCTGAGTTCTTAGAAAACGCTACAGCGGAAGGATTAAGCGAACAATTGATTCCAGGGACTGATATTTTTCACTTTGCTGGTCATGGTGAGTTTAAAATATCGGAGTTGGATACCCGCAGAGGGTTCATCTCGCTGCTGGGTGAAGATGGCAAAGCTGCTCTTATGCCAGCGGAACAGTTGGCAATGAACTTGCGCGATCGCGGCGTACAATTAGTAGTTCTAGGTGCTTGCAATACCGGACAGCGCGATGAGCAAAGTGCTTGGGATGGAGTAGTAGCTGCTTTGATAAGAGTCGGAATTCCGGCAGCTGTAGCGATGCAGTACAAGATTTGGGATAAGAGTGCGATCGCTTTCAGTCGCAGTTTCTACAAAGCACTAGCGGCAGCATTAACTTTAGATCAGGCAGTTGCAGCCGGTCGGTTAGCAGTTTTCAACCTGTGTGAATCTCTGCCAGAGGAAGAAAAGCAGCAATACTGGAGAGATTGGGGAGTGCCTGTGCTGTACTGGCGAGGGGAAGGAAACTTTATCTTGCCAGCTATAGATGTTGTCGGTCGCGACAAGCTCGCTACAGGCAACATTGAGAACTCTGCTGTTGCTATCGGTACTGGAGCTAGTGCCACCAGCAATAACTACAACATCAATAACTATAACTACTCACCGCCTTATCCACAATGGCCGAACCAGAGAACATTAGAATTAACTCTGACGGCAGTCAGTGCCGAGCTAGAGCGCGCATCGTCCGAGCTTTCAGAAGAAAAAGCTGCAAAGCTAGAGGAAATTCGAGAGCTTGACCGGAAAGGACAGGTACGAACTGCCTATGAGCGTACTAAAGCGTTACGCCAGGGGGAAAACTGGAGGATCTATACACCAACACTTCAGGCTCAAATCCTCAGAATGCTGGCCAGATATGCGATCCCGATTGATAATAATCCTGAAAAAGCACGCGAACTAGCTGACGAAGCACGCCACCTCGATCCCAATGCAGACGATACGTTCATCCGCACCCTGATTTGCTACTGCGTCAGTGGTGCAGAAGCGGCTTTGACAAAACTTGGCACGACCAGTGACATTAATATTTTTAACCTCAAGCTTGCCTTGTTACTAGAAATAGATCGTTCTAGAGACGCGATCGCCGAACTGCAAACAATTCCTGAAAACCTAAACCCCAACGCGATAACGAAACAGATCCACGCGCTAGCTCTTTTGAGGGAGGGCGATTTGGCGGGCGCTCAAAAACAAATACAGGAAGCTGTGACAACCAGTCCTGCGTGGTTTTACGTTCGCGAAGCTGAAGCGATTGTCAATTATTATAGTGCCCTTTCGCCGGCGGCTTTACCCCGTCACCTCGTACCTTGGCCCTCCCCTGTCAGTAGTTCGCTAGTTAAATGCGATAACCAAAGTCTGGCCTGCCTTCGCAAAGCTGAAGCAGAATTCAAGCAGTTGTCAGAGCAAACTCAAAAGAGTGACGAACAGCGACAGCTTTTAGAAATCTGGCGTCTAGCGTGTTTGGCGATCGATCCCGAGCGCCAGGATGAAGCCAGAGATTTTTGTCGAATGTTGTTGGCAATCGCTCCGAGTAATCCTGGAGTTTTAATGTGGGCGCTGTTGCGAAATTATGATGTCGATTTACCAATCTGGGAAAAGGCGTTGGAGGAAGCCGTTAAAAAATCGCAGAACGATTGCGAGCGAATCGTTGTTTTAGTAGCGCTCTATCTGGCTGCTGGAAAGTCCAAACAGGCGATCGCGCTTTTAGAGGACACGCAAGTTCAATTTGAATGTCAAAATGGTGCAGATGTATGGCGTGTTTGGTATATCCAAGCTCTAATTTTCGAGGAAAGTTTTGATCGAGCTTTTGCCATTTCAGATCGGATAAGTGATTCTTATTTACAATCGACTGGTCGGACAATTATATTAGCTGAAGTTTCCCGTTTTTCTAATAATTGGCAACTTTTTATAGAACATTTAGAATCATCGTTTAAAGAAACGAATAATAGCGCTTATTTATATGAATTGTGCCACATTAAGGCTTATCTCAAAGACTGGGATTATGTGGCGGAGCGCGCTTCAGAATTAATCGATAAAGTCAAAACCCTTGATGCGCTGCTTCTCGCTGTTAAGTGTACTTGGCAGGCGAAACGACCGAAACAATGCTTGGAGCTTTTGAATGAATATCAAGCCTTGTTTACTGACACCCTCTTGCCTGACGAGCTGCTCCGCATAAAGGTGCATTGTCAAGCACAGCTTGGCTTACTACATGAAGCTGTGGCTGAAGCGGAAGATGTGCTAAGCAAACGCAACACGATTGAGAATTTACTAACTTTAATGGAGCTACAGTTACGTCAGGGCGATCGTAGAAAGTTTGCAATTATGGCGAACCACTTGCTCCATCGCCCTGACGTACAGCCAATTAACCTTTTATGGGCAGCAAGATTCACACAGCTTGAAGACAGAGAATTAGCCCGTAAATTATGGCAGAAAGCCGTGAAAGACCCTGTTGAAAATCCTGAAATTTTGGGGTTAGTAATCGATTTAGGATATAGACTGGGTTTTGACCGCGAAATGGGCCAGTTCGTTCGGCAGGCGCAGTCACTTGCGCTTGAAGGGAAAGGGCCACTCCACGCGGTTGAGATACCAAAATTTTTATCCTGGATGCAACATTGGACCGAGCAGCAGCAGTTGTTAAACCAAAAGTATGAAAGTGGTGAGATTCCCGTACACTTATTAACTGAAGCCATTAAAATTCCTCTTGTTAGCATACTTTATCATTTATCGAAACAAAACAGCGCCGAACCGAACCCAAGGTTTCAACCAGCAATATTTGCGCGAAACGGGGGTCGTTCTGTGCAAGAACAACTAACAGCTTCACACTCTCAATGGCGACTGCACCTCGACGTATCTGCTTTGTTACTAGCCGCACATCTTGACATTCTCGACTTAGTAGAGCAGCGATTCCAACCTCTTCGGATTTCCCCGGCGATCCCAATTGCATTGCTAGGTCAGTCTGATAAGCTCACTCATCATCAGCCTTCTAGCCTTGAAGTCGAGTGTCAAATAATCAAACTATTTGAAGCTAGAAAATTATGCGAAACGCCGCGCCAGCTAAATCCTGCAAATGACAAAAGTGAGTTAATACAGAAAATGGGATGGCAGTGGACGGGTTTGCTTGAGAAAGCGAAAGCAGAAAATGCTTATATCGTCGATTATCTACCTCTGACAAGCAACAATTTTGAAATGCAACCCGTTATTTTATCGGAATCCGAGCGCGAAAGAGTTATCAATTGTCGGACGCTAGTAGAAGCTCTAAAAAAACGCTTATCTACCAAAGATTATCAATCAACTTTAGAGAGTTTGGGTAGTGAAGGTAACAAAGAGATAATATCGCCGTTGCCGACCATTAATGCTTCAATTTATCTGGTTGGTAATATAGCCAGCGTTTTGGCATCAGCCAAAATTTTGGACAAGATTTGTAAATTTTTCACAGTATTTGTCGATTATTCCTATATCGATAAAGCACGGTTTGCTGTCCAACAATACGAACACCGTTCGGAGTCACTCGCGTGGCTATCAAGTTTAATTGACCGCGTGCGCGACGGTTTGGAACGGGGTGTATATGAAGCGATTGCTCTCTCAGACGAGCGACGTCCATCTGATTTAGAGGAAGACGAAGTTAATAACCCTGATTTACTAACAATATTAGACTTATTAAGATTCGCGCCCCAGCCGGGGGATATCATCTGGACTGACGATCGCTACTTCAACAGTTATATTCATTGGAATGGCGTGCCGATTGTCAGCATTTTGGAAATTCTTACGGTACTTCGCCAGCAGGATGCAATTGATGAAGCTGATTACTACAGGCACTTGCTGCAACTGCGTCAGGCTAACATCCGTTACCTTCCCATCACTAGCGAAGAAATTTTTTATCACTTACGCCAAGCATCAGTTATCGAGGGGAGTATCCAGGAGACTGAGGAGCTATCTACTATGCGGCGTTATATGGCATCTTGTCTGCTTGATTCCCACCGATTGCAACGACCACCTCTACTTCCTGATGCACCAAATCCTGAAGGCGAGATAGCCTTTTTAGTTGATTTTTTGAATGCTGTCTCAGATGCTCTAGTTGGCATATGGGCCAAAGAGGAAATAACAGACGAAATCGCGACAGCACAGGCTAATTGGATTTGGGAAAACCTATATGTCGGTTCGTTCGGTCTTAGACATTTTTTGCCTGCTACTAATTTTGACAGCGAGGCGGTTGCGCTAATCAATTTGGATATTGGTAAAGCCTATTTTAAGGGCATATCTTTGCCAATTAATATAATTAATAGAGAAAGCGAAAACTCAAGCCCTCGCAAGAAATATTTTAATTGGTTGGAACATCGGATGGCTAGACAGCGGTTCAAAGTAGATCCAGATGCCATTATAGCTTCAGCACAAACGATCCATTATTTGTTCGCTAGTTTGATCGCTAGTATCAGGCAAGAGCATCGAAACAATGCTGAACAAGAAATAGCTCAAATAATTCTCAGCCAATTTTATTTAGACCTTCCCAAATCAATACACAGAGAAATTAGATTCGATTCCGATCTGATAAGCTGGCTCGGCATCCAAAGTGGCGAATCTGTATATATCGGACCAGCAATTTTTGCAGCTTCTAATTTTTTCCAAGCTGCAAAGGAAGCAATTAATGGTCGAGCCAGCAAAATAGTCGCTGTACAACCTCAAGTCGAGTTCACCATTAAACAGCCCGAAGCCAATAATTCGTCAGAGATTACCCTTGAAGTTAAGGATGAGCAGAATGGGAACTCCTATGAACTTAACGATTCCCTTCTGTATCTACTGTCAGATAATCCCGCTCGACGCGAAGAAGTTCTGCGATCGCAGACCGAGTGGTTCGATTGCGATCGCCAAACTTTTGATAGAATTGTAAGCGAGATTTTGTCTGAGCCAGACTCCCACAGGCGTTTTCAACGGGGCCAAGAATGGCGTGACGCATCAGCCGCCTTCTTCTACGCAACCCTCGAACAGAAAATAAATAGTCGGGAACAATTCAGTTTTGACGAGTTAATCCCTCCATCTGCAGAAGGGTTACTCCGGCACTTTCGTTTAGATAGGTCAATCGGTGATGAAAAAAGTTTTTCGGCTAAATTAACGGAAGCAGCGCGGACTTTGCTGGAGGAGGAAGGGCTTGAATTTGCTTTAAAGCGTATGGCTTGTTTGCCCGTCAAGTTGCCTGATGTGCTAACAGAAGAATTAGGGAAACTCTCTTCTAATGAAAGACAAAATTTACTGAATCAGCTTGCCTCTCAATGGGCATCTCCTATGTGCAAGTTGCATTTAATAGACCTGATTTTAAAATATGCTTCAGACGGAGAAAGCATTATTGATTTAGCACAAAGAACATTGAACGAGCTGTGCAGCGAAACCGACGGAACGGTTCAGTTCCGCCTGTATAAAGCAATTCTGAATTGGGTCAACAATGAATTTGCTTATTGGGCAGAATCTAAAAAGTGGCCTGCCCCTATTAAGCTGGCAATGATTTGGGCACATAGTACCAAGATTCAAAATTTATTTTATGCCTTAAATATAGAACAAAAAGAGTATTTGGCTCAGTCATTCCAGGATTATACTAGGTCGTGGCAACTTGCAAGCACTGAAATATTCGACAGAAATCCTCTGTTTTGGAATGACGTATTACATCCCCGTCTGTTAAGCAGACCAGGGCTGGTTGTAAATGGTCTAGCCGCTGCAATAATAGATAAAAATCTTGAACTCCTCAAAGATAGCGGCTTAATTGAACGAGTGCGCCAATGTGCAATGACTATTTGCAATTCACCAGACGAACGTACAAATATTCTTTTATTTCACGACCCTTTACTGATGAAAAATAGTATAGGTTCTTTTATAGGGTGCGAGCGCGATCGAGTTTTAAATGTGCTATTCGGTTCAGAAGAGGGAGAAAATTTTTCATCAGATAACCCAAGAGCTATTGTAGAGGGTGCGCTCGAAGCACTAGCCAGAGATCCGTATTCTAAAACGAATTGGTTTAAGCTAATTGCTTTTGTAGGAAATTTTTCAATTTACGACTCTCTCAAGGATAACCTAAGGTCTCTCCTTGACCAAACTAACTTCGTTTCAATTTTTAAAAATGATATTGATACTGCACTTTTTGCTTTGGAGGTAGCATCAAGTCAAATAGCGTATTTAAATGATGATAACACCCGCTCGCGACTTAAAGATGAGGTTGTACAAATAGCTCAATTGCTAGATGAACAAAAAAAGGAAGCAGATGATACAATTACTATTCAATTAATAGAAATTCTTATCAGACTGGCTCTGGAGCTAAATGACCCCAACCAAACGATCCGCACCTTTACCAGTCTGTTTGAAAGGCTCTTGTATGCATGGCCACGTCTCGCTGACACATCAATATATGGTTTGACGTTCAGGCTGGCTCAAGAATTACCAGCCCGTCAATTAGAAGGTTGGTGGCAGGCGATCTTGAGTCTTCGAGCTTTGCGTACTCACCAGTGAGTCCCAGGGCTATCGGTCTAAGGCGGGACATTAATTGAGCAGTTTATTGGGCAAAAAGTTGGACTCTCTCGTACTCCAGGTATTTAAGATTCCTGGCTTTCGACGAGGTTTTTTGGAATTGATTCACTTGATGAATGGTTTTCGTACTGTTCTCTCAACTAGTCCGCTGACCCAATACTGCTCGGTTAAGAGTAGGGGCGAAGCATTTGGGCGACAATTAATTGCCTCACACCCTAGATTTTCTGTCCAAATGCTTCGTTCCCCGATGACAAAAAATGCTTAACCGAGCAGTATTGTCCGCTGACCAATTTTGCTGCCTAACTTTTTCTTTCCTAAAGTAACAAAAGCGCCAGAGGGAAGCGATCGCATTTCCAATGAATGTAAAGAAACATTTCTGTTTCTTATAAGAGGGATTACTAATGCCGAGCGATCAAAACACATCAATCACAAAAAAAAGGTGATAACCTATTAATTGAGAGTACAATTCCAAGTGGTCAGCCCCCGTCTTTTGAGTTCTGCAATCATCAATAGATACGCTTTTAAATTTGGGTCACTCTTAACAATTGCTACTGCCATTTCACGAGCTAAATTCAGTAAATCCTCATCATCCAGTATATTCGCCAAAGCAAATTCCGAAATTCCCGACTGGCGATAGCCCATCACAACTCCCGGCCCACGCAATCGCAAATCCATCTCCGAAATAAAGAACCCATCGGTGGATTTTTCTAACACCTCAAGACGTACCTTGGCTTCTGCTGTTTTACTGGTATCTAACAGCAAACAATAGGAAGGGTGCGAACCTCGACCGACGCGACCTCTTAACTGGTGCAGTTGAGCTAAGCCAAAGCGATCGGCATGGTCGATTAAAATAACTGTAGCATTTGGAACATCCACGCCCACTTCAACCACAGTGGTGGAAACGAGTATCTGGGTTTTGTTGTCGCGGAATGATTTGAGCGCTTCATCTTTCTCGGCTGATGTCATCCGACCGTGCAGCAATCCTACGCTAAATTCGGGGAAGATTTCTGTTGAGAGTCGATCGTATTCTGCTACCGCTGCTCTTAAATCTAGCTTTTCCGATTCTTCGATCAGGGGAAGGATGATGTACGCTTGACGACCTCGAAGTACCTCAAGGCGGATTAAATCGTATGCTGAAGCGCTTTTATTAAGCACTTTCGTGTGAATTTTCTGACGACCGGGCGGTAACTCGTCAATCTGACTGACATCCAAATCCCCGTGCAAGGTCAGGGCTAAAGTACGCGGAATAGGAGTCGCGGTCATCGTCAATACATGAGGTCTATTTCCCTTGTTCAGTAAATCCTGCCGCTGTTGTACCCCGAACCTGTGCTGTTCGTCGATGACTACCAGACCGAGTTTGTTGAAGTTGACCTTCTCTTGCAGAAGCGCGTGAGTTCCTACCAATAGTGAAAGTTCACCCGTCTCTAATTGGGCGTGGATTTCTCTGCGCTTGGCGGTTTTGGTAGAACCCGTCAGCAATTGAACAGAAACGCCAAGGCGTTCAAACCACGCCGCAATCTTCCTGTGATGCTGTTGGGCTAGCACTTCTGTAGGTGCCATAAGTGCCACTTGGTAGCCAGACTGGATGGCAGCGAGGATAGCAACGACAGCAACAACTGTTTTACCAGAACCGACATCCCCCTGTACCAGTCGGTTCATCGGCGTTTTGGAAGTCATGTCCTTGAGAATGTCGTTAATCACCCTACGTTGAGCTGAGGTAAGCGAGAAGGGAAGTTGAGAGTAAAATTGTTGGATTAGAGGGCCTGCAGGAGTTATTTTCGTAAGAGCCGATCGTGCCAAAAGTCGGTGGCGACGCACTATAAACGATAGCTGAAGATAGAAAAACTCATCAAATACCAGGCGACGGCGGGCAGCTTCTAGTTGGGTTTCGTCTGGGGGCTGGTGGATGTTTGCGATCGCCTTCTGTAATTCCATCAAACCGTGTTGTCGTCTGAACTCCTGCGGCAGGGGGTCATTTAGCAGCTTGGCAGATTCCAAAGCTGAGGTTACTGCATCTTGGACAATTTCGTTGCTAACTCCCTTTGTCAAAGGATAAATTGGGATAATTGAATTTTTCGTATTCTTGGCTTCGTCTAGACCGATTAATCGGATTTCAGGAGAAGTTAATGTCATTCCGCAATAGCGATCGGCTTTGACTATCCCAGATATAGCAACAATGCTTCCAGCAACATAGGTGGCGGCTTGCTCGTCCCTCCACTTTTTTGATTGGTAGTACGGGTGGTTGAAGAAACGCTTGCAGGCTATTTTACCGGTTTTGTCCTTGAGAATAATAGTCTGAATGGTTAGCCTATAATTTTTAGGCGTACTCACTACTTCCTGATGTTGAATCTTACCTACAACCGTGACTGAATCGCCTACTTTCAACTGATAAATTTTTACTCGCCGATACTTGATGTAATCACGGGGAAAGTAGAGCAGTAAGTCTCGTACAGTTGCAAGAGCCAGCCTTTCTAGCATTTTGTAATTGCTTGGGCTTAACCCTGGCAGATCGCAAATGGGTGAATGCAGTTTCATGATGATAGTTGGGAATTTCTCAGATTCAAATTTTTGTTAGCAAGCCATTCATAATGCTGCGCTAGCAGCCACTTCACTAATGGCAAATCGCTGAATATAATTGAGAAATACACTGCTTTTAATCCTTCCATTACTTCTAACAAAGCAGAGTTCCATTCTCGCTGGTTGCACGAAGATTTAGGGCGCAGTCGAGAGAAGTAAGTGACGTAGATTCATAATTTTAAGGTGGCGCTTCCACTCTTTCACACTACTGATAATAGAGGCTGACTCACGGCTTGGACACGCAGGTTTGGAAAAAACTCTTTTCCAAATAGCATATTGTTTGGTTTTTAGGTGGGTTGCAGCAACGGCTTCACTGCTCAAACAAGTCGAAAAGGGCGTCGTGAAAATAAGCAATTTGTTTATCGCCCAACTTCAGTCATCGTTTCCTGGCCCCATGAAAGCTGCGTAGAATACTAATAGTGAGCTTTGATTAATCCAAAATTACGCCAAAATTGCGCTCGATTGCTTCATCACGATCGTTAAAACCATTTTCTGTTTCTTGCTCTTGAGATGCTAAGATTGCGTTCCAGCCGGCAAAGCCTGGATTGATTCGCTTTGATTGAGGGAATGTTTCAATAATTTCTTTTGACAGTCGATCGCCGTCTCGATCTCCTTTGAAGCCGGCTACTATAGTTTCTACTTCCTTAAGAAAGTCGGTTGGCAGCGAAGAAACCGCATCAATGCTTAAGTATAAAGTCGGTCTCTTATTGAAATCTGGATCTAAGGCAATTACAGACAGGAGTTCTACCGGGTTGCTGGCAATAATGGCTCTTTCAATATTGTTTTGAACCGCTATCCAGAAAACTCCCTTTTCACTGTTGTCGCCTCCTTGATATGAGCCTTCCCCATGACTGTCAATGGAAAATTTTCCATGGGCGTCTAAGGTGCAGGTTCCTCTGTACTCTCCTGCAAGAGTGCGGAGTTGGAATACAGGGCGGTTCAGGCTGTCTGCGTCTATCCATCCCCTGTTGTGTAGGAGGTCGATTAATTCGACTGGCAGACAAGCATTTTCTATTAAATTGCTTCGTACAGACTCCCAGTTAAGTGAGTCGAACCCCGATGTTTCGCGATCGTTGGGCGAGTCGGGTTTGCCTACATCTTCTGATTCAGAGATTAGAGAATCTTTGTCGGTTTCTGAGGAAGTCCCTGTGCTGCTTCCTTCTCGCTCTGGTCTATCAATATTAGAGTTACTCTGCCAGTATATTGGTGAAGAATTGCTCTCGATGCTGCTGTTCCTCATTTCATCGCAGTCATCAGTATCACTATCGGTGTTAGCGTCGCTATTTGGTTTAAAGTTTTCTGTTTCTAAAATCCCGTTCAATTCTCGCTCTTGCAATGGGGGAATGGCTTCCACATTTATGTCAGTATTAGCAGAGTAAGTGACTCCTCTGTATTTTTGCAGCCCCTTGAAGGTGTAAGCTTGGCCTAGATGAGTGCCGCTAAAAGCAATATTACCTAATTTGTAGCTAATGCCTAATTCGCCTGCGGGGGTGGGTTCTATTTTTACACTAATGCCTTGTTCGACGAGTCGGTCAATCAAAAGAGCGATCGCAGGACTATCAACCGTTGCTAAATCAATTGCTGTTTGCAGTTGCTCCCGCGTACTCATTTCCCCCGTTCTTGCTAACCGTCGGCGTTCGCCTGTCGTGGGAGAGCGGCGTTCTTTATCAAAACTGCGTGTAGCGGGTGTTAAGTCGTACTTTTCTTCTAATTCTTCAATTAACTTTTCGCTGCGTAGGTAGTTCCAACTATCGGATACGCAAGTTCCTTTTTCATCTAATTTGATACGGCTGGCTGCAATGTGAATGTGGTCGTGGTCGCGGTCGGTATGGCGGATGATAGCAAATAGATTTTTATCCAGTCCCATTCCTTCTAGATAATCAAGAGCGATCGCCCGCCATTTGGCATCAGGGATATACTCGCCATCCGGCACGCTTAAGGTCGCATGGTAAACTGGTTTCTCAACTCTAGGGTTGAGTTGTTTGGAGAATAGAAACTCAGCAGCTAATTCCTGGACATTTTCTCCTACCATATTTCCTCCAATCAGTGAAGCTCCTTCTTTGGAGAAGAGGTAATTGAGCAATGGGGTAAAAGTTTTACCGATTTTCTGCTTGCCAATCATTATTTACTAAACTTAAAATTTGTGTAGTAAAAAAGTGATGATTTGTGGATTTTTTTATTAAAAGTTTTCGCTAGGAGCTTCTAAATTTTCCTCAATATCGCTTAAATTCATTAGAAGTGGTACGTTCATTTGCTGTTGCTGTACTTGCTTGAGCAGTGCCAAAGTTTGCTCAATCAGATCCTCAAAGTTGGCTGGCTGTGTAATTTTTTCCCCCATCCATAATGCTTGTTCTGTAGCAAGGGCAATCGGTTTGAGGCGGAGGTTAAGTTCGGCTAATTTTTGGCATAGGGCTGGTTGATGTTGTTGTTTAAAAGTGTGGTATCGGAACAGACTGCTGATGCTCACCTGGAGATTTTTAGCCATTGTCTCAGCAAGTTGAAGTTCTTCTGGCGTTAGGTATATGGCTATTCTTTTGATTCGTTTGGATCTCGACATGGCTAGTTTGCTCACTATTTGGTGCTGGGTAACGAACTTTATCCTTCGGCTGCGATCGGGTAGCGTGCGCGGAGGGCAATCGCGCCTCAGCCACCTACCGATCGCTTGTTGCCTGGAGGGGCTTTAAGGCATGGCAACTCGATGTCAGTCTTTCCAATGGAAAATTTCCCCTTGCCACAGGGGCTCAGACTCTGGTTTGGTTGGGTTCGACTCGCGTAGGAATTTCTAGTGGAAAATTTTCCATTGTCACGGAGCCCGAGATCCAGATTTGGCTGAACTTAACAGGCGTGGGAATTTCCAATACACATCTGGGAAAATCAATGATGCGTGCTCTTCCACTTTTGCTTGCATACGTGATCGCCCTTGTCTCTACATCTTTTTTCGAGATGCCTGTTCAATGGAAAATTTTCCATTGAACAGTCACAGGCTGACAGCATGGCTTTCCTCATAGGGGTGCTATCCCGTTAGAGAAAGCAGTTTGCACGCACCTCTGACACAGCTTGCTACCAAAAGCTTTGTCCCAGCCTAAGCCGTGAGTCCGATTTTTTTAGATGCTGGGATTCAGACAACTGGCTGAGGGAAGGAAGGTTTTAGGAGGGGTTAATAAGTAGTAAGTGCGTTTTAATCCTTGAATAGCTGTTGTTTTACAGCCTTCTTTTGAGGTGACACGCTTGGCTTAGCGTAAGGGTTATTTCTGCACGTCCAAACGTACAGGGCTGTTTGTTTACCACTCTTGAAACTTCAATTAGGAAGACCTGCGATATGAGCGAAACTACTATCGAAACCATCTGGCCTCAAGCGATCGCGGTCTGCGATTACGGGGGGTCAGCTACCAAAATTCTCTACGCAGGGGCAAAGAATCAAATTCGATTGCTCTGCATGGAACCGGAGGTCGTATCTGTACCGCAGGAATCTATTTTGGCTTACGGCAGAGACCAATTGGGGTCAGCCGAGCCTGAGAATACGGCTTGGGTTGCCTTTAGAAACGATTACAGGGCAGTAGGGTATTTGGCGAAAGAGAGGTTTCACGCCAATGCCGGCCTTTCAGAACTCAAATACGAGAGGGCGCTGCACAAAACTCTGGCGGCGATGTGGGCGATTAAGGAAAAGCTGAATTTGCCTCCGAACTTTACGGCGGCGATCGCCGTGTTGTTGCCACCGGGGGAATATGAAGACCGGGGGAGGTTCGAGCGGGTGCTGCGGGAAGCTTTAGCAGATTACCAAACTCCCACAGGTCAGATGAGCGTGGAATTGTTGGCGTTTAACTGCAAGCCAGAGGGGGGTGGCATTTACCTGATGCACAACAAGAAAGTCGGCTCTGTTTTGAAAGAGCGGGTGTGCGCGATCGCCATGATTGGCTACCGCAATGCTAGCCTGCTGGTGGCTCAGCGGGGAGATGTTAGGCCGGGAAAAACAAGCGATTTGGGCTTCATCCGCATGGTGGAGAGGGTGGTAGCTAGGACTTCAGGGCAGACTGCGGAGCGATTGACTCCGGCGATCGCAGCAGCGGGATCTGAGTTCAAGGCAGCTCCTTTAATGCGGTTGGCTCGCAGCACGACTAAGCAAGGGCGGGCTGAAGAAGTGCAGCAGATGATAGCAGCAATCAAAGAGGCACGGCCTGAATATGCGCGGAGTCTCACCAGTTGGTTGGATGAGAATTTGCCACCGGATTGCGATGAGTTGGTGTTCTGCGGTGGGACGGCTGATTATCTCCGCAAGGAGTTAAACGAACATTATGATCGCTTCCCAATTATTTGGAATGCCGAAATTGCTATGCCACCTATTTTGGAAAAGAAAGGGTTTGAAAATCGGCTCAATGATGTCTATGGGATGTTTTCGTATTTCAAGGCAAATTTGAAAAAGCAGTTCAATTCTCAGGTCACAAAATCCGCTGTTTGTGGGTCAAAAGGTTCCGTTTTACAGGAGATAGTTGGTCGTGGCTAAGGAAAAAGAAAGGGTTGATTTTTTGTGGCGCTATCAGCCTTTAAAATCTACTGATGATGGAGTTTTGATGTCCTATATTAAAGGCAATTTATTGCTGCCTTCGAGAGAAATGATTCTCCAATCTCTGCGACCTTACTGGCTGCCGCTAGCATATCTGGAAAAAGAGAATATCGATCCAGTTATTTTAGGGCGGTTATTTAGAAATGCCGTCTATGCTCTGGAAAAGCACGCTCTCTATTTGCGCGATCGAGGCGGGATTGAACATCCTCCTACTAATATAGGGGGAATGCCTATTTCCCAAATACCATCTTCGCGAGAAGTACCTGCTGGCATTGAGGAGGCCGACCGTTCTCTGCTTTACGGTGTGGAAAGCTTGACGCCTCCTAACCATTCCACTCGTAGCGAATTGACTGCGGATGACTTCTTTGAATTAGAGGGTGGCGAGGATTTCGATGATTCAGGATTCGCATGAATGAGCTTCAATTATTGAGCGGAATTTGACCATAATTACCTCTGCAAATACAGCTATGCTAGTCATTTTATTGGATTTGCGAATTTAGATATTAGGCACATTTTCTTGCTGGTTGGGCAGTTATTAGCTATCCCTAAAAAGCAGAAAAAACTGTATTTGTGTTAGGAAATAAACCTGAAATAGGACAGTTCGACATGGCAAGTAGAAGTAGAAACTCGAAATATCAAGTGCAACTAACAGATTCTGTGGTTAAACAGGTAGATGAAGGAGGAGATTCAGGTATGGATACAGCGATAGAAAACTCGAATGGTTTCAAAGAGTGCGGGTTAGAGAAGGTTGAAAAACCGGCTACTAAAATTCATCTGATTGATGGAGAGAAAGGCGGGGTTGGCAAGAGCTTATTTGCTAGGGTTTTGATTCAGTATTTCTTGGACAAGAATTTCCCATTTTTTGCCGTAGATACCGATCGCTCTAATCCTGATGTATCTCGAATCTATGAGAGCGTATGCCGTGAAGCTTTGTTTAGCGAGGACGAGAAGAAGTTTTACGAAGCGGATCGGATTTTTGAATTGGCGTTTGAGAAGAGCGTAATTGTCAATTTACCGGCTCAGGTTTATCCTTTGGTAACTAAGTGGATGGGAAGAAACAATTTAATTGAGTTGGGGAAGCAGTCTCGCATTAGTTTTTGCAAGTGGTTTATTTGCACGGGGGGCTACGATAGCGTGCAGCTCTTTTTGAAGTCAGTTAAGCATTTTGACAATAAGATTGCTCACGTCCTCGTCCGCAATTTAGGATTGGAGGATGATTGGAGTTCTGTCGAAGAGATGGAGGAGGTGCAAAATGCGATTAAAAAGTATGAGGTGAAGGTGATTGATTTTCCTAAGTTTTATTCGCGGGAAAGGAATGCAATTGATGCTCAGGGGATAACTTTTGATTTGGCAAGAAATAGTCAGGAACTTGGTGTGTTGGGCAGGCAACGGATTAAGTCGTTTATGTTATCGGCTTACGAAGCGTTTGAAACTACGGGGATGTTGCCGTGAGTTATGGTGCTGTGGATACTAAATCTTTGCTGGATATTGCTTTAGAGGGGCAATCTGAGGAGTATAAGCGCAAGGTTTTGGAGTTGGCTTTTAAGGGGAAAATTGAGCCAACTGACCCGATTTTTCTGATTTTGTTGGCTGCTGGCCGATTGGAAGTGCTGATTCAAGAGAGTCCGAAACCGGAGGATTTTGAGTTGGCGTTCAATCGGTGGGTGGGGCGGATTAATAAGACTTTGGCGAGTTATGAGCGAGTGGCGGTTGAGAAGCAAGAGGGGCAAATTGCTGAGGCTGTGAATTCTCTGGTGCGTCAGACGGAATTGAGGAAGGTGGCGACATCTGCGCGTTCTTTGGTGGTGGCGGCGGGTATATTGTTGACGACGTTGGGTGTGGGTGCTTTGATGGGATGGATGGGTTTACTTTGGTCGCAAGGAGGGTTTGCAGCGGGGGAGGCGGTTCATTTGACTCAGGAGCAGGCGGAGGCTTTGCGGTGGGCGACTAGCGGGGAGGGGAAGTTGGCTCGGAATTTGATGAGGTGGAATTCGGATAGTTTGACTAATTTAGAGTGTAAGAAGGATGTTCGGCGTTTGGGGGTGACTCTGGAAGTGGCGGGAAGACCGGCTACAGAAGGATTTTGTACTATTTGGGTGGAGCCTGTGGAAAAGCGTAGATTTAAAACCCTAACGCTATACAATAAAGCTAATCCTGAATAATTTATCTTTTCAGTTTGCAAGCTTCAGATCTTTTATCTTATGACAATTCTTAAACCTGAACAAATTTTACAATATCGCACCGAACTGGCAGAGTATCCAGAAGCGATTAACGCTCTAGACGCAATCGAAGAGTGTGAGGGAGATATAGAGGTTGCAACAACCCTAATTGCTAGTCGATCTGGTGAATCAGTTTTAATGAGTGATTCCCTTTTAAATAACTTAGTAGATAGAGCAAGAGAGTATCTTTGTAAACCAGAGAATAAAGATGGTTGGGATGATTTAAAAGATGTTATAGATATTCTGAAACAAATTCTTCCAGCACCTGCGCCCTTAGCAGTAACTTGTGCGTTAAAGCTCTCTGAAATAGGGTTAAGAAATTTATGCAAAGCAAAAACAAATTCTTAAAATCCAATAGCAATGAAACCAGCCCAGTAAAAGGGGCTTAAAAAAGGGTAAGGCTGTCGCTTGCCAATTTGTTCTATACAACTTTGAGTAATCAGGCGTTTGCCTTTTGGTAGTTTAGCTAGAATATCGTTGATTTCAGTGTGATACTTAGGTAGTTCATTTTCCATAAATTGCTCATAAGACAAATCGCGTAGCCAAATTTGAGCTTGATTAAGAGCACGAGCAATATTTCCTTCAACTAAATCTTTAAACGGACTCAATTTTTCGTAGAATTTAATCATTAAAAAAGCAGTTGCAACTTCGTCTACTTTCCACAAACTACTTACAACACTTGGGCTTCCTGACAATAAAAATCCACTAGGTAGACTAATGTATTCATCACTAATGCTAGTATAATCACTCAAACCTGTTTCGCAAGCAGAAAGAGTAACCAAACTTGATTGACTAAGATTAAGCTCTAAAATTTCTTCCAAACTTAAAGCTTCTTGATTAGCCAGCCTTAAATAAGATTCAAGAGGTGAGGCTTTATTAAAAGCTCCATGACACGCAAAGTGAATACATTGAGCTTGACGTAATAGTTTTGAATTTTCGTTAGTAAGGGCAGTTTTCGTTGCATATTCTTCGCAAAGAAGTTTAGATGATTTAAACAGCCGTTGAATAATTTGTATCGGCTCAATAAGTAGGGGTAGCAGAGGAAAAAAAAGTAAGCAGAATGCACAAAGTGTCATAAAATAGGACACA
>JAUBST010000028.1:0-110115 GCA_036702215.1 Microcoleus sp. F6_B6
CTGGCGGCGACGCACCCTACTTTAATTAGAATAGGAGTAGGATAATCATCTCTACCGAAAGTGACTCAAGAGGGTTACGCCCGATTGATTATTGGAGATGTCTTTTGAGTAGAGTCTGGGAAAATGTCAGGCATTGACGGCTAGCCTGATGCTGCTTGGCTTAGATGTATGAATAGGCTGTGCGCGCTAAGGCATTGTTCCCCAAACCCCATAAAATATCGTTGACATCAGCCCTGAGCCCACAAAGCCGGAACTTTAAATCTCACCCCACAGTTGGGAAATTCCGATCGCAATTTTAACTAACGCCGATCGCCCCGATCCCACCAGTCCGCCAGTCAATCTCAGGACACGGCACCGCGCCGTGCCCTTCACCGTAGCTTACCTGCGACAGCCTTGGGCGATCGCCCTTAACACCGCTAGTCGCACTTCTGGATGAGATTTCTCAAGCCCGTTAGCCCGAAAAATCCAGTGTCCGCCGCCCGCGTACTCGATCGCAATTTTCTGTCCGTCAGGCAAAACTATTTGCCACCAATTCAACACAGTGGCTTTAATAAGGTGGCACTGAATTTCGTTCAGTTGAACCTCCATTAATTTCAGTTGGCGCATGATTGGATTTTGGGCAGATGACTTCATGATTTTTCTCTTTAAATGAATTCGACTGTTTCTCGGCTTGGATTTCTGTTTGCCGATTTTTCAACTTAACTTCACCTTCCGAACTTTTCGCCTTTACTTCCCCTTCCGAAGTTTTCGCCTTTACTTCCCTTTTACCACCTTTAGGCTCAACTTGGACTCCAAAACCTTTAGACTTTACTTTGTCTTTAGCAGCAGTGGGACTCTTTTCGCCTACGGGCTTCTTAAACTCCGCGTCTAATTGGTCTAAAATTTCCTCTTGTTCGGGAGTATGTGCCGCTGGCTGGTCTAAGTTTCGGGGATTGTATTCGCCAACCAACCTTGCCAAAAATTCCGAAATTGACAGTCCGGCTGCGGCTGCTTTTTTGGTTAAAAGGGCGTAGGTGTCGGTTTTAATCCGAATTTGTTTGAGCCGGAGGTTGGGATTGTTGTCAACTGTTTCGGCAATAGTTACTGCGGTAATCCTTTCTTTTGGTATGACATCGACAACTTCTTGCCACTTTTCCTGTAAACGACAGTCGCCGTATTGGTCGGTATTTGCGTGTTTGAACAAAGGAACAACTTGAGCAACGCAGGTCGGCAAAATCTCAAATCCGGCTTTAATTAAGCGCAGGCAAATGCTCGCAGCTTTGATAATTTGCTTGCAGTAAAAATACTGCCTGCCTAATGCTTGTTCGCAGTAACTTTTAAAAGTTTTGAACTTGTCTTTGTACAATCGCAGTTTCCGGATCGCGTCCAGCATGATTCCTTGCCGCACGTAGTCTAGAAATCCCCTTTTAATTTCGCCTGTCAGGTAGTCTAAATCGTGAAAGGGAGATTGATTCTGGATTTCTTCTTCAAAGTCTAGCAGCGGGCCTGCAAAGTGAAAGTTGGAGGCGACATCGCCTAGGTAGAAGTTGTCAATTGATGTGGACATGATCTGGAATGGTTCGAGAAAGGGAACGATACCACGGAAGTTGTGCGATCGCAAAGGAGAAGTTTTGGTCTGGATCTTTGATACAATTTTGAGTTGTGTTGTCCTGTGAGGTCGATCGACCTTTTACATGGCATCACCTCCTTGGAGTTCAAGGAAAGGGGCTTAAGGTATGCGCCCAACCCCCGAAAATACGCTTGGCTATGCAGGCATAATGGGTAGACATTACAAATAAGGCGGTTCTTCAAACCTGCATTTTGACGAAAGGAGGCTCGTTGAGCTGCCTTGGTTGTGCCTACCAACATGAAGTTTACGTCTTATCAAAGTGTTTGTCAAGACGTTTACGTCATGAATATTTCGTCCTATGATAGAAGAAGATTTACAAGAAAAGGAGAAGTCTCCATTGAGACTACTCAGAGAAAAAGCTGGACTAACACGCCCTCAAGTCAAAGAAAAAATCGGAATTTCCGAGCGAAGACAAGCTGACTGGGAATTAGGCAAGGCTCTACCTAATGCTGAAAACATACTTGCTATGGCTAACCTGTACCAGGTTTCTCTAAAAACTATGTTTGAGGTTTTAGGATTAGACGTAACCAAAATTCCCGATGACTTACCAAGTCTCACACCCTCATCGAACGACAACTAACCCGCAGGGGTTCGGAAATGTCTAGAAAAAAGGGTTTGAGTCATGCACCCAAGCTCGGAAAATAGGCTTGGCTATGCAGGCATAATGGGTAGAAACTACAAATAGGGCAGCTTGCTCAACCAAAGCGTTTCCACCGTCCGGCTAAAGCAGTTGCCTTTGTGTTGTCTCTATATTAAACAACCTTAGTTGTATTTTACTGCTTTGTCAACAACTTTGGTTGTGAATTTGCTATGATATGCCCCGAAAGAAACAAACTCAAGAGTCCAAAGATATACCAGCACTGCAAATATTGCGGGAGGCGGTTGGTTTATCGCAATCGGCCTTAGCAAAACAAATTCCCGACAAAACCCGCACAAAAACCCTAACTCAGCAAGCCATTAGCAAATGGGAACGAGGACTAGACGAACCGGAACTGACCATTGCTCAAATGAAAGCCCTTTGCAAAGCTTTGGGAAAAACGCTTAACGATTTACCTGACGACTTAGGCCCACCAAATCCCGACTGAAAACTTTTGTTGCTTAGTTCTAATTAGACCAACCTAAAAAAGTAGATTATATCCCCGACTTCTTGAAGAAGTCGGGCATCTAACAAGCAAGTTATAAAGAAGATATTAAAGTAGGATTTGGTATTACTTACGGAGAACTGAAGTGATAATCACCGTGATAGTGGCGCTGGCAATCAAAGTGAAAGCAAGTTGCACAACCCATTGGGTAGCTTTCTGGTAGTTATCGAATTTGTCATTAAATCTGTCGGTTTTGTCATTAGTTTTTTCAACTTCAGCCGATAGCTTGTCTAGCTTTTCAATAACATCGGCTAGCGTCGGCTCGTTAGGTGCAGTAGTTGTCATTGTCGTTTCCTAAAATTAACCATCATTACCTACAATCATATCCTAATTTCAAGAGGAATTGAGACGATCGATCACTCCGTGACTTTCCCTCTCAAAGCTTTAATCTGCCCTCGCTTAGTTTTGCTGTCGAGACGCTTGCGCTGGGAACTACGAGTTGCTTTGCTGGGTTTGCGCGGTTTCGGTATGACGATCGCACTTTTAATCAGTTCTTGCAGCCGTCTCAACGCTTCTTCCCTGTTCTGTTCTTGGCTGCGGTGTTCCTGGGCTTTGATGACAATCACACCTTCGGAGGTGATGCGCTGGTCGTTGATTTGCAACAAACGCTGCTTGTAGCGATCGGGCAATGAGGAAGCTGGGATATCAAAGCGCAAGTGAATCGCACTCGCTACCTTATTTACATTTTGTCCCCCCGCGCCTTGAGAGCGAATCGCACTAATCTCGATTTCGCGATCGTCCAGGAACACTGTGTTAGAAATTTGTAACATGATGAATAAGTGAAATTAAAGATACTGAGAAAGCAGTGCATCTTTTATATATAACTTACTTGCGTAGATAAATTATTTACAATTCTTAGCTGTCAGGATGAATTCGATGAGTTTTTTTCTATCCCATAACTCTATGTCGTTAGATTCAGCAAGGTTGTAAGCATTTTCTGTAAATCTGTTGTTGGTGATGACTCTTCCTTTATTTCCGTTGTAATGTCTGACGGCTCCGGCTACTTCTTGAACTGCTTTAATCCCAACGGGATTTTTGCTTCTTTTCGCTTGAACCACGGTTTTTGCTCCATCTTTGTATAAAATTAAATCCGCCCCATAATCTTGACTATCTTGAGTTAAAGTAACACTATAACGCAAATTTATAAAATGGAAAAATAGAAAATTTTCAAACTCTTTTCCCGTCATTTCATCCACTTCCAGAATACCACTTTCTAATAAACGCTTTTTTTCCTCTTCTTCTTTCAATGTATCCAATACTGATGTCGCAATCACACCAAAAACGGCAGCGGCTCTTACTATAAAAGGTTTCATAAAATTACATAGATTACTACAAACTACGCCCTCGCTTTTTAACGACGAATATATTATATCCAATCCGTTAGCATCGAAATAGTAAATTCGAGTTCACAGTTCACGGCGTTGACTGTTGACTGTTGACTGTTCACGGCGTCAACAGTCAACATCATGTATGAGTGTAACCGGAAATGATATTAAAACCTATCTCAAAAACAAACGTCAATGAATTTTAGATTTTAGATTTTAGATTTTAGATTTTAGATTTTAGAGGCGAGCCCGCGGATGAAGCGGTTCAAAAATCCAAAATTAGTAAGGTGCGCCGAAACGCACCCTACAAAAATTAATTAGTCCGTACTACCAGTTTGCAGCGACTCTTTAGCAGTCTGCGTCCACTCTGAGTGGAAGAATTCACCGCGCGGTTTGTCGGTGCGTTCGTAGGTGTGAGCCCCGAAATAATCACGCTGAGCTTGCGTGAGGTTTTGCGGCAATCTGGCGCGCCGGTAGCTGTCGAAATAGTCCAGCGAGGCGCTAAATGCTGGCACTGCAATCCCCAGTTGGCAAGCAGTAGCCAACACGTCTCGCCAAGCTGATTGGCGATCGAGAATGGTCTGTTTGAACTCCGGCGCTAACAGCAAATTCGGCAGCGCGGGATCGTCCTTGAAAGCTGTTTTAATCTTGTCCAAAAATCCAGCCCGAATAATACAGCCACCCTTCCAAATTCGGGAAATTTCGCTCAAACTCAAGTCATAGTTGTACGACTTCGAGGCCGCGCTCAAAAGTGCCATCCCTTGCGCGTAGGAGCAAATCTTCGAGCAGTAAAGCGCATCCCGGACTTTGTTCACAAACTCTTTAGTATCGCCTTCGTACTTGCCGCTAGGCCCCGTCAGTGCTTGGGAAGCTTTAACGCGCTCGTCTTTGTAAGAAGACATGATTCTCGCATTCACAGCAGCGATAATTGTGGGAATGCTCACGCCCAATTCCAAAGCACTCATAACAGTCCAGCGGCCGGTGCCTTTTTGACCGGCTGCGTCCATAATTACCTCAACTAAGGGTTGCTGAGTTTCCGGGTCAATATACTTGAAAATGTTAGCCGTAATTTCAATCAAAAACGAGTTGAGTTCGTCTGTGGTATTCCATTCGGCAAAAACTTCCTGCAACTGCTTGGCGTCCAATCCACCAACGTTTTTGAGCAAATCGTAGGCTTCAGCAATGAGCTGCATATCCCCGTACTCAATGCCGTTGTGAACCATCTTCACGTAGTGACCGGCGCCGCCGGGGCCGATGAATGTGACGCAGGGGCCGTCATCTACTTGAGCCGCAATTTTGGTGAGAATTGGCTCTAGTAGGCCGTAAGCTGTTCGCGTGCCACCGGGCATCAAACTAGCACCGTTGAGCGCGCCTTCTTCGCCGCCGCTGATGCCCATGCCGACAAATCCCAGTCCGATCGATTCTAAATCTTTGGTGCGGCGTTCGGTGTCGTCGTATAGCGAGTTGCCGCCGTCAATAATCATGTCGCCCGGTGACAGCATGGGTTTGAGCTGGTCGATGACCGCATCTACGGGTTTCCCAGCTTGCACCATGACTAAGATTCGGCGCGGGGTTTCTAGGGCATTGACGAATTCTGTCAGAGTCTTTGTGCCTACAATGTTCTTGCCGGGGGCGCGCAGGGTCATGAAGTCGTCGGTTTTGGCTGCTGTGCGGTTGTACACAGCCACGGAGAAGCCTCTGCTTTCGACGTTGAGTGCTAGGTTCTCGCCCATCACTGCTAGACCGATTAAACCAAAATTTTGCTTTGTCATGCTAATAACCCGCTGGTTGTTCCCGCTTGATGATAGGTTTGCGAGAGAGGAAAGCGAGGCGGGGTGTAGCGCTTTCCGGTGGACAGAAAGTATTGGACAATAGACCTAGGAGGTTTAGGTTTATTTTTATATTCTCAGAATTGCTGTTTGGTAAATCAGTAGGGTTTTTTTAAGATTTAAGGGATATTAATGACGCGGGCAGGTGATGATAAGGCAGGTATTATGTCGATCGCAGTAACGGTAGATACAAACAAGCGGACATTTTAAGGAAAATTGAGGAGACTGTTGTAACTATGGAAGATTTGCAGTATCTCGCGGCTTGGGTGAAGGAGCAACACGCTCGCGAGTATATTTTGACTTGGCTGCTGAGTCAACAGGGGCTGTGGTGGTCTGATGGGGATATTTATCAGGCCGTTTTGCAAAAGTCGGGAAAGCTTTTGAAAGCTTATGTTCAAAAAAGGCAAGCGGGAGAGTTATTTGAGGGAATTTCTGAGAAGTTGGGAGGAGATGAGAATTGGGATGATTTGGCGGGGAGTTTGGGGCGGATTGTTGCGGTTTATCAAGAGGAATTATCGCATTTGCAAGAGCGCGATCGCCGGGGTGATGGGCTAAAAAAAAATTTGAATAGTAACCCATTGACTGGAGATCCTTTGCCGCTTTTGGAGGTGCAGCAAGCTTTGCCCGATCCTTATGCGGATACGCTGACGGGGAGATAATTTAGCGTCATTTTTGTGGATGGAGGTTCATCTCAGAAACCGGGTTTCTTCCCTTATTTATCGTACTCAACCCAAATTCTCGGAGAAACCCGGTTTCTCGCCACCCGACTCAAGAAAATGGATCTAGATTCAAGGATTGAGAACACGTGTAACATCAAGCAGAAACCCGGGAAGTACATCTTCACCCGAAAGAGTTGGCGGTTGGTCAAAAGAAAAATTAATAACTTCTGCTACATCTTCAGACAACCGATAGATTTCTACTAAAGGCGTTTGCGGGTCAATTAGCCAACCTAAGCGACAACCGTTAGTTCGATAATACCGCATTTTAGCCCGCAATGTTTCTAGGGAATCAGTTTGGGAACGCAATTCAATTACAAAGTCCGGGCACAGGGGAGGAAACCTGCGCTTATCTTCTGCGGATAATGCTTCCCAGCGTTCTCGGAGTACCCAAGAAACATCCGGAGAACGCTTCGCACCGTTGGGTAATTGAAAGACAGTGGAAGAGTCAAAGACTTTTCCTAATTGAGTCCGTTCATTCCACAAGCCGACTCGTAGGTTGAGATCGGAATTTCTGATGCCGCTTTCGCCGCCTGTTGGAGGCATAATAATTAGTTCTCCTTCGGGGGTTTGTTCTAATCGCCACTCTTCATTAGCGATGGACAATTGATAAAATTGTTCGTCGGTTAAACCGACGGCGGCAGGTAGGTTGAGAGTTATAGTTTCCATCGTTGATATTATCGCCAACTAGGTTGGTCTTATTATAGATCGCACTTTCCGACAATTTTCTCAAAAAGAGCGCACCCTCAGAAACCAGGTTTCTCGCCACCTAACGAGAGAAATCAGATCGCAAATCCGCGATAATTGATCGCAATCACCCGCGCCAAATTCCCCACGCTAACCCACAAGTCCGCCGGGGGTTGAAAACCCCCGTCTCATAGCAAAAGTCCTCTCAAAGAGGACTGAAAGACACATTTTTGAACAAGCATTACAATATCTCTCCAGTCGGTTGAAACCGACTTTCGCTCTCTCGACAGGGGTTTTAACCCCTGGCGGACTGTTGGTTTAACTCTAAATGTAACTGCTAGCTTGACGGGTGAACATCGAGCAGTAAATTCCGTTTGATGCTATCAATTCGTCGTGAGTTCCTATTTCTGCTATTTTACCGTTTTCCATGACGGCGATGCGATCGGCTATTTTTGCTAATCCCAATCTGTGACTGATGACTATGGTTGTTTTCCCGGCGGCTATTTGGCGGAAGATGCTGTAAATTTCGTGTTCTGTCTTGGGGTCTAGGGCGGCGGTTGGTTCGTCAAAAATGAGCACTTCGGCTGTAGAAAGCCGCATTAAGGCGCGGGCGATCGCAATTCTTTGCCACTGTCCCCCCGATAAGTCTATGCCGTCTTCTAATTGTTTCCCCAACGGTGTTTCTAAACCTGCGGCAAGACTATTTACTTTTGCGCTAATTCCTGCTTCGGAAATAGCTTCGTTAATTGCGGTGTCATCTGACAGTGAAAGCAAGTCGCCGAAACCGACGTTTTCGCGGACTGTGGAGGGGAAACGGGCGTAATCTTGCATGACGACGGCGATGCGCGATCGCACGTATGCTAGAGGGTACGATCGCAAATCTTTGCCGTTCCAGGCGATCGTACCGCTTGTCGGGTCGTACAGGCGGCCGAGGAGTTTGCCAAGGGTTGTTTTACCCGCGCCATTTTCACCAACAAGCACTAGCATTTCACCCGGATTAATGGTTAAGTTGATATCTGCGATCGTGCTTTTATTGCTACCGGGATAGCAGAAAGATAAATGCTTAATCTCGATGCCAACTTTATCTTTTGTCACGTCTGAATCTTTGCTGCTATCTTCTAACAGGGGGAGGCGAGATGCCACATCCACAAGCGGAGACTGCAATTCTGGTTTGAGTTCCAACAGTTGAAAAATCGGACTGACGCCGAGGGAAATATCGTACAAATTAGTATAATTGCCAATCAATAATTGCAAACTTTGCTCCACCTGGACAATCAAACCCGAATAAAGCGCCACATCCCCCAAAGTATAGCGCCCTCCCAATGCTCCCATTACCACATAAACAAAGGGCAACGCTACTCCTATTCTACTAAACACTGACCATAAAAGTACAACAATTGCTCCTTTTTTTCGGATGCGCTGCATCTCGCTAAAAAACTGCAAAAACTGACCCTGCCAGCGTTTTAGCCAAAGTTCCTGCAAGCCAAACAAACGCAATTCTTTAGCGTATTCTTCCCCCGTCAATACTCTAGCGGATAAGTTCATCTCGCGGCTGACTTTAGCTTGCTTTTTTTGAACTCTCCAGATGATTCTGCTATATTTTCTTTTGATGTAAATTGAGGGAGATGATGAAATCAACATCAGGACTGGCACCCACCAAGCTATGGTAGCAGCAAGGCTAATAGATGGAATAAATATAAAAATTCCCGTGATGGTCATGCTGAGGGTAAATGCTAGTTGCTGTATTTTGGATACTCCGGTTTTTGCGAGTTCTACAATATTTAATAGTTCGGGGTTTTCAAACAGGGCGATATCGTCGAAATTGGCGACTTTTTCGAGGACTTTTCCTTCGACAAAGCCTTGAACGCGATCGCGCAAAGATGTCGCTGCAAATGAGCTCATTGTTTCCAGCGAGTCGCCGACTAACTTGAGACTTAAGACTCCGCCAATACTCCACAGCAATATTGGGTGGGAAAGCATCAAAGCCAAGGGCTGTGCTGTTTGGGTTTGCGATAACAACCGAGATATTTCATCAATGATTAATTTATCTAAAAATAGGACGGCAGAGGGGGCACCACCGCGGACGATGTTGAGTAATATTAAATTGCGGAGTTCTATTGGTGCGGCTTTGATTATCAGGCCCAAGCTGCGCCACAGAGCTTGGAATGTGGTAATTTGGATGGGTTGCATTATTTGTGGGTAGGTGTCGGGTCTACTCATCCCCGGACGCTATATTGTAACAGTATTTATTAACTGTTTGCCAAGCATAGACAGGGCGCAGTATTGGTCTTTCTTCTCAATTTTCCCAGGTTGGTTGAAAATTTATGAGTGCATTCATAGCTCGTTCCAAACTGGGGGAATTAGTCTGTGCTGACGCAACCTGCCAACTTTGATTGACAAACTGGATCAGTTGACCGTTGTAGTCTTTACCAATTTTTGCCGTACTATTAGGATCGGGGACGATCGCATCCCGCAGATTTCGCTTCTTTGACTTTTTAGCCAGATTGATTAAAAGCTGCTTGGGGTCAGGAATTCGATCCGCGTCGCCAGGAATCAAGTCTACTGAAATACCCAGAAATTCGGCAAATGCCGCTCGATGTGCAAGTAACCACGCTTCCACTTCTTTAACAGCAATCCGAAACAGCAGATTAGGATGTTTTGGTTGAGTTAACCACTCGGAAAGAATTACTAGGGGACATTCTGCGTTATCCAAATCAGTTAATACTAAGTATGGCATTCCCTTGGCGGCATAATTTAATCCAGAAATAATCTTTTTAATTTTGCCATATCCTCTCTGATTCAAGCACTGTCCCACTGAAAAGGGACGTTGAGACTGTTTGAGCATTTGTTTAAGAACTGCTTCACTCAGTACATCCTCAAACACTAGATTGATGGGAATATCCGTCATTTGAATAAACTCATTTGTTCGATGTCGGGCGGTGCTGTAAGAGGAAGTGCAGCATCAGCTATGCTTAAACCTCCTTCTAATAGCATTTTGATTTGTTGATTACTTGAAGCAAGTTTTACCTGAGTTCCTTCAGGAGTCGGTGTCATTAGCAGCACCTCTTCGCCACCAATGCCTTTGTCTGAGAGCAAATCAGCACTATGGGTACTGAGAATAACCTGCCGCTTTCTCGGGCGCTGAAGGCGATAAATCAGAGAAGGTAAATTGCTAACAATCGCCGAATTTAAAGAAAGTTCTGGTTCTTCTAGTAACAATAATGAATCGCTTTCTAACAGCGACCATAGCAAACCAATTAACCGTAATGTTCCGTCAGAAAATTGGTCTTCCCGTTGTTTTCCTGCTCCGGGTCGCCAATGTTCGTAAACAGCTTCCAAATGCGGAACCCCCATCACATCTTTGGTATCTGTGAGGTTTTTCAATTGGGGGACAGCCAGCTTTAAAGCATCTTCAATTTTTTTTAAGCGGGATTTTCTAGTTTTTTCTGTAGTTTTAGCAACTCGTTCTAAAAAAGTTCTCCCAAAAGGATCTTCCGAAAGTCCTGGGATAGCAAAAGCTTCGGGATGGCGAACTAACTGAGGAATTAAATGTAAATATAAAATCGATTCTAAAAACTTAGAAATTTCTCTAAATTCTGCATTAGCATTAATTTGCTCTAAATAAGTCTGGGTGAGACGTAGCTCATCGTTTTTATCTTCTTGATAAGGGCGATTGACAATTTGCTCAGCGCCTTTCCAAACTCGTTCGTAGGCAACAATAGGCTCATTTTTCCCCCCTTTTCTCTGTTTAATTCCCAGCCCATACCTCCATAATGGCTGTTGGGCATTAGATTCGGAAAGGTGAATTTCTATTTCTACATCTGGATAACGGCGCGCATAAAGACTGCGAATTTTTGATACGCCACCTCGATCGCTCACGGCTTTCTGCAATCCGCCTCCTGCTTTAGCCAGATCCCGCAAAAAGCGCAATGAATCGAGAAAGTTTGACTTACCACAAGCATTAGGGCCTACCACAAAAACGCGATCGCGCAAATCAACATTGACTGACTGAAAATTGCGCCAATTTTTCAGAGCTATATGGGAGATAATCATACTGATAAAATTTCCATTGTTCTTGTCATAGTTTAAAAGTATTTCGGTCTTTAAGGGAAACACTATCCTCAAAACCTTTACTTTACAATTTATCCAACCCCTTTGCCGAATTTTTTGGATATTTTTTGGGGATTTCTCTAACCCGTTAACATCTTTGCTACCCTAGAAATGAATTTTATCTAGCTACAGATGAATCACAGACGATCGCCCTTTCCATCTCAAACTCTACCAGATCGAGCGATCGCCCTGAATGCCACCATAGCATAAACCGCTTTATGCCAAAGTTATCCAAATGTCAAACGCCGCACCGTACCGTCATCTGTAAATCGCTGTTCGCCAACGCCAACAACTTCCACAATAACTTCGCGTTCTGATATCAAAAATTGACCCTCGCGCGCGGCAATTTCAACGATGATTTTTTCCCCTTCCAAATAGACTTGGTAATTAGTGGTTGCCCAGACACCTTTTTCATGTTCAAAACTGTGTCCGTCGTCCTCATAAAGCGTCCATTCACCAGTTCCGGGCCAAATTCGCATTTTTAATGACTCAAGCGGTTCTTCGCTGACAAACTGCCTCACAGGTGCGATCGCAATTATGCCCCCACCCCGCACGTAAAGCGGCATTCTCTCCAAAGGTGCATCAGCTAAAATGTGCGTCGGGCCATGATAGCATTCGCCCGTCCACCAATCAAACCAAGTCCCCTCCGGCAAATACACGGCGCGGTGTTCAACTCCTGGGCGGTAAACAGGTGCAGCCATCAGCGACGGGCCGAGCAATACTTGATCGTAAAGGTGATAAGTTGCCCGATCGCGCGGAAAGTGATAAAGTAGCGGTCGCAAAATCGGCGTTCCCGCTGTCGCAGCTTCCCAAAACAACGTGTAAATATAAGGCAACAACTGATAGCGCAAATTGATGTATTCGCGGCAAATCTTCTCAGTGCGATCGCCAAAAACCCACGGTTCGTGCTGCGCCGTACTAATCGCCGAATGAGCGCGCATCAAGGGATACAGCATCCCCACCTGCATCCACCGCGCGAACAGTTCAGCCGTTGCATTCTCCGCAAAACCGCCGATGTCGCAACCGACAAACGCTACCCCGGAAAGCCCCATGTTGCAAAGCATCGGTAGCGACATTTCTAAGTATTCCCACTGCGATTGATTGTCGCCCATCCATACCGAGGAGTAACGCTGAATGCCCGCAAAACCCGATCGCGTCAGCACAAAAGATCGATCGCCCGATCGCACTTTTTGCAACCCTTCCGAACAAGCTTTCGCCATCATCAACCCATACAAATTGTGCGTTTCCGCGTGGGTGGCGCCCTCGGATGCCGGGCCTTGCGGTGCATCCAGCGGAAACCAGATGTGTTGGTGGCCGTCGCCAAAAGGCCGTTCTGCGATCGAAGGTTCGTTCATGTCGTTCCAAATCCCCGCAACGCCCATATCTGTAAGGTTTTTGTGCAATTCCCCCCACCACTGGCGCACCTCCGGCCGCAGGAAGTCTGGAAACACTGCTTTTTCGGGCCAAACGTAACCGTGGAATAGCCTTCCCTCTGCGGTGCGGACGAAATAGTCATTCTCCACACCCCGATCGAATACTTCATAATCTCCTTCCGGTTCGTACTTGACACCGGGATCGACAATCGTGACAACCTTAAAGCCCGCTGCTTTCAAGTCTGCGATCAGTTTCGCCGGATCGGGGAAACGCTTCGGGCTCCAGGTAAAAATGCGGTAGCCGTTCATATAGTCGATGTCGAGGTGGATGACATCGCAGGGAATCGCCCGATCGCGAAATTCCCGCGCCAACTCCCGCACAACGTCCTCGGAGTCGTAGCTCCAGCGGCATTGGTGGTATCCCAGCGCCCATTTTGGCGGAAGCGGCATCCGGCCGGTTAACTCCGTGTAGGTGGCGATAATTTGGGCGGGTTCCGGACCGTAAATAATGTAGTAATCGAGTTCCGGGCCTCTGGTTTCCATCCGCAAAACTCCCGGTTGTTGGGCGCCGATGTCGAACTGACTCCAAAATGTAGTGTTGAAGAAAATGCCGTAAGCGCGATCGGGATTCAGGGCGATGTAAAATGGGATCGCCTGGTACATTTCATCGCTGAGGGAATTGTAGTCAAGCGCGTCTATTGTCCAGTTTGTCTTGACTTCGGAGAGTTTGTCGAGAAAGCCGGTGCGTTCGCCGAAACCGTAGAAGTGTTCGTCTGCTTCGATGCGTTTCCAACCTGCGGTTGCGCCGGTGCGCCATCCCATACTGGGATCGCAGTCGCTAGCAAAGGGTTTTCCCGATTTGTCAAAGCATTCGATTGCAGAGCCAGATCGCTTTACGGAAATCAATATTTGTGATGTTTCAATTTCTATTTTTTCGTCTGTTTCTCGCACTTCAAATGGTATAATTTCCCACTCTTCGTCAGGGACAGTTATTGAGTACGATCGGCTTTTGAATTCACCTGTCGGGGACATTCGCACTCGGATTAAATTCGGCGCGAGGATGCTGATGTTTAGGGAAGTTTCACCACAATTAAAGTGAATTGTGCGATCTCTCTTACTTATTGATTGTACTGAGCCGATTGTTGACCAAGGCTGTTCAGTTTTTTGGAGTTTTCCGAAGTATTGTGGCATACACTCTGACTAGAAATATTATCGATTTTGCTTTCAGGAGTTAAGGGTTGTCATCTGGCAAAAGGCTGAACTACAACGATCGATCTCATGCAGCAAAACCCCAATATCTCCGATCCGTCCGATCGACCGCCTGATTAACCCGATCGCCTGGGAGTATTGTAAAGGTGAGAGCTAAAGAATCTAAAATAAACGTTACCTAAGTTTATTAAACTTTTAACTTATGCCTCTTACCGAAATTTTACCCCTCCTCAAATAGTTAACTCACTCCGATCGACTGTTGCTACTAAATTTCGTGGTAGCCTAATTATTGAATGAATCAGGTTTAATCCCATTGGATGTTCAGAACAAAATAGGTAGTCAAGGTTTATATGATTCTTTTGAAGCTGCTGCTGGTAGAGCGAAAGCACTATAGCAATCCTAAATCATTTGTGAATTTCTTACTCCCTCCCCGCGAGTTCGGGGAGGGTTGGGGTGGGGTAAAAAAATTACGACTCCTGCAAGGATTGCTATAGCAGAGGAAAAAGCCAAGACGCATGGTTAATATCGTGCTTTGGTGGTCTAGATGGTTGCTTTTTCATCGATCGCCTACTACCTTTATTTGGCGTACACTAAAACTTGATAGAAAACCTGCCTTTGTCTGTGGGAGTTGTTTTCCTCCTCACAGTTCGGGGCGTCTCAGGAACAGCGGTGAATAGGCTGATTGTTGCGTACATCACAAATTAGCCCAAGTACAGTCTCGGTATTTTTAAAGATGAGGGTAGCCATGAAACGTAAAAAACAAGACCAACTCAGCCGCCGCCATTTTCTACTCGGTTCGGCAATTGCAGGTAGCGGTATTGTTGCCGCAAACCTGCGATCGAAATCTGGGTTAGCACAATCTTCTGCACCGGCAATTATCACGTCGGATCGGATGCGCCCCAGCATTCCCTACGGTGTTGCTAGCGGTGATATTACCGGCAACAGTGCGGTGATTTGGAGTCGGTGCGATCGCTCCTCCCGAATGATAGTCGAATATGACACCGCCGACTCCTTCGGCAACGTGCAGCGCATCATCGGCCCTGCAGCGTTGGAAACTAGCGATTACACGGCGCGTATTAACCTGACTGACTTGCCAGCCGACCGGCAAATATTCTACCGAGTCAGTTTCCAGAATTTAGCCGATCCAAACATCTACAGCGTCCCCGTTACGGGGAGTTTCCGCACGCCTCCAAACAGCAAGCGCGACATCTTTTTTGCCTGGTCGGGAGACACCGCCGGACAGGGTTGGGGTATCAATACTGAATGGGGCGGCATGAAAATCTATGAAACTATCAGGCAGCTTAAGCCAGACTTCTTCATTCATTCTGGCGATTACATCTATGCAGATAGTCCGATTCAATCTGAGGTAAAACTTGACGACGGTAGCATCTGGAAAAACATCACAACAGAAGAAAAGTCAAAAGTAGCTGAAACCTTAACAGAGTTTCGCGGAAATTACATCTACAACCTGCTAGACAATAACATCCGGCGCTTCAACGCCGAAGTGCCTCAGCTAGTTCAGTGGGATGACCACGAAACTACAAACAACTGGTATCCCGGCGAGATGCTAATTAGCGATGACCGCTACAAAGTCAAAAGCAGTTCTTTACTGGCAGCGCGAGGCAAGCAAGCATTTATGGAGTATACGCCGATCCGCTTCGATGCCAACGACCCAGAACGGATTTACCGTTCGTTCAATTACGGTTCTTCCCTGGAAATTTTTATGCTGGATATGCGTAGCTACCGAGGATCAAACACTACCAACCGTCAGACAGCAGCAAGTGAAGAAACAGCGTTTTTGGGTAATGCCCAAGTTAGCTGGTTAAAGAACAAATTGCGGAATTCAAAGGCAAGGTGGAAAGTAATTGCTAGCGATATGCCAGTTGGATTGGTGATTGAAGATGGCAAAAACAGCGGCAAATTTGAGAACCTCGCCAATGGAGATGGTCCTGCATTAGGACGCGAACTCGAACTTGCCCAATTGTTGCGCTTTATCCAGCAAAACAATATCCAAAATGTCGTTTGGCTGACCGCTGACGTGCATTATGCTGCCGCGCACTACTACGATCCCGGTCAAGCTCAATTCACTGATTTTAAACCGTTTTGGGAGTTTGTTGCCGGGCCGCTTCACGCTGGAAATTACGGACCAAATAAGCTTGACAATACTTTTGGTCCCCTGGTTAAGTTCCAAAGTTTGTCGCTGCCAGAAGTAGAAAATCTACCTCCTACAAAAGGTTTTCAGTTCTTTGGTACGGTTAAAATTAATGGCGACAGTCAGGTGATGACTGTGGCGCTGCACAACCTTGAAGGCAAAATTCTCTACAGCGTGGACTTGCCGCCGGAGGTTTAAAACAGCTTCAAGGGCACTGGACAAGTCGATCGGCAAAATTACAAAATGTAGGAGTAATATCAAGTTCTATCATCTGCGAGCAATCGGGGAGTAGTAACGCGCTCAAAGCGATATCTACTTACCGACTGTAGATATTACTTGTACAAAACAGCCTCTTTCAAAGTCGCGATCTTGCCTAGCGCTTCATCGAGATCCTCTTGGGACGCGCCGCGGGCCATTATTGCATCGGTCAAATGCTTCACAATTGCATCAAAGTGTTCAGGCTGTAAATTCAAACCTGCGTGTGCCTTCTCCATCGAACGACCTGAGTATTGCTTGGGGCCGCCGAGGGCATAAGAGATAAAAGCAGTTTGATGGCGGCGCTGCTTTTCCATATCTGTACGATCGAAGAAGTGGCTCACTGTCTCGTCCGCCAAAACATCGCGGTAAAAATCATCCACCATCTCTTTAATGGCTGACTCTCCGCCCATTTTCTCGTACAATGTTGTTTCCATATCGTTTGAGCGACTTGATTTTTTGCACTTACTATTTAATTATAGTTGGCAGCTTTGCTTTTTTCCAATCGGTGAAATATTAATTTAATCTAAAATAATTGCTTAGTGACTGTTGCGACTGCTGGTATTTTTTAGACCACATTCTCTAATTGTAAACTTTATTAACGTTCTATCGCCAGTTAGATATTGTCGATCGCCCTCCCAGCATTTTGACCTAATGCACGGATTGCTGGTTTTAGCAAGATGTTTCCGACACAGCCCCAACACGCATCGGTTTTCCAGCTAGCAAACTCAAGAAATCGGTGAAAAAATAGCGGCCGGATGCGATCGCAATTTCCGCGATCGCCCCTGCAATTGGACAAGTTAACATAAATGGGCGATCGGCTGCCCAGCGGCATCATCATGTATAATCGAATTGCAAATACAATCGAATCACCACAACGAACGCCTGTATAGTAATATTTGGCAGTTGCTAGTCGATTGCAACACTTCCGCGCGATCGCCCGCAGTTAAAAAAAACCTTTAACTTAAGTACGCAGACACAAATAAACATTATTATGTCATCGCGCGGAACGAAGCAATCCCAAGTCTGAGCGATTGGTGCATTTCTATCTGCTGTTTCCTTAAACTTTGATGATTTTTGAGTGCCTTGAAATACTATAGCCAACATCCTAACGCTTTCTCGATCGACTACCTCAACGACTTGCGAGGAGCAATTCTAGCCTCCCCTTATCTAGCAATCAACAACCTCAATCGCGATTTCATTGGCACAAAAGGGTTTTCCGTGGTGTTTCAACGTTCGGAAATCGCCGAAGTAGAACGGCGGTTCCCCTTGTTCAAACCCTATCTAGACCAAGCATTACAGCCTGAATGCAATGCTTTTTATCTCAACCCTTTGTTGCTGGGTGAAGGTTCCCGCGTCGATCCGCATATCGATCGATCTTTGCGATCGTACTGCAAAACAGTTGAACCTCCTACAGCAGTCAGCGTTTTATACGTACAAGTACCGCCGAACTTGCAAGGGGGAGAATTGATACTGCGGCGCAACAAACAGCAAGTCGGGCAGATTAAGCCGCAAGCCAACTCGCTAATCTATTTTCAAGGAGATTTGACTCACTCTGTCAACGCTGTTAAAAGTACCGGAACTCGTTTGAGTTTGGTTTGCGAACAGTACAGTTTGAGCGAAACAGAATTGCAAGATATTCCAGGATTCACAGTGGAATCTAGGGCCGTGAAAGCAAAAATTAAGTAAGGTTTATTCGAGCCTGGGTTGGGTCGCTTTCACTTGGGTTTACGGTAAACTTAAGGCTCAATCTAAATCGGGACTTTTGAGCATTTCCATCAACTTCCGCTTCCGACTGTGTACTTGCATCAGTTGAGAACGATAAGCAGACCACTGAAGATTTTGCCCAGTGTGTAAATAGGCAGCGCGGGCTTTTTCCAACCACTTAATCGCAAGATTGTACTCGCTTGATTTCCCTTGATCCATAATCGATGCAGCACGCCCACAAGCATTGGCGATTACCCAATCGGGGCTGTGGCTGATAGCAGCCCCCATTACTCGGTGAATCAGTGCTGAGTGGTAATAACCCAAGCCATCAGCAAGGGCGATCGCATCTTCAATCATTCCCTCATCCAGAAAAATATCAACCTTCGCGTCAGTAAAATTCCAACTTTCATAACTTTTCAGAGTTGCTAACAAATCTGCTTTCAAAGTTGACCAACTATCTCGTGCTAACTTTTTTACTAAACTATAATCGCTAAAAGACGGTTTGATTTTAAATATCTGGATTCTAGCATTTAAAGCAACTTCGTCTTCCCCCAACTCAACAGCCAATTCACTCATCGATATTGCCAGTTGGTAATGGCAATGACCTGCCAAATTTAACCCAGCTTGACAAATTTTTAGAGCTTGTTCTAAGCCTCCCTGTTGCTTTAAAGTTTGAACGAGAGCCAAAGCCTCTTCCGCTGATTGCATCTGGGTAGCCGCAGCTTCCACTGCTTCTTCTACTCTCCCCAAACGAGTTAACATCGTCAAGTATTGTTGAGTACAACCTTCTGCTTGGGCTAAGTATAAGTATTCTCGATCGCGTTCCTGGCGATCGAGGATTTGCAAGCGAATCAATGTTAAGTCGCGAGCACAGTCTGGTGCGTCACCAGCCCAAACTCCTTGCCCAGTAATGTTTCCTTCCAGTACCTGTTGGAGTAGGGGGTCGTCCCAACCTTGGCGTAAAGCTTCCAAACTCATGCTGAAATCACAATCCCATTCATCTTGCCAAGCTTCTAACATCACCTGGAGATCGATCTCTTCTTCAGCAGTTAGTTGAGCCGTCAAAATCGCTTCTGTCCAAGCTTCATTCAAAGCATTAGCTATCTCATAATTTTCAGCGCCAAACTCTTCTACATCATTCCAATCTTCAACGCAGGCTGTGGTGATGGCTTCTAAAATTACTAAAGCGTTGTTGCCATCCCCCTCGGCGCTGAATTCCCGGGCTCGCTGAATTACATCTAAAAGTTCTTCTGTAATCGGGTCTTCCTCCCATCCATCCTCCAAATACCTCACAGCCTCTCGCAAAATTCGTCGTACTTGGTGCCGAAAGGGAGCAGGATCGATGGATGTGTGGCGGGGTGCTTTGGTAGGTTGGTTTGAAGGTGCAGGAATAGCACTTAAGTTAATGTATCGTTCGATCGCATCAATGAGTGATGGTTCTTTTTTTACTAAATGCTGTATTAATTGCTGGGTTTGTACATCGTTGAGGCGATCGAGCAATTGTTCCAATGTCGGGCCCTGCTCAATTATTTCTGGTTGCCGCAGACACAATAACAACGTCGCCACAATGTGTTTACACCACCCACCGTTATCGTAAGGACAAGTGCAGAATAATGTAGAGGCTAATCCCGCATCATCAAAGGGCAGGGTAACACGGTAGGGTTCTACTTCGGAACCCTCCACTACTGCTTGCACCATATTGCCACGCCGGACTGCCCTAGTAACATTGCCAGCTAAATAGTAAGCTTCTCCCCGCTTGAGGGATTGAGCAGAGGTGTGAAGCTCGATCGCTATTTCACTGAGTTTGGGAATAACCATGAGACTATGCCTCAGCAATTAAAGGATTAGACTCGATTTTACCTGAGAAATACACTTGCTCTACAATTTAATGGCGTCATGATTTGAGGTTTCCCTAAATTTTAATAATCTGTAAAAAAACCGGGTTTCTCGACACCCGTGCCTAAGTTCTGCCTAACTACCAAAATCGGAATAATAGCCAAACTTTTGATGAGTAACAGCCCATAGAGCTAGTTTAGCCAGACAACCTCAGCTTAAGATTCCCACAAACAGCGAACAACCCCAAAGATGAAAATACAACGATGCAAAGCATTTTCGCTCGACCCAGGATGTCGGAGTCAATGAAGCTGCTAGTTTGGTAAAATGCCAGAGGCGATCGACTCACCAATAAAAACCACCAGATTAATTTAAACTGATTAAAAATTAGGCTGCGAAAATCCGATGATTCACAAGAAGAACCGCAACAAGTTACCTTTATTGGCAGCGTTCTTAGTCTCGCAATTTATCCCTTGGTTCCTGAGTACGATCGCACTATTTCTCAGTCTCTGGGTCATCGTACCAGCACCCGCGATGTTCCTGTACCCTTTGGCGGTAGGAGCACCAGAAATCAGTCCTTGGTTGGTCGGTATCAATACGATCGCCCTTCTGCTGAACCTGCTGGGACGGCATCAAGGCAAAGTCTACATTATTTTGTCAATTTGTAACCTGTTCGCCCTAATTCTGAGCCTGCTACCCCTGATGCAATTCCCAGCAGCCAATGCAGCGATAGCTACCCAAATGCAAGCAGTTTTAGGGGAAAACTATTTAGCAGCCGTTCCTCAAGCCGATCGCGTCCAGCTACGCCCTCAACCGTTTATCCTAGCAGATGCGTTCCGAGGAATTCCCATCAGAGACGTTAGGATCGATCGCACTATTGTATTTGCCAAACCTGACGGAGTTTCACTCAAATTAAACCTTTACCGGCCGATGCAAATTGGCAAATATCCGGCGATAATCACGCTTTACGGGGGAGCTTGGCAGAGAGGCAATCCCGATGACAATGAGGAATTCAGCCGCTATATGGCCGCCCAAGGCTATTGTGTGGTTGCAATTGATTACCGCCACGCTCCCAAGTATCGATTTCCTGCTCAGATTGAGGACGTACAAGCCGCTCTTTCCTATATCAAAACTCATGCTGCTGATTGGGAAATCGATCTCGATCGAATTGCTTTGATGGGAAGGTCTGCAGGTGCCCATTTAGCAATGCTAACTGCTTATGATTCTAGTGTGCTTCCAGTTCGAGCAGTGGTCAACTATTACGGGCCAAATGACCTGATCCGGGGATACAATGACCCACCTTTTCCTGATGCTATAAACGTTCGAGCCGTCTTGCGCGCCTTTCTGGGAGGAACGCCAGACGAACTCAACGAGCTTTACCGTCGGGCTTCTCCCATCAATTATATTAAACCCAATCTTCCGCCTTCTCTACTGGTTTATGCAGGCCGCGACCATATCGTTCAGGCCAAGTTTGGTCGATCGCTCTACGAACGATTGCGAGCCGCGGGCGATTCCCTACGGGATAGCTTCGCTTCACGGGCTATTTTGCTCGAAATTCCTTGGGCTGAACACGCCTTTGATGCAGTTTTTAACGGCCCGAGCAATCAATTAGCTTTGTATTACACAGAACGCTTTTTGGCTCATGCTCTGAAGTCTTCGGATTAGCAACGAGTTAACTAAAAACTATCAACTTACTCATTAATTGTCGCACCAACTTTGTAAGGATGCGGGAATGACTTTTGTTGACTATTTAAATGTGATTGAATTTTACCGAATCCCAGTGCAGGTAAAAGCAGCCCAGTAAAAAGGGTGAGAGAAAGGCTTTAATTCTTGACAATATTCATCTAATTTTTTGAGATATCGATAAATTTGTTTACCAATTTTATCATACTTTTTGTATTCTTCATCCCATTGCTGATAGTCTGAGGAACCGGAGGAGCAAGCCTTTCGTTCTGCCTGGGATCTTTTGCGGAGCGCGTCGGTTTCTTTAAGTTTCTGTTTCCAAAGTTCTGTGAGCTGGGGTTTATAAATAGCAGCTAAGGTATTGCCCGTAAGCTCTCGCAACTTAACTTGAGCTTGTCTAATAGCCTCTGGGCGAGTCTTTCCCTGCTGCCACTCTTGATAGTAAAAGATCGAGAAAAGTGCTGTAGCTAAATCATCGACAGCCCAAAGCGTACTGATAACACTTCTGGCTCCCGCCGACAAAAAAGCAGTTGAAAAAGTAAGGATATCGCCAGTAATTTCAGTCAATCCCAATCCTGTTTCGCAGCAGGAAAGAAATACATCTGACAACTGAGGGAAACGCCATGCAGGAGTCATTAACTGACCTAAAGTAATGCAGCCATCTCCTAAAATCAATGTCGATTCTAAGGGATTGTCGAGGCGGGACTGGGCGTGGTGGCTAGAGTGGAGGATTTGGACGGTTCGGGCGAGTTCTCGATAGTTACTAACAGTAGCTTGATGGCGACCTTTTAAGCGTCGATCGTCTGGGATACTATAAAGAACTGCCAGTTGTTCTCCTTCAAAGCTGGCGCAAGGCAAGTCGTCCGTCGCATCTTCAATAGTGCCACAGTTTAGGTTATTGCCGGGGGAAGGACGCTGCTGGCAGAATTCTAGGACTTGACAACTAGGTGTGTAACGAATGAGAAATTTGTCTCCTAAATATCGGTTGTCTCCGATGGGTAGTGCAGCGAAAGGGATGTGATGAAGGGCATCATGAGGAACTATAATCAGTTCAGAAATTCCGTCTAAATGCCATAAGATTAGATCGTTCAAATTTAACTCTTTTGCCAGTTCAGTTAGCATCCCAACTAGCTCTTCTTTCCAAGATTTATTATCCTCAACATATTTTTCTAACCAATTTGGGAAAATCCATCCGTGCAAAGCATCCAATCCTAAATCGGTGCAATTGTGTAGGGTAATCTCATTTTGCCGCACCACAAATATCAAGGTGTCGCTAGCAGTGGTGTAAAAGCTCAGAATGGCAGTAGTAGGTTTGTCGATCAGCTTCTGGATGGATGGGAATTTGAGAGGATTGACTCGAATTTGACCCGCAAGCACTGGGTCTAAGCGGCGAAGTTGTTGCCAAATTAGGAGTTTATCGGCTTCCAGATCAGCTATTGTGTGATTGTAAGCTGCTAGTGCTGCGCGACTGTTATCAAGTTTGCTATTATCAAAGTCGTTGCTAGGTTGATTGCGCCCTCGTTCTTTGTCAATTTGCTGCTGTAGGCATTCAAAATCCTGTAAATACTGTTGAATTTCAGCAGGAATTTCTGCACTTGAATAGAGGTCATTGCTTGCCATCAAGTCTACGAGGCGTTTAGAGCGCGATCGCTCTACGTATTCAACAGCTTTATCTAACTGCTTATTATTGATGCAAGCTTGCACGATGTTTGCATAAATGTCGATCGCCTCTTCCAAAATTTCTTGGCGGCGAAATTCAGAAGTTGCCCAAGTACGGCTGGTTTCTACGGCTTCAATCGCATTACCGTATCCCTCAATGGCTAACTGCCAATCTTCCGTTATAAATAATGCTGTGTTTCCTAGCATTTCTCCAGTCTTCAGGCACTCAAATGGGAAAGCAGTTGGCGTGAAGACTTCCATTGCTTTTCGATAACAGGCGATCGCCTCTTCGTTTCGCTCAAGGCTGAGGTAGCTATTGGCCAGATTCATTTGAACCATAGCCCACTCTGTAGGAAACTCATCCTGGTTAAAGATTTGTAAAGCAGCTTGATGGGCGGCAATAGCTATTTCTAAATTCTCATTTCGATCGCCCTCAAGTCGATGCACGTAAGCGTTGCCCAGATTCGTCTGCACTCCTGCCCAACCTGCGGGAAACTCGTCTTGAGTGTAAACTTGTAATGCTTCGAGGTTAGCCGCGATCGCCTTCTCAACATTTTCTACCGGATCGCCATGAAGTCGGTGGCGGTAAGCAGAGGCAAGATTCATGTGAGTTTGCGCCCAAAGTTCCGGGGATTCTTCGCGGGTGCGGAATAACAGGGCATTTTCATAACAGGCGATCGCTTGTTCCAAGTTTTCCGCCTTGTCGCCGCAGATGCGATCGCAGTAAACGATGCCCAAATTGTTTTGCACTTCAGCCCATTCTTCAGGCATTGCTTCGCGGGTGCGAACTTCCATTGCAGCTTCGCCAGCCGCGATCGCCAATTCTGCATTCTCTAACCGATCTCCCCGAATTCGGTTGTCATAGACAAGAGCCAAAGTATTTTGAATTGCTGCCCACATTTCTGGAAAGGATTCGCGGGTATATACTTGTAGAGCATTTTGACAGCAGGCGATCGCTTGTTCTTGATTGTCGGCGCGATCGCCCTTAAAACGGTGGTGGTAAATCTTACCGAGGAACATCTGACAAAATGTCCACTCTTCTGGAAAAGCTTCGCGGGTAAAGACTGTGGAAGCAATTTCGTAACCTGCGAGCGCAATTTCTAAATTATTAGCCTCATTCCCTTTTTTTAATTGGTGGATGTGCAAACTTAAAACCAAAATACCAGAAGCAATTTCTTTTCTTTTTTCAGGGGGGACTTCAGATAGCATAGCATCGGCTTCATCTGGCATCTCCTTAACAAAAATTTCGTCAAGTTGCTCTTGGTTAGCGTCAAGCAATATTTTCTGTACCCACTTGAACAAAAGTTCGTTTATGGGTTCTGGATCAGCTTTCAACGAGATAAGTTTTTGCGCTATTTTAACAAAATACTTCTCAAGTTGATCTCGCTCATGTTCAAGTAAAGTATCAACTCGAATTTTACCTTGACTTTCGGAAATAACTTGCAATAATTCAAATGGTAAATTAGGGCAAATTTTATGTTGAATAAAATTCCATTGTTCGGGGAAGTCTTCTTCGGTAAAAACAGTAGCAGCAACTTCGTAGCCTGTCTTAGCAATCTTCCGGTTGTTTTCTGCATTGCCTTTGGGAAAATCTTCAATCAGGCTGCTAAAGTTGAGAACTCTTGCCGCTAAATAGATTGCTTCCTGTGGCCCTAATTTCGATAGATCAAACTTTATTAGACTTAATAGTTCTACAAAATTGTTGTCCAGTTTATCGAGGTTTGCTTCCAGAAGCTGGTACAAATCTTGCGGATTATTTTCGCTTTTGGCAACGGTATCTAAGACTTGAATAAGAAACTGTGAAATAGAAGTTATTTGCTGGAACTGAACATTTTCTAGGAGACCTAAAATAACAGGAGAACTTGAGCGTTCAGCATATTCTCTAGCTTTTTCTAGTTCTCCACAGTTCATGCAAAGCCCTATTATTTGTGTGTAAGCAGAAATTTTTGCAGGAATTTCTTGATGTAAAGATGCAGAATTCCCCCAGTGGCTGAGCATCTCTACAGCTTCAATTACAATCTCAAAACATTCAAAAGCTTCTGCCTTTTTGCCAGTAGCAAATGCTATCTTTGCCAACTCAAGTCCGGTTTCGATGCGCTCTCTAGGAAATGAAGCAGGTGTAAAGACTTTTAAGGCAGCTTGAAAACAGGTTAAAGCATTAGCAAATTGTGCCAACTTGCGGTAAGCAAAACCCAAATTTAACTGAGTTTTAGCCCATCTTTCTGGATAGGTTTCGGGGGTATAAATTTGTAATGCGGCTTGATAGGCTGCGATCGCCCGTTCCTGGTTCTGGATTTTGTCCCCTAAAACCCTTTCGCTATAGGCAAGACCGAGGTGAAATTGGCTACTAGCCCAATCAGAATCAGTGCGAACTTTTAAGGCGACTTGATAACACGCGATCGCTTGCTCGAAATTTTGCGCTCGCTCTCCTTCAACTCGGCGAGTGTAAGCAAGTGCGAGGTTATTTTGCAGCGTTCCCCAACGTTCGGGATCTCGATCGCGGCTAACAACTTGCAGGGCTTCTTCATAGCAAGCGATCGCCTTTTCTAAATTCTCAGATTCATCTCCGACGATTCGGTCACTGTAAACAAGACCGAGGTTATTTTGCACCATCGCCCACTCTTGGGGAGAAGTATCGCGAGTGGAAATTTGCAAAGCATTGGTGCAAGCGGTTAGGGCTTTTTCAAGGTTTTCGGAGCGATCGCCCAAAATCCGATTGCGGTATGCTGGAGCTAAACCGCTTTGGGTTTTCGCCCACACTTGTGGGTAAGCCTCACGAGTCAAAATCTTGGCAGATCCTTCAAAACCTGCGATCGCAATTTCTAGATTAATTGCTCTATTGCCCAGTGGAAAATGCCAGAGGATCGCGCTGAAATACCCAATACCTGCCGCGATCGCTTTTGTTATTTTTGGCTGGGTTCTCAGGAGTGTACAATCTATCCAGAGGCGAAATTGCTGCAAAAAATCTTCATTCAGTTTGTCTGAGTTAATTGCTAGTATCTGGTAAGCTGTTTGTTCGTCCCCTTTTAATAAAATTGTCCGCAATACTTCCCACAAGAAAGCTGGAGCTTTAACAAAAGAGCCTTTTACTGGTGAGCAATTTATTCCTGTGCAAAAATTCCTGTATTCCAGTTCTTCAGTTAGAAAAATAGCCAAATCGATTAACAAATTTGCACCCGAAATCTCCCTCTGTGCTACCAGCATTGTCGCTACCATTTCCATCATTTCCACCAAACCAACATCCACCAAGTCCGGGTGCTTCCTTAAAATCTTCAGTTCCTTACCACCAGGACATTCGAGGATCGCTTGAATCAGCTTGAAATAAGCTGTCTGACGTTTGGTCGTTTGGGGAGTTTTCTTCGGGCCGAATCCTTTTGCCATATTCTTTACAGGTTACGAAGGGGAGACTACATATACACATCAGCCATCCGCTCCAAAATTACGCAGCATCCCTCCATATTTCTGCTAACTTCTCCAGCAGCGCTTCGGCTAAATCTTCTAAATCTGTGTCGGCGCGATCGGCACTTTCACGAGTAAATTCCCCTCCTGCGGTACTCCCAGCTAACATCTCTCCCCCTGCGTACCGCCACTCGTACTCGTCGCAAGTTCGATAAATACGCTCCAATTGGGCAACAATATTGCTCCGCGATTGAGTTTCTATCTGAGAGCGTACCTGTACCGCCACTGGATCGTCTGTTTCTAAGAAGGCGATCGCTTCTTCTAAACGAGTAATCTGTTCAATTAAAGCGTCGATCGGCATCAGTTCTGCTACCGCGAGTTGTTGCGGTGGATTTGAGCTATCTAAAATCGGAGCAAATCCCAATAGCTGCACTGAGTCAAGGCGATCGCTAAACTGTACTCCCACATATCCAATCCGATTTTCTATTACTTCTTCGGGTAAGAAGATGGTTGTTTCACCAGGTAAAACTGGGCGGCATTCTAAGGAGCCAATGCCAGTAATTACCAAGTCAGCGACATTAGCTAGCGCCGTTTTTACTGGATTGAAGCTATCGGAATAATTCAAATCTGTTTCAATTTGCAGCCATTTAAAATAGCTGTGAACTGCGTAAACTGCCAGTGCATTCAAGTAAACTCGTTTTCCTTTTTGGACTGTACTTTGAACTGCTGCCAACTGTCGCGCCATTTCGTGAGCTTTTAATTCTAGCGGTACTGTTAACAGAGGTATTTTTGCGATGTTCATGGTTGTGATTCCTGTTTATATCCTAGAGTGCGGGCTATTTCTTGCAACGAGCGTTTACATTGTCTCTGCCAGTGAGAATTCAGAGTTGTGTACTTAACATTTAACTCTTCTGCTAAGTCTTGAAATCTGTCAGGAGGGTCTTTTAACACTCTTCTTCTGCTGAGAAATTGACAGTTGCACTCCGGGTAAGAACGAGGGTAACTATTTTTTAGCTTGCCTTCTGGATCTTGCTCTATGTAATGTTCGAGTTCGAGACCAATTCGCTGAGTGGTTTGTTTCTGAATGCTTTCAATCATGCCCTCCAACCCGCTGAGCGTAAAATCGGGTAATAGTTCGAGCCGAGTTGTTTCCCCAGCATCCACCGCAATCGATGCATCTAAACTAATTGGAGCATCTGGGTCAGGAGAATACAAATCTTGAATTCGCCAACGCAAAGTGCCGTTAATCCAGTTAACCAAACTTTTGGAAACAGAAGGCGGGCGCGGCTCAAATTTAGCAATCTCTCGACTAACCCATCCAAAAGTATCATTGAGGGCTTCAGGATAATCTTGATGGGATGATTTTTTGAGTCCTGGTAGTTGTTGAATTTGCAATAACAGCTTGTTCATGGCTGTTCGCCATTTTCTACTGTTAGCTGGATTGTGACGTACCTCTGCTATTAGAGCGCTTAACCGTCCATCTAGGTCATCCATGCGACTTTTTTGAGGAGCAAGTTAGTTTGTTTATTAGCTATGAAAATTCGCGATCGTGCGAAAATCCTAAGCTATTTTCTCATGTGGTTGAGCTCTTTGTGTGCGTAAGTTCTTGCCGGGAGGAGGTTCGAGGCTATTTCCACGCGAATTATTGCAACTGAAGCAAGCTAAACGCAGGTTGGAGAGTGCGTTAGACCCGCCTCGGCTTTTCGGGAGTAAGTGTTCGATGGTTCTTTCTGATTTCTGCATCGACTTGTTGCACCAGTGGCAGCGGTTTCCGTACAGTTCCAGAAGTTGGCGTCTCTTGTTGCGTCTTGAAGCTGGGGACATAAAGTTTTGGAATGCTCACGGCTGTTACGTGTTCATTTACGTATCAGCTACCTGCTAAAAATTTACGCAGCAGTTTCTAACAGAGGGATAACACTTTCCTTAAGTCTTTTGATGGCATTGAAAGGAAATTAAATGCCCAGCTATAGCCTTTCTCAAAAAGATGAGGTATGTAGTTGGGCCCCGGCCCTATACGTTTCAGTGGTTATATAAGCTGTCATTCATACCTCATCTTTCTGAGAACCGCTATATACGTCTGTCCCTTGTTTTATAAGAGAGTCGGTGATTTTGTGAGAAGTTAAATTTTTAATCTGATGACGATTGCTCAAAAGTTTGAAAAAGCGAGAGCCCTTTCTTGGCACACTATATAGTATCCGTAGGTAAGTCATGTAAATGTACGATCGCCCCCCTGTTTCAGCGCCCCGCGTCCTGTTACACTGGAATCCTGCGGTTGTGTGCGATCGGTGCGATCGACCTTTCTAAAAAAAACATAAATTTCTGTAGCCTACAATACATTTATTTGGTTAATGATTGTTTAAACTCTCCAAGTGTAGATTGTGTACTCTCCATAATTCTCCAAAACCCCTAAACGAGTGCGTTGTTTGCTGGACTGCGATTTATCGATCGTCGAACCGTTAAAAACCATAAGTAGTTTTGACCTGAATTAATCGGAATTGATTCGCACAAAATTTTTGAGCTGACCAGGGTGAAGATTAATTACTAAATTTGTGCAGTGCAGACATCTATAATGTTGACTCAAGTTTGTACAGGCTCTTGCCATCTATCTTCTTGCTAATAACCGCAATCCAACCGCATCTCACACTGGATTGTCACAGCCGATGGAGGGCGAAGTCATTGCGCCTCGCTCCTCCAATCTTTTAGAGTCTGCCAAAAAGGCATTCTCCCAAAAGTTAGCTTTGACTAAAAACGTTGGGTAAATCCAACATATTCGTCAATCGTTAGACTTTTGCTAACATCTATTTTTTCTCAACTACTCGTCCTGCAACCCCAATAAAAATAACCATGAGTGGAAACGAATCCCGCGTTCAAGCAATTTCTCAAATCGTCAACCGCAAACAGATGCCTGCCCGGCCTCCCAAGCGGCTAGAAGATATGTGGGCAACAGACGTTTTTAGTCTGAGCAAAATGCAAGAAAGTTTGCCCAAAAGTATTTTCAAATCAGTAAAAAATACCGTTCAAACCGGCAAAAAACTCGACGAGTCAGTAGCTGATGTAGTTGCAGTAGCAATGAAAGATTGGGCTATTTCCAAAGGAGCCCTGTACTACGCCCACGTATTTTACCCGCTAACCAACAGCACCGCCGAAAAGCACGACGGTTTCATCTCAGTGCAAGGCGACGGGTCTGTCATCTCAGAATTTGCAGGGAAAGTTCTCGTACAAGGCGAACCAGATGGCTCCTCATTCCCCAACGGCGGCATCCGTTCCACCGCCGCCGCTCGCGGATATACAGCCTGGGATGTCACCAGCCCTGCTTATGTCATGGAAACCGACAACGGCATGACCTTGTGCATTCCCACTGTTTTCATCTCCTGGACAGGTGAAGCCTTAGACAAGAAAACGCCGCTTTTGCGTTCCATTGCCGCCATGAACAAAGCAGCCACGCGAGTGTTAAAGCTATTAGGAAATACCGAAATTGCTCCGGTCAATTCCAGTTGCGGTTCCGAACAAGAATACTTCCTGGTCGATGCCAATTTCAGCAACAACCGCCCCGATTTACTATTAGCAGGTCGCACCTTGTTTGGCAAAGCTCCTGCGAAAGGTCAGCAATTTGACGACCACTATTTTGGGGCGATTCCAGAGCGCGTTCAAGTCTTCATGCAGGAAGTAGAAGAAAAAATGTACCGGCTGGGAATTCCTGCCAAAACCCGCCACAACGAAGTAGCTCCCGGTCAGTTTGAAATTGCACCAGTTTTTGAAGCTGCAAACGTCGCCAGCGACCACCAACAATTAACCATGACAATTCTCCGCAACACTGCGAAGAAACACGGTTTTATGTGTTTGCTGCACGAGAAGCCTTTCGCCGGCATTAACGGTTCCGGCAAACACGTCAACTGGTCGGTCGGCAATGCCACCCAAGGCAACTTATTAGACCCCGGCGATACACCGCACTCGAACATACAATTTCTAGTTTTCTGCGGCGCTGTGATTCGCGGAGTTCACAAATACGGCCCGCTGTTGCGCGCGGTAGTTGCTACTGCCAGCAACGACCACCGATTGGGTGCAAATGAAGCTCCGCCAGCAATTATCTCTGTCTATTTGGGTTCGCAATTAGAAGATATCTTCGCGCAAATTAGCCAAGGAGAAGTTAAGGACTCTAAAGGTCGGGGAATTATGAACTTAGGTGTAGAAACACTGCCTACTTTCATGAAAGATGCTGGAGACAGAAACCGGACTTCGCCCTTTGCCTTTACTGGCAACCGCTTTGAATTCCGTGCAGTAGGTTCCGGTCAGTCTGTTTCCGGGCCGCTGGTGGCAATGAATACAATTCTGGCCGATTCTTTGGACTGGATTGCTAACAAATTAGAAAGCGATTTGGCTGACGGAACTGAACTGAATGCTGCCATCCAAACAATTCTGAAAGAAGTGATGGACGAGCACGGTGCAGTTGTATTTGGCGGCGACGGCTATTCGGAAGAATGGCACAAAATGGCCGTTGAGGAACGGGGCCTAGCTAACTTGCGGACTACGGCCGATGCTTTGCCAGTGTTGAAGGAAGGATACATTGAAGACTTGTTTGAAAAGACAGGTGTTCTGACTCCCGTTGAATTGGAAAGCCGTTACGATGTTTATGCAGAGCAGTATTTGCTGGCAATTGAAGTCGAAGCAAAACTGGTAATAAGCATGGCAAAAACTATTATTTACCCCGCTGCGGTGAGGTATTTAGCTGAACTTTCCGGCACGATTTCTAAGTTGAAAGAGATTGGGATTGAACTGGAAAAAGAAAGTGCCGAAAAAGTAGCGGTGCTGGTTAAGTCCATGATGGATACTGCGAGCAAGTTGAGTGATGCTTTGAGCAAGCACGATTTTGCTTCGACAGAAGACCACATGCAGTATGCTTCGCAAACAATTCGTCCTTTGATGGATGAAGTTCGCAAGTATGCGGATGCTCTGGAAGGTGAAGTGGCTGATGATTTGTGGCCTCTGCCTACTTATCAAGAGATGCTGTTTGTTAAGTAATCGTAAATCGGGTTAATTTCCGGTGATATTTGTAGGGACACGGCAGTGCCGTGTCCTTACTTTTTTTTGAGGTTAAATGAGTGTTACGCTGAATCTGTCAGAGTCATTAAATGCGAGCTAAAGTAAGAGTTGTGAAGATTGTTGAGATCCCGTTCAACAAATTTATAGGGTAGAAAAAGTAATCTTGCTGCGAAAAGCTATTATGCGAATTCAATCTTTCTTGAAACAAATGACTCTGGTGGCTCTAGCTCTATTTTTTGCCATCAGTTGCAGTCGATCGACTCCGAACGCAAACTCTTCCCCTGAAGTAAGCCCCTCTAGCAGCTTTAAAGTGGCCTTGGTCGTCACAGGGTCCAAAGACAACAACAGTTGGTCTCAAGCCTGCTTTGAAGGGTTAAACCTAATCAAAGATAAATTTAATGCTCAGGTAGACTTTAGTGGCATTGACAGTGAAGATAGTGAAGCTGTCCTTCGCAAATATGCCCAGTCAGGCTATGACCTGGTAATTGCAGCCAGTGGTGGCTATATCAAAGCTGCCGAAAAGGTCGCTGGAGAATTTCCGCGAACGAAATTTGCCCTGATTACAACGTATCCAGGGAATAACAGAAATTTGGGGGCTGTTGCCTTTCGATCGGGTGAGGTGGGGTACCTCACAGGCGCTTTGGCTGCCATGAAGACCAAAAGCAATAAAGTTGGCTATATTGTGGGTGCATCTTATCCGGTTTACAAAGAAGAAGAAGCCTTGTTCAGGCGCGGAGTGAAGGCAACGAATCCCTCCGTTCAAGCCTCGACTGCTTTTCTCAACAGTTGGATTGATACGGACCAAGCCACCAAAGTTGCAACGGATATGGTTGCCTCTGGAGTAGATGTTTTGACAATCAACGCGGATGAGGCAGGGTTAGCCGCGCTAAAAGCCGTTACGCAAAAGCCAGGAGTCTTTGCAATTGGTTGGGCCAAGGATCAGTACGAACTGGCTCCCGGCAAAGTCCTAACTAGCGTTCTGCAGGACATTCCCAATCTGGTGCTAAATGTGGCAGTGTTAACCCAGCAAGGTCGCTGGGAAGGAAAACTTTACAAGTTTGGGCTCAAGGAAAAGATCTATGACTTTGCTCCTTTCCGCGGCACTCTCACGTCTCAGGAAGAGGAAACTTTCAAGACCGTCCGAGATGCTGTGACGACTGGCAAAATTGATGTTTCTCCTTAGTGCGCGCATTAATTGATTTACCAATATCGATCGATAGTCCGATGAAAAATCAACGCAACGATCGCGTTCTGCCGATTGCCACTAGCTCATGTTCTCATCCCTGGCAACGCTTCTTATCTATTGCAAATCAGCTCCGCTATGGTTTGATATTTTTGGTTCTCCTGAGCTTGCTGCCCACTGGTGGCTTGCTGATCTACCTCAGCTTTCAGGCGCAGATCCAGCAATCGCGATCGCTCCAAGAAGAGCGGAGTCAGAAAGCTGCAGGGCAGATTGATAATTATCTAGATGACTTGAAACGAAAACAGAGCTATTTAGCTAGGGTCAAAGGACTCACCAACTTTCAACCTCAAGTGCAGCAGAGCCTGTTGGAAGGGTTGACTCGTCATAATGATGCTTATGAAGCCGTTGCCATTTTGAACCGGAAGGGACAAGTTATCGCGTCAGTTTCGCCCTACAAACCGCTCAAGTTAGAAAATCTAGCCAATTCGCCACTGTTTATTCGTGCCTTCAAACAACAGGAAGATTATGTCAGTCCTGTAGAAATTAATCCTCAAACCCACCAACTAACAACCATTCTGGCGGTTCCGATTCGGAATGAGCGAGATGAGGTGGATGGGGTGCTATTAGCGCAGGTAAATCTCAACTTTCTCTGGTTTGTTGTTTCCCAAACTGAGGTCGGCAAGACGGGTTATGTTTATGTAGTCGATGAGCGTAATTTTCTGATAGCTCAAAAGGGTAGTAAGCCAGAAACATTTCAACTTCAAGATATTTCTCATCGCCCTTTATTTAATTTTTTGAAAGCCTCCGAAAATAGTAAGCACCTTAATGTTTATCGGGGTCTAAAACAGGTAGAAGTAATGGGAGCCAGTACCTTAATTCGGAGCGTGAATTGGAATGTGGTAGTAGAACTGCCAACGGCTGAGGCGTATGCTCCCGTTTACCAAATGCTCTCAATTATGGGAGCCTCATTGGCGGTGGTGACGATCGTTGCTGTTGGCATTGGCTTTTTATTTATTCGGCAAATTGTGGTGCCGCTACAGTGCTTAACCGCTGCTGCTACTGAACTCAGTGCGGGGCAATTAGATACGCGGGTCAACATCCACAGCCAAAACGAATTGGGGACATTGGCGATCGCCTTTAACAATATGGCAAGCCAGTTAGAGGAACTGATTAAAGCTGTTGAAGTGGAACGAAATTTCGTTTCAGCTATTCTTGAAATTGCAGGGGCCCTGGTAGTTGTGCTCGACCCGCAGGGACAAATCGTTCGCTTTAACCGAGCTTGCGAACAAACGACTGATTACTCGTTTAGTGAAGTGAAGGGGCGCTACATTTGGGACTTGTTCCCGAACTCAGACTTAGCAGGACTTGCCAAAACTGCTTTTGAGTCTTTACAATCTGGTAATTTTCCCCAGCAGTATGAAGGCAGTTGGGTGAGCAAAGATGGACAACTTAGGCTCATTGCCTGGTCAGATACTGCTTTAGTGGACGATCGAGGTGAAATTGAGTACATCATCAAAACAGGGATTGACATTACTGAACGGAAACAGGTAGAAGAAGAACTCAAAGCCTCGGAACAGCGACTATCTTTTATATTCCGCAAAACTTCGCTGGCAGTTGTAGAATGGGATTTAAACTTTAAAATCACTGCCTGGAATCCAGCGGCAGAGAAGATTTTTGGTTACACGGCTCTAGAGGCGATCGGACACCATGCGGCAGAATTAATTGTGCCTGCGTCTGCCAGAAAGGTCGTCGATCGAATTATGAACAAGTTGTTGATGCAGACCCAAGGAATCTACAGCGTCAACGAAAATTTTACAAAAAACGGCAAAATCATTATTTGCGAATGGTTCAATACGCCTTTAGTAGGGGATGGTGGAAATATTATTGGAGTTGCATCTTTGGCACTGGATATTACTGAGCGCAAGCAAGCCGAAGCTGCTTTAAGGCAAGCAAAAGAGGAAGCTGAGGTTGCACTCAAAACCTTACAGCAAACTCAGGCACAGCTTATTCAGGCAGAGAAAATGTCGGGTTTGGGGCAACTGGTGGCTGGTGTTGCTCACGAAATTAACAATCCAGTCAACTTTATCTATGGCAACCTGACGCATACTGCCGACTACACGCAAAATTTACTACAGTTGATTCAGCTTTACCAGCAAACCTATCCAACTAATACCCTAATTCAGGAAAAAATTGAAGAGCTCGATCTCGACTACATTAGTGAAGATTTGCCCAAAATGCTGAGTTCAATGAAGGTAGGAGCCGATCGCATTCGTCAAATTGTCCTGTCTCTAAGAAACTTCTCGCGGCTGGATGAGGCAGACATGAAGCCTGTTGATATCCACGAGGGAATTGACAGCACATTGATGATTTTGCAAAATCGACTGAAGGCAAAACCGGATCGTCCTGCTATTGAAATTGTCAAAGACTACGGCGACTTACCGCTGGTAGAGTGCTATGCCGGACAGTTGAACCAAGTCTTTATGAATATTCTGGCAAATGCGATCGATGCTTTAGAAAACTACGACAATCAGCGTTCTCTAAAAGACATTCAAAAGAATCCCAGTTGCATCACTATTCGGACTAAGCTGGTCACAAACGAAACAGGGCCCGATTGTTCTAAAAACGTGGTGATTCAAGTTCAAGACAATGGACCGGGGATGACGGAAACTGTTAGACAACAGGTGTTCAATCCCTTCTTTACCACCCGACCAATTGGTCAAGGAACTGGATTAGGGCTATCCATCAGCTATCAAATTGTAGTTGATAAGCACGGTGGCATACTCCAGTGCTTTTCTCAACCCCATCAAGGAGCAGAGTTCCGCATTGAAATTCCTGTTTTGCAAAGCTGTGCTGTAGCACTTGTCGGTAAATAACTGCGATCGCATTTCTCTATATATAGCGTTTTTGATGATAGACACCTATGAAGCTAGCTACAAATCGCGCTGGGATAGTCGATCGAACAGATTTCGCGAAGCTTTGACGAACGGCATTGTAGGTTTTGAGAGGACTGTTACTCGGTGGGAAGGCTAGTATAAGCTAAGTCAAAACTGCACTCTGGCCGATCGACAAAATGTGTCAAACGCACTGCTAGAAAGTTTAGATCCGGCTGCTGTGCTGTTGGTGTGGAAATGCAAGATAATACCAATTCTCGCCTCCAGAAAGCAACAATGATGAGTGTGGGTTTGTTTGCTGAAATATTGTGTAAGGTGCGTCGCTCAAAGATTGTGGATATTATTTAAGATTTTTGAGGGCGACGCACCCGGAGCGACACTGTTGCATGAGTTTTGAGAATTAGTATAACCTGGAGGCGAATCAGTAGCAGTGGAGACGATCGCCCGAAAGTGGTTCAATACCAGCCGATCGCCCCCAACTACCTCATAACTGAGATGTTGCACCAATATCAATAAAGCAATTGATCGCGGGGTGGGGGCGGGTTTTTGAGTCTTTGGGTATCTCTTTAAGCTATTGGTGAACCCGCCCCTACAGGTTTTTGACCGCAGGCGATCTTCAGTCGGTTTTAACTGAGATATTGCACTATTCTCAAATAGCTGTAGGGGCGGGTTCACCAACAGCCTTAAAGGGTGCAAACAGGTTAAATAAACCCGCCCCCACCCACAAAAAAGCCCCTTATTGATATTCGTGCAAGATGTCAGTCATAACAGACTTAAGATCGCCCGCTAATCAAACGATTTGCTCGCTAGAAGGTTCCCCGCTAGCTGGAGGCTCTACCGTATCGCCAAAGGCAATCCGCAGAAAAGGCGGAGCCAAAAAAGTCGTCAGAATCACCATGATAATAATCGAGACTTCTAACGGTTTACTCAAAATCCCACTCGCCGAACCGATGCCGGCAAACACTAACCCGACTTCGCCCCGAGGAATCATCCCCACTCCGATCGCCAATCGATTGATTCCCGGCAGACCAAACACTGCCCAACCTGTTACGATCTTGCCCAAAATCGCAACCACAATCAAGAAAGCAGCAATCAAAAGACCAGCCCGATTATCCGGCACTGTTGGGTTCAAAACTCCCAAATCCGCCCGAGATCCCACGGTTACAAAAAAGATGGGAACCAGGAAATCCGCGATCGGCTTCACCAGTTCATCCAACTCGTTGCGGGCATCGCTTTCATCCAACACCAAGCCAGCGGCAAACGCACCCAAAATCGCTTCGAGATGAATTGCGTTGCCCAGAAAAGCCATGAAGAAAGCAAAGATAAATGCCGGGATGACTATATTGCCGCGAGTTTTGAGTTTATCCACCACCGCAGTGAAGCTTTTGTTGAAGATGCCGCCCAACAGAATAGAACCCAATAGAAACGCAGTTGCACTGACAATCAAATAGATGACATTAACAACATCAATCTCACCAGTTTTCGCTAAACTCGCGACCACAGCCAAGACAATAATTCCCAGCACATCATCAATCACCGCCGCACCAACAATGATTTGACCTTCTTTAGATTTGAGTTGTCCTAATTCCGACAAAACTTTGGAGGTAATTCCGATGCTGGTTGCTGTCAAAGCCGCCCCTGCAAAAATCGCCGGTATTGCTGGAGTATGGAACAGCATCATCAAGCCCCCAGTACCTGCTGCAAAGGGAACTGCCACACCGACACAGGCGACAACGACGGCTTGAACCCCCACTTCTTTTAGTTGTCTGAGATCCGACTCCAAACCAATTTCAAACAGCAGAACAATCACGCCTAATTCAGCCAGCACTGAAATGACTTCACTCTGCGATTCAAAGACACTGGTGAGGGCGGCAGGAGACAGATGATTGATCGATTGCAGAACTGTCATAATCCCTGAGTTGGATGCTGACAGCCCGCTTCCGGGAAAAACGACTAGGTGTAAAGCAGACACGCCAACAATTACCCCTGCTACAAGTTCACCCAGAACCGGCGGAAAATCAAATTTTATAGCCGCTTCTGCGCCTAATTTACTGGCGAGATAAATCACTACCAAAGTGAGCAAAACTCCGCTGAGGACGATCGGAGAATTTTCTGCCTCGACTGTTGCTAACAAAGGTATGGGAGCAACTAGGGATGCCATTCCAGAACTTAAAGCTGTAATTGTATGGTTCAAAAACATGGGTACGATGATGTTCAGTTGACAGTTGACAGTTGACAGTTGACAGTTGACAGTTGACTGCACGGGTAACGACCTATACCTGGAAGGAAGAGGATTGGAGTAATGAATAGTCTTCTTTTAATTTCTCCCGATCGGGGCTCCGGCTTTAAACCAATTCTTTCTGGTAAGAAAGACGTTGAAACCAGATAATCCCGGACGCAGACAAACTCAAGGGTTCCGGTTTGGTTAACGCGCGCAAAAGGATTTAGATAATCAAGCAAAACTCGAAGAATCCAAATCTGGCGGTACATCCTGCCACCGCCCTTGTCCGACTGCTTGAATGGCTTCTTTTAGCAAGATATCGCCGGTATAAATTGCCCTACCGACGATCGCACTTTTGACACCAATTGGTTCCAAAGCCAGCAAACTCAACAAATCTGCGATCGAACTAACGCCACCGGAAGCAATCACCGGAATCGAAATAGCGTTAGCAATTTCGCGCAAAGATTCCAAAGAAGGCCCTTCCATAGTACCGTCGCGGTGAATGTCGGTGTAAATAATTTCAGCGGCCCCTAACTCTGCCATTTTTTGCGCCAATTCTGTTGCTAAAACTTCCGAAGTTTCCAGCCAGCCTCTAGTAGCAACTTTACCATTTCTGGCATCGATGCCTACCAGAATTCTGCCGGGAAATTCGGCGCACAATTCGCCGACTAATTGCGGTTGTTCGACGGCGACGGTGCCGAGAATGGCGCGCCGGACGCCTAAATTGAGGATAGCAGCAACAGAAGCGCGATCGCGCATTCCGCCACCTACTTGACAGGGAACGTCTACTGCGCGGACGATCGCTTCTATGGCTGCTTGGTTGACTGGATGACCTGCTTTAGCGCCGTCGAGGTCTACTAAATGCAGCATTGTCGCGCCTTCATTTACCCACTGTCTGGCGACTTCGACGGGGTTGTCGTTAAAAGTTTGAGACTTCGCGTAGTCTCCCTGATACAATCTGACGCATTTTCCATCCAATAAGTCGATCGCTGGAATTACATTCATGATTTTTCCTCAAAGTGGTAATTATACCAGTTAAAAAAAAGAATGCAACTTTAGGCAATCTCCCAACCCATACACAATCATTCATTCCGCAATCTAAAATCTAAAATCTAAAATCTAAAATCTAAAATTGTATGACTCACTACCATTTATTTTTGACATTCGCAACCGCTATTTAAATGAAACACAATCGCCGAAGAAAGCGTAGACCATAAAGGAGTATTGACATCAGCTTTTTGCAAACCTTCTGCCGTCCAGTCGTTGCAAGTTCTTAAAATATAATAACTGCCTTTTGCTTCATAAAAACTGTCGCTATTGTCGTAGCCGTAGCTAATTTTTATTTTCTTACCTGCTGCGTCTAATTGGAATGAATTTTTAATAAAATTAACCAGCCTCAGATAATTGGTTCCACTAATTTTCACACATTTGGTTTCAAAATTTAGGGGGAGAACCCGATAACTTTCAACGTGTAGGGTAGACGGAGTAAGGAGAAATAGCGCCTTGAAAGCTGTAACTGGGTTGATATTTTCTGATGTGGGAGTTTCCAGCATAAAAGCTCGATCTCCCCAGCCAAAAGACAAATATTTATAATCAGAAGCGGCATCCCGCCCTATTTCTGTTAGCAGTAAAAATTGATTCCAGTCAAAATATTCATTTTTAACTGGAACAATGATTTCGGTGTGAATGCCTTGGTTGGAAATGTATAGAGACATGGTGCAATCGGCTTGCGAGTAATTTCCCCACTTTCTGGGAGTGAAATAGCCAATTGTTAGGAAAGCGCTTAAAAATAAGATGACAATTCCTAAGCGCTGTATGATTTTTCTCATTTTAACCGTGGGTTTCAAATTCTGCCTTCGGATGGCGGGCGCTGCATTTTTGTGGGAAAGAATTCTTGCAATGCCGAATTGCGCTGTTCGGGGGTTTCGCTAGCCCAATTTGACAAACTTTCGTAGAAAAAGAAAGACACGCCCGCGAAATCTCTTTTTCGGACTTCTTGCACTTGTTCTTGAATTTGTTTGAGGGGGACTGAATTATTTTTAAGGCCTGTCAAAATGCCGATCGCAGTTGGAATGTTAAGTTTAGCCAGTTTAACTTCTTCCCGTTCCAGTTCGGCACTAAAACGCTTGATATCGCTGCGATAAACCTGCAACACAATTTCTTGGATGTAGCCGCGTCTTTCCCACGTAAACCAGTCCTGCAAGTGGGCGGGCAAAGCAAAGTGAAAAGGGTTGGGAGATAAGCTGACAATACATTTTTGTTTGCGGGATTTGATGGCGCGGGAAACTCGCCCCACGAAGTCGTTGATTTTGTCAGCGCGCCAGCGCACCCAGAAGGTTTCGCGGGGGTCGTTGGAGGGAGGGCTTTTGATTTGTTCCTGATACATTGACATTGTTAGCGGCTCGTAGCCAAATTCTACTGGCAAGCCGAAATGGTCGTCAAATTGAATGCCATCTATATCATAATTATCGACAACTTCTAGGATTAAATCTAAGATAAATTGCTGGACTTCTGGATGAAATGGATTCAGCCAAACTCGCTCGTGCTTGCCTTCTTTCCAAATAGTTGAACCGTCGCGGCGGTGCGCCAGCCAGTCGGGGTGAAGTGTGGCTAATTCCGATTCGGCGGGAGCCATGAAACCAAACTCAAACCAGGGGATTACTGCTATACCTTTTTGGCGGGATTGTGCTATAATTTCTTGGAGAATGTCTCGGTCTTTCAATCCGGGCGAGGGATCGATCGACTGTCCGAATACTCGTTGGGCTGCAGCACTCGGATAAAGCGTATAGCCTCCTTGCCAAACCGTGGGATAGATGGTATTAAAATTGAGTCGATCGAGTCGATTTACAGCGTCAATGATGTTGTTGCGGGAGAAAATAACGTCGCTGTCAATGTTAGTCAGCCAGACGCCGCGCAATTCGGTTGTTGGGGTGGTGGGCGGGGTTTGAGCCAACAGACGCGGGGATAATATGGCGGAGGAGGTAAGGGCGATCGTAAAAACAACTATTAAAGCCAGTATCCGCTGCCATTTGTGCAATTTAATCATCAATTTGTCGCAAATATGATTATTGTGAGAGTTCTATTTTACCTCACTCAATAGCACCATTCTCAGCAACAGGCAAGATGCCTGTTCCACAATAGTAAATTTTTTTCTTGTGGGGAGTAGGGTTGGGCTTCTAGCCCGCCCTTAAAAAGCTTATTCAAAATGATGCAATGTCTCAGTTTTACCTCATATGTTGCAGCATTCTCAATAATTCTTTTATGAACAGGCCTTCCGGTCTGTTCCACAAGAAACTTCGGCGTTGCTGATTCACGGTATGAAGCAACTTTTCGCTTGATGTTACAAAACTCACCCGACTTGACTTATAGCTATTCGGAAATCTTCCATTCATACCTGTATTCAGCAACGCCGCATTTTGAATTGTAAAGCTCACAGATTTACCCTTTTTGTAAATTTACATTAATTTTTATTGTATGCTTCCAGGGCGCTAACATTTGCGATCGCCCAACGATAATAAAGTTAATAAATCATAAAATTTATAAAAAAGTTGCCACGGATACTTAATTCTAGTAAAGATTTAAGATATGACAAGTTAGTAACAATCAAATAGTTCTAAGATTGAAATTGTTTTTGAGTCACAATCATATGAATCCTGATTCTCTCCGCACCTTGGGCGTACCGCCGAATGCTTGGAAAGTTGATGCCAAAATTGCCGACATTACCCGAGCGCCGATCGCACCTCAACCTGTTACCCTGGAAACAGAAACTAAAACCCTGCGTTTGGACTTAGCCAAAGCTGCAATGTTGGTGATAGATATGCAAAATGATTTTTGTCATCCCGACGGTTGGCTGGCGCATATTGGCGTAGATGTAACGCCCGCGAGAACTCCAATTAATCCTTTAAAAAATTTGCTGCCAAAATTGCGATCGCACGCAATGCCTATTATTTGGATAAACTGGGGAAACCGTCCCGATTTGCTCAATATTAGTGCAGCTTCCCGCCACGTTTACAATCCCACAGGCGACGGCGTAGGTTTGGGAGATCCGCTGCCAAAAAACGGCGCACCTGTACTGATGGCAGGGAGTTGGGCGGCCGCAGTTGTCGATGAATTAAAACCCAAACCGGAGGATATTTGCGTGGATAAATATCGGATGAGTGGCTTTTGGGATACTCCTTTAGATAGTATCTTGCGGAACCTCGGCAGAACTACACTTTTCTTTGGAGGAGTAAACGCCGATCAGTGCGTCATGGCTACACTGCAAGATGCTAATTTCCTCGGTTACGACTGTATTTTAGTCAAAGATTGTACAGCTACGACATCTCCCGAGTATTGCTGGCAAGCTACTCTTTATAACGTTAAACAATGTTTTGGCTTTTTGTCGGATTCTCAGGCTATGTTAGAAGCAATTAAATAGTCATTGGGCATTGGGCATTGGGCATTGGGCATTGGGCATTGGGCATTGGGCATTGGGCATTAGTTATTAGTTATTAGTTATTGGTTATTGGTTAACTGTTAACTGTTAACTGTCAACTATCAACTGCCAACTGTCAACTGCCAACTGCCAACTGCCAATTGTCAACTGTCAACTGTCAACTGTCAACTGTCAAAAATGACTTATTCCAAGCTATAACAACTCAAAACTAACAATAAAAAAATGACAAATCAGTGCATGATTCCTGTTATAAAGTCTCCTCAAGACTACCAAGCATTTCGCATCAATCCAGGCGATACTAATCGATTAGCGATCGTCTTCGATCCGGTAACAGCTAATGTTTCATTAACTGTTTGCGTGGAGATTTTCGATGGGGGCGGCAAAACTCCTCCCAACCGCCACCAATTCGCAGTAGAAATGTTTTTTGTACTCAAAGGAAGAGGGCAAGCAACCTGCGACGGCAAAACAGTTAGTATCAAACCGGGAGATAGTTTGTTAGTGCCTCCAACGGGCACTCACGTAATTGAGAATACCGGGAGTGAACGTTTGTACACTTTGTGCATTATGGTGCCGAATGAGGATTTTGTGGAACTCATTCGCAGCGGTACGCCAGTGGAACTCGATGAGGAAGATTTGAGAGTTTTAGGGCGATCGGATGTACTCGTATCGTGCTAGTTTTGTAGTAAGCACTTTAGTGTTTTAATCTTCTAGGCCCTGCCTGGGAAAGCAGATTCCCGACTGCTTAAACAAGTCGGGGATCTAACAAAATACTGTTTCACGTTAAAAATATTCAATTATGAGCGTTATATTTCACATTGCTAAAAGCCAACAGTGGGAAGAAGCAAAACACCTTCAATCTTATCGCGGCGATACCCTAGACTCTGAAGGATTTATCCACTGTTCGACACTCCCGCAAGTTACTAGAAGTGCCAACAAGTTTTTTGTCGGACAAACAGGATTGCTTTTGCTGTGGATTGACTCTGAGAAAGTGCAAGCAGAAGTTAAGTATGAATCTGCCGCCGGAGATTTTTATCCGCACATTTACGGGCCCTTGAATGTTGATGCTGTGTTGAAAGTTCTTGAGTTTAAAGCGGGTGCAGATGGCAAGTTTGAATTGCCGGAAGAACTAACAGCCAGTATAAATGAACAGGCTTAGTACGCTGTGAAGATAGTTAAAGAAGTATCACTTATTAGTCGCGGTAACTTTGAGGAGTCAGAAGAATGGGGAGTTATTAAAAATGAAATACGGATTGCTATTGACGCGATCGCCTGGCCTGTGGGTGCATCAAACTTTACAATCAATCCAACCAGCCACGGAAACGGTGTCAAACCTATCAAAAATGCTTGTATGGCTGCTCTTCAGGAGAATTTTGGATGGCAGCTTGAAACTAAATCAGATTTGCAACTAGAGCGCCTGGACGAGTAGATGCTACCAAAATCTTAGACAATCATTTATTTGCCTTTGAATGGGAAACAGGAAATATCTCATCAAGTCACCGTGCTGTTAATAAACTGGTTCTCGGTATTTTACGAGGGATCTTTTTGGGAACGGCATTAGTTCTGCCCAGCCGCAAACTGTACCCTTATTTGACTGATAGAATTGGCAATTATGAGGAACTAGAGCCTTACTTTGATGTCTGGCGCGCTGTTAACATACAACAAGGTTTTTTAGCCATATTTGTCATTGAACATGATGCCCTTGATAGCAGCGTACCTACAATTACTAAAGGCACAGATGGTCGCGCTTTAATATAAAGTGTTAGCAGTCAAGAAAACAATTCTAGTTGGATTGACTCGTTTTGTTTAACTTTATTTTTTGTCTTTCCCCTTGCTGATTCCCAGTTTTCAACTTTTCCATTGGCCAAGTCTTGTAACCGCTTCACTGCTGGTTCAATATCGCCGATTTCTGTACCCAGCCAATACCTCCCCAACTTCTCTGCTGCATAAAATGTAGTGCCAGAACCTCCAAAAGGATCGATTACAACTTGTCCCGGATTCGATGCCATAGCAATGATACGTTCCAGCATGATTGGAGCTAATTCGTTGGCTCCTCTTTTCTTGTGCTGTCGGTGTCTTACTGGCGGAATATCTGTCCACATTTCCTCAATTAAAGTCCACAGATTTTCTTCTCGGATATCTTCAGAAGCATTTTCCCAGACATCTTCGGGAGCATCCCAAACATCCATTAAGTTAATACCTTGAGGATTTAATTTTTTGCGGTGTCCGCCGTAATCTTTAATCTCTCCTCCGCAATGCCGGCAGACTTGAATCGGGGTATAAACTTTATTGAAAACTGCTGGTTCGCCTTTTGTGTAGTAAAGCAATCCGTAGTGTGCGGGAGACATTTTCTTGCCGCGAGGAAACGCTTTAGGCATTCTACAAGCTATCCAGTGACGAAAGTTCATTCGCTCTTGGTTTAAATATGCACCGTACTCAATGCACCATTTAGGTAAGTTGAAAATAAATAGACTTCCGCCCGGTTTAAGCACTCGAATACTTTCTTTAAGCCACTGTTTTGACCAAGCAAGATAATCGCTAGAATTCAGCAGCTCGCTCGTACCGTTACCGTAATCTTTGCCGAGATTAAAGGGCGGATCGGCAAAGACAATATCTACACAGCAATCGGGAATAGCACCTAAAAACTTGAGACAGTCTTCTTGGTAGAGAATGCCGTATTTGCTTTGATAAACCTCTCGCAATCCCAGTTCGGCGGAAATCACAGGTGATATCAGACTCAAAGGTTGCATTTAATAATTTTTATTTAATAAGCATCACTTCAATAATAGTAATTGTAGCGACGATTGTCAAGAGATTATTGTAGCGATCGCACTTGAACCATTGTATCTTAAAAAAGATAGATTGCGATTTACCGTGGGTTGGGGGCGGGTTTACGAGATTATCGGTTTTAGGCAAATATTGTTGGCGAACCCGCCCCTACAAATATTGGGGTTTAAACTTCTGGCGGACTGTTGCTACAGTTGCAAAATATCAACTAACATCAACCAACTCTGCTGCCAATTTGAGCGCATCTTCGCGAGTCGCAATTCTCCCCTCCACCCGCGCTAATTGAATGTCCATCAACAATTGACCGATGCGCGGACTTCGAGGCAAATTTAAAGATTCCATTAAATCATTGCCGCTAACTAATTGGGTAGGATGAGCAACAATATCCTCGGCATCGAGATAGCGATTAATTAACAGTGAAATATCCTCAACCGCAACTCCCGCCGCCACCGCCAAAACCGCTAAAACTGGAAATACTATTCCCACATCCCGAAACAAAAAATACTGTTTTCGCAAAGACATTTCCGCGATAGGTTTTGCTTGCAACTTCGGCAAGTATTTCAAAAGCTCGATCGCACTTTTAATCTCCGCATTGCTGTACTTCAACCGCAGCAACTGGGTTTCAGCAATTGTCGGGTCGGAATCTGCCAAAACAGCCAACTTCGCAACCGCCAACAACGGCGTTTTAATCGTATCTCGAATCTGACGCCCGAATTCCTTCCCTAATTCCGGGTAAATTGCCGCTAATTTGTCAGCAGATGCGTCAATTTTTGTCAAAATATCAAAACGGTCGATCGCACTTTCAAACCAAATCGAAAACAAACCATCTTCGCAACCGCGACAAATCCAAGGAACACCGTTAGGATTGCTCAACAAATAACCTAATTCCGCCCGCACCCGTTCCACCGCTACCCGACTCAACAGCGGTGCTAATTCCCGAATCGCCGATTGAGTTTCAGCTTCGATCGCAAAACCCAACTGCGCCGCTTGGCGGTAAGCTCTTAATAACCTCAGCGGATCGTCCTCCAAATTTGACCGCGAAATCATCCGCAGCAAACCCAACCGCAAATCAGTTTGACCGTCCAAAGGATCGATGATTTCTCCTGTAAAAGGATTGCAGGCGATCGCATTTATCCGAAAATCTCGGCGCCGCAAATCCCCCTCCAGACTCCCCCCTTCCGCTTGCGCCAAATCCACCGTACCGCCCGCAAATACCACCCGCGCAATTTGGCGTTCCGCATCCAACAAGACAAATCCACCTTTCGTGCGATCGGCAATTTTTCGAGCAGTTTTCACCGCCCGTGTTAGCATAACGAAATCCAAATCAAAATAGCGCGATCGCCTCCCCAGCAGCGCATCCCGCACCGTACCGCCCACCAAATAAGCAGGCGGTGTCAGCAGTTTCAAATCAAACGGCCAAGTATCAGGAGATAATGAAGAGGGCAAATTAATCGGCATCGCAACAAAAATCTACTTTCCTTACAAACAATTAAACTCTTGCTACGCTAGATTAACAGAAAGCTCAAATTTCACCAATCTTTTTGAAATGCACAGAGGATATCAAGAATGTGTATTTGTATTAACTGCCACTATGTAGACCGCTGCTTCACCTACCACGCCGTAGAAGAACAGCACGAACAGCTTCACCTCACCGAAACACCCGATTTCGACCCCGTAGAACCCACCATCAACGTCAACATCCGCCCCCGCCAAGACGAAATTGAAATGGAATGGGATGTAGTCGGCTGTGAGAGTTTCAAGCAAGAGACCGGCAAATGGGCAAAATTGCGGCCAGGCGAACTCGTCCCGACTTAAGGAAGAAGTCATTAGTTAGTTGGCAGTTGGCAGTTGGCAGTTGTTAGTCAACAGTCAACAGTCAACAGTCAACAGTCAACAGTCAACAGTTTTTATTCCCAATTACCAATCTAAAATCTAAAATCTAAAATCTAAAATCCAATGTGCTATTGCTTAAACCCAACTTGTCAGAATCCGCAAAACCCAGGTGATGCAGAATTGTGCCAAAGTTGCGGCTCAAAATTGTTGTTGACTATTGACCCAGAAACGCCCTCAGCATCTCGCTACCGAACCGTAAAGCCGATCGGGCAAGGAGGCTTTGGCAGAACATTTCTAGCAGTTGATGAAACCAAACCCCTGATTTTTTCGCAGTGCGTAATCAAGCAATTTTTGCAGCAAAATACCTCAGCCGAAAAAGCCGCTCAACTATTTCACCAAGAAGCAGCCCAGCTAGAAACCTTGGGAAAACATCCCCAGATTCCCGAATTAATCGCGCATTTTGAACAAGACGGAAGACAGTATTTAGTACAAGAATTTATAGACGGCAAAAACCTAGCCCGAGAATTAGAACAAAAAGGAGCATTCACCGAAACTCAAATTCGGCAAATCCTCAACGATTTATTGCCAGTGCTCCACTTCGTCCACAAATCCAAAGTCATTCACCGCGATATCAAACCAGAAAATATCATTCGCCGCCGGCTATCTCCAACTCCTTTACCCGCATTAGAAACTTCCTATCAACCTTCTCCTTTCCAAAAAAATATTGTTTTAGTAGACTTTGGTGCAGCTAAGAAAGTAACAGCAACTGGCTTGCCGCAAACGGGTACAATTATCGGCAGTGCTGCTTATACAGCCCCAGAACAATTGATGGGGAAAGCAGTTTTTGCTAGCGATATCTACAGTTTGGGTGTTACCTGCATTCACTTGCTGACTGAAATTCCTCCCTTCGATTTGTTCGACAGTACAGAGGATTCTTGGGCTTGGCGAAACTATTTAAAGACTGCTGTTAGCGATGATTTCGGCCGCATCCTCGACACCATGCTTCAAAGTGCCACCAATCGGCGCTACAGTTCAGCATCAGCAGTCATCCGGCACTTGAACCCCAAACCGGTATATTTAGACGCACAGCCGGTGCTAGACGCGCCGGAAACGCCCGCAGAACGGGTGGTTACACCTGCGCCCGGTGTGCCGCTGTTTACTCGCCAACAGCAAGCCGAAATTCAGCAAGCTTTGCAAGAGGATCTCGCCCCGTACAATGTTACAATCCAAGTCAGTCAAGCCAAGCAACAGCTCAATATCGTCATCAACAGAACCGAAGACAACCCCGTTTACTATCCGCACTTATCTCAAATAATTGCCACCAGACTCACCGATTTGCAGTTAAATAAAGTCGCAGCCGTAAAGCTGTTGGGAAGAGTCAACAATTCTCGCCGCCCGGAGTGGAAGCAAATATTGCAAATCGATCCCAAGATTCAATTGAGAAACAAACTCGTGCGGCTGCAACACAATCAATTACTCAAGAAAATCGCCCCTGTTGCTACCCAAGAATTTTGGCTGCCGAAGTTGAAAACTCAGGATTTTTGGATAGATGCGCTAATGTTTGCCTTAGTTTGGTTTATCTTTGGCTCTCAAATAGTCATTTTTAATTCTTGGTTTGCGTTAATAGTTACGTCGGGTTTTATGACGGTGAAGCATCAAGTTTCCCAACACAAAGAATTTGCAAATAAAAATTTATTTGCAAGTTTAGTAGTGCTGTTTTTGATGACTGGGGGCATGGGTAATTCCAGGATTTTAAATACGGGAATATTTGGCATTCTTTTGGGTTGCTTAGTTGTGGCTTTGCCGCTGTTTTTTGTTAAGGAAAATTATCAGTAATCGTGAATAGCAATCCCCAAGACGGAACATCAGTTAAAAAATACGGCTTAGCGCTGCACACAGCTAGTCGCGAACTCGGTTTAGCCATCAGCAATTTTGCCGGGGATTCTCGCTGCCAAACTTGGAATTTGGATCGGGATTTAGCCACTCATTTGCATCAGTATTTAGTCGAGTTTATTGGGCAGCAAACTTGGGCGGATTTGGCTTTTATTGCAGTGGCGAAGGGGCCCGGAGGTTTCACGGGGACTCGCATGGGTATGGTGACGGCGCGGACTTTGGCTCAACAGTTGGATATTCCTGTTTTTGCGATTTCCACTTTGGCGGCTGTCGCTTGCAGCAGCAGTAAAAAATCTATCTCAACTCAGGATATGGCGCTGCAAATGCCTGCACAGCGGGGACAATTGTTTGGCGCTGTTTATTCAGTTAACAAAGATTCTGGTTTAACTGAGTTGTTTCCTGATACTGTAATGACGGCGGAATCCTGGCAGGAAAAGTTGGAAAGTTGGGAAAATTCTTATCAGTTAATTGAAGTTGGCAGCGAGTTGGGTTGGTCGGTTTTTAGTGTGTTGGAATTGGCTTATTTGGAGTGGAAACAAGGAAGTCGCCCTGATTGGTCGGATGCTTTGCCTTTTTACGGGCAACATCCGGTTAAGGGACACTGAATATTGGGAATTGATGTCGCAGTTTTAAATGGTTTGTGCAGGAGTTTTTCTGATGGAACCGCGAAGGCGCAAAGGGCGCGAAGGCAGAGAAGAGAAGACCTTAGAGAGGGTTTTTCTCCTTGTTTATTTAAGGGCGATACAAACTTCGAGGCAAAAAGTTAATGTTAGGGGGTCTGGGTTTTCGGTTCGCAATCGATCGATCTCAGCTCGATCGCAGCCGCGAGATTCCATAAAATCGAGCATCCAGTTAGTTATTGTCGCGAGATCGATGTATTTTGCTCCGAGACAAACAGGGCAAATTTCTGGGCTGAGGGTACCGGTGCCGCCGCATTCGGGGCAATCCCAGTGGGTGGTTACGGGATCGGGGGTAGTTAGGATGTTGTTCATGCTGGGAAAAAGTACGCGCGGCGCAGCGATCCCGCAGGGAATCGCACTACTCGTTAACTCTAGCAAAAATGCCGATCGCCCTGACTTCTCCCTGTCTTTACACTAAGCGAGCTAGTGATTAAGATTGACAAAAATACAAAAGGGGTGGCTATGTTCGATCGCGCTCAATGGGTTTTGGCCGGTATGTCGATCGCACTTTTGCTTCGGTTAAGTCAGCCAGTTGCAGCAACCGTGTCTCTTGGCAACGCCGTACAAACAGCACAAACTAACAGTAGCGAGGCTGCCCAAAAAGTATATGAAGAAGCAGAGAAACTCTACGAACACGGAACAAAGGAAGCTTTAACAAGTGCGATCGCCAGATATGAAGAAGCATTAAAACTGTATCGAAAAGCGGGCGATCGCGAGAAAGAAGCTGTCACCCTTAACAGCATCGGTTTAGTTTACTCAGAATTGGGAGAGCAACAGAAAGCGCTACAGTATTTGAACCAGTCGCTTCCCCTGAGTCAAGCAGTAGGCGATCGCTCGCAAGCAGCTATTACCCTCAGCAACATCGGCTTAGTTTACTCAAAATTGGGAGATCCACAAAAAGCGCTACAGTATTTCAACCAATCCCTGCCGCTGGGGAGAGCCGTCGGCGATCGCAGCGGGGAAGCTATCACCCTCAGCAACATCGGCAAAGTCTACTCGGATTTGGGAGAAAAACAGAAAGCTTTAGAATATTACAACCAATCCCTTCCCCCCACTCGCGCCTTGGGCGATCGCCGCGGGGAAGCTATCACTCTCAACAACATCGGCAAAGTTTACTCGGATTTGGGAGAACCACAAAAAGCTTTAGAATATTACAATCGATCGCTTCCCTTGAGTCGGGAAATTGGCGATCGCTCGCAAGAAGCTACCACCCTCAACAACATCGGGGCTGTCTGCTTAGCTTTGGGAGAATCACAAAAAGCTTTAGACTATTACCACCAATCCCTTCCCCTAAGTCGCGCAGTCGGCGATCGTAGCGCGGAAGCTGTCACCCTCAGCAACATCGGCACAGTCTACTCAAATTTGGGAGAGAAACAGAAAGCTTTAGAGTATTACAACCAATCCCTTCCCCTAAGTCAGGCCTCCGGCGATCGATCGGCGCAAGTTAATATCCTCAACAGCATCGGGGCTGTCTACTCAGATTTGCGAGAGCAAGAGAAAGCTTTGGAATATTACCATCAATCCCTTCATCTAAGTCGGGAAATCGGCGATCGCAGCGGGGGATCTCTCACCTTCAACAACATTGGCAGAATCTACGACGATTCGGGAGACAAACAAAAGGCTTTAGAGTATTACAACCAATCCCTTCGCCTGAGTCGAGAAGTTGGCGATCGCAGCAGGGAAGCTACCATCCTCAAAAACATCGGCTTAGTTTACTTAAAGTCGGAAGAAAAACAAAAAGCGCTACAGTATTTTAGCCAATCCCTGCTCCTGAGTCGGGCTATCAGCCACCCCGGAATAGAAGCTGTCAACCTTTTCGGCATGGCTTATGTCAAACGCGATTTAAGTAATCTTAACGAAGCCCTCAAAGACATCGAAGCCTCTCTCAAAATAATCGAAAACCTCCGCACCAAAATTGCCGGCCCAGAACTCCGCACCTCATACTTTGCCACAGTACAAGACTACTACGAATTCTACATCGAGTTGTTAATGCAACTGCATAAAACTCATCCTAAATCTGGTTACGATACAAAAGCCTTAGAAGCCAGCGAACGTTCCAGGGCCCGCAGCCTCCTCGAACTCCTCAAAGAAAGTAACGCCAACATTCGCGAAGGCATTGACCCCAATTTACTGCAACAAGAAAACAGCTTGCAACAGCAACTCAATGCCATTGAAAAGCAGCGCATCGAAGCAGTCAGCCGTCCCAACCCCAACGCAACTAAAATCGCTGAAATCGACTCTGGGCGCCTCGCACTTTTGCAAGAATATCAGCAACTCCAAACAAAGATTCGTACCGCCAGCCCCCGCTACGCTGCCCTCACCCAACCCCAACCTTTAACGCTGCCAGAAATTCAGAAACAGATTCTCGATGACAACACGATTTTATTGCAGTATTCCCTCGGCGCATACCGCAGTTATTTGTGGGTTGTGACATCAACGGGACTAACTAGCTATGAATTGCCCTCACAGGCTGACATTGAAACAGCAGCCCGCAATTTCCGAGACGCAGTAACTAGCCCAATCCAAAGAGATATTCCCCAAAAAGTTGCCCGATCCAGTGCCAATCTGGGCCAATTAATTTTACAGCCAGCAGCAGCCCAATTAGGAAACAAACGCTTATTAATTGTTCCCGACGGCGTGCTGCACTATACCCCTTTCCCAGCTTTAACTCTGCCACCAACAGCCGGAGAAAATACCAATGTTCCCTTAATTGCCTCACATGAAATTATCACTCTGCCTTCTGCCTCAACTCTCGCCATTCTCCGGCAAAATTACGGAGACAGAAAACCGCCAAGCCAAAATTTAGCAATTTTAGCCGATCCTGTTTTCAGTCCAGACGATGACAGAATTAAAGAAAAAATCACCCAAGCAACGAATGAAAAATTAGAAGCAAATAACCTCGGTTTAAATCGCTCGCTTCGTGCTTCCAATCGGGGATGGCCGCCCGAACGCCTCCCATTTACCCGCAAAGAAGCGCAAACAATATCCAGCTTATTCCCCTCTGCTTCTAGCCGTCAAATATTTGATTTTGATGCCAGTCGCACTACTGCTACCGATGGAAATTTAGTCAATTATCAAATCATTCACTTTGCCACCCACGGCATTGCCAACAGCAAAAATCCCGAACTGTCAGGAATTGTGATGTCTACCGTAGATGACCGGGGCAATCTTGTCAATGGCTTTTTGCGCCTCGCGGATATTTTCAACATGAAACTGGCGGCAAATTTAGTAGTTTTAAGTGCTTGCCAATCGGGAATGGGACAGAATGTTAAAGGCGAAGGCATGGTGGGATTAACGAGGGGGTTTATGTATGCGGGGGCGCAGCGGGTGGCGGTGAGTTTGTGGAATGTGGACGATGAAGGAACTGCTGTGTTAATGCAAAAGTTTTATCAGAAAATGCTGCAACAAAAGTTAGCGCCGGCGGCAGCTTTGAGGGCGGCGCAGATCGAAATGATGCAGCAGGAAAAATGGAAGTCTCCCTATTATTGGGCGGCTTTTACCTTGCAAGGGGAGTGGAAATGATATACAGCTTTTCTCAGGTAGATGAGGTATGACTGACAACTTATATAACTGCTAAAGAAGAGGGCTCGCATCCCAACTACGTACCTCATTTACTTGAAAACCGCTATACACCACTTTTGCTGGTAAGTAAGTACATAGCCCTTGTAGGGACACGGCAATGCCCATTGGTGTCAACTTAACGTTAAATCGGTAGTCCGACAATCCGACAATCCGACAATCCGACAATCCGATAGTCCGACAGGGAATGAATTCCCTGTCTCATAGCTAAAGTCCTCGCTATGAGGACTAATGAGTTTAAAAATTCGGCGTTGCTGGGCGTTGCTAAATACAGGTAGGAATTCATATTTCCCAATTGCTATAAGACAAGTATGGTGAGTTTTTTAACATGAAGCAAAAAGTTGATTCCTACCGTGAATCAGCAACGTCAAAAATTCTTCTTCCCAGTCCTCTTCAGAGGACTTTAGCTATTAGACAGGGGTTTCAACCCCTGGCGGATTGGCGGACTACCGGGCGGGCGGGCTGACAGCTTAAGTTTACACCAATAGGCCGAAGAGCCCGCCCATAAAAAAGTTTACCGCCCGCTAGCTAAAGCCTCCCGCAATTTGCGGCCGCGCGATTTATCCCGAAGTTCGGGAGTCGCCATCCGCAACACAAAATCCAGCAGCCAAGGAGCAATTCGGTGACACCAAACTGCTAGATGACTTTGATATCCTACTAAGATTTCCGGCGCATCTTTGTGCAATCCCGCGACAAGTGCTAGGGCAACTTTTTCGGGAGTTGTGGGCACTACCCAGCGAAATTGTTCCAAGTCTCGCACCATGTCGGTATCTGTTAGAGAGGGCAGCAAAGCTGTGACTCGAACGTTGTAGGCTGTTAACTCGCTGCGTAAAGCTTGGGTGAATCCCAAAATCGCAAATTTGGTAGCAGAATAAGTCGCCATTGTCGGAGCGGCAATTTTTCCCATCAAGCTCGATACATTGACGATTGTTCCCTCTTTTTGAGTCGCCATTCGCCGAGCTATCAAGCGGGTAATTGTGTAGGTTCCGAGCAAATTTAAGGCGATTTCTTCCTCGATTAACGGCAGCGGGGAACGCAAGAAAGATGCTTGGTGGGCGACGCCCGCGCAGTTTACTAGCAGGTGAATCGGGCCGAAATCTCGCCAAGCTTGGGCGATCGCAATATTCACCGCTACTGACTGAGTTAAATCCAAAGCTAACGGCACTATTTCGGTGCCAAAAACATCGATTTCCTCTGCCAGTTCAATTAATTGCTTGCGGTTGCGAGCTACAATCAACAAACGTTTGACTCCTTGTCTCGCTAATTCCAGGGCGATCGATCGCCCAATTCCGCGCGAAGCTCCTGTAACAAGAGCTGTTTTTCCTTGAAGTTGCATAGATTAAACCTTTTGGTTGATGCTCACCGCGGCACGGAGTTGTGAGTTGTGAGTTGTGAATTATTAGTTATGAGTTGAATTGTTTGGCGGTAACAACTCATAATTCATAATTTTGGGAAAGGCTATTTTGTTCCGATAAGCCTAATTTATTCGTGGGGTTAACTCAAAACCAAGAACTTTTGAATCGCTAACGTGCGCGTGAGTTGAACTAAACTTTTGGTTTGCCAGGAATCAGTCAAATCTCTGGTCATTTTACCTCATGCAAGCAGACAAATGTGAGATGGCAAACCTAGTCTGAAATCATGGCCGAGCGGGCTTTATTACCGCTTTTTTTTCAGTTCGCGGAGGCGGACTTTGCCTGTGCAGCCGCGAATGTATTCGCCGGGGATTGGTTTTCTTCAGTCCGCAGAGGCGGACTTTGCCTGTGTAGCCGCGAATTTATTCGCCGGGAATATTCACCCGAATTTTTCATTGGTCGGGGCTTAATTACCCCTCTTTTTTTAGTCCGCAGAGGCAGACGAGATCCTGTGCCGCCGCGACTTACAATCGCCGGGGATTCGCGCAAATTGGCACGGGATAATTGAGCAATGCAGATTATCAATTCCACACCTCCTAGATATGAGAATTTCCTATCTACACACACCTTAACAACTAGAAGTTAAAGCGGCAACAATTTTTAATAAATCTTCCGCAACACTTCTTTACAATTTTCTCAGACTGCCGATTTCCAAGTGCCGTGAAAGCCCAAAGGTATGACACCGGGCAATTCTAGCTGGCAAACAGGTTCGCGGGAAAGTCCGTCGCTGTCAAATATCCAGACTTCGCTGCTATCAGAATTGCCGTCATAAATAACTGTTACTATCCAACCTTTTTCAGAGGAAATATCTGGAACGTAGATGGGCTCTGCGGGATAGCGATTTTCGCCCAAGTCGGCAATTGTGAGATGGCGGCTTTGCGTGTCAAAACGGGCGATCGCACCGTAACGTTCCGGTACAATATCAACGTCAGGCCGATACATTGCCAGATAAATATATCGCGAGTCTTGCCCTATTTCTGAAGCAGGTACGGTCGGAAACTCGCAAGGTTTATCCAGCAATTCTTCGGCTGCTGTCACTTGGCCAGTTTGAGGATTTAGGCACACCCGCCACAGAGTCCCCTCCGCATCGGTGCGAGTTTCACCCGCCGCTACTTCTTTCAGCCGCTGATTAGTTTGAAAGTCGGCGAAGCGCACAAAATCTACAGCCACCGAACCATCTTCTTTGACAAAACCGTTAGCAAAATGCCACTGAAACCAAGAATCGGTTTCGCCGCGACTAACTAAAGAGAGAGTTTCCGAGTCAACAACTAATATCTGCGTTCCTAACTCCGGTTTCCATTCCAAAGAGTCGCTGTAACTGCTGATTCCAGCTAACACAGGCAAAAATTTGAGTCGTACTGGCGGCACAAAAAATATTAGATACTTTCCAGCCAGAACAAAATCGTGGAGCATAGGAGGGCCATCTAAAGCAACAGTTGCTTGCTGCACAATTTTGCCTGCAGGATCGCTTTTATAGAGATTCAACTTTGTACTGGCACCATGTGTAATTCCAAAGTTAAAAATATTGCCAGTAATCGGGTCGCGCTTGCAGTGAGCTGAATAAGAAGAGCCACTTTGTAAACTTCCTAAATCGTCCGTTCCCTGAGTTTCCAGAGTTTGCAAATCGAGGCTGTGAGGCAAGCCGCCTTCCCACAAAGCTAAAAGGCGATCGGGCAAAGCTAAAACAGAAGTATTGGCAGCATTTTTAACAGATTTAGTGTACCGCAACCACGCCGGACCCGGTGCTGTCATGCCGTAATTAGAGTAGAGAAATTTATCAGCTTTTTCCTCAGCTTGGTATCCCGCTGTCTGCACGTAGCGATAAACAGCAACAGCACCGACATCGGTAAAATGTACTGCTAAAATTGCACCGTCGCCGTCAAACCAGTGTCCCGCATTCATGCCGCCGCGTTGCAAACGTGCGGGCCCGTTGCGGTAGAGAGTGCCGCGCAATCCTGCGGGAATTTTACCGCTTTTAACCAATAGCTGAGTTAGGGGAAACTCTCCAGCCGGACGGGCTAAAGCTTGAGCCCAAGATTTTTTAGCTGAGATTTTAGTGTCTGTTTTCATTGGAAACTGGCAATTTTTAACTGATATTGCAGATATTTTGCTATACAATTATAGCAAAAACCATCTATAACAGTTCTCGCCTGAGCCATTCATCAATGAATTAACAATTGCTCAATCCCCCAATCTAAAATCTAAAATCTAAAATCTAAAATATCAACCTGTACCTCACTTAATCGAACAAGGGTATAACACCTATGACTCTCCGCCGCCGTGCTCTGATCGGAACTTTTGGGCTGACTGCTATTGGTACTCAGCTTTTGCCGTTAGCGAAGCCCTCGAATAGGATCGCCCAAACAAACCTATCTCCCAAAAGTGCGATCGAGCCGCGCCGCCTGCAAGTTGGCGATACTATAGCTTTAATCAATCCTGCTGCTTTTAATTACAAAAAAGAAATCGAGGATTTTTTTAAAGTTATCGAAAAGCTGGGATTAAAAGTTAAACTGGGAGAGCATTTTTACGATCGCTACGGCTATTTAGCCGGCAAGGATGCCGATCGCGCCGCCGATGTCAACGCAGCCTTTGCCGATGACTCAGTGCGAGCTATTTTTACCGGGATGGGCGGCTGGGGCTGCGCTCGGATCTTGCCGCTCCTGGATTACAATATTATCCGCAACAATCCCAAAATTATTATGGGATTCAGCGATATTACGGCGCTGTTGTTGGCGATTTATGCTAAAACTAATATAGTTACTTTTCACGGCCCTTTAGGTGCTTCAAGTTGGAGTCCCTTTACTGTGGATTACGTCAAGAAAGTTTTGTTTGACGGAGGTTCTGTTACGATGCAAAACTCCAAAAGCGTGCAATTTCAAACAATCGGGCGCGGAACCGCTAGGGGGAAACTAATCGGCGGCAATTTATCAGTAATCGCAGCAATGGTGGGTTCGGCTTATTTACCGGAATGGGAAAACAGTATTTTGTTTGTTGAGGAAGTGGGCGAAGAGGTTTATCGCATCGATAGAATGTTGACGCAGCTCAAATTAGCGGGCATTCTCGATCGAATATCCGGTTTTATTTTCGGACAGTGTACCAAGTGCGAAGCTGAAAAACCGCAAGAGTCGCTAACCTTAGCTCAAGTATTGTCCGACCACATTCGCCCCTTGAAGATTCCCGCGTGGTACGGTTCAATGGTGGGGCACATTCGGGAACAGTTCACTTTGCCGATCGGCAAACAAGTCGAAATTGACGCAGACTCTGGTACAATCAAACTGTTAGAATCTGCTGTCAGCTAAATTTTAAACTATTCTGGATATTGCCGAGGCAGAGCCTCTGGATCTGCGTTCCCAGGCAGATTCAGGGAACGAGAAATAAATTTAAACACCAAATCAGAAATATCGTGAACAAAACCGCACAATTCCTTAAACCCTTAACAGTAATAATTTTAACAATTATTTGCCTGTTGCCGCTCAATGCCTGTGCAGCAGCAAGTAAAACCGCCAACAGCGACTCCATTTATCAGCAGCGAACCGTCCACAATCCCGACGGCACCGGGAAATTTTACATGGGTCGAGAAATTGCTCAAGTCATGGGATATCAAGGCGCTGGTTGGCTGGAAAGACCGTCTCGCGGCATGGAAGAAAAATCAGCTCGATTAGTGAACAATCTAGATTTAAAACCAACCGATATTGTAGCCGACATTGGAGCGGGAACGGGATATTTTAGCTTTCGCATCGCTCCCTTAGTTCCAGAAGGAAAGGTTTTGGCAGTTGACGTGCAGCCGGAAATGATTAATTTTATTAAATTGAACAAACAAGAAAAAAATATCGCTAACGTTGAGCCAGTTTTGGGAAGTATCGACAATCCGAATTTGCCGGAAAACAGCGTAGATTTAGTTGTGATGGTGGATGCTTATCACGAATTTGCATATCCCAGAGAAATGATGCAAGGAATTGTGAAAGCACTCAAACCGGGAGGCCGCACGGTATCGATCGAGTATCGGGGCGAAAACCCGATGATTCCCATTAAAGGTTTGCACAAAATGACGCAGAAGCAGGTGAAAAAAGAAATGGCAGCCGTCGGTTTAGTATGGAAAGAGACAAAAGATATGTTGCCCCAGCAGCATTTGATGGTGTTTGAGAAAAAATCTCAAATTTAGCAGCCAAACAGAGCGATTGTTTACCATTTTTTCTCATTTTTGTCAAGGTACAAAAGACGTACTTGCGTGCAGGGGCGATCTGTCAGTTCAACACACTAAGCCTTAAGTAACCCTTAAGATAGACATTTTACTAAAAATACCATTTACAATTAAAAATTGATAACCCAGAGGCGCTTCCTTCATTTTTCAAGCGAAGAAGTGTCACTACTAAGAAGTACCAGCGTCAGGAACTCAGGGAATCAACGCCACTGAGCTTGTAAGAAATTGCAAGCTGTTCTGACCAGACCCCTTGTCAAAGGAGCCGTTATTTAGGTCACGATACCGGAGAATGCGACGCCAGTTTTCCGCTCTGTCATCTGCAATTAAACAGTTTTAAAGTCACTGAAACAGTGTTGCAGGTTTAACAAGCCTTTATAACCAGGTCGAGGCGAACATTACCCCGCAAGGGAGAAAGGAGACAACCATATCTCCACTGGAGGGGCAACCATACCTCTCGAACCCCGAAAGGGGATTCAAGGCGGCGTTCGCGCAGTCGAATGTGTTGAAACCGCCGCGTCGTTTCCCTAGGAAGGGAATCCACGCCACTGAGCTTCCCACTTACCGAGCTTTTTTGTGAATATTCCAAGTTCCATCCTCACCATGCTCGCCGGCATCGGAGTAACTCTGATCAGTCTCTGGTACGGGCAGAATCACGGTTTGCTGCCGATCGCCGCCTCTGATGAAGCATCCGACATAGACGCACTTTTCAATACAATGATGACCATTTCCACTGGATTATTTATCATGGTCCAGGGAATTCTCATCGTTGCTGCAATTAAATATCGCCGCCGTCAAGGAGACAACACAGACGGGCCCCCTTGGCATGACAACTTTCCCTTAGAAATTCTTTGGACAGCCGTGCCTGCGGTGATTATTTTAGGAATCGGAGTCTACAGTTTTGAGATTTACAACTCAATGGGAGGCCTCGATCCGATGGGAAATCACGACCACGGAACCATGCAAGCGCACTCTAAAATGCGGGGAAGTGCGATCGCAGCCACACTCTCAGATACACCCCAAAACGCCCCTCAAATTCCGTCTCAAAAATTCCTTGCTTTAGGCGTAGGCGCTTCGCCAGAAAATGAAGACAAACCAGCAGATTTAGTTGTAAATGTCATGGGTTTGCAGTACGCCTGGATTTTTAGCTATCCAGAAAGCGGCGTTAGTTCCGGCGAACTGCATATACCAGCCAACCGCGACGTACAGCTAAATATCTCAGCCCAAGACGTGCTGCACGCATTTTGGCTGCCGGAATTTCGCCTCAAACAAGATGCAATTCCCGGGCGGCCGAGCGAACTGAGATTTACAGCAACTAAAACCGGCGAATACCGGGTTGTTTGTGCTGAATTGTGCGGCGCTTATCACGGAGCGATGAAAGCTGTAGCAGTCGTTCACACGCCCGAAGAATTCGACAGTTGGGTGCAAAGCCAGCAAGTTGCTAGCAGTCAAAACTTAGAGCAAGCAGTTGCAGTCAATCCTGGGGAATTGTCAGACGGTGAATTTTTGGCTCCCTACGTCAGGGAAATAAAAATTAATCCCGAAACCCTAGAACAACTTCACCCAACTCATCACTAAAAATAGTCATTAGTTTCTGGCACCGGGTCTTCGATCCCGATCCAATAACTAATGACTAATAACTAATGACTAATAACTATGACACAAGCACAGTTCCAAGAAACTGCCAACACTGAGGCTCGCGGAACAGCGCCCGCCGATAGACATTGGCGCGACTACTTCACTTTTAATACCGACCACAAAGTCATCGGTATTCAATACCTAGTCACAACATTTATTTTCTATTTAATCGGCGGGGTGATGGCAACTTTGGTGCGAACTGAACTCGCCACCCCCGACGCCGATTTTGTCACCCCGGAACTCTACAACAGTTTATTTACTGTTCACGCCACAGTGATGATCTTCCTGTGGATCGTACCCGCCGGAGCCGGATTTGCTAACTTTTTGATCCCCTTAATGATTGGGGCCAAAGACATGGCATTTCCCAGGCTGAATGCGCTCGCCTTTTGGCTGATTCCCGTAGGCGGCGTGTTGCTGTTGAGCAGTTTTTTGGTAGGAGCTCCGCAGGCGGGTTGGACTTCCTATCCGCCTTTGAGCTTAGTTACTGCTCAAGCCGGAGAAGAAATTTGGATTCTGAGCGTTTTGATTCTGGGAACTTCTTCGATTTTGGGGGCGGTAAATTTTGCCATTACCATCTTTACCATGCGCGTTCCGAGCATGGGTCTCAATGATATGCCTTTGTTTTGTTGGGCGATGATTGCGACTGCAGCGCTGACTTTGATTGCTACTCCCGTGTTAGCCGCAGCTTTGATTTTGCTGTCGTTTGACTTGTTAGCAGGAACGGCATTTTTTAACCCGACAGGCAACGGCGATCCCATCGTCTACCAGCATTTATTCTGGTTTTATTCGCACCCGGCAGTTTACATTATGATTATGCCCTTTTTCGGGGTGATTTCAGAAGTTTTGCCGGTGCATTCCCGCAAGCCAATTTTTGGTTATTTGGCGATCGCATATTCCAGTCTCGCGATCAGCTTTTTGGGCTTGATCGTGTGGGCGCACCATATGTTTACCAGCGGCACTCCCGGCTGGTTGCGGATGTTTTTTATGATCACGACTATGATCATCGCCGTACCAACTGGGATCAAAATATTTAGCTGGTTGGCAACTATTTGGGGAGGCAAACTCCGGCTTGTCAGCGCGATGCTATTTGGGATGGGTTTTATCTCAACATTTGTTCTCGGCGGCATCACCGGGATTATGGTGGCTTCCGTACCTTTCGACATTCACGTTCACGACACTTATTTTGTCGTCGCTCACCTGCACTACGTGCTGTTTGGCGGCTCAGTGTTTGGAATTTACGCTGCTTTTTACCACTGGTTCCCCAAAATGACGGGGCGGATGATTAATGAATTTTGGGGTAGAGTTCACTTTGTTTTAACCTATGTTGGCTTTACTGTAACTTTCCTGCCGATGCACGCTTTGGGTATGCAAGGAATGCCCCGGCGGGTGGCAATGTACGACCCGAAATTTACCACAATTAACGTCATTTGTACTGTCGGTGCTTATATGCTGGCAGTGTCTACAATCCCCTTTATCATTAATGTGATTTGGAGCTGGAGGTACGGCCCGAAAGCAGGTGACAATCCTTGGCAAGCTTTGAGTTTGGAATGGATGACGACTTCGCCGCCACCGATCGAAAATTTTGAAGGAGTGCCCGTATTAGCAACGGGGCCTTACGATTACGGCATGGAAAAAATTCAGCGGACAGGGGAACGTCTCAGGCTCAAGCTGAGGGAAAATGCCACCCGCAATGCCCAGAAAACAGGTATTCCTATTGCGGAGGCTCAAGCTTCAACTTTCTTGGGCGGTACTGCAACTTTGGTCAATCCTGAATCAGAGATAAATGCTGATTCTCCTGCTGATGAAAGTCAAGATGGCGAATAGTTATTAGTTATTTGGGCATTGGGCATTGGGCATTGGGCATTGGGCATTGTTAACTGTTGACTGTTGACTGTTGACTGTTAACTGTTAACTAATGACTAATGCCAACTGCCAACTGCCAACTGCCAACTGACAACTGACAACTAACAACTGACAACTGACAACTGACAACTGACTTCTTCATTACCAATTTATTATGCAAATTCCAGCGATCGATCCGGCAAAAACAGCCCTGAATTACCACCACAATGCCGAGGTAGAAGCACACGGCGAAGAGCATCCCGACCACCGAATGTTAGGTGTAATTGTGTTCCTGTGCGCTGAAGGCATGATATTTTTCGGTATGTTTGCCGCGTATTTGATTTATCGGGCGATGGCCCCCGTGTGGCCTCCTGAAGGTACGCCGGCGCGAGAGTTATTGCTGCCGGGAATTAATACAGTGATTTTGATTGCTAGCAGTTTTGTGATTCACAATGCGGATACTGCAATCAAAAAAAATGATGCCGCCGGAATGCGGAATTGGCTGCTCGTAACTATTGCTATGGGCGCAGTTTTCTTGTTCGGTCAAGTTTACGAATACACTCATTTAGAGTTTGGCTTGACGACGAATTTGTATGCCAGTTGCTTTTACGTTTTGACTGCTTTTCACGGCTTGCACGTTACGTTGGGAGTGCTGCTGATGGTGGCGGTGGTGTGGCGGTCGCGCGCGCAAGGTCACTATTCTAGCGAGCACCACTTCGGAATCGAAGCGACTGAGATTTACTGGCACTTTGTGGATGTGATTTGGATTGTCTTGTTTTTGTTGCTGTATATTTTGTGATCCCAGAGGCTTTTAGGACTTTTTCACAAAAGATTTGTCTGGCCCCCTATTGGGGGCTTTTTATGTTTTATGCTATCGGAAACCCGCTTCTTGATGGAGAAACTTCGTTGCAGTTGTCAAGCCAAACTCATACTATGTCAAGTCGATTAACTGCGATAAACAACAGTTTGTAGTGCGGACTTCAGTCCGTAATATTCTGCGGACTAAAGCCCGCACTACGAACAAATCCGAGATCGCTCGATCGAACACGATAGGATTTTTTCATGGGTTATTTTTGCGCTATGGCATACAAAACATTGACCTCTAGCGAACGCACTTCATTAGTCCGCAGAAAATTCAAATTAGCTTGTCGGATACGTTCCCTTGCTAGCGGATCGAGTTGGTCGATCGTACCTCTAAGTCCACCACCCAAAACCATTGTCCACCAATCTTCTGGAGAGGCTAATTCGTGAGTGCCTGCTTCAGCAAAAACCTCTACATTCGTTGCTCCACCTGTTGCTAGTAGTGCCTGTAGCGAGGCGGGTTCGCTAATCCGAGCCCACGGCGTATATTTCTTGCATAAATCCGGGCGTTCGGCTTCAATTGCTCTCCAGAAAACTTGATTTGCAGGTTCAAATACCTTCTCTCCCCAGGAGGTAATGGCTAGTTTTCCACCAGGGCGAACCATCCGCCAAAGCTCTCGAATAGCTGCTAGCATATCTGGAACAAAAAAAATTCCAAAAACACAAACAATTGCATCAAAACTTTCGTTAGCTAAACCGAGGTTTTCAAAATCACCATATCGAAATTCGATATTTTCCAGCCCTTGCTGCTGTGATTTGTGACGCGCCAATTGCAGCAGGGATTCAGCAATATCTATCCCCAAAACTTGTCCGCTGGAACCGACGGATATTGCTGCTGGAATTGCCGAAGCACCAGTCCCGCAACAAACATCTAAAACGCGATCGCCCTTACGCAGGGAGAGTCGATCGATGGTTTCTTGTCCGAAGCGATTCCAGAAAGATAATGCTGGAGCATCAAAGTAATCGGATGCCGCATTAAAAACAGTTTCTGCTTTGGCGATTGTTTCTTGCTTCCTGAGCATCGATCGAATTTCTCCTTGTTTTCATGAGAGTTAGCTTTTAGGACAAAGTAGCGACTTGACCGAGATCGTGATAATATCATTTCCGACCGATCGAGCGCAATAAAATTAGTTCTCGATCGCCCGCGTCGAACTCGCGCTAAACTAAAAGTAGCAATTCTCTTATCCAGCAGCATTGAGAAAATTATGCAGTGCGAATTGTGCGATCGACAAATGGAAGCATTAACCGCCCATCACCTCATCCCCAAACAAAACACCAAGCGGAAAAACGAAGACCCAAGCCCGACAATCGACATTTGCTCGGCCTGTCACCGCCAGATTCACTCTCTATTTGAGAACAAACACCTCGCCCAAGAGCTCAACACTCTGGAAAAGCTCAAAAATGACCCTGAACTCCAGAAATTTATCTCTTGGATTAAGAAACAAAAAACCGACAAACGCATTCAAGTACGCGGCAAAAAAGCTTGAGCGCAATGCCCGATCTCAGATATATCGTCCTGGGCGCAGTTACTGTCTGAAACCCGGTTTATTCATAAATTTTTAGTTTCCCAACCCAAAGTTTTGCAGCGCAACCCGGTTTGTTTGCGTAAATCCTACTATAGTGATTTACTTATTAGTAACAAACTGCCAACTATTATCATGAACCTCACCTCCCTCGAACTCGCAAAAGACCGAGCGCGCATCTTCAAAAACTACCTTCAAATGGAAATAGATGCCCAAGCTAACATAAACAAACTAGCTTTTTTAGACCGGGGCATTGAAAAATCCCCTTACCAACAACACATTAAAAACTATCCCGATTATCTCAAACAGAAACCCGACGGCTTAAAAGTAATTAGCTCTCTTCCCGGCCCCAATAATCCCCTCAAACTTACGCCGTTTCCCAGCCTGGGAGAACTACCTCAAATTAACTCTCAAGCTTTAAATTTTCTCCACGCTGAAATCAAACAAGCCTGCGTTTGCATTGGTACTTTTGTAGACGGCAAAATTCAGGCACAGTGGCTGGGAAAAAACGCACTTACAAATGCTGAGCAGTGGAGCGCAACTAAAATTATCCCGCTCCTTAATATCGTCAGTCAAGTAAATAGCAAATATCCCGACTGCGACATTGACAACTGCGTTGTTAGAGATGGCAACGGGCTAAGACACGATTTTTACTTTTACGATGTAGCAAAAGACATGATTAGCTATGCCTCAAACATAGCAAGTTCAAACTCCTTAGCCGCGATGTTCAAACGCTTCGATACTCGCACAGGACTAGAGCAATGGCTGAAGAGCGCTACTGGCAATAATGACCTAATTTTTCGCGGCGATTACGGCGAAAATCCTTATCTCAACAACCCAAAAATATTCGATCTCACCAAAAACCAAGTGCTGCTAAGTGCGGCCGCAAACACCACCAAACAAAGTAATTCCGTATCTGCTTATGACTTGACCAGGCTGATTTCCATGTTAGGATGGCACTTCCACATCGAACAGCGATCGCGCATGAAAGCATCTCAGTGGAACAGCTTAGAAAGCATTGTCAGAGCAATGGGACATGACAGCGCTCGATATGCGGACGTAGCAATTAAAACTTTGGGGATGGATACCCTCATCACTTCTCCAGTAATTATCTCAAAATTGGGTTACGGACTGAGCTCGATCAGGGGAACCCTAGAAACAGTTTATGTGGCTTTAGTGCGGTTTGTTGACGAACGGCCGAAGGCGGCGGGAAAGCCGGCAAAACTCAGAACTTTAGCCATGACTTTGCGGGCAGAAAAACCTGTAAGCGGTTCCAGCAGTGTCGATCGCTTGGCGATCGAACTCGACGCCAGATTTTGCGCCGAAGTCACGGAAATTCTCCGCCGGTTGTTTGCGGAAGAATTTTAAATGCGGGCGATCGACTAATGAGAAAGTCGGTGAAACTTGCGGTAAAGCATCCTCTCCACCGGCTTTCCTCCCCGCAAATGTTGCTCAGTTATTGTGGCAACTTCCTCCTGACAAACACCGCTGTACCAAACCTCTTTTGGTAGCACCAACACCATCGGCCCGTTGCCGCACTGCCCCAAACAACTGCTAGCAACAACTTCAACTTCTGAGGGCGACAATTTCTGAAAAGCTGCCAGTACCTTTGCTGAATTTTGCTTGCGACAAGTGCGGTTTTGGCAAACAAGAACTCGCCTAGAAGATTCGATAATTTTCATGTTTTTTTACTTGACATTCTGCTACATATATGCTATTTTTTTATCATGGGAATAGGTGCGCGCATATATACTCAAATTTTAACTGGTTCCCAGGCAGAGGCGAAGAACAGATTTCCAGAGAAAGAGCCTTGCTTGCAGAGGAAAATTCGACGCAGAGCCTGGTAACGAGTAGAGTTAGATAAAATTATTGTGGGGAGTAGGGGTTGGGCGTCCCGCCCGCCCGAAAAATACAATTTAGATGCGGGACAGCTTAAAACTTCAACGCACCCTACGGTTAATCTGGTGACAACCCTTTGGAAGCCAACCATTGTCGATCGAACAAACGCGACTGATACCGAGCCCCGCCGTCGCAGAGTACCGTAACAATCGTATGTCCAGGTCCCATTTGCTTCGCCAAAGCTACGGCCGCCCCCACATTAATTCCTACCGAACCGCCCATAAATAACCCATCTTTTCTCAACAGTTGGTAAACCACCCGCACGGCTTCCGCATCATCTATTTGCAAGGCATCGTCTACCGGGGCATTTTCCATATTTCCCGTCACCCGACTCGTGCCAATTCCCTCAGTAATCGAACTTCCTTCAGTCTTAATTTCCCCAGTTTTGAAATAACTGTAAAGCCCGCTGCCCATCGGGTCTGCCAAGACAATTCTCACCGCAGGATTTTTTTCTTTCAAAAACATTCCTACCCCAGCAAAAGTGCCGCCGGTACCGGTAGCTGTTACCCAAGCATCAATTTTCCCGTTTGTTTGTTCCCAAATTTCCGGGCCAGTTGTCTCGTAATGAGCTCGGCGATTGGCTAAATTGTCAAACTGATTTGCCCAGACTGCATTTTCCATTTCAGCAGCCAATCTTCCCGACAATTTGACATAATTGTTCGGGTCTTTGTAAGGAACAGCAGGAACAGTCCGAACTTCAGCGCCCAAGGTTTTCAAAGCATCGATTTTTTCTTGAGATTGGTTATCTGGAATCACAATCAAACATTTGTAACCTTTAGCGTTGCAAATGTGGGCCAAACCGATGCCAGTATTGCCCGCAGTGCCTTCAACAACGGTGCCGCCCGGTTTCAGCAAGCCTTTTTCTTCTGCATCTTTGATGATGTATAAAGCAGCGCGGTCTTTTACAGAACCGCCGGGATTGAGAAACTCTGCTTTGCCTAGAATTTCGCAGCCAGTTTCATCGCTGAAGCTGTTTAAGCGAATTAGTGGCGTGTTCCCAATTGTGCCTACAAAGCCGTTTTTGATATCCATATTTTTTGCGTGTTTGCATCCTATTATTAATTTTTACAATAAGTTGATATTTATTGCTAGCGCTTCTACCAAATCTTGATCATATTGAGTACGAATCCCGGCAAAACTGGGTCGCCGCTAACTGTAGCCGGATTCTCCAAACATTCCTCTGGCAAACCGGGACGATAAATGTAAACTCTGCGATTTTTGCGGTCAATCAACCAGCCTAACTGCACTCCTGGTTCTCTCATATATTCTTGCATTTTTTCTTGCAATGGCTTGAGATTGTCAGAAGCAGACCTGAGTTCTACTACAAAATCAGGGCAAATCGGGGCAAACTTTTGCTTTTGTTCTGGTGACAAAGCATTCCATCTTTCCAATTTTATCCAAGCCGCATCCGGCGACTTTTCTGCACCTGTTGACAGAGTAAATCCTGTACTCGAAGTAAACGCTAAACCAGTACCATTTTGTTCTGCCCAAACCCACAGCGGCCCAAATATATTACCTTCTCGATTTCCAGTCTCCGAACCAGTAGGGGGCATAATTAGCAATTCTCCCGATTTGTTGCGTTCAATGCGTAACTCACTATTGATTTGACAGAACTCGAAAAACTGGTCATCTGTCATTTGCAATTCTGGCGGTATTCGCAACACGATTGTTGATGTCAACATAATTGATTTACTCGATCGCTGCTTCCATACTTCAGCTTACCAAATCTCGCTCGTATTAAGTACAAAACCAGGCAAAACAGGGTCGCCGCTGACGGTAGCCGGATTCTCCAAACATTCCTCTGGCAAACCGGGACGATAGATGTAAACTCTGCGATTTTTGCGGTCGATAAGCCAACCCAGCAGCACTCCTGGTTCTCTCATATATTCTTGCATCTTTGCTTGCAGCGGCTCTAAGTCCTCAAAATCTGGTCTGAGTTCAACTACAAAGTCAGGGCAAATCGGGGCAAATTTTTCTTGCTGTGCTTTTGATAAAGTATTCCACCTTTCCAGTTTAATCCAGGAAGCGTCAGGCGATCGCACGGAGCCGATCGATAAAGTAAATCCCGTACAAGAAGCAAAGGCAATGCCAGTTCCGTTTCCCTTTGTCCAAATTCCCAGTTCTCCAGTTAAAATAGCATTGCGGTTGCTGCTGATTCCCCCAACGAGAGTCAACAATAGTATTTCTCCCCGCTGGCTGCGTTCAATCCGCAAGTTGCGATTGATTTGACAAAAATTAAAAAATTCGTCGTCTGTCATTTGCAATTCTGGTGGCATTTGCAATACGATCGGAGATGACAGCATTTTGCCTTTCCTCAAATCTCAATTATTCAGACGAGATTGCACAAGTTCTTTGTGTGTAGTGAGGAGTTTAGCCGTCAAAAATTAGGATTAAGGACTAAACTCCTCACTACAAAAAGGTTGGACGCGGGAATTATAGAGGTAAGGTGTGCAGTACACACCTTAGATAATTAGGTTCTGCTTCCAGGAATGTTAAACCTATTTATTCGGCTGAGGAGTCATCCGCAAATAAGGCTTAACCGGCGTGTAGCCTTTGGGAAATTTCTCTGCCAATTCTGCGGGGTCGGTAATCGAAGGTACGATTACGCAATCGTCGCCGTCTTTCCAATCAACCGGAGTCGCAACGCTGTAGTTGTCCGTAAGTTGCAAGGAATCAATTACTCGCAAAATTTCATTAAAATTCCGACCAGTGCTAGCCGGATAAGTAATGCTCAAACGCAATTTCTTTTGCGGGTCAATCACAAAAACTGTGCGGATTGTTAAGTTGTTTAGCGAGTTGGGATGGATCATGTCGTAAATGTCGGAGACTTTACGATCGCCATCTGCTAAAATCGGATAATTGAGGGTGACATTTTGCGTTTCCTCAATATCTTTAATCCAGCCCATGTGAGAATCCACATCATCGACGCTGAGGGCAATGGTTTTGACGCCCCGCTTGTCAAATTCCGACTTGAGACGGGCTACTGCACCGAGTTCTGTGGTGCACACTGGAGTATAGTCTTTCGGGTGAGAAAACAACACGACCCAGCTATCCCCAGCCCAGTCGTAGAAATTGATTTCCCCTTCAGACGACGCTTGGGTAAAGTTGGGAACTGTATCGCCTAATCGCAGAGTCATAACTGATTTCCTCTAATTTTATTTAAGGACTGTTCCTTATCATGCCATAATTGCCCGGTTTCTCGATCGAGCTGTAAAGGATTCTAAACTTTTTGGTCGATCGATCGGCAATTCCACTACTCTAATGTATGTGTGGCTTCTAACGCTGAATTTTCTTGCTATGCTTTACTTTTTGCTTAAGGCAATACAGCCTGTTTTAGTGCCCCTGTGTTTTGTCTCCGCCTGGGGTTTAGTTTTTTTGGTGTGTTCGAGTATCGGGCATACTGTCGCCGACTCCATGCGCCGAGCTCAGCGGATGCACCAAATCCCTTGTGCTAACTGCGTATTTTTCACCGGCGACTACCACCTCAAGTGTCCCGTTCAGCCTACTATAGCTTTATCTGAAGACGCGATCGACTGTCCTGATTATCGATCGCATTCGGGAATTTACGGTTAAAAAATCCGGCCGCCGCTTTACATATTTCTTAACATCTCTTGCTCTTTCAATTAAACTTAAGTTGTGGTAAAGAGATTTTTAGGAGATGGGAAAGAATGCTAATTCAAAAGCTAAATGCCTGCGACGAGTTTATTGCTGGCGACGGTACTCAACTGCGAGAATTGCTGCATCCAGACAAACAAGCTGTGGATTTGCGTTACAGTTTAGCCCACGCCGCTTTGCCACCGGGACAAACTTCTGCGCTGCACTCGCTGACAACTTCTGAAGTTTACTACATCCTCAGCGGCGTTGGAGAGATGCACATCGACGACGAAAATCAATTCGTGGAAGCCGGAGATGCAGTTTACATTCCCCCAAACGCCAAGCAGTTTATTTACAACTGCGGCACAGAGCCGCTAATATTTATTTGTATCGTCGATCCCGCGTGGCGAAAGGAAGACGAGACAATTTTCCAGTAATTTTCTAGTTTTTCTCCTTTTATGCTCGTTACCAGGCTATGCCCGGTAATATCAACTCCGGTAGCATCGGAATTAATATTACTCACAGTCAGGACACGGCTTGGCCTTAGTCCCTACCCCCATTAATTGTAGGGACTAAGGCCAAGCCGTGTCCTCGGTATCATTCCAATGTAACCGGAAACGATATAACGTATATCTAGAGGCTCTGCCTCTACTGAAAAAAAAACATCACAAACCGAAAATCTCTTTTAACAACAACAGCACCCAGCCTTATGTACCGAGTGAGTTCCTCTTTTTTCAACTTCGATGTGGAGTTGCAATAATCCTCGGATTCAGTTGCATTGCTCCCCTCTAATTAGTTGAGAAACTATCAGCTTTGTTGGTGGGTGCTGCTATTGGTTTTTAATGAGACAGATGTGAGATTATACAGCGTTTTACTCCTTAGATTCTATTGTGAACTTCGCTGTGAGATCTGGATGTTGTATCTGTCAGAGAAGCTTTTTGTTCGCTTCATATTATTAATTTAGCACCTTCTTCTAGAAGCGCAAGTACCTGCAACTAAACTTTACATTTTTAGAAGTATCTGCACATAATTATGAAGTAAAATTAAGTATTTAGCTTTCTAGCTGCTCAGCTAGATAGTAGAGTTCGGTTGTGCTTGCTGCTGCGAGAAACGGCATAATATTTGTATGAAAACAACCAAACTCATCAAACTGTGCGCCTTATCGATCGGCATCTTCCTGCTGTGCAGCAGTGTAGCGGCTGCTACAACGACGGCGAACCCTCAACCCGGGCAGACTTACACTAACCAAGAGATTCTGCAGCAGTTGGTGAAGGCAAAAGTCGTGTATCTGGGAGAAACCCACGATAGCGCGGAAGACCACCAAGCTCAACTCAAGATTATCCGAGAAATGCAGCGGCAAAATCGGAAAATTGCGATCGCGATGGAAATGTTTCAGCGTCCTTTTCAAAGCGCGATCGACAACTACTTAGCAGGTAAACTCACAGAAGAGCAATTAGTCCAGCAAACAGAGTACGATCGCAGGTGGCGTTTTCCCTGGGAATATTACGCCCCCATCTTGCGGTTTGCCGCATTAAATCAACTACCAGTCATCGCCTTAAATACACCCTCCGAAGTAACGAGAAAAGTTGCCAGTCAAGGTTTAGAAAGCCTCACAGCCGAGGAAAAAAAGCACATTCCGCCCATATCCGAAATTCGCACCGACAACGCCGAATACCGGCAACTGCTGCTAGAAGTTTACCAGCAACACCAAAAGGCAGCGCAGGGAAATAGTACGGCTTTTGAAAGATTTTTGCAGGCCCAAGTTTTGTGGGACGAAACTATGGCGGAAAAAATAGCTGAATTTGTCAAAGCAAACCCCGACTATCAAGTTGTCGTGTTGGCGGGTAAAGGACACATTATTTACGGTTACGGCATTCCCAGTCGCGTCGAGAGGCGTTTGGGTGTCGGGAATGTAAAAATGCGATCGATCTTATTTAATTCCACTGACAATCCTGCTTTGTCGGCAGATAGACCCATTGCTGACTTTGTTTGGAATCACTCGGAATAGTACAATTTTACTCGGAAGCAACAATCTGGAAAAAATCAATGACAAACAGACCAAAAATTCTCGCATTTGCCGGAAGTACCCGCGAAGCATCCTACAACAAACTGCTGGTAAAAGTTGCGGCCGCTGGGGCTAGGGCGGCGGGCGCAGAAGTTACTTATGTAGATTTGCGCGATTTGCCGATGCCGCTATTTGACGAAGATTTAGAAGCAAAAGAGGGAATGCCAGAAAATGCCCGCAAATTGAAGGAATTGATGGTAGCGCATGACGGGTTTTTGATAGCTTCCCCCGAGTATAACAGTTCAATTACGCCTGTGTTGAAAAATGCGATCGATTGGGTATCGCGCCCAGCACCGGGTGAACCGGGATTGGTGGCATTTACTGGCAAAGTAGCGGTAATTATGAGTGCTTCGCCAGGCGGAATCGGCGGTTTGCGGGGATTAGTGCATTTGCGATCGATCCTGGGGAATATTAATGTATTGGTACTCCCGGATCAGAAAGCAATTCCCCAAGCTTTTGAAGCATTTAATGCTGACGGTACGATGAAAGATCCCAAACAGCAGGACGCTGTGGAGAATCTCGGTGCTAAGTTGTCTAACGTGCTGTCGAAATTAATCGCCTGAAGCAATAAATTCATTTTGCAGTAGGGACACAACATAGCTGTGTCCCTATCCCAGCATCTGTTATTTTGCTAACTGCATCAAGTGCGATTCATAGAATAAAAGCCTTGAAACGGCATTGTTAAAATGCCCAATATCCGACTAATTTCATTAATAAAAAAGTCTCGCTTGTCAATAAAAATTGTGCTGTTAGTCAATTTAAGAAACTTCCAATCAGTACCCGTAGTAACAGCCCCATAAATGCTTTCAATTGGCTCTCCGCTGCGCTGATTAAATAATTGGGCAGCTACCATTTCTGCAATACACTGGCCTAAACCGGATTTAATACTTTCATTCTTAGCCTCTGTGAGAGTAATTACGGGGGCGCGAATTTCATAGGAATCCTTCGATGCAGTGAGAATATAATCGCAATACCCGTTTAAGCCCGCTTCTACATCTACATTGAATTCTGAACCCGAGAAAAAACCAACTTGAAAATTAAATTGCCGCCTGACTTCCAATAATATTGGAGCAATAATTAATTCAGCGCGAGCCTTTTCTGTATTAATTGCAGTAGCTAAAGACAGGTTTTCAGTTAAAGTAGTTTGCAAATAGGAACTTGGCTGTACCTCTGGGATATCACTAAACAAATCTAAAGGTTCTTCTACGGTTAAATTAAAAGATTCTCTAACTTTCGCTAAAGTTGTAAAGTCGCTGTATGCCACAGGTTAACCTCCTTGCTCGATTTGGGCGATCGCATTCTCAAATTGCTACAATTATAATTGATTGCCTGTTATACTCACCCCCAAATAAACATGACATTCACCGGAGATCCCGACTCAGCACCTGCTTTGCCGACAGCAGCAGAAGCAGCGGTTGCCAAAACCAGCAGCCGCGCTTTAGAATCGCACTTGCAAAATCATCCGTCTGGCGAATCCCTCAAATTAATATTAAACGAAAAAGAGGGAAAGACAATTGACATACCTGCCGCAGCATTGCCACTGCTGTTAGAGATTTTGCAACAGACAAGTAGCGGCAATACTGTCAAGCTGACTCCCATTACTAAGGAACTGGATATCTGGCAGGTTGAGGCTATACTGAATGTTGACCGCGAGTATGTGTGGCAGTTACTAGATGATGGCAAAATTCCTTACAAAATGGTACAAAGCTGCCGCCGGATAGATTACGAAGATGTAATGAAATATAAAAAGCAGAGTTACGAAAAAAGTATGAAAGGGATGGATGAGCTTGTAGCTGAATCAGAAGCACTAGGCTTGTACGATTGAAGTATGGCTATTTTCACTGCTGTTTATGATGCTAACATTTTATATTCTGCACCGCTGCGGGACTTCTTCGTCCAGTTAGCAGCTAGCAAAATAGTTGATGCCCGTTGGACAGAAGAAATTCACAGCGAATGGATGAGAAATGTACTTCTCCACCGTCCGGATATCACGTCGGAACAGCTTGCCAGAACCAAAAACTTGATGAATGAAAATGTTGAAAATTGCTTGGTGCAAGGTTATGAGCCAATTATACCTGAGTTGGAACTTCCCGATCCGGGCGATCGCCATGTTCTAGCAGCAGCAATTCATTCTCGTGCGGATTTTATCGTTACTTTTAATCTCAGAGATTTTCCTGCTGAAAAACTCAGACAATATAATATTGAACCGCTGCACCCAGATGAGTTTATCCTGCGCTTGCTCAACTTCAATTGGCAAATAGTATGCCAAGCAGCGGAAAAACAAAGAATCAGGCTCAAGAATCCGCCAAAAACGCCTGACGAGTATTTGGAAACGCTGGTAGAATTGAGACTGCCCCTGTCAGCAACTCGGATGCGAGAATTGTGCTATGCTGATTAGCTCGATCGCCAACCGCAGACTTTCCCGAGTTTCTTCCCAGGTTTATTATTGTATCTTCCCCCAGGCTAACTCTTCAACATAGCCAATATACCACTCATCTACTTTTTCCCACACCGCAGTAAATCTATTTACCCTTGTGCCTCTACTTGAAAACGGGTATAATTTTATTTCCGAGAGATAATAGCTCGTGAAAAACTTACCACAAATTGTACCAAGACCGCATCACCCGGTCGACGTAAAACAAAACCACCCGATCGCAGATTGGCACAAATCGACGAGAGTAGGCATACTTGAACCATCGGTCATCGGTCGGTATATTTCTTCCAAACAGCACGGCAGGCGTGGGAGACTCCTCCGTTACGCCTGCCCTGCAGTTTTATTTAATAATTGTGCGATTTGTGCGATCGCCAATGATACCAGTTCCCAAAAAGAATCAAACTGTAGATTATATTCAAACCCTTTGGGAATTAGTAATTCCTTAATCGAAAATCGAAAATCGAAAATAGTATCACCCCATTTTTTTCTTCTTCCAAGCCTCCACAAACGGCAAAAACACCGACACCGACTCCTGTCGGTTCACCACCAAAGTTGGATAAGAAACCCTCCCGTAATTCTTCCCCACTTCCAGCGGAAAAATAGCCTGGGATTCCAGCGGCAACCAAACCGCACCAGCAGCCTTCACAATTACCCAACTCCCCGCAATATCCCAAATTTTCGGAGTCGCTTCCACTCCTCCCAACACCGCACCCGAAGCCACAGTCAAAAAATTGTAACTAGCCATACCCAACATCCGAACTTTACTCGGAAGATCGGGCCCCATTCCCACACTCCGCGAACACAAATTAAAAAAATGATTCTTGGTCATTTTATCAGCAGTCGGCCGAATGTGCTGCCCGTTTAAAAACGCACCTTGAGGCAGATTGTCAAACACGCCGCCCGCCAAATCAGGTGCATAAAAACCGTGAAAAGACTGATTAATTGGCGGCAAATGCACGCAGCCAAAAACCGGAGTTCCGCGATACAACAAACCCAAAGAAATACCCCAAATCGGAATTCCCCTAGCAAAATTAGTCGTAGCATCCAAAGGATCGACAACCCAACACCATTCAGTATCTGGGAAAACCTGTTCGCCTTCCTCACTTAAAATGCCGTGACTGGGAAAAGTAGATGCGATCGCACTTCTAATTTCCGCATCAGCCCAATTATCTGATTTCGTCACCAAACTCCCGTCATCCTTCTCATCCGCTTGCACGGAACCGAAATCTTGCAACAACTGCTGTCCGACTCTCTCGACAGTAACCCGTGCAAAACTTAAAATAGAATCCCAAAAATTAATCATTAGTTATTCGTTATCCGTTATTGGTTATGGGTTATTGATTATTGGAACTAACAACTGCCACAGCCCAAGTGACAACTGACACCTGCTTTCCGGACAACATATCAGTCTAATTCATTTTCAAGAATAGTTGCGATCGCACTTTTAGCATTATCCTGAAACTCCCGAACATTCACCCTACTCAACAGCCAAACAGCCAGAATCATACCCGCCGCCGGCACAGCAAAAACTAACCCGTAAGCCAACATCGGCACCCCAAACAAACTCCTGCCAAAATCCAAAATAGCACCGCCGCTAACCGTCGCCACACCCCGCGCCATCGCCTGCGACAAACCCCAAGCGCCAATAAAAGTCCCAGCAGTTTCAGCAGCAGTCAAATCCAACATCAAACTCAGCGCACCCGTCGTCGTAATTCCCGAAGCTAAACCAAAAAACATTAAAGCCGACTTAAACACAATTGGATTTCCTGTGAATCCCGATAAAATCATCAAACCCAAACAAGCCGCCACCGACAAACAGCCCAACCTAATTGTATTTTGCTTGCCGATGCGCGGTACAATGAAAAAACCAGTTGCACTCAAACCGATCAGAGTACCAGTACCATAAATAGCATTCAACCGAGTAGTTTCCGAAATCGGCATCTTAAAAATTTCGCCGCCGTAAGGTTCCAAAACCGCATCCTGCATAAACAAACAAATTGTCATAATCAGCAGGAAAGTAAAAAACAAACCAGTTTGGCGGCTAGCAGTCAAAATCCGCAGCGCACTTCCCAGAGTAATTTTATCTTCTCGATTCACTGCCGACGATCGCACCCCGTAGCGCGAATACTTTTTCTCAACCCCAAAAGTCGCAATTCCCACCAACAGCAAAACCAGCGCCGGCACCTTCACAAACAAACCGTTAATCGAAGCCTGCAACACTTCCCGCGACACATCCCCATCAATTTGCTTCAGCAAACCGCTGCTAACAATCGCCCCGATAATAATACCAACCATCAGCATCGACCACACCACACCCACCAACTTTGATCGGTCTTCCTCATCCGAAACATCCACCAACAAAGCAGCAAAAGGAGTCGAACTCGAACAAATAGCAATACCGTAAAGCGCAAAAATCAAACCCAACAAACCCACCCAACCGTAAGTAGGAGTCGTCCAACCCACAGCCTCCAAACTGCCGCCCAAGCGCCACATCACCTGCACCGCCAAAAAAGCAGAAATCACAAACAAAACGCTTCCTACCCACACATAACCCGTGCGGTGATGGCCAAACAAAGGCTTAGCATCAGACATTTGCCCGAACCACACCCTAGCCGGCGCGACAAACTGGTGCATCGCCAGCGTACCAGCCACCACAGTAGCCGGAATCGCCAACTCCTTAATCATGACGCGATTGAGCACCCCCAGCGTCAAAATCGACATCATGCCCAATCCCATCTGAAACAAACCCAACCGGAACATAGTCAGCAGGGAAACTCTCTTTTGGGCAGGAGTCGCGGAATCTGTTAATCTTGAATCTGGCAAACGGTCGATCGACATAACTATTCAAATAAACACAGCATCAGCATTTATAGTAACTGAGATATCGCAACCCGCTGCCATTCCTCCCCAGGCTAGAAGCTCGATCGCGACTATTTATAGAAAAATAATAGAGAATAAAGAATTGTGGATTTACCAACCGTGACAACCATTACCCTAGGAAAAAATGGCCCAGCCGTCATTCCCCTGTGCGTCGGAACTTGGGCTTGGGGCGACAAACTATTTTGGAACTACGGCAGCAACTACGGCGCCGCCGAAGTCGAAGCAGCATTCAAAACATCCCTAGACAGCGGAGTCAACTTTTTCGACACAGCCGAAGTCTACGGTAACGGCTTGTCAGAAGAATTGCTGGGACAGTTTATCAAAAAAACCAGCCAACCCGTGCAAATAGCCACCAAATTCGGCCCCGTACCTTGGCGGATTACAGGAAAATCAGTTTCCGACGCTTTGAGTGCCAGCTTAAAACGCTTGCAAGTAGAACAAATAACCCTCTACCAAGTACACTGGCCCTTCAGTTTTTTACTCAGTCAAGAAACCCTGATGAACTCCTTAGCCGACGAAGTAAAACAAGGCAGAATTCAAGCAGTAGGAGTCAGCAACTATTCAGTAGAACAGATGCGCCAAGCCCACAAAATACTAGCAGCCAAAGGCGTTCCCCTAGCAACAAATCAAGTCCGGTACTCCTTGCTGTCGCGGCAAGTAGAAAAACAAGGAATTGTGAGTGCGGCCCGCGAATTGGGAGTCACAATTTTAGCTTACAGCCCCTTAGCCCAAGGATTGCTCACCGACAAATACACAGCCGAACTACAACCTACAGGAGCCCGCAAAATGGACTCCCGCTTCAGCAAAAGCGGCATCGAAAAAATCGAATTAGTTATGTCTACCTTGCGAAAAATGGGCAGAAAGCGCGATCGATCGCCCGCCCAAGTTGCTCTAAACTGGTTGATATGCCAAAACGGAGTCATCCCCATTCCCGGCGCCAAAACCGCAAAACAAGCCCAAGAAAATGCAGGCGCATTAGGTTGGAATTTGAGTCAAGATGAAGTCAATCAACTAGAACTAATGACTCGTCCCTGGCGAGAATAAATTTGTTAATTGTTGACAGTTGACTGTTGACTGTTCGCTGTTCGCTGTTAGCCGTAGGTTGGGTTTTACTTCACTCTACCCAACCTACAGTTCACTTTCCTCTCCCCTCTTCCTTCTTCCGACGGACATCGGACTGACATCCGTTACATCCGTTACATCCCGTACATTGCTCGTTGCCGAACTTCCTTCTTCCGACGGACATCGGACTGACATCCGTTACATCCGTTACATCCGTTACATCCGTTACATCCGTTACACAATCCGTTGCCGAACTTCCTTCTTCCTTCAATTATGAAAATCTTAACTGACTGGGGCTTCACGCGCGAAGGCTGGCGCAACAACAGCCGCGGCGAATATTTAGTTTTGCTTCAAGGAGCATTGCTCGCAGGATTTGTAATCTTACCAGTTTATCAACTGCCAGGATTAAAAATGCAATCAACTCAACTACTTTATATTACCTGGTTTCTGGCCAGTATTTTCGGCTTAAGCGGATTAATTTTCATCATCAAAGGATTGATAGACTTAGGAAAAAACCTCACACCTTTACCGTATCCCATAGAAAACGGAGAATTAGTCCAAACAGGCATTTACAGAATAGTGCGGCATCCATTATACAGCGGCTTAATTTTAGCCGCACTAGGCTGGACAATTTTTCAACTCAGTATATCCCACTTAATAGCCAGCGCAATATTAATAATATTTTTCGACATCAAAGCCAACCGCGAAGAAACCTGGCTACTAGAGAAATATCCCGACTATTCAGATTATCGCCAGCGAGTAAAAAAACTAATTCCCGGAATCTATTAATAGCTCCCATCTGCCTCTGCGTTAATCCGCGTTCATCTGCTTCAATCTGCGGTTAAAAAATGAAATATAACAAAAAACTACAAATTATACTGCTAGTATTAACGCTATTTTTATGCTTATCACAGCACTTAACAGCCTGCAGCGTTCTCAAAAAACCCTTTGAACTTCCCGCCTCAGCCAAACAAGAACCCTGGCCAATTCAAACAGGCATCCGAGCGGCCATCGTCCGCGACAATATACCAACAGTCAACCGCGTAGTTTTAGTACCCGACGAACCCACATTCTTAGCAGCAATCCAAAAATGGAATCTCAAAGGAAACTGGCCTATTCTCATCGAAGACAAAAAATATGCGCCCATGTTTGTGCAGCGCTTTCAACCCGAAGAAATAGTCCGTTTGCCAAGCATCAAACAGCAACTGCCAACAAATCAAAAACTCCAGCAATTAATGCTCAACAGCGCAGCAGCAGCCTGGAATGCCACGGATACTCCAACCTTAAAAGCAAAATGGAAGCAACTCGGCTGGGAACCCCCAGGAGTAGTAATTACATCAGAAAACGACCCCGCACGCTCAGCAGCAGTTGCCTTAGCAGCCGCTCACGGCGAACCTTTAGTATTTCTAGAAGGCAACTTCGGCAAACCCAACGATACCCTCAATAACACACAGTGGAAAAATCTGCAACTAGCAGTTACAAAAGCCGTCGAATCAACCGGATATTTTTATTCTCAACTCGCAGACCCGATCGACACAATAACCATTGTACGCCAACTAGCAGTCAAATATCAATCTCCTGAAAAACCAGACGAACAACTAGCCGTTACCGACGGTTTGGGACGGCACTCGAACGGCGAACGTTGGGCGGCTGTCGGCTGGATTTACGGCTCCGAAGTGCGATCGATCTATCAAGCCATGTGCGCCTTATTTCTCGATACCGAAACCGCCATGCTTTATGACAGTTACCCCAAGGAAGGAAATTGGGGAAAATATGAAATGGAGGAAGCAGCTAGCGGACTAAAAACCATAGATGTTAATGTCGAAATAGTGCAGCAACCAGAATCTAGCTTGGAAAAGTGGCGGAGTTTAGCCTCAAAACCGTGGACATTTGATTTAATATTAATGAATTCCAAAGGCTATCCAAAATCATTCCAAGTCGGCAACGGCGACGCTTCAGTTGAAGATATACCAAAACTCCAATTCCCCGCAGCAATCCACATGATCCACAGTTGGTCAGCAGCCGCCCCCGATGACAAAAACACCGTTGCCGGAAGGTGGCTAGAAAATGGTGCTTACGCATATATTGGCAGCGTCAACGAACCGCTTTTATCTGCATTTATTCCACCTAAATTAATGGTCGATCGCCTGAAGCGAGGAGCACCCTTTTTAATCGCAGCACGCCAGCTAGAATCCCCACCCTGGAAAGTCGCCACCCTCGGCGATCCGCTAATGCCGATCGCCAAACCCAGACCAAGAATCCCGCCCAGTCAACAACCGATGTGATATTGCGCGCGATCGAGGGATTTAAAATTGGAGATTTGAGATTTGTGGTTGTAAGGTAAAATCTCAAATCTCCAATTATTTAATCTGAAAGTTGTTTTTCACTGAGTTATATGATATCACCCGTTCACTGATGCGATCGCCCTGAGCGCCAACACTGTAAATATACTTAATCAGCATTATCGCAAAAGTCTATCTAAGTTTGAATGTAACTCAGAATACAATTACGCCAAATCTGCTGACTCTCTGAATCGGTCATTCCACCCCAGTCCCCAGCCCAAAAAATCTCCCCTAAAATACGCCTTAATTAACTTGTCAATTCCCGTAAAATCACTCAAAATTAAAAAAAGAAATAAAATGTAATATTTATCTAACTTCTCACAGAAGAATTAACCGCTAAATGAGAGTCACCCCTCCTGTGGATCTGCCGCCACCCGGGCCAACCGCAGCAACTCCCCAAGCCTCCCGCCTAAGCCCGCTATTCAACCGCCTGCACCCGAGCCCAGAAACCCTCCTGCTCATCCTCTCCCTAGTCATAGGGGGAGTTACGGGCGCAGGCGTCGTCACATTTCACTACCTCATCAACTTGATTCACAGCCTGATGCTGGAAGACTTCATGGGGGCGATCGCCTCCAAAGGCTCTTGGACGCTAGCCTGCATTCCCACCCTCGGCGGAGTCATCATCGGGCTGATGCGGTGGCGGTTTCGGGACTTTGGCCCGAATATGTCTTCCTTAATTGCAGCCACCCGCGGCCTGCAAGAACTCTCTCCTCTCAAGCCCATCACCAAAATGATGGCAGCCTCAGTTTCCCTCGGCACCGGCGCCTCCCTCGGCCCGGAAGCCCCCAGCGTCGAAATCGGCGCCAACTTCGGAATGCTGCTGGCTCAAGTCTTGCAGCTTTCGCCAGAACGGCAGCGCTTGCTCCTCGGGGCAGGAGCAGCAGCAGGTTTATCCGCCGGGTTTAACTCTCCCATCGCCGGAGTCTTCTTTGCCTTAGAAGTCGTGCTCGGCAGCACCTTTGCCACTTCCTCAGTCAGCGTTGTCTTGCTCTCGGCCGTAGTTTCCGCGCTGATCGCTCAAATCTGCTTGGGAGCTCAGCCGGCGTTTGCTTTGCCGGTTTACGATGTCCGCAGCCCCCTAGAACTGCCTCTGTACATGGGATTGGGACTTTTAGCGAGCGGAGTCTCCCTAGTCTACACAGAAGCAATTCAATTGGCCGATCGCTGTTTTCAAGGCAAAATCCGAGGATTTGCTTGGCTCGGACGACTGCCCCGGCCGCTTCAGCCCATCATCGGCGGGGCCTGCGTCGGCTTCGTCGCCCTGCAATTTCCTCAAATTTTGGGTGTCGGCTACGAAACAATCCAAGCCATGCTCCAAGATGTTAAATTTTCCTTGCCTTTGCTGCTGCTGCTGCTGTTTGTCAAACTGGCGATGACAGCAATCAGCCTCGGCAGCGGTTTAGTGGGCGGCATCTTCGCTCCGGCGATGTTTTTGGGAGCTTCCCTGGGTTCGGCTTACGGCCTGTTTTTGGAAATGCTGCCGGCAATGAGCGATCGAGTCGCCGGCCCTGCCGCCTACGCAATGGTGGGAATGGCCGCCGTCCTCGCCGGCAGCGCCAGAGCACCGCTGACAGCCATCCTATTGATGTTTGAATTAACCCGCGATTACCGGATTGTCTTGCCTTTGATGGCAGCAGTCGGATTGAGCGTTTGGCTGGTTGAATGTGTCAGCCGCCGATCGACATCCCACAGCCTCAACCTTCAGCAAATGGGCGTAGACGTGGCTGTCAATACCCCGATCAAAGCCAGAGAACAGTTGCAAGATTGGGAAGATGTTCTGGGCGATCGCATCGTCACAGAACTGATTTCTTGCCAACTCCCCACCGACGGCGAACACAGAGACGATGAGCCTGTGCTGGCGATCGCCAATGCACATTTGCCGGAAAATGTCAAACCATTACCTGAAACAAAATCAGCCGTTTGACATATCTAAAATCGCCTTGTTTCGCCACCAAGCCGATAACCTTAAAGCTACATCTGACAACTATGATATTTATCAACCCAAAAACCGATTACGCCTTCAAAAAAATCTTCGGTTCCTCAGAAAGCAAAGAGATTCTAATTAGCTTTCTCAACGCCTTAATTTATGAAAGCAATCCCACAATTCAAGACTTAGAGATCATCAACCCGAATCTGCCGCCCAAACTAGAAGGCTTAAAAGATAGTTATCTGGATGTGAAAGCCCAACTCAGCGACGGCACTTTAGTAATTATTGAAATGCAAGTGCTCAACGTCCAGTCTTTTGGGAAGCGAGTTTTGTACAATGCAGCGAAAACTTACGCTTTTCAATTGGAAGCAGCACAAGGCTATCGATTGCTGAAGCCAGTGATTGCTCTGACAATTACTGATTTTGAAATGTTTCCTAACAGCCCCGAATTTATTTCCAGATTTGTGTTCAAAGAAGTCAAGAAAAACTTTACGTATCCCGAAAACAATCTGGATTTAGTGTTTGTAGAGTTGCCCAAGTTTACCAAAGGACAGGAGGAACTTGAAACTTTAGCAGACAAATGGATTTATTTTATGAAAAATGCGAGAAGTCTGACATCGATTCCAGAAACAATGGATAGCATACCAGAAATACATGAAGCATTTAATATTGCGAATCAAGCAAGTTTGAGCCGAGAGGAAGTGGAAGATTTAGACAGAAGAGAACAGTTTATTTACGACCAACAGGGAGCAATTATTAAGGCTGTTCAGGACGGCATAGAACAAGGCATAGAACAAGGCATAGAACAAGGCATAGAACAAGGCATAGAACAAGGCATAGAACAAGGACGAGAACAAGGCATAGAACAAGGACGAGAACAAGGCATAGAACAAGGACGAGAACAAGGAATGCGAGAAAAGGCGATCGCGATCGCCCGACAATTATTTTCACGGCTAGATGACGAAACCATCAGCCAAACCACCGGGCTTAGCCTTGAGGATGTACGGAATTTGCGTTCTAATGAAATTTAGAGATATTAAAGATCCCCAAAATATTCCAATGGCGAGCTAGTTTCCCATATATAATATTAATTCCCTAAATGTTTACTACAAAACGGGGCAACCACTCTTGACACCTTTCGACCCCAAACTCCAATATGCTTCGATCGTTATTCGAGTTTGGAGTCTAACCCTACAGATATGTATCAAACATTTCTCTAAACGATATAAGCTACTGTTTCTTGAGGACTTGTTGTGGCAAATAAGTTAAAGCTTTATTTTGGCAGCCGTCAACTACTTATAAGTATTATGTTAACAGTAGCATTTGCTTATACTTCAGGTTGCTTATTCTTATTTTTTAGACAGCGCCATTTTATCTTTCGCCCTAGTTCTAAAATTTTAGAACTCCCTAATTCTTCTGATTTTAAAATGCCCTATCAAGAAGTTAAGATACCTGTTGCTAATTCCGAACAATATCTTCATAGTTGGTGGGTGCCAGCCCCAGCAGATAGAGAGCAATTTTATCCCATACCAAATGAGCCTGCAAAAGTTATTAAATCGAGGATAACAATTTTATATTTATGCGGTGCTGGCGGCAATAAGAGTTATTACAATAACTTAGCAAGAGTGCAAGCAATGCGACAGTTAGGGTTTTCGGTATTGGTAATTGATTATAGAGGTTTTGGAGCGAGTAAAGGGCAATTTCCTACGGAATTGCAAATTTATCAAGACAGTCAAGCAGCTTGGGATTATTTGGTAAAAATCAGGCAAATTTCTGCCAGAACAATAGTTATTTATGGGGAATCGCTAGGAGGGGCGGTAGCGCTTAATTTAGCCATCAAAAACCCGGTGGCTAAGGCAGTTATTGTTCAAAGTTCATTTACAGCAATGGCAGAGGTAATTAAGCAAAAAGATTGGTTGCGGTTATTTCCAATTGATGCGATTCTAACCGAGAGATTTGATTCGCTTACTAAAGTGCGATCGCTGCAAATTCCCATTTTATTTATTCACGGAACTGCTGATGATGTTGTTCCTTCATATATGACCGAGCAATTATACAAAGCTGCTCCTGAACCTAAGCAAATATTTTTGATTCAAGGAGCAAGACATTATGCAATTTATCAGCCTGGAAATAACTCCTACCTGCGAGCGATAGAAAAATTTATGAAAAAAATTGATTCTATATAAATCGCTCTCAAGCTTTTGTATTGGGTACTTTAGTCCTAAAAAATTTAGATCTATCGCTCTATAGTTTAAAGTAATTGGGTACGGGATTGGCGTCAGACCTAGTGATGAACGATTTTTGATTATGGATGCTCCCAAAAAACTATTGATTCTCGATCTTTATGAAACTTTAATTTATGCTACCGAATCATCTCTCCAACGGCAAGCTGACTTTTTAGTAGAGCCATATCACATTTACAAACGACCGTTTCTTGATGTATTTTTGAAAAATTGCTTAGACTGGTTTGAGGTTGCAGTTTGGACATCTTCAACGCCGTCTTATGCGATCGCAATTGTGTCAGCCATCTTTGAATATCCCAAAACTTTATCGTTTGTGTGGGCAAGCGATCGCTGCACAGTTGCTTACGATGTTGAATGGTTTGAATATTACAATCGCAAAAATCTCAAAAAGGTCAAGCGCAAAGGGTATCGTCTAGAGTCAATCATTGCAGTGGATGATACGCCTCAAAAGTGGGAGCGCAGCTATGGTAATCTGGTGCGAGTAAACCCCTTTGAGGGGGAGGAGACGGATGATGAATTGAAGTATTTGCTGCTTTACTTGGATCGACTCAGATATGAAGAAAATATCCGCAGTGTCGAGAAAAGGTTCTGGCGAAATCGGCTTACCCGATCGATCGGTGAGTCAGATATCTCAAACACTTCGTCAAGTCGCATAACAAATCGATGAAGCCGACGGCATGAATATCTTGGTGCTGAGTTTGAGGTTACTTGCCGTCGCCTTACGCCCACCCTCAACCCCTCGACATCGCAGACAGTGGCGCTACCCTCAAATCTGCTCTAAAATAATCAAAAATTATAAACAACAAGCCCAGAGGCGCTGAGGTGACTCCTAACGAGGGAACGGCAAACAGCAAAAGTCAGAAAATACCCGGCAAAACCCCCTTGGGTTCTAGTTACTACGGCTTGTTAGGGCTGCATCCTTCCGCATCGCCGATCGAAATTCGGCGATCGTACCGGGAACTGAGCAAACTCTACCATCCCGATACCACCGACCTGCCGCCCGCAGTCGCTACCGCCAAATTTCAGCAGCTCAACAACGCCTACGCCACCCTCAGCAACCCAGAACGCCGCCTCGCCTACGACCTCAAAATAGGCTATTCTCGCCAGAACGTGATTGGGCCGCCCCCAGGCTTCGATACTCCGGTTTCGGACTCCGGCAAAAAAACTTCCAACTCCGCTTATCTAGATCCCACGGATCGACCTCTTTCCCCCGGAGAAATGTTCGCTCTGTTTATCATGGGAGCTAGCTTAATCGGATGTTTGGTACTGGCGATCGCGATCGGCTTAATTCGCGGCAATTAAACCCTCAAATCCCAAATCCCCAATCCCAAGCCTAAAATCCCCAATCTAAAATCTAAAATCTAAAATCTAAAATCCCATGACTCTTCCTTCCGCTGACACTCCTTTGTACAACCATCCACTCCCCGAAATCGAGCAGTGGCTAAAAAGCCGCGGCTGCCAGCAAGATCGGCGAGAACTCCACTGCTGGCAGATCGAGCAACTTACATGGAAAGCAGAACTCTCCCTCGATATCGACCAACTCACCGTCCGCTACATCGAGGCTGGAGCCGACGGCCAAGACATTCAGCGAGCATTCAAATACTCCCTCTCACGTCAGGACATTGAAGCTGCTGTTTTCTCCGGCCCCTAATTGGATTTTAGATTTTAGATTTTAGATTTTAGATTTGTTCTTCAATCTAAAATCTAAAATCGTTATGTTGAACAGGAGATGAGTGAAATTGGTATTAGATTTTAGATGGAGAATCCAGGTAAGAAGCATCAGCCGTGCAAGCATTTACATGGGAGTTCGAGCGGGACGCTCGCTTTATTGTGCTGTGCGGGACGCTCGCAGGTCGTAAAAACGTTTTTTACCGAAAAACTGGGTTTAAAGCCTCGCCCATAAGCGGGCGACTTTTCTTCCTGCAACCTATCGATCCAGTCTTCAATCAATTGAGTCATGGTCTTGCGCTTTTGTTTGGCAACCCTTCTGAGTTTTTCAAGTCTTTCAGAATCGACTCGTACACTCAATCTCTCTTTCATATTGCTATCCAATGGCTACCCATTTCTGCTATGATGGGAAGCATGAAAACCCTGAAGTTTAAGTTCTACAAACACAAGCGGAATAGATACCTCAAGCGCACAATCAACGCTGCTGGAGCGATCTATAACCATTGCATTGCTCTCCACAAGCGGTATTACCGGATGTGGGGCAAGCATTTAAACTGTGCCAAACTTCAGTCTCATGTTGCCAAACTAAGAAAGCGTAATCCATTGTGGCAATCTGTAGGTTCTCAAGCGGTACAAGATATCTGCCAACGCATTGAGAAAGCCTACCAATTGTTTTTTAAGCACAACAAAAAAAAAGTTAGACCACCAGGATTTAAAAAGGTCAAAAAGTACAAATCATTCACCCTTAAAGCCCGTGCAGGGTACAAGTTTTTGGGTGGAAATAGGGTAAAAGTTGGGAGTCGAGTTTATCAATTTTGGAAATCCAGAGAGATAGAGGGGACGGTCAAAACACTAACCATAAAACGCACACCATTGGGTGAATTGTTTATGGTTGTGGTTGTTGATGACGATAGTAATCCAGAAATCGAAGTTAAGACAGGTAAAATCGCTGGCTTTGATTTTGGATTGAAGACATTCCTCACCTGCTCAGACGGTTCCCAAATCGAATCTCCCCAATTTTTTAAACAGTCACTTAACGCGATAAAAAAGGCGAGTAGGCAGCATTCTAAGAAATTAAAAGGCTCCTCCAACCGCGAACGAGCAAGGAAAAACTTGGTACGCAAGTATGAGGATATTTCTAATCGTCGGCGTGATTGGTTTTGGAAGTTAGCTCATGAGTTAACAGACAAGTTTAATATTCTCTGTTTTGAGACTTTGAACCTCAAAGGGATGCAACGACTTTGGGGGAGGAAGATATCAGATTTAGCCTTGGGCGAGTTTTTGCCAATCCTAGAATGGGTTGCCAAGAAGAAAGGCAAGCAATTGGTATTTGTGGATCAGTGGTATCCATCCACCAAGACTTGTTCGGGTTGTGGACATATCCTAGAAAGTTTAAATTTGTCCGTTAGAGAATGGCGTTGTCCATCCTGTCAATCAATTAATGGCAGGGATGAAAACGCCAGTCGTAATATTTGTGCAGTCGGGGCATCGACTGTTGGCTTAGGTGATGTAAGTCGGGCTACGCCTGCAATTGCTGTTTGAAGCTAGAATCCCCACCCTTTAAGGGTGGGGAGTATGTCAATTTCATGGAGATGCTCCCTGAGAATCGACACCTACTTGGAAACAGAAAAATCAACCAAAAAATCTCAAATCCCAAATCCCAAATCCCAAATCGTTACACTTTACCAAATCGGCGGTTGCGTTGCTGATAAGTAGACAAAGCGCGGTGAAACTCCGATCGATCGAAATCCGGCCACAGCGTCTCAGTAATGTAAATTTCCGAATAAGCCATTTGCCATAGTAGAAAGTTGCTCAACCGCATTTCCCCGCTCGTCCGGATCAGCAAATCCGGGTCGCAAACATCAGCAGTATACAAATAGCGTTTAAATAAAACCTCATCAATCTCCTCCGGCTGCAACTTGCCCTCTTTCACCTGAGTGGCGATCGCCCGACAAGCTTGCACGATCTCCTGACGCCCCCCGTAATTCGTCGCCACAGTAAACAAAATCCCCTGATTGTGCTGAGTTGCCGTCACAGAACGCTCGATTTCCGCCTGCAAAGACTTCGGCAAAGCCTGCAAATTTCCCATAAATTGAATTTGCACGTCCTCGTCCACCATCTCCCGCAATTCTTGCCGCAGCTTACCCTCAAACAAACTCATCAAAAAATCCACTTCCCCGGTCGGCCGCCCCCAATTCTCCGTCGAAAAAGCATAGGCCGTTAAAGCTGGAATCCCCCAATCTTTGCAGCAGCGCAGCAGTTCCTTCAGAGCGCTAGCTCCTCGGCGGTGCCCGGCAATCCGCGGCAACCCCTTATTCTTAGCCCAGCGGCCGTTCCCGTCCATAATCACTGCTATGTGCTTAGGCAGTAGTTCTTGTTGCAGATCCTCCGGCAACTTTTCCAAGCAAATTCCTTGACTCATGGTTTCTCCCGATTACCCGACTAACGGCGCAGTATCCGTTTTAACAGCGTCACTCCCTTCAATCCTATCTGGCGTCCGAGATTGCCGATCGGAATTGGAGCCACAGCTCTTTCTCCCTCTGACGGAAACAGCTTTGCTTCCAGCAATTCCTTAAGTTTGCTGCTAGTCAAAGGTCGATTTAAAGTTCCCATCTGGGCTAAAGAAATAGAACCAGTTTCCTCCGACACCACCACGCACACGCAAGCTTGCACCCGTTCCGTAATCCCCATCGCCGCCCGGTGGCGGGTTCCCAACTGCCGCGACGCGCTGCGATCGGACAAAGGCAAAATTACCCCCGCCGACACGATCCGCGAACCTCGAATCAAAACAGCTCCGTCGTGCAGCAAAGTTTGAGGCTGAAAGATAGTCTGCAACAATTCTTTAGAAACTTCAGCATTTAGCTTTAATCCCGGCACAGAAAAATCCCGATCGTCGATCGGAGAATCTGTTTCTATAATTAGTAAAGCGCCCGTGCGGTTTTGCGAAAGTTCTTTTACGGCGTCCACAATTTCATCTATGACGCTGTCCGGTTCGGGAGTTGGTCGGCGATCGCGTCCAAACAATTGCCGAAATTCCCCCCGACCCAATTGTTCCAGAAATCGGCGAAACTCCGACTGCAATATTACCGCCATTGCCACAGCCGAACCAGTCACCAAGCTGTTGAGGGCAACGTGCAACAGCCTCAATCCAGCCCAGTTGCTCACCGCCGCCGCCAGCATCAAAATGATAAATCCCCGTACCATCCACAGCGTTCTGCGCTCGCCAACAATGACGAGCACCAAATACGCAAGGGCAAAAACCAGTCCAATATCGATCCCTTGAATCAATAAGGACTGAACCAGGGCCAAGTCAAAGCCAGATTGTTGATTGTTCATGGTTCATCGAACGCTACCGCCTGTGAACCGCGAACCGTGATGCACTCGAACCCGTGAACCATGAACAGTTATTATAAGGAATACGCTGAAAATCCCCGTGTTTTTAGACCGGGGAGTGTCAATCCAATCGTGTGACTGAACAAGGCAAAAGTTAAAAGTGAAAAGGCAATCATCACTAAGTAAACATGGATTGTCTTTCTTTTAACTTTTAACTTTTAACTTCTAAGTTTTTACTTTTGAGCTCGGAGTCGTTCAGGAAGGCGGTCCAGCCTTAGCAAATCCTGGTAAGTTTCCCGCTGTACAATCGTGTTAACTTCCCCCTTTCTCACTAAAACCGCTGCCGGTCTGGGTACTCGGTTGTAGTTAGAAGCCATGCTGTAATTGTATGCCCCTGTAGCCGTAACCGCGAGGACATCTCCGGCCTGACACTCGGGCAATTTGGCATCTTTAATCAGAACATCGCCTGACTCGCAGTGTTTCCCAGCAATTGTCACTGTTTCCGTTAAGGGAGCAGACATTTTACCGGCTGCGAGGACTCGATAAACTGATTGATAGGTAATAGGACGCGGATTGTCGGACATCCCTCCATCTACAGCTAAATACGTCCGCATTCCCGGAATGACTTTTTGAGAGCCAACGGTATAAGCAGTGACGCAGGCTGTACCGACGAGCGATCGACCCGGTTCGCAAAGCAATTTGGGTAATGGCAATTGATGCCGCTCGCAAGCTGCTACCACTGCGGAGCAAATTGTACGAGCCCAATCTTCAATGCTGGGAGGATCGTCCGCTTCAGTATAGCGAATGCCTAACCCGCCGCCAATATTAATTTCTGTCGCTGGCAAACCATAACTCAGTGCTTTTGTCAAGGCCTGAATTATGACATCGGCTAAATCGTCATGGGGTTGCAGTTCAAAAATCTGAGAGCCGATGTGAGCGTGCACTCCCACGCAAAATAACGACGGCTGTTGGCTGATGAAAGTAAATACTCGATCGAGCGAGTTGGGATCGAAGCCAAATTTACTGTCGATTTGACCCGTCTGAATGTACTCGTGGGTGTGACACTCAATTCCAGGAGTAAACCGCACCATAACTCGTGTCGGCCCACCTGTGAGGCTGCTGACACCCAATTGTCCCAACTCTGCTAGAGTCTCTAAATCCCGCCAATTGTCGGCTACGGTAATGCAGCCGCTTTCGACAGCTAGTTGGAGTTCCTCGCGGGACTTGTTGTTACCGTGGAAGTAGATTTTTTCGGGACTGACGCCGGCTTGCAGTGCAGTGTGGATTTCTCCGGCGGATACGACATCTATGCCTAAACCTTCGGAAGCTGCGATCGCGCAAACTGCCAAACAACTCCAAGCTTTAGAAGCATAGAGCACTTGAGATTCGCCCGGATAGTAACGCTTAAAAGCATCCCGGTACTGGGTGCAAGCCGCCCGCAGCGTTTCTTCGTCTAAAATGTACAACGGCGAGCCAAATTGCTCCACCAAGGCTGTCACCTCGCAGCCTCCGATTTCCAACCGATCGCTGCTGTTAACACGGGCTGTCAGCGGTAACAGTTCTTGATTTGGCGATCGAGTTTGCAGGGCTTGTTGAGACTCAGACAGATACTGAAGCCCCGATTCCACCCCGAAAGATTGAGTTGATACCATCGCGCAATAACTATCCTAGGTTATTAGTCAGCAGTCATTAATCAGCAGTCAGCAGTCGGCAGTCATTAATCAGCAGTCATTGGTCGTTGGCAGTAGACTAATGTCTGGAGACTTGTGAGTCATGACTCAAAACTAGCAACAAACAGCTAATCGCTACCGTGTTTTCCAGTGTACAATTTACAGCCGTGCGTTTTCTACAAATTAAACATCTCGCCGCAGAACACCTCAACAGTGCAGTCGAACTCGATCGGCTCTGTTTTGGCGGACTGTGGACTTTAGAAGGCTACAGACGCGAGTTAGACAGTCCTAACAGTGATTTATTGGGTTTGCGGGCATGGGAAACCGAGGCCGGCAAATCAGCTCAAAACCTGGCGGGCACGGGGGCACCGCCCCTACAGATTCCCCCAACTCTCATCGGTTTGGGTTGCCTGTGGGCAATTTTAGAAGAAGCTCACATTACAATTTTGGCAATTCAGCCTCGCTTTCAAGGTCAGGGTTTAGGACAAGCTCTGCTTTGGGCTTTACTAAAAAAGGCTCACGACAGACAATTAGAACGGGCAACCTTAGAAGTGCGTGAATCTAATTTAGCTGCCGTGTCTCTGTACAAAAAATTTGGTTTTAAAGAGGCGGGACGGCGGAAACGATACTACGAAGACACCGGAGAAGATGCTCTGGTAATGTGGCGCAGCGGCATAGAGAAACCTGAATTTCAGCAATATTTGGCGGTTGAGAAACGGGAGATGCGCGATCGGCTTTACCAGAAAAACTGGCATTGGGCGATCGATAGTTTTGAGTTGTGAGCATGAGGGCCCAGAAACCGGGTTTTTGGAGAAAATGTTTCGTTGCCACCCGTAGATTCAATAAAAAACCCAGTTTCTTTTGTCGGTAAGACTTAGGCATGAGAGTTCAGAAACCGGGTTTTTGGAGAAAATATTTCGTTGCCGCCCGTAGATTCGGTAAAAAACCCGGTTTCTTTTGTCGAAGTGCGCCCGGGACTGTTTAATATAATTACTAAAATTTTCAAAATATCTAGTTATTTTTGACAAAAAACTATAGTTAATTTACGGTTAATAATACCGCGATCAAGCTTTAATCTTTATTTCAAGATTTTGTTTTCGTTAATGGCTGCTACAAACGAAAACAAACTCACTGCTGTGAGTGAAGCCTTTCAAATCAGGAATATCGAATGAACATAAAATACGGACTGACCGCTATCCTGGGTACATATTTAATATCCACATTAGCAGGAGATCCAGTTATGGCAGCCACAATAGGAGGCACAATCAAAGTCAACGTCACTGGTGGCGACTTCGCGGGTATCTACACAGGTGACTTTGCCTACGACGATACACATCTGACCAAAGTCGGCGAGGAGTTCATGACCGTCAATGGTGGTGACTATCAAACTCGAGCGGGACTGCTATCTTTTAACTTCAGATTTCTGGACTTTGCTGATGGTTTAACTCCTGTTACCTATACGGCCAGTGATGTGGACGGATTTCCAGACGCTCCAGTTTTGGTTTTCGAGAACGGAATTCCAACTCAATTTGGCTTACAAATTTTTTCTGCATCTGGAAATGACGGACTTATGTTCGGAGATCCCAGGTCATTTAATTTCGCCTTGCGAAATGGAACTATTGGAGGTGATGGGAGTGTGAGCTTAGAAATTACTGAACCTACTCCTGTACCGGAGAATCCCTCCCCCTTCGCCTCATTGTTGGCTTTTTTGGGCTTGGGTGGAGTGAACCTGTGGAGAAAGTCGAAAAAGGGAAACAACTAATTTTTAACAACCTAACTTGAGAGGAATTTCCAATGGCAGTAATCGACACTCCGTTTTTGGTAACAGGTGGCGAAACTAACACACCACCTACGAATGCTTTTAGTCCAAGTCAGCGTCAAATAAATATCCGTGCGCCCTTTTCGGTTCCCTCTGCCGATCGATGGACTGGTGAAAAAGTATGGTTGCTGATTCCTGGTTTCACAGCACCCAGCGATTCTTTTGATGCAACTCTAGCCAGAGGCATCAATGATGCTAACCCAAACGATACAGTTTTAGCCCTTGATTGGACTCAAGTGAGCGGCACCCCAACAAATAATGCAACAGTAGGGATCTTGAGAGGAGACCTTTACAGGTCTGGTTCGTGGATTACCCCAGTAGCAACAGCAGTCCGAAACAAACTTGTTGAGTGGGGAATGCCACCTGCAGCACTCAATATTGTTGGTCACAGTCTCGGTGCTCACCTTGCCAGCGATATTGCCGCCACTTTCAATACTACCTATGGGAGTCAAGTTGGTTCGGTTACAGCCCTTGACCCAGCATCAAATAGCGCGAAAATTGGCAGTCCCTACGATATAACTAATGGCTTCGATACTGACCTATCAAATGGATACGTAAAGAATGGAGGAATTGCAGACCCGATCGAACGCTTAGACTTTGGTGCTACGGCTTCGAGAACAAGTTTTAATGGCATTAGTAGTTTAGCAGGAAATGAAGCTCAAGCTGGAACTGCCAGGGAATCTTTCCTTTTTGACTTCGGCACCAATCCGCTTAATCCCGCAGACCAAGCTGCTCAACACAGCCGTGTCGTGACCGCCTACACAAATTTGGTGACAACCGATCCAGCCGACAATTCTCGTTTAGCCACAAATATTCTGGGTCTGACTGACACGCAGCCCGATCCTCAATTTCGACCAAACTTCTATAGAGGGGATTCTCTTAACTCTCTTCAAGTGCATGAAGGAGTGATTCCCGTTGATGCTCAAGATAATCCTTTGTTTCTGGTTGGTGCTAAGCTTAATGGCGGAACCAACGATCGCTTCATCTATGGGACTAACAGCAACGACGTATTAACAGGAACTGGCATTTTTGGGAAATATTACAACAACAACGGCAACCATACTTATTATTTTGGGGATGGGGACGATATTGTCTCTGCTGGCACAGGTAGTGACATCATCTTCGGCGGGGCTGGAGTTGATTCCCTTGCTGGCGGAGATGGGAATAATCTGATCTTTGGCGGGGCTGGTGGTGATTCGATCGCTGTCGGTAGAGGGAATGACACCATTAATGGCGGGGCTGGAGATGACAACATTAATGCAGGAAATGGGAACAATACCATTCGCGGTGACAAGGGTAATGATGTTCTCACTGGTGGAAACGGCATCAATATCTTGTTTGGTGGTTTGGGAAACGACTCTATCGAAGGTGGTGCTGGTCAAAACATATTAACAGGTTCAGAAAGCAACGCGCTTTCTGGTGTTGAGGTAGATACTTTAATTGGCAACAACGGTCAATCTCTTAACGAATTTTATATTGGCGATAATACAACAAATTGGTACTCAGTCGCTGGTGGAAATGATTATGCCTATATTCAAAGGTTTAATCCAGACAGTGACATAATTTTAGGTGGCGTGAATATTGAGGCGCAAAACCTCATCACTCAAACCTTTCTCTGGTCGGGAAGTGAATTGATTGCAAAAATTGACGGTCTCTGGGCTTCGCGACTACAGTTCCCTACAAGGACATTTTAGGATTGACCGAAACCATCCAGGATACCCGCCACGCGATCGATCGGTCCAGAAAAAAAAAACCTGTATCCGATGACACTTGCCGAACGTATTTATCTCGCGCAAGTCAATTCTTTAATCTAAAATCTAAAATCTAAAATCGCGCAATCGATTGACTTCTCCCCGGTCTTGCAGAGGCGGCTGTGATTCGTTGTTGGCATTCACTATCGGAAAATTTGCCATTTTTTCCAAGAATAGTAAGTGAGGCAACCCATAATCCAATTCGTGATTCCCCAGAGTCACTACATCTGGAGCGAGGTAATTCATAATCTCTATCGTTGAAATACCTCTATATTCCTTATCAATGAGAGAACCTTGCACCGTGTCACCTGAAATGACAAAAAGCACGTTTTTCTCTTCCTGGCGTACTTTATCGATCTAGCCGGAAAGCAGCGACACTCCACCAATCAGATGACCCTCTTCACCCCCAGCCTCTGCCAGAAAGTCTCCGTGCATATTATTAAGCTGTCGTGCATTTAAATTACATACTCTCTGTTCCCCGTTTCCCGTGCCCTGTTCCCTTTCACCAAATCCTAACACCCTATTTAAATGCACGACAGCTTAGGAATGCAAAATTGTGAACTTTTTCAACCGTTCTGTGGTCGTCATGCTTTTTTACCTTTGTGAAACTAACAGGTTGAATTTTGCCTGTGCGATTCAGATACCCGACTTCTTTTGGAAGTTGGGTATCTCGCCTTCACGAAAGCTAGGCGGTTGTGAATAGCTGCTTCAAATCTTCAACGAAACTGGTGAAAAATTTGCTCTCATCAACCTGCAACGCTACCCAGGCATTTGCTCCGGTTTTCGGTGCAGGACGACTATCGATCGACGTTTATCCCAGTGTCAATCGATTTTAGATTTTAGATTTTAGATTAAAGAATTGACTTGCGCGAGATAAATGCGGGGGATGCAAGGATTTTCGATTTTCGATTTTGGATTGATTCCACGGATAAATCACGTGGCGGGTACCACCTGTGAAATTATTGGTCAACTCGGACTTTGTTTCAACTCGAACTTTTGCCCTTTTCAACATCAAAGTTTCTGGATAAAACAGGTATTCCAAGGTTGCTGCATCACGGACAAGAAAACCTGGAATTCTTGCTGTTTCTCGATAACCCAAGGCTGTGCCGATCGCGAACTCACAAAGAGCGATCGAGAATTGGGAAAGTTTACTTTCTGGATTCGCCTGAGTGACTGCCTGAGTCATATCTCGTATGAAAATTAAGTGTCTGGTCACGTCCAACGGCATCGCGACTATATCATTTCGGCTGTCAAAGACTGTCTGAGCAGCTTCAGCATTCAACCAAATATTGAATTCGGCATGGAGAGTCACATTACCAGAACAGAAAAAAGCACCTCCCATCATGACAATTTCCTTAGCTTTTTTGAGGATGCCGGGACTTTTCGTTTCCGCCAAAAAAGAGCTTTGTCAGCGGACCGATCGCTGATGACGGTAATCTTCCCTGGATTTGCGTTGAGCTCCTCGATGATGATTTCGTCCCAGTAGAAAGCATCCTCAAAATTATGGGTGGCTGGGGGTAAAGTATGAGACAGATTGCCCATCCAATGCGCCCCATGAATATGTCCGGTATCTTCCACAACTTGTTTGATGGGACACCGCGACCCACTTTAATCTGCGGGAACCCTGCTAAATTTAAAATTTGCGATGCACTAGAAAACGTGCGTTTAGCAGCGACATTGCCATCTGCGGAAGTAACGGCGACAAGTTCAGCTAGTCCTGATTTGACCGAGCTCAGAAGCCAAAGAAAGGCATAGATATCGTCTCGGCCAGGATCGGTGTCGAGAATGATTCTGGGAGGAGTGAGTTGAGTTGTCGCGGGATCGGGTTCCTCTAGTAAGGGATGATTGTAGAAAAGTTCGATCGGGAATTATACAACCTGTGTCACTCATCAGATAAGTCGATCGAATAGCTGCATAAACCGTTCAGTATCCACATCTAAGCAAGCCTCTACATTGGGGGGATTCGTTTCCTCATCTCTGCGATCGCGGCGATCGGCTAGCGACATTCCCGTCGTGAATTTTCCTTGGGTTTCAACCACCATATGTAGCGATTCTGTCCTTACCAAACTGGGATCTATTGCCACCGCCATCGCCAATGGATCGTGTAAATAACACCCGTAAAAGCCTTCGTTGTCACGGTAGAAAGCCATATAAATTCCCGTGCAATCCGCAATAAACTGGCTAACTTTTGAAGGACTGCGCTGTAAATTATTTTCAACAACTTGGCGCGATAAAGGAGCTTTCATCGCCACATCCAGACCAACTAAGGTGAGGGGAATACCTGACTCCATCACGACTTGAGCCGCATCGGGATCGACAAAAAAGTTAAATTCAGCCGCTGCGGAAATATTTCCCGGTACTGTAACAGCCCCACCCATAATGATAATCCGCCCGATTTTTTTCATCGTTGCGCCATCTTTCTGAATCGCTGTGGCTAGATTGGTGAGTGGTCCTAAAGCAATAATGGTCAGATTATCGTACTCTTTAGCTGCCGAAAGAAGCAGATCGATAGCATTCTCTGTAGATGACTTAGTAGTAAGTTTGGGATAGCGAGGTGTATCATCCGCTTCCTTGAATTGATCCAACTCACCCAAACCATCTGCCCCATGAATTCCTGCGGCATTGAAGGGAGGTTTCAGCAGTGGCTTTTCACAGCCTTTGGCAACAATCGGCCAAGTATCTGGCTCCACAATACTGATGACGCGCAACACATTATTAGCGGCCTGCTCGACGTTAATATTGCCAGCGACAACGGTGACGGCTTTCAGGTCTAATTGAGGCGAATTCAATGCCATAATCAGAGCCAAGGCATCATCAACACCACCGTCTGTATCGACTATTACGGGTATGGGCTGATTTTGAAGGACTGTCATACTAATTACTGCTCTATTTAACTTATTTCAAAGCAATGTCAATCGTGAATACACAGGCAGAATCTGCAAGCCAAAGAAGGTTGAAGATGTCTCTATTTGTAGACTAATCGTCCTTCGATATGACTGTTAAGATTTTGATGGTGGCTCAAGTATTCTTCTAGGACATCCTGATAATTGGTGGCAATTACTTTGGCGCCGCCTAATTTTGTTAATTCTTCATGAGTTATGCCTAAATTCTCATCTGAATTTTGGTAACGATAGCCATCCATACAGATGGTGTAGTGTCGATCGTCTTCAACAGATTGTCCCTGAATGCTTAGCGATTCCAGCTTTTTTTCAGCATCATTATAAACTGCCTTAATCCCTTGGTTGACCTGAAAATACTCGCTTTGACCCTCTATTCGGTTTTCCGGTCTCATAATATGGGCAAATATCTGGGTTAACTGTACCCCAGACACTCGAAATTTATAAAGAGTATCTTTGTAAGGAAAAACGGTTCTCAAATCGCTCAAAGTCACTGGAGGTCCTAATTCTTGTCCTCGGATTGAACCACTGGCAACAAAAACTACATCAAGACTATCGAGTTGAGCAAAAATATCAGCGATTAAGTTCCCCAATTCAGTCTCTTGTTCACGCTTAGGATGGGTCAGTTTATGAGCTAATCTTCCAATCAGTCGATTATACTTGCGGTCTACCTCTTCTTTAAACGAAGCAATCAACTTTTCGATTTCGGGATCGGGTGCAGCTAGATGATTATCGACCGGAAGGAGTTGCCACTTCCATTCAACAATGCTGTTCGTATCGTCATCGACTATAATATCGAAACGTCCGATCTGGTCTGTCCCTACTCCGGCTTGTGCGATTAGGATATTGTTAACTTGGGCAGGTTGTTCTAAAAACGTATGGGAGTGTCCCCCAACGATCATATCCACACCCCATTCGGGATCTAGCAACGCCGCTAGCTTTTTATCTTCTTCAAAACCGATATGTGTCATGAGGATTGTCAGGTCAATGTCGTCATTTTTGTACGCATTGCAAATTTTACCAATTTCTGAAGCGGCATCTTCAAGACTTACAAATGTACCGATACTTCGGTCACGTTTTAATGTCCTTAAAGCCTCTTCAGTCACAATTCCAATGAACATAATATCGAATCCATCTACATTGAGAATGATATAGGGATTCATCAAGCGTTTATTATATTTTTTGATATATAAGTTGGCATTCACTATCGGAAAATTTGCCATTTTTTCTAGTAAAAGTAAGTGAGGCAACCCATAATCTAATTCGTGATTCCCTAGAGTCACTACGTCAGGCGCTAGGTAATTCATAATTTCTATGGTTGAAATGCCTTGATATTCTGAATCAATCGTAGAGCCTTGAAGCATATCACCAGAAATGACAAAAAGTACATTTTTTTCTTCCTGGCGCACTTGATTTATGTATCCCGAAAGTAGGGACATTCCGCCAATTACATGACCTTCTGCCAGACCCGTAGCTTCTGCCAGAAAGTCTCCGTGCATATCATTGGAATGTAAGATAGTGAAACTTTTAAACCGTTCTGTGGTCGTCATTATTTTTTACCTTTGTGAAACTAAGATGTTTTATTTTGCCTGTGCAGTTCAGATCGCCGACTTCTTAGAGTAGTTGGGTATCTCGCCTTCACGAAAGATCGGCGGTTGTGAATAGCTGCTTCAACTCTTCAACTAAACTGGTGAAAAAATTCCCCTCGGCTGTCAAAGACTGTCTGAGCAGCTTCAGCATTCAACCAAATATTGAATTCGGCATGGAGAGTCACATTACCAGAACAGAAAAAAGCACCTCCCATCATGACAATTTCCTTGGCTTTTTTGAGGATGCCGGGACTTTTCGTTTCCGCCAAAAAAGAGCTTTGTCAGCGGACCGATCGCTGATGATGGTAATCTCCCCTGGATTTGCGTTGAGCTCCTCGATGATGATTTCGTCCCAGTAGCGAACATCCTCAAAATTATGGGTGGCTGGGGGTAAAGTATGAGACAGATTGCCCATCCCATGTGCCCCATGAATATGTCCGGCATCTTCCACAACTTGTTTGATGAGACACCGCGACCCACTTTAATCAGTCCTGATTTGACCAAGCTTAGAAGCCAAAGAAAGGCATAGATATCGTCTCGGCCAGGATCGGTGTCGAGAATGATTCTGGGATGAGTGAGTTGAGTTGTCGCGGGATCGGGTTCCTCTAGTAAGGGATGATTGTAGAAAAGTTCGATCGGGATTAGTATCAAGGCAGCGATCGCGCTTCAAGTCAGCAGCAGCACCTCAATCAACCGATTCCAAGTCAACGCCTGTCCTCCTGTGTGCTCTTGCAAAAATGTGATTTCATCCTCAGACAGAGGTGGCTCTCTCAAACTGCGTAGTGCAGCATTCATCTCGTGCATACTGATAATATCATCTCCATCAATATCAATCGGTAGGAAATAGGTGACAAATTCTGTATATCTCGACATCAACCGTTGATGGCGCAACATTAATTCGCCAAATTCCTCAAAGTCGATCGCACCACTGCCATCTCTATTCATGCAGTTGAACAGATAGGTCATTTCACCCTCAGAGAGGACTTTTCCTGCCTGATGCAAGTGAGTTGCAAGCTGCTTGGTTGAGAGGAACCCACTGCGATCGCGATCGATTGCATCGAAGATGTAGCGTAAATCGCCTTTAATCGCAGGAGTTGCTTGCTCAAACAAGATGTGGCGTTGCTGGCCCTGAAGTGCGGCTTTGAGTTGTTGCCGGAAGCTAGCAATAGTTTGCTTGGCTGCGAGAAACCGCTGTCGATGTTCCTCTGGACTCGCCACTGTATGCAGCACCACGGGTACAAGGGAAGGCAGCGATCGCTGCAAGATCAAAAAACACCCAATCGTCACAATGGAAAAAGGCACTGACACAACGGGTAGCTTGAGCAGCGAGAACAGGGGGGCTACATTGGTGACAAGTTAAGACTTAATTGCATTTGTCAATCAGTAATATTACTCAAAAAAACTGCTGTTTGAGGAGTGGAAAATTTACGATTTGAGAGGGAGTAGGTATACAGCAATTTCCAGGTTTATGGAGTACGGTTGCAAGGGTTTGTCAACCATTTTGGTAAGTGCCTTTGGTAAGTGCTTGGGATTAAGGTGTACTCTATTTGCCTGGAATCTGCTGTAAGTATCACCATCGGCACGATCGCACGATCGCCTAAATCTCAGTTTTGGGCCCAAAATCCGAGTAAATCTCGAGCATAATTGCTGATTGACAAATGCTTTTTTAGCTTAACTTGTTACCAATGGTTCTGCTAGGGTTGACGCTCCACTTGGGAAAACCCCAAATGCTCTCATACGAGATGCTGCCTCTCAAATTAACCTTTACCTTGCTCAGATCACGACAGCAACAGAAGCAACGCAACTCCTCCAACAAAAACTACTATTTGAATTGCTAAAAGCCTGCGATCTAGTCGAACAACCCGCGCATAGCTTTCTGGTTTCTCATCCTTAATCCAGTCAACCGTTACGATCGCTTCCAAAATCGCAATAGTAATCAGTACGTAGGCCAGGGCATAGACCTTATCGAGCAAAACCAGATAGCCAATATTCGGCAGTGTTGAAGAGTAGGACTGCTGTAAGAATACAGTAGTTAGCAGTGCAGTCACGGATAGGGAAATGCGGGAATCAACGTATTCTGGTTTGAGCAGCAATGTTCCCCAACTGGCAGCGACAACAATCACCAGAGGTAACAGCAGTTTCCAAACGAAGAAACTAACGGGTCGAGAGACAGTCAGTGAATATTGCAGAACCGAAAACTGACTTAGATCTCCCAATCTTGGATCGCCAAAATTACTCGTGTACTCATGAACTAGACTCGACACATCAGCCGCTTGAATTTCCCAGCCCGGAATAGACATCTTACTTGAGTAACCCGACTGCTTGTTGTCTGCTACGTAAACCATTTGGTCAGCGGTATAAACTGAATTTTCTAGCGAAATCGTTAGATGCTGCCGATCTAGCGGATACTTTGCGAAAGCAAACGGTTGTACAAAGCGACCTTCAACTCTGACAACTTGAAAGAAGCTACCGTCTGGTAGTTTTTCGGGCTGTTTGTATGAGGGGACTGAAGTCGTGTCTGAGTCGCTAACTCCGTTGAAATACTCCAGGTTGGCAGTTGGGTCTAGGTTGCCCTTCCACTTAAACCAAACATAGAAGTCCAGGGAGCAAGTATTGCTTGAGATATCAAGATCGTAGAGGTTCATTACAAAGATTCCTGTCTCAACCTGTTGTGCTTGAGCGGGAATATCAGACAGTGGCTTGAATGTATCAGACTTTGTTTGAGACTGAGCCGAAACTCTGACCACATTACCCAACTGAACCAAGAGAGCGAGGAGGGCAACGAAAAGTACAGAGATCAGCAGCTTGCGAGTCGTGCTGTTTCTAGTGATGTGCATTTAACTAGGCAATTGCGTTTTGACGTTCCGGAAAGTGATGGCTGTCAGGTCTTCTGTGACAGTCTGGCTATGGTTGTTAAGTTTTTCAAAATAATCTTGAATTTGATAAGTCTTTGCAGCCGGAAGGCTGGTTAATTGGTTGAAGACTTTTTCGGTCACAATATATTTACCCGCTAGACCATATAAAGGTACTCGCAAGCATAGCACAAAAGCTGACTACCAGCCACATGACTGTGAGTTTTGTCTTGATACTTAATTGCTTCAGTAATTGCATAGGATGTTTTTCGATCGGGACTTACGCATCGGGACTGGTGAAATCGGTTTTTTTTTACCGAATCAGGGGTCTACAACACGTCTTTTCGTAATAAAACCCGGTTTCTAAACAATCGTGCGTCCAGGACTATTGATATTCTTTGGCTTGTTTTTTACGCTCTAAAAATTTCAAAAATAATTTCTCACCATTGGTAGGAGCGCATTTCAGTCAGCCAAAGCTTTTATACTGACATATTCTTCATTTTATGAGTATAAAAGCACATAAAGATATTACCAAAGATTGGCATATTTTTTTGGTATGTCGAGAAGAAAAAATATTTTTAGCTGTGACCAAAAATATTTCTGGAATTGGACTATAGCCTTTATCAAAAATATGAGGTATGATTGACAGATTATATATAGCCTTTATCAAAAATATGAGGTATGATTGACAGATTATATAACCATAATAACGTATAGGGCCCTTTCGGCCCAACTACGTCCGCGAATATGAGAGCTAGATCCGCTATAAACACTTAAACGTATAGGGCCCTTTCGGCCCAACTACGTCCGCGAATATGAGAGATCGAACGGCTATACTATTTATGCTGTGCTAAGCTTTTCTTAACTAATCTAATAATTACTTGAGAAATAACTCATTTGCTTAACCTATTTTATGCTCCTCATTCTTCAATATCTCCTCACGCAGTCGATGGTACGACTTCTCCATAGATGACAAATCAATATCCGCACTAGATGTTCCGTTGTACTCAAAAGGATTGTCAAGATCGTAGACCAGGAACAGCAAATACATGAAAGACGTAAACAGAAAACCTGAAACCAGAAAATTGGTATTAAAATCGTCGGTACGCGTTATTAACAAAGCACTGCTTGAGGCAATGATCAGAACATGCAGCAATCCATAGGCGGCTGACAGAAAGTCGGTATCGCGAATCCTTTGAATTCGATCGATCAGAAGACGAATCTTTCCCTGTTCACCTTGAAGGCGACTCATCGCAGGAATTTCGCAAAACTTTGAGAATTCAGCCAGTAATTGATTGAGGTTTGTCAGCGCATTCTCAACTCTGACGAATGGCTGACCCTGTTTCAAACAGAGTAGGACTGATTTGAGGATCTCAGCTAACCCTTCTGTAAGTAGGGTTGGGTCATAGTCTGGCTTACGGGCTGCAATGAACAAATTCGTATCTTGAATCGTTTCAACCGCATTCACAATCTGGCTTGGCATATCTTCACTGGTACGGTAATCATTCAGCGTCCCGTTCAGCATAAACGCCAAGATGAATGTTACCGCCGCTAACAGAGAACCTACCTGACTATCGAATTTACCAATTTCCCACTGCATTTGATGAGCGATCCATTTTGCCAAGCAAAATAGTGCTGTTAGGGGAAGAACTTTGATTAAGATTGACCACTTTGACCGATCGGTAAATTTTCTGAGATTCATTGCGTTTATCCTTGATTAAAGATGTGTTTTTGGTGATGGACGAGTGCGATCGCTGACCTCTGCCAATTTTAGTATTAATGGAGAAGCCGATCGCGCTACGATTTAGATGGCATCCAGAGAGGGTCGTCCTGCGCCAATAGGATTGACGAACTCGGCGATTGCAAAGTCACACCTCGAACCACCGTTGCTCATCGCTAGAAGTTTCCGGCATTTTTGTACACCGCGATTGAGACGCTGCAACTACGGTTGCGACATAACGCTTCAGAAACTTTTTCGGTAATCATCCCTAGTGTAGAAGATATTAAGAGCGAGGTTGCTATCTATTTTTGGTCGCTAGCAGCTTCAATGAAATGATTCCACGTCAACCCTCCCGCGCGATCGCATTTCAGTAAGCCAAAGCTTTTGTACTAAAGTGGTTCTCACCATTTTAGTACAAAACCAGACCTCAAATTCATCTAAAAAATGGCATCAATTTATTGATTTTTGACCCGATCTTCCGGAGACTTATACTTCGAGCCATCAGGCATAATAGCGCCTTCAAGCAAAGCACCGCTCAGGTCAGAAATGCTAACTTTAGCACCTTTGAGATTTGCACCGCTTAGGTAGGCACTATTCAAATTAGCACCGCTCAAACTAGAGTTTTTCAAATTGACGCCGCTCATATTTGCGTTGCTCAAGTCCGCACAAATTAAATTAGCGTCACTGAGGTTGGCATTGCTGAGATTCACCTGACTCAAGCGAGCAAAACCTAGCTTGGCATGGCTGAGATTAGCACCCGCAAGTTTAGCATTATCGAGGTTAGCATTATCGAGGTTGGCATGGCTCAAATTTGCATTACTGAGATCGGTGTTAGTCAAATTGGCTGCACTCAGATTGGCCCCAGAGAGATTAATAGCTATTAACTCTGCATCAGTAGAATCCAAACCTCTGAGAGAAACACCATCTTCATTCAAATCTTGAAGTGCCAGAATTCTTGCATAGCTAACTTTGACACCGTTTGCTGCATCGATCGTACTCCAAGCTTGGTAGTGAAATTGCTTCCGGCGATCGGGAGCTTCCTTAATGAATAAAACTAAAGCAACGACAAGACTGAGAGCATCAGCACCATCTAAAATCTTTCCCAGCAGAGAATTTTCCTCGGCGTTCACATAAATTATGACGAACAAAACTGCTGAAACAGCAGCAACTAACCAGGCTGGTTGTTTCCAAAAATTATCAATAAATTTTTCTAAAATTCCTTTGAGAAATTCACCCAATCGCTGAACGGATGATTTACTTTGGAATTGCTGATAACTATCAGTTATTTTCAAAAGCATTTTTTGGATAATTTCACCATCCAACTGAATTGGTACTAAAGGCTTTTTCTGTTCCTCGGTTGGTGGCGCGATCGGCTGAGATTCGTTGAGTAATTGTGTATTTGATTCTTTTGAGTGGTTGTGGGTAACTTTTTTTTCATCCGGGGCAACTTTTGCTGTAGAAACTACAACTGCGCCTTTTAACATCAAACCTGTAATTGCTCTGTAGGCATCTGTCCATGCCAGCTTGACTTCGGGAGTCCAATCTTCTTGGAGATACTGCTCAAAAGCCATCAGCAGTGCGTCTCCAACTGGCCCGTAATACTTGGGAATTACCCCATAGCCGATGTGTCTGCCTCCCAAGGCCTTGAGAACTGACCCTAAAGCTTCTGGAGAGCGGAGATTTTCTACTACCAATACCAAAGCATTTATGAGCTTTTTCTGTTGTTTTTCTATAGCGGTATTGGCAAACAGCGGTTTAAATTCTGGGTGAGCGCTGAAAAGGTTTTCGTAGAATTTAGCTGCAAATTCATCAGCACGAGGTTTGATTTTCTCAAAACTGCTTTCCAGTATATCTACGGCTAATTCCGGCTCTGTTTCAGGAATTAATTCTAGTTGGTGATTAGCTGGTACAGTCACCGATTTTTCGGGAATTATCTCTGTTTCTAATTTAACTTTTTCAGGTAAAGAAACTACACCTGCGCCTTTTAACATCAAAGCAGTAATTGCTCTGTAGGCATCTGTCCACGCCAGCTTGACTTCGGGAGTCCAATCTTGCTGGAGAGACTGCTCAAAAGCACTTAATAGCGCGTCTCCAACTGGACCGTAATATTTGGGAATTACTCCATAACCGATGTGTCTGCCTCCCAGTGCGTTGAGAACTGGCCCTAAAGCTTCTGGAGAACGAAGATTTTCTACTACTAAAACTAGAGCACTTATGAGCTTTTTCTGTTGCTTTTCCATATCAGTTTTGGCAAACAGCGGTTTCAAATCGGGGTGAGTTGTAAACAATTTTTCGTAGAAAATAGCCGCAAATTCATCAGCACGAGGTTTGATTTTCTCGAAACTTTGCTCTAAAAGTTCAACATTTAAAGACATTTTTTTGTTTCTCTCTTGAAAGTAGACGAACCCTTGTCTTTAGACATGGTTTTTTAACTATCCGGCTCTGATGAATGCTTTTGATAGAGTGTTTGGAACCGGAGAGTTTCTTTGCTGACGCTAGGGGAGAATCTCAATGAAAGCGGCCAAGCTAGAAATTGGAGTTTTCAGGAGCTCTTGCTGCGAGGAAAGAGTCAGAAGGAAGGAGCCAGAAAAATTGTTGTGACAAATATGAGATGCTCCCGACGCTTGGGCCAGATATTACAAACTTAAATTTTCCAACTCTTGCCGCAGGGTAGCCATAAACTCCTCTGCATCGTTGATGCCCATTTCTCCTAAAGCTTTCCACTCTTCACTGCTGTAATCTAAATCGAGTCCCATCACGTCTTGAGTCCAATAGGGCAAATTAGATGGGTTTTCCATTAGCTCACAGGTTATTTTTAAGATTTCTGTTCCGGTCGTCTTTTGTCTAGCTTTTGTCGCCAAGCAAAAGGAGAGCAATTTGGCTAAATTACTTTGTGGTGGAATGGCTATTAGAAATGCCATATTTTGTGCTAGTACAAACTTGTCTAACTTCATTGGTGTATTTTTCTTGGTTAATCTTTAGGGCTATCTGAAAGCAAATTTGCCTCCCGATGCACAGAGGTTTCCGAAACAAGATAGGGAATGTTGCCATTACTATTATCTGGTTCTCCTACATCCATACTTTTGGGGATAGCAGCAAGTTGGATACCCTCTTTGTAAAACCCTTGCCGAATCATCCGGATTACATCTGAATGGACTGTCCAAAAATCCTCTTTGTTCACCCACCCATCGGCCTTGAGACTGATGTAATAGTCTTCAATGCTCCACACTTGGGTGCTGGGGGCTGGATAGGCCAAAACTTTGGGATGCGATTTGAGAATTTCTACTAGCAATTGCTCCACTTTACCCAAGTCTTCCTCAAAGCCAATCCGCAACCAGTGTGTAAATTTGCGAGTTTCACTGTGACTCAGGTTTTCGATTGTGTCGCCCCAAACCGTGTTGTTGGGAACGTTAAACATCTGACCGTCAAGACCTTTGATTTTCGTGTTAGCTAAGGTGATGGACTCTACCCATCCCCAGAGTTCGCCGAGTTTGATTTCGTCACCGACATCGAAAGGTTTGTAGGCCATAATCATCAAGCCGCTGGCTATGTTACCCAGGTTGCTTTGCAGGGCGAAGGCCAAGATGAAACTCAAACCCCCAACCAGGGCTAAAACTGGACCGAGGCTGACTTCCAGCGCTGTCAGAGCCACTAGAAACCCTACAACAACTCCGCCGCGCTTGACAAGCATCACGATAAATTGGCGCATGATTCTCGATGTGCCGCCGAATAGCTTCATCAGTCGGTAGAGGATGGCGCCGAAGATTTGAGAGACAATGATGGAAACAATCACAATCCCGACGAACTTCCCTGTATTGCCCGCCCAGCGCAGGCCACCTTCTTCAGCTTTTGCCCAAGCCAGAAGCCGCACGCCCAAACCTTGGGTATCTTTGGTATCTACGTCGATACTCATAACGGCTTGAGTGTACTGGCGGTAGGACTTGGCATCGCCACCTTTTTTCTCGAGTTCTTCTAAGATGGCGTTGAAGCGATCGTCGATCGCCGTTAGCTGCGACTGGAGTTCGGTAACAGTGACCACGAGTTGATTCTTTGCTGCAGACTCCGCATCGGTACTCTTTTGCAAATTTTCGGTCGTTTTTTTGAGTTCCTGTTGTTTTTGTTGGAGGTTCTGTTGGTTGTTGACGACTCCCGGGTCTCCAGCCACTTTCTCTTCCCCGTTGTTTTTAATTTCGGTGTTTTCAACGGCGGCTGTGGCCTTGTCTACCTCTTGGGACGATTGTTCTGTTGCAGTACCCCCAATATCTTTGACCAGTTGTTTGAGGGCTTCGTCGGCTTTTTCTAGCTGCTGGGTGGCTTGCTCGTATTCCGGTGACTCGGGCTCGGCACCTTTTTGAGCTGCTTGGGCGGACTCGAATTGTTTGATGGCTGCTTCTAGTTTTTCGATCTTTTTAGTCGCTTCTTCATAAGCTAGAGATTCAGCAACGGTTTGAGATCGATCGGTCTTTATTCGATCGAGAGTTTGTTTGGCTGTTTCTAAGTTGCCGGTTTTTTGAGCTTTTTCCAGCGTCTTATTCGATGTCTCGTCTTGTTTTAATTCGGCTTTGGTTGTGTTCGATTTCTCGACTGCTGACTGAGCTTTTTTAAGGCTTTCTTTGGCTTCTTCTACCTTTTTCGTTCCTTCTAGATATTGCGGTGAACCAGGGGCAGCACCTTTTTGAGCTTGCTCGGCTGCTTCGAGGGCTTTTTTGGCTTTTTCTAGGGCATCAACGCCTTCTTGTTGTTGGCTGATGGCTTGATTTTGGCGCTTGATGGTAACTTCAGCTTCGCTGATTTCGCGGGCTTTGTTTTGGAGTACAAGCATCCACGCTGCTGCCTCGTCTCGGAGTTCTTCGAGAGTGAGCGGCTTCAGGAGAAGTTTGAGTTCATCGACGGGAATATTAATATCTTTGGTAGTTGTTGCTGCTTTGGGGTCTGCCGGTTTCTCTGGTTCAACTTGTTCCACCTTTGGAGTGTTGGCATCTTGAGCTGGCTCTTGTTCTTGCTCCTGCGATCGCACTGGAGTCGTCCATACCACGGCAACACAAACGACTGCTGTCAGGATAATTGCTCTAATTTTATAACGTGACATTTGCTACACTCTCCCGATTTTGATATCTAACAAGTTCATTCCAGAACTAGGTTTTTAAAGAGAAAAATGGAGGAACAGTGGAGAAAAGTAATCTATAAATTGCTCCTCTCTTGAACTTGGAAGTAACATAAGTTTTATAAATTTTGTTACTTCCATTAATATCAACTCTGGGCGATCGCCATTTATGCTCCAACTGGGGATGCAGTAGCAGAGCCGACGTTCAGGTTGGCAACTAACCCATAGGTTGATACGTACTCTTCTAGCTCTGCTAAATCGACAGTGCCATTTTTATCGCTGTCAAGAATGTTGAACAGATAATCAGTGATGTAGCTTCTGACTTCTTCAGAGCTACGTTCGCCTGTTGTCAGATCTTCGATTAGCCCTAACAGCTCCATAATCTCAGTTCGATCTAGCGACTTACTTCCATCCGTATCCAATTGCAGGAAAAGCTTTTTAACATCTTCTGTCGCCACTCTCGAAGAACGCAGTGTCTCTCTCAGTATTTGATACTCCCCACTGATGAATCAGGGGGATTCTTGAAGAGTCCAGATACGAACCTTCAAAGGCGAAATCAAACCGC
>JAUBST010000029.1:0-95469 GCA_036702215.1 Microcoleus sp. F6_B6
TGCTATTGGCTGCCGGAGAAACAAACTTGTCTCTCCGGCATAATTGAATTACCAGTCGATTTTTAGCTCGCAGTTTTGATTGCTGCTACCATTGCTGCTACCATTGTTGGTGTCGTTGTTGCTACGGTTGCTGCTTTCGAGAGGGAATTGGAAGTTTAAGGCCAGCAGCTCTTGCTCGATAATTGACTTTCTGTCTAGGACTTTTTTGTCTCTCAAAAGTCGCAGAGCGTGGATTATTTTGTCGATTGTTTGATAGCTTGTTTGTTGAAAATTCAGTACAAGAGTTGTTTCCCTACCCATGATGTAGAGTTGGTTTTCTGTTTGGTGGACGCAGGTTAAATTATTGAAGTAATAGATGTTGGTCTGTGATAGTTCCATTTTTTATCTCCGATACTTTATTTTTTGGCGCGACAGCGCTCATTTTTTTTGTACTAATTTTTAGAAAAAAACGTATAAATAATTTATTTTTTTCAAGGTCGGCTCACAAAAAAAATGAGCAAGCGCCGTCTCAATTTACTTAGCAAACCAGTAAAATTATTTGATAAATTTATTCACAAAAGTGTAATAGTTAGTGGCAGCACTATCAGTAATTTAGGTCGAAATTTAAAAATTTGTTAATCAACGTTTTTATTAAACACAATACTTGCTTTTTCAGGAAAGTCTAAGTCATTTAATTTAATCTTTTGGACGCGCTGTTTATAAGATGGGTTATTTTGTTGAATATCAAATAGCCAGTTACTAATTTTTAGTGCTGCTTTAGTGATGGTCTACGGTGGTTTTGTTTGTGTCACATATTTGGAGTATTTTGATCCATGAGTAGCAAAAATCAGGTGATTGTTTCGGGATTGTTAGGTTTAGGATTGATAGGTTTGGCGGGTGCAACTGCCTTGCCCTTCAACGACCGAATCGAGTTCAAAATTGGCAACAGAATCGAATCTCGCCCAGCTTGGTTAGTTCCCGCAAAAGCTGAATTCAAAGGGATTGAGCGCGGTGCAAGGTGGCATCAAAATCTTGCTGGCTCTGTTGGCAATTGGTGGCATGGTAACAGTGATGCTTATCGCTCGTAAAGAGGGGAAGAGCCAATCAGATAGCGAATCAAAGAGTATAAGAATAAGTCTTACGAGTTGGATTTTGCTGCTGCTGAATCTGCCTATTTAATGGCACAAACTCAGCAGCGGTACAAGAAGCTTAAAGAGGCGGGCGAGGTGGCGTTTGAGGGTGAAATCCAAACAGCTTATCTCGAATCTTTGGCTATCGATAGGAGCAACAACCCGCTTTGACGGGAACGGCGACGCTCGACACCACAACCAACCCCAGCGACAAAGTAGAGCAACAGGCAAACACCAGGGGCTATCGAACCAGAACAGGTAGATGGGTCCCTCATGCCTATCCTCACCAACTACCCCAGCGTGCTAATCTATGGCGCTCCCGGCAGTGGAAAAACTACCTTTGCCGAGCAAGAAGTCAAGCGCCGATTGGAGTGTGGGTATCAAGTTATCGTTTGTGACCCGCACGCGGCGTTTGGAGCGTAGCAGGGATGTGAGGTTGTCGGTGGCGGGATGAACTACGACGCGATCGTTCGCTCGAATGGTTTGCGTCAGAAGTTCGTCGCCGATACAAAATTATTGAGTCGCAACCTAACCCCAGCTTTCAACCTATGACTCTGGTATGTGACGAGTTCACAAACTGGGCGGGCCGATGCAGCGCGGCGGGTGAATTTTTTCAAAGCGCTCTGTCCAACATCAGGAAAGCCAAAATGTTCGGATTAATCCTGTCCCATACTAGGACAATGGCGGGTCTAGCAAATGCGGCGGGTATGGCAAAGCTGAGGCATGAAGCTCTGTGAGAAGTCGAGCTACTGGGTCAGCAATGCCCAAAAACGGGCGATGCCGTGCCGGGCGTGCTCAGCGGTGGTCAAGCTGCCGGGTATGCCACTAAACAAGAGATTTATCTTGCAGGTTCCAAGGCTATCCGACCCGAACAGCCACCAACCAACCCCAGCGGATAGTGCTTATTTAGACCCCATCGCCCGACTTCAAAATAGTGTTCCTCGCGCTCCGGCTTCCAGTTCCGACGAGCCATCGGGAACGTCACTTTTCAAAGGCATAAAATGAATAAACCAGAACTGTCGATAGCCCGCCTGGAAGCTTCCCTCGATGCCAAAATTTCGAGACATTTCGACACTTTAGACACTGACCCTGACGTGCTCAAACAACTTTTAGCTGACAAACGCTCTGAAAATACACGACGCGCCTATGAGAGGGATGTCAATGATTTTTTAAAAACTATGACGGGAAAGTCCGCCTGTCCTGATAACGTTTTGGAGTTTTTGCACCTGGAAGAGCGTCAGGCTGTGTCGGTGGTGTTGAAGTACAAAGCTAAGCTGATCGACAAGGGGTTGAAGGAAGCGACTGTTAATCGGCGGCTGGCGGCTGTTAAATCGTTGGTGGAAATGGGTCGCAAGCTCGGCGTGTGTCATTACAGTTTGGAGGATATCAAGGGAGAGAAAATTGTCCGCTACCGAGATACCACGGGCGTTGATACTAAGACTTTTGAGCGGATTTTGCAGCAGTGCGATCTGGCAACAAAAGCTGGCAAGCGTGATTATGCTTTGTTGCGCCTGCTGTGGGGTAATGCTTTGAGACGAAATGAGATCAGTCAGTTGAGTGTTTGTGACTTTGATCCTGCCGGTAAGACTTTGCGAATTCTTGGTAAGGGACGCGGTACGCAAGCTGAGACGATCGATTTGGGTTCTGCAACAGTGCAGGCGATCGCCGATTGGTTGGAAGGAAGGGGAAATTGCGCGCCCGATAGTCCGCTTTTTATAGCACTTGACTCCGCTCACAGCGGACACAGACTTAGCGGCGACGGTATCTGCAAGATGGTTGTCCGTTATAGCGAAAAGGCTGGTATCAAAAAGCAGATGTCCCCTCACCGCATCCGACACAGCGCTATCACAGCGGCGCTGGACGCAACAGATGGGGATGTGCGGAAAGTTCAGAAACTCAGCAGGCACAGGAATTTAAATACGCTCATGATTTATGACGACAACCGGGGGCGCAACCAACAGGACCTTACCGAAATGCTTGACTCTATGTTTTGAATGTTTTTATAGCGTTGCCTCAGTAATTCGTTAATTAGGGCTTGCTGAATAATCGATCGCAAACTAAGAACAGGAGCGATCGATATATTCAAACTCAACTAAACATAGGTTTTTCTGTATCGCTTCCACCCAATTATAATTGTAGATTATCTTTAACCCCACATTCCGCAGGTATGATCGCAAAATCCGGTATTTTAAAAGGATGGAAAATTTTAGAGCATCAGATATTAGAGTACAGGATATTGACCACTGTGGAATTATTGCAGGGATCTGCGATGAGATGGAATTAGTCCAACAGATTGATCGAAAGCTAGGCACACATCCACAAGAAATCATTAGTCCAGGGCAAGTAGTCAAAGCCATGCTCCTGAATGGATTGGGCTTTGTGAGCGCACCATTGTACCTATTTGAAAAATTTTTCGTGGGGAAAGCGACAGAGCATCTATTGGGGGAAGGAATCAGAGCAGAACACCTCAATGACGACCGTTTGGGGCGGATATTAGACAAATTACATGATTCGGGATTGACGGAAATATTTGTGACAGTGGCACTGTCAGCAGCACGTCAATTTGGAGTAAACATCAACAGCTTACATCTAGATTCAAGTTCATTCCACGTTGATGGAGATTATCAACAGCAGGATGAAACAGTCGAATCAGGATCAATACACATCACCCAAGGCTATTCCAGAGATCACCGCCCGGATTTGAAGCAATTTATCGTAGATCTCATGTGCAGTGGGGACGGAGATATTCCCTTGTATTTGAGAGTGGGGGATGGAAATGAAACTGACTCGGCAATATTTGCCCAACTCACACGGGAGTTCAGACAGCAATGGGATATTGATGCCTTATTTGTTGCTGATGCTGCACTTTATACCGCAGGCAACCTGGCTCAAATGGAACAGTTACGATGGGTATCGAGGGTACCTGCCACCTTGACGAGTGCCAAACAATTGTTGCTAGACATAGAACCTGATGCCTTCGTCGCCAGTTCGATGCCGACATACAAGATTGCCGCCTGTGGCAATACTTATGCGGGAATTCAACAACGATGGTTAGTAATTGAAAGTCAAGCCAGACTGGAATCTGACAAAAAACTGTTAGCAAAACGTGTAGCTAAACAGTTGGCGATCGCCACCACAGAATTGAAACAGTTATCTAGTCAACAGTTTGCTTGCAAACCTGATGCCATCCAAGCCGCCACAGCATTTTCACAACAACTACCCTATCATCAACTAGACGATCTGCAAGTATTGGAAATTGTTCAGCACCAACGACGTGGTAGACCACGCAAAGATCAGGTGGGGCACAAACATTATCAAATATCTGCCACTCTCATCTCTAAACCTAAGGCTATTGAGGTGGAGATTCAACGGGCTGGCAAGTTCATCCTGGCAACTAATGTCTTGGATGAGCAAATTCTCAGCGATGAGTCTGTCCTCAAGGAATACAAGGCACAGCAATCCACCGAACGCGGTTTTCGGTTTCTCAAAGATCCGCTATTCTTTACTTCAAGTATCTTTCTGAACACTCCTCAACGAGTTGCAGCAATGGCAATGGTGATGGGTTTATGCTTATTGGTTTATAGTTTAGGTCAACGGGCACTCCGCCAAGCTCTGGAGACAGCCAATCAAACGGTTGATAATCAAGTTGGTAAACCTACCACGAAACCCACCCTGCGATGGATTTTTCAATGTTTTATGTCGATTCATTTGTTGACGGTTGAGAACACCAAACACATTACCAATCTCACGTCAGAGCGATTATGGATTCTCCAGTTTTTTGGTGCTCCTTGCCGTAAATATTATCTCCTTTCCTAATCTACCTGCGGAATGTGGGTTTAACCGAAAAACAGGCGTTCTTTTTCCAAATAGACATAAAAACACACAAAAAACCCGACGCCACCAGGTAGCAAGGTTCATTACCAAAAAAGTAATTGCAATAACTGTACCAGATGTATTATCAAGTTTTGCCATCACAAGGGTTCAGACCGAATCTTCGTTTACCTTGTCCAAACTTTCCCTCTATCGCATTTCTAATTCTTTCATCATCAGCGGCTTGCTTCTTTTTTGATTTACTGACGTTTGCTGGCGGTCTTCCTAGGGGCGACCCACTGATTCTAATTCCTTTTTCTTTACACCATGCTCGGTTTTCCCGATTTCGGTAAATGCGATCAGCATGAACCGACTCTGGATAGTAACCCGTGAACCTATGATATGCTTCTAAAGAGTGCTTTTAAGTCCCCTGATTCGTTAAATCTATCCCAGCTCATTCGGTCTAGAAATACATATCCTTCAAAACAACTGGCTGATAGTTTGGCTCCAAACTCTACGCTTTTCCCTGCTTTTCCCCTGACTATGGGACGGATGTGGGGTTGGCTCAAACTTACTATTCTATCCTCAATACTCTGTTTGTTATTTTCAAATAGCCAGAGCTGTTGGCGATAGAGTTCTGTGAGAACTAGCAAGGTTTTATATTGCTTTTTGTTCAAAGCTTCTAGAGTCGCACCCGCATCAATTAGCTGTTCAATATGAGAAGCGTTTCTTTTGATGTATTGAAGCTGTTTTTTAATTGCCTGTCTTCTTTTGTTGCGGGTGGGTCGTCTTTGTTTGGCTACTGCTAAGTAGTCTTTTCTTGCTAGATTACGGTAGGTTCTTGGTTTTTTATGGATTTTTTCTTTGATTTGTTTATACAGGATGTCTAGGATTTTTTCTGTATGAACTCTGGCTCTGTTTAATAGTCCTAAGTCGGTCGGATAGGTAATGTCGGCGGGAGCGCAGGTCGCTCGTCCCCCCAAACCAGACCAAGTAATTGGTATTAGCAAGTTAGGCGAAATTCCTATTACCAAAGCTTTTATTGGTTCTTGCACCGGGGGAAAACTTTTCGACCTCGCTCAAGCTGCTGAGGTGCTTGAAGGTCGCCGTATAGCTCCTGGTGTGAGTCTTTTTATCGTACCCGCTTCTTTTGAGGTGCGCCAAAAGGCTGAGAATTTAGGGTATATGCAAATATTTGAAGCGGCGGGAGCCACAATTCTCAAATCAGGCTGTGGCGCTTGTATTAATGCCGGACTTGGGATACTCACTCAAGAAGAGACAGGGGTTTATGCGACCAACCGCAATTTCAAAGGGCGAAGCGGCGATCCAACGGCGAAGAACTATTTAGCTTCTCCCCGCGTGGTAGCTATTTCGGCAGTTGAGGGAAAAATTAGCGATCGCCTTAGCGATGCAAGCGAATGAGGCTCTTTAGGGTTTGATGCTATATTCAGCAGGTAAGGAATAAAAGCTTCTGTCATTTTTGTACAGCGCTATTCGCGCCTAGGAAAAGCAGTGCAGTTTCGATACTATTTCCCAGGGGGCGATCGCCTCTGAAAAACTGTTGAGGTTTTCACTTTCCTGTCGGTGATGAGGATGAGAGCGATCGCCAGTTATGCGATCGGCGAAGATTAATGATGCCACGGCCCTTGCCGGTTGAAACGGCTGAGTCCCCACCGCTTCAATTATCTGATATTCTCAAAAACTATTCCATCACAACAAGATTGCGATCGCCCTCCTCAAACACTGCGATATGCTTAGCCCTAAAGTGTCGGAAAAACTCACCCCCCGGGTTTTTCCACACTACTTGCCTGTACCTCCTTTCCCTCATCGCCACAGACAGCCAATAATGCTTCGGCTGCTGCGCCTGCATTTATTCGGATGTTGGTGCAGCTATCGTGCTGTATGACGTTCAGCCGAGAAACGGACTAATTTTCTTCAGTCCCGTCTTGAACCAAGCGACGGATGCTGTGTATTCTACGCCCGAAGTGAGCTGTACTGCCACGTTAAGAAATACCCCCGACCGATGCAGTATTTGCGGCATTTGTGGCAAACTTTGTGGTATCGGGTCGAGTATACACGCCTGCATGAAAATAGAACGGCACAGCCAGACCAAGATACTCACGCAACAGGAAATCGAGCTTTTGTTCAACAAAGGTTTGCAAACTTCACGCGATCAGACGATGAGGTCTACAAGGGGTAAAGCCTAGATACCGGCATTCCGAGGACGTGAGATTAAGAAACGTAACAAATAAGTCGCGACTTTGCTTCCGAGGAAGCTTGCAAGCACAAAAGCATCCTAAATTAGCTGACTCTTCAACCAAGTTTGAGAAGGCAGAGTATTAGTTATACTCTGCCTTCGTACAGACCCAAACAGCGTCCATCTTTTACTGCTAAACATTTCAAGCTTTGCTATTTCAAGTCATTTTGTCTTATATTTACAAAACTTTACGTCGTGTCCTATTTTGCCCGTAGTGCGGCTATACCCCAATGAGCGATTAAACTTCGCCGGTGCTGAAGAACCATTATTCAAAGCGAGCTCCTTAAAATTTCATATTTTTTCAACCTTCCATCCAGCCTGACTCCCAATTTTGTCGGCTCGGATGAATGCAAAAGCGCCCCGCTTGAATAGATCGCCGCTGGGCTTAACTCCGATGAGCGCTCTAACTTCGGCTGTCGATAGAATCCAACCCGAGGCGATCGCCTGTTCCAACGCTGCATAATGTTGCAGAGGGTCGCGAGTTGCTGCAATCTGTCGGGCGATCGCCTCAATGAGTTCGAGAAAATTCTCTCTCTCTTGATTTATAGCTGTTGCGGCCGCAGGTTCGATGGCTGCTGGCATGATTTCGGTGCGGCTGCTCTCAAAATCAGATAGAGTGCCGCCAGATTTTAGGTGCTTGTCCAGTTTGTCCAGTTTGTCCAGTTGCTCGCTGGATATTTTGCCTCGGGCTACTGGTTTGATCGATAAAGCTTTTATGCGATCGTACACAGATTGCTTGCTGCTTAGGTTGTAGCGCTCTTGCAGGCTTGCGATCGGGTAAGTTTCCATATGTCCAGTATGTCCAGTTTGGTACTGGATAAATTGTAACTCTGATTAGTCCAGTCGCTCACTGGACAATTAACTGGGCAAATAACCTTGAGCTCACTATCAAGATTCCGAAGAGGTGCAAATTCACTTATCTGATGAAGCTGTAGCAGTTCCACGCCCTGGCTCAGTTTATGTGGATATCCTGATTTAGCAGCAAGGGTTACAGGGCTTAGGCTGGGAAATAGCTTTATCCTGATCAAGTAGTAGTGATTCAAGCCCAGGGGTCGAAAATACCTTGCTTTCGCTGTTACAAGTCCTAAATGGGATAAATCCATTTTTTCCAACAGGCTAAATTCTGGTCATCATAAAATGGATATTACTGAGAGGTAAAGGACATGGGCCTAGAGAAAGCAGTACAGCGAATTGAGTGGACTGCCGAGAAAAAATTGAAGGAATTGAATTTGTGCAAAATGGGGTTGAAGGAATTGCCACTGGAGATTGTCAAGTGTAGGCATTTGATAGACCTTGAGCTTACTTGCAATAACATTACTTCCATCCCAGATATGCTCCGCCAACTACCGAATCTGAGAAGGCTTTCGCTTAGAAACAGTAGGATTACTTTTATCCCAGATACGTTCGGGCAACTCTTGAATCTGACATGGCTTCAGCTCGGTTACAATGACATTACTTTTATCCCAGATGCATTCGGTCAACTATTGAATTTGAGAGTGCTTAACCTGAGTAACAATCGGATTACTTCTATCCCAGATGCGCTCGGTCAACTGTCGAATTTGAGAGTGCTTGACCTCGGTAACAATGAGATTACCTCTATCCCAGATGCGCTCGGTCAACTGTCGAATCTGAGAGAGCTTCGCCTCCCTCATAATCAGATTACTGAAATCCCGGAGGCAATTCGCAGCCTGAAAAATTTGGAAAAACTAGATTTGCGAGGTAATCCGCCGCCGATTCCCCCGCAAGTTCTGGAGCAGGGTCAAGACGATGAAGGTTGTGGTAATTTGCGAACAATTCTAAATTTGGCGTTGGTGAATTAGGGTAGGATGATTTGAGAGTGCGAGCGCCAAAAAATAACACTTCAAAAAACGCAGAGCTTATGCAATGTCCTGAATGTCAGTCAACTCATGTTAATAAAAATGGTCATAAAAAAGGTAAACAGAATTATATTTGTGTCGGTTGTGGCAGACAATTTATAGAGGGCTATCAACCTCATAAAGGTTATTCTGAAGATGTGAAACGTGAATGTCTCAAAATGTATGTCAATGGTCTGGGTTTTCGAGCAATTGGGAGAGTCAAAAATGTGCATTATACGACAATCATTAATTGGGTCAAACAAGTAGGAAAACTCTTGCCAGATTTTTATGAGGCAGAAATAACTCCACAAGTGGGAGAATTAGATGAATTAGAAACATTTGTTGGCTCAAAAAAAAAAAAACCTGGTTATGGACAGCAGTAGACCATTTTAAACCAGGTATTCTAGGATGGGTTTTAGGCGACCATAGTGCCAAAACCTTTGAACCACTATGGGAGATTGTTAATAAATGGAAATGCCATTTTTATGTGACAGATGGATGGAAAGTTTACCCTAAGTTTATTCCTGATGGAGATCAGATTATTAGCAAAACATATATGATAAGAGTTGAGGGTGAAAATACAAGATTAAGACATTATTTGGCTCGCCTAAAACGAAAAAGTCTTTGTTATTCTCAATCTGAACAAATGCTAAGATATTCAATTCAGTTACTAATTCACTATCTAAAATTTGCCGATGTTCCAGTTCCGTATCAAAATCAAAGAAATCATTTTCGCTTGTCTGCGATCACACTATAAGTTTATCATACCTTTATTCAGCAACCCCTTCGATACCACTCCGACATTTAAAGGCTGTTACAGCTTGTTTCAATGTGGCTATTTTTGTGAGTAAATACCATAACTCCAATGATGAGTACCAAATTTGCTCAAGTTCACGCTTGAACGAAAACAGCAAGAAGCCCGACTGGTAATGAGTTAGCCAGTGTCGGGCAGTTCAGTGATAGCAAGTAAAACTAAGTAAATAACCCTCTTTTGTCACTCTGGGAAATTAAAAATGAGAACCAAATTTTCAACTGTAGATAGCGATCGGATTTGAGCATTTATTTTCTAACAGAATGGCTGAAATTAAGGTTTTTGGTAAAAGTCTTATGATATAACCATCCCAGATTATTTTCTGCCGAAACTGACAAAAGAGGGATAACTAAATGCCCAGGCTATATTTGTGCAGGAGTTAGTTGCCTGCATCGTAGCCCACTGATTGACTCACCCCCGCTGCACTCTTGACACTTTGACTATCGATGATGGCGGACGATGGGCACGGGGAGGCGTCCCTGTTCTACTCTCACCCAATCCCGTAACGTGTCATGAATCCTCACCCAAGTCCCATCTTTACGCCAGTTGCGAAAGTAGGTGTACACCGTCTGCTTTCGCTGGAAAGTCACCGGGCAAGGCCCGCCAACGACACCCCTCACAGAGGATGTAGAAAATGGCGTTGAGAATCTCCCACATATCGACTTCACGCGGACGACCACCGGGTAGTGGGGCGGGAATCATCTCGCCCGTGCAATTCAAATTGATGGCTAGTCAAGTTGCTGGGATAAGCTTTACTCATGTCGCTCACGGGCGTGCTGTGTACTACTTATTCGCAGCGTACACCGAGTGAGCTTTGTTACTGCCTGACCGCCTTTTCAAATACCCTCTGAAACTCGCTAAATCCAATCGGTGGCTTTTCACTCTTTACATTTTGGGAATTGTAAAACCCAAATGCTCCACTAGAACCCGTTATTATTGCCCGTGTTCCTATTACGGATCGGGATATTGTATGTTCCTTTAACTCCTCTTCATATACCGTTGGTTGTGTTGGTACTACAGAGGAAGGACTTGCTACTACAGAGGAAGGACTTGCTGCTACAGAGGAAGGACTTGCTGCTACAGAGGAAGGACTTGCTAATTGTGGTAACTCAGAGGTAATGTCTGGCGTTTGTATTGGTCGTGGAACTTTCGATGCGATGGTGGTGATGATCTTATTCGTTATTGAGTTTGGGTTCCTTAGGTCCGTCTTTATTAGATCTACCTGAGCTCGGGTAGCCAAATTAGTTACTCTAATATTAGCCTTACTTATAGTTTTGCCAATATTAGCCTTACTTACAGCTTTGCCAAACGAAGGAGCCAACCCTTTAACAAGCTGTGGACCCAACCGTTGACCTAACCGTAGCCCAGGGTTCGCATCCGCAGGGAAGGAGATAGCTACCACCGAGCCTGCCATCAAAAGTGCGCCTAAATAGTGCTTAAGTTTCATCTTTACCTAACTTTTCGCTTAATTTACATTATCTAGAATATAAAAGCAGCGCACCTGAGTAAATTTATGATAATGAATATTTTATTTAATATTGCAAAATTTTAGATTAATTTAATTTAGTTAACTAAATTAAATTGTTGAGCATAGCAAAGCAGTGTAAACGCATCTTGTCAATAACGAGGGGTTCTAAAACAATAACTCGGCTTTATTGTTTGTTGTTTATTAAGAAGGGTTTTTCCGCCTGTAGCGCTTTTCTTTCTACTCAGACGCTATATGGGAATTTAGAAATTAGATGCGTTGACCCAGTAGAGCAAAGCACTCCTTTAATAGGGAGTGCATAAACTCATAACGACCACCGACTCTCCGGAGCAATTTTAGTTTTACAGCATTGTCCAGAAATTCGACATAGTTCCACGGATGCTCATGACACCGAAGAATCAAACGTAGGATAAAATGCTGAATACAGGCTAAACCCCCACAGAAAAGGGCACATGTTAATCCGACAGGTAGACCAACCATCAATAGACCGGGTAGGAATTGAGAAATCAACAACTTGGCAGAAAGAGAAATAGAAAGACCCATAGCGAAAACAATAGGGACAAATACCGCTACACAAGCTGCATTTCTAGCTGAATTCCAAATTCCTTGATTTGGAAGAGTTTTTTGCCGTACTTCACGCCCATTTATGCGAGCAAACACCCATATTAAAAAACTTAACAATAGAATTAAACAAACAACTTTAATCGACTTAAATGGAATACTGTTTAAAATTGAAACTATTATGCCTACACCAAATAGGGTAGCAGCAAGTGTGAGGCTTCTTTTCCCTTTTAGCTCTCTTATCCAATAAGAGCGTAAGTTTAAGCTATAGCCTATAATGTTTATTATATCTTCCTCAACGAATTTTATTTTTTTTGACATAAAAATAGCTGCTAGTGCAGTAACAAGACTGTCAATCATAAATCCCCCCAACCAAAAAATATCTAAAGTTTTAATAAAAACACAAGCAATAAAAGGGGGGAAAATAAATATTAAAAATATGCTTAATCCAACAAGGAAAAAATACAAGTTTTTAGTTCCATCAGGCAGCCAAGAGGGTTGTATACTTTCTATAAAAAAATCCGTTTGACCGTGTTCTTTTAATTGGGAAGCAAGCCATATAAGCAAGCGTATATTTTCTGTTTGTTGTAAGTCATCTTGTTCTTGCAAACACCATGCAATATAAGATATGAATAAATATAGTTGACGCTCCTCCCAAGAATTTAATTTATTCAATTCATCAATAGATATTTTTTTCATAGCATCACATACTATGCAAAGGAAAAGAGGTCGTCCCAGAACATCTAGCAATTGAGCGGAATCTTGGTCTTGTAGAGTTTGCCAAAAATTATCGTATCCCCTGTGTGCTAAATATCTTTGAATTTGTGTAGCGTTGAAAGGTTGTAAGTAAATTGCCCCATTCAATTCTAGCTTAAATCCTAAAGTTTCGTATTCCTGCAGACGGCTGGATACTAATAATTTACGAGGAGACCATGAAGTCTCTATTTCAGGTAGGTATTCGCCCTTACTTAAGAGTTCATTAAGGGCTTCTGCACAGTTTATCCGGCAATCTTCTTCTAATTCATCAAGTTCATCTAGGATTAACAAAAGCTTATGTTCGATTAATAAACTCTCCAGATCTTTTTTACTAAGTCCGTAAAGATACTGTTTTTTGCTTAGCGCTTCTACCAACCAAGCAAACATGGTTTTTTTTCCTCTTTTCCAAGACGAAAGTTTCAGGTAAACTGGAATTGGAGAACCACTATCGTTAGTTGCTTGCTGGAGCAATACTTCTGCTAGCAGAAACAGTGTTGTTGTTTTACCTGCTCCTGGTTCACCTAAAACTAGAAGCTTCGGTACGTCTTCAAATTTACCCAAGATGCTCATATCGGTTATTTTTTTTATGTCACCCTCGCTAAGATTTACCCGCTTAGAGGGTTTTACTTGGTCTGGCTGCCATTCCTTGTCGGGGTTGATTGGCTCAACGCTGTTTCGTAATTCTTTTAGACGTGGCTCTATTACATCCTCTTTTACCCATTTCAGGAACTTCTCTTCAAGGTTCGGACGTTTGGCTTTTTGTTTCTCTTGCAGAACCTCACGCAACGCTTGCTTAATAGTTTCAGCATCCGCACCCTGGTAAGTGTGCTCGCCTACCTTAATATCTTTTCCTTGCTGAATATTAATGATATACTTCGCTGACTGTTGCAGGTTTGGTTCACTCAATACCTGGCGCAACTCAGCCCGGTCCGACTCGGTTAGAGAACCTTGTCTGAGAATGCGATCGATAACTGGAATTAGTTCTTCTAATACTGTCATTGTTTAAACTTAAATTTATTCCACAAGTTTTCTACTCAAAGTCATTTGTAAGGATTCAGGTCTAAAAAGTTGCGGCTCCAACGCTTGTCTGGCAAGGGTTTTAGGGCAAAATAAGGGTTTTTGTCTTTCGTGGTTAATTGTCAATAAACGAGGATAAGTGACAGTTTTTCGTGGTTTATTGAGAATAGAGATTGATTTAGTATCAAGCTCCATATCTAAAGTCTTTGCCCAGCAAGGAGTTCAGTGACCTGAATCCTTACAGTCATTTTTTTTAGGAGGGTGAATTTCATCTCCAATTCTTACGTGATCACCTTGAATGTTGGCAATGTATTGTGCTTTTTGCCTACCAATAATCTGACCTACAGCAGCCTTGGATACTTCCTGCTGTAAACCACTTGTCTGACCAATGTTGATGTTGTATTTCCCCGTTTGATTAGCTTTATAATTATCCACACTATTTTGCTCCTGAACTGCGTCACTTCCAGCTTTAAGTTCATCAAGCAACGTTTTTCTTTGATTGTCATTCATAATAGTTGGCAGAACAAAATTACCTCTAAGTCGACAGTACAGTACCGGAACTCCCCAATCTCGCCAATATTGCTTATCTTGGAGAGAATTGCATCGGTTGAAAACAGCTATTCGACCCGACGATACAGCTTGTTCCAAAGGTAATCCCGCTGCCAGTGCTTTGTAGAAAATTCGACTGAATGCGATCGCACTTTCATCCCAAATTTTGTACTGCATTGCCACAACAGCGGGAATTCCGGCTGCCATCAGCGCCACGGCTACCCCACTCCACACATTTTGTTCGTCGCGCCGTCCTGTTTCACAAGCACCTAAAAAAACTAACTGTACGCCGCGAGATTGCAAATTAACTGCCAAGCTTGCGGCTGGCATAGGAGCAGATTTTCCATCTTCACCCAGCAGTAAAATGTATCCACCGCTTTCTTCTGATACTGATTTTTTAAACTTGCCATGACCAGCAAAATGAAAAATGTCTGCTCCAGAAATCAACTCATCCAGTAACTTTGCTGCGGTTGCATCTGGCACGTATACAGGCTCAAATCCTGGAATATCTTTCAAAGCAGTATTGATATTCTCGCGCTCCTTATCTAAACGCAGCAGTTCTTCATCTTGAGGACTGGCCAAAGCAACAAACAAGCGACGTTTTTTGGGAGCCATATCTAGCTTGATTCCAACAGGAAGTAATTCGTGACGTACAATCGAAATTTTGGGATTTAAACCACAGAACCCCAGGCTGTTTTTGGCTTCGGTGAGTTCGTGAATATAGAGATATTCCCAAGGAATACTAGCTAAACTCGGATCTAACAATAAACGCAGGCGTAATCCTTCATCGAATTGCAATCGAATGAGACTATTTAAAAATAGCTGACGAACCGGATAGGGAAGTAAAAAATCGGCAAGTTGCTCTCCCATATTAACGATATCTTTTTCGTCTAATTGGCGATTTTCAAGCTGCCGAATTTTACGCTGCAAGCTTGAAGATAGTGGTGATACAAATTCAGGGAATTTGCTTTCCCCTGCAGGAGATTCTAACACTCTAACTGAAAATTGCTGATTGCCTGGATTATCCCGCTGGACGGTATCGACGACCAGTACAAAATCGTAGTAGTTATTAATTATCATTTGCTGTTTTTTTACTGGTGAGTTGCCAGATGAATTTCTACAATATGACGTATCCCAGGCACGCAATTCAGAAGCGTTAATTTCGGTGAATCTACATAGTCAGCACCGACTAATATTACATATCCGCCCAAGGTAATGCACAAAGCTGCTATCAGTAGTTCACCTTGAGGCAGTGCTGCTGCTGATAAGGTTCCAAACCACTTGAAACCTTGCAGTACCTTTTCAGCCCAATTTATCTGTTGTCGGTAAGCTGCATCGAGCTTGCTAACGCTTTGAATAATGGTAATAAATTGCTCTAAATTTGCTGTACTGCTATCTGCTAACTGTTGAAGATTCTCGGCTGTCTGTTCTGTTTGGTAAAATCTTTCTACGATATCGATCAGGTTAGCTCCTTCTTTAAGTTCTTGTATCCATTCAAGTACCTGCTTAGCGACTGTTTCTGCTAATTGTCGTCCCAAAAGTTCCATAACAGATTCATAAGCTCGGTTGAAGAAATCGCGAAACGCATTATAAAGACGAGAAACATTTTCAGATTGCCCTAATACCCCAGCTATATCCATGCCCACAAAACCAACAGCTTGAGCGAGTTCTGTTATGCCCAAACCCATAACTCTGTTTAGTGCCGATTCGCCAGTTTCACTAGCTCGTTCTAAAATCAAATTAAGGGTATCTTCCACGGTATTTGATAACTCTATCCGAGCGGTAGGAATATCTGTTATCTCTCTCTCACCTCGCTCTGTAATTTGAGAACTGACTTCCTTTTTAGCCAATATAACTTGAAGGTTTTCTTCAATGCTCCCTAAGTCAGCAGCACATCGTTCTCCGCTTTGATTGTTAGGCGAAATAGTTCCGTCTTCTTCGTATCGTGCTGCTTGGTACAGATAAGCACTAATTTCTAAATCAGTTAGAGCTTTCGCCAATAGCTTCACCGATACTTGAAAGCGCACTGTTGGGTCAGCCTCGGTTTGCTGAACTGCCAAAGCTTGGGTTAAAGATGCCGATACCGGAGATAGACTTTCTGCTTGTTGGGCCAAATTTTGAGGAGAAGTCGGTTCTCGTCCTCTACGTTCACCAGTTGGTTTCCCAGATCTAGCAAATAGCAAGCGCACTTTTTCAGCATAATCCTGGGCATTTTCTGGAGAAAAATTTTGTATATTCATTAGCTAAAAATTACTAATTGATAAGTTATAAACTTGCAAGTTTTCAACAAAACTAAGCAAAGTTTTGTGGCATCAATGGCGCTCGCCTCTTTCTTTGATTGGGTGCTCGTTCAGCACATAATATTATTTAGGCTACACTAAATAATATTATGTAATATATTTATTACAAAAGAATACTATGTATACTCTTAGCAGTTTCTGCATAGCTGGATTCTAATTCGCTAAATAAAGGACAGGCGTAAAGCCAGATGAGTTTTCAGGATGACCTAAGTGCTATTTTTCGATCGCATTGCCTATGGCAAGGAAACTGAGAAAGATCTTCAAGCTCTACGGGAGTTATTCCGGAAGTATAATTTTCTGGATGCGGTGCCCTTGAGTAAGCAGAGCTTCCTGAATAAAAGCCGAAAGATTTATGAGGGCTGGGTTATGCGATCACGCAATCGTCCGTCAGATGCAAGAAAAACAGGTAAAATAGGTCACAACCCGTGCATCACCATTTCTGATCGTGTACAGAAAAACTCAGCTTGCTCTCCTATTGCCTTCCGACTGGGAACTCCCCTCATGTGAAAGGTTGTCACCCACTATACCTATGCTTCAACCAGGATTAAGTGCAACTGAGACTGCAACCATCGGTTTTAGCCAGGATTAAGAGCAACTGACAGATGTCCGAGTAATGAAACTCGTTGCGATCGCATTACTAAACTCGTGCATCAGAAGACAGCATCCCTGACTTGATAAGGATGTGCTAGTGGGGATGTGCCACTCTCTGCCTAACGACTGTGCCAGTTTTTAAAATTACTGTGCCAATACATCCATCTACGTTTTAGGTCAGGATAAGTCGCATATTGCAAGTTTATGGAGTACACCTCTGATCGATCAATCCGCATAGGGACAAGGCATTGCCGTGTCTAAAGCTGCACTTCATAAACTGGGGATACGGTGTATATGCTGCTTGTACTCCAGTTTGAACATTTTACCCTCTAGCTACTGCTGAAGGTGGCGGATTAGGTTGATGCGATCGCATCGCGCTTATTAACTACACCCATTAGATCCAGGAGGGTGCTACTGTCCTGGATCTAATACAAAATATGTCCCGGTCGATTCAAAGAATTAATCGCAACCTATAGAACTGATATACTCACCTAAGAAGCGGCTGATGTGGGAAGCATCAGCCGTCTCTTACATCAGTTGCGATGGCAGGCTTTAACCAGTTCTGTTAACGAACGAATTAGCAAAGTTACTGCCAAAATAGTCGCCACGGCAATCCCTCCGTATTGGAGTTGTTGTATCGGGTGCAGGGAGGCAAAAGTGGCAATAAAATTATTGGAAGTGCTGGGAGCCTCAGTCGCTTGACTTGTGTTTTCGGTTGTTGCTAGGCTGAAGGGTGTTAGGGAGTTGCTCATTTTGTACCTCAATAGTTGTTAGTTCAACCCCTTCAGAAATGATGGCTTTTCCATCGAGTAAGAGCTTCATAACAGAAGCGGTTGAGTGATTAACTATCAGATTAGCCGAGTTGATAAGTGCATTCCAGACCTGTTGAGGACAGAGTGCTAAGTTGCTAAGTTTCCTTTTCTGTCCTAAAAGGACAGTTAAAGCCTACTAAGTATAGCGATTATTGGTAAGGTGAAGTACATACTTAAAGCTAAGAAGCTTGACAATCAAGGGATTCTGTGTAAATCACTAGAGTGAGAAAGGCTGTAGTTGGTATTTTGATAGGTAATCTATGAGTAAAAATCGCAAGCCTCGCAGTATTCGAGTCTCTACTGTCGGACTCGCTCTGCTTACAGAAGCCAAGGCACGCGGGGAAGGCGATGAGAGCAAGCCTCTAACCTACGATCGCATTGCCGAGCTAGCTCAGGTAGATCCCAAAACAGTTGGACGTTTTTTCCGCCAGCAGCCTGTATCTAGGGATTTTGCCATCCGAATTGTTAAAACTTTGGGTTTACAACTAGCAGAGATTGTTGAGAATTTCGCTCTCGACTCAGCAGAGCAGGAAAGAAGCGCAGCGCGCCATAGGCAAGGGTTCGAGGAAGTAAAAAATGTAGTAGAAGAGTTTCAAATTAGAATGAAGTTTAGCCACCAAGCGGCAGGCTGGCTCAACGCTCGACAGCGAGAGATTTTGGCAAAAGAAGCTACCGAATACGTGTTAGAACCGTCTTCCGAACTGAAAGAACAGTTTGCCACGGATCTTAAAAAATACTTGTATGTAATCCATCACTGCCTAAATTTAGGAGATGGTGAGTTGCTGTACAAAGCAAGCATGAAAATTCCTTTGAGGGTGGAAGGCAAGGTTTACGTGACAGCATTCAATTTTATTGAGCAAAAAATTCCTAACGATCTGCCTGACGAGGCTAATAAGCAATTAAAGTTTTACCTAAAGCAATTGATAAACACGCTCTCGCAACTCTAATCCAGGGTTCTGGGGCTTTTGACGTGAAAAACTCCCAGAACATCAGCCGAACGTTATTCTCTAATCTCTTCCTCCATTTTCTCTGAAACCATTTTCATATAAGCGTCGCGTGTTTGTTGCATATATTCAATTACTGGCTGTAGGGCGGGTTTTAGCTCTGGATACTGTTCGATAATTTCTTTGAGCTTTTGTAGTAGCTCGGGATAAGGAGGAAAAGACATTATAAAAATCCTGAATTTGAATTTCCACTCAGATTTACATACCCATTGGCACAAATCGGGAAATATACGAGTAGCAATAACCTTAATACCTGACAATGGGGTTCCCTTATTCCTTATCAATTTACCGGGGAATCAACCAGGGGCGATCAGGCTACCCAACAAGCTGATCGCCCCTGGTTTCTTCCTGCCAGCACGGAAAAATCGAAGAGTGGCAATATGCAAAATTATGATTAATTATGCAAAATTATGTGTTCGCCCCTGGTTATCTCTTCAATTCTGAAACGGAAGAGGCAACCACTGACAGAAGCTATGGGCGATCGGCTTTATGAGCTAACTATGAGTTTTTATTACTAATTATTAGCTTTTATGCCTTTTCCGGTTGTTGCCGGAGAACTCACAAGCTGTTTGAACTGGGCAAATTTTACCTTGCCGACGATCGCCAAAACATCGGTGGATGCAAGAAAGGTCCGCGTCGGTTGCCTCCGCAAAATCCTCCTCAATAGTTGAAGCTACGGTGCGAGATGGGTAGCCGATCGCCTGTTTGATTCTATGAGCTCCGTCATGGGCGATCGAGCTGTCACTCAAGCCGATCGCTCGCTACCCAAGTGCGATGGGAAAGTTGCGGCAATTGATGCCTGTGCTGCCACAAAAGCCGCCACAACAGCAGGAGCAATGTGAGTAACCAGTACAGTCGAAGAGCGGGTAAAAATCAAGCGCCTTAACCCCTAGAATGCCCCATTCATAAAGGTGCATTATTTTTTCTCTGCACGTAAAAGTCCGGTTTGTACGGACAAAACCATTGCTTGCTACCGAGAAAGAACCGCCCTAACCTGCCTCAACAGGCAAATGTACGCTCGACACAAAAAAGCAGCAATTTGACCGAAAAAGTCAGGCATTTGCAGGATATTTACAGGCATTTGCAGGTAAAGTGCAGTCCCTGCAAACCCCTGACTTTATACTGCACTTGCCTGACTTTATACTGCACTTGCCTGACTTTATACTGCACTTGCCTGACTTTAGCTGACGCAACAATTAGCTAATTTTTAGCCCTTTTAACAAAATCCGAATTGATTTAATAGTCAAGTTACAGTATCTAAGTTGAATTAAGAATCAAGTTGCTGCATCTAAATTGAATTAATAGTCAAGTTGCTGCATCTGGATTGAATTAATAGTCAAGTTGCTGCATCTGAATTGAATTAATAGTCAAGTTGTTGCATCTGAATTGAATTAATAGTCAAGTTGTTGCATCTGGATTGAATTACAGCAAGCGTATCTTTTCGTTTGGTCACTCAACTCAAAACCTGGACGCACCTTTGGGGTACAGCCGAGATACCTGCAAGTGCGATTCGTTCTGGAGAAACCCATTTCTTGGGGGGATTCCAGGCTTTAGTAGAGTAACCCTTATGGGGCTGAGTCCGCACTTTAATCCTCTACTAATGACAACTTGATATCCATGTAAGTGAGGTTCTCAAAGAACCAATTCTTACTGCCCTGGTGCGGGGTTAAAAGCACATAAACTACCAGTAATGGTAGCCCCTACAGAGAAGACTGACTATCAAATCTGTAAAGCGGGGATGAAAGCGGTTAATGGTGGTAATTGCTGAAAGCACCAACTGCAAGCAAGAGTTTATGGGGAGAGTAAACGAAGTGTCGTTGAGCCATCGTCAGATCTCACCAAGGGATATAAGCTTGTGTTTCGGACACACCTTGGGCTGGAAATAACTGGCATGGGGTTTGGACTGTTAGGATCTTGCAACCGAAGCAGCGTACCTCCTAGACCCCCGGTGGATAGACACCCTCTAAAGACTCAAAACAATGGATATCAGGAACGAAATAACCCAAATTATAGTTCCTATAGTGGTCGATATGTAGGTAAGCAGTCAAGCTAAAAGCTTTATTTGGGAGGGATGGGTTAAAAAGCAAAAGCCTAGACCGAAATAACGGTCAAAGCCTGAAAAGGGATGGAGTAATGTCCGGGATAAGCAGACGTAACCCGCAATGTGTCTGTATATAGGGGTGTAAATAGCAATGAATAAGCCTAAATCAGATTCAACATTGAATACTGAGGGATGGAAGACTATCAACTGGCGACAAGTCGAGCGATATGTTTTTAAGTTGCAAAAACGCATCTATGCCGCTTCACGTTGTGGTGATATTCAACGAGTTCGCAAACTCCAGAAAACCCTAATGAGGTCTTGGTCTAATAGGGCATTAGCGGTAAGAAGGGTAACACAAGACAACCAGGGAAAAAAGACCGCAGGAGTGGATGGGATTAAATCACTATCCCCAGCAGCACGTCTTGACTTGGTGAAAGGTCTATTCATTAACGGTAAATCCAAACCTACACGGAGGATATGGATACCAAAACCAGGGAAAACCGAATTTAGACCGCTCTCGATACCCACTATTTTTGACCGTGCCTTACAAGCGGTAGTGAAAGCTACCCTTGAACCGGAATGGGAGGCTCGTTTTGAGCCATCAAGCTACGGTTTTCGACCCGGTAGGTCATGCCATGATGCTATCAAACATATCAAAAACTGCATAGTATCAAAATCTAAATTTGTTTTAGATGCAGATATCTCGCAGTGTTTTGACCGAATAGATCAGGAAGCATTACTTCTGAAATTAAACATGAACGGTTCAGTCAGGCAACAAATCAAAGCTTGGCTCAAATCGGGAGTGATAGATTCAGGAAAATTTGCAGCTACCACGGCTGGAACACCACAAGGCGGTGTAATTTCGCCATTATTGGCATCCATCGCCTTACATGGATTAGAAAGCCTGATAAACCAAGAGTTTCCTGTCAATTCAGCCGGGAAAATTAGAGGGGCTAAAAGCAAATTTGGCTGCGAAATATCTGGCGTAACCTGTATTAGGTACGCCGACGATTTTGTGGTTTTAAATGAATCCTTAACGGTCATTAAGAGGTGTGAGGAATTAATCAAAGATTGGCTCAAAGGTATTGGCTTAGAATTGAAACCAGAAAAGACGCGAATAGCACATACGCTATACTCCCATTTAAGTGAAGATGGTCAACCAGGATTTGATTTTTTGGGACATCATATTCAACAGATAAAAGTGGGAAAATACCGAGACAATAAAAATAGTCAAGGTAAAAAACTTGGTTTCATCACCCTCATTACCCCTTCTAAAAAGGCAATTGAGGCTCATAAACATGAGATGAAAAGTATCATCACAAAACACAGGTCACGTTCTCAAGCAGAACTAATTAAAAACCTTAACCCTATTATCAGGGGATGGACTTCATATTATAGAGTCTCAGATGCTGGAACTACTGGGGACTTCTCCTACTTAGATAGGATTACTTATCTTCGGCTGAGAAGATGGGCTAAAAGACAGACTGGGAGCATTAATTTAGGTCATCAAAAATACTGGCACACCATAGGCGATAACCATTGGGTATTCACCACTAGGTCAGAAAGTAATCCTTTACGGTTACTAACACATATCGAATTTCACTCCAGTGTGAACGATTATGTTAAAGTTCGCGGTGATAAAAGTCCTTTTGATGGTGACTTAATTTACTGGAGTTTAAGACTAAGCAAACACCCTGAGATGCCTACTACGAAAGCGAAGCTTCTCAAACAACAACAGGGTAAATGTGCTTGGTGTAATTTGCATTTTCAAGAAGGCGATTTATTGGAAATTGACCATATTAAACCCATTTCCTGTGGAGGTAAGAAGGAATGGCAAAATCTCCAATTATTACATCGTCATTGCCACGATGATAAAACTGCCAATGATGGCAGATTGAAGACCCATATTGACAAAATGGAAGCACATTGAGTAGCCGTGTGCCGGGAAACTGGCAAGCACGGTTTCGGACGGGAGGGGTGGAATAGTAATGTTCCCCTCGACCCTCTCAATAGGACATGACGTAAAGTTTTGTAAATATAGCAAGTCTATTTGAGTCGTGAATGTAGAACAACCTGAAACGCTTGTGATGATTGAATCGATTGTTTACAAATCAAATGGTTTTGCTATATAAGACAAAATGACTTGAAGTAGCAAAGCCTGAAATGTTTAGCAGTAAAAGATTTCCGCTTTTTGGGTCTGTACGAGGGCAGAGTAGTATTACTACTCTGCTCTAGCTGACTGAGTGTTGGCAGCTTCTTTAGGCGGAAGGGACATTGAAAAGCGGCATTGTTACAAAACTTTACGTCGTGTCCTCGGAAAGCCCGTATCTCGGCTATACCCCTATCTAGTCCAAACTGTCGGGGAGATAATTTTAGCTGATAGATCATCTAAATAGAAATCGTAAACAGGTTCTCCTGATAATTCACAGCAAAGAGGTTCAATAATTTTAGTGAACGGATTCCAAACTATTGTTACAGTCCGTTTCGTTTTCTTTCTTTGCAACTCACATTGAATATGTACTGTAGGTAGATGGATAATCATTGCACTGTGCAACCAAGCTTCTACACTCATTGCATAACGCTCTTGGATATCTAACAATTTTCGATCTAGCTCTCTATTAGTAGCTTCAATTCGAGCTAATTCTTTGTCTAATTCATCACCAATCAAATTTTTTAACTCAATCTTGTGGCGAATCCCAGAGCTAATCGTGTTGTAATAATCCTTGAGTCTTTCTTCATCCCTAGCTCTTGCTCTTGTTAATTTAGCCTGCCAATTATCTAAAGATTTTCCAATCAATATTCCACTTTGATGTTCGATTAACTTCAACAACTCATCAAAAGGAATAGAAAATGGTGTTTCTTGATTATCCACATCCATTCTGTCAGACTCCCAAAATAAAGCATCCCCAATTTGTACTGGTGTTACTCCTGTTATTTCATTGATAATAAACGAAACTAGACCAATCCTTTTTTCTTCGGCATTCGCTGTGTAAGCCACATTACATAAAATGTAGCGAGTGGTTGATGGTTTAGCATCTACAAAACGAATTAACCCATTTTGAGGTTTGAATCTCTCTGGTATGCTTTTGTCAAATCCCGTAGCTTTTAGATAGCCATCAAATTTTACACCCAAGGCACTAATCTGCCCTTTGACAGCTAATAGTTCAGATAATTTATTTAATACTTCTGAATGATAAGTAACAAAAACACTTTGAGGTACATCAGTGATAGTTGTAAAAGTTACTTCTTCTGGTAGAGAAAGTAACGAGGCTATGTTTTCATTTAACAGCGCATTTAAAACGTGTTCCCCAGCCGGTTCAGCTATTCCGTCATGGAGAGCTACAATTTTTCCTAAAGTAGTAATTATTGGGTCTGATAACATATTTAATCAAATCAATTTTTCAAGCTTCAAAATCTTCACCAAAAATCTGTTCATCCAGTTCTTGAATTTGCTCATATTGTTTTTGGGCTTTCAACAAATTATCTGCCAATTGCTCAAAGGCTTGATCTAATTCGGGTTTAACTTGATGCTTAAGCCAGATATCCATGACAACTTCACTAAAGTCAAATTCATCATCCACATTGCCTAAAATTGTTTCAATTTCTCCGACTACCAGTTCAAACATATTAATTTTGTCGTGCAGTATCCGCAGAATATACTCTTCGATACTGCCTTTGAGACAGAAGTTAAAAATAAAAACATCCTGGGTTTGTCCGATGCGGTGGATACGACCAATGCGCTGTTCAATTTTCATTGGGTTCCAGGGCAGGTCATAATTAACGATCGCATTAGCAAACTGGATGTTACGTCCTTCTCCCCCTGTTTCCGATGCTAAGAGTACAAAAACATTATCCCGAAATGCGGCTATAGCCTCATCTTTCTGTTTAAGGGACATTCCGCCAGTAAATTCTGCAAAGGGGATATTTTCCGCTTGCAGCGTTTTAGCTAAATAGGTGCTAGTTGCTTTATGGGTTGTGAAAACTAAGGTTTTCTGGCGAGATTTGGAGAGCATCTCTACTAAGGTTTTTGCTTTCTCGACCTGCTTGACTTGGGATGCTCGTGCAGCTAAAGACTTCAGTTCTTCATCGGGTAGGCGGATAGTCAGTTGCTTGAGGGAGTCAGCTAAAGCATTAGGGGATGAACCCGCTCGCATTAGCAAATTAGTACGGGAGAGTCTGTCTAGTTTGTCCTCTGAAGAACGTAGATACTTGCTCAAGTCTTGGTAAAGTTTCTCCTCTCCGGCTGCCGGGGTAACGGTAATTGTGGTGGCGAAGCGTTTGGGCAGTTTGACATCTACTAGGGCGCGGGTATTTCGTACCATAACTTCCCGCATCAGAGTGCGTAACTTTTCGGGATTTTTAGGGACTCGTCCATTCTTGGAATTGACGTATTCTTTTTTAAAAGCGGCTTCTGTTTGTAGCAGTCCCGGTTTGAGGAGGGTTAGCAGATTAAACAGTTCCACAAGGGAGTTCTGCACTGGCGTAGCAGTAAGCATGAGGATAAACCGCTTATTGAGGGCGTTGACCAGTTTCCAGTTGAGGGTACTGCGATTTTTTAGATGGTGTGCCTCATCGACAACAACCAAATCCCAAGTACGACTGGTGACGTGAAGATAATGTTTAGCAGACTTAGCCGTGTTTAATGAAGCGATAATTCGCGGATTATTTGTCCAAAATTCGTCTATCGGTTGTTGTGGGTCACGGTTATCTGTGGTGATAGTAGCGATATTAAATTTGTCACTTAACTCTGATTGCCACTGGGAAACTAGGGATGCCGGAGTTAACACTAGGATGGACTTTACCATCCCCCTAGCTAAGTATTCGGCGATGATTAGTCCCGCTTCAATGGTTTTACCCAATCCGACTTCATCCGCTAGTAATGCCCGTCCACCCATTTGTCTGAGGACTTTTCGGGCTGTTTCAATCTGATACCAGTATTTGTCGATAGCAGTTAATGTGGGTAGGCAAATGAGTTGGTCATAGTCTGCCATTACCGAGAGGTTAAACAGGTCTAAACGCGCTTCGTAGAAGTTAAGCGGGTCGTATTTACCAGCTTTCAGGGCTTCTAAGGCAGTGGAAGGATTGAATTGAAATGTATAGTTTTTTTCCATATTTATAGTTTTTCCTTACTTGGTCTGCTAAACAGACCTGTCCGCTAGCCTAAAAGCTTTGCTAGGTAATAAGTGTAGTCATTATCCTTAGCGTTTGAGGCTAAGAATACGGGCGACCCACGGCTAGAACCCTTTATTGTACAGCAAGCGTTATGATGCTTGGTAGTGATACGGAAGTAGTGGTGAGACATAATCCTTGTCCCATAAGCAATACGGAGGACAGTTTTAGATCTAGTCGAGTCTCCGAAACCCTTACTGGCTATATGCTGGACTATTTTTTCAAGGTTTAAGTAAGCGCGCACTCGTTTCAGAAAATGCGTAAAAAATGGCAGGGCTTCCTCGCCCTCGGCGGTGCTGGGCCGTTAAAAAACTGTCCGAAGTATTGATCAACAGGTTTTATCAAACATATTGATTGTTTTATGAACCTAAGCACTTTGTTTAAATTCTAGACAAATTTAAGGTAGCAACAATTAATCCAGTTCGATGTCTTGGATGCGCTGTTTATAAGGTTGGTTATTTGGTTGAATATTTTGCTCTTCTTGCTCAATTAATTGTATCCAGATATCATTCCAACTTGACTGTGGATTAACAAGTTCTGCATCCGGTAGTAGCGAGATCGCATTTCGAGCGAGCTGAGAATTTTCGGCGATCGCTATAATAACGCTATCGAGTTCTTGTAAGAATTGTGCAGGCAGTTGTGAAGCTCGTTCAATTCCTAAGTAAAGTGTCGCTGGTGCTGTTGCAGAGTTTTCCTGTTCAATAAGCAAAATTGAAAGGGCTTCGATTGGGTTACAGGCAATCACAGCTCGCTCAATTTCTCCAGTAGTGGCTACCCAGAAAGGAGCTTCAGATGAAAGGGTATGGGTTGTAGTAAAGTTGCCTCTTTCATCGAAAATAAAAGCGAACCGGGCTTCCCCGTCAAGCGTCCGTGCTGTAAAGACAGCCTTTTCTGAGCCGGCATACAGCCAAGAATGAGAGTGCAATTTTTCCAGCAATTCTAAAGGTAAACTGTACTCGACTGCTAGATGCGAGCGCACTTTTTGCCACTGAGCTTCATTTCTTTCTGGCAGGATTGACAGTTGTAATTCTAACTCATTTGCTGTTGCAGGAATTGCAGGTGCGGTTGTTTCTAGCTCAGATTGTGACAACTCTAACTCATTTGCTGTTGCAGGAGTTCCAGGTGCGGTTGCTGCTAGCTCGGATTGTGACGACTCTAACTCATTTGCTGTTGCAGATAGGGTTGCTGCTAACTCGGATTGTGACGACTCTAACTCATTTTCCTCTGCCTCACTGGGGGCGATAGCTAAGTGTTGTGGCTGCATTAATAAAGCTTCAATTAGGGCGTTATCTCGCCCTTTGTCATAGCTAATGCCTCGATGCTTCTGCAATCCAGAAAAAGTGTAGGCTTTACCCAATTGAGTGCCACTTAAAGCGACTCCATCTAAATTGTAAGAAATGCCTTTACTGAAGCCAGTTCGAGTCAATCTGACTTGCACCTCTACGCCTTGTTGCTGCAACCGCTCAACGAGTTCTGGCATACTTGGGTTGTCTTGGGTGACTTCATCAATTAGGTCTTGCAATTGTACCCTGACGCTCTTGTTTCCCTTGTTTTTTAATTGCCTGTGTTCTCCTGTAGTCTGAGCTCGCTTGTCTGTTTCCCAACTGGGTGTAACAGTTTCCAGGTTGTAGTTCCGTTCGAGCTGGCGAATAGTTTCTTGGCTTTTGTAATAATCCCAGCTATCGTCAACAACACCTCCATCTAGGCAAATGCGACTGGCGACGATGTGGATGTGGTCGTGTTCTGTATCGCTGTGCTTGACAACTGCGTACTGGTTGTTGTCAAATTCCATCGCTTTCATGTAGTTGGCTGCAATCGCCAGCCAGCGTTGGTCATTTTCTTCAGAATCTTCTAGTTTTTCGGTGCTATCGACAGATAAAGTGGCGTGAAATACTGCTACTTTCAGGTTAGGTCTTAGTTGTCGGGCGATGGCAAATTCAGCAGCCAGTTCTTCAGGAGTTTGTCCGCACATAGTACCGCCAATCAGGTAAGCGTCTTTTTTGCCCAGTACGTAGTTTAGACAGCCCCGAAAGCCTGTACCTTTGATTTGTTTGCCAATCATAACCGAAAAGCCGTCAGTTGCACAGAATCGATTGCTCAGGCGGTAAAGCCGAGCCTTGTTAATAGTTAGCGTACTGTAGATTTAGCGAGGTTTGCAACTATTGCTTTAATTGTAGCTTGGTTCTCTCGAATGAGTTGCTGTACGCTTTCTAAGAGTCCTGTATTGACAACAACTGGTTCTCCCAATGCCACAGCACTATTGCAAGCTTTAGTAATTTGATTGAGGTTGTTTCCTGCAATTCTCAATTGGGCATCAATCTTGCATAACACTTGATAGGCTTTTAAGTCAAATGCAGCTAGAGGGCGTGGCATGGTTCTCCTCAATGCGGCGCGGCGCATGAAGTCGCTCATGCTCAAATTTACTTGCTCTGCTCTTGCTTTAATTTGATTGTAGTCAGAGTCAGACAATCTTATTTCCAGCCGACTGGAAAGTCTCTGATTTGGCTGGTTTGACTGATTTGACTGATTTGGCTGACTTTGAGGCAAATTTTTGAGCTTCATAGCCATGATAATAGTTGAGTTTATCTCATTTTATAAATATATAACTACTTCCAACTTCACCCCAAAAGAGCAAAATAGGGGCGTAAAGTGACCCCCGCCATTTGAGGATAACTGGTTGCGAGCGCTACTCAATAACTGACAATCTATCCATTTGCTTAAAGTGTTTGCTCGACAGGCGAGGGCGTTGTCAGCTCCTTTCTCCCTCTCATTTCTTATAGCTGTATAATATTCAGCTTAATTTGTATTATAGTTAGCTACATTTGTCATTAAAGCTTAAGAAAGTCTTAAACCTGACCTGGCGGCTAGGATTCCGCATTCATGAGGTGCATTGTTTTTATTTAAAAGTAATAAATAAAGCTTTGTACGGACAAAACCATTGCTTGCTACCGATTGAGAACAGCCATAACCAGCCTCAACAGGCAAATGTACGCTCGACACAAAAAAGCAGTAATTTGACCGAAAAAGTCAGGCATTTGCAGGATATTTTCAGGTAAATGCAGGTAAAGTGCACCCCCTGCAAAAACCTGCAAACGCCTGACTTTATACTGCAAATGCCTGACTTTATACTGCAAATCCCTGACTTTAGCTGACGCAACAATTAGCTAATTTTTTAGCGTTTTTAACAAAATCCGAATTGATTTAATAGTCAAGTTACAATACCTAAGTTGAATTAAGAATCAAGTTGAGCAAGTGTGAGGAAATTGGCAGGTAGCTAAAATTTATGAAGCGATTTTGTAGCGTAGTACCCACTATGCCAGCAATAAAGTTGAGGCTGGACTATCTGGTTTTTGCGCTCCGTTGAGGGTGTTTGCGAGTGTAAGGCTTACCTCGATCAAGTGTCCGCTGCCGTCTATTGCTAACAGTCAACTACTAAACTACCATCGCCAGCCTTTCAATTCTTTCCAATAGCAAGCGAGTGCGACCTGAAATTTTAGCAACGGGTGAGAGGAAAGCAGGCGCGATGGAGCACAGATTTGCAAGCTCGGCTCGAAACCATCCTGATAAAAATGCTTTCACTTCTTCGTCAGCTTGTTGCACTTCCTCGAACAAACTCGAACGCCCGTCAAGCAATGCCACGATGTCTTCAATATCAGAACTAAAATAAAAGTTACCCCCACCTCTACCGATGAAAGCTTCTATTTTGGAGGCGAGGAGGTAAGGCGTTGAAAAAATTAGGATTTGCCTATTACTTGGAAGTTGGTAGCGAATAGATGTATCGAACTGCAAAAAGCAGAGGTCACTACGAAGTTGTTTCGCTCGGTAGGCGATCGCTCATAGATCCCATGAGCAAAGGAGCGCACGCCTACTGTTTCAAGTTACTGTTGAATACAGAGAAAGCAACGAGGTCCCGATGACACCCAGTCACAGAACCAATACAAATTCAACCACTCCCCCACGAGTGGGGATGCTTGCCACAGTCCGCAACCGTCGTGCTTTGGTCGCCTCAGTTGAGTCATTCGATGGTACTCTGGAAGGCCGACTACACCTCGTTCGCTTAGAATACACTGATTCGGATGGTATCCCAGAAGATACCCTCATCTGGGAACGGGAACTCAACGCCACCCTCCTAGAACCAACCGCCCTCCCTCAAGTCGCGACTGACCCCCCCATGCCTGAAGCCGATTTTGATGCCCTACAACGGGCCACTCGCTGGACGGCACTCTCTCCTTTCCGGAACCCCGATCGCTCCGCTGCACTGCCCCACTCCCCCATCGCTTCGCCTTTTTTTGGAGCCGTACAGGTGGAAGACTTTCAGTTAGTCCCCCTGCTCAAAGCTTTGCGGATGCCCCGAATTTCCCTGTTACTCGCCGATGACGTTGGGTTGGGCAAAACCATTGAGGCGGGGTTAATCCTGACGGAACTTTTGCTACGCCGACGAATTCGGCGGGTGCTGATTCTCTGTCCCGCTGCCCTCCGCAAGCAGTGGCAGCAGGAGATGAAAGCCAAATTTTCCCTCACCTTTGACGTCATCGATCGCGCTGAGACTCACGCCCTGCAAAAGCGCCTCGGACTCGATGCCAACCCCTGGCGGACTTATTCCCGTATCGTCACTTCTTACCATTACCTGCGCCAACCCGATGTCTTAGAGCAATTCCGAGCCGCTTGCAGCCAGCCAGATAGCTCAGCGCAATTGCCCTGGGATTTATTGATTGTGGATGAAGCCCACAACTTGATGCCGTCAAACTTTGGCGAAGACAGCGACTTGTCAAAAATGTTGCGCTCTATTTCGCCTTGGTTTGAGCACAAGTTATTTCTGACGGCAACGCCCCACAACGGTCACACCCGCTGTTTCTCTGGATTGCTCGAACAGCTCGATCCCGTCAGATTTACGCAAACCAGCGAGTTTACAGACGCACTCAAACAGCGAATTTCAGAAGTGGTCGTGCGCCGGCTCAAGCGAGAACTCAACCAGCTTGACGAGCAAGCCGGCCGCGCGCCTCGGTTTGGAGATCGCATCCCCGAACCGATTCCCCTCTATTTTGGAGCCAAAGAAAAACGACTCTCCGCCGCTTTTGGGGAATTTCGCGCGGCTGTCAAGTCGGCAATTGCCAGTGCCAAAAAAACCGACCAGTTAGCCGGGTCGTTTGCCGTGGAGGTGCTGAACAAACGCCTGCTGTCTTGCCCTTATACCTTGGCGAACTCTTGGTATCGCTTTAAAGAAGGAATCGAGCGAGACGAATTAGCAGAACTGGCAGAAGTTCAAGCTGCAAAACGAGCGACTTTGGAAGATTTGGATGACGATCGCGAAACGGAAGGTCGCTTGCAACACGCCGCTAAAACTACAGGGGCTTGGCTAAAACCTCTAGTTCCTCACCTGAGTGAAGAAATTGCCAAGATTGACAGGGCTTTGGAACAATTAAATTTAGTTCCCCCGACTCCCGACTCCCAACTCCCAACTCCCTCAGAAGATGAGCGGTGGGAACGCCTACTGAAAGTTATCAAGCAGTATCTCCGCAACGGCAGCGAGTGGGTTAAGAGCGATCGCCTGGTTATTTTTACTGAATATAAAACCACGCTAGACTATCTGGAACGCCGCCTCAAGGAAACTTTCAAAAAAGACCCCCAAGCCATTCGGGTTTTGTATGGCGGTTTGCCGGACAAAGACCGGGAGGAGATTAAGCAAGCCTTTAATGACCCTGACGACCCCGTTCGCGTTTTGGTCGCGACTGATGCGGCATCAGAAGGGTTGAACTTGCAAGAAACGGCCCATCTTATTTTGCATTACGATATTCCTTGGAACCCCGCCCGTCTCGACCAGAGAAATGGACGTTTAGACCGCCACGGTCAGGCGCGGGATGTAATTGTTTTTCACTTTACCAGTGAAGATGATGCTGACTTGAAATTTTTAGCGCACGTTGTTAGTAAAGTCAATACTATTCGAGAAGAATTAGGCTCGATGGGGGAAGTGTTCGATGCTGCATTTCAGCGCCGATTTGTCGATTTAGAAGACACTCATTCCATCATCCTAGGATTGGATGAAGCGCTAGCAAAACAGCGCGATCGCGTCCAGATTCCGCGACAGTCTCCTGTAGAAAATGAGCGCGATTGCGCGATCGCTCTCAAACAATTTGAACGAGAAATTGACCTCACCTCAGAAACGCTCAAAAGTACCTTAGAAATTGCTTTGGGATTGGGGATTGGATTGCCGAGGTTTGAAGGGCCAGACGAACAAGGAAAACTGCGATTGCGAATTCCGATTCCCCCAAAATGGGAACCTTTGATTGACGATTATTTGCGCGTGGAAACGGATAGCGGTCAGCGAGGGGCGCTGCCAGCCCTCGTTTTTGACCCGCAACATTTTATCCAAAATCGCAGCGGTCGCCCCGTATTTCGCCCTGCCAAAGATACGGTATTGTTGCACTTGGGACACCCCCTCTTTCACCAAGCACTGGCGATGTTTGCGCGGGCGAGATTTCCCGGCAGCGTTGAAAATCAAGTGGCGAGTCGATGGACGGTGCGTTTTGGGAAAATTCCAGCGGGGGCAGATGCTTTGCTGCTGCTAACTGTGGAAGAATTGGCAGTCAGTGAACTGCGGGAACCTTTCCACCATTGGGTGCGAACGGTGCGATTTCCCGTCAAAAATGGAGAGTTGGGCGAACCGCTGCCGCACGTTCCCGCCTCGGATGATCGCCCCCTATCTCGTCCAGTCAGCGAAGCACATATTCAGCGATCGCGCGATTTGTGGGACGAGATTTCCTTTGACGTGAGGGACATTTCTAGGCAACTCGAGAAGGAGTTAACTGAACGCCTGCAAGCTCAACTAAAGGTAAACAAGGAAACTGCCCTCAAGGAAGAAAAGGAACGGTTTAAGTCTCGCTTGTCTGAAGTGGAACGGGCGATGAAAGAGACGTCGCTACAGAAAATCGAGAAAGAGCGGGATAAACTATTGGAAGATATGCAGCAATTGTCTTTATTCCCTGAAGATACTCGCTCGAAAGAAGAACGCCTGCGCGACTTAGAAGATGAACTGAAAAGGCGACGCAGCCACTATCAGGAATTGCTGGATTTTCTGAAAATAGAGCAAACCCGCGTGATGGAAGGAATTTTGCCCAAACGCTATACTTTGCGAGGCACTGCCCGAGTTTTCCCCGTTACAGTTGAAATTCGCCTGCCGGAGGTGGCAAAATGATGGCAAATTCCCTACAAACTGTAGACCGTTATTCCTGGTGGGCTTCTTTAAAACACGGGGGGCTGTTGGTTGCGCCATCGAAGCTGGCAGAGTTCTTTCCTGACGAAATTTCGCCCTTGCCGCGTCACGTTGAAGATCGGTTGCGGCGAGACGTGAATCGAGTTCGCAGCGGCGACGAAGGGGCGATCGCCTCTTTGCTCGATACTGTCTTGGAAGACGTGCTGCAACTGTCGAAAGACTGGTGGATTAAAGGCAGTGCGGTCGATAGAAGCTGGACGCAACAAGCGATTACTAAAGAATCGATTAAACCGCGTCGCGTCTGGTTAGATCCGCAGGGGGGAATTCTGCCTGTTTTTGTGGCAGATGCAGAAAGCAGAGTGGTGGCGCGGTTGGGAATTGGCAAAGGACGGCGTGCCGTTTCCCGCGCGATCGAATGGTTGCGAAAAGCCAATCAAAAAATTGCTTTATTAACGAATGGCCGCCAGTGGCGGTTAATTCACGCCGGGACCGATTACGATGCTTGGTGCGAGTGGGATATTGACCTGTGGTTTGAAGAGGGGCAGCCGGGGTTGCAGGTAGCGGCGCTGCGCTTGTTGTTGGGACACAGTTCGCTGAACCCGGAAAAAGTAGAGGCCCCCAGTCGGCTGATTGCCGCGATCGCCGCTTCTCGTCAAGGTCAAGCCGAACTGTCTGGCGTTCTGGGAGAACGGGTTAGATTGGCAGTTGAGCTGTTGATTCGGGAGTCGGGGCTCGGCAGTCGCGAGTTGGGAGTCGGGAATCGCGATATTTATATAGCTGCCACCCGCATTATCATGCGCTGCGTGGTGATTCTGTTTGCGGAGGCGCGGGACTTGCTGCCTCGAAACAACCCGATTTATCACAGTTCCTACGGCATTCAAGGATTGCGCGAACAGCTCGATCGCCTCGCTGGGGGACGGGCAACGGAACGGTTGCGAAATGGCTTCAGCGCTTGGCCTCGGTTGCTGGCTTTATTCCAGTTGGTTGATCGGGGGTGTTCTCACGAAGCGCTGCCGGTGCCACGATATGGGGGCGGACTCTTCACACCAGGTGATTCGGAGGCGAAAGACTCGATATTGCGATCGCTCTCGGCATTCGAGCACCAGGAAAACGCGCCTTCGGATGCAGTGATTTATCGCATTTTAGAATTGCTGTGCCGCAGCAAAGTGAAAGTGCGTCAGGGGCGCAGCACGACTTGGGTAGAAGCGCCAGTAGATTTTTCCGATTTGTCCTCCGAATATATCGGCATTTTGTACGAGGGGCTGCTGGACTTTGAGTTGCGTCGCGCTGGTGAAGATGACCCGATGATATTCCTCAATTTGGGCGACGAACCCGTTCTCCCTCTAGCGCGTCTGGAAGGGATGGATAATGCAGCTTTATCGAATTTGGTAGAGAAGCTGAAGAAAAAGTCAAAATTGGCGGCGGGGGAAGATTCCGAAGCGGAGGAAGAGGAGACTGAGGAAGTTGAAGAGGAAGCTGAGGAAGAGATAGAAGAGGACGCTGCCGTAGAAGCTGACATCGAGGAACTAGAAGCAGATATCGATAAAGTTCAGCAGTTGAGAGAACGTGCCCATCAGTGGGCGATGCGGGCGGTGGAAGCGGGTAAGCTGGTGGCTAAACCCAGAGGTAAAAAAGCGGAAGCTTTGACACGGTATCAGCAGGAAGTCAGCAAAGCAGGCGATCGCCTGATTGCGCGAATCGTGTTGCCGGGTGAGTGGTTTCTGGTGCGGTGGGGAGGGACGCGCAAGGGTTCCGGGACGTTCTACACTCGCCCTCAATTGGCAATTCCTACCACGCGGCGCACGCTGCAACCGCTGGTCTATCAGGGGGAGTTGCCCAAGTTGCCGGAAGAAATTTTAGCGCTGAAAGTCTGCGATCCGGCTATGGGTTCGGGGTCGTTTCCCGTAGCGGCGCTGAGGTTTTTGACGGATGCGCTGTATGAAAGTTTGCATTACCACAACCGCATTGAAGCGCACGGGGATAAAACTTTGTGCCGTTTGGCAGATGGAGGGGGGACAAACTCGCTGCTGCAAGAAACCCTGCCAGTTTTGCCGGATGCGGATGATTTTGAGGAACGTTTGAAAGCCCGACTCAAGCGGTATATCGTGGAACGGTGCATTTATGGGGTGGATCTTGACCCCTTGGCGGTAGAGTTGGCGCGTCTGTCTCTGTGGGTGGAAACGATGGACAGAACACTGCCGTTTAGCTTCCTCGACCACAAGTTAAAGTGCGGGAATTCGCTGGTGGGGTGTTGGTTTGATCGCTTTCAGGATTATCCGGCGATGGCGTGGGAACGGAAAGGAGGAGATGAAAATCACACCCGTTTCGTGCATCATTTCCGTGAGGTGAACCTGAAGGGGAAATTGCAGCCGAAGGGGGACAAGTGGACGCAAGCGATTAAGGATGCCAAGAATGATCTCGTTAAAGCAGAATTGAAGCGATTGGTTGAAGCACTCGATCCGATTCGCCGCCAGCAATTACGCTTGCCTTTGCCGGAGTTTGAACTGCCCCAAAGTCCCGATACAATTCACGATGAGGCGAAGGCAGTTTTTGAAGAATTGCACGATTTGCCGGTCTTTGAAACCGAGGAACGAGAACGGCGCTATCAAGAAGGAATTGAGGGAAGTGAAGCGATTCGCTTGTTGCGGTTAGCGTTAGATACTTGGTGTGCAGTGTGGTTTTGGCCTGGGGAAAAAATTGAGATTGCGCCAACACCGGGACGCTTTTTCAATCCGCCAGGAGAAACTAGGGAAATGATTGAACAGTTAGCGGAAAAATACCAGTTTTTTCACTGGGAGTTAGAGTTTCCTGACGTGTTTGCCAGCGCTAATGCGGGTTTTGATGCCATTATCGGCAATCCGCCTTGGGAAATTCAAAAACCGAATTCAATGGAGTTTTTCTCCAATGTTGACCCGCTTTATCGCACCTACGGGAAGCAGGAAGCGTTAAACAAGCAGTTGGAATATTTTATTAATAAAGATGCGGCAATTGAGCGCGATTGGTTGGCGTATTGCGCTCGCCTGAAAGCGCTGTCAAATTGGAATAAATACGCTGCCTTTCCCTTTGGCGATGAAGCAGACGGGGGCGAGAACTTCAGTTTGTCTAAGTCCAAGAATGAAAATCAAAATTTGCACGAAGTTTGGCGCAAACAGCGCCGGAAGCGTCAGGGTTATGCCGAACCGCGCCATCCGTTCGAGCATCAAGGCTCGGCGGATATTAATACATATAAAATGTTTTTAGAATTGTCTCTCGTGTTACTACATCAGGGGGGACGCATGGGGATGATTGTTCCTTCAGGAATTTATAGTGATAAAGGAGCAACCAGTCTAAGGACTCTGTTTTTATCTCAGTGTCAGTGGCAATGGTTATTTGGGTTTGAAAACCGTGAGGGAATTTTTGATATTCATCGTTCTTTCAAGTTTTGTCCGGTTATTGTTCAAAAAGGTGGAAAAACTGAGGCTATCCAAGCAACCTTTATGCAGCGCGATCTAACTGCTTGGGAAGAAGCAGAAAAGCACGTTTTAGCTTATCCAGGTGCGCGAGTAGAGCAATTTAGTCCGAAATCTAAGGCGATTTTAGAGATAAAATCAGAGCGAGATTTGGCAATTTTAGAGAAATTGTATGCCAACGGCGTTTTACTGGGGGATGACAGCCCGCAAGGTTGGGGCATTCAGTACGCCACAGAGTTTCACATGACCAATGACTCAAAGTTATTTCCACCCCGTCCCCAGTGGGAAGCAAAGGGTTATCGTCCTGACGAGTACGGTCACTGGTTAAAGGGAAATTGGCAACCTTATGAGGCGGGGCGTTCTATTTTGCACCGTCCAGAAAGGCTGATTTTATCTGCTGATGGTAGTAGCGCGATTCTTATTGATGAAGTTGAAGATGTCGCGCTGCCTTTGTATGAAGGTAAAATGATTTGGCATTTTGATTTTAGTTGGTCTATTTATGTTTCCGGTGCTGGCAAACAATCTGTATGGAATAGCTGTATATGGAAAGATAAAAAAATTATACCCCAATTTTTAATAACTGGTAAATATTGGCAAGCTGATAATAATATTAAGCTTTCAATGCGTGACGTTTCTAGCCCAACTAATTCAAGAACATTTGTAACTACAGTTATTCCTAATTATCCTTGTGGTCATAAAGTACCTCATTTAATTGAGCCTGGAGCTTATTTTTTAAAATCGCTTTCATTAGAAGTAGTTCTATGTTCATTTGTTTTGGATTATATATTAAGACTTCGTTTTGGTGTAAGTGGTGGCGGTGGTTCAATAACACTATCTCTATTGCAAGAGTTATCCGTACCTCATAAGGATAAAAATATCAAGACGATTAACAGATTATCTATCTTAAGTTCACGATTAAGCTTAAGTCATATTTTGTTTGCATCATCTTGGTTAAAACTAAAAGATGAAATAAACCTGCTTAATTTAGAAAAATCCTTTTGGAAATCACTCTGGGCAATAACCCCCTACGAACGCCTACGCTTACGCTGCATCCTCGATGCTGCCGTTGCCGAACTCTACGGATTAGATATCGATGACTTTGCCTGGATATTGCGAGACTGCGACTATCCTACCGCCCAAGTCTGCGATAAAAAATTTGCCCGCACCCTCGACCCCAAAGGTTTCTGGCGCGTAGACAAAGAAAAAGACCCGGAACTGCGCCACCCCGTTTTATCCCTCGTCGCCTTCCACGAACTCAAACGCCTCGGAGTGGAAACCTTCCTCAATCTCAACGACGGCGAGGGGTGGATGCTACCCGAAACCTTGAGGTTAGACGATTATGACTTAGGACATGATAACCGCGCCAAGGAACCGCAACCCGTCGCCGCCAGATTGGGCGATCGCTTTTTACCTTGGCAATTAGAAGGTACAGTGGAGGAATCTTGGCAAGAGTGCGAAAGACACGCCGAGAACCTGAAGCGACTGCTAGGAAACCCCGAACCGAAGTCAATACCGACACCCCCACAGCCCCAATCAAATTTATTGCCAAGTGACCCCAATTATCAACCGCCCACTGACTTATTTGGCAACCCCTTACCCGTCGATTTATTCGGGAATATCATAGAAGAAAAACCGAAACGTAAGAAACGATAGCTGAGGAATCGGGTTTTAAAAATAAAGATAAATAAAAGAGTTTAAAATTTCTCATGCTCAACCCGATCTCCTACACCGAGAAAATTATCAGCGACTTTCTCAAATATCAACTCACCGCGTATCCCTTCGCCGATACCAACCTTTACGCCCAAATGCGGCACCTCCTCAACTTAGAGGAAACCAGGCGCACTCCCCTTTTTAAAGGGCCATATATCAGCCTCAGCCGCATCTTTCGCAAAGGTGCCAGTCTTGCCGACTTAATTTCCGAAGGCATCTTACACCCGCACCTCCGCCAAATTGCCCCTTATCCCAACGTTTACGGACATCAAGAAACAGCCATCCGAGCGATCGCCGATAGCAAAACCACCTTAGTTTCCACCGGCACCGGTTCCGGCAAAACCGAATGCTTCCTCTATCCCATTATTAGCCACTGCTTAGAACTACGAGACGAAGAAGCACCAGGGGGAATCGTCGCCGTCATTGTTTACCCCATGAACGCCCTTGCCGAAGATCAACTCGGACGCTTGCGGGAATTACTCGCCGGAAGCGGCGTTACATTTGGAATGTACGTCGGCAAAACCCCAGAGAAAACAGCAGACGCCCCCGGCAAACGCCTCAAACAAGGCTCCTCGCACCTCGACTACCGCAAAGAAGCCGAAAAAGCCCAAAAAGAAAAACAATCCTACGCCGTCTATCCCCCAGAAGAACGAGTTTCCCGCGAGGAAATGCGGAAATCTCCACCCCGCATCCTCCTCACCAACGTCAAGCAATTAGAACTGCTGCTTACCCGCCAGCGGGATGTCAAATTATTCAATCACGCCCTATTAGAATATCTGGTATTTGACGAAGCCCACACCTTCACCGGGGCTGCTGGTGCCGAAACCGCTTGCTTAATTCGCCGATTGCGGACATTTTGTGGCAAAAGCGCCACTGAAACCACCTGTATTGCCACCTCCGCCACCATAGCCGATCCCCTACTGGGTAAAGAAGCAGGGCGAGACTTCGCAGCGCGGTTTTTCGGGGTTCGGAAAGATAGCGTCGCGATCGTCGGTGAAGAATACGAACCCGACATCTGGGAGACTTCGCGGCAAATTCCCCTACCCCTGGCTGGCAACCCAGCCGTTCACCTGAAAAACGTCCTCAAAGCGGTAGAAGCCGGTGAACAGGCGGGCATTCTAGTCAAAGCCGTTTTCCAAGGAATGACGGGAACTTCCCTCGATGCCACAAACTGGCAAGAAAGTCTCTACCACCACCTAGCCAGCAACGAACTGGTATTCCAACTTGCCGAAGCTTTAAGAAATCCGCGCTTGCTTTCAGAATTGATTGCTGACTTGGAACGGCGAGTCAGACGCCCCGTACCGGAAACCGAAGTTCTCGCCTGGTTGGCATTGGGTGCCACTTCTCGCAAAAACAGCCGCCCCCTGCTGCGCCCCGTCATCCACGGCTTCATCCGGGGTGTCGGCGGTGCTGTCATCACTTTTCCGTCAAGTTCGGGAGTCGGGAGTCGGGAGCAAGAACGCCCGCGATTGTGGTTATCTGCCGAAGATGCAGCCGGAGAAAACGGCGACGGCTTATTTCGACTTCCTGTAACCACCTGCACCACTTGCGGACAGCACTATTTCATCCATCAGGTTGCCGACTTCAAATTCTTTGACAAATTGCCAGAAGGCGGTCAATTAGTTGAAAATCAAATTGTCTGGAAACCTTTAAGCACCGAACAGGGAGGAACTCGCGTCATCCTCCTCGATCGCCTCGTCAACGACGATTTCGATGAAGAATCGGCAGATGATAGTCGGGAGTCGGGAGTTGGGAGTCGGGAGTCGGGAGGCGGGAGTCGGGAGTCGGTTCGTGGGAATCAACATTATCCCAATTCAACGGTTCCGATTTACTTGTGCCGGTACTGTGGCACCCTCCATTCAACCGGCCAAGATTCAAAATCTAACATTCTCAAGCGCTGCGGCGGGTGCGATCGCCCTAGCAACCTTGTCACCCTTCTCGCCGTCCGCCAGAAATCGAAACACCCCGGAAAACTCGCATCTTGCGTCACTTGTCAAGCCTTGGGGCGTAGCAGTGTCGGCGGTTTCCGCGAACCCACCCGCGATGTCCGCGCCGTCACGGTGTCTGACGTTCACGTTTTGGCGCAAAATATGATTCACCACGCCGAACGCCGCCGCTTGCTCGTCTTTGCCGACAACCGACAAGATGCTGCATTTCAAGCCGGGTGGATGCAAGACCACGCTCGCCGCTACCGCCTGCGAAGTCTCATGTACAATCGCATCCAGCAAGGTGCTGTCTCGATTGGCGACTTAACCGCCTACCTGGACGATCTCCTAGACGCCGACGACGAACTCAGTCGTACCCTCGTCCCCGAAGTCTGGCGCGTTCACCGCAAAGAAGCTGAAGGCGTCAGACACAGCGAAGAACGCAAGCGATTTTTGCGAATTCAGGTACTCCGAGAAGTCGCCACCGGCGTCAAGCAGCGCATCGGTTTGGAACCCTGGGGGCGGATGCAAATTGAATATGCCGGACTTGTCCCTACCTTGCCATTTATTCTCAAATGGGCGGTACAGTTGAGAATTGCCCCAGAAGAATTAGTCAGCGGGATTGCTTCCCTGCTAGATGTCACGCGCCGGGGGGCAGTGTTGTGCGATCGCGAAGGGCGGATTTTTTCCCGGTTCTGGCAAGAAGGCGACTTCGAGATCCAGCGCGGCTATCTCCCCCTATTGCAAGGCGTCCCGAAAGCCCTCAAACTGCAACGAGAACCGGGAGATGATAAAAACCGCGTCCAGCAATGGCTCAGCGATAAAGGCAACACCCTAGCGCGTCAAGCCACGAAGCGCTGGGGCATTCCCAAAGACGACATCCCAGAATTTTTTGAAGAACTCTGGCAACTGCTAGCGGAAGACTTGCAACTTCTCACACCCGTCACCCTGACAGGATGGCGCAACCGAGCCATTCCTGGCTGTGCGGGCGTCCGGCAAATCGATGCCGACAAATTGCGCCTCGCCCCCCACAAAGGCATCTACCGCTGCAACTTGTGCCGCCGCCCCCACATTCGCCCCACCCCTAAAATGGCGTGCATGGCTTGGCGCTGCACCGGCACCCTGCAATTTGAAGCCGAAAGCGGCGATGATTACGATTTGATGGTGCTAGACGAGCAGTTTGCCACAATTCGCCCCCGCGAACACTCTGCCCAGGTGCCGGCTAAAGACCGAGAAATTTTAGAGCTGATGTTCAAAGGAGAGAACGAGTTGGTAAATACCCTCGTCTGTACTCCCACCCTAGAACTCGGCGTCAATATCGGCGCTTTGGATGCAGTCTTGATGCGAAACGTGCCGCCCCTACCCGCCAACTACTGGCAACGTGCCGGACGTGCGGGACGGCAGCACCGCATGGCTGTTAATTTAACCTATGCCCGTCAAGCCAGCCACGATCGCGCCTATTTTAACGACCCCCTAAAATTGCTGGGAGGTTTGATTACTCCCCCTCGCTTCAATCTCCGCAACAACCTGATGATCGAAAAGCACGTCCACGCTACAGTGTTGACGGCGCTGCACCAGTTGGTGCGATCGGCGGGAGTTGGGAGTCGGGAAGGGGAAGAAATTAACAGGGTGCTGGAACAGTGCTTTCCTAACCAGGTGAAGCAATACCTCTTTGATGAGAAAGGACACGTCCGTTCTCAAGCCCTCGATGTCAGCGCCTTTACTGAATTAATTACCAAACACGAAACGGCGCTATTCGACTCGGTTCGCCAAGTCTTTGCCCAGGAATGGCCACCAGAAATTGCCAATGTCGTCTTGGATGAAGTGCTGCGCGACTATATTGCAAAAACCGGCGAACACCTGAGTGAAGTCATAGAACGAATCTGGCGCAGGTTGCAGTGGGCGCTAGACCAGATGAGTCGCCTAGATAACGTGCGCCAGCGCAAGGGAACTTTAGATCCCGATGAAGAAGCTCTCAGACAGCGGTGCGATCGCCTCGTCAAGCGGCTCAAGGGCATTCAATCCCGCAAGAAACGCGAAGCTGAGGGGTTCGACGACACGAACACTTACAGCGTCCTGGCTTCCGAAGGCTTCCTCCCCGGCTACGGTTTGGAGGGGGGTTCGGTGTCAGGAACGGCACAAGTGCCGCGACATTTAGTAGGGGTGTCGGACTTTGAACTGCCTCGACCTCCGGCTATGGCCCTGCGAGAATACGTTCCGGGGAATCTGATTTATGCTAATGGCAATCGTTTCGTGCCTCGCTTCTACCACTTGGAACCGCAACAGCAGATTACGCTGTTCCAAGTAGATGTGGCTAATGAGGCGATCGCGGAAGTGGGAATAAAAGCTTCTGGAATTAGCGCCGGTTTGGGAGCTACATCCCTACAAGCCGTGCCTGTCTGCGATGTAGATTTGCCCCACCAGTCTCACATTACCGACGAAGAGGACTACCGCTTCCAACTGGCTGTATCGGTGATTGGCTACGAACAAAATCGGCACGGCGGCGGCAAAGCGTTTCACTGGGGAGAGAAAACGGTGCAGTTGCGTTCTGGGGTACACCTGCGCCTGGTCAACGTCGGCGCAGCGAATTTGGTTTACAGCGGAACTCTGGGGTATCCCGTTTGCTTGGTGTGCGGTCAAAGTCGGTCGCCCTTAGCATCACCAGCGGATCGGGAGAATTTCGCCAACGAACACGCAGATCGCTGCGGTCAGCCAGTGCAGAATACGGGATTTTTTGCCGACGCGATCGCCGATGCTTTGAGCGTACTCGATTGCAGCGATCGCTCTTGTGCTTACAGCATTGCCGAATCACTGCGAGTGGGCGCGTCCCTGGTACTGGACATGGAATTGGAAGATTTGCAGGTACTCGCGATCGCCCATCCCGGTCAAGAAAAAGTGGACGTGCTGCTCTACGACCCTATGCCGGGAGGTTCGGGGCTGCTAGAGCAAATGATTGAACGCTGGACTGATGTAACTTCTGCTGCTTTAGAGGTTGCGGCGCGCTGCTCTGGAGCCTGCGACAGCGCTTGCATTGATTGCTTGTTTACCTACCGAAATTCGTACTACCACCGCTACTTAAACCGCCACAAAGCTGCTGAAAAACTCAACGATTGGGGGCACAGTCTAACATTTAGCCACGATATTCCGCCAAAATTACCCAATACCTATGCTGAGGGAGGAAAGCCTGTTAATGACAAAGAAACTATTCTGCGAGATATGCTGCTGCGGGCGGGTTTTCCTACTCCTATCGCACAGCATCCGATTGACTTGGGCAGACCGCTGGGAACAAGCATACCTGATTTCTTTTATGAAGACCCGTTAGAACGTTCTGACGGCATCTGCATTTACCTCGACGGCATGAGCCGGAATCTTCACGGAGATCCAGACAGACAGCAGCGCGATCGAGCTATTCGCGACGAGTTGCGGAACCAGGGTTATGAAGTATTTGAAATTCCTGTCGGCTCTTTGGATGACCCTCAATCGATGGCTGCCCATTTCTTCCGAATCGGACGGATTTTATTGGGTAAAGCAAAGGCAACTACTATTCGGGATCGTCCTGATTGGTTTTAGTCGCCTGTTACAAGGGGTAAAGGTAGCGAAGCTGCAACAAAGTGCCATGTGATGGCTGAAACCTGGACGAGTAGGAGAGCGAAAAATTTTAGGGGAGGCTGACAAGTACCCGTCGCCAGATCATGGGGCTGATGCCCAGCAGCACCACCTTCAGTTGATAAATGAAAGGGAAAGATGACTCGGACATTAGGTCATCTTACTGCCAGTCCCTATCTCCCCCAAAATTTTTCGCTCTCCTTTATGATTTGATTGCAGAGCGATCGCGCTGGGATACTTGAGAATTCGCGACCACCAGACGAATGGGGGGTAGTCCTTTAGATCCGAAAAAGGGTACTCTGAGTTATTAAACGTATACGTTAGTTTCTGCACGATTGCTACTCAAACACCGTATTTGTATCTCGGCTCAATCCCATTTAGACTTTTTGCTTTCCATAGAAGTTTAGAAACCGTAGACCTTGATTTCTAGATCACGGATTGAGCTTTCGATATCCCTCACCTTCTCGTATTTCGAGTCGATCTTACGCTGGATATCTCGAATCTGCTCCTCCAAATGCTCTCGAATTTCTGAAGCTCTACCGCCAGGACGTAAGTTGGACATGGTATCCCATTTCTGGTTGATAATTTGCTCATCATGACGGATAGAATCACGAATACGGTTCGCTTGCTCCTTTTTATTGGCAATAATCTCCTTCATTTTTTCCCGCCATTCCGCCTGCTTGCGTTCCCGCTCTTGTCGATCCCACTCAAAAACTTTGTTACAAGCTTGACGGAAGCGGTCTTGTACCTGTTCCAGTCGATCTCGAGGAACATGACCAATTGTTTTCCAATCAGCTTGAAGTTGCTTTATTCGCTGAACAGAGTCCCGAACGTTTCCTGCTATTCTTGCACCGATAGCAGAGATATCTTCTGCCTCGGCACACATTCTGAGCTTACGATCTAAGTTTTCAAGTTGTTCTCGTTCTTGGTGATTGAAATACTCACTTCTCCGTTCATGAAACTTGTCCCTAGCTGACTTGAATCGCTGCCAAAGTTTCTCCTCATGGTCTCGTCCAGCAGAACCTGTTGATTTCCAGCGAACGCTTAAAGCCTTAAATGTATCTCCAGCTTTTTTCCAGTCAGTAAAGTAGAGCAGCGATTCTGCTTCTCTGCAAAGTTGCTCCTTCTTGCGTTTATTTTCCTCATACTCACACTCCTTCTGAGCAAAATGAGCTTTACGGCGTTCGTAAAACGCATCGATCGAATTCTTAAAACGAAACCAAATTGCCTCGTCAAACTCTTTTCCCGCAGATCCTAATTGCTTCCACTCAGACTGTAACTGCTTTAAGCCCTCCTCAGCTTCCTTCCACTTGTCTGATTTATTCAATGCCTCAACTTGGCTACAGAGTTCACTTTTTTTCCGTGCAAAATAAGCCCTACGACGTTCGTAAAACGTATCTATTGCATATTTGAAGCGCCCCCAGGCTACGTCATCAAAAAATTTTCCTGCAAACCCTAATTTTTTCCATTCAGCCTGCATCTTCTTCAAGCGTTCTTCGCCATCTTTCCAGTTCGTTGAGTTACTCAATGCCTCGGCTTGATTACAAAGCTCACTCTTCTTATGACGGAGCTCAGAAATCCTAATCTCCAAGGCATTACAGAGATTAAGAATTAAGTTTTCTTCTACTTTTTCTTTAGATTCAACTAGACCAATCCGCTCAGCTTCTTGCAAACATGAAAGTAGGTCAACCTTATCAACCCCCCTCTTCCATTCACATCTCCCGTTGTACCTGGGAGTCAAAACGACAATAGCAATCGACTCTGAAAGATCTGGATCTCTAGACAGTATCCAGCGCAGAGTAAAGGTTTTGCCACTAGCAATATCCGCAGCAATTCGAGCATTGCCGTATCCCTTAGCCTCCATGTGCTCCTGTAGGCGAGTATCAATAGAATTGGCTTTCCCCACATACAAAATTTCATAATCACTTCCATCAGAAATTAGATAAATGCCTGATTTACCTCGACAACTCCAACGACTAATAACATCGGGGTTGTCCTTGCCACCAGTAAATCGATGCAGTCTCGACCAACCCTTATCAAAGTTCACTCTTGGCATATCAATTCACCACAAGTTTGACGTTCATTAAAATTAGAGTTTAGACTAAGCAGGTTAAAAAGTGCGATCGTCACCCAACTTTTGAATCTCCCTCGAAGAACGTCAACGGTCGCTGGTATTTATTTTCTGTTTGAGTCTGATAGCTTTTCGCCAGCGACCATTGCCCTTCTTGAGAACTGTTCGCTAGTCTCACAGCGCTCGCACTTTTTGACCTGCTTAGTCTAAACTCCAAAATGTTTTGATTGCAGGGGTTTAAGCGTTTAGTATTGCAGGTCGCTACAAGTAAGGATTTGAGGCTTTTAAATTTCAGATAGATCAATTGGTACAGGTTTATAAGAAACCATCGCAATATTCAAAACGGCACAATCATTTCCTTAGCGTAAGTTTCTGTTCAACTGCTCATTTCACCCCGATCTCTTAGCAAGCATAACGTTTTTTCTACGGTTTTTAGCCCAATTCCCTCTGTTTCTAGGAATGCGGCGAGACTGTATGTACGAGCACCCTCTATTACTTCCCGCACTCGTTTGATATAAGCCTTACCCAAACCCGTCACCTCTATCAGTTCACTCTCAGATAGTCTTAGAAATTCTGTCTTTAAGTCGGTAAACAGATCATCAGGCGCGTCAGGGTCAAAGTGGTAAATCTCAACAGGGATGTCGCAATGGCTTAAATATTTCTGCATGATCGCTAAAGATTCATCTGTAGGGATTCCCCCATTCTGAGTACCGAGTAGAGGAAACGCGATCGAGGTAATCCCTTTTTCTTTGTAAGTATTGACGAACTTCTGTAAGCCTAGCTCAAGAAACTTTGCATCTGAAGGTTTTTTCCAATGGTTTTTCGTCGGGAAATTCAGCACCCAACAGCGATCGCTTTTATAAAGCCATAACTTACCAATCTCCATCTGCTTTTGTTTACAAAGCTCAACATAGCGTGTATACATCTCTGGGTAGCGCAGACGAAACTCCAGCGCAATCCCAGCACCCATTACACCAACACAATTCACTGTGTTAACCAGTGTTTGGCACTTGGAGGCAAATAAATTGCCCTTAATAATTTCGAGATTCATTAGTGTAGATTAACCATTTTTTTTCACGTTCTTGAAAGTATACCATTATCGGGGTGTTGGGATTCGATTGTAGCTGAATGCAGATTCTTGATCGGGCATTATCTTTAGAGCTAATTTTTCCTTCTAGTGAATTTGCTTTAACAAAGCTAAGGATTAATTCACCTTCAATTTTAAAATCATCATATTTTTCGATTTTTGCTTCTATAAAACCTGCGTTATCCTTAACCTCAACAAATGGATTTTCGTGGTGGAACAGGTCGCGACAATTAGCTGCTTCCTCTTTTTCTGTGAACACCCTACTAGCGTACTTCGAGTTTGGCCCGATCAAGCACATTAAAGTTTTTTTCTCCTGATCGTTTCGGCAAATGATGGTGATGTCATCTAAGCTCAACTTAGCAATATCTAGATATTCATGCACAACAAACTCTTGCTGTGATGCCCTTAGAAATGTTTCTCTTCCTGCTTGAGTGCAGTACACATTATCAAAGTCAAAGTATTCCAGAAACTCCATACTATTGCCATAATGAGAACCAGAAGCAGCGAGGTTTCCACTACTAACGCCACATTTACTGCCGTGTGTGTCCAGTACACGCTTGAGATTCAGTCTAAAAAAGATCGGCACGGGACAGAGGGCGTAAATTTGACCATTACGTTTGCCTAGCCCCTCATTGTGCCATTGTGTCGGTGTTTTCGGACGTAAATAGAAGCGAGCTAAGTTTTTTACATCATTACTTGTGTGAGCAATCAGGCTTGCACCTGCCGAGTCTACAAATTTATTACAACGGTTACGCGATTGCAGTTGCTCACTCTGGAGAATTGAAACTGCATTCTCAACGTGAGTAAAGTGGTAAATGTAGCCTTTCCAATGTGAATGCTGGCGCTCAAGTCCCGCTAGAAGCATCTCTGCAAATCCTTCAAAATCGGCAGGCGATCGGGATGAATAAAAGTCGTTGCTAGTACAACGAGTGCTGATTTCACTGTTTGGATCGTGATCTTGAAAATCTTTCTCTTCTTCTGAAAATTCAGGTTCATTTGGACTTAAATCGCTTGGTGGAACTCCATAATTTTCTTCTCGCTTAATCCCGATGAGTACCATTAATTCGAGTGTCTCTACAATATTACGATCATTTGCCATCCAAGAGCTTGCAAGATTTTCGTAAAGCCTTTTTGCAAGTTCATCCCGATGATCTCCATGTAACAAGTAGTGGTGTACTGCATTACGTTTTGTGGTCGTTTCTGCCTGTAGCGCCCATTGCACAAGAACTTCTATTACAACGCTATCTCTTCGGAAACGACAAGCATAGAAGAAATCTATGGCAGAGGCGATATAGTTGGAATGCAACAGGCGATCGTCAGGAGCGAAGCCGACTAAACGTTTTTCTTCGGGTTGGTCAGATGTGGCTGAAAGCAATTGTTCAGAGAGTAAATCATTACCAGCCTGTGCGTTAAACCGAATGTTACCCAAGAAACTTTGTAGATCGGGATGCTCTGGAGATGTGCTGAGGGTATCTAAAAAAGTTTTTGATATAAGATTTCCTATTTGTTTTGCCTGTTCGGGTGTTACCTTTGGCTCAATGGTTCCAATTTCCTTTTGTAATACATCTATTAGTCGCAGGTTAGTAAAAGTATATTTTCCCTCAAATTTTACACCAATCAGCTTTTTTGCCTCTTCCCATCGGGTATGGGAAATTAGGTTGCCTTGATAGTTTTGCTGGAAGTGTGACCATTTAGAAACTTCACAGAAGCAAGAATACTCAGCGAGTTTACCTGTCACTTTGAAGTAATTAATGTCACTATGAAGAGAAATTAATTGGCGATAGTGATCATATAATCCGTTTGGTAGGGCTTCACTGTGGGTGATGAGATATCCCATGCCGCGATCGCCGCCTAAAATACCGCTAATCAGGTCACGCTGCTCATTAGTACCGAGTTTTTGCCAATTAACGGCTAGTTCTTTCCAAAGAAATTCCCAAAAGCTGTAACTATCTACGCTAGAAAAACCTAGAGCCACTTTTACATCTTGCCAGTTGGCTTCACGCAATTTCTTTAGGAGTTGACCGAGCGCAATGCCAATATTATTAGCAAGTTCTTTGTTTTGTCCTGTTGGATCTAACTTTGTCCTTCCTGTTGTTACTTTAAAAGCTGCATTCAATATAAAACCAACGTCAAGTTTTTCTTGTGTTGGTGCTGTTACCCAAAAAGTCGGTGCACTCTTAGAAGTAGTGCAACTAAGCCTACCGTCTCTCTCGGTCATGTCTAATAGCAGAGCAGATCCCGATGCTGTTCGCAGGCAAAGTCTTAGTGAGTATTCACCGTTGATTGTAATTCTATTTATTTCAACACCTTGAATACCCAGAAAAGGTTTTCTTTCCCATGTAAATAATTTTGAGTAATTATCTTCAATCTCGTTAATAAAACGATATTTTGTAATAGCCCGTGAAAAAACAGTTAAAATACCTGCTAGTTCTTGAAATTTCGTGATAATTTCTTGCGGCTGAACACCATCTAACTCTAGTTCGACAATTGTTGCATCTGAAGGCATCTTGTATGAGTCTAATTTGTCTTTCAAGGCTTTAGTTTCTTCAGGGGAGAGGCGTGATGGAAGTAGTCCACCCTCGACAGCAAACCCTAAGCGCTTGCTTAAAATGCGCGGTCGTTTACATAAGAGATAAACACTTTTGAATCCTAAGCCAAACATCCCTGTTACGCCAACTCCCTTGTCAGAGATGTTAAATGCCAACATCTTTTCAAGGTCGCGATGGTACCCCTCATCGCGATAGTTTATCTGTGGATTATCTGAATGTTGGAAACACCCAATCGGTCTACCCGCATGAATAAATAAAAGCTGGCGATCGCTCAATACCACCACAAACTGTTTTCTTTCTTCCTCAATTTCTTTTGTCGATGACATTTTTTGCCATTCAACTACGGCATCATCGGCATTTTGAAATAGCTCAAAGGGGATACTCTGGGGACGATAGCCATACTGCGTTATCTTTTCTCGTACAGACTTTAGTAAACTCTCTTTTACGCCTTCATTATTTTTTAGCAAATTTGAAAATTCAGAGAGTTTTTCTTGAATCTCTTTTTCAGTAGCTTGTTTTTTTTCATCCAGACCTTCTAGTTCGTATTCGGCTTCTTTGTTACGCAAGTCGTCTAAGTTGTTCAAGAGCATTGTTACACTGAGATCATGTATTCTAAGCGTCCTCAGAATATACGAAGCACTCTTTATTAACAAGTTTTCAGCTACTCGGATATCAAGCTGATCGGAATTTAGCAAATTTTCCCAAATTGCTTCTATCGAATTGGTTTCGACTCCATAAACTTTTTCAAGAAGAACTCTAGTCGAGTCTTTAATAATTCTCACTAACTCAGTACGATCAAGTTGTTCTGGTTGTATATGCAACAGTTCTAGCCGTTTTGTATTGCTGGCTAATTCACCTTCATTTACGAAAAAATTATCCGGATTAGTTAGATTAGCAAGTTCAGCTTCAAAAGTACATCCCAGTATTGAAACCGCATCGCACGTACGATTTCCAGCCTGACCAATACGCACTTGAAAAACTCGAATGGGTTTTTCTGTATTTTTCAGCAAGCGTGCTTGCAAATGTTCTATATTACGTCTGCCTAGATAATATTCCGCCTGTTTCTTAATCTTATTGTCAGAACTCTTGAAAAGACTCAGAAACGCTCCAATGGGTTCTAATTGACAGTGATCCTCCCATTTTTTAAAGTAATTTATCAAGATGCTATTTTTGTCTTCTAAAACTTCATCTGATTCTGGTAAATCATGATTGCCTTGAGTCTCTGATTTCAAGAATGAATGTATAATATTTAACTGCTTTTCATCTAGCACATAAGTCTCATCAATATTGTTGCCTTCCTTTATTAACTTATTAGGACTTTTCCACTGACCTTTACGATTAAGGAGATGGATGTGGGGTAAAATATCTGTGCTGAATGTTCCGTAATTAATAGCTAACCCAAGATAAGTATTGAAAATTTCCACATTAGCGGCATTAGCAGCATCGACTTGAGAAGCGGGACTAGAAAGCGATATTAGAAGCTCGCGGAGCTTTGCCACGTCCATTTTATCTAATAGGTTTGGCAACAGATACGTTTTAAATTTCTCTTTTTTTGATAGATTATTGGCAAAGTTCCAGGCAGGTAGAAAGCTAACATCAAACTGCTTGAAAGCTTCTAAGCATTTATCTAAGGGAAACTCTTCTATTATAGAAAACTCTCCAATCTGATATTCTGGCGCTTGCTTCAGAAGTTTACCAATCTCAATTAATGCTTCATCTTCCGTGATGAATACTTCTTTGGTTAACCACTTCCAACAGTCACTACGACTAATTGTTAGTGCTAAGTCTGAAGATGAAATATATTCCGAAAAAACTGTTGGTAGTAGTAGCAAGTCCTCTATTTCTTTACTCAAATCTCGGTAATACAGCACATTTTCAGGATGCACTGCCTTATTTTTTTGTTCGGTTGCCAGCCATGCCTTTGTTTTGAGTTTTCCTTGATTATTGGCGTTAGGCAGTTTTTGTGGCTGTTGACTCCATAGACTACTAAATACATCAAGAATGATCTGATAGTTTTGATGTGGCTCTGTTTGGTTGAAGATATATTCAAGAATATCATTTTCATCCCATGTAGAAAAAAGTTTCTGAAGAATAGGATAATTTTTGTGTTTGGTGATCTTTAACGAAAGTTGTCTAGTTTCTGTGTATTCACCAGCACTCAAATCCACTAATGTTGATAAGTGTTTCTGGAGTTTTTCTGGGATGATCATAATTTTCGATGGAGAGATTGTGCCACCATCCCCATTCAAAGCAAGCCAGCTTTCTGTTTTGAGAGATTCTTTTAAATCATTTGAAATACGTGATAAGGCATCAAGGATAACTTCACGGAAATACGTCCAATATTCAGGCGTTTTCTGATTATGAGCAAGCACTTTTTTGACGACATTTTCCTCGTCCCAAAAGTCGAACAACTTTTGAACCCAAGTGTATTGATCGGCACTAGATAACGATTGTGGTAACTTGTTTTCGGGATATTTTGTGCTGTCTAAGCTGGCGATCGTGTCTTCGTATCGCTTTATACTATTTGGCAACCTGAGTATGTCTTGTGGACAATATCCATTTGGAGGAAGCCACCCAGAACTTTTTAAAGATTCTCTGTACAATTCTTTATTTTCATTATTAGTCATCCTTTGCAGTGCATGGAGAATGATGTCATAGTATTGATGAGGATTCGGTAGGCTAAGAACTTTTGCGATCGCTGCATCAGGAGTCCATAAATCAATCCAATCCTGGCGAATTTTCCCATTGGATCGAATTAGAACAACATGATCCTTAATTCGTAGATCTAAAGGAAAATTTGGGTTTTCTAGATACACTCGACCTGCTTGGACATATTCGAGCGTACCATCAACTGTTTCATGTAGTTTTAGCGATCGCCATAAATCCTTATTAGCAGGGTCTTGACTGATATAGCGGAGAAGTTCATATCGCTCATTTAGTTCTAACTTATTTTCATCAAGATAGTCTGTATTTAGACGGAGTAAATTGATAACTTCATCAATTTGAAGCTTTTCAATCTTTAAGTTTTTAAACTGAGTTGAAGGAATATGATCAACTAATACTGAATCAATCAAGCGCCAATCTTCTTTCCGGCTCTTGAGAACTTGTAACCCAATCTTTTGCCATAGCGTACTTTCTTGAGAGGCGATGTATAAGGATGTTTGTACATCATCATATTTTTCCTTATTTCCATGCAGCAAGTAACGTAATTCTTTAGACATAACGGATTAACTCCTTCAATAGATTTATGCGTTTGTAAGAATCAGCCAAATTTGGTTTTTTGTCAAGCAGGTTTTTACAGCTATCAAGTGTGAGTGAAGAAATACCTTTCATACTTGGAATTTTGTTAAGTATGCTTGCGAGATCCTCCTCAATGAATATGAAGTCATAATCAGGAATGGCTTCATTTAGGGCAGCCGCTATGGTATTGTATTTACCTGTGAAAAGAAGGTTTTTGGAGCGACTTTCGCATAGTTTAGCATAACTCCAAAGGTAAGTCTTTTTCTCGCGATATTTATAGCCGGGAAATAATGACTTCTCAGCTAGTTTATCAATAATAATTAAAGGAAAATCAAACTTGCTAAGAACTTGTTTAATAAGGTTACAAATGTATATAGATCTATCTTCTTTCAAGATATTACTAAGACAAGTAAGTACCTTAACTGCTTGCTCAGGTTTCAGTATTGCTTGACTAGGTTGTGATGCAGGTTCAAAAATTTCATAGATAAGCAACAGATCGAGGTTGAGTGCATACAGCTCGTTAAGAACATTATGCACGGCGGTTGGCTCATTTGCGTCAAATTTGGCGATCGCATAACGATTTTTCGGTGACAGAAGTTCTACTAATTTCTTTACAAAGGGAAGAATTTTATCCTTTTGTAGTTCTGCTATACCAAGTTTTGCAAAAGCTTTATGAAGAAGTTCTCTTAAGCTTACCTGCACTTTTTCATCATTTAAGATAACCTTAGTTTCTTTCTGACTTAAAAAAGCTTGGAGGAAGCTAAGATTATCTATATTCGAGAAAATTTTGCTAGGTTCGAGTGAATTTATAATAGCGCATATTTCGTCTGATTTCCATGTGAGAGTATTTTTTCCTGCAAGTAAGTTCGGTTTTCCTTCAACGGTTAAGCAGTATTGCTCGGCAAGTTTCTCAAGTCGTGGGAAAAATGCCCAGTTTGGTCGTATTTTAGGGAGTATGCGTAGATGAACTTGCCCTGAAGAAATTAATTGCCAGCGTTCTTCTTGGGGATTAATTCGATAAATCCATTGTTTCTTTTCACAGATTTCTTGACTGTTTTCCCTAAATAAGGGTACTGTGTGTAAAGCCTTACAAAATATATCAAGCTCATCATTATTTAAGTCTTGGGAAAAATTTTCTAAAGCATCTAGAATGTTACCTAGCAAAGATTTATATAGAGTAAAGTTCCACTCTTTTTTCAAAAAAGTATCATCATCGTCACCCTCAAAACGCTGACTAGCAATTATATGCCGTTCATTATTCCAGCCCAGAATTCCTGTGCGAGCAAAGTCAACAAAGAAATATCCATGCAGTGTTAAGCAAAAGCTATTCTGTGATGATATATCGCTCAAACTGCTTCCTATTGGTAGAAATACCGCTGTGCGTATCATTAAATTTGCAGGTTGCGATCCCCAGCGACCAAAAATTATAGCCGTGTGTGGTTTGATATTCTTGAATTTTGTGGGAAAATTGTCACGATTGAGAATATTAGTAAAACTAGGATTTTCATGAATAATCTCTTGACCACTAAACTCAAAATCAATACAAGAAGACGTTGAAGTAAGATTTACTTTTCCTTTTAAAGCGTGAGGTTCAGAAGGATTCAGTTTTGATAAAGCGGCATGGCGGCGCTTTTCAGACTTAATAGCGATCAAATATTTTTCTTGACCACAATCCAAATCATTTTGCCAGTAACGAATAGTTTTTAATGAATGCAGTAAGGGGAGAAGAAGAGTAAATTCTAACTTAGTTGCTTCCTCTGACAAAAAACTGGGAATCTCTTTATTGAAAAAATCTGCTTTACCATTTTTAATACATCCTAGTTGGATACCTTCTTCTTCTGGTTTATGGGTTTGATGGCTGATTTGTCTTAGAGGTATCCATAGAATAAACCATTGGGATTGATACTCGGGTTGTTCAATAATTTTGCGAAGAGTCTCTTTGACTTTATTGCAATCCTCTGGATCGAATTCGCCCCATTCAGGGTGGTACAAATCTCCATCTCTATCTGCCCAAGGATTAAAAATGTCAGCGCGTTTGGATTGTGGGTTTTGAATCTCAGAACCGATGTAAAAAAATGCCTCACATAAATGAAATACACTTTTTAGTCCGAGTCCAAACTTTCCAATAGCATCTTGCTCTTTGGGCTTATTACTTCCCCCAATTATGTAGCGAATCGAACGAGCATTTTCGTTAGTAAATGTACCATCATCTACTATAAATAAAGCTGGTGTGCGTAATAAAGGATGCTTTGCATTTGAGATACCTTCGATCCAACCAAAATCAAAGTGGGTCGAACCTGCATCTTCAGCATTTTGAACAAGCTCTTTGAGAACAGGGAATCCTGATTTATAATTTTTTAGCAAATTCTCTCGAAGATATTCTATGTCACCTAGTGGATGATGTTCAGCCATATATAGTTTCTTTTACTTATGTTCTAAATTCTCAGTTCTTGCGATCAATGGAAACCATTATACGACATCTTAGAATATCTCGCCCGTGGCATGACGGAAACAGAAATTCTTGAAGATTTTGCTGAACTAGGGGTAAAGCCGAGATACCTGCATTCCGAGGACGTGACATTAAGAAACGTAACAAATAAGTCCCTACGTAGCTTTCGAGAAAGCTTGCAAGCACAAAAGCATCCTACTAAATTGGCTGACTGTTAAACCAATTATTGAGAAGGCAGAGTATTACTACTACTCTGCCCTTGTACAGAACCCCAAAACGGAAATCTTTTACTGCTAAGTATTTCAGGCTTTGCTACTTCAAGTCATTTTGTCTTATATTTACAAAACTTTACTTCTTGTCCTATTTTGCCCGTATCTCGGCTGCTGCCCTAATAGATTAACGAGGAAAGAATGGTATGTTACATTGATTAACCATTAACCGAGAGAATCGTTAGGTCATCGCACACGAGCGCTCAATTAATTGTTGTAACATCCGATCGATCTCAGCGATCGCTCCCAGGTTGAGACAAAAAACATTCTCAAGGGTAGCGCGTAACTCTGCAACCGTTGAAAGGACGCGGTGTTCTGTTCGACCATCCAAATAATGCACCGTAAACTGATTGTTCCACAAGGCATAACGACAATTTGAATCCGGTTTTGCCACCATCAAATTAGTAACAAAAATCGAGTTTGGATGAGTTGAAACGTACCAATTACTCACCTCATAATCTGGTAATTCTTGTTCCTGAAGATCGAATCTGTAAAGGGATTTCCACTCATGCTTGATATATGCTTGCATAATGTAGCTGCGATCCGCTGCGCTCAATCGAAATGGTTCGTGGGAGGTAGGTTGTTCAATATCCGGTGTCAAAGCAAGCGGCGCGGTAAGCGTTAATCCTCCGAATCCCGCATCTGCAATGTATGGCTCTCCATCAATATTGACCCCCAGCACCATATGACTGCGAGGTGCGATCGTCCCGGACGGCAAATTCCACAGCACGCGAGCTGCTAGATTCGTTACCTGAAAGCCAAGAGCAAGCAAAACAGCCCGCAACAGTGAGTTTTGCTCAAAACAATAGCCGCCCCGTCCCTGGTTGATGAGTTTTTGTTGCAAGGATGCTAAATCCAGCTTCACAGGTTGTTTCAGGAGCGAATTGAGGTTTTCAAAGGCGATCGTTTGGGAATGTCGTTGATGAATTGCCTGTAACGTTGTCAGCCTCGGCGAGCAGTCACCGCTATAGCCAATTCGTTGAAAATAGGCATCAAGGTCGATCTCAGTCAGTCGTTGTTGCAATTGCATATTTTATTATCAGAGTCAATGCTAAGTTTCTTCATGGGGAACAATTAATCATTACGCATCCAACGTTCCTTCATTTTTAGCATCGGAGAAATCATAGATTTCGATCGCTCCTTCACGTCGAATCATCCGCTTCCCCCGCCGATCGCTCCAAACATCCCATCAAGTAAATCAGTAATGTCTCTTTGGTCGGGGCCGCGATTATCGCATACACCATCAAGGTGTTTAAATTTTTCTGTCTGCTGAGTTTGTGCACTTTTCTTACATTCCCCTCTGTTGCGCCCAGTGCCGCCGTGATAACACTGTGTCTGATGCGGTGAGGGAACATCTGCTACTGGCGTTGCTTAATCAGGGTATGAAAAAAATAACTTGAAAATCCCGAAGTTTTGTGGATACTGGTTTCTCTGACTTGCATATTTAGCCGTTCATACCCTAAATCAGCAACGCTTTTCTATTTATTAAATACTAAAAATTTCAGCGTTTTCTGGTTTTGAGCGTCAAACTATTATAATAGCGTGTCTATACTACACATCTACTATTTACCCTCTTCACTAGCTAGAAAAACCCATTGGATGGAAACCAGAGCGAGACGATGAATTCAGCCCCTTAAGAATTTCTCGAACTTTTACAAAATCTTCTTTGTCCGAAATCTCTACATGAGCCTCAATTCTGAAAATATCATCAAGTCTTTCTTTGTCATTTTCTATAACTTTTAATATCTTCACAACCCTACTTCCAAACGAAAAGCATTCGTCACCGTAGTGAAGAATCAGCTCAATGTCATCCCCTACTTGTAAGCCGAGATTAAAATTGTACTTAGCAACTTGCATCGACATATTGACTTTTTCTTTGTCTACGTCTTTGTCTACGTCTTTTTCTTCAAGAAGGGAAGGAATCATTACAAAATACTGAAACATACAACTCGCTCCTAAATATATTAAAATAGTTTAGCTATGAACTTATTTTTTTTCATAGTATTTAAGATTTATTTAATTATTCAAGTTATAAAAAATTATAGAAAATAAGAGTTTTATTTTTAATCAACTCTACGGGTAGCACTTCCAAGTCCTAGATAGGGAAATAAGCGTTTTCCCGCCTAGATTGTTAGTGGCACACCCGCTCTGTAACGCCAGAAATTGTAGAATTAGGTGCTGAGTTTTGGTACGGGTTTTGACAATCTTAGGGGTTGCAGGCTTAACAAACCCTCAATCTGCTGAAAATTCTCACGGGCTAGGTCGATCGGAGCGATCGCCCCCATCGGGAAATTTCTCGCTCAAACTCTGATCGAAATAATACTGACACCAAAATTCTGCTACCTCCAACAACATGGGTACTGATTCAGCCACGATACCTGAACCAGACTGCAATCCATAGCCTTCTACATATTCTCTAGCTAGTTTATAAGTCCAATAGGGAAAATCTGTCTCTACGAAACACCGCAGTGAATACTCTAGCTTTAATAAATCTCCGCTACGGACAAAGCGCACCGTTGCCCACCTAAAATTACGGTAGTCATCCCCTTGCAAGCCATCAATGTCTCTCAATAAGTTTCTGATAGATTGCCTGCTTTCGTAACTAGGACTTTCTAAGTAACTTTGCATCAGTGTGATTGCTTCATCCACTAACTGTTGTTGCTGTGCCCATTCTTCACTGGTGAAGTGTTCGGGACAAGTCGCCTGATTAATCTGCTGCTGCACCAGTCGAGCAATGTAGAGCCCAAACTTTTCAGCGGCGACCTCATCAACGCACAGACTTTTGATACTCGTCAGCCTGGTTATCGGTATGGCAAATCGAGCTTTTTCAACTTCTTGGGTAGTTTGAATCCATTTTTTGATTTTCTTAGCAATAGCAAGCTGTTGTTTGTTTTGTTTCATTCTAAATTGCCCACGCTTAATATCCTGATTGAAGCAACGCTCCAGAGAGCAAATCTGTTAGTTTGAGTGTAACAGCCCACTGGTTCAAGTAAGCGATATCGAGTCCTTCCCTTTGCACCTTCAAAACTCCCAACACATCCCTCCACTGCTTTTGGGAACCGCCAGGAATTAGTTTATACCAACTGAGTTTTTGCAGGACGATATCTTCAGGCGAGTAGATGTAGATTCCCTCCTCTGTTAAACCGCTAACAGGGTAAAGTTGGCGTCGCCTCATCACCGAAGCCGAAAAAGGGTCCTCGCTGCCCATCACAAAAATATCCGCTTTCTCCATAGAAGGCAAATAGATGACATTGAACGATGATTCGCGGGGTGCTGCTTTTGACTTAGCGATTGCTTCAGTCACAGCCGACTCGCTGATGTAAAACTCACCTGACATGGCATCAATTAGTCTCTGCGCTGTTCGCGATTCCAAGTCAATCACTAAGTCCAAATCTTGCGTAGATCTGTTTTCTCCCAACAGCGAACTCGCCACCGAACCTCCCACCACATAGGGAATATTCAGCGGTAGCAAGATGCTGGCTATTTTTTGCGCTAATTCGATCGGATCTGCAATCACGAGTTCACCCCAATCGTTACTGTCTGATAAAATTTCTATCCACTCAGCGCCCAAGCACCTTTTAATAAATTCTTGCCGAACTTTTGCCTCACTAGCATGGGGATACTGGTTCTTGATTCCAGATATTGCCAACCTTCGCACCGCTTGATTGAAAGCGCAAGTCCGTTGTACTTTTTGTTGGGGCGTTAACTGTCGCAATAGCTGAAACATCAGCACGTCAGCTTCAATACTGGTATCGATAGATTGTGGCTTGTATCCTGATTTGACTGTGACTGTTGGCATTGGTGGCATGATACAATCTTGCTCCCCGGCAGAGATTTCAAAATTATATTACAGAATCCAAGTTTTTAAGACCGCTTTATAAAAATGATATTTTTTCTTAATTATAATGAAAATTTAACAATAAAAAGACTTGCTATAATGATGTCCAAAGCAAAGGCTATAGTTACCAGAGCCACTAACCAGATGGCAAGATTTAGACGTTGTAATGTTTAATTATCCAACGACCAATTCTGACTAAGACTTTTTTAAACAACTGTTCGGGAGAAAGATGAAGATATGGACTTAAATCAAACGTCTGGAAATCGCCGATGGCGAGGGCGACTAATAAAAGCTGGAGGGGGTATTCTACTAATCTTCGGCACAGGTTTAAGCGTTTTTACCTGGAAACTCTTCTCGCCACCTTCTGTTGACCGGCTACCACTTCCCAAAACTTTAGTTTCTCTAGAGTCACCCCAAGGACAACAGCTATTGGGCCAGAGCAAGAGCAAACAGGATTTTCAACCGCTTAGCACCCACATTGAAACTCAAAAGCGTCCAGCCTTTTGTGGCGTGGCTAGCAGTGTGACGGTTCTGAATGCACTCGGCAGCAAAAGACAGGGATATCGCCCAGTAACCCAAGACACCTTTTTTGACGGTCAAACCCAGAATATCCGTTCTCCTTATGCAGTCACTTTTTCGGGGATGACTCTTGATGAATTAGCGACTTTGCTCAGAAGTCACAACGTCAAAGTTGAGGTCTACTATGCGTCAGAGACAACACTTAAGCAATTTCGTACCCAAGCTAAAGCCAATCTTGGCCGTTCTGGCGACTATATAATCGTGAACTACCAACGCTCTGTTTTGGGTCAGGGTAAAAGCGGGCATATTTCTCCCCTTGCTGCCTATCACGAGCAAAGCGATCGATTTCTGATTGAAGATGTAGCCAGTTATAAATATCCGCCTGTATGGGCTTCTACGGAGAATCTTTGGAAAGCAATGAATACTACTGATTCAACTTCCAAAAAGACACGGGGCTATCTCGTTGTGCACCAATAAAATAGATAATTAGGCATTGCATAACGGGGCTTCAACACTTACTCAAAAATGGCAAGAGTGCGGGTGCGACCAAAAGTAATTGGAGTATTATGCTATTTTTGATTTGAACTTTATCAGTTTTAAAAAGCATTATGTCTAAACTTTTTGCCATTGTTGTAGCAACCATTCCAGAGTATTACGACTACAAAATCGCTCATCCAGAACACGACCCAAATCAGGTAGCTTGGTTTCGCGAGCAACAGGAAAAAGGAATACTACTGTGAATAAAGCCCGTTTTTCCCCCATGATGGAACGGGGCTTTGGGTGATTCAGGCAGAAAGTGTGGAAGAGGCTCAAACAATTGTTAACAGCAGCCCCCGTGCGCGGGATGGTATGTTAGCAGAATCTACCAGAGTAGTGGAGTGGCAGGTGCATATTGGGCGTGAGCGTTTTGAGGATAGTAAATAGGCAGGGGCTATTTTGGCAGCGGGATAAACTCTGTCTCTTGAGGAACCTGACCAAAGCGTCCCTCTCTCCAATCGAGTTTGGCTTGCTCAATGCGCGAGTGCCGGCTCGAAACAAAATTCCACCACTTATGCCGCTCGCCGACAGGTTCACCGCCAATCACAATACAGCGAGCCTTGCCTGAAGCAGAAATGTTTACTTCAGTGCCGGAAGTGAGAAGTGCCAACCGATGTTGTTCCAAAGGCACTCCATGAATAAGAAGTCCCTCTGCTACGCTGTAAAGCGCTTGTTCGCTGTAATGACTCGTACCTTCGATATTACGATCAAAAACTTAGTTAAGATTTTGGAAGAGTAGGCGATCGCTAAAACTAGGAAGTAGAGTGATAGCTTGGCGGATTAGGGTACTGATGGAGGTAATTGCGGGGTTGACTGTGGGTGACTTAACTCGATTGAAACTCCTAGTTTCTCAGAAAGTTCCAGAACATTATTGCTAAAGTCAGCCGCTCCAGCTAAAACTCCAGCACTCATCGTAGCAAATGCCAGCAGGGCAACTAAGCGGGTTTTAATTCTCTGGGGTTTTCGCTTGTCAGGAGTATTGATGTCCTCTTGCAAGTCATCCAGATGAACTAATGCTTCTTCACGTTCGGCTTCGGGGAATTCTTGAGCCATATCGCGGAGAGAATTGATTACCCTAGTAATTTCATCAACATTCTGTCCAATATTTTGGGAAAAGCTGGAAACACTACCACTGCCACTCTGAATAAAACCAATACTAGAATTGGGAGCCTGGATGGTGGTTTCGTTAGTAACAGATTCATTTTGATTGTGAGTCATATTAACATTGCTTCCTATGATTATGGTACCTTTATTATTATTACCTATGTATAGACCAGAGTGTATCCGGATTTGTTTATAAATTTCTTCTTCTAGAATGTTAGTATCAGAACGCAATATGGACAAAGCTTGTAAAAGCATCTGCATATTGTGTTTATTAGATGCTCCAATATCAGATTGCCTAGCAAGTTGAGCTTGCAGGTGCTGAGTGACTGTATGAACATTGTCGCAGGTAGTTTGGAGCCATTCTACACATTTCTGGGGATTATCACAGATTTGTTCACACTCATTCCATATTAACTGAAAAGTTTGAGCGATGGCTCTTTTTAGGGCAAAGAAGAGGAGAGCGGCTCGCGCACTATCCTGTACGGAGTTAGAAAATTCAATACAGTGTTCCAATAATGCTTGCTCGATTGATCGTTCTAATTGAGTTAATCCCAAAGTTTGGGCAAGAGTGGGTTTAATGCTACAAAGCCATTTGGCTAAAGCAAGGTCATCAACAGTCATAGCCTTGACTAAAGGCAAAGTTCTTGCTCTCCAATTCACTGAGAGGATGCTTGCAGCATAAGCACTGAGCAAAAATGTCCAATGATCACTCTGGATTAATCGTTGTTCTCCTTGGGTGAGGATATCTCGCAACCATTTTGAATGATCGGGCTGACTTTTGTAGTAGTGGCTAATGCCTAAAGTAATACCAAGCAATTCTGTAGGACGATAGAAAAACGATGTCCGATCTGCGGGAAAATGGTTCCGACCAGATAATCTAGTTAATCCATTGGCCCAGCTTTCGAGAAAATCTTCACTAAATTGTCTGCCACAGGCAAGACTATAGCCTACGGCTGCCAGAACAGGTGCTTCACTAAAGCGTTTGGGTGAGAGTTTTGTTATGTCTATATCGTTGGCTACTTCAAAGGAAATATCACTGTTTGTTTGATGAAAAACATAGTTAGCAAAACCGCTTTCTGGTGATTCACTGTGATAGTTCGCCTGTAAATACTGTGCAATGCTTTCTAACTGAGAATTGAAACAGTTCCTAATTACATCTATCATAGGAACCATTTACTTGCACGAAGTTTGATATTGAGCATTGCAGGCGACCATCCCCGAACATTCTTTAGGCGAGCGAGTAACCCGGCAATTAGTTCAGAGTAATAGATGGTTACAGGATCGGATGCGGGTAATAATGATTTCCAAGACAACGAAGTAAACTTCAGCACTTGTTCGCTGAGATAGGTCAGGTCGCGGTAAGTCGATTGAGGATGAAGATTAATGAGTAAGGGGGTCGGTAGAGGTGTGCTGGATCGTTTAATCAGCTTCGATCCATTTGTACTCAGCAAGCGAGTGTAGCGCCCAAGTTGCAGAATAGTACCTCGTTCTGGTGCATAAATACCTTTGCGTTCGCCTTCTTTTACGTTAACACCCTGTTGAGATTTATCGAGCATTGTGAATGGGTGATCGTGGGAGATCGTTAAAAACGCGAATTCAACATTTTGTTCGTTACCGACTTGAGCGACACACTCAGCAATAATATTAGCAACGTCAACATCTTTAAGTGGTCTCGCAGCGTGAAATACCAGTCTTACCGTATCATCTGGTTGCCAGCCGTTGCGATTCTTTATTTCCTGCAAGATTGAGAGAGTGGAATTCCTTAATATACTAGGATATTCATCATAAGTACAGTCTTTAGACAAATTCCCCAAAAGGTAATTACCATCTCCTCGAAACACTGTGGTAATTCCCACAAATCGCTGTCGTTCCGTAAATCTACTACCTGATAATTCGCAGGTGCCAACACCAATAACCAGTTCATCATGAATAGTCAGATCGTGATCTACAGTCCAAGGTACACCATTCATTTTGGCATAAAGTGCAACCGTCAAATTTTGTAAAGTGTATTGCAGCTCATTTTTCGATTGATTAATTGTGGCTAAACGAACCTCTTGAACGGGAATACCTGCCATTAATAGAAGTGATTTGGAGTGGAGGTAGGGATTCTCGGAATCTGGTAGCCGTGTATGGTTATCCAGAAGCACCACCATTGCGGCATCAGGCATAATCTCTCGACTAGCTAAAGTTCCTTCAATTGTTTCCCTATAAACAATGGCGGCTGGATTGTGTGTATTTTTCAACCACGGAAGGGGTTCTAATGTAAATTTTGGGTTAACAAGACCAAATATTTTTGCCAATCCACCAGTGTACCGGGATGTTTCTTGCCACTCTACATTTCCATCCTCATCAATTTTTTTCTTCTTAATGCTGATACCGTCACGTAAGGTAACGAGAAATTTTTCAACTGCACCTTGTGCTGTATCTGGGAAAAAGACAATTATTTCTGGAGTCTTCTTAGAAAAAGTTTGACGGCTGAATGGTCCATATTGATCGATGCCAAGCCAAGCATAAGGTGATCTTTTAGTCCGTGCTGCATCAAAGCAATACTCAACTGATGATGCTGTAATTACAGACTGATATTCTTTCGTATTTATCGCTGCAATGCGATCGCCAATTTTTCCATGCAAATCTGGTGCGATATTCAAAGGGGAGTGATGGGCTAAAAACTCGTGCATTTTAGTAAGAGTGGTATCAACCGCAGGACCAATCAATAACTTACTCTCCTCGTTACTAAGCGCCGATTCAAAATTTTTGTACTTGTCGCCCAATATTGCTTTCAGACAACTACTAAACGAAGCTTTAGAGCCTTCTAGCCAAACTTCTTCCTCATGAATAGAGTCTATTTTGTCAAAGAATTCAGAAAGAGAAACAATTTTGTCTGAAAGCCGCTCAATGCGCCCAACTAAGCGTCGCTGACCAGGAGTACATTGACGGCGAACGACATATAAGTCTCGAAGCTCAACACCCTCATTTTGAAGTGTGCTTAGGGATGCCTGAATTTGCCAATTAGTTTTGAGGCGAAGAAATAATCCAATATCACTTTCGTCATTATGGAGTTCAACAATCTTGGATTCGAGGATATACTTGGGAAAGATTTTGAAACAAGAAATAAGTTTAGGTAAATCTGGAATACTGTTGCTAACGGTGCTGATGATTTCTTTTTTTTGAGCAAGGAAAGTAAACGGTTTGCGCTTTAAAGGATTATATTGTGAGAAAATATCTGGTAGTAAATAGCTTATCCTACTGGTTAGAAGTTGTAAATGTTCGTTACAGTTCAAATCCTCCAGTTGACCAAAGGGCTTATAGGGATTGGCGAGTTTGGGAATACCGTACAGTTTGCCTTTTCGCCAGTGAAAAAACCACTCATCTCCCTGTAATTCTATAAAACTCTTTAATTCCTGGCTATCCGGTAGGTTTTGCACATATGCTTTGAAGGTTTGTGCAGAGAGTTCTACCTTAAAACCGTTGAGTTGAATATCCAATTTACTCATAAATATACTTATACTCAAATAAACTTTTTAGGATTTGTATTATAGGTAATTACTCAATAATATGAACGTGATAAAACTGGCATTATTGGAAATAATATTATATTTCAAGGATGTAATTTTATACTATAAAATGAGTCTTGTATATTATTTTAGCGTTGAAAACTTATAGGTATCCTACATAAATAAAGTAGTGATTACCGTACTTGCCTCTACTGCGATCATCTATAGTTGTAGTAATGCACCTAGTCTAAGCTGAAATAATTTATAGCTGCAGTGTAAGCTCATCTAATTTGGTATAAATTGTATTTAGCAAAAAGGGCAAGATATAAAGGAACATCCTGTCAATAGCGGTTCTTTTGAACCCATTTGAGATATTTTGACGATGGACAGACAACGGGCGATGGACAGATAACGGGCGATGGACAGATAACGGGCGATAGACTCGCAGCCTCAAAGATGTCAAATGGGTTCTATACAAATAGCTATCTCTAGAGAGTTATAGCAGTGACTTGTTTAAACTTTCCCAACGGGAAGCCGCTGTAGAGTGTCGAGTTCTCAACGAGCATTCTGCTTACGAGACGATGGAGAGTTCGTCAGTGACTTGAATCCGACCTTTGACCAGGGAGCGAATCAAGCGATCGAGCGAGCCGCGTTCTTCTTCGCTGATGGACTCATCGAGGATGGCGGCCATCATGCCGTAGCGGTCAGCTTTAGTGAGGCGGTGAGTATCGGTGACAGTGGCAATTAATTCGTTGATGGCGCCTGGGAGAAGGTTGAGTGGAGACATGGGATTGTTTTGAACTCGACACCTTAATCATCGCCTTGTTTCCCTTAAGAGCAAGTGATAGTGCTGCTATTTTTCCGTGATAATACCGAAGGTGTTGGGTAAGCCACGTCCGTGTTACCAGTGATGGAAATCACAGTAACTTAGTGGAACTGTGGAACAACTAGAACTTTTAGCGCTGCTGAATTTAGGTACGATTGAGGCGGTGAGCAATTCATAAAAAATAATTCAACCCCAGTCGTATTCAGCAATATTCACCTCGCGCGATCGCACTTATCATGGCTCGATACAGCAACGCCCGATGAAAGCTTAGCTCCTAAAGTGTCGGAAAAACCCACACCCTGCGTTTTTCCACACACTCGCCTGTACCTCCTTTCCCTCATCGCTACAGACCGCCAATAATGCTTCGGCTGCTGCGCCTGAATTTATGCGGATGCAGCGATCGCGCTGTATGACGGTCAGCCGAGGAACGGGCTAATTTTGTCCAGTCCCGTCTTCAACCCAGCGACGGATGCTGTGTATTCTACGCCCGAAGTGAGCTGGACTACCACGTTAAGAAATACCCCCGACCGATGCAGCAATGCAGTATTTGCGGCAAACTCTGTGGTATCGGGTCGAGTTTACCAAGATGAAGATAGAACGGCACGGACAAGCCAAAATACTCACGCAACAGGAAATCGAGCTTTTGTTCAACGAAGGTTTGCAAACCGCTCGCGATCGCACGCTGTTCGGAGTTTGTCTCTACACCGCCTGTCGTATTGCCGAAGCTTGTTCCCTAGAAGTCATCGATATTTACACTGCCAGAGGTACAGTCCGACCTACAATCAACTTCCGCAAGGGCAACACCAAAGGCCAACTCCAAACCAGAACGATTCCAGTCATTGAAGATTTGCGAAGTCTCCTGACATCTTGGAAACCCAACGCGGGTCAGACTTATTTATTCCCCGGCCGCCACCCTTCGCATCATTGGAAGCATCTGCACACCAACTCAGCGGATCAGATTTTGAGAGAAGCGTTCTCGCGAACCGGCATCGAGGGAGCCTCCACCCACAGCTTCCGTCGCACCGCCCTGACCCAGATGAGCAACGCCGGAATTCCGCTGCGGATTATTCAAGAAATCAGCGGTCACAGTAACCTCGAACAGTTGCAGCATTACTTAGAGGTGAAGCCGGATCAAGTCAAAGGAGCGATCGCGAGTCTTTCCATGCTTTCCTACACGGGGAAACCTACATTTCCCCCTGTAGAGGATGAATTGTCTGCTGTGCCGTTACCAAGAGAGCAACTGTCACAACTGTCACAACCCGAAGCAGACGGATGGCCAGAAGAAATTCCTGATTGGTGACGATCGCAATTTTAGATTTTAGATTTTAGATTTTAGATTTGGGATGCAAGGTTAAAGTCACGCATCAAGAGCATCGAGTGCCGATCGCTTTCTTTCCCAAGGCAGAAGCCCTAACCCCTGGATTTGTTAAAATCGTTGGTCATGTGGAGCGGGTGCATCTCCAAAACCTGCTTTTAGGAGAATTGTTGACAATGTGGCTAAAATTTGGTGTTGCTCTCAGTGGCGAACTGACGAGCATTGATGAGGTTGTGCGCGGAAAAACTCAGCTAACTTGTCTCTACTGCGGTGGCGGATTGACAGCAAAAAAGGGGTCAGTGAAAGAACATCACTTCGCGCACACTGAGGAAACTTGCAAACCAGTCTCGCAGCGGATTAAAACCAAAGCGTTTCCCTCGCTGCCCCTCTACGATAATTTCAACGTGCAACTTAAGGGAGAGGAATTGGAGCAATTGAAAGTGCTGTGGAAAGAGTACGGCGCACAAAATTACGCCGTCCCCAAAGATTTGGTAAACTTTCGGTGGCAGTTGAAAGGATTGTTGGAATCAGAGGGATCTCGCTCTTATCAGTTTACCGACTTGGGTAAAATCCCAGTGGGTGCACTTCCCCTGGCGCTGTTCAACCAAGTCCAGGAACCTTTGCTGCTGTCGGAGTTGATGAAGTTAGAAGGCTCTGTAGAGATTGCTTTATCTGCGGGGTTATCTTGTTTGGAAGAACGGCGGGCTGATTTGCTGATTTATCGAGCGCAGCTTCGTCGGATTCTGGTGAACTCGCTCTACTTTCTTGAGGTCAAAGCGGACGGTCACTGCTTCTATAAAATTGGGGTGACAACTCGATCAATCGAGGAACGCATCGCCGAAGTGCAGCGGGATGTCAGAGCGCATTACTCGGATGTGGTTGTCAATTTGCTGGGATTGTGGGAACACCGGGGGAATGTGGAGCTGTACTTCAAACACCGATATCAACCCTTTAATTACCGCATTGGCAAGCTGACAGAGTATTTTGTGTTTCCTGATGTCAAAGCCGTGCTGAACGATTTGTACGAGATGGAACCCAAAGTGTTGAGTGAGGTTGATGTGGATGTTTTCAGCTTGTACGATCGCCCTCAAAAAACATCAGGTAAAAAAGCATCTCTAAAAACAAATAGGAGTAAGCAAAGTTGAAACAGCAATACTTCGGACAGTTTTTTAACGGCCCTGTAAGCCTTACAGAGAAAGCCCTGCCATTTTTAACGCATTTTAGGAAACTTAGGGCTGGACTTAAACCTTGAAATAATAGTCCACCATATAGCCAGTCTGGGTTTCGGACACTCGATTAGATGTAAAACTGTCCGAAGTATTGAAACAGATACAGCATTTATTATTAGTTGCTACCCGACAATAAGAATGAAAGCTGCTATTGAGATTTCCTCTATTTTTGGTACTTCGGCGAATGTAACTTTAACACTCACACCTCTCTATTTGTGATTAATTTAATCTAAATAGCCAGCAGATTGATTTATCTTGTACTTGGACACAGGTCACGGCCAGTTGGCGGTTTATGGCGCGCTTGTAGCTCTCTTCTTCAGAAATCCGTTGTAAGGTGGCGGGATGGCGGAAATATACCACACCGCAGACACCATCTATGCTCATGCTATCCTCGGCACAAGGTTTTTCTCCGCGCCCTTGTAATCCCCACGTCATTTTTGTTTGCCCGCCATCTTCCCAACGCAAAGTCCTTCCTCCGCCTCCGGCCCAAGAAACCGACTCATAGATGCAGGTTTGCTTAAGTTCTACCTTGTCTTGGCAAAGCAACCAACAGGAAACAGATGCTCCCTCAATTCTGCCTGCGCGTGCAGGTGTGGCAATCATGCCCAGTGCTAGAATCGGTAGGAAAACCGACAAAGTTTTCAAGTTTTTATCCACGGTTAACATATTCGGAAATAAGCGGAGTGTCAGGCTTGGCTAGTTCTATTGTCACCACGACCAATCTATTACCAAACTTGTTGCCGAGCGCCACCAATACGCCAATTTTGGGAGAAACCGAACCAAACCCAACACGCCCCCCATGCCCCCAATCTCGAAGAGTGCGGTCGCTACACTTTATATGCACGCAACCCGAACCCCCATTGCATCGGCTTGCCTAACTAAGTATTTCGCGTTTCCTAATGTCAAGGTCGTGCTGCGGGGTTTGTACAAAAGGAAACCAAAAATGCTGAGTGATGTTGAGTTGGATGCCAAAGGCGACGGGGGTAGGAAGTGAAGAAGTGCGATCGCGAAACTGGTCAAATCTTGCGGATTGTATCGTTGGCTGGAGCAATATCAACTGCAATCACCGTAGCATAGGGATTGAGAGCTTCTTCAGGCACTTGAATCGTTAACTCCCCGCCTTGGATCGGCACTTAACATAGAATCGACAATGGCACAGCGAGTAGAGTATTGTAATGATTCCCCTCCAGCGACTTTAGAAACGGCTTGAATCCGTTTAATGGGTACACCTCGTACTGTTACTGAATCGTAGGGCTTCATTAGCAAGAACAAGTAAAAGCGATTGCCCAGCCGAGTAGAAGGGCCGTAGAATTGCCAAGGTTCCAGTCCAGGCTGTGTTCCTACGATACTCTGGGCATGAACAGCCATCCATGCTTCTACGGATTGCAACAGTTCCAATTGTTCAGATTGAATCTGCCCATTGCCCATAGGACTGACATTCAACAGCAGATTGCCACCTTTACCTGCAACTTCACAGAGGGTATGAATAAGTTGGCGAGCTGACTTGAATTGGTTGTCCTTCGGGTTGTAACCCCAGCTTTCATTCAGAGTTAGGCAAGCTTCCCAAGTACGTTGAGGCGGTTGGGGGGGAATGAATTGTTCGCAGGTATCGAAGTCTCCAAATCCTCTGAGGCGATCGTTGATTAGCAAATGCGGTTGCAGCGAGCGAATCATTTCATGTAGCTGTCTAGCTTGCCATTGCTCGGGTTTTCGTTCCCAACCGCCATCAAACCAAAGCAAGTCAATCTTTCCGTAGTTGCTCAACAATTCTTTGACTTGAGCGAACATAAATTCAAGGTAGCGCTCCCACTGAGAACTCGTCGGCTGTCGGAATTTCCCAAACTGATACGGTTTGTCGGCTTCTGTAAAAGCCGGGTAGTCAGGGTAATGCCAGTCAATCAAGGAAAAATACAACCCAATTCGCAAACCTTCAGCCCGCATTGCATCCACAAATTCTCGGACAATATCTTTTTTGTACGGTGCATACTCGATAGAAAAGTCGGATTCCTGGGTATGAAATAAGGAAAATCCATCATGATGTTTAGCCGTCAAAATCACGTACTGCATCCCCAAGCGTTTTGCTAAATTAGCCCAAGTTTGAGGGTTGTATTCAGTCGGATTGAAAGTTTGGGCGGTGCGGTGATAGTCTGCTACCGGAACATCTTGGCAGTACGGCAAGCTAAAGACGCCTCCGACCAACGGCCAAGATACTTCGTACCCGCACTGGCTGCTGTGACTCCAGTGAACAAACATTCCCAATCGTGCTGTCTCAAACCAGTTGTTTTCTTGAGTCATTGGTTCACCCTAAAATATAGGCGGTATTGTGAAAGAGTAATGTTTACTCACAGGTAAAATTAATAAGCTAAGGTATACTTCTTTGTTGGATTTGGCTGCAATGAACCTCCCCATAATAACCCACTGAAAATCATGAAAGCAGACACCATCAAAATTGTTGGTTTTCACGCACATATTTACTTTGACAGCGATAGCCGCGATGCTGCGGAGCGCGTGCGCGAAGGATTGGCTCAGTTTGAGGTGCAGCTAGGGCGTTGGCACGACAAACCCATAGGCCCCCACCCCCAAGCGATGTATCAAGTTGCGTTTTTACCCCCGCAGTTTGGCAAAGTCGTTCCTTGGTTGATGCTCCACCGCGAGGGGTTAGATATTCTCGTCCATCCCGAAACAGGGGACGATGTGGCAGACCATACAACACATTCTTTGTGGCTGGGAGAAAAACTAGAGCTGAATGTCGAAGTTCTGCGACCTAGGACAGCCAACGCAAGCGGGTGAGCTCGCACGCCAGCAGAGTTTGCTCGGCATGGTCATCATGATGTTGACGCAGCATTTTCGGTTTCTAGGAATAGCTTGGTACGGTTTTCTTCACTGCCAATTAATTCGGATTCTTTCGCACTTATTCGGGCAAATACGACCAACAGAGTTGGGTTCTCCTGACTGTTCTTCCCACTTATAAAGCGGCATCATAATAACTGTAAGCAACGAGCTTCAACCAAACAAACGTATAGAGCTTTACCAATCTTTGAGGTGACAGATTATGTTGATGCGCTACTGGCAACCATTCACGGAAATTGAAACCATCCGCCAGCAACTCGATAAAGTTTTTGACCAACGGGCAACAACGAGAAATAACTCCGAAGCCGCTTGGATGCCCGCTCTAGAATTGGCTGATGCTGGCGACAACTTCGTATTAAAAGCGCAACTGCCCGGAATTGACCCCAAAGACGTTGACGTTCAAGTGACTCGGGAAGCAATTTCTATCTCTGGCGAACGCCGCTACGAAAACACAGACGAAAAATCAGGCTACGTCCGTTCTGAATTCCGCTACGGCAAATTCCACCGGGTGCTTCCCTTGCCCGTACCCATTCAAAACGACTCTGTGCAAGCTGAATATAAAGATGGCATTCTAACGCTAACTCTGCCCAAAGTAACTGAAGCTCGCAATAAAGTTGTCAAGATTAATTTAGCCGAAATTGCTGGAGCTTCAACGAATCCCGCTTTGGAACAGGCTAATTAATAACGATCTGCTGTGCTTAATGGAGTGAGGCAAATTTTCCTTTCATTGAGCCTGATTGGATTTACTTAACAACAACGGAACTGGAAAAGCTGATGCCGGGAGCTACACTTGCTCTCGGTATTCTTTATTTGGAAAAGCCGAGCGAAAAGCTACCTACAGATGCCGTGAACTGACGCTGATTCCAGTTAGTCTGCCAAAATATTTCAGGTTTGTCGGCACCAATTTCATTGACTCTGCGAACTTACAGAGGATTGGCGATCGCCGAACATCCGAGGCTCATATGAGCTAAAGTAGCACAGGTAGACAGACCCTGCCAGCTCAAGCGCGATAGTTAAAGCATCTCAACCAGGTGATACATCACTTCCGAAAGTAGCCGCCCGATTTGATGTGAGTAAAGCATCTGTCCAACAACTGATTATTTTCTACTTTCCCAATTCCTCAATAAATAATTAGCCGATGAATATCCATACCCTCTTGAGCCAAACCGAACGCCAACGGGTGAGTGATGGAGCCGTTTTACCCATCTTGAGCGGTTGCGAATCCTCTATGAGGCAATTGGTGCTGTTCTTGCCACAATTGGGAGATTTCGACAGCCTTGAATATGCTTGGTGGTTGCAGCGGGACGCTCAACGGCTTGAAACACAAGGGATAGCAATCCGAGCTGTGGGAATTGGCTCACGCTCATCGGGTCAGCGATTCTGCGGTTATACAGGATTTCCTGCCGACTATTTGTTTGTAGATCCAAGTGCCCAACTGCACCAAAAACTTGACCTGTATCCAGGTTTATCGTTAAAACTACCCGGTTTATCGGCTGCTATGAATGCTTACCTCAATCTATTGTTCATGTGTGCGGGGATTGGTAGCCCTGGCACTCTGGCAGAAGTATGGAGAGGATATCGAGGCGACGTAAAAGCACCTCAATTAATTGGTGATGATGAAATTATTCAGGCTTTCCCTCTTCCAGCTCTCAGAGGCTCTACTTTCCGGTGGGCAGGTGGCAAGGGTTTCCAGCGTCCGTTTGAATTGGCAACTTTACGGCTGCGGAATATGACAGAAGTGCTGAGTCATTGGAAAACCTATGTTCCCAATGCTGCTTATTTCACTCAACGAGGCGCAACTTTCTTGTTTAATGCTCAGGGAGATTTAATCTACGAGCATCGAGATCGCGCCATCCTTGGTTTCGCTGCTGATATGAGCAATCCCCTGACATTTCTCTCAGAAATGGTGGCTGATGGAGACTCGTTAGGGCAGGACGATATGCACTAACTACCACACTTATGGTGTGGGACTTGCAGGAGCAAACTATACCCTTTACTTTCGTAGTTTGAACTCGCGTCTTCAAATACGGATAAACAGTGGAACATGAAGTATTTTCCGCTTTTTTGCCTGTGTAAGGGTTTGAATCAAATGTTTAATGTAGAAGCCCCCTGAGAACTGTTAAGTAGGAGTTATCGCAGTAGCGAACTCAATAATATCTATCTAATGTTAAATTCGCTCTGCTGGGGGATGAGTGCACTCACTCCGACCGGCGATCAGTGTAACAGTGCTGCAAACCGTACTTCCTGGGTTCGGTAGTCCGCAAACTAATTTTTTCACCAAAGATATAATTGATTGATTAGTCAACATCACAATGTAGGTTGACTTATAGTTATGGTAATAGTAGAGGAAATAGATGGCGCTTTCTAACACACAGAGTTCTCAACAAGAAGTTCAAAAATTGGTAGCATTATCACAGGCTAATTATGCCAGCCAGTTTTACGAACACCTAGCTAATTTGATTATTGATTTTGACTTCTTTGTTGGATAACGAGCATGAAGTTGGGGTTAGGCTCGTTAATTTTGGTCAAACAGTCGTGTTTTCTCTCGAAGACATGAGGTACTGCGATCCTTCTCTGATATCTTTTATCGGTCGCACTCAAGAGGGGCAACCCGTGGAGTTAATCCAGCACGTCAATCAAATTAGCATTCTCTTGATGAAGTTACCTCGCCAGTATCCGGCCGAGCCCAAAAAACCCATTGGTTTTCGGGTAGAAGAAAGAGAGTGAGATTCAGATTCCTCACTTCTATTAAAGAACCACTCAATGCGGGTTCTACACTTTCCTTGCATTTAGAACTACTAATATCAACTAACAAATGACAGTTAAAGCTATTTCTGCCACCATCCTTTTAGGTACGATTCCGCTTCATGTTTATCAACTACCCGACGGCGGCTACAAAGTCGATGCGATTGGGGTTATGGGTGCGGTGGACAAAAAGGGCAGCGCATTAACTAAGTTTCTCGCTGGGAAATCGGCTTTAGCTCTGCCTTTTGGCGGATACAATTTTACACAAGCCCAAAGCATTCCAGTGGAAGGCAACGCTCAATTAATCAAGCCTATTCCCATTGCATTAGCTACAGCATATTGGTTGCATGAAGTAGGTAAAGGCAACGTAAAAGCTCAAGCTTTAGTGCAAGCCAGCATGGCAGAATCCATCGAACGGCGGGCTGACGCAGCATTCAGCATCAAGCGTACTGAACCGGAGTACAATCTGCGGTTTGGTGAATCTTTTGAGTCAGTTATGTTGGAGAACCGGCAAGAGATTACGGGCAGGAGATTGCCCGGTGATGATTTGTACTTGCCAGATGGGATTAACTGACCAGGAGTGCGATCGCTCCTGCAACTGCGCTAGTTTATTGATTAAAGTTTGCCCCTAAACACAGCTATGTACATCTCTCGTCTTCAGTTACTTAATTACAAGTCATTCCGGGAGTCTGGGGTGTTAGAATTCCAACCCGGCATCAATATTATTGTGGGAGCCAACAATTCAGGGAAAACAGCGCTGCTGGAAGCTCTGAGCTTGAGCTTTGAGACAAGCCCGCACCGCAGTATCGAAACGCTTCCGCAACCCAATTCAACGCCAATCCGAGAATCGGTCGCCAAAGTAACTTTAATCTTCACAAAAGCAGAAATTCACAGCCTGTTCGATAATTTATCACCCAACTGTTATGTAGGATTGTCTTCGGCTGGCAATTCGTACTTGCCCGCATCCGACGTGCTGGCTTTATTCCAAAAGTGGATGGACAATCCCAGCGATGTAGAGTTAACTGTTTCAAAATCGACGGCTAATTCAGTAAACCGGGATGGCATTTCAATCAAAGATTTAGATCCGGCTATAAAATTAACAGACTATCGACCCGAAAAATTTACTATAGGCTCTTCAAGAAACCGAAACAAAAATATTCTCAGAAAAGACGCTAGCGGTCGTTTTTCCTTAGACCAAGGAACTAATGAAACAGATTCTAGTTATACAGAGGAAGATTTTTTTGTAACGCTTTTTCACACATTCAGAGAGCGCGTTTCCCAATTGCAAGCCCAGCGGTTTGTTGGAGACTACTCTGTGGGAAACGATGAAGAGCTTAATTCAAGGGCTTCAAACCTGGCTGAAGTTATTCATTTATTGGAATCGCCCAGTAAAAAAAAGTTGTACGAAAGTTTCAATCAGCACGTCTCTACCATGTTTCCACAGTTTGAATGGGTTTCAACTAAAATTTTATCGAAGCAGACTCGTCAGCCTCCCGACCTTAAAATATTACTTTGGCCTACAAAAACTCTCGAAAGCGGCAGAGAAGACTTGGCATTTAGCTTGTCAGACTGTGGAACTGGTACCGGTCAAGTGCTGGCGATTCTTTACGCGGTACTGGCTTCCCCAGAACACAGACCGATTATTATTGACGAACCCCAATCTTATTTGCATCCAGGGGCGGCCAAGAAGCTGATACAAATCCTCAAAGAGTTTCCGCAGCACCAATATTTTATTGCCACTCATTCGGCCGAGATTATTTCCGCTGCCAATCCCTCAACTATTGTGAAACTTCGATATGAGGACGGCAAAACCCAAGCATCAATGATGAATGCAAAAGATATTAAGGAACAGCGCTCTCTATTAGCCGAACTGGGAGTGAGTTTGTCTGATGTTTTCGGTGCCGACAGCATTCTTTGGGTGGAAGGGCCGACCGAGGAACTGTGCTTCCCGCTCGTATTGTCCAAGCTAGAGCCAAAACTCTTGACAGGAACCAAAATTGTCAGCATCAAAAACACGGGGGATTTATTGGGAAAGAAAGCTCACTTTGTTGATGTTATGTTTGACCTATACCAACGGCTCAGCGGTGGGAATAATTTGTACCCTCCTGCTGTAGGTTTTGTGTTTGACCGGGAAAATAGAACTAAACAGGATCTCGCGGATTTGCAGAAAAGGAGCTCGGAAGCAGTTCATTTTCTCGAAAGGTGTATGTATGAAAATTACCTGCTGCATCCCGATGCTATAGCAGCCGTTCTCAATCGAGAAGATGGGGGGCAAGAACAACCTCTTACCAGCGAATCTGTCCGAGAATGGCTGGAAACCAATAAGGTTAAGTTAAAGGAAAAGAAGGATTTTTTATCGAAAGATACTACTCAGCAGGATTTATCAAATCCCCAATACGTTGACGCAAATATTAACGCAGCTAAACTGCTCGATGTGCTATTTTCCGAGTTATCCGAAGCGCGGGTCGAGTTTAGGAAAACTACGCACTCAGTAATGCTTACAGAATGGTTGCTTGAAAATAACCCAGAGCAATTTGCTGAATTAGTCCAGTTTTTGCGAAGTATCCTTGATGCGGGTAAAGCAGCGGTGTCTTGACGCGAGTGTGATCGCTTCCAATATCCAATTCTGGGAGAAACTAAACCAAACCCCAATCCACCCGCCATGCCCAAACTTCCCGAATGCGTAGGCTCCATCCGGGGCGGAGCCATCGCTGTCTTCTCTACGCGCGCAATCCTTACTTAGTTTGTGCCGTCCACGCCACAGGCTCAGACACCGACACTTGCCCCGACTTTTAAGAAAACCCTAACGCTGAACCGGAGGAACTCTGGGAACCCGAGGGTGCAAGCTACTATGACGGCGAACTTATCCTGCAACGCCCGGCAGCGGTGGACACGCCTTGCAACAGTTAGAGCTGCTGGATACCCATCCACTATTTACCGATCGATGTCCCCGGTGTGAAATGACTTATCCCCAATATGAAACGCCCCCGGTGCATTGGGATTGTTCGGCTTGCGGGTGGATCGATGATTCGGTGTAAAGCTGTCAGGGATTGCGCGATCGTTGGTTTTATTGGTTGCAAGAATGGTTTGCGTCAGGGTAGCCAGTTCATCTAAACAACTGTAGTTTAGACTAAAAAATGAGCGCAGCTAAAAGTAGCCACCTTTGAATATCCGGCAAGCTGTTACTCAAAAACTCAAGAGGGAGAAGATTAAATAGCTAACCTTGAAGACTTTTTACGTCGAGAAACCCGTTTTTTAACGGTAGGATAGCACGGTGCCTTGGTACGTACCTTTCCTTTTTCCCAGCCGGGGGATTTTCCCCTCTGTTTAGGCATTTTTGCGGGAGTACCAATGTCAACTAAAAGCAAAAACATTGATTGGGCAACACGTCAGTAAAGTTAAATTGATACTAGCAGATTGCCCAGGAAGTCTATTCTCGATTACTAAATCTTGTGCCAACCAGAGTTGCCAACTCATCAATGGCATTAAATCACTCCAACGCTCAGATTGTTCAGGAGTTCTCAAGTTAGGCAATGTCCAATGCAATCGTTGCTTAGCAAACCGATACCAATGATCGACTCCAAAGCGTCGTAAATACTTAAACCAAACAGTTTCGCTTGGGTAGAGTTCGTTCTCCAACCCAAGCCAACCATAAGGGTGGAAACGGCTGACCGTTTGACATGGGCTTCATTCTTTCCACCAGGATTAAATTGACTTTTTGTCCAGGGGCGCGATAAAAATGCAAGTCAATCCATTGTCTGACTCGGACTTTTCCCAAATTTGGATGTTCGTCAATTTCAATCTCTGTATCCGCTTGAAGCCATGTGGTTGGGTCGTTGAGTCTCCTTTTTTGCCCATGTTTCCGTGGTCTACCGCGACCACTATAAGCTGGTGGTGCTGACCATAAGCAGGCATTTTTTCGGACTCTCATTAAACAATCAGCAAGGATGGAAGCTTGCGTTAGCGCCAGCACCCAACTTGCATTCCCATATTCAGCATCCAAAACTGCTAAAACTGGGTTGACGCTCTGTTCACAGACAAGTTTGAGTTGGGAAGCTGCTTGAAGTATGGGTGAAGACCCGCTACTAATTCTTTCATGGAGCAGAGGTAATGCCCAACTTCAAGAGTGCGAATGGTATCCAGGCAATTGTACTGTATCCCTGTCCAACAGTTACGCCCCTGTGATATTCATGAGTTCTGTCTTTTAACGTTTTGGCATCTGGTCTCCCCCATGCAGTGTGGTCGATTGCCACTAATATGTGTTCCGTTGGGGGTGCTTCTTTCTGTAATTGCTCCAGATACAGCAGCATCAGTTTTTTTCGGTCTGGTCTACAGTCTTGTAACGCTTCGTAGACGCTTGGCCATTGACGATTGAATAATGGATTGAGCGAAAATTCCGCTAAACACGACACATTCGGAGTGGTCATCACTGAATCCATCAGCTCGAATATTGCATCCTTGGCTTTCACTAATAAATCGTATGCTGCTTGACGAAAGTCCTTTAATCGTTCACTGTTCATTTAAGGAGTGGATAGGTTTTATTTTTCACCCTCATTCTCTCCTGGCGCGGTGGCTCTAGTTCTTCTTTTGCCACCGTTCTCATCTTTGGTTAGTCTAAACTACAGTTAGCAATGTCATCGTCTTTATACCAAGGTTCAATGCGATCTTTGTAGGGAATGACTTTGAGTGTGTCTGCACTCCAAAGTGCAATGGTATACCAATTTCTGAACATTCTTTTTGTACCTGAAATGGTGATAAGTGGGTAGGATGGTTCTCGGTTCAGCCAAATTCCCCAGCCGATGCTTAAATTTTGTTGTGCCAGGGATTCAAAGAGTGCGGTACGGCGAACCAGTAGAACTTGACAAGAGGGTGTATGCCAACGTTCTCCTGGATTATTAAAGGTGAATGCCTGAACTTGTCCGCTAGCTGTCAGAAATTGACCTTCTCGAAAATCAACAATCCCCAGCATTTCTCGAATAGCTTTTGCTGGAACCCATTCATTATTCTCTCCATCCGGGGCTTCCCAATGGAACTGACAGGTCGTTGCCTGAAGTTGCAGTTCTATGGGATTACCGATCGCATCCAAAGTTTTGTGGCCTATCGCTCCCTCAATTTCCTCAATCCAAGGTGCCCAAACAACTTCACATGGATCGCGATAAAACTCGACTGAGGCAACTCCCGAAGAGAACTCATTTAGCTCAGGTAGTATTCCAAGCTGGGCATCCTTCTCTAGTAGGGGTGACGCATTTGATGGAAATAGAAAACTTGATGCCCGTAATGCCGATTCTGCTTGGCTGTCTGCATTACGTCTAATAACAAACGATCGCAAGACAATCCATTCGTCGTTTCTTGCCCACTCCGGTAATTCATCTAAGTTATGGAGTAGTAAAGATGAAATATTTGGCAAAGGAGCTTTTTGAATCCACTCATTTACTCGCTCGACTTGAGCGAATTCAGTTAGTTCAGTATCAGGAACAAGTTCGGAAAAATCTAATACTTGATTTAGTTTTAATTGACCATAGCCTACATCTGATGCTGGATTTGTTGCTTCAGCTAATAAACTTAGATCTACTGGAGGTTCAAAACATCTATTCCAGTCATATACTGCGATGCGATCTGCCAGGAAGCCGGAAAGTTCGTGGGTGGAGGCCCAGACATATTTCTCGCAAAAGGTTGCAGTAGTGCTTCGTGAGCCGTGACGTGCCTGAGAATACTCACGAAGAATAGCAATATCTGCACCAAGAATCTCACCAGGTTCACCACCATTTGGCTCTTTAATAAAATTTTCCCTCGACCAGCCCAACTCTGTTATGTAAGCAACAACAAAACCAAAAGCAAATTGTGTAGGACTCAAGTCTGAAATCTCATATTCTGCACTATATTTTGACAAAAATACCTGAGCTGATGGTGAATACTCCCGCTGTGTTCGATTTGTACTCGGGAGCTGATACCGTTCAAAAAATCTCTTAATCACTCTGGGAACAACATACCAAGCTAAATCTCCTGTAACAGGTTGAATTCCCAAATGCGGGTCTACTTGAATAGCAGCTTCTTTATCAATGCAAAGTATTTTTTCAGGCTCTATATATGGCGTATGAACGCTAATTAGGCGCTCTGCATCAATTGCAACATGGCAAGCAACACAACGTTCTATGATGCTTCTAGCGCTGTGCCTAACAACTATATTGTGAGTATAAAGAGGTGCTTTAGGAATGAAAAAGTTGTCAATTAGCCAATTGCATAAGGGAAGCCAACTCTCATCTGGTCGAGTTAAACATGAAGCTCCATAAGCAGCAGAGAGGATATCCTCTTGCATCTGTGGGTCGTTGGTCTGACAAGCTTCTTTAAGAAGAGCAAATAATCCATCAGGATTTTGGCTGCCCCACACCGCAATTTTGCCACGAATTCGTCTGCGACTGTCGTTTTTTACTGTAGTCGTTGCCCAAGCTAATAGTAATGGAGCAGCATCCCAAGTATCATCATCGGCTATTTCCAGTTCGTCCAAAACTGCCTCTCCAAAGCCTTCCCAGGGTGCCCCATGATTGTGTGGGATGTAATCAGGGCCCGACCAGAACAAATCGCGTTCTGCAACCTGCATTGGTAGCAGTACATCATGAATAAACTTAGCTCCATATAGAAAACCAGGGATTCTAAGTCCAGGAATCACTAATATTTCCAAGACTTTTCTACAACTGGGCATATTTCTCTTGAAGATTTCGATAACCCAGTTTCCGTAATTTTTTCCTTTGGCTGGAGTCATAATTAAAATCGTTGTTAGGCATATTTCTTCCCGCTTTTTAATGCTTAAGTTGTTTGACCATAATCCTGTAGTAAAAAAGTCATAACCATCCATGCCCAGAAGATAGGCAGCAAGTGTAATAGCATTATCTCGATACATCAGGTAATCTGGCATCTCTGGATTATTGAGGTTCGTTTTTGCTTCTTTATGGGCTTCCCAAGCGAGAAGGAAGTCCGTTATGGTTTCATAGGCTGGCTCCCAAAAGAGAAGATCGCCATCAAGATCGTCGGAAGGTTGACTTCTAAGCAGCAAAAGTCCGCGATCGCGACATCTTTCTAGAATGTTGAGTAACTGTTGGCAAGACAAAATACCTGGTATCTTTTGAGCGATTTCAGCAACTTTTAATGCCTCTGCCTGCAAAAGTTTTCCCTTAGATAGGCAACCTTTAACAATCGCGCGCAAAGTATCGCGAACTGGGGTAATGTTTTCGCTCCAGCCTTCTGGATCGTTTTCTCGAATGGCACGTTCAGCATGATTAATCTTTCGGTCAATCAGCTTTGCCAGTGAGAAATCCTGGAGCGTAACAGCATTAATATCTATATATTTTTCTTCATATAAATCAGCGAAAAGTCTAATTGCAAGTGGAGTTTGCAAAGCCCAACGCAAAATAGGAGGACATTCAATTCGATTGACTTTGCAATAAGATTTAAAAATCTCACCAAGGGTCGCATCAGAACCACTCAAGTGAACTGAATCTATCCCATCTCGAAAAGCTATACGGGAGAAAAGGTTGGTACGTAGCGAACAAACAAACAGAACTTTCGGGTATTTCTTTGCAAGGGGAATCAGTTCTCCAACTTTTTCAGCCCACCGTTCTGCTCTAGGAGTCTCATCAAGACCATCAATAGCGATTAAAAAACGAGAATTTTCGACTTGAATCGCAGCAGCTTCTAGTGTGTCCATAACTTGATTGATATTCGATCCGGGCCTACCGATCGCTTCAGCCAGAATTACATCCCAACTACGTGCTAAATCAATCTCTTTGGCGCGGATTAAAATTGCAGGTAAACCTGCTGCAAGCTGTCTCTGAACCGCATGAGCGAGGGCGTGGGTCTTTCCTACTCCCGGTTCACCAATGTAAGCAGCAGGTTGTCCTAAACTTTGTAAGTATCTGGGTGTAACTTTTCGGTCATACCAACGGTTCAGGAGCGCTTCCAGTTGTTTTCCAATATCCGCAGTTGGTGATTCTGAAGAGTGTTTTTCGTCTGGCCCAATTATTCTGATAAGTGGCCAAGGGGCATCTTCATTAGTGACTTCCCTTTCAAAATCAGGAAGTGGGAAGGAGTTCCCCGGTACAATACGGCTTTCTAATTCCTGTTGTTCAGCGATCGCAGCTATTATCCATTTTTCAGCACCGCTAATTAGGTTTTCGGCATCATCCCGCTGCATGAACTCCGGATACCGTCTCAGGCGCAAAATCGCCAAGTGTGCATCTTCGAGTAGTACACGAATCTGCCTTACCTCGTGCAGCCATATAGGTTGAGAAGATGGGCCATTCAATCGCAGATGTAGATCGGCTTCTATTTGACCAGTTTGATGAAGATCGGGAGAATAACGGTTGTTCAACCAGCCATGTTCAAGTTGCTGAAAATTTAGCTGTAAATTCTCAATTAGCTGTTGATTAGACCCCGTTTCAGTAACTAAAGTTTTTGACAGAATCTCAAAAGCAAAAGCACTGGCATGAAGAGAAGCTTTCTCCTGGCGAACCTGCTCAGACTCTACGGAATCGTCGTTTTTGCCTTCAATTAAATCAGAGATGCCTCGAATCACGATCGCCTTGATGTTGGGGTAGGCAAAGGCTGCACTCAGGAAGCCAAATCCTTCCATCTCGACCGCGATCGCATCGTTATAACTTATCCTCAGAAGCTGGAAAATATCTGACTGCTTGGAAGCAATTACCTTCTCTCCAGCAGCAATGGGAGCTACAAACACACGGGGCTGTGGAACGGGACTGCTGGATAATCGCTGTAACCAGTCTGTTTTTTCAGCCTCTCGTTTAGCTCTCCGCACCAGTGCGTAGGCGGATTGTCCCACTTCAGGTCGAGTTAAGAACTGGTCTCCTACTTTTCCTGACTCGTAGCCATAAACCTTCGTCGCTGCAACAACATCACAGATCGCAACGTCTTTGATCCCTCCAGCAATACCCACAAAGAAAAGGATCTCAGGCTTAAAGTAGGCGATCGCTCTTTCCGCTTCTATCCCTGCACCCGCATTACCTGCACCTACCTCAACAATCCCGACTTCCCAACACTTGCCGTTAGCAACAAATTTACCGCGTTCATAAACTGTCCCTTGGGGGTGAATTTCTTCTCCGAGGTCGGCGAGATGGGTGCGAACAGCCAGATACTCTACAGAAATAGAAGTGAGGATAACTGCGCAAGGCATACAAAGTTCTGGAATATAGTATCTATAGCTTTATATCTTGACGAATTTTTCCGAGATTGCCCAGTCATGAGCTGTTTTTGGGGATATCTGCCAACCTCAATAGTACCTCCTTCATTGTGGGACGATCGCCAATGTTACGACAAATCTTGAGCGCTTGCTGCAAGACATCGCGAGCTTCTGAATACCGCTCTAGTTCTGTCAGTGTCGATCCCATATTATACAGGGTGGTTGCTTCCATCGGAAGATATTCTATTTCCCTAGAAATTGCCAGACTTTGCTGTTGGTAATTGAGCGCATTAATATTGTCTCCTAAAGTGTGGTATGCAGCCCCCAAGTTGCCTAAAGCGATCGCTTCTCCCTGAATATCTTGAAGTTTTTGCTTCAAGATCAAACTCTGTTGGTAGCATTTAACCGCTTTGGTATAATTTTCCAGAGCGTAGTTAGCATCACCCAAATTTGAGAGCGCATTAGCTTTGAGTAAAGAATCGTCAATTGCCTCGGCTGCGGCTAAACTTTCTTCGTAACACTCGCTCGCTTGAGTATATTCCTCGCTCGCTTCGTAAGCTAGACCCAAGTTACATAAGACTTCTGCTTGTCCCTGAAGATCGCTAATTTCCTGCCTAATTGCCAAACTCTGTTTAAAGTAATTAATAGCAGCGGCATGGTCTTCTAGCGCATAGTAGGCTTCACCTAAATCTTCGAGATACTCTCCTTGTGCCTGAAGGTCATTGAGTTCCCGTGAAATCGCCAAACTCTGCTGAAAACACTCGATCGCTTTAACCGGATCGTCTAATTCAGCATATAGGGTTCCAAGGTGCGCTAGAGCAGCTTCTTGTCCGGGACTATCTTCGATTTGTTGGGAGATGTTTAAGCTTTTTTTATAGTATTGAATTGCGCTGTCGTGGTTTTCTAAGATTGAGTAAAGATTGCCCAGGCTTCGGATCGCCTTGCTCTCCCAAAAGCGATCTTGAATTTGCCGTGCAATCTTGAGACTTTCTTGGTAGTATGCGATCGCTCGATCGCAGTCTCCTTGGCGATGATAAGCACTCCCCAGAGCCTCCAGATTGCTTTCCTGACCCCGACGAGAACCGATTTCTTTCGCAATCGTTAGGCTTTCTTCTAAATACTGAACAGCTTGAGTATACTGTCCTAATAGGATATAAAGATTGCCCAAACTTCCCAGTGCAGATTCTTCATCTTGACGATCGCCGATTTGCCGTGCGATCGCTAAACTTTTCTGATAATACTCAATCGCTTTATTTGGTTTGCCTAAAATCAAATAGAGCCGACCTAAATTTCCCAAACTTTGACCTTCTTCTTGATAGTCGCCAACTTCTCGAGCAAAGCTCAATGCTTGTTCAAAACAGCTTCTAGCTTGCTTGTAGTTTATCAAATCGAAGTAAGCTTCTCCCAAACTTCTCAAGCATCCTGCTTCTTGTTGGCGATTTCCTATTTGTTGAGCGATCGCTAGGCTGCGTTGGTAATAATCTATTGCTTTACCTGAGTTACCAATACCTCGATGAGCTAGTCCTAGATTTCCTAAACACTGACTTTCTAGCAAAAAATCGCCAATCTGTTGGGCTATGGTTAAACTGTGATGATAGTATTCAATTGCTTTTTCTAAGTCACCCAACGTAAGATAAGAATTACCGCTATTGTTGAAAATGATAGCATCTGTCCGAGAATTTATCTGGTGAAAAATTCGATTGTATAAGTCAAGTGGTTCTTGATAGTATCCCCAGGTATAGAGTTGATTGTGTAGCTTTTCGCCTGTAGGTGTATTGAGATGAATAAATAGAAGTTCGCTCGCTTTTTCCCAAGCTTCTATTTCGCAGAGGTGATGAAATGCTTCTAGGCAACCTTTTACTTGCTCTAGATTGGTGGTAGACGGCAGAGCTTTATATTTTGTGAGCCAGTTAATTACTGCTCGATAATGGGTACGTTTAGTAAGTGGCTGGATAGATTTTTGGGTATAGGGATCAATGGCAAGCGCCACCAGAAGTGACTCACCGGAGGGTAGGATGTCAACCTTCTCGATGCCTGCAGCGGGCGTAGTCATCGCCTGTTGCTCTTCAGCAACAAACTTATTTAAGCTATTCATGATTGAACTCCAATTGTTTTTCTAAGTCCCTACAATCTTTTTGTAGAGGATCGAGATTAACTTTTAGGGGTAATGTCAGCAAAGTCATCGTCATTACTCCCGATTTTTGAGACAGGATAATTTCTATTTTATTGATAATTATACAAGATTTCAGGCTGTCCAATCACGATTGCCGACAGTCCATACAGAGAAAAGAGTTAGGATTCCAAAAAAACGGTTCATATTTAACATTCCAGTTCGGTAGTATGAGTGAATTGCTTCGATCAAAAACTGAAGAGACTTGATATAATTTCCTTTGTGCCAATATAGAAATGATAAGCTTAGTATTGAGCTAGCAGTTCCGTGAAAATTATTAATATTTTGCCTAATGTTTAATGCCTGATTTAAGCAGGCTTCAGCTTCATGAAGACGTAATCTGTCTTTCGCTAGGTAAATTCTGCCCAATTGTTCATAACAATCAGAGATACCTCTTCGATCCTCAATAGCTTCATATCGTTTTAATGCGTTTAACGCTAGTTCTTCAGCTAAAGTTGCTTGTCCTCGATTGATTATAACCCAAGCTAGGTGATGTGCAATCCAAGACTTCGCATTCTCATTTTCTATTTCTTCGCATAGATTATATGCCTGTCGAAGCAGATTCTCAGCTCTTTCATAATTCTGATCGATAGTAGAGTTTAACGGCTGACATAACCTGTTGTACAAAGCATTGGAAAACCAACTTAACCCAAATAAACGTAATGTGTTAACCAGTAAAATCTTAAGGAGATGCTGTCGAGGAACAGAACTTTTACGAAGTACAATTCCCTGATGTGCTAATGGTCCTATTAGTCCTGTTATCATGCCATTCTGTTGCCGAAGACGAAATACATCGCCAAATAGATCGAACGCCTCACTGAATGAACCAGTATTCATAGTATAGAATGCTAGCCCTTCTAGTAGGTTACTCTTAAGTTCAGTAAAAGGGTCTTGTCCCGCATTTTCAATATATTTTAGAGCGTTTTCTATGTTTGGAACACCAACTTGATATTGACCCATTTGAACTTGACAACCAGCGAGACGAGCGAAAGCTTCTATATACTCTCTACTCTGTGGTGGTTCTCTTTTACAAATATCTTCATAAATTTGAACTGCTAAACTTCGATCGCCTAAACTTTCGGCTGCTTTGGCCTTGAGCATTCTGAGAAAACATTTACTACTCTCTTCATCCTGAAGTCCATCAAGGATCGTATCTACTGTTTTTAAGAGTTGGTTCCCTTGTCCTTTGTAGAGAAGGTAAGAATGAAGTGGCATATTTGGAACATTAGAGATTGGGCTTTCAATCTCGGATTCCAGAACCTGGATGCTAGCACTATAATCTTGAGCTTCGCACAGGTGATAAATAGCTTCCAGAAACATCTGTGCCTGACTAAAATCTGAAGATTCATTTTGCATAACTGCTTTTGAACTTTGAGCGAGATTTAACCAGTTGAATGCAGCTCTGTATTGTCTGCGTTTTGTTCTCGGCTTTACAGAGCGGATAAATTTATCGTTCAGTCCCAATTTTTTGATAAGTTGACTGCTGTTTAGTTTTGCTTCATTCATTTTAGTAATGGATATAGCCAATGCTTGTTGGTAAAGATCGATAGCTACTTGGTATTCTCCTAGAGAGACTTTCAGGCTTTTGGGAAATTTTCTAGATTCCGTGAGCCTAACTGCTGAAAGGAGTCAAGCGGTATACCTAGTTCATCGGCAATGGAAAAAGCCTGTTGACAATGCTTGCGAACCAAATCTTTATTACCTGATTTTTGATAAAAGGCTGTTAAATTTAAAAGCACATTAACTTCAGTCAAGCGAGTGCCAATTTCTCTACAGATGTCCAAAGATTCCTGAAAATATTTTATGGCTTCTGAATCCTGTTGGCATATTGCTAGTGTAGTTGCTAAGTTAAATAATGCCTCCCCCTCTCCAGCACGATCTTCGATGGTTCGCATAATAGTTAAATGTTGCTGCTGGTATTCGATAGTTTTCTCGTAATTTTCTAAACCACCATAAGCTTGCGCGAGGCTTCCCAAAACCCTTCCCTCATACGAAGCGAGGCTTCCCAAAACCCTTCCCTCATACGGAGGGTTGTAGCTTTGACGTAAAATCCTCAGACTCTCCTGCTGGTACTTAATTGCTTTGGAGTATTTTCCCTGTTGACAAAACACCAGCCCTAAGCTGTTCAAAGCGATAGCTTGCCCTTGATAGTTATGATTTTTCCATGCAATAACTAAACCTTGCCAATGGTAATTAATTGATTTGGAGCGATCTTGTAAATATAAGTAAACAAGTCCGAGGCTATTTAGAATTGCACTTTCCTGCTGACAATCGGGAAGTGTACGTGCAAGCTCTAATGCCTGTTGATAATATTCAATTGCTTTTTCCAGATATCCCTGAGCATAATATACCTTGCCCATACCATATAATAAAATAGTCTGATAATAGGGATTTATAATATTAGCTAAAGACTCTAAAAATTTATTGTATAATTCTGATAAATCTCTATAATATCCCCAAGTAAATAGTTGATTGTGTAACTGTTCATTTTCTGGCTCATTAATATTAATGACTAAAATTTTTAAAGCTTGATTCCAAGCTTCGACTTCAGATAGATGATGGAATGCCTCCAAATAACCTCGTACTCGGTCTAGATTTGAAGCATCTTTCGCGGGCTTATACTTTGCGATCCAATTGATAACGGCTCTGTACTGGGTACGTTTAGTCAGTGGTTTGATAGACTTAACAGTGGCTGGATCGATATCAAGATAAGACAGGATTGAATTACCAGGGGGAGTGATGTTAACTTCATTGGTAATTTTTAATTCTTTAGCTTCTGGTGCAGTAAGGTAGCTCATTGTTTTTCAATTAATTATCAAAAAGTAATTTTCTTAACCGTGCTACTGCGCGTTCACCGTCTTCTTCTTGTTCAATGACTTGTAATTGCTCCTCTATTAGCTCAGCATATTCGTCTTCTTTTGGAAATGACCAACTGGGTTGACTAACTAGCATCAATTACCTCCGAATCTGTTTCAGCTAAGCAGGTTGCTATTTGTTCCGCAACAGAGTCGCCATCTAACTCTGCAATTTCAGCTAATGCTACTTCAATATCCTGAACATCCAATTCTGTAGTTTGGATCAGCCTCCAGACTATGTTCACAGCATCTCGAGCATCCGGCAGTTGAAGGCGATCGAAAATAGCAAGGCTCCGTAAAATATGCAGGAGTGCTTGTTGCCAGTCTTGAATGCGAGCATAACTCATCGCGAGGTTGTAGAGAGCATAGCCTACCGAGTCTTCGGCACCAATTTCTTGGGAATGGATAAAACTTTGGTGAAAATAATCAATACCTTTATCCACATCACCCAAAGCAGTGTAAGCAATTCCGAGACTGATGAGAGCTTCATTTTCGTTTTCAACATCTCCTGCTTTGCGGGCTAAATTGACACTGGCGTGGAAGTAGCCAATGGCTCGTGCAACCTGCTTTAGCCGAATGTAGCAGTTACCAATTGTGCCGAGGGCGGCAACCTGGTTACGCAAATCGCCGATTCGACGAGCGATTTTCAAACCCTGTTTCAAACGCTGAATCGCAGTTTTATAGTGCTTTTTGTGAAAAGCAATGCTGCCTAGTCCAAGAATTGCTGTGGCTTCTGAACCAGAGTCTCCGATTTCTCCTGCCAGCCCTAATGCTGTTTGATAGAATTGCTCAGATTGCTCAATTTCTTGTAGGGCAATATGTGCTTTTCCCAACGCTGCCAGTGCAATCGTTTCAGTGCTCAGATCTCCCAGACTTCGAGCGAGATTGAGAGCCTTGTGGTGAAATGAGATTGCTTGATGATGTTCGCCGATGCCGTAATAAACATTGCCAATGCTGCCTAAAATAGTTCCTTCATTCACTCGATCGCCCAATTTTTTCGCAATATCGAGTGCTTCCTGCTGTTGATGCAGAGATTCTTCAGGATTTCCCTGCACGAGCAAAGCATCTCCTAAACCGCTCAGCGCACGCATTTGTCCTCTTGGGTAAGAAAACTCGATCGCAAGCTCTAAAGCCTGCTGGTAATAGTCGATGGCTGTTTCATGGTTCCAGAGATATTTATTGACATCGCCTAGATTGTTGAAAGAGGTAATTTTGCCCTTAGTATCTCCAATGCGATCGACAATCGACCAATCCTGTTGATAATAATCAAGTGCCCGATCGTACTCACCGATTCCTAGATAAACATCACCTAAATTGCTGAGTACAAGACTCTGAATGTAGTCATCTTCCTGGCTGCGAGCAATTTCTAAGGCTCGCTCCAGAACTGAAGTGGCAGTCTGGTAATCCCCAAGGCTACTGTAGGTACTACCGAGATTGGAAAGGGTTATGCTTTCCTGTTTGATTTGACCGATTTTTTGTGATTCTTCCAGAGCCGTGCGATAGTAATCAATAGCTGTTTGAAATTCCCCAATCGTGTCGCAAGCGTTTCCTAAACCATTTAGTAGGGAGATATTTCTTGTGTGGTTTAGTTTACCTAGCAGCTTCTGATACAAATTGATTTGTTCAGAGTATGCACCCCAGGTTCCTAGAGCATCGTCTAGATCTTCATCTGTTAAACCAGCAACACGAATCATCAATACTCTATCGGCCTTCTCCCAGTCTTCTAGTTGGAAAAAGTGATAGCAGGTTTCGAGATATCCCCGCACCATTTCCAAATTGGAGCCGGAGGACGGAGGCTGGTATTTGGTTAGCCAATTGACGATCGCTCTATATTGGGTGCGTTTCCAATGGGGTTTGATAGATTTAAGATCGGTTCGATCGATGCCAAGTTCTGCTAAAACTGAATCGGTAGAGGGTATTATTTCAGCCATTTTTTAGCACCTAATGAGAAGTTCTCTGTCAAATTACTCATGGCTGGACTCCAATTGTTGTTTAAATTCCCTACACTCTTTTTTGAGAGGGATGTCTAACTCTGTCGCAATTGATAAGGCGCGATCGCAATGCTCAAGAGCCAGGATGCGCTCGCCTAATTTATAATGAATTTTTGCCAAGTTACTAACGACTTTAGCTTCACTCTCCAGAGCGCCAATACTCTTAAAAATTTCTAAGGCTTGCTGATAATTATCGATAGCTTCCGAGTGTTGGTTCCTTTCATTTCTAACTTCACCCAAAGAGCTAAGAGCATTTCCTTCACCGTGAATGTAGCTAATTTCACGAGCGATATTTAATTGCTGTTGACTGTATTCAATTGCTTGGTCATATCTTCTTTGCTGGAGGTGAAAAACACTTAATCCGTATAATGGAACCACTTGTCCTACCTTGCTACCAGCTTCTTGAGTAATCCACAAACTTTTCTGAAGAGATTCAATCGCTTGATTGTGCATTCCTACAAAAGAGTAAGTAATACCTAGCTCACCAAGCGTAATTCCTTTATGAACTAGATCGCCGATCTCTTTTGCAATCGTAAAACTTTGCTGGTAATAATCAATTGCTGTAGAACTATCTCCCAGAGATCTATAACTTGTGCCTAGTTGACTTAGTGCTATTCCTTCTCTTCGTCGATCGCCTAAATGCTTGGAAATATCAAGGCTTTGATCGAGGTAATCCATTGCTTTACAAAAATCACCTAAAGCGTTGTAAGCACGACCTATTCCAGCCAAGCAAATAGCGTCCCATTTAGGATTTGATTTACCTAAAGTTTGGTTATATAGCTCAATCAATTCTCTGTAGTAACCCCAAATGTATAGGTGATTATGTAATTCTTCATTGACAGTTAAATTCAGACGAAGTGTAATAATTTTGGTGGCTTCTTCCCAGGCTTCTACGGCAAACAAATGGTGAAATGATTCTAAAATACCTCTTACTATTTCCAAACTGTTAATAGAATCAAGTGGTTTGTTATATTTTATAAGCCAATTAAATATGGCTCTATACTGAGTTCGTTTCCATCTGGGTAAAATTGATTTTATATTGATGCGCTCAATATCGAAAAAAGCAGTCAAAATAACCTCTCCAGGAAAGGGGGACTCAAGCCCCAAATTACAGAGTGCTAGCGCTACTTCTCTGCGATCGCCATTATCTCGCGCAAGTTGCAAATGCTGCTTATGGTAATCAACGGCTTTGCGATCCTCTCCCAGAGCATCATAGGCGTTACCTATACCAGACAAACAAATGACATCCCATTTATAATTCAGCTTCCATAAGAGATTTTTGTACAGTTCTATTTGTTGATGATAATATCCCCAAGTGTGTAACTGCTTGTGTAATTCTTCCTGGGTCGGTGTATCAATTTGAAGAAGTATAATTTCGCTTGACTCTTCCCATGCTCCCACCACACTGAGGTGGTGGAATGCTTCTAGATAGCCATGCACCTTCTGTAAATTTGAAGCTGCTTGAGGAGAATGGTACTTTGTTAACCAGTTCACTGCTGCTCGACGGTGAGCGCGTTTCCAGATTGGATTAATAAATTTTACATAACTTGGCTCAATGCCAATTTTTGATAAGACTGATTCTTGAGAAAGTGTCATATCATTCATCTTCTTCACCCAGTCGTTTCAAACATTCAATCGACACACTACGGATTAAATTGTGCTGTCTAAGCAAGTATTGGTTGTTGTCAAGGATTTCTTCAACTAGGTAGCGATCTCTTAAAACATTTAATGCTGCCATCTGTTCTTTTTCATTACGATCCCAATCCTCCAGATGGCTTAGCCAAAATTCCTCTGGCACAGCACAACGATAGACAGAAGCTTCACAGAGTAAAATATAGGCATATTTGATATCACTTTTCAGCCGCTCAAATGTCTTTTTGAGGCGCGATCGCACGTGCGTTTTTAACTCAACGGTATAGTGATGTAGGTTCCATTCATCATCTGCTGCTGCTTTCCCTTCCTTTCCTTCAGCGATCGCCTTTTCGACCTCTTCGACTTCATTCCCATACTTCTTCCAGTAAGCCAGAACATTACCATGAAAAGGTCTATCTTTAATTTCCCCACCAATAATCCGTAATGCCAAAGGATGCCCCTCATACGCATTTCCAATCCGTTCCAGGTAGGATCTGCCTGTTGCTTCCAGACTAACTTCCAGCCCAATTTTTCCAAACAACGCCAACCGTTCTGGCTCTTCAAGTCCACTTAAAGGTTGACAGTGCCAAAAGTTGCGAGAGCGAGTACCTACTTTTGGGATCTGTCTGGGTAAATCTTGCGAAGTTAGGATGATACAGCTTTCACAAGAATCTGCTGCTAGCAAACTTTCAAAAAATCGCACCCACCACTCATCTTTGAAATCACTCCATCCCTCTTCTTCATTCCCCTGTAAAATGTTCTCTAAAGAATCAAGTTGAACCAAATAGCGATTCTCTTTTAGATGTCTCACCAACCGATATAGCAGGCGCTGAGTATCTTTACGGTCTTCCGGTGTAATCAGTTCGCCCCATTTCTCCAACCACCTCGCCGCTACGCTAGCAAAATCATTAGATTGCTGTTCGTCATCAAAATTCTCTTCGTGAAACTTACTCCAGTCTTCCTCAAACCAGTCTGATAACTCGACTGCCAATCTTTCCCCTAAAGCCGTTTTCCCAATCCCTGTAATCCCCACAAGTATTAATAATCGACAAGACGATCGAATTCGAGGAGTTAAATCCTGAATCAGATTTTCCCGACCAACCCAAGTATCATCAAGTGCAAAGAAGTTGAGTGGGCGAGAATTAGAGGCTGATGAATCATCTGAAATATCTGGAAAAACCTGTTTGCGATCGCGCGGGGCTAAAGTTTGTAATTTACCGATATCCGGTTTGCGAGTTCTCGGTTGATTGGTCAGACGACGGTAAAGCAGTTCATACCCATCTGTAGTATTCAGCCTATAGTTAGTCGCAGCGCGTAAAGGACTGGGAATAAAATCAGTGTCCTGGGGAGTAAAAGTGACAGGGATGAACTTTGAGTTTTTCCCTTGAGCATCGTAGAGTTCTTGAATAATTACCCCACCCTCCCAGGTTGCGCCCTTACCCTTTCCCACTTCTTCATGACCCCGAAATCGCCGATCGTACTGTTCCGTACAGACAACCAGCACAAAATCTGCGGCCTCAACCTGGTTCAGCATCCAGCGTTGCCATCCAACAGCCGGCGAATCTTCATATTGGTCAATATTACAGTCAATGCCATCCTCACGAAAGCGATCGGCAAGTTGCAGAATCCGATCCTTGTGTTCTTGGGAGTCATGACTGTAGCTGATAAAAACTTTTGGAGGTGTAGAGTCAGAACTCATGATTTGAGCAGATTTAGGTAAAAGGAGTGGCAGAGTAGATTGTTGGGAAGATGCCTTAGCCGTCTCCTCAATCTGAAGCTTTGCCAGAATCTCAAAAGCAAACGCACTGGCATTCCGTGCAGCCATTTCCTGAGAACCACCTGCATCGGCTTCACTCTTACCATCAATCAAGTCGGAAATCCCACGGATAACCAGTGCCGAAACTTGGTGATTGGCATGAGCCGCTTGTAGCAAGCCCCGCCCCTCCATCTCCACAGCTACCGCATCACCATAATTCAACTGGATAAACTTAAAAATATTAGACTTGCTTGAAGCAATCACTTTTTCCCCGGCGGCAATCGGTGCAACGAATACGCGGGGGGTAGACTCCGGTGCAGATGTCAGCCTTTGCAGCCAGTCGGATTTCTTGGACTCAGCCCTCGCTCGCTGAATTAAGCTGTATGTAGATTCCCCTAAATCGGGTCTGGGTTGAAATTTCTGTTTTGCTTTGCCCGACTCGTAACCATACACTTTCGTTGCTGCCACTACATCGCCAATGGCTACATCTTTGATGCCTCCAGCAACTCCCACAAAGAGTATGACACTGGGATTGAAGTAGGCGATCGCCCTTTCCGCTTCCACCCCGGCACTCGCATTACCAGCACCAACTTCCACAATCCCGACTTCCCATGACGTAGCGTTAGCAACAAATTTTCCGCGTTCGTAAATTGTGCCTTGGGGGTGCATTTCTTCTCGGAGGTCGGCTATATGGGTGCGAACAGCCATATACTCGATCGGCAGAGCGGTCAATATTACTGCACTAGGCATAATTGATCCTGGAAATAATCTAAATATCCACTATTTTAGCTATTCAATCAGGATTTTCCTAGAGTCGAGAAAATTTCTTTGACTTGCTGATGAATGATTTCTCATCAGTCACAATAGGTACAGGGTTCGAGAAACTGGAGTCAGCCATGAGCGATAAAGACCAAATTATTGAAATTTTCTTTAAGGAATATGACAAACTGAAATCAGAGCAGGCTCAACGGATTGGCTTCCGGGACAACCTGCTTTACGTGACTCTGGGCTTGTTCGTGACAGTTGTGTCGTTCGCTGTTTCTAACCCATCCAACTATTACACTTTACTGGTGATTCCTTGGGTGTGCCTCATTCTGGGCTGGACTTATGTGGTCAATGATGAAAAGATTTCAGCGATCGGCAGGTACATCCGCTACAAGCTGGTTGATAAGGTGAAGGAACACACTGGCTATACGGATGTGGAAACCCTCTTTGGTTGGGAAATTGCTCACCGTGACGACAAGCACCGCAAGCGCCGTAAGCTTCAGCAATTGATTGTGGATGAAATTACGTTTGTTTTTTCGGGAGTGATTGCCTTGGCGGCATTCTGGTTCTTGGTTCCCAAGCCACCTCTGGGTGTGACGATTCTTTCCTGGCTTGAGCTTCTACTTCTAATCGTATTGGGAGTTGAAACGTTCATTTATGCTGATCTGGGAAAGGGGCGTTGACATTTAATTTGGGTTGATCGTGTACGGGGTTCGCGAAAGCGGAAACTCTCGCACTTGTAGTCTAAAGTGGCGAACGCTCTGGTGGAATATTTAGTGGAATGATAGAAGAACTGTTCCTCAATAATGAGCTATGGCAAAACCCAAGAGGTATCCCGACAATTGGCAAGAGATTGCGCTCTCCGTGAAAGAAAGTGCTCTTTGGCGCTGTGCTAAGTGCAACCAACAATGCCTCCGACCCGGCAAACAAAGCGGCTTAACCAAATCTGAACGGTGTGC
>JAUBST010000030.1:0-26263 GCA_036702215.1 Microcoleus sp. F6_B6
TATGAATTACGCACTTGATTTAGCTAAATACTTGATCTTATCATGTTTTAGGTTGAAATTAAGATGCGTTTACCCTGCTTCATCCCTTCCGTCTCGTCAATTTCTTGTTCTACCTCTTTGACGATTGCTTCATAAAGCGAAGCTTGCTCGCGGGTGAGATTGCAGTAAAGCTTTTGCTCAACTTTGTCGGGGAGATCCTGAATAATCGACTTATCGGTTTTCAGACGCCGGAGAATAAAAGGTTCCACTAATTTTTTGAGCGCTGCCGATTGCGTGCGATCGCTATTTTTTTGAATCGGGATCTCAAACAACTTCCGAAACTGCGCCTCTTTACCCAGATAGCCCGGATTGAGGAAATTAAAAATTGACCATAAATCCAGCAATCGATTTTCCACGGGTGTTCCAGTCAGTGCCAACCGATGGGTAGCGGGTAACTTTAAAATCGCTTTGGTTTGCGCCGCTTTCGGATTTTTAATATTCTGGGCTTCATCAATTACCACGCGATGCCACGCTACGCTGCTCAACAGTTTCTCGTCTTTTCGCACCAGAGTAAAGGAAGTGATCAACATATCGCAACCTTGAACGGCGGCTTTAAATGCTTTGGCATCTTGCAAACGTTGAGGGCCGTGGTGAATCAGCGATCGCAATTCAGGAGCAAATTTTTCCATTTCCTTTTGCCAGTTACCAACTACGGATGTGGGCGCAATTAGCAGCGTGGGTAGAACCGAATGTGCGATCGCTTTTTCTGTCTCTTTTTCTGTCTCTTTTTCTGTCTCTTTTGTAGTAGATAAAACTTCCCGCTCTTGCAATAATCGAGCAATTACCTGCGCCGACTTACCCAAACCCATATCATCGGCAAGACAGCCATTTAATCCCAAACTTTCCAAATAACTCAACCAAGAAACGCCGCGCTTTTGGTAATCCCGTAACTTGCCCTGAAACTTTGCTGGATCTGCAATTAACTCTAACCGACTCTTATCGTTCAGCTTCTCCAACATATCAGATAAAGCCCGATCGCGCTCAACCTCCAACTGTTCGCTCGCTTCTCCTTCTGCCGTCAACTTCATAAAGTCAATCAGGCTTAAATCGGGGTTTTCTTGCCGATGTTTTTTCCAAAACTCCAACATCTCCTGCATCTTGTCTTTGTCCAGTTCCATCCATTGTCCTCGGAACTGCACCAGCGGTGTTTTGCTATTTACTAACGCCTGCCATTCTTGTTCGCTAACCCGTTCACCCCCGATCGCCAATTCATATTGATATTCCACCAAGGAATCCGCCGAAAACAATCCTTTGCCCTTGATTGCAGCGCTCTTGCTGCCCTTCCCTTTGACTTGCAGGCGAATCTTCGCCCGCTGCCGTCCCTTCGGCGTCCACCAAGCGGGGACAATCACTTTGTATCCGGCATCTTCTAATACCCAAGCGGACTCGCTCAGAAAGGTGAAAGCATCATCTAAACTGAGGGTAATGTTAACGGGTTTGTCGGTTTCTAGCCCTTGCCAAAGTTGGGGATAAATGCGGGCAGCGTAGCCGAGATTTGTCAGCAAATGTTGCTCGAAGTTGTCTCCGAATTGTGTTTGCAACTGTTTTTGTTGAGTCGATCGCGATCGCCAATAATCCTGCAGCGGCATCCGCAGAGACGGGTCTTTTTTCGCAGCCGCCTGAAACTCTAAAACCCAAGGCTGTTCGGGGTTTTCGGGGGATTGCAGTTGAAAGCAGAGGGAGAATGAGCCAGCAGATTGATTGCGCGTAATGCGATCGCGCCAGGTTTGCCATTGCCGGTATTGTTCGAGGCTTACTCGCGCGATTTTTCGTGTTTGGTTGAGGCAGATTTGAAGTAAAGAATCCGCAATCTTATTTTCAAACGATGCTGGGATGGGGGTTTGAGTGACGATTTCCGCGATCGCACACTCGGAAAAATGCCGCAGCAACCGTTCGCGATCGTAGAACTTTGGTGTATCTTGTAGCTGGATCTTCCGAAAACCGGACACACAAACTAAAGGCATCCATTCAACATAGCGTTGTAAATCAGTTTCGTACTGTGTTGAAACAATTTCCCATCCCGGATAAATCTCAAAGCTGGGTGCAATTTGGGCAGGTGTTTTTGGAGTTTTTGCAGTTGTTTTGGTTTTTGTCTCGCCCGCTTTCTTGCGCCCGCGCGCGGCTTTCTCAGCGGGTTCGGATGTTTCGACGGGTGCGATCGCGATCGGAGCAGTTTCTCGATAGCGCAACGCCGGAATATAACGATCTTTCAGAACAATTTGCTTAAAAGATTGGGTGTAGTGATACCAAAATAGCAAGTCTGAACCAAACTGAACTTCTGCTAAATCGTAGAGGGCAAAAAAATGCAGATCGTTCAATACTTTAGTCAAAGTGTGGGTGGCGATGGACACACAATCAACTTGCCAATACTCCAACTCAAATGTTTCGGGTAACTCTGTCTCTAAATATCGCGCTAGTTCTAAAGAGGGCAACGGCTGGTTGTCAGCAGTGGGGAGTAAAAAATACCGAGGGACGATCGCGTATTCTCGCCCCATCGCACTTGTATTGCTGACTGGTGGCAGTTGCATCCCGGCTTCTTTCGTTAGAAACTCTCTTAACTGTGCCGTCTCCAATTGTCGGGGATGAACCTTAGCAGGCTGTTTTTTCTTTTCAGTGGTTTCAACCCAAATATAAAACGTTCCAGGTTGAATAAAATTCTCTTCTGTTTGAGGAATCCAAGTCCCGTGGAGGATTTTCATAGGTCATAGCTAATAAAAGTATAGTCATTTATGACATGACATGGAAGGCCTCAAGTCCCTCCCCTTTCGCTTGTACTTTGAGCGGATTGACCCGCCTTGGCTGAACTACGCAGCTCTCTATCCCATTGCTAAACGCATTTGGGATTGCTTTTCTCAGAATATTGTAAGACCCGTTAACATCGGAGTTAATTAATTGACCTGCTGAAGTCTTGTACAAACCTCTTTTGATCCGCTTGCCAGTAAATACATCATCCTTATCAGTTTTTCCATAAACAGGAATTGGATCTAAACCGAGAAAATTTGATTGAGAAGTATAAGATTCTTCTTGCACAACGACCTTAATCCCCACCAATCGAGTTTTATATTCCAACATCTCAATTAGTCGAGCATGGGGAATACTGATAAAGTTTTGATTAGTTTGCTTTCCCAAATTCATCTCAGTTTTCCATTGTGCATTCTTGCCAATTACTAACGTCCCAATTTGTTTGGCGACCAAAATGTCAACAATTAAACGACTGGTATGATGCAAGTAATTGTCAGTTTTTTGGTTGCGACAGCGAGTTAATCGTTGAATGCGGGGTGAACTCTTGCGACTTCCTTTCAATTGAGATTGTAACCGTGCTTTACGTTTGTTGTAGAACTGATTGATTGATTTTAATGGTCGCCCGTTAATCAGGAGAGGGGTAAAGCCCGGCTGATTTGAAGTTAACGCCGCTAAGTTATTCAGTCCTAAATCAATACTAGCTACGAATTTATCGTCGTTGGCGGTGGACTCCGGTTCATCGTATATTACCTCAATTACATAAGAATCGCATTGGGGAACCACTCTAACTTGACAGATTTGATCGGCATTTACTTGGGTTTTGATTGAGAGATGAGTACCCGAAAGCTTAACGATCCCTTTTTTTAATTGTTTGCTACTAATTGCTTGGATCGTGTAGACGAGAATGTTTCGCCCTTTGACCTTATCTTTGTACTTCGGCAGCTTTGGGCGACCAGTAAATTTAGAGGAATCAGTTTTGTAAGCTTTAACCGCTTCAAAAAACGATTTCCAATTCTTGTCCAATATCATCAAGATTTGTTGGCTGACTTTTGCGGGCATTGCCTTGTATGCTTGATGAGACTTCATCAAACTGTTCATCTCGTTGTAATTGATGTAACTCCATCCATAAACAAAACTCTGACGAATGACGTAGTTAGCAGCATTGTAGAGATTTTTGGATTTAAAAGCTAATTCATCAATCTCAGGGAAACGGTACTCCGTAGATTTAATGATGTGCCGCTCTGCTAGTTGCATTCAGAACTTCCTCGCAACATTTCTCTAAGTTCTATGACTAAAGGATACTATTATTGTTGATTGATGCTTATAAACTTAATGAAGTTTCACAATACACAACTGAAAAAACTGCTCGTCAGTTAATTCGAGCGTTAATTCTAGGGGAGAATGTAGGGGGATAGTTTGTGATTCCATAACTGCCTCCAAATATTACACGAGTTGAATGTCAACAGTCAACCCTTCGACGAAGTTTATCCTGAGCGTAGTCGAAGGGTTCAGGGCGACGCAGTTAACCGTCAACTGTTAACAAACAAATAACTAAGTCTCTGTATAACCTTGGATATTTTCCGGTTCAAACTGCTGCAAAATATTCGCAGCTTTCCCGGTCAAATCGTCAGTACCCTTAACCGCAATCAAAAATTTACCCGCATTCAAACGGTTGCGGTAGGGCAAAGCATCGCCGCTACCAAAAGTCATACCGCCGGCGCCTCCTACAAAAACGCTGCCCATCGCAGCGGCGATCGCACCTAGTAAGCCACCGATCGCGTGATCGCCAATTTCGCCCGCCCAGGCGAACGTCTTCAACTCAGTCATCAGACTGAAAGTAACGCCAGCAATAAAGCCAAAGGGAATCAGCCAAATAGCCATGAGTTTAGCTTGTTTCTTCGCTTGCTGGTTGGGGTCGATCAAGCCAAATTCATCAGCAGTTTTGTAGCCGCGGCCCAAAATGCTGACTTGCTTCATGGGCAAGCCTTCTTTTTCCAGAGCACAGTAGGCAGCTTCGGCTTGCATTCGATCGGGCAGTACGGCGATAAGATAATTCATTGACAATAATTCCTGATAGTTAGGCCCAAATAGCCAAAGTCTATTATATCCCGAAAAGACATACTAGCTAAGCAATTGGGGGATTTTAACACGGTCGTAAAGTCCGATCGCCCGCAAAGCTAAAATATTTCAAGCAAAAAACGGCCGACCTTGACCGAATGCAGATACAATTCAAACTGCACAAAGGCAAGCTTGAGCTGAGCTGTTAGATACTGCTCTAAGTCATAAGTCTCAACTTTGAGCTCGCCAACGCTCGGTCTATTTTTACTATTGCACTCAATTGCTTGCTATGCCTAAAGTTCTAGTATCCGATCCGATCGACCAAGCCGGAATTGACATCCTCTCCCAAGTCGCGCAAGTTGACGTAAACACAGGACTGTCAGCCGAAGAACTGGTACGAATTATTCCAGATTACGACGCTTTAATGATCCGTTCTGGCACCCAAGTTACCAAAGACATCATTGAAGCCGGGAATTCACTCAAAATCATCGGCAGAGCCGGCGTCGGCGTAGATAATGTCGATGTACCCGCCGCTACCCGCAAAGGAATTGTAGTCGTCAATTCCCCCGAAGGCAACACGATCGCCGCCGCCGAACACGCGATCGCCATGATGCTCTCGATGTCCCGCCACATCCCGGAAGCCAACGCATCCGTCAAAAGTGGTAAATGGGAACGCAACCGCTTTATGGGCGTAGAAGTTTACAAAAAAACCCTCGGCATCGTCGGTTTGGGCAAAATCGGCTCCCACCTCGCCGCCGCAGCCAAAGCAATGGGCATGAAACTGCTGGCCTACGATCCCTTCATCTCCACCGAAAGAGCCGACCAGTTGGGCTGCCGCTTGGTAGAACTCGAACTGCTGATGCGCGAATCCGACTACATCACCCTGCACATCCCCAAAACGCCGGAAACCCTGCACTTAATTAACGCTGAAGTGCTGTCGAAAATGAAGCCCACGGCCCGCATCATAAACTGCGCCAGAGGCGGCATCATCGACGAAGCAGCCCTCGCAGAAGCCATAAAAGAAGGGAAGATTGCCGGCGCCGCGATCGACGTTTACGAACACGAGCCGCTGCAAGCCGATTCCCCGCTGCGGAATGTCGGCCAGAACATCGTGCTGACGCCCCACTTGGGAGCATCCACCGCCGAAGCTCAGGTGAATGTGGCGATCGATGTTGCCGAACAAATTCGCGACGTGCTGTTGGGATTGCCCGCGCGATCGGCTGTCAACATACCGGGAATTTTCCCAGACTCGATCGAAAAACTCAAACCCTACCTGCAACTCGCCGAAACCCTCGGCAACCTCGTCAGCCAGCTAGCCGGAGGCCGAGTCGATTACCTCAACGTTCAACTGCAAGGCGAATTGGCCAGCAACCAAAGCCAGCCCGTAGTCGTCGCCGCCCTCAAAGGCCTGCTCTCCCAAGCCCTGCGAGAGCGCGTTAACTACGTCAACGCCAGCATTGAAGCTAAAGAACGCGGAATTCGGGTCGTCGAAACCAGAGACGCCTCAATTCGCGACTACACCGGCTCCCTGCACCTCTCGGCCAAGGGAACTCTCGGCGAACACACAGTCACGGGTGCAGTGCTCGGCGAAAGTGAAATTCGGATTACCAGCGTTGACGATTTCCCGGTCAACGTTTCCCCCACTCACCACATGCTGTTTACCCTGCACCGCGATATGCCGGGGATTATTGGCAAAATAGGTTCCCAATTGGGCAGTTTTAATGTCAATATTGCCAGTATGCAGGTAGGCCGTAAAATCGTGCGAGGCGATGCGGTGATGGTTTTGAGCCTCGATGACCCTCTACCAGAAGGGATACTGGCCGAGATCCTAAAAGTTCCGGGAATTCGGGATGCTTACACGGTAAATCTTTGACGGATTTAGGAGTTTAGATTTTGGATGCCAGGGCTGATAATTGGTAATGGGTAATCGATCGTTGGTAATTGGCCTGAAAGCGGGAATTTTTCTATTGGCCAATCCTCCTTCCTCACTCCCCACTTCCCCGTCTCCAGTTCCCCTGGGCCAATCTAAAATCTAAAATCTAAAATCTAAAATCGTTATGGCACATAGCTGGTGGGAAATTAGAATTCTTTGCGATCCGGCGCTGGAAGATATCATCTTTTGGCGTCTGGAACGATTTAAATGTCGGGGAACTGCTACTCAAATCAAAAGCAATTCCTGCCTGATATCGGCTTATTTGCCCGAAGAACAGGCCCGATTGCTGGATTTGGCCGCTCTGTCTCTGTGGCTGCGCCAAGATGCTTTGTGTGCAGGTTTGCCCCTACCTGCGATGCAGTGGGATTTGATAGAAGAGGAAGACTGGGGCAGCACTTGGAAGGAACACTGGCAGCCTCAAGAAGTGGGCGATCGCTTTTTAATTAATCCGGCCTGGCTGCCCCCGCCGACTGATACCGATCGCATTATTTTGCGTTTAGATCCCGGTGTGGCCTTCGGTACTGGTGCTCACGCTACTACTCAACTTTGTCTGGAATCGCTGGAAATGCGGCTCGGTTTTGATGACAGCAAGTGCGTAATTGCGGATATCGGGTGCGGATCGGGTATTTTGTCGATCGGCGCGGTGTTGTTGGGCGCTACAAAAGTTTACGCTTTGGATACCGATCCTTTGGCAGTGCGATCGACCATTAGCAACAGACTGCTCAACCGCATTAACCCCCAGCAGTTGGTTGCAGAGCTCGGCAGTATCGATCGCTTGAAAGAAATGGTAGATGAGCCGATCGACGGTTTGATCTGCAACATTTTAGCAGAAGTAATCATTGATTTAATCCCGCAGTTCACTGCAATTAGCAAACCCACTACTTGGGCCGTGCTCAGCGGCATTTTGCTCGAACAAGCTAAGCCAATTGCTGACACTCTCGAACAGCACGGCTGGATTGTCGCTACTCTGTGGAAGCGCCAAGATTGGTGTTGTTTTAATATTCGGCGCAGTTAACAATATGGTAATTGCTAATTAATAATTGGTAATTTTGAGTTCGTGTTTCATCTTTGGGAAGGGAATTTAAATAAATCTCGCACCTGAAAATAAACCGCGCCAGCCCAGTAAAAACCATTCACCAAAACCAACAATCCTTTACCAACATAAGAATTAACCAAACCAAAAACGCGGTAAGTTGACAGCAGCACTAACAACATTTCAACCGCAGAAACAATTGACCCGTAGTGCTTCCTATCCCAATAAGAAAACGGGCTGATAAAACGGTAATTGCTGAACGGAAAAAAGTGTCGGTGAGCGTCGTCATTGTGGACAGGCAAATCTCCCTGAGAGTGCAGGATCGTGCTGATAAACTGAATTTGCACGCTTTGCCAGCCAAAGTAATAAGCAATTAGCCAACCAATAACCGCAAGGGGAATTGAATGAAACAGAGCCACAATATTTTGCACAAAAGGCTCATAATATGCTTTTGACCAAATTGTAGCTGCGGGCAAGCGAGCAATGTATTTCGCCCAAAAGTAAAATAAAAATATCGGCATATCCGGCAAAATTCCGCCGCAATAATGAGATTAGCTTGCGGCAGTTGCGGTTTGCCGAGAATTGCCAGATTGATAATAGCGTGGCTGGGAGTCTTCATCAATAGGGTGCGTCAACTAGGATTATCTTATTCATAATTGATCGGATGTGGGCTGACGCACCCTACGTGTGAGATAATTGGCTCCGGCTACAAGAAAGGTTGCACGCGATCGATCAACTGCGCCGCTTGCATCACTCCCTCAATTCGATCGACCTCAGCGCCATTTTTGAACAGCACCAAAGTCGGCAAAGCATAAATGTGATGCTGCGACGCCAACTGTTCGTACTTATCGGTGTCAATTTTGACAACCATCAGCTTGTCTTTCATCTGACCGCTGACTTGCTCTAAAATCGGTGCCATCATCTGACAAGGCCCGCACCAAGTAGCGTAAAAATCTACCAACACCGGCAAGTCAGAGCCCGATAGTAACTCCTCAAAACTGCTGAACTGTTTTTGAACTGCCATAAGACAAAATAATTTTTTGGGTTCTGGCTCGATTTTAGTGCAAAATTCTCTGGTAGATTGCGAGGATACAATTATGGAATTATTACCAGAGACTTTTCAGAGATTGCGGGGTCAAGTTGCTGTCGTGACCGGTGCGTCGCGGGGAATCGGCCGCGCCGTTGCTTTAACATTAGCCGCAGAGGGCGCTAAAGTCGCCGTCAACTATGCGAGTTCGAGTGCTGCTGCTGATGAGGTGGTAGCAGAAATAGTCGCTGCTGGAGGAGAAGCTGTCGCACTTGCAGCAGATGTCTCGAAAACTGAGCAAGTAGATTTACTCACCAGTAATGTCATGGAAAAATGGGGACGGATTGACATTTTGGTGAACAATGCAGGCATTACTCGCGATACTTTGCTATTGCGGATGAAGCTGGAAGATTGGCAAGCGGTAATTGATTTGAATTTAACCGGCGTGTTTTTGTGTGCGAAAGCTGCGAGTAAAATCATGCTGAAACAGCGAAGCGGCCGAATTATTAATATTGCTTCGGTTGCTGGGCAAATGGGCAATCCGGGACAAGCTAATTACAGTGCGGCGAAGGCTGGGGTAATTGGATTTACTAAAACTGTGGCGAAAGAGTTGGCGAGTCGCGGGATTACTGTGAATGCAGTTGCACCGGGTTTTATCACTACAGATATGACTAAGGATGTCAAGTCTGATGAGATTTTGAAGTATATTCCGCTGGGGAGATACGGGGAAGTTGAGGAAGTTGCGGGGATGGTGAAATTTTTGGCAGCGGATGCGGCCGCGGCTTACATAACGGGGCAGGTTTTTAATGTGGATGGGGGGATGGTGATGGCTTAGGATTTGATTTTTTAACCGCAGATGCACGCGGATTAACGCGGATATTTGCGGTTAATAATTATTGTAGGGGGGCACGCAACTGACTGAGGACTTTTTGGTATTTTGCAATGCGTTGAAAATCTGCCTCTGTGGGATTGGCGATGCGACGCAGATAGAGGTTATGAGTAACATCAGCGATTTTGACTCGCAGTGCGATCGGGTTGGTCATCACGCGCTCTAAATAAGCTGCATAAGCTTCTCCGTCTATTTTGGTAATCGCCTCGATCGCCTTTACTATAAATTCAGGAAAACCTTCGCTTCTGAGTTGGTCGAGTGTAAGTTCAGAATCTTCGACCGCATCGTGTAGAACCGCTACGATTTTCTCCTCTATAGAATTTACATTTTCCATCACAAATAGCGGATGGTCTAGATAGGGATTGCCTGCCTTATCAACCTGCCCCTCATGTGCTTTGGCTGCAATGGCGATCGCCCGCTGTAGCAATAATTCATACTCTGAGTTTGTATTTGACAACATAGTAAAGAAGTTCTCTATTATAGTTTCATCCCCCTCCCGGAGAACAGCTAATCAGTCGGACATACATTAAAATTTAGCCAACAAGTAATTTTCACTGTCTATCTATGGTGTAAGCTACGCACTCCGCACCCTACATTCACAGGTTATTTGATTTTAAATATTCTTGCAACAATTTCCAAGCCATTTGAGTCCCCTCCCCGGCATTGACTTTCTCGAAATCGACATCTTTTCTCAAAACTACAAAACCCACACCTTCTTGAATTTCTATTTTTTCAATATTGCTAACTTTTGCCAAAAATAGGTGATTTTTTTGGATAAATTCGGGATTGTTGTTTTTTATGTAAAGAAAAGTTGTGATAAATTCAACTTGGCAATCGCTTTTTAGGCTGGTTTCTTCCTCCAATTCTCGCACTGCTGCTTGCTGTGGACTTTCTCCAATGTCCACGCCACCACCAAAAGTAGAAAGCATTCCTTGGCTTGCAATGCCTGGAATATTATCTCGCAGTTGTGCGACTATCTGACCGTTCGGAAGCATTATAAAAATGCGGACAATTGAATTGGGAATATTCATATTCTTGAGGAAATAACCAAACTCCAAAAAGTTGCTCTACAGTTTTTTGATGTGACTCCAAATTTTCCCAATCCAATTGTACACAACAGCATACAAAGCACGCAAATTATTGACAAAACTTTGCCAAATAGATTTTTCTTTTACCTCAGAAATCTCTTCAATTTCCACGGGCAGCGGCGGCATCCCGACTACTTCATACAGCGGATATTCGCCGCTTTTCCCCGGAATTTCAACTAATACGCGCCGATCGACGATCGCCAATTCCTTGACTTCCTGATAAGTCTCCTCGGAAATCAGTAAACTCGTTCCTACTTGCTTGTTAGCAGCCTCGATCCGGCTGGCAAAATTCACCGCATCTCCGATCGCCGTCACTGTCTGGCTATTCGACGCGCCCAAATTCCCCACCACCACCCAGCCGCAGTGAATCCCAATCCCAATCCGCAATCGGTGACGGTATAAAGTCTCAAAATAGGGATTGAGTTTCTCTAGTTCCTCCAGCATCTCCACCCCAGCCCTCACGGCTTGTTCCGCAGCCTTGTCAGAATTTTCCAACCCAAACAGCGCCATAAAACCGTCACCCATATAATTATTAATCATCCCGCCGTTGCGGTTGATAACATAACCCATTTTTTGGAAATAGCGATTTAAAATATAAATTACATCGTAGGGCAACAGGGATTCTGCAAACGCAGTAAACCCTCGAATATCGGCAAACAAAATTGCAATTTTCTTCTCTTGACCCACAGGAGCACAAATCAACTTTCCCGCCATTTCGTCGGTAAATGATTCCAAGTCTTCAGAATCGATCGCCAATCGGCGCAAAATCACCTTGCCGCCCGCAATCTGTGTCTGACAAGCCAGCCTAATTTCCGGTTCTAAACGCAATTTTTTGGCAAGTTCCTCTTCCGGCGAAGTGCGCGGAGAGCAAAATTCCAAACCTTCGACAATCAATACCCGGCAAGTCGAACACCGGGCGCTACCGCCGCAGATGTGGGTGTGGGGAATGTCGGCACGCAGGGAAGCTTCGAGAATTATATCGTCGTCGTCTATCTCGATCGTGCGATCGTCCGGCAGATAGTGAATCTGTGGCATATGTGTGGCGTCTAGCTAATTAGCGAGGAATCTCGCGGACATCTGTTATTGCACCGAACCTTTATGTAAACCCGGTTTCTCGGTATTTTTTCTGCATCCCCTGATTCTTTAACTATAAGTCGCGATCGGCATTTGCTTCTCGTTGCCTCAGTTCAACTGCCCAACTGACACCACTTTAAAAAAAGAATGCAACTCTAGGCAATAGTCTAACTCTTAGCCGAGCAGTTGTTCCCTAAACGAGAGTTAGTTTGTAGATTTTGCCCTTTGACTGTCGCCATCGGATATTTTTTATTGATTTATTCAATCCGCGACAGTCAAAAGAGTGAAATGATGCTATAATTTTTTGTCTCTCATCAAACTGTGGCAAATTCTGTCAAAGGTCTTTTGCTAGGATGATGAAACCCCAAAACAATATCGCCCTTAGAAATTCCTGCTGCAAGTAAATCATCAACTACGCACAAATCCGTCCAATCTTCTTCCACCCAAATTTTACCCTCTTTAATCCGAAGATACATGGTAATGTGGCGGAGCCGTTTTTTGCCATCCCAGCCCGAATGAAACCATAGATAGTGATCTCGTTCTTCGTCAAATGCTAGACGATGCTCTGGCTCTAATTCATCTAGTGCGATCGCCCCTTTGACGGTCATTTCATAATATCCAGTCAATATTTGTTTAATTGTATTGCGATAGTATTCTAATGTATCCATTGTATAATTTCCTGCTTTGCCATTTCAACTACCATTAACCAAACCTGATTTTCATTAGTAATTACTTCGATCGACTTGCGTTGAAAAAAATCTTGGTATACGATATCATCAATTGCCAAATAGAGTCTGTATTCGGGAGCTGTGAGTTGAATCAGATTTCGGCAGACAATGTATTGACCGAGTGCGCCGTGAAAATCATACATTAAGGATCGCCCAATAAAGCTCTTAATTTCAACAACTATTTTTTGTCCTCGGCGTTCTGCGGCGATCGGCTTTTCTGCTGCTATATCGGCATACAACTCGGCATCCTCATATTTGATGAAGTACGGGTCAGCCGTAATTCTCCAACCATCTTTTAGCAGGGCATTTTTAACTGCATTGTGATATGTGTCTTTGGCAGGCATTTTCAACAGTTGACAGTTGACAGTTGACAGTTGACAGTTTGAGAGCGACCTCTACCTAGAAGGAAGAGGATTGGAGTAATGAATAGTCTGATTTTAATTTCTCCCTCTCCCGGGAGAGGCTTTCAACCAATTCTTTCTGGTAAAAACAGTTAAATATTACTCGCTCTTTAAATACAGTAAATACATTATAACTATTAAGAGTCTGTTCACCAAGCAAAAAATAACTGTCGGTACTCACTAACCTAATGAGCTGATTATTTTGGCAAAGGCTGCAACAGCTTATCACCATGACTCGCTGCAACCGCCGCAAATAAAGCTTCATAATGATTCAAAGCTTCCTCAAATCCGTAATTCTCCACAGCATAATTTCTGCCCTGCTCGCCCAACGCATCCACCTTAGCAGGGTGCAAGTACAAATCCTCAACAGCCTCCGCCAAAGCCTGCGGATCTTCCGGCGCTACCACCACCCCGCCACCGCTTTGCTGCACTGCTTTCTGGGCCGTACCGGTTTCGGGAACCGACGCCAAAATAGCCCGGCCGCTGGCGAGAATTACTTGAATTTTTGAAGGCATATTGAAGTTAGTAACGCGGCGCTTTTGTACGACTAAACTAACGTCAGCAGCAGCTAACAATTCGGGCAATTTTTCTCGCGGTTCAAATGGCAGCAGCATTACATTATTAGCTTTGTAAGTTTCGCAATCTTGTTGCAAGCGCGCCAAGGCTGTTGATTCCCCGACAATTACAAAAGCGATTTCGGTTATGTGTTTCAAACGAGCCGCTGCTTGGACAACTGTTTGCAAGCCTTGAGTGAGGGCAATATTGCCTGCATAGAGAACGACAAATTTGCCCTTGAGTTTGTGAGTTTCTCGAAATGAGTTACTTTCCTTGGGTAAAGGGCGAATGAAATTGACATCAACCCAATTGGGCACGCAAACTATTTTTTCCGGGGGTACTCCCTGAGAGTGCAATTTTTTGATAAAACCGCTGTCGATGACGCTGACTTGGCTGGCTGTGCAGTATGCTAATTTTTCCAAAGCGTCAGCAATGCGAACTAGCAGTCCGTTTTTTTTGACCAAGCCGACGCGCACGGCTGCTTCGGAGACGATATCCTGAACGTTGAGGACGATCGGGCAAGCGCGAATCCAGCCGTAAAAGGCGACTGGGACGCAAATCGGTAAAGGGGGCATTGTCGAGAAAATCACGTCGGGGCGCCAGCCTCTAAAGGCTTGGACGGCGCTGGAGACGACAAAACTGCCGTCCAGCAAAAGTCGGTCTAGGAGGCTGGGGTGGGGGCCGTTGACGCGCAGATAGCTGCGCTGAATGGTGACGCCGTTGTGTTCTTCGGTGAGGTAAAATTTGCCCTCATATTGCGGATAAATCCGGCGCTGGGGATAGTTGGGCATTCCTGTGACGACTCGCACTTGGTGGCCGCGTTTGACTAGGCCTTGCGCTAGTTCTGTCATCAGGGGGGCAATGCCGATCGGCTCTGGATAGTAGTTATAGGAATAAATTAGAATACGCATAATATTTATTTTGAAGCAAATTGTCCTGCTGCTGCGTGCATCGAGCCTGTACCCGCAGAATTGCAGAGGATGTGGTTGGGTTCCGGGTAGGACAATAGGGACCGAGGGGATCTTCCACTCCTTGCGAAAGAAGCCGCCCTAACCGGGCGGGTATCGCGCCGTCAGGTAATGTTTTTTCGCATTACCAGGCAGTTGCGGCGATCGTCGGTGCGGATATACCGAAGGTCGTCTGTGAGCTTGTACATAAAAACCAGTCCCCTTTCTCCTTCTCTGTCCAAAGGATCGCGCTGCTCTTGCATGATCGAGTGCAGCTTTGCTTCTAAGTTGAAGGGTTGACCCCTGTCCCAAATCCTAATTTCTAAGTAATCGGCAAACAGTTTTACCTCAATGTCTATGGGCGTTGTGGGGGGCAAGTTCTGGTGAGCGTGGCGGACAGCGTTTGTAAAGCCTTCGTTGATTATCAGACGGCACTGCCACCAGAAATCCGCTGGTATCATGGGCAAAACGATATTCTCCAACCATTCCAAAACGGATGTTAAAGCATTCAGGTCTGTTTCAACCTGAAGGTGCCACTCGGCCTTTGGTTGCTTGTCTTTCATCTTTCTTCCCCCTGGTCAGTCCCCACCCCCGCTGTACTCAGCGCCGGAGGGAGAGAAAAAGGAGGGCAAGGTCTTGGCAACATATTAGTTAAGTCAAGCTTGAGTTGAAGAAGCCCGTTTTGCCTCAAGGTGAGCATTCCTTTCGCACCATTTACTCGCACAGCAAATGAGAGACTTCCGATACTGTAACCCGCCTCGGTAGGGCGTTTAAATAGGGAAAATTCCCGAGTCAGCTTGCGAGGAAGTGATTGAAGCTTCGACCGTGTTAGCAGTCGCTACTTTTCTAAACACAGGTGAGTTATTCTCGTCCTCGAAAATCATGCTGGGATCGTTTGAGTATGACCTCGAACTCGCCAATTGCTAATTATTAATGCTCTGATTCCAGAGCTGGCAACTAGCCGTGCATTTTCTGGGCGTGTGAATTTTAACACTTAATGCTCACGTAGGTATCGCTAGCGATCGTCTGCTTGAGTGAGTATCGAGTTCGAGTTCGCGCCCCTCGTCGGCAACAGCACCTCAAAGTTCAGGGGTGGGTTGTTGAGGGTTCCTACACGGCGCCGCTATTTTTGTTAAACAGGACTGTTACAGTTTTGACAATTAGTTTGAGGTCATACACCAGACTCCAGTTTTGTTGGTATTTTAAATCTAAACGGATGACATCTTCAAAATCGCGCACTTGAGAGCGACCGTTGACTTGCCATTCCCCTGTCATCCCGGGTTTGACATCCAAACGCTGCCACTGAGGGACTTCGTAGCGCTCAACTTCGTCTGGGGTAGGCGGTCTAGTGCCAACTAAACTCATTTCGCCTTTGAGCACGTTCCAAAACTGCGGCAGTTCGTCGAGGCTGGTTTTGCGTAAGATGCGCCCGACTTTGGTAATCCGCGGGTCGTTGTCATTTTTGAAAAATGCGCCAGATGCCTGGTTTTTGATTTGGGCTTTCATGGCTTCGGCGTTGGTACACATCGATCGAAATTTCCAAATCCGAAATTGTTTGCCCATCCAGCCACAGCGGGTTTGACCGAAAAATATCGGGCCTGGATCGTTGATAGTTATGGCTGCTGCTATAGGTACGAACAAAATTCCTGTAATCGTCAAACCGACAATTGCCCCAACGATATCTATCAGCCGCTTCACCCACGATTGCACTGAGGGGTGGGTCATCGGTAGCTGATTGTCCGAGGGCTTGGTCTCAGTGGGAGTTGAGGTTGCAGAGGGCTGCTCGATCGTCAGCACTTGATCTAGGCTGGTGAGAGCAAATACTGCCATCACCTGCGGCTTGAGGCTTCGGAGCACCAAGTCGCTGCCGCGCTGTTTGGCAAATTTCAGATTGCTGACTAAAGCACCGATTCCGCTACTGTCGATGAATGTCGTCTGACTGAAGTCTAGGACAATCTTGCTGGGAACGGTGCTTCCGGAAAAAAGTTGCTGGCAGGTGGTCTTGAAGTTTACGGCTTCAAGTACGCTCAAGCGCACGGGTATGTGAACTGAGGGAATCTCGTCCGAGTACGTTACCCGAAAATCTGCCTCTGGGGTTTGACTGACCATGAAGTCCTGGTTTCAAATTTCAAGCTGATGTCTTTAGCCTATTCTGTCCTAGCAGATCCACCTTTACCAAATATTATGGTTAACAAAAGGCTACCTTTATACAAACTTTACAAAAACGCCTGCCAACTCGCCCGCCGAGAATGATATCAAAGGCAAAAATAGACTTGAGTCTACCAGTGCCAGTTTTGCCCCAAAGATTTTTGAACGCAGTCGCTACCAAACTTTGACATCGGAATCAAGATTTTTGTGGATTCAGGCCGGTTAATCTGGTCGTTGATAATTTTCGTGCCTCTCATGCACCGGATAGCCATCGCAGTTAACAGTTAACAGCTAACACAGAAGTCAACAGTTAACGGTTAACTGGAAAACCCCCTAACAAGCGTCGGAGAATGAGGTCAAGAATTGTAGACGTTTTCTGACTGGGATGTTTCGCGGGTGATGGGTTTGACTTTGGCTTTGGCTTTGGCTGCGTTGCGTTTGAGGGCCTGGAGACGAGCTTCGTATTTAGCCCGCTGCTGTTTTTTGGAGGTTTGCTCGATTAAGGTTTTTAAGGCGCTGCCGAGGCTTTTGTAGGCGTTTGGGAGAGTGTAGCCGAAGCGGGTGGCCAGGGCGAGGGCTTTTTCGTCGGCGTCTATTGCTTCTTTTAGACTTTTCTCGCCGTTGTTTTTTTGGTAAAGTCTCCAGCCGGAGACGCCGCACAGGGATAGGGCCAGTAACAGCAGCAAGCCGTCTTGCACCCAAAGTTCGCCGACAGCGCCGCCTAAACCAATGGCGAGGGCTGCCATTTCCCAACCGTCTCTGGGGATGGTGTCGTTTTGGATTCGGGCGACTTCGTGCCAAAATAGGAGGTTGCGCTGATCCATTGCTAGCTGTTCCCAGCGGATCAGGTCTATTTGGATTTCTACCTGGTCTTTGCCTATTTCTTCGCTGCGGATCAGGGTAGGATTAACTTCTATTGTTTTTTCTACTGTTACCCAACTTTGGAGTTCTGGGGGCAGTATGTTTTTCAAGCGCCGGATCTCACTCATCTCGGCTCTTGCTGTAGAGGTTGCATAGGATGTCATAGCTCCGGCCTATTGATTTTGCAAAGGTTAATATGTGTCTATTTCTGGAGTATAGCAAACCTTGAATCCAAATACAGTCTAGCAACGGGGGTCGATCGACCAATTCTTGCAATTTTACTTGATTTTAGTCTCAGGGGGCGATCGCAACTGCCGACTCGATCGTTGACTTTCGACTATTTCATCAACGGTTCGATTTCTTGCCGCAATTTCGACCAAGCCGACAAAACTTCCGGCTTAGAAGTTATGCCTTTTTGAACTAAAACAACTCCGTCCAATACTTCAGCAATTCCGTACAAACCTTGCCGTAGAGCTTCATCAGTAAAACGCACTCCACCTCGAATTCTACCTCTGTCAAGGGGAACTTTTAAATTGTTTTGCTGCAACTGCCACAAATCTAACAGCGCATAATCGACATCGACTACTTTTCCCTCTTCGTCTTTCATCTGCATCACTTCTAAACGGATGATGTTCCGGCGGCCCGAAAGGTGGGAAACTAGATAACCGCTGGTAGAAACGCTAGCATCTTGGGGAATCAAACTTAAAACTTTTTTGACATTAGCCGCGTGTCCTAGTTGAGCCGGCAAAGATTGATAAACCCAAGGTTGAAAAGAATAAGGAGAGATGAAATACAAAGATCGATTCGGATTTGAAGTGTAAGTAAGCAGTATTGACAGACCGATACACCCAATCCAGAAGCGGTGGAACCTGGGTTGGAATTTATCTTGATGTTGCGACCACCACAGAATTGTACCGTAAAATAACCCCGGAATTACAGCAAATGTGTAGCGGGTGTTGATAGAAGTAGCGGCCTGATTAACAACTTGCAGCAACAGAACCAGTAAAGGAAAAACAGTCATTAACCAGGCGCTAGCAACGATCGCAGGTACAAATGCTAGCGGCAACCAATGACCTAAAAGATATAAAATTCGCCTACTTGCATCTTTAAAAAATACTTCAATTATGAGCTGAGGTTGACTGATAATCGCCCAAAGCAGTTCTAGCGTTGACGGACTCTCGGTTTTGACAAATTTTCTAAAGTAATTAGCTAAATACAAGCGGGAATTGTCAACCGAAAACCTCGGCATAATTGTATTAGTTATGAACACCACGTAGCTAAAGCTGAGAGCGCACAAAGCTATGCCGGCGCGGGGGTAGCGCCGACTGACAATTAAATACGCTCCAATGCCAAACAAGCTAATTCCAGCATCTTCGCGAGTGCCTAACGTTAAAACTGCGAACAGCCAAAATAGCCACCAGCGCTGCTTTTCTAATGCTAGGAGCAAGCTAAACATAAATAGAGGAATTTGGCAGTGTTCGTAAAAATTTCCCAGCGTCGGGCCGATGACACCATTTGCTCCGTAATAGCTGGCTACTATCATTACCGACAGGGGAACAGATAGATAGTGTCTTGCTAAGAAATACAGCACTATTCCGGCTGCTGCAATTAAAGCAACTTGCAAAACTATCAGGGTAATGGGAGATGGGAACAAGGCATAAATCGGCATCCAAATCAGAAAATCGATGACGAAGTGTTGCCCTAAATGGATATAAAATGGGTAGGAAAGTTGTCTGTCCATCAGCGACGCGCTGGAGGCCGCTGAGGACAGTGAACCTTGAAAAAATCTGCCGTGTATGCTATTCCAAAATACTTGGTTAAATAAACCGTGATCGTAGGTGGCTAATAAGCTTTCGTAGCGGATTACGCTAAAAATTAAAACTAATATAAAAAAGATGGTTGCTAGGATGGTAACTTGACGCAATCCTGTTTGATTGTTCCAGTAATACAGTGGTTTAAATTTCATACTTTCTGCTGAACCCGATATTTGCTCTAAGGTTGACTGAAGTTGTGCTTAAATTCTGAAATAGAAATAAATTTGCCTTGGGTTTTCAGCTTGGTGAGGTATTTTTCGAGTTTGTCAAGCATTTTGCTGCCTGAGTCTTTTTTGACGTAACCGGGTAATTTAAACTGGGAAATATCTGTGAATTCCCAGGGGTGAAAGTAGATGTTCAGATAGGAGTCTGTTTCTAGAGTTAGTTGGGTTGCTAATTCTATCATTGAGAGGGGTAAGTTTTTAAAGCTCAACCAAAATAAGGGAAATCTGATCAGAGGAGTGACTGAAATGGGCAGGTTGAGCAGTTTATTCGTATAGTATGCAGTTCTGGGTTTAGATAAGTTGTTGTATCTGCCGGGGATGTAAGTGGGATTCATTGATGAGTTGTATTCGTAGCCTGCTTTTTCTATTTCTGCATCGTCAACTGGCTGAAGTCTTGCCATCCTAAATCCAGTGATTTGAGTATTAGTTATTTGTTCTAAGGTTTGTTTAGATTTTTGTAAATCTTCTATGCAAAATTGAGAGTGGTAAAAACCGTGGGATGCGATTTCATGGTGTGTTGAAATTTCTCTAATTGTATCTGGGTTGTGGAGTGCAAAGTTAGCTGTGACAAAAAATGTGGCTGTAATATCTAATTTTTCTATAAGAGCAATAATCTTTGACAATCCTCGGTTAGAAATTTCAAATTTTATCTCGGATTCCAGGGGTTGACCGTATTCTTCGGGGATGTCAAATTCTTCTATGTCAAAGCTCAACAAGATTGATTTATTCATAGTAGCCTGCGCGGTCGTTGGCTCTAATTTTAAATAAACATATCAGCATTTTTAGCGAATCTTTTAATATATTGACCTGAGAATTTTTGTATAGGTGGTGCTGGGAAACTTTGGCAGGAATTTCACCAATGGTATATCCTTTTTTTTTTGCTAAATAAAGCAGTTCAGCGTCAAATGAATAGCCAGTAAGTGTTTGTATTTTAAATATTTCTCGGGCAGCTATTTTGTTAAATCCTTTGAGTCCGGCTTGCATATCTCTATATGGTAGATTGAGAATTTTTCCAGAAATTAAGTTAAATATTTTGCCGGATATTTTTCTGAGTAAGGTAAGATTTCGGAAGTTTTCTCGATCGAGGTTTCTGCAACCAATTACGACATCAAATTCTTCTAATTTTTCGACCAAGAGTTCGAGGTGTTCTAGGGAGTAAGCTAAGTCGCCATCCATGAAGCAAATGCAGTCGGCGTCTACACATTCGCTGCCTTTTTTGACGGCATATCCTTTGCCTTGACGGTGGCTGTAAGAAATTAGTTTGATGTGATGTGTGGGGAAAATTTTGAGTTGGTTTTCGAGAATTTGCAGTGTATTGTCGGTCGATCCGTCATTAACAATAATAAAATTGTAAGCATGGTTTTTTTGGGAAAATTCTAAAATTCTGTCAAAGGTTTGGGCTATGCACTTTGCTTCGTTGTAAACAGGCAGAATTACCGCTATCTTGATCATGGCTGTTCGATCGGGATTTCGGTGAAATATGCTACCACCTCCGGAGGTAAATCACAAGTAAAAAAACTACATAAAAAATTTTACAGAGAAAATTTCTGGCGGGGAGAGGTATTGTTAACTGCGGATCGGAAAATTGACTTCAACTTCGCCTGGAAAGTGCAAAGACGAAGTTGGACTTTTTGGAACCTTTGAACAGCGGGCAGTTTCGGGGTTGGAAGGTGTTCTCGAAATTCCGGCTGTCGATCGCCCATACTGGCTAATCTATCTCAAATGATGATTTTTGAGCCAGCGGGCGATCGCCACTCATCTAGGACGACTTGTCAAGTGTGAACGGGGGTTGGGGGATAAGTGCGATCGAGTGAAATTTTATCATGCGGGAGTTGAGCCAGCTTGTCTTTGCGGAAAACGCGGGCGATCTACAATCTAGATTCTCTCAGCAGCGAAGCCAGAAAAACCCTCATACTCCCACCCGAACTTTTTACCTGATGATGTTGTAATTGTCAATGTAAATTATTTAGTTAACAAATTGCCGGAGTATTTTCAACCAGGTATTACGCTTATAAAAAAACGCATTATTAGCTTTTTACTAGCATTCATCCTAACTTACATCACTTATCAAGTAATCTTAGAAATCATCACAGTACAAATTCCCAGTTTCTGCTTTCACGATCTACTTTACCTTCAAAATTGCCCGGAAATACCGCCACTGCGGCGACACTTTTCCGGCGACTACAGCCAGCGAAAATTGGAACCTTTTTTAGATAAAGCATTTAGTCAGCCATAACTATTGGTTTTTGTCATCCCAAAAGCTTGGCGAGTATTTCATAGTAACTCCCAAAAAGTCGGTGCCGAGTGAATAGATTAAAGTGACTTCAAAATGCCGCTTTCCAACTGATAAATTGCTGCCATGATTCCGCTTTCAGGATTTGTAAGCAGGGACTTTTTGACATCTTTCAAGTATTCTACAATGTGTTCCCGCAAAATCGGTCTTTCTACTTGGACTGTGTGATTGTAATCCCACAAATCCCAGATGATAATCCCGATACCTACAATTGGGTCGATTAAACTTACTCCCAACTGACTAGCAACTGTACCGCCTGTTTTTGTAGCTACCTTGGCGGCCGCTTTGCTGGCAACTTTTGCGGTAACTTTACTGCCCACTTTAGCTGCTACTCCCACAATTAAGGGTTTAGCCACTAAGTAGCCGCTGCCGCCAACTAATACTTTTAATGATAAATTCGAGACGTTTCCTTTGTCGCTAATTGTGGTGGCAATATCGTTCAGATATTTGTCCCACTGTACTTGCGGTATATTATAATTGTTTTGAACTATTTTCACATTATTGCTAACTTCTGATATGTACAAATTAGCAGTATCTTGAGTGATTAATTGAAAGCGCAGTTGAGCGTTTTTGGGAACTAGCACGCGGTTAGCAAATTCTCTTTGAAAGTCTTCGGTTAATTTTTCGGAAACAGCACGAGATGCTGCTGTCATATCAAATCTGTTGAGTACGGCAGATTTCACGAAGTTAAAAGGTACGGTAAACTCCATCTTTTTTTGAGTGAAGTAATCGAAGTACCAATCGAGGAAGCTATTGTCTACTCGTGCAATTACTTCGGCTTCCCATTTATCCAACTCTTTTGAGGCGAAAGTTTCGGCTGTTGTATGGGATTTTTGGATGGCGTTTTTAATGTCTTGGTTGACTTTGCTAAAGTCGTGTGGCGGCGAGACTACAACTGCTGTGGTTCCGGTATTGGTTAGTGACTGGGAAATTAGAAAGTTACCTAATAGGGGAATGATGACTACTAAAATTACGATCGTCCAAATCATCGGTGTCACTGTTTTGATCAACTGACCGATAACTCTGAGACGTTCTGTTTTCTCTGAATAGCTAATTTCTTCCTTGTCTTGACTCATGGCGGTTGCTCAATGGATGAGAGTTGGGCTAGTTTCGATTATAGGCGGCGCTTCCTGAATTGTGTTACAGATGCCTGGGCTGGGATTCTGGAAAAGTTGGGAAAAATTGCACGTGAGGAAAGCTACCCAAAGAAAATTGATTGAAAAGTACGATCGCACTCTTCATCCGCGTTCCGAAGCGTTAATCTGTCTGCATCAGCGGTTCATGAAAAAATAAAAGAGCGATCGTGCTTGAAGCGTGCCTAAAACTTGATAATCCTTATCTGATTATCTTTTAGGCAGCCTTACTTAACACAACCAGAATGTACCGCTCAAGACTAACTCCTTCTCTTTCCGCTTTTTCTGCTAAACTCAAATGTAGAGATTTAGGAATTTGTAAAGATAGACTTCCGCTATACTCAACTTCCGTTGTAGGTAAAGGAATCTCATCTTCACACTCATAAGCTGTTTCTATCCATAATTCCCTAGCTTCCTGAATATTCTCCATCGCTTCCGATAAAGTTTCACCCTGAGACATACAACCAGGAAGGTCTTTGATTATAGCTGTATAACCTTCGGATTCTGGATAAAAACTGATAGGATATTTAAGACTCAAGTAATACTCTAGAGATTTAAGCTTGACTTTCATCTTCTGATTCATCACTCCATTCCTCCAGTTTTAATAGCACAACAATTTGCTTGACGTATACTCCTTTTACCTTTTTACCACCTTTTTTAGAAACTGTAATTTTTAATCCATCAGCATTTCGGAAAGTATGGTGACTTCCTTTCGATCGCTTCTCTTCAAAGCCAAAAGCAGTTAGGATATAGCACACATCGTCAAACCGCACTTCTGGTGGATTTGCTAAAAATTGTTCTACCAGTTTTCCTAACTTGCCCATGAATTTTTACGGATGCTTATACTATTCTAATAAATAAGGGCGGGCATTGCCCACCCTCGCTATGAATCAGGTGTAGTTCAGAAACTAAACCTTCGCTTCTTTCTTCACCAAATCACCCCAACCCAAATCCTTCAGCGAATTATTCCGGCGCAGCGGACGAGTCACCAACTCCAAAATATCCCGCGCATTACCAAAGCCGTGAATCTGAGCAAAAGTGAACTCAACAGACCACTTAGTATTAATTCCCCGCGCTTCCAAAGGATTAGCGTGAGCCATACCAGTAATCACCAAGTCAATATTCTGCTCGTAAATCCGCTGCAACTGATTGTAATTATCCGGTTTCTCCACAATCCGAGGAGTAGGAACTCCCATCTCCTGACAAGTCTTTTCTAACAACGCCAACTCGGCCGCCTGATAGCGTTTGTCCATGTAAGGAATGCCAATTTCCGGGCAAGTCATGCCGCAGCGAATCAAGAAACGTGCTAAAGAAATCTCCAGCAAATTGTCGCCCATAAAGAAGACAGATTTGCCGCGAATTATTTGCAGGTAATCTTCCAAACCAGCCCAAATTTGCGCTTCCCGTTCGTCCAAACCTTTTGGTTCAATTCCCAACACTGAGCAAATCTTTTCAATCCAAGCGCGAGTTCCGTCAGGACCGATCGGGAATGGCGCACCAATTAGCTTGCACTTGCGGCGGCGCATCAGCGTAGAAGCTGTGCGCGACAAGAACGGATTCATGCCCGATACATAATAGCCTTCTTCCAAGACTGGCAATTCAGTGTAGCGCTTGGAAGGAAGCCAACCGGAAACTTTGATTCCTTGCTTCTTCAATTCTAGAGTTAGCTGAGTAACAACCGGGTCGGGCAAAGAACCGAAAAGTACCAGCGGCGTGTGCTTGACATATTCCGATTCATCTGCTGCAACTTCCTCTTTTTTCTTGCCGAAATTCAGCAGTTGAGAGATAGCATTTCTTTCTTGCTTCTGAGCTTCTACAACAGGAGCTTTGTCAGGGCATTTAGCAGCCATCGCTGCTAAAACGGTATCTTCCCCTTGAGTAAAGGCGTAATCCAAGCCGTTAGCGCGCGCTGTGACGATGGGAATGCCAATTTCGGCTTCGAGTTTCGGCGCTAACCCTTCCAAATCCATTTTGATGATTTCGGTGGTGCAAGTGCCGATCCAGACAATTACACTGGGGTTACGATCGCGCTTAATTTGCAAGCACAGCCGCTTCAACTCATCATAATCGTTTAACTGAGCGGAAATATCGCCTTCTTCCAACTCAGCCATCGCATAGCGAGGTTCAGCAAAAATCATCACGCCCATTGCGTTTTGCAAGAAATAGCCGCAAGTCTTAGTACCGATGACCAAGAAAAAGCTATCTTCAATTTTTTGATAAAGCCAAGCTACGCAGCTAATCGGACAAAATGTGTGATAATTGCCAGTTTCGCATTCAAAGTTTAAAGCTTCCGGTTCATTAGTAGTAATAGCAGTCATATCTCAAATCTTCTCCCTTTAAATTGTTTTTCGTCTCGAACAGGACTTGCGGCGGAGCGAGGAAACACCTGGATTTTGCGATCGTCTCGGTGCGATCGCCCAGGAGAGGAATATGTTGTTTTTCCTCTCGATCGCGAACAGGTGCAGTGGCGAGAAAACACCTGCGAAAGCGCGATCGCGACGCACAGCAAACAATAAATAGAAATACCTATTTTTGGGCTAATTCCTGTGAAAAATAGATGCAGCCCACTCAATATTTTCGCAGCAGCCGCAGCATCCAAAATTCTGGCTAAAAAATTCTGCGCGAGGGCATACAATCCCTCACAGCAGGGATTTAGTTTTTTTCCACTCGCGGCAAAAAGCCTTTTGGCAGTTGTGAGTTTGAGCTAATTAAAAATTAACAACTCGCAACTCACAACTCACAAATAGAGCGGGAAACTTCAAGACTAGAAGAGACGCGGGCGATCGCAACAACCTCACTTAAAATCAGATAAAAAGCCGGAAATTTCTTCATCCTCATCGTCGGAATCCAAATCGCCGAGACCTAGAGCATCTAAATCATCTTCGTCAGGATCTCCGGTAGTTGCTTCCCCCAGATCGTCAAGTCCGAGATCGTCGAGGTCATCGTCATCCGACACAGAGAAATCGTCAATACCGTCATCGTCCAAGTCGCCCAGATCCATGTCTAGGTCATCTGAGGTCGCTGTCCCAAAAGGATCTGGTATTTCTTCGGCGACAAACTCTGCATCTTCTTCCCCAAACGGATCGGAAATCCCCGCTTCGATATCTCCAGAGGTCAAAGTTCCAAATTGTGAGGCTTCTTCTTCCTCGTCATCATCGCCGAGGTCGAGACCGCTCAAAGCCGAGGCTTCTTCTTCCTCGTCATCATCGCCGAGGTCGAGACCGCTCAAAGCCGAGGCTTCTTCTTCCTCGTCATCATCGCCGAGGTCGAGACCGC
>JAUBST010000030.1:26273-48224 GCA_036702215.1 Microcoleus sp. F6_B6
CAAAGCCGAGGCTTCTTCTTCCTCGTCATCATCGCCGAGGTCGAGACCGCCCAAAGCCGAGGCTTCTTCTTCCTCGTCATCATCGCCGAGGTCGAGACCGCCCAAAGCCGAGGCTTCTTCTTCCTCGTCATCGCCCATATCAAAGTCTGATACGGCGTCTTCCTCATCGTCGCCCATATCAAAGTCTGATACGGCGTCTTCCTCATCGTCTTCGAGACTGAGACCCTCCAAAGCTGAGGCTTCTTCCTCATCGTCGCCCATGTCGAAGTCGGAGACTGCTTCTTCCTCGTCATCGCCCATGTCGAAGTCTGATACGGCGTCTTCCTCAAACTCATCGAAGGATGCCTCGTCGGAGCTCAGTGCTGACGCAGCAGCAGCCAGACCGGCGGCTCCGGCGACTCCGGCGACTACTCCGGCTGCTGCTAATGCCGCACCGCCCAATTTATTAGATTCGGCATCAGCGGGTGCAGCAGTTGCAGTTTGAGCTGCTGCGGGTGCAGCAGTTGCAGTTTGAGCTGCTGCGGGTGCAGCAGTTGCAGTTTGAGCTGCTGCGGGTGTTGGAGATTTGCCGGTCGTCTCCGGCTGGAGATTTGAGGGCATACCCAGCGCGATGTCCGGGTCAAAATTTAGCCCCAACACTTCGATCAGGCTGTCTGCATCCGGCTTGAGTTTTGAGAAGGGCAGCATTAATTGCTGGAGTTCCGGCTCCAGGGCAGCCGCAATTCCCAGGATGAGGTAAGAAACAGGCCTTTTCCCGCCGTCGGGTGTGGCGACCGTGTTGTCAGCCGTCATGTGCAGGAGCAGCCAAGCCCGATTTACCTGGTAGTAGTCCAACCACTTCTGTTTGAGAGCAACTGAAAAAGTATCAAAAAAAGCCATAACCTCTTTATCCTCATCCTGATCGCTAGACCTATTAAACCATCATCAGGTCTAGCTCATCTTCCTCCTTCTTGACCACCGGTTGCACTGGATTTAGATAAAAATCTGAAAGTAAGGCGAATAAATCGCGATCGGGCGTGTCGTTGGGCACTACTCCTTCGGGCCTTGCCAAAATCTGGTCAGCGATGTTGAGGTAGTAATCGCAGACGTAGTTGAGGGAAGGATCGCTTTGGGCCATCTCAAACAATGTTTTGCCTTTGACGCGAGAAACTCGGATGTCTTCAATCAGCGGCAGCACTTCCAGCACCGGCATCGGTACAGAGTCAATGTACTTGTCGATCAAATCGCGCTTTGAGGTGCGGTTGCCAATTAAACCGGCGAGCCGCAACGGGTGAGTCCGGGCTTTTTCGCGGACTGAGGCGGCGATGCGGTTGGCTGCAAATAAAGCGTCGAACCCGTTGTCGGTAACAATCATGCAGTAGTCGGCATAGTTCAAGGGGGCTGCAAAACCACCGCACACTACGTCACCGAGCACGTCGAACAGGATGATGTCGTATTCGTCGAAGGCATTGAGTTCTTTGAGCAGTTTGACGGTTTCGCCGACTACATAGCCGCCGCAGCCTGCTCCTGCGGGAGGGCCGCCTGCTTCTACGCAGTCAACGCCGCCGTAGCCTTTGTATATCACATCTTCGGGCCAAACGTCTTCGTAGTGATAGTCCTTTTGCTGAAGGGTGTCAATAATTGTGGGGATCAAGAAGCCAGTGAGGGTAAATGTGCTGTCGTGCTTTGGATCGCAACCGATTTGCAAAACTTTCTTGCCGCGCTTGGCTAGGGCAACGGAGATGTTGCAGCTTGTTGTCGATTTGCCAATTCCACCTTTGCCGTAAACTGCGAGTTTCACTCTTTGTTCTCCTATAGGTTTCTATCAAAACGATGAGGGCTGGGTTTTCATGCTTTTTTTCGATCGCCCAATTGCAATAGCCCAATTGCAATTCCCTTACTGTCAGTCGATTTGAGATTTCAGATTCAATAAGCGACTCCACAGATGAATCTGGGGCTTCTCTCTAACTAAAATTTTCTATCTCGACGACTTTTGTTTGGGGCTTGTATCCGTCTTTGGGTTAGGCCTATTTTGGACTCTGCCCTTAGTCACCTCGTTGAAAGCATTATTAGCTAACTTGCGATGAAAAGAAAGGGGGCGTCTGAATTAAAATGCTAGTAAATTTGTTTATTTTGCATCTTTGGGAATCTTAACTGCTTTTTTGATATAAAAATCTATTTTTAGATTATTTTTAGATTTTAAATTACTTTTAGTATACTTTCTTAATATAAAAAGGTACAAAAATAAAACAAAAATTAACTTCTCAAACAATCCGGGCTTTTAGCTTTGGGGCTAGGATGCAGGCAATTGATGGCTTGTGCCGGTAACTGGAACGGTGGTAAATGCCCTAATGGATGAGCCAAACTCGAAGTGAGTTCGGATCGCTTGGGTCAGGGGAGGGCAAAGTTATGGGATTTGAGATTTGAGATTTGAGATTTGAGATTGGGAAAGATTGACTTTGCTGGGGTTTCTGGTGTTTTGTAAAAAATTGTGAATTTTTAGGAAATGGTGGGTGAGGGGGAGATTGGGGGAGTGAGTAGGGAATAGGGAGAAAGTTATGGGATTTGAGATTTGAGATTTGAGATTGGCAAAAATTGACTTTGCTGGGGTTTCTGGTGTTTTGTAAAAAATTGTGAATTTTTATGGAATGGTGGCTGAGGGGGAGAGTGGGAGAGTTGGAGATTGAGAGAATATTATGTTTTCCCTATGACTACTGATACCAGTAAAAAAAAAGAATGCAACTGTCAGCCCGTGCTCCAAACCACGAACTTAATGAGTCATTTCCAATTCTTCAATTTTTCAATCTAAAATCTAAAATCTAAAATCGTAGGGCTGCTGACTAACGAGAACTGACGATCGGAATCTCGATCGCAAATTCAGTGCCCCGTCCAGCTTCCGAAACGCAGTCCAGCCGCCCCCCGTGCTGTTCGACAACTAAATGGTAAGAAATCGACAGTCCCAACCCAGTGCCCTTGCCGACAGGTTTGGTAGTAAAAAACGGGTCAAATAATTGGCGGCGAATCTCCTCCGGTATGCCCCGCCCGTTGTCGGAAATGCGGATCGCGACAAAATCACCACCAACAACTTCAGTACGAATTGTAATAGTGGGAAGAGTCAATGGAGAATTAGGATCTGACGGGGGTGAATTTTTCGCATCTCTCTTGGCCCATTCCCCTTTCTGGATTTCTTCATCCAAAGCATCAATAGCATTGCCGATAATATTCATGAACACCTGATTGATCTGACCGGCACAGCACTCGATGTGGGGCAAATTGCCATATTCTTTAATAATCTGGATAGGTGGATGGCCGCCGTGGGGCTTGAGCCGGTGCTGCAAAATCAACAAAGTGGTTTCGAGTCCCTCGTGAATGTCAACGAGCTTGATGTTAGATTGATCCGATCGCGAAAAATTACGCATCGACACAACTATTTGGCGGATGCGTTCGGTTCCTACTTGCATAGAAGACAGGATCTTAGATAAGTCTTCTACCAAAAAATCGACTTCCATCTGTGCTGCTGCTTCCCGAATTTCCGAGACTGGTTCGGGATAGTGCTGCTGGTAAAGTTCCAAAAGTTGAAGCAATTCTTTGATGTAGTGGCTGGCGTGGGAAAGGTTGCCGTAGATAAAATTAACAGGATTGTTAATTTCGTGAGCGATACCGGCAATCATTTGTCCCAAAGAAGACATTTTTTCGGTTTGCACTAATTGAGTTTGAGTTTGCTGCAACTTTCGCACAGTTTGCTCTAATTGCTGCGCTTGATTTTTCAAGCAAGTTTGCTTTCGCCGCAGCACTTCTTCGACTCGCTGGCGCTTGATAATATCCCGTCTCAACAATTCATTTGATTCTAAAAGTTGAGCGGTGCGTTCTTCAACTTGTTTTTTTAAGTCGTCGTGAGCTTGGCGCAGGGCTTCTTGGGCCCGCTGCCGCTCTAAAATTTCTTGCTGCAAAAGTTCGTTGGCTTTCTGCAATTGAGTGGCTCGATCTTCCACTGCTTGCTGCAACAGCTCGATCGTCCCGTACATTTCTGATTGGTTAAAAACTTGCGGCAAACTTGTCACAGAGACAACGCCCAAAAGTTCTCCGTGACTGCCAACTACTACCAAACGGCGGACACAGTGCCGCTGCATCGACTGGTGGGCACTCCAGAGGGAATCGGCGGGAGATATGCAAAATAAGGGCGCACTCATCACCATTGCCACCGGGATTTCCGAGAGGTTTAATTCGAGGGCGTGAAACTGCACAATATCCCGCTCGGTGACAATGCCGATCGGAAGAAGGTAATTTTCTATTGGTGCGATCGCCCGGTGTGGATGCTGAGTTTGCTCTTCGACAATGACGACGCAACTAACTCGATACTTGACCATGAGTTCGGCTACATCGAGGGCTGAGGCAGTTTTTGGGGCCCAAATGACATCTTTAGCCATGACATCTGCTGCACAGCGCAAATTGGTTAGCAAGTTAACCGGTTGCAGGGCTTCGTGAATGGCTTCGCGGGTGATGATGCCCAGAAGTCGGGAGTCTTCGTCCACTACGGGCAAATGCCGAATCCGATGCTGGCGCAACGTGAATATAGCCGTGAAAATATCTTGAGACTCCGATTGTTTGAGGGTAATGGGCGATCGAGTCATTACGTCAGCAATTGTCAGTCCTACCGCACAAGCTTCTACGGTAGTTAGCTTGACGATATCCCGTTCTGTAAAAATGCCGATGGGCCGATTATCTTCCACGACTAACACGCAACTGCGCTTGGCCGGACTCGGAATAGCGTGTGGTTTTTCGCCATAAAGCTGACAGGAGATACGCATCGGGTTCATCAAAGCCAACACTTGGGCGATCGGGGTTTCTGGAGCCACGGTGAGGGGGTGGCGGTCGATCGCCCTATCTAAAGGTGACGTGTATAGCGGCGAAGTGTTGGGCATCCTGGCGGGTTCTGATGTTTTAATTGCTGGTGGCTGCGGGGCTGAATCTAGGAACTGCTGTAATTTTTCTTCTTGTAGCATGGTTGATTATTAACTTTACTTAATGAATTGTTACAATTTAGCAGAATGGGGTTGGCAGACTTAGCATTAATTAAGCGGATTACAGATGCTCGATCGCCTGAAATTTGATTGCTAGAAAACCCCTGATTGAATTTTTATTTTTTAAATCCTATGTCGTGGACGCCATTAAGTCATCGAATTCATCATTTGCCGCTCATCCTTGCGGGCCCGATTTTGCGCCGGACTGAAAGTCGGGCCGTGACAGTTTGGCTGGCTCTGAAAGCACCCCGACAAGTCGAACTAAAGGTTTATTCCACAGAGGGCGGAACCGGCGAAATTGTCGGGGTGCCGTTACTCCAAGGTGCGAACTCTACCGTGCAGCTCGGCAAATACCTGCACGTAGTGGCGGTGACTGCTAAACAGATCGACAGCAATGTCTTGACATCCGGGCAAATTTATGCTTATGACATTGAGTTTACTGGGAGTCGGGAATCGCCGTCGGTTGCAGTCCCAGAAAATGAGAAAGAAAATCTCATTTCTTGCCTGTGGCCGGCATCCCCTGATTTGTCGGCTTTGGGCCCGGAGACCATCGGTTATTTCGCTCACCAGTTGCCGACTTTTGCGCTGCCGCCGCAGGATTTAAACTATTTGCGTATCGTTCACGGTTCTTGTCGCAAGCCCCACGGAGACGGCAGAGACGCCCTGCCAATTTTGGATAATTCGATCGAACAGTTTGCAGGAACGGCAAATAGCAGGCCCCACCAACTGTTTTTAACGGGCGACCAAATTTACGGCGACGACGTTGCCGATGCGATGCTGTGGGCCCTGACTGATGCTGGCGATACCCTGTTGGGCTGGGAAGAGAGTCTACCCCTGATGGATGATGCCCAAATTAAAAAGAATTTGTGTATCAGTATACCTAAAAATGCGGAAAACGAAAATGCAGTTGGTCAAGAGAGGGAAATTTTTAGAGAGTCACCTATTCAGAAACCCTCTGATGCTAAGTATGATTCCAAAAAACCAATAGAGTTACAGCCGGGGACCCGCAGCGATATTGCCAGAGATTTTGGCGGCTTTACGGCGATGTTGGTGAATAAACCCAAAAATGCTAAAAGTCACTTGTTTAGCTTGGGCGAATATTATGCGATGTATTTGTTAGTTTGGTCGCCGGTACTTTGGTGCGATCGTTTTCCGAAGGGTAAGGATATTTGTTCAAATTCTAAGCAGGCAAAAGTCTGGGATAGAGAAGTTGTTGAACTCGACGGTTTTGCTCGCAATTTGTGGAGGGTGAGGAGGGCGCTAGCCAATATTCCTACTTATATGATTTGCGACGACCATGATGTTAGCGACGATTTTTATTTGAATCGAGAGTGGTGTTACCGGGTGCTGGGCAAGCCGCTGGGCCGGCGGGTCGTGCAAAATGCTTTGCTGGCTTACGCTGTGTTTCAGGCTTGGGGAAATACGCCCGCACAGTTCGATCGGGAAAAACCGGGATATCAATTATTAACAACTGCTGAAAAATGGTCGAATTCGGCAGGGACTGATGTTTCTGCTTGGGAGGAGGCGGCTTCGTATTTGGGAATTCCAGGACTAGACCCGGAAACTCATTTGCCTAAGTTGAAATTAGATGAAGATGTTTTTATTTTGGATCGGGAGGGCGAGGGTGTAAGTGAGGTTTTGAATTGGCATTTTACTGTAAGAAGTTTTAAGCACGAGGTGATTGTGCTGGATACGCGGAACTGGCGGGGGTATCCGGTGGAAAGCCCGATCGATCCGCCGATGCTTTTGACTCACAAAGGTTTTGAGGAGCAAATTCAGAAACCTTTGAAGGAAACAGATTTGCTGAATAAAACTGGGGAGTTTGAGATTGAGGCGACGCTGGTGGTTGTGCCGACAAATTTGGTGGGTTTGTGGATTATTGATGCGGTGCAAAAGTGGGATGTGGCACGGGGGAAGGTTTTTAGCAGTGATGCGGGGGATGCTTGGAATTTTCATGAGTTGGCTTTTGTGAAGCTGTTGGTGGAATTTTTTAAACAGCGCGATCGGGTGATTGTGTTGACGGGGGATATTCACTATGCTGCTGCTGTCCGACTGAGTTATTGGTATGATTGTCATTTTGGCGATTCTAGATCGAATATTGAGCCTTTGACGAGGGAGAATTATCGGTCAAATTGTCAATATTCTGTGTTGGCGCAATTGACTGCTAGTGCTTTTATCAATGAGGAGTGGAAAACGCATTTAGTTCATACTAAGATTAAGTCGCTGTTTCCCGATCGATCGCACGAATGTTTGGGATGGAATGAGCCGCTGGAATTAATGAATATTTCGAGGATGAGCACGAAGAAGGCTGTGGCGGCTGGTCTCAGAAATAGACAATCTTTGCCTGATTGGGGCTATCGGATTGACTGGATTAAACGGCAAAGAGCTCGGGTATTTTTGCAGCTAGAAAAGGGAACTGCGTCAGATAGATCGCATAAAAATAAACAATTGCCACTACTGCGTAGGTTGTGGAATTTTATATCGCTGTTGTGGCGCAATCGCTGGCTGCAAGAGGGTGATGAGATTGTGGGATATAGCAATATTGCGATCGTCAGTTTTCAGTGGCCGGCTGAAGGTGATGGGGAGAAAGCGGTGATGCAAAATGTTTATTGGCGGCCTCTTTGGGAGCCGGATAGTGTGGTTTACAGTCAATATTTTGTGCCGCTGGGATTGGATGAGGATGATTAGATTCACGATTTCTTGAAGAAGTCGGGGATTTCGATACGGGTACAATATGGTGATGAGTTTGTGGCAGTATCCGCCGGGGGGAAACCCCAGTCTCATAGCTAAAGTCGCTTGGAACTGAGAGGTTTCACCATTCTCGCTTAACAGGCTTTCCGGCTTGTTCCACAAAGGATAAGTTTTCTTGTGGGGAGTCCCAGAATTTCCAGATCCAGCCGACTTGCTCAACCAGTTGAAGACTAGACGCAAAAAGTCCGGGGCCAACTTGGCAGATATGGAGGCGGTTTTGGACATACTAGAAAACCATTAGCGCAAAAGTTGAGCGGAAAACGGATTTTCTTGCTGTGCAATCAACCTGAAACCCTTGATGGATATAGGAGAGAATAGAAAGCCCGTGACGAGATTTGAACTCGTGACTTCCTCCTTACCAAGGAGGTACTCTACCACTGAGTTACACGGGCATAAAAAATTAAGAACCTCCAATTAAAAAATTAATTTTTAATTCTTAATTTTTAATTCTTAATTTTTAACTTTTTATTAAATTGAGGTGGGCCGAGCTAGATTTGAACTAGCGTAGGCGTAGCCAGCGGATTTACAGTCCGCCCCCATTAACCACTCGGGCATCGACCCCTTTCCATCACAGTTATACATCCTAGCACCAGAATCTTTATTTGCAACGTTATATTTAAAACTCTAATCATTAAGTTCATAACACATAAGTGAGTTAGCAGCAGATGGGAAAATTGAACACTGTTTAAGGCGTGCATTGCTACGTCTAGACTTAGGATGCCCGCCCGCAGCACCCTAAGTCTAGACTAAGAGGAAATCCCTAATTCACTAATTCCCCGGTTTCTTGCAGGGAGTGCAGGCGGCGGTAAATGCCTTGTTGGCTTAAGAGTTCTTCGTGGCTGCCAACTTCGACGATTCTACCGCCGTCGAGTACGACGATCGCATCGGCTTCGCGAATTGTACTCAGTCTGTGGGCAATAATGATGGTGGTGCGCGTACCGAGGATATTTCGCATGGCTAGCTGGATCGATCGCTCGCTTTCATAGTCCAAACTAGAAGTAGCCTCATCAAAAATTAACACGTCCGGCTCCACCAACAGCGCCCTGGCAATCCCCAACCGCTGCCGCTGACCGCCGGACAACCGCATTCCTCTCTCCCCGACCACGGTATAGTAACCTTGGGGCAACATCCGCACAAAATCGTCTACCTTGGCAATGCGACAAGCATCCTCAACTTGCTCGAAAGTGGCGCTTCTGTTTCCGTAAGTCAAATTTTCCAGCAAAGTACCGTTAAAAACGTCTACTTCTTGGTGGACAATGGCTAAACGCTGCCGGTAGCGAGTCACGTCTAAGCTGCGAATGTCTTCGCCGTCGATCAAAATGCGGCCGGAGTTGGGTTCAAAGTAGCGAAACAAAAGTTTAACTAAAGTCGATTTCCCGGAACCCGATCGCCCGACTAACGCTACTGTCTGACGCGGATGAATCAATAAATTCACATCTTGCAAAACGGGTTTTTGACTGTCGTACCCGAAGGTCAAACCGCTGAACTCAACTTTGCCGGTAAATTTATAAGGCGACGCCGATCGAGCATTTTCTGCTAAATTAACCGCATCAACACCGTCTGGCGTTTGCATAAACTCGTGGAACCGGATCATTGAAGAATAACGCCGCGCCAATAATTCGGCGATAATGCTAATCGGACGCAGTTGGGAATATGCCATGCTAGCGAGGGTGTAGACGGTAACAAAATATCCGAGGGAAATTTTGCCTGCAACCGTGGCTGCTAGACTAAAACCGAGCACTGAAAACAAACACAACTGGACGATCGTCTGCTGGTATGTCCCCAGGGTGACGTATCCTTTGTGAATGCGGTGGATCACGACTTTTAATTCGCGATCGAGTCTGGTGGTTTGCCTTTTGAGTTCATCGCTTTCTGTCGCAAAAGCTTTGACTGTTTTGATGTTGGTGATAATTTCCGAGTTGCGGCTTTCGGTATCTTCGATGTATTCATCCAGAATTTCTTCCCGCGCCGTCACCCCTTGCAGGCCTTTGAGGGTGAAACTGAGGATAAATAGGAATGAAACCAAAATTAATAAGCCAATCCGCCACTCAATTAAGCAGATAACGGCAAAAATGCCGATTAAGCGGACGACTTCGGGGATGAATTCGCCGGCAATTTCTGGGTAAGTCCAAGTATGGTTGGCGATGCCTTTGGCGATGCGGCTGGCAATCCGTCCGGCGTTGTTTTCGTCGTAGAATTCTAGGGGTAAGGTGAGGATTTTCCCGATCGCGCCTCTCATTCGATCGCGCCTCGCCCTCAACGGTATCGCCCAGTGGAACCAATTTCCCACCCAAGGCTGTACCGGTGCTTTGGCGACTGTTACCAGAAAAATTATGCCCAGCAAGACGGATAGCGATAATATTTTGTTGGGTGAGTGCTGGGTAACAGAGGCGATCGCTGCTATCAGTTTTTGGGTTATTGTATCTGTAGGTTGATCCGACAATACGTTTAATATTTGACCGATCGCGTAGGGAACAAGCAAATCGGCTAGTGCCAAAACGCTGGATGCGCCTATGCTGTAAACCGATATTTTCCAGTCGCGGCTGTAGTATTTGAAGATGTCCTGAAAGCTTGCCATAAATTTTTTTTGAGATACAACCCTTGCAAACACTTGAGTCTAAAACTGCGATCTCTGCGTCTTTGTTTACAAGTGTACTACAAGTGTAGTAAATCGGGAGTCATCTTGGATCGTGCTAGGGACTAGCCCGATCGGGTGATTTATGGCAATAGTTCGACCGTCAGCCATCGATCGGCATTCCTTGGCAGTCAACTCAAGACTCAGGGAAAAAAATGCAGAAGGCAGAATTTTTCTTAAATTCTGCCTTCAGAGCAATGCCTTATAAGTTTTACGTTTGAGTAGTCTGTTAGCTGAAGGTGTAGGCTGATTGCAGCGCCCACCAGATCAAGAAGCCGATTCCGCCGGTAATGACAATCGCCGAAATGGCGATCGCAATGGGGCTGTCAGCTCCTTTGAACTTCATGATTCCGCGATTTAAATCTGACATGACAGTGTTCTCCCACAATTCCAGCTTGATTGTAGCTTTGCAGTCAGCCGATAGCGGTCAATTTTCACGGCAATTACTGATTTGGTTAACGATCAAGCTGCTGAAATTGCAGGTGAGGAGTGGGTTTGGGGGTTTTTACTGGGTTTGTGAAAAAAAACTTAGTAAAAACACTTGACAAATTTAGAGAATTGAGACAATATTGTTAATACCGCAGGAAATGCGGGTGTAGCTCAGTGGTAGAGCGTCACCTTGCCAAGGTGAATGTCGCGCGTTCGAATCGCGTCACCCGCTTTAGAAGATAAAAAAAACAAGAAAACCGGAAAGTAGATCGAGAAAGTTTTCTGTATACTCCTAATGATGGTTGAAAATACCTAAGTTAGTGGTAAGATTGAAGGCAGAACTTGCAAGTCAAAATTGCCGGTCGGGCGAGATCTCGGAAGAGGCAGTTGAAAGCCTCGGTATGGCGGAATTGACAAGTTTGATTAAGTGGATATGTTAACGATTATTTTTGCAAAAACGCTTTTTTTATCCGATCGCTAGTGCCATCTCAAAAAGCTCCAAAGATTGACTTAAACGATGAGTACCCCTGTCCTTGCCGACGCCGGGGTCGTCTAGTTCCCATAACGTTGACAGAAGCCTTTGGCTGCAACCGCTGTCAACAAATATTTGTATTGGACGAAAGTGGATACGTGATCGAGCAACTATCAACTAACTATCCTTACAAGCAGGCTTGGCGGTGGACGGGACACCAGTGGAACAGAGCGCATCCGGGTTTGAAGGCCCATTACTTGCCACTGGCTTTGGGTATGATATTGGTGCCGCTAGTGATTTGGTTGCCCTTGGCGCTGCACTCGCCGGGCCCGAATATTATTCTGTGGGCACTGGTCGCCGTGCTGCTAGCAATGCTGCCGGCGCTGATGGTATGGCTCGCTTACAGGCGTTAGCTAGATGATAATAGAGGATTTTACCCATTCATCAGATGCCGCAAATGTCGCCCGCCGCGCTTATCAAGCTTCTTTGGAGTTGGCTGCGACAAAGAGTGCCGATCGCGCTGCAGCTTTGCAGGCGATGGCGGGTTCGCTGAAACGCCGGCAAAATGACATTTTAGAAGCAAATACTCTGGATCTAGAAGCGAGTCGGGACATGGCAATTCCCGAGTTGATTGTGGAGTGGCTGAAGCTGACGCCGGAACGGATCAAGACAACTGTGCAAATTCTGGAACGGTTGGGGGAAATGCCAGATCCGATCGGCAGGGTGATCAATGCTTCTTATCAGGTCGATCGCTGTCAGGTTTACTGTCAGTCGCTGCCGCTGGGGGCGATCGCTCTAATTTACGAGGCGTTTCCTGAGTTGGGGGCGATCGCGGCTGGTTTGTCTCTCAAAAGCGCTAACAGTTTGATTCTCAAAGGCGGCAGCGAAAGCTGGCAAACTAATGCGGTAATTGGAGAGGCTTTGGTGTCGGCGATCGATGAGGTCGGTTTGCCATCGGGATGTTTGCAGGTACTGCCGCCGGATCGGGGCGCTTCGATCAGAGAATTGGTCACTCAAGACCAATATCTCAATTTAATTATTCCCTACGGCAGGCCAAGTTTGGTGCAGCAGGTGGTAAGGTTGTGCACAGCACCAGTTTTGAGGTCGGCAATGGGAAATTGTTACCTTTATTGGTCCCCGACTGGCAGTTTGGAGATGGCAAGGTGGATGATTTTGGACAGCCATCAAAGCGTGCCAGATCCTGTTAACGCGATCGAGAAAGTGCTGATCGATCGCAACCAAAAGCCTTCTTCCTTAGTCAGGCTTTGGAACAGTTTAAAAGAAAAAGGCTTTCAAATTAGCGCCGATGCGGATCTCGTTGCAGATTTCCCAGACTTGAAGCTGGCGGAACCATACGAGTGGACTCAACCTTATTTAAACAAAACCATCGCGTTTAAAGTCGTCGATAGTTTAGAGATTGCGATCGGCTGGATCAACCGCTACAGCAGCGGTCACGCTGACTGCATCGCCACTGAATCTTACTTAGAAAGTCGCCAATTTGCTCTGGATGTTAACAGCGCCTCAACTTTTATTAATGCCTCGCCTCGGTTTTGGCGCTATCAAAATCGGGGAGATGCAATATTTTTGGGAATGTCCAACCAAAAAGGTTATCGCCGGGGATTGATCGGGTTAGATACGCTGACGACAATTAAAGAAATTGTTCAGGGAAACGGACTTTTTTAATCTTATAGGTTATTGAGGATTGGTTATTGGAATATTAAACCAAAGTCAAAAGTGGGATAGTATTATCGATGCGTAAACCTTGATAAGCCTTTAATAGTTGTTTACAAATTTTTATTTAGGGGATACAATAATATTTTGGTACAACAATGAGGCAGCTTTGATATCAAGCAATTTGTCGCCAGATACCGGAACGAAACTGCGGACACAGATAAAATTTCCGCGTCCTGACAATAAGCCCGCGATTCATTTGTGGGTCAATCTAATAAAATCGGGCGTTGCCGAATACAGGTATGAATTCAAGATTTCGCAATTGCTATCGGCCTGCTTGAGGGTGAGTTTTGTAAATTACGAGCAAAGTTTATTCATACCGTGAATCAGCAACGCCTAAAATCGGTACTGGATCTAATTAACTTTAGAAAGTTATTAACTCACATCAAAATACTCTTAGCGATCGCATGAAATCCGAAAAATTACTCAATACTCTAGACAAGACGGCAACGCCGACTTTAGGCGAAGAAACGCTAATTCATCACTCGGTATATGTGAAAAAACTGCGTCCGCTGCTGCCATCAGATGCCTTTGAACCAGATCCCAGCAAGTTACCAATACTATTCATCAACGCTGCTATTTTATTGCTGGGATGGGGAATTGCTGCTAATCTCGATCGCTGGCCTGTCTATCTGTTAGGGCTTTACTTACCTTTAGCCGTCATCATGGGCAATAGTATCATAGTTTTGCTATTTAGCTCCCACGATTTGATGCACGGTAGCGTTCAGAAAAAGTCGCGCCTCACTTATCCGATCGCCTTTTTGGGACTAAGTATGCTGTTTATGCCGCCTACTCAGTGGAAAAATCTGCACAACCTCGTACATCACAATAACACGAATTCTGTGGCAGACCCCGATCGCAACTATCTGTACCAGCAACCAGATACTTGGGGAAAATGGATTCAAAATCTGTTTGTACCCTCGGTGGAAGTCAATCCGGTGTGGTTAATTGTAGGGATGGCCGGTTCGTGGTTAGTGCATAATTTCCGCAATCTCACCTCGGTACTGTTATTTAACGATAAATCTGTCGATTACGTACCGGCTGCCTTTACAGTTAGTCCTAAAGATAGATTGACAATCGCATTTGAATGTGTGGGAATTTTAGGAATTCATGCCAGCATTTTGTTCTACCTAAATTTTCATCCGCTCAAAATAGCCCTCGCCTACTTTTTGCCGATCGCAATTGGTCATGCAGGCGCAATGTTTTACATCTATACCAACCACATGGGTTGCCGGATGACAGCCATTAATGACCCGCTGATTAACAGTGCTTCGGTGCGGGTTCCTAAAATATTTGACCTGCTGCACTTGAATTTTTCTTACCACACAGAACATCATATTTTCCCCAGCATCAACTCAAACTATTATTCGATGGTGCAAGAGTTGTTGCAAACTCACTATCCCGGACGCATGAATTTAATCGATGCTGGAGAAGCTTGGCGGTTGCTGATGCAAACACCGCGGCATTATCAAGATGAAGTCACATTCACAGATTCTGCGGGTACAATGGCGGTGAATTGCTCGATTGTGGAAGAATACAAAAACTGAGAATTCCCATTGGAACTAACATCTTGCACTATGCTAAAGAACAGGCTTTGCGGCCTGTTCCACCAAGAATGAATTTTATTGTGGGGAGTAGGGGTTGGGCCAGAAAGCCCACCCCAAAAATACACTCCTACATACTGATGCTGTTGAGTACCAACGAAGGCTTGAGAGCCAAATAAGGGATTACTCGTTTTTGATTGTTGGCATCAATCTTCTGTTCAGCCATATTCAAATTTTGCTGGAACTGTCTGGCTAAAAATTCGATCGGGGTTCCCGCAAAAACTTCGTCGAAGCTCATCCGGTAGAGTTCTCGGAAAGATTTATCGTAATAACCCAAACGGTCATATCGATAAGCTGACAAAATAAACAGAATTTGTAGTTGATTGGCAGCTCGTTTGTACGGAGGAAGCAACCGCAAAATGTCCTTTTCCGTAATCAGTTCTAGATTACCCGAAGCGGTAATCCTAGGAATGTCCCGGTAGGCAGCCAAAGGCATATTAGCTGCAAAACTCATGTATTCATACTGGGGAAAATTGACTGCAGAATGCTGTGGGCCACAGGTAAAAATTACAGTGGTGACAATTGCAATTAATTGTTCCACTGTGTCGATGTGGTCTGGCATTCCTTTGACTTTACCGCCGTTATCAGACGCTAATTCTTGAGCCCAGGTTTGCAGTTCCACATCTTGTACGATCGCCTGAGTCGTCGGGTAAAAGAATTTAAGATAGCCCGATACAAAAGTTTCAATCGCATCCCAAAGCAACAATCCATCATCTCGGTAAGGATAGTGAGGCAGTTGATTGGGGTCATCCATTCCCCGATTTTTCAGTTCAGCGGGCAAGGCAAATCGATCGAGACTCCACGTACTGCACGCCTCTCTAGCCAGTTCCATTGACTCAGGCAAGGTACCGCCTAGCAATTCATCAACAGGCCCGCCGGGATTGATCAATCGAGAACGTGCCAGATCGTTGTTGGTCAACATAAAGCGAAAGTGCGGTTTCAGCAGCAGGCTCAGCGGGTGATTTTGGGCCAACTGTCGGGCGGTGACGATCGCAATTGGTTCCATCACCAGATGAGTTCGACCTAAATGCGAGTTCATTTCATGGTGATTGGCATCTGCTACTTGTACGCAGAGTTTCGCAAACAGCCAATCGACAGGAGGATCGAATGGGGTGTAGACATGGCTATCTGGGCTGGGATCTAGTTGAATGGCAATAGGTGTCATTTCACCGCGATCGCGGACTCCCGTCCACCGCCAAGCGAAAAAAGCCCGCGGTTTCGGCAAGTATTTTCTGCCTTTTTCATAGGTTCCGCCTCCAACGAGAGAAGGGGCGCGATAGTGTTCGTCAGTACCCGTGTAATCGGCAATGTAAATGTTTTTTTGCTGCAACTCTTGGTGCAGATCGAATAACGGGTGCAAACCGGAAATTTGTGCCAGTGTTTGTGCCCGAGGATCGCTGGCATCTAAGAGGCGAAGCACCATCGGATTTGCTCCAGACAGGCGCTGTTCTGCAAAAGAGCGATCGGTTTGGTAGATTTTGGCAACTCCAGGTAGCGGCAGCCAAGTAAAAAAATCTTCATAGTCTTGGAGTTCGTCGAGAGGATCGAGAAAAGTTCTCGAATCGGCTGCCAGCATATTTGCCGGAAGTTCCGATGTTGCTAATATCCGTTCTGCCAGATACTTGCTCGAAAAGTTCTCGACTGCGGGCACATTTTTCAATAATGCCAAAGGTGATAAACTCTCATAGTCAAACTCATAAGCTTGTTGCTGGCGATTCAAGGAATCGCGGCGCTGTTCTTGGTTCGGGTCGTTTTGAGGAAGAGAAGGTTTCATATTGTCTACCATTGTATAAATCAACTCTCTTTTTGTAGTAACATATCGGAGATCGTCACTACCGATCTAGGATGGAATTTAAAAAGTATTGTGCAGGCTCGCGCTTGATATAGGTCTTATTCACCGAACAATAATCTTATTCCGGATTTTTTTAAGCTCAGAAAAATTCCTCAAAAGAAGGCAACACTTCTCGATCGCCCTAAATCTAAGTTGAAAGGTTTCATTCTCCCGATAAGTAGCTCGCACTCAAGAACCCCGGCTTCTCAAAGAAGTCGGGGATCGGGGTTTTCTGTTTTTTGAGCTGGGTCTGCTGATTAGCGATTAGGCATGAGTCATTAAATATTGACCGTTGCCGTTATATTCGCCGTCGCAACTCGCGAAATTAGACACAAACCAAATTAAGTAAAACCGCCAGATGCGGCGAAATTTGGCATAGTCGATGCCGTAGTCCAAATCTTTGACTATTGCCTGAGAATCGTCAAAGTTTTTCAGCCAGTTAGCAAATGTTTTGGAGTAATTAGACCCGTTAATATACCATCTTTTAATGGTTTTGAGGTCTTTGTTGTGGCTGGGAACTGCATCGTATTTCCAGTAACGGCCGTGGGGGAAAATGTATTTGTGGGTGAAAACGCTGGATATATTGTTGGGAGTGCGAACTGTGATGATGTGAATGAAAACTTTGCCGTTATCCTTCAGGAAAGATGCCAGCTTTTGGAAAGCCTTCGTTAAATTTCCCACATGACAAAAAACTCCGATGGAGAGAATTTTGTCAAATTTTGTCTCGAAGTTAGCGTCGTTCAAATCGCCTTCATATAGGGTAAATCGACCGGAACTAAGGTAGCTTTCGGGGTCTTGCATCTTCTGACGCATATACTCGCATTGGTGGTGGCTCAAGTTAATCCCGGTAAAGGTGACATTGGGGAATTTGGAAAGAATGTAATTGGGAACGCAACCCCAACCGCAGCCAAAGTCTAAAATGTTGTCGCCATCTTGAATTTCTAGCTTCTCAATCACATCATCAATCATCTGCATTTGTGCTTGTTCGAGGTTGGCGGCTCCTTTTTCCCACAACCCCATGCTGTATTTAGGATAAATGAGTTTTCCGTCGCCTAACATCGGATTCAGCATTGCTTGAGGTAAGTCGTACTGAATCTTCATTAAATCCCGCGGCCCTTCGGCTGTATGGTCTGTTTCTGTTAGTACCCATTCGTAGGGTGCAAGCAGGGACGGGAAATGCTTAAAAAAGACGGGCATACAGGTATCAAAAAGCGATCGCAATACGGAATCTGGGACTTCTAAGCCGTTGATGTAAGACTCTGCTACTGCCATTTGTACCGTGTTAACTGCACTGACTGCGAGGCGGGTTGCTGCGTAGGCGATCGGACTTTTGGTATGTACATCTCCCACGATGGGAATGTGCTTTTCGATGTTTTGTAGGGCTGTTGATGAAGTCATGACTATACTGGTTTTAAAGATGCTGCTATTCTATCTCACGAAAATTGGCTGGTTGTTTGAGAGCAAAAAACCTGAAACTATTGTCAAGTAAGGTTTGCACGGCCCAAATCCCCAAAATCATAAAAATATATGGCGGTTGAAGGGGATTTGATAACGGATTTATCGGGCTTTGGGCAATCTGAATTTTATTAAGAATTATGTCAGTCCATTTGAGATTTGAGATTTGAGATTTTAGATTAACTCCAGAGCTTGAATGGGGGTACTTTCACGGTGGGATGGCGATTATTGTGCTGAGTTATACCATTTGAGATTTGAGAAGAGGGCAAGACTTACGCAACTGTCACAAATGCTTCGATAGCCTCTCCAAAAGTTCCAAACTTTGCTCCTGGTTTGTTGATGAGTGCCGTCTTTCGCTAGGTACGGTACTCATCAACAAACCTTCCGATCGCAGTTGTCAGCTTGAACGCTCAAAACTTCTCTCAGTTTACAGTCATATTTTTTAGACAATAAACATCGGAATCTGAGGGAGTTTCAGGCGGTTGTAGCGATCGCCGCGTGTCAGTTGCGTAAGTCCTGATTTTATATTCACAGTAATAATATTCATAATAATGCCTTGGCTATTACTCCATCTGGAAACTTGGCACTTTCAGGAGATTACAGTATAAAAGTTTGGCATATACAAACTGGTAAAATAGTTGCAAGTTGTTCTGTAGAGTTCAGTGTACTTTCTGTTGCTGTTGCTTCCGAATGTTTGACAATAGTGGCTGGCGAGCTTTCAGGACGAGTACATTAAAGTCAATTCCATGTTTGCTAAGTTGGTAAGAAGTTTAGCCTCATCCCACTCAAATTCCATACCTTGATTGTCACTAGATACTGTAACTACAATTTGTCGTTACAGCCACTGACTTTAACAGGTATTTGGATTGTTCAGCTAAAGCCGATCGCCCCCTTCGCCCCTTCACCCCTCCCCATCCCAGATATCACCACACCCCAGTCAGACGACGCAGCAGCCGATCGAAACAAAACGCTAAAATAGGAGATCCTACTATTTAGGAGTTAATATTTGGCACTTGTACCCGCGCGCGAAAACGTCCTAGCTTGGCTCTGTGACCGCGTTCCTGCTGCCCGCATCACACATATTCTGGGAGTAGAACAGGTAGCAGGTGATTTGGCTCGCCATTACGGCCTCGACGAAGCAAAAGCCCGATCGGCAGGTTTGTTGCACGATTTGGCAAAATACTTCAAACCTCAACTGCTGCTGCAAATGGCCCAGAAAGAAGGTTTAGAGTTAGACTCAGTGTTAGAAGCACACCCGCATTTGCTGCACGCAGACGCCAGCGCGATCGTCGCCAGAGACGAATTCGGAGTGGTCGATCGAGAAATTTTGGACGCCATCGCCAATCACACCCTCGGCAGACCAAACATGAGCCAGCTCAGTTGTACCGTATTCATAGCAGATACCATAGAGCCGAGCCGCGGCAACACACCCCAACTAGAAGCACTGCGCGAGGCAAGCTGGCAAAATCTTTATGCAGCCGTGTGGCAAACTAGCGATTATTCTCTTAAATATTTGCTAGAAACTCGCTGCTACATCCACCCCCGCACTGTACTTACGCGGAATTGGGCGCTGCTGATGGCCCGCGAATCGCCGGGAACAGGAAATTCGACGAAGAAGTCGATCGAACAAATCACAAGTTGAAAGTAAAATTCACCAGAAATCCTGTCCATACTTTCGGCTTCAACCTAACTCCTATTTCCCGTCTCAAACTGCCAACAACCATCGCTTGTAGCGCACCCATTCTTCCTTACCGTATCAATTAGGAACTTAAACACTTAATGTCAGATCTAACCCAACTCGAATACTCCAGGGCCCAGTCTACAGCAACCGACCGCACCTCCGCAGACGACGCTCGCGGCCTGATCGTGACCGTTGCCCAAGCAGCAGAAGACCGCAAAGCAGTAGATATTGTATTGCTGCGCGTGTCAGAAGTATCCTATTTGGCAGACTACTTTGCGATCGTCACCGGATTTTCCAACGTGCAGGTACGAGCCATCTGCCAAGCAATAGCAGACCAAGTGGAAGAAGAGTGGCAACGCTTGCCGCTGCGTACACAAGGACTATCAGACGCTAGTTGGGTAGTCATGGACTACGGCGACGCCATCGTTCACATCTTGAAGCCTCAAGAGCGGGAGTTCTACAATTTAGAAGCGTTCTGGGGACACGCCGAACGCATTGACTTTTCCCCCGCGCCGTGAGGATGGCTAATGTGAAAAACGTTTCTGCTTCTATTTGTCCGGTTCCGCAAGAACAGCGACCGATCAATGAATACCAAGAACTTAAAGAATCCTGGTTTTTTAGCTGGGTAACACTCAATTGGCCCGGATACCTGGCAAAACTAGCTTGGGTTTGGGCTTGGAGTTGCTTGGTATCGGTGCCGATAGCTGCTTCTAGCTTTGCTCCCCTCAAGTATCCAGCTCAGTTTGTCCTCAGCGGTGCTGCAGGTGCCGGTTTTATTCTAGGATTAGCTTTGCTGCGGCTCTACTTGGGTTGGTTCTACGTGCGATCGCGCCTTTCAAATCCCACGGTCGTCTACGAAGAGTCTGGCTGGTACGATTGTCAATCTTGGCCTAAAACTCCCGAAGTTTTGCTTCAAGACCAGTTGATTGTCAACTACCAACTAGAACCAATTCTCAGGCGTCTGCGGCAGACTTTTTATGGTTTGACAGTGTTGCTGGTTGCCGGGGGACTAACTTGGAGTTGTTTGTAATCGGGAATGGAAGGGAGTTTTGAGTTTTGAGACTGCAGCCGACAGCTAACAGCGCACACGGAGTGCATGAGTGAGAAACGCTCGCAGAAAGATTAACTTTACAACTCTTAACTGGCAGCTCGCAACTCAAAACTTCCACCGGCCTCAATCTAAAATCTAAAATCTAAAATCTAAAATTGATATGACAAGGGGAAAACGAACCCAAGCTCCCGAACTGGAAGTGACACTGCTGCGCGAAGGTATTGTGGAATCGAGGCACCGCGCCCAGGCCGCTGTCTGCGACAACCGCGGGCGCGTTCTGTCTGTTGCTGGTAACTCGGAAACGGCCTCATTTGTCCGTTCTTCACTCAAGCCTTTTCAAGCTTTGGCGGTGACGGCGACTGGCACTTTAGAACGCTACGAATTGACCGATCGAGATTTAGCGATTATTTGCAGTTCCCATCAAGGTACGATCGAGCAATCGCGCCAGGTATTTAACGTCCTGTGGCGCTGCGACATTGACCCCTCTAAACTTCAATGCCCGATTCCTGAAGGCAAAAAGAGCCCCCTGCAATACAACTGTTCCGGCAAACACGCCGGAATGCTGGCTGTCTGCCAGCAACTGCACTGGCCTCTGGACACCTATTTACGCCGCAAACATCCTGTCCAGCAGCTTATTTTGGGCAAAGTGGCTGACTTGCTGGCAATGCCTGCCGAAGAGTTTATCAGCGCTCGCGACGACTGCGGCGCTCCTACCTATCTGTTGCAGTTGGGGCAAATGGCCTCTTTGTACGCTAAGTTGGCCTCTGGCGACAATGTGGAGATGGAGCGGATTGTCCGCGCTATGACTCACCACCCGATGATGGTTGCCGGTGAGGGCAAATTTGACACGGAACTGATGCGCTTGACTCAAGGGGAATTGGTGAGCAAGTCCGGTGCCGAAGGGGTGCAGTGCATTGGCCGCGTTGGCGAAGGTATGGGCTTGGCAATTAAGGTGACGGATGGGGGAAAGCGCGCTCAATTTGCTGTGGCGATTCACTTGCTCAAGCAGTTGGGGTGGATTACTCCGACGATCGCCGAAACTCTGGCGGAGACTTACCTGACTCTCAGCGATTTTAAGCGCTTGGAGGTAATCGGGGAAGTTTCGATGCTTTAGGGCGATCGAGACTCAGAGCCGATTTCAGCAACCCCTCCCTACATCTAAAAAGTTTTTTTGATGTAGGGGTTGCAATTTTCAGAAAGATATGTTTATATTAGAAAGAGACAAAGCGACGCGGGATAGAGCAGCCTGGTAGCTCGTCGGGCTCATAACCCGAAGGTCAGTGGTTCAAATCCACTTCCCGCCACCAAATT
>JAUBST010000030.1:48234-94435 GCA_036702215.1 Microcoleus sp. F6_B6
GGATAGAGCAGCCTGGTAGCTCGTCGGGCTCATAACCCGAAGGTCAGTGGTTCAAATCCACTTCCCGCCACCAAATTCAAGCGAACCCTGTAATCTTTAAGGTTTCAGGGTTTTGTTTTTGGAAACCACTTTGGAAACCACTACAGAGAGACAAAGCGACGCGGGATAGAGCAGCCTGGTAGCTCGTCGGGCTCATAACCCGAAGGTCAGTGGTTCAAATCCACTTCCCGCCACCAAATTAAACAAGACAAGCCCCGGTAGCCTAAAAGTTGCTGGGTTTTGTTTTATCCCGTCTGTTTGATGCCGTCGGCGATCGCATCTTCGACAGATTGATATCGTTTCCGGTTGCACCAGCGAGACGATCGAGAGGACACGGCAGTGCCGTGTCCCTACCCGGATTAACCCTCTTGAGTCACTTTCGGTAGAGATGATTATCCTACTCCTATTCTCATTAAAGTAGGGTGCGTCGCCGCCAGAATTCTGATTATTTACGACTATCAATCAGCGACGCACCATACCGCTATACTCTCGCCCGAAGTGACAAAAGAGAGTTAATTGTAGGGACACGGCACTGCCGTCTCGAAAGCTGTGGGTAATATTAATTCCAATGCTGCCAGATATGAAACCAGTTTATTTTAGGCGACCACAAGAGTGAGGACACAGCAGTGCTGTGTCCCTACTTTATATTGGTATTTTTCTAATTGGGACAAAATAAGACCCACCCTCAACCTAAACACTCAACCCTATACTTTTCGACGATCGTTGGTGCAAGCTTTATTTGTTGAAAATCTGCAATCCGATATCCATATTTTTTAAATCGGGATTTTAATTTGCTAAGTCGGCTGAGTTTCCAGCCAATCAAAAATCAGGTTTAACTGTTCCAGTGTTACTAACCCGTATTGCCACAGAACCATCGGCAGTTCGCTGGCATCTTGTTCACCGTGTCGGAGAGCAACGGCGATGGCAGAATTCGATATTGCCAACTCTCCCCGCAAATAATCGATCAGTTGAGCCTTTCTCATCACCTTCACCGCCAGTTTTATGCGCTATTGTAAAGATATGTAGCTAATCAGTCTGTATCGGAAGTTTAATTGGTCTAATCTTAGGTTCACAATAGAGAACCAGGTGTGATGGAAACCGCACAAAACTTGTGAGAAAACTCAGATAAAAAAGCGATCGCAGTCACAATAACTCCGAAAATCTAAAATTGGGCTCCGCGATCGCTGCAAATGAACTCATTTAAAATTGCTAAAGTCCTAGCTGAAGCTGAACTCCCGCTTCTGTACCGCTGTCGGTTTGTTTGGGAGGTAAAGGATTTCCTTGACGCTGGGCGTCCGAAGGAGTAGTAATAAATTCCAATGGGCCCTCGATTTTGAGACGAAATGTGTCGCCCAAGCTTCTTTCCCTTCTAGCAGAATTAGTCGCCGCTTCTGATTCACCAATCAAGTTTTGGTAGTCCGAGTCTAAAGTTCTGTCCTCCACAGTCCTCAACGAGTCCCCAGATAAAGTCGTTTCCGAATATTGGGGCGTTGGTTCCAGTCTTTGTTGGGCGAGAACCGCCGGGGTCAAACCGATAACAATTGAACTCAGTCCGAGTGCAGTGCCAAGAGTAGCAATAACTGCGTTCATCATCCATGCCTCCGCTAGTTGCATCCTACTATCCTTATTTTACCTAGTCGCAATTAAGTTGCACTCTATCAAAAGTAGCTGCTTGTGGAGATATCAATTAAATTTATTGTCAAAACTTATAACTTTCGATCGCGCTATCGGTCAAATAGAACTGACGCAGCAACCGGGTTGAAACGCCAAAATACGTCATTTCAGGCATGAGTCATTCGATTGCGCGATTTGAGATTTTAGATTTTAGATTGACTTGCGCGAGACAAATCCGGGGGCTTGATGATGCAAGGATTGGGGATTTAGGATTGATTCCACGGATCGATCGCGTGGCGGGTACCCTCAAGCAATTATTGGTCAACGAAAAACTCGATTGGTTTGATTAGCGGGCGTCAGGAGGGGAAAAATAATTAGTGCGGGACGCACGGGTGGCTATCCACCGTGGTTTTTTCATAAAAATAGTTGGTTGCAGCCCGCCCGCACGCTAAAAAAACCTGGTTTCAGATACCAGTTAAAAAAAGAATGCAACAGCCTGCAAATTCTAAACCCTTACAGAATAAGTCTTTCCCAATTCTTGAATTCTTTAAGCTCAAATCTATAATAGTATGAGCGTGTAGACTGAGTCGAGGATTGATACTGCATTCATTTCGCTCGCCAATGTTCCCAAAGCGGACGATCGCGCTCTCGATGGCGGTGGCAGTCGTTAAAAATTCAGTTGCCAGCGGCAAATTCCGAGTTATTAACAGCACTTGGCCTACTCAAACCATCTCAACTTCAAAATCTGCCCTCATCAAGTTGTACTTGACCAATAATTTCAAAGGTGGTACCCGCCACGCGATCGATCCGTGGAATCAATCGAAAGCATCCAAAATCCTTGCATCCTCAAGCCTCCGGGTTTATCTCGCGCAAGTCAATCTAAAATCTAAAATCTAAATAAGTTTTTCCCAATTCTTGAATTCTTTAAGCTCAAATCTATAATAGTATGAGCGTGTAGACTGAGTCCAGGATTGATACTGCATTCATTTCGATCGCCAATGTTCCCAAAGCGGACGATCGCGCTCTCGATGGAGGTGGCAGTCGTTAAAAATTCAGTTGCCAGCGGCAGATTCCGAGTTATTAACACCACTTTGCCTACTAAAACCATCTCAACTTCAATATCTGCGCTCATCAAGTTGTACTTGACCAATAATTGCTTGAGGGTACCCGCCACGCGATCGATCCGTGGAATCAATCGAAAGCATCCAAAATCCTTGCATCCTCAAGCCCCCGGATTTATCTCGCGCAAGTCAATCTAAAATCTCAAATCTAAAATCGCGCAATCGAATGACCGGAATGTTGTGGCTTAATAATAGTTCTGCTGTACCATGCCAATCAAATATCTGACAGATCCGATTTTAAAAATGTCGGGCAAAGTGCCAATTCGCATCGTCCTTGTTGTGCCTTTTGCCCTCCAGACTTTCGCTGCGGTAGGGTTGACGGGGTGGCTGTCGTTGCGGAACGGGCGCATAGCTGTCAACCATGTTGCCGCACAACTGCGGACAGAAGTCACATCGCGCATCCAGCAACATATTAATAGTTATATTGAAACACCACACCAAATCAATCAGCTCAATCTCGATGCCATCAGTCTAGGCATTGTGAACGAGCAGGATAGTGATAGTTTGCGACGCTACTTCTACAAACAAATCAAAATTTTCGATAAAATTAGCTACATTCAATTTGCATCCGAACAAAAAGATTTTATTGGAGTTGAACGCCTCGACGACGGCAAGTTGCAAATTCAGATTTCCAATCAATCTACTGGCTATAATTTGCATAGCTACGCGCTGTCAGAGTTCGAGAAACCAACCAAGTTATTAAAAACTACTCTCAACTACGACCCCCGCGTCCGACCTTGGTACACAGCTCCGGTGCGTGCAGGAAAACCGACTTGGAGTAAAATATATAATTATTTTGACGCTCCCAAACTAGCGATTACGGCGGCTCAACCAGTTTATGGCGAGGATGGTAAACTGATTGGCATTTTGGGTTCTGACTTGGCGCTTTCCAAGCTCAATCAATTTTTGGAAACTCTAAAAATTGGCAAATCAGGACAGACTTTTATTGTAGAAAGGTCTGGGCAATTGGTGGCAAATTCTACTCTGGAACCGCCATTTATTGTTAGCAATGGTGTTGCGAAACGGATCGTGGCAGCCAGCAGCAAGAATGTTCTAATTCGATCGACTGCCCGCTATTTGACAGAACGCTTCGGGGATTTGCACAAAATTGACAGATCTCGGCAGTTAGATTTTAAGATCGACGGTCAACGGCAATTTCTACAGGTGACGCCGCTTTTAGACAGCAGGGGCCTCGATTGGTTGATTGTGGTGACGGTTCCTGAAGCCGATTTTATGGAAAGAATTAATGCCAACACTCGGTATACTGTGGTAATGTGTCTGGGTGCTTTGGTGCTGGCAACGGCGATTGGCGCTCTTACTTCTAGGTGGATTGTTGTACCGATTCAGCGTCTGAGCAAGGCTGCGGAGGCTTTGTCCCGGGGAGAATGGGACGGGATGGCGGTAGATTCCCGCTTGATGGCGTCTGTAGAACGGGAGGATGAGGTCGGTGTCCTGGCTCGCTCTTTTAATACGATGGCCGGTCAATTGGAAGAGGCGTTTACTACTCTCGAAGATCGGGTAGAATCTGCGATCGCCGACAAAAATCAATTAATTATTTCTCTGAAAAACTCGCAGCAAAAACTGGCTCTCCATCTTCACCAAACTCCTTTGGGGGCGATTGAATGGGATCTAAACTTTGAAGTAGCGGAATGGAATTTGTCAGCGGAAAGAATTTTTGGATACAACCGCTTGGAAGCTATGGGACGCCACGGAGTCGATCTCATAGTTCCTGAAAGTGCTAAGGAGTATGTCAGGCAACTATCTATAACTTTGCTTACTAATCAAGGAGGAGTTACCAGCCTTAACGAGAACATCAGAAAAGACGGCAAAATTATTCTGTGCGAGTGGTACAATACGACTTTGGTTGATGCTGACGGCAGCATCATTGGGGTGGCATCGCTGATTCAGGATGTGACTGAGTTTCACAGTGCTGTGGAGAAGTTGCGGGCTAGCGAGGAGCGGTTTCGTCAGTTGGCAGAAAATATTCATGAGGTATTTTGGATTAGAGAACCCAATCAAAAGCAGCTAGTTTATGTGAGTCCTGCTTGCGAGAAAATATGGAATTTGAGCTGTCAGAGGTTGCACTCTGAACCGGAGGCTTTTTGGGATGCTATTCACCCGGAGGATCTCGATCGCGTCAAGGCTGCTTTTGCGAAACAGGTGCGGGGCGATTATGATGAGGAGTATCGGGTAGTGCGATCCCCTACGGGGGCTACGCCAACGGACGGTTCAGTTTGCTGGGTGCGCGATCGGGCTTTTCCAGTCCGCAGCCAAACCGGAGAAATTTACCGCATCGTCGGTATTGCTGAAGATATTACCCAGCGCAAATTAGCAGAAGAATTCCAAAAAGTCGCTCAAACCGCTCAAGCAGCAAACCAAGCCAAAAGCGCCTTTTTAGCGAATATGAGCCACGAATTGCGAACTCCCCTCAACGCGATTATTGGTTACAGCGATATGCTCAAAGAAGACGCCGAGGATTTAGGCTGCGAAGATTTTATCCCCGACTTGGAAAAAATTCAAACAGCGGGCAAACACTTGCTATCTTTAATTAGCGACATTCTAGATATTTCTAAGATTGAAGCGGGGCGGATGGAACTTTACTTAGAAACTTTCAACCCTGTTAATTTAATTGACGAGGTAGTTTCTACTGTCAAACCCTTGGTAGATAAAAATTCTAATAAGTTTGAAGTTGATTGTGCTGACGACTTGGGAATGATGTATGCTGACATTACCAAAACTCGTCAAATATTGCTCAACCTGCTGAGCAATGCAGCTAAATTTACGGAAAACGGCACTATTACCCTCTGCATTGAAAGAGTTAAACATGACAGCTTAACCACTCAAGAAATAGCAGAACCTTCCGACTCAATAATTTTTCGCGTAGCTGATACGGGCATCGGGATTCCCCCCGAACAATTGCAGCATTTATTTCAAGCATTTATGCAGGGCGACGCATCAACTACGCGCAAGTACGGCGGCACTGGTTTGGGATTGACTATTAGCCGTCACTTTTGCGTGATGATGGGTGGCGATATGCACGTTGAAAGCGAGTTAGGTTGCGGTTCGGTTTTTAGTGTGTGCTTGCCGGCCCGCGTTGAATTATTGGTCAGCAGTTAGTCTTGCTATCTGGGACGCAATTGTTACACAAGAAACGAGGTTTATTGACAAACAACCTAGGCTTTTAGATAAGTTCGGGGCAATAAACTAAGGTGATGATACCGTGCAGCATCAGTCTTATTCTAGTTGATTCCCCGTTTCTGGCGCCCCAAAAGTTGAGCTGTTAGTACGCCGCCGACAAAGCCAAAGAAATGCGCTTGCCAGGAAACTCCCGGCTGCTGCGGCAAAACTCCCCAAATTAAACTGCCGTAGAAGAAACCGACAATTAAAGATACCAAAATAGAGGTAAAGCTGCGTTCAAAATAGCCCCGCAGCAGCAAGAAGCCGAAGTAACCAAAGATTAATCCGCTGGCACCAATGTGAACGGAATAAGGCGCGCCAGTCAGCCAAACTCCGAATCCGCTGACTAGCGCGGTTACGGCACTCACGATAAAAAAGTCGCTAATTTCTCGCAGCATTATCAACCAACCCAATGTCACTAAAGGGAGGGTATTGGCGGCTAAGTGAGCAAAACTGCCGTGCAGAAAAGGCATGAACAGGATGCCTTGAAGTCCGTCGATGCTGCGGGGGCGGACTCCGTAGGCATTCAGCCTGCCCCGGAACAGGAATACATCGACAATTTCGATAATCCACAGCAGGGAGACGAAGCCGCCGAGAATGGCGGCGTGGCTTTGCAATTCGCGGGCGATAGCTTTGGTTTCTGGGTTGCTCATGGGTGGTGAGGGCGGTGATACCGATTATTTCTCATTGTAGAAGTTTCCGAGCGATCGCGAGCAAAGATTGTTGGGGCGAGGTTTCAGGGTTGTTTGCAGCAGAGCTTATTTAGCAATATGATAAGTTTTATTAAAAGTTCCGCATTTTCACGTATAGGATAATTCACCTGGATGCGTCACAATTGTAATTGAACTACAAAAGGAGAGTCAACCGAAGGTTGAAGCTAAAACGTAGAAGACAAAATTTTTACCCGATCAATCAATTGTTGGGCTTGAAATCAGGACGCTTTTTCAATCGCACACCGTATCTAAAAAAATCAGGAACTACTTTTCTCGCCCTAAGTCATTAATTTAAGAAGTTCAATCCGGTAAAGTAAAACGAGATGCTGTAGATACTGATTGTAGATAATATAGCACAAGCTCTACAGAGAGTTCTTGGCACCTCGTTATCAAAGAGGAACAGAGCAAAATGAACGTATTTGAGCATACAGTCTCCTACCGAACTCTGCCAAATTGGGTAGGGTTTAGCAAAAAAGAAACAGCCGTTAATGTCGCTACAAATTCTCAACTTTACGGTCAAAAGCCACACTTTGACCCCTTGCATCCGCTAAAACAATGGCTTGATAACACTGCAATTAAAAGTCAAAAGTTGGCTCGGTTGCTGTGTAAATTTATTCCCAGCCAGTGTCCGTTTGAGCGAGAAGTCAAAATTGGCGCTCGCACTTTATTATCCATTCCCCCGCTGTGCAAGTTAAATCCGCTTTACGAGCAAATCGTTGGGCTGCGCTTTCGTGCTTTGTGTTATTTGGCTGACGAGTGTGGCGAGGATGTAACTCCTTATTGTTAATTCTGCAAAAACTTAAATTTCTCACTGTCTTTTCACCCTCCCTTCTCCTTGTTGGGGAGGGTTTTTTTATTGTGAGATTATTCGGCGGTTGAAACCGGTTAACCTCAAACTCAAATGTGGCGAAGCGCCAGTCAATCGATTGCGCGATTTTAGATTTTAGATTTTGGATTGACTTGCGCGAGATAAATTCGGGGGATGCAAGGATTTTAGATTTGAGATGCTTTCGATTGATTCCACGGATAAATCACGTGGCGGGTACCGCCTTTGAAATTCTTGGTCATTTGAGTTAGAGGTTAAATTAGACAAACTTTCGTCTGCGTCAGTAGAAAAGCCGGATATTCTGTTATATCCCCGGCTTTTTGAAGAAGTCGGGGCTTGAAAGAGCGATCGCATTTAAATACTAAAGGGAGCGAATCACTCGCTGTTGGAGAATGCGTTTGCCTTTGTTATAAATACTGAGGCTAGCTCCTGTAACGATGTAATCGTAGGTGCCATTTTTGGCCACGTAACCAGTCCCCTCTTCAGTTCGAGCACGCAGGGCAATTGTGCTGCCGTTACTCTTTTTAACGCCGTAGTAATATACTTGATTGGCGTGGTTGTAGCACAGATAAATCCGAAAGTTGCTGGTCTCGAAATAGTTTTCCACTTTCTGTCTTTTGCGAGTACAAAAATCTCTCACCAGTTTTTGGGGAGTGGATACCTGAGCTATTTGTATGGTTTCAATCGGAGACTGAGTGCGAGACGCTGTTGGTGCAGTGCTTGTGTTCGATTGTCCTAGAGCCAAGGTTGCCGCTGGATTGCTGGCAAATAGCATTAAACCGAGTAAGCTGGTTTGTGTGAGTCTTGCTGTGAAGTTCATAAGTCATTCTTTTAAAATATGTTGATGCGTCTAATCTAGGTAAGTTGGATTGATTGGGGCGATCGAACTGTACATTTTTCACAATTGGCCTCAAGGAGGAAATCCTTGGATGCAGTTTCCGTTTCCCCTGAGATCGGGCACTATTCTCAATAAGCTTTTAGGGGCAGGCTAGAAGCCCGCCCCACGAGAGGATTGAATGTATAGTCGAAAGTTCGTTACTGAGAATGATATTTTTTTGTGAGTTTCCCTGCAACTGACTGGCCGGCGGACAATTAAATAACTGGCACTTTCGATTGGTGATAGGACTTATGCACTAACAAGCGATCGCGAGGACAAAGCAGAGAATTCTTTTAAATATTGGGTGTAAAGTGCGGGCGCTGATGCTAATTTTCATCAATTTCAATAAGTGCGATCGGGCGACACGCACCAGCAACCCACGAGGGAAGTCTTTACGCGCCGCTTTTGGGCTTTTCAGGTTCAGAGGGTAAATCTCCCTTTTTTTTCGCTTCCAAAACCGCTGTTTCAACGATAAAAGCGATCAAACTAGCTGTGGGTCTACCTTGCCGGTCGGCCCACAGTTCTAAGGATTCATAGATGTAGTCGGGGAGTGTGATGTGAACGCGCTTGCTCACTGTCAATATTTACTGTTTGTGAACGCTCCCAATCATACAAGTTTACGCCGGTCGCGGTGTTATAACGCTATTTTAGTAATTTTCTGCTACCAATGAGGGCCTTTTGTGCAATAATTTGTACAGCACACCACAGGTGCAAAGTCAAAAGCCAGTCCCCCGCCGTGGAAAAGCAAGGACTGGCTATGGCTCCCATTAACAAAGGAGATACCTTTACAAAGGAGATACACCTATTATGCGGTATGAGAAACGTCTCAGACCGTGGATCGTTGTTCGTTTGCTTCCAAATCTACAAAGGGTCGTTGTCGGTCGGTTTCGCAGTTGGTCTGATGCAGAGGGTCATTTGCGAGTTCTCAAACAACTGCTTCCTGGTGCTCGATTGACCCTAGTTTTCGATCCGATTGATTAATTTTGGTTGCGAGTAATTGAAGTGCGATCGTCCTTGGTTTGAGAAGGGCGATCGTACAAATCACCTCAAAACAGTGCGATCGCTTGTGCCCTCAAATTTCAGCCTCGATCGGGATTGTCCTCCTCGTAATCCATTAAGTCTCCAGGCTTGCAATTGAGTGATTTGCAGAGAACGTTCAACGTTGCTGCGTCTATTCTGGTCAGGTAACGGCGAGTTTTGAGCCGAGAAATAGACCTGGGATTCATCCCGGTTAGGACAGCCAGTTCCTTGTTACTGATATTCCGATCGGCCATGACAACTGCTAATCTCCACCGGATCACTGTTTAACTGCTCGTATAGCACAACCTTTGCAAGGCAGATGCTAGCACCTTGTATGCCAAATTTTTTGCTTTAGAGACTGTAACAGTTGCATAATAGACCGTTGCGGTTGTCAAACTGCTTTATTTGGATTAAACTTAAGTATGCAAAAGTCAAAAGCCAGTCCGATGCTTTCCGAGGGCTCAGGACTGGCTATGGCTCCAATTAACAAGGAGATACACCTATTATGCCGTATGAGAAACGTCTCAGACCGTGGATCGTTGTTCGTTTGCTTCCAAATCTACAAAGGGTCGTTATCGGTCGCTTTCGCAGTTGGTCTGATGCAGAGGGTCATTTGCGAGTTCTCAAACAACTGCTTCCTGGTGCTCGATTGACTCTTGTTTTCGATCCGATCGATTAATTTTGGTTGTGAGTTGATAAGCGTGCGATCGCCCTTGGTTGAAAGAGGGCGATCGTAGATGTTGCAATATTATCAAAAACAGGCAAGATGCCTGTTCCACAAAGAATGGTTTTTGTTGTGGGGAGTAGGGGTTGGTCATCCTGCCCGCCCCTACTTTCGGGCAATGTTAAACTGGACGCAAAATATCAATTGAGTTGGGGAAAAAACCGTGACAGCTATTCTACAAGCAACAGAACAGCCAACAGCACAGCGCTACTTCACTCCCGAAGAATATTTAGCCCTCGAAGAAGCAGCAGAGTACAAAAGTGAATATCGCGATGGAGTAATTATTCCAATGACAGGTGGAACTACAAATCACAATCAAATCGGTGGAAATATTTATATCGCATTAAGTCTGGGTCTCAAAAAACAGGACTATCGAGTTTTCTTCGGTGACGTGCGCCTGTGGCTGCCGAAAAAGCGAACTTATACTTATCCCGATGTGATGGTAATTCCGGGTAAACCAGAGTATTACAATAATCGCCAGGATACGGTCATGAATCCTCAAGTGATTGTGGAAGTTTTATCGAAATCTACGAAAGCTTACGATCGCACTGATAAGTTTAAGTCTTATCAAACGATTCCCACATTTCAAGAGTATATTCTGATTGACCAATCTCAGGTTTATATAGAACAGTATTGTAAGTTGGCGAACAAGCGGTGGTCGTATCGTCAGTACGATGAGGAAGATGCGGCGCTAGTTTTTAATTTCTTTCAAGTTGAAGTGCCGCTGGCTGATGTTTATGAAAAGGTAGATTTTGAGGCGGAAAATGAGCCAGAAGAAAGCGGGGAGGAATAAGGGCGATCGCACTTGGTTTGAAAAGGGCGATCGCCTTTTCTAAGCTAAGACCAACTTTTGTCTTTTACCTATGTAAAAGCTTCTAATATCCTAGTCATGGGAATAAAAAGTGAAAGTTCATCGCCTTCTAAGGCAATAAACCCGTATTGTAAATAAAATCCCTTAGCTTGTTCGTTGAAAGCGTCAACTATCACTCCCAATACTCCTATATCTTCCGACAAACGAATCACTCTGTTAAAAGCATCGACTAGCAGTGTCTCACCTAGTCTTCTACCCTGCATTGATTGAGTTACCGCCAGTTTGCCGATCCGCATGACTGGAAGGGGGTAGCGCGGCAACCCTCTTCTGTAATTTTCAGGAAGTAACTCTAGTTGTAATGCAGCCATACTTATTGAATAATAACCTGCTACTTGACCGTCACCGTCTTGAGGAATTGCCACCCAAGTTTTAGCAATGCCTTTTCTTTGATTTTGTCGGGCGTATTTTTTGAGATACTGATTTAACTCCGGCACACCGCAGTCAAAATTCTCCCGAATCACCCTGCTATCATCTATAGAGCAAAAAATCCATTCCATTATTTATTTGCGATCGTATTTTTGGCGATACCTCTCGATCGCTGCTTTCAGCTTAGAGTTAAGTTCTGGTGGGTTTTCAATCGCTGAGGTAACAATTTCCCAATTGGGTTCGGAAAGAACGATCGTTTCTGGTTTAAGTGGCAGTTCTTCGGCTAGATTTAGAGCAACTTCGAGCAGATATTCGCTCAGACTAAGACCCCACAGGGTAGCTGCTTTTTCTAACAGTTCTTTTTGTTCCTGATTGATAGTTATCTCAAGGGTGCTTGTTTGGGGAGTTTGTGTAGGGGTTGACATATTTTTTCACTGAGAGCAAGGTTGGCTCATTTGATATTATAGCAATTTTTCAGGTGGGCGATCGCTCTTGGTTTGACAAGGGCGATCCGCTACTTCCAACGTATATCGAGATTATGGCTAATTTGTTCTAGAACGTAGGCAGTCTCAAACAACACCATCTCATCTTTTAATTAATACTTCATAGCACCGATAGCGTAAATCAGGAGTTTTATTATTATATTGAGGAGTCGAATAATTTTGAGGAATCATGATCAAACCTCTTTCTTCTATTGACTTAATGCTGAAGTAATTAACAGGAATATCAAATGGGAAAACAGTTCCTTTTGCTAAAATCTCTTTAACTTCTTTTATATAATTTTCATAAACGAATAGGTAAATAGAGTTAGGACGTAAATAGCTAAGGCTTTCGACGATAAAAAATTCCTTTAAGTTATACCCATCTGCCTGTAACTTTTTGGCTATACTCCATCGGGTGTGGATAGGTAGCCAAAATTCAATAAAAAAGTATGCAGTTTGGTAAGATCCCCGACAAGTAATGGCTGTTTCTACTTCTGTTTTTTTGAGTTTAGTTTCTTTCAGCTTAATTACTCCTGAAATTTCCATGTCATTAATAGTACGAAACAAATCATGAAGTATGTCGCTATTCTCTTCATTGGGACGAACGTTTTCTGCAAATTCTTTGAGTATTAACAAAGCTTCTTCATCACTAACTGTTAATGATGTATTTTTAATTTCGTCCCATCTGTTTATTTTGATATAAGTTTTAATATCTTCAATTGTCCAATCAGTCCACCTCTCTTCACTAAGGGGAGATCCAATACCACAGGATTCTTGAAATTCGTAAAATTGTTCAAATTCTTGAACTCGTGATTCATCATTTGTCATAATTATCTGCTAAACGTAATTTTTTAACTTCGTTTCAAAGCCTGAGTTGCAATAGTATTGACTGTTCAAAGGCTAACAGTAAGGGGGCAACCCTGTCAAAGTGGTAAAGAAAGCTCTCAAACACCTTAAATTTCGTAAGAGGCGAGCTTTAAATCTTCTTTAAAGACATGATTACCAATAAACTAGGTTTATTGCCGATCGCTAACGTCCAAGATGGCGCCAAGCACTCGATCGAACCTTAACAGGGCTGACAGTGAGGTGGGCATTTGCCCACCCCACCAATAACCTACGCGCCGACAGCTTCCTTGGCCGCGTACAATACCTCAACGGTAATCTTGTCAATCCCCCGATCGCGCGCAAACTTCTCAGTATTCCGCTTCACCTTACCCCGCACAAAACCGGGGATTTTATTCAACTCAGCTTGTCCTTCCTTCGTCCAACCCATATCAGAATCAGCCGAAATACCCTTCGTAATCACTTCCTTCGTATCGTGGCCGCCGAAGATTTCTAGCAAGTGGTCTTCCATTCCCAAAGTGAAGGAATTGTACACCAAATCTACGCACTGGTTCGTGCCTTCATAACCCAAAAACGGCTTGTAGCCGATCGGGAAATTTTGGACGTGAATCGGTGCAGCAATTACGCCGCAAGGAATATCCAACCGCTTACCTACGTGGCGTTCCATTTGCGTACCGAAAATCGCCGAAGGTTCCGCTTTGGCGATCGCATCTCCGATCGCCCCGTGATCGTCCGTCACTAGCACTTCATCGCAATACTCGCTTACCTGTTCCCGGAACCAATCAGCATCGTGTTTGCAGTATGTTCCTGCCCACACAACGTGGATTCCCATCTCGCGAGCCAAAATCTTCGTCATCGCCGCAGCGTGCGTATTATCGCCAAATACGACGGCTTTTTTGCCGGTTAAGTTTTGGCAGTCGATCGACCTTGAGAACCAAGCAGCCTGGGACACAAACCGCGTTTGTTGGTCGATGAAATCTTCGTAATCAACATCCGCACCTTGAGCGTTCAAAACTTGCTGAATCTTGCGGATACAGCGCGCAGTTTCTACCACACCCATCGGCGTAATATCGACCATCGGCGTGCCGAATTCTTTTTGCAAATACTCCCCGGCCATCATCCCCAATTCCCGATAAGGCACTAGGTTAAACCAAGCGCGCGGCAGTCTTTTTAAGTTGTGAACCGAAGCACCTTCGGGAATAACTTCGTTGACTTCAATGCCCAAATCTGCCATCAAACGCTTCAACTCGGTGCAGTCGTGCTGGTTGTGGAAACCCAGCGTTGACATACCGAGGATGTTGACAGATGGTTTTTCGCTTTTGGCTTCTACTAAATCGCCTTTTTTGCGGGCTTTGTTAATGTAAAATTGGACGATTTGATCCAAAGTGCGATCGGCCGCTTGCAGTTCGTTTACCCGATAATGGTTAACATCCGCCAGCAATACATCGCCTTTGGCATCCAATTGAGCTCTCTCCACGAAGTTTTCCAAGTCTTCTTGCAGAATGCTGGAGGTGCAAGTCGGGGTGAGCACGATTAAATCAGGGTGTTCTTCTCTGTCTTTGCGGGTGATGTTGTCCACCACCCGTTCCTGGGAACCCCGCGCCAGTACGTGTCTGTCAACGACGCTGGTAGTTACCGGGGTGAAATCCCGTTCCCTCTCCAGCATGGAACGCATGACGTTGAAGTAGTCGTCTCCAATGGGTGCGTGCATGATCGCATGGACGTTTTTGAAGGAACTGGCCACGCGCAAAGTGCCGATGTGGGCTGGGCCTGCATACATCCAATAAGCCAATTTCATAGGTATTTTTCCTGCTGCTGGTTGAGAATTGCCCGATCGGGCGATTACTGCTAAATTTTAAGGTTGTTTCTGATTTTCTCACCGGATGAATCCTTTAGAAATAGTAACTTTCTGAGGATTTACAGATTTGAAAAATGCTCAAACGCTTTTGCTGCTTGGCATTTAACTTGCCATTCCCGCAACTTTACCTTTGTTTTACGGCAATAATTCTTAATTTATTGTCAAGTTTTGTTAATAAGCCTGCAAATTTTATCAACGTAGGATACCCCTAGCGCAACTTACACCTAGATTGCTGCCATAATTTTCGCAAAATTTATATTGACTTTTTAGCCAACTCACAATAAACTATTAATTAATCGACTATTTTCCCGGCATCAAAACTTGCATAGCGGGGGAGATATTGACGTAAAATCTATTTTTGACAAATCCCATGAAACTATCCAAAATAGACTTGAGCAACGTATTAGCAGTTGGTCACTCTAACGGCCAGCTAGGACTGTTAATCGATCGGGGGGAAGAAGTCGAATTTATTGAAATTGCCGCTCCCGAAGCTGCAATGCAAGGGCTGCAAATGGTTGATTTCATCGCGAATACAGATTCAACCGAACTCAGTGCAGGTAGAGAATTAAAAGAAATTGCTTCAAGCAAAGAACCAATTGCGATGATGTCGGTTGATTCCGAAATGGCTAGATCGATCGGATACGACGAAGAGGAGCAAGTTTTGCAAATAGAATTTAGCAGCGGGTCAGTCTATCAATACAGCGATGTGGAACCCCAAATTTGGGAATCTCTGCAAGATGCTGATTCTACAGGCAAATTTTTTAACTCTGAGATTAAAGGTTATTATTCGAGCCGGCGCGTAGATGACTAGCGTGTAGTTAGGAGTTGCACCTTTGGGCGGTTTGATTGAGGTGTGAAGCCTTCATTCAAGCAATATCCTAAAAGCTGAGATTGTTTTTTTTTCAGGCGCGCGATCGACTCTCACAGTAAATCCTTGCACAAATCCTGTACTTGTGCTTTTCTTTACATAACTGCTGAGGTGACGAAACCCCGAGGGTGCTTTTGTCACCTCAGCAGTTCTTTGCTGTCAAGGCGTGTCTTCCCACACATCCCAAAAGATATCTCTTGAGCGATAATGAAGAATAACATAGGATTTACGAAAAGAAACCCGATTTACACGAAAAAATCTTGGGTTTGTCAACGACTAGCAACAAAGAAACCCGGTTTCTAGCCCGCCGCGCGTCAGTCCTGTAACATTGACCAAGCACACCTAATTTGAGAGAACCCAACTATGATGGCAATTCCCGGCGTTGCAGTTCTCGCTCTCATTTATGAAAGCAGCACTTCCCTGGTTTACCGCGGCCACAACGAGCAGAACAACCAACCTGTTATTATCAAACTTATCAAAGAAGACTATCCGACTCCTGAAGAACTGAATAGATACAAGCGCGAATATGAGATCACTGCCAACTTAAGCCTGTTGGACGGAGTTGTGAAAGTGTATAAGTTGCAACAGGTTAGAAATAGTCTGGCAATGATCTTAGAAGATTTTGGCGGCGAATCTTTAAAAATATTTATGGGTTCCCAAAAATTTACCCTTTTAGGATTTCTGACTACTGCCATCAAAGTTGCTGAAACTTTGGGAGAAATTCACGGTAAAAATGTAATTCATAAAGATATAAATCCCTCTAATATAGTTTTTAATCCTGCTACAGGACAAGTGAAGCTAATAGATTTTAGCATTTCAACTGCATCGAACCTGGAAAATATCACCAGTAAAAACCCCAATTTTTTAGAAGGCACTTTAGCCTATATGTCGCCCGAGCAAACCGGTAGAATGAACCGGGTAGTCGATTACCGCACTGACTTTTATTCCCTCGGCGTGACCTTTTATGAAATCCTGGCAGGACAACTTCCTTTTCACACTACAGATCCAATGGAGTTAGTTCACTGTCACATAGCCAAACAGCCAGTACCTCTCGCTGAAATAGCCCCAGAAATTCCTAAAGCTGTTTCAGATATTGTAATGAAATTGTTAGCAAAAACCGCTGAGGAGCGCTATCAAAGTGCTTGGGGACTCAAAGCAGATTTGGAAACCTGTCTGTTTCAGTGGCAAACATCTGGGGTTGTTTCTGAGTTTCCTCTCGGCAGCCAAGATATTTCCGACAAATTTCAAATACCTCAAAAACTTTACGGCAGACAGCGAGAAGTTGAAACTCTTTTAGCGGCATTTGAACGGGTAGCAGCAACAAATAATCGAGGCTACCGCACCGACGATTCTCAAATTTCTGTCATCAAAAAAGAAATCAAATCGAAAAAGGAAGTTCCCTTATCAGTCCTGGCGAGAGGACAACATAAATCCCGCAGCGAGATGATGCTGATTGCCGGTTATTCCGGCATTGGCAAATCTGCAATGGTGAAGATTTTAGACAAACCTATTACCCGCCGGCGCGGCTATTTTATTTGGGGAAAGTTTGACCAGTACAAGCGGACTATTCCTTACTCTGCCGTTGTCAGCGCTTTTTCGGAATTGGTGCGGCAACTGTTAACTGAAAGCGAGGCTCAATTAGCAGTTTGGCGCGAAAAACTCCGCACTTCCTTCGGTCAAAACGGGCAAATTATTATTGATGTCATTCCCGAAGTTGAACTAATTGTCGGAGCTCAGTCTCCTGTAGCTGAATTGGGGCCGACGGAATCTCTGAACCGATTTAATTTAGTATTTCAAAATTTTATTCGCGTATTTTGCCAGCCAGAACATCCGCTGGTCATTTTTCTCGACGATTTGCAGTGGGCTGATTCGGCTACTCTCAAGCTGATCGAATTGATGATGACAGATGAAGCTACGCAATATCTGTTTTTAATTGGTGCTTATCGAGATAATGAAGTTAGTCCTACTCATCCTTTAATGATGACTGTGGAGACGCTGCGAAATCAGGAAGCTATCATTAATGAGATTGCTTTGTCGCCGCTGGGGGTGGAAAACATAACTCATTTGATTGCGGAGACTTTGCACAGCGATCGAGAATCTGTCAAACCGTTAGCTGAACTGGTAATTAGCAAAACAGACGGAAATCCTTTTTTTGTCAATCAATTCCTGCAAACATTGTATCAGGAAAACTTGCTAGTTTTTCACCCGCCACAGTCGGGTAGGAAGGGCGGCTGGCATTGGGATATGACTCAAATTGAGCAGTGCGCTATCACTGACAATGTAGTAGATTTGATGGTACAAAAATTGAGGAAACTGCCAAGTTCAACGCAGCAAGTTTTGCGTTTGGTGGCTTGTTTGGGCAACGAGTTTGACCTGAATACTCTTTCTTTAATTCATGAAAAAGAAGCTTCGGAAACTTTTTCTCACCTGTTGCCTGCGATTAAGTCGGGACTGATTCTGCCAACTTCGGAATTGGAAAGCAAGTCATTAGATTACGTACTGTTTCCGCTATTAATTCTGAATTATAAATTTTTGCACGATCGCGTACAGCAAGCAGCTTACGCTCTGATCGACGACTCGCAAAAAAAGGCAGTTCACCTGAAAATAGGCAGGCAAATCCTCGAAAACACTCCGGCTGAATATCGCGCTGACAGAATTTTTGAATTAGTCGATCACTTGAATGTGGCTCGATCGCTAATTAAAGACGATCGAGAATTAATTGAACTGGCTACGCTGAATTTAGAGGCGGCCCGCAGAGCCAAAGATGCCACTGCTTATGTTGCTGCGTTGCAGTATTTGACCGCAGGCATGGACGGTTTGAGCGCCGATATTTGGGATGCCCACTACGATTTAGCCTTTGCCTTGCACATGGAGCGGGCAAATGTTGAGTATTTAAACGGTTATTTCGAGAAGTCCGAAGAATTTATTAATATAACTCTGGAAAAAGCGCGATCGCCCTTAGAAAAGGTAGAAATTTACAACCTGCTAATCGTGCAGTATACCCTGCGGGCGAAGTACGAAGAAGCCGTTAAAGCCGGAATCAAAGCTTTGGACTTGCTAGGCATTGACTTGCCGCTAGACGGGCTACAAAAAGTCATATCCGAAGAATTTGCAGCAGCCACAAATATTTTAGCCGGGAGAGAAATAGCTTCCCTAATTGACGCCCCCGAAATGACTGTGCCCGACAAAAAAATGGCAGTCAAATTAATTACAAACTTGCTCACATCGGCGTACCTCAAAAATCCCGACTTGTGGAAAGTCAGCGTTTTAAAAGGAGTCAATCTTTCTCTACAATACGGTTTAGTGCCCGAAGCCTCTCTTTGCTATGCTGGCTACGGTATGTTCTTAAACGCAGTTTCGGGAGATTACAAAGCTGCGTATCAATTCGCCTTGCTCTCGCTGAATCTCAGCGAAAAATCTGGCAATATCGGCTTGAAGTGCAGAGCTTGTTCATCCCTGGTAAGTATTTTTTATTACTGGTTCAACCACATCAAAGATTCCCACGCAATCAGCAATGAAGGATATCAAGCAGCTTTAGAATCAGGAGATCTAGAGTATGCGGGTTATATCCTGTCCAACCGCATAGCTAACTACTTTTTTCAAGGTAAAGAAATCTCGCAAATTCTGGCAGACACGAGCAGGTATTTGCAGTTCAGCCAAAAAACCAAAAATCAGCTCGTAACCGATATATTATTAGGAGTAGAGTTAATCCTCCGTAACCTGAGCAAACTAACTCCTGAAAAGTTTGTATTTGAAAGCGAAGATATCAGCGAAGCTGAATACGTACACAACTGCCAAGCTCATCAAAATTTGTACTCGCTCTGCCTTTATCAGATTCGCAAATGCCAGGTAATGTACTGGTACGGCAACTTCAACGAAGCGCTACAACTAGCTTTTGAAGTAGAAAAACAGCTATCTTTTATTACCGGAGCGATACCCGCTACCGAATGGAATTTTTTCTTTTCTCTAACTTTAGCCGCCGTTTTCCCCAATGTTTCAGAAGACAAGCAAAAGGAATACTTGGAAAAGTTAGAGGAAAATCAAAAACAGATGAAGATTTGGGCAGATAACTGTGCCGAAAATTTTCTGCACAAGTACCTTTTAGTACAAGCAGAAATAGCCAGAATTTCCAAGAAAGATTCAGAAGCTGTAGAACTGTACGATTTCTCTATAAATTTAGCCCAAGACAATGAGTTTGTCCAAAATGAAGCGCTAGCTAATGAACTAGCAGCTAAGTTTTGGTTGAGTAAAGGCAAGTATCAATATGCCAAAATCCACTTGCGCGAAGCTCACTCGTGCTACTTGCGCTGGGGTGCAGTCCGCAAAGTAGAAGATTTAGAACAGAAGTATCCGCAGTTGCGGGAAATGACGCCAATCAACGGAAGTTTTAACAACAATCAAACTACCACAACTATTCATACTTCTACTGGCAGCGATGCGAGAGTTCTGGACTTGGCAACGGTAATGAAAGCATCTCTGGCGATTTCTAGCGAAATTGTCCTCGATAAGTTGCTGGCTTCTTTGATGAGAATCTCCTTAGAAAATGCGGGTGCTCAATTGGGTTTTCTGATTTTAGTTAGAGACGGTCAACTGTTGATTTCAGCTAAAGCGTCAGTATTTGCTGAAGATGTAGCTGTGCTGCAATTTACGCCTGTTGGAGACTATCACGATTTACCTGTGACGGTGATTAATTATGTGGAAAGGACTCGCTCGGATTTGGTGTTGAGCAATGCGGCGGCTGAGGGACTGTTCACAGCCGATCCTTACATCGCTAAACACCAACTGCAATCTATTTTGTGTACTCCAATCATCAATCAAGGCAAACTGATAGGCATTCTTTATTTAGAAAACAATTTGACTGTCGGAGCATTTACTCCCCACAGATTGGAAGTTTTAAGGTTGCTTTCTTCCCAAGTTGCTATTTCTTTGGAAAATGCTCTACTTTACAATTCTGTTGAACAGAAAGTGCAAGAGCGGACGCAGGAGTTAAATGAAAAGAACGAGCGTTTAGAACAAACTTTGCGCGAACTTAAACTAACTCAAGCTCAATTAATCCAAACCGAAAAAATGTCTAGTTTGGGGCAAATGGTCGCTGGTGTAGCTCACGAAATTAATAATCCTGTAAGTTTCATCTACGGCAATCTTAATCCGGCTAGCGAATACGTTCAAGACTTGCTAAAATTGATCGATCTTTACCAGCAGCACTATCCAGAACCGGCTGATGAAATTATAGAAGAAATAGAAACAATTGAGCTGGAATTTTTGAGCGAGGATTTGCAAAAGCTGCTGGATTCCATGAAAGTAGGAGCGGAAAGAATCCGGGATATTGTGCTAAGCTTGCGGAATTTTTCGCGCCTGGACGAAGCGCAAATGAAGTCGGTAGATATCCATCAAGGCATCGACAGTACGGTGATGTTGCTGCAACCGCGCCTGAGAAAAGAGGGCGGCCGTTTGGGAATTGAGGTAATTAAAAATTACAGCACGCTACCCCTAATTACTTGTTATGCGTCTCAGTTGAATCAGGTATTTATGAATATTTTGACAAATGCGATCGATGCTCTCCTGGTAGCAAGAGATTGTCCGGAAGACTCTCATCAACAGCCTACGATTACAATTTCAACAGAGGTGACTGACAGGAATTCTGCCATAATTAGAATTGCCGACAGCGGGCAGGGGATGAGCAAGGAGGTGCTGCACAAGATATTCGATCCATTTTTTACAACTAAGCCCGTGGGTTCGGGAACTGGTTTGGGATTGTCTATTTCTCACTCGATTGTTGTGAGTTCTCATGGCGGAAAATTGACTTGCGTTTCTGCACCCGGAGAGGGTAGCGAGTTTATTATTGAAATTCCGATCGCCCCCAAGCAAGTTTTGTAATCGGCGCTACCATCAATTCACAGCATTGCTGAAAGAGTAATGCTGTTTCAGGGACAATGGAAGAATAAACGTCTCTACCTCTCTTTATCTGCGTCCATCCATTGTCCGGGGCGGTGAATACATTCTCTTTTTTTTACCGCAGATGAGGGCAGATAAACACAGATTAACGCAGATGAATTAGATAGCTTCCGGTTGCGCCGTTCGTGATTGTTGACACTGCTGAGAAGCTTATTGGGCATCGCTGTTGCAGGAATTCATAAAATAAGTTAGCGATCGAGTTTCCAGCATTCTCTCGCAATTTCCCAATCTTCCTGGGTGTGAATTACCAAAATTCTCACCGCTGAATCCACTGCCGCAATATCTCGATCGATCGGTGACTGTTGATTTTTCTCCCCATCCAATTTTAACCCGATAAATGCAAAAGCTTCGCAAGCGGCAGCCCGCACAACAGCAGAATTTTCCCCAACTCCCGCCGTAAAAATTAAAGCATCCAACCCTCCCAAACTCGCAAGCATGGCACCAATTCCAGCGCGCAAACGGTGAATGTAAATATCCAAAGCAAGTTGAGCTCTCTGATTACCTTGGTCGATCGCATCTCCTATCTGCCGCAAATCGCTAGACACCCCTGAAATCCCTTTTAAACCGGAATTTCGATTGAGAATACTATCAAGTTTCTCAGCAGTAAAATCGGATTGTTTTAACAGATGAATGAGAATGCCTGGATCGATCGAACCCGATCGACTTCCCATCATCAAACCATCCAAAGGAGTAAAACCCATCGTCGTGTCAACACTCCAGCCCCCGCGAATGGCCGCCAGAGAACAACCGTTGCCCAAATGACAGCTAATCAACCGCAAATCTGCCAAATTTTGACCCAGAATGTCGGCGGCCCGACGCGCGCAATATTGATGGCTAATCCCGTGAAAACCGTAGCGCCGAATCCCATTTTCCAGCCATTCATAGGGGCCAGGATAAACAAAGGCTGCGGGCGGCAACTGTGCGTGAAAAGCTGTATCAAATACTGCTACTTGCGGCACTTTTCCGAGTTTTTTTTCAATCGCTTCGATACCTTCGAGGTTGACCGGATTGTGAACGGGGGCGAAAACAGATAAACGGGCGATCGCCTGTTTAACATCCGGCGAAATTAACGTACTTTGCTGATAATCTTGTCCGCCGTGTACGACGCGGTGGCCGACAATATCAATCTCCTTTAAATCATTAATTGTTTGAGTTCTTCCCCTCCAAAGAGTTTCCAGCATTCGAGAAATAGCATCTTTGCGAGAGTCTGAGGCAAATTCCTCTTCAAGCCGATCGCCTTTTGCTGTTTTGACTTTCAACTCTGCTATACCCTGCTGGTGAGTCCAGTCTATTTGAGCCTCCCAGAGGGGTTGCAAAGGTCGATCGGGCAGGACATCGTTTAACTCGTAAAGACAGCTCTTTTGACTGCTAGAACCCGCATTTAAGACCAGTATTTTCATGGTTTATTATGTCCTGTTGATTCGTTCTTGCGATCGCGAGGCGATTGAAATCGCGTTGTGTCAAACTTTCGTCCCAGCCGAGGGAGACTAAAAAATGTTGAGTTCCTGGGAAAATTATTAAGAAAAATGTCGAAAAATTAACTCTTAATGCAATGTGTAGCTAACAGTTGCATTTTTTTGATATATCTTCTAGGCAGATTTTCATTTACTAAAGTTTAAGGAGTAGATCGATGTTTACACCAATTTTACTTGCCACTGTCGCCAGAACCGTAGACTGGAACCCCTCGATCGGTTTGATTATGATTATTTGCAATATTTTAGCTATTGCGATCGGCAAATCAACCATCCAAAATCCTCACACAGGCCCAGCCGCGCCCTCATCGGTGGGCGGTTTGAGCTTGGGTGCACTTGTGGGAAGTCTCTGCTTCGGTCATATTCTGGGAACGGGTACGATTTTAGGATTGTCTTACCTCGGTGCGATTTAGTTTTAGACTGTAGGGTGCGCCTCCGCACCTTACCCGCGATTTCAAGTACCGGGTAAATTGCGGAGGTTTTCATCCATGTACGATCGATCGCCCAAAACCTCCAACATTGGCCCGCGCACATCAAACTTGACAACACTCACAGAAGCTGCTAAAGCGGCAATGCGATTGCGGTAACTTCCCAAATCGATCCCCAACAAACTGCACAGAATAATCCGAATAGTCGCCTTGTGGGAAACCACCAAAACATTACCAGTCTTGTACTTTTCCTGAATTTCTGCGATAACTAAGGACGATCGGCTAGCAATTTGCACAGAAGTTTCCCCCTCAGTCGGTGGATTCCAAGCCGGTTCCGTCAACCAATTAATGTAATCTTCAGCATATTTTTCGCGAACCGATTCAACTGTTTCACCCTCCCACTTGCCGTACTTAATTTCCCTCAATCCATCGCGCAGTTGCATTTCAATTCCCACAGCATCGCACAAAGGTTTAGCCGTAGCGATTGTGCGTTTCATGGGACTGACATAAACAGCATTCCAAGGCAATTTTGCGTAAGTTGCAGCAAATTGTTCGGCCATCATAGAACCTTCCGGTGTTAATTCTGCGTCGAGGTCGCCGCAGTAGCCGCCAGTCTTGCTGTAAGTTGTTTCACCGTGTCGTACAAAGTAGATTTTTAAGCTCATGAGTTAATTGTGTGTGAATTTTACTATGTTAGCAAAAGAGTTTAAAAAACTCCTTCAAATCAACGAGTGCAGGATTATCCCAATCCCAAATATCTTTTTTGTGTTCCATAACATAATCAAACCCAGACATAGTGCATTTCCTTCCAGCTTGTTTCTGTTCCTGAATAGAGCAAGTATCATACCTGAGATAGATGCTCACCCAGAATTTATCAAAACCTTTCCGGTCGATTTGCTTTCCCTGGCTTTCTATGCAAGTTTTCCAGCTATTCAAACAATCAGCATGAGGAGATTCTCTCGCCTTTATTGCCTTTAAAAGGGTTTCCAGTTCGCCTTTACCTCCAACATTTGTAAAGTAACAAGCCAATTTTGCATTTGTGCCATTATCTGTACAAATATCGATAAATTGTTTAGTGCTTGACAAGCTTTCAGCTTCAAACACTTCTTTTATACATCTATCTACGAATTTCAGCCGTTCTTGCTCTGAAAAATTATCAATATCGATAATAATTCCAATCTTTTCGATCTCTTTTCGGTCAATCTTTCTTATTAAATTTTTTAAAGCTTTGATTAACTCTGTTTCGCTCAAGCCTTCCAAACTTTTATAATCCTCTATATAAATAGGTGATCCTACCTGGATATCGCAGTTTAGTTTCTCAACCATTGCCTGCATGAAAATTCTATCATTTTTACTTTCTACTATGACAATATTACTCACCTCTCACTCCTTCTTGATGCTCAATGGCATAACTAAGAGTTTCCAAATCGAGCCGACTTCCGATTATTTGATTTGTTTTGAGTTTCCTTGCTAGTTCAAAATATGCGCTGCTGCATTCCTGATTTGGTTCTAAACCCACATCAGCAAATGCTTGCAGCATCTCTAAACTGTGCGTTGTAGCAAAAATCTGCGTATCCAGTTCAACCGCCAACCGAAATAACACTCTCCAAAAATTCCGCTGGTTTGTATGGTGAATGCCATTCTCTATTTCATCAATTAGCAGTATTTTCTGTTCGCTGTTTACCAGTTTAAGAATAATTTCTGCAACTCGGTTCATGGCATCTCCAAACAATGAGAGAGGCAAACGTTTTTCTCCTTTTCTTCTCAAGTAAAGTGTGGGTTCGCCAATAGAAAAACTTTCTACAGATTCGATCTCCGGATCGATAACTTGAAAAGCTTTCAAAACTTCGCTGTCTTTGTCATCCAAACGTGCGTGATCGTATGCTTCTGTGAGTTCTCTTCCCGAAATTTTGATAAAGGAGGGAATTATTGGTACTTCGTCAATAGTGGAACTTCTATCACGCATTAAACTTCGGGGAGGCACTATTTCTAATAACCCATTAAATGCGTCTTCGTTTCTCATGAATGCAATAATTATACTAGAGTCAGGTGAATTGATTTCTACTTTAATTTCTACTTTATTGATGTTCTTGTTGTCATCGGTTCCAATAATTACTATAAATCTCTCTTTTTTTAGTAAATAGAATAAGTTATCCCAAGCTCGATCGGGCATAGCTTCTATGGCTTTTGATGGCTCTCTTCTCAGATATCTTAGTATTGCTAGACTGCTAGGGCCAGGAACAACATTGAGAAAAAGTGCTTCTAACAAGGCTGTCTTGCCAGCATTGTTTTTACCACCGATTAAATTGACTCTTTCAAACCCAGAAATTTTGATTTGCTCAAAACACCTAAAATTTTGGATTTCTATTTCTTTCAGCATTACCAATCCTGTTGAATTAATCTAACTCATCTGCGTTAATCTGCGTGTATCTGCGGTTAAAAAAAGAGAATTTGTTAACCGCAGATGACAATAGATTAACGCGGATTCACGCAGAGGTCGAGAAGCGATCGCACCTAGCCCGGTGCACCCGATCGCACGGTTTGATCTCCAGTCGTTGTCGGATCTTTCGTTTCCTGCGGCGCTTCCGACGAAACCGGGCCCGCGTGCGGCCACTTCCAGTCGCGGATTTCCGGCATATCATCGCCGTGTTCGGTGATATACTGCCTGTGTTCGATCAGCTTGTCGCGGATAGCTTGTTTGCCGTAAGCTGCGACAGAACTCAGTTTTGGAACGCGATCGAGTACATCTGCAACTAAATGGAATCGATCGAGGTCATTAATCACCACCATATCAAACGGCGTCGTAGTCGTTCCCTCTTCCTTGTAACCCCGAACGTGAATATTCGGGTGATTTGTCCGGCGATAAGTCAAGCGGTGAATCAGCCAAGGATAGCCGTGAAAAGCAAAAATCACCGGCTTATCTTTCGTGAACAAACTATCAAAATCCTTGTCAGACAAACCGTGGGGATGTTCGCTAGCAGGTTGCAGCGTCATCAAATCCACCACATTAACCACCCGCACTTTTAAATCGGGATAATCTCGGCGGAGAATGTCAACCGCAGCCAAAGTTTCCAGCGTCGGAATATCACCCGCGCAAGCCATCACCACATCCGGTTCGCCGCCTTTATCGTTGCTGGCCCACTCCCAAATGCCGATGCCGGCCGTACAGTGTTTAATCGCAGCATCCATATCCAAATACTGCAATGCAGGCTGCTTCCCTGCAATAATCACGTTGACATAGTGGCGGCTGCGGAGACAGTGATCCGTTACTGACAGCAAAGTGTTCGCATCCGGCGGCAAATAAATCCGCACCACTTCCGCTTTCTTGTTAATTACGTGGTCGATAAAACCCGGATCTTGGTGAGAAAAACCGTTGTGGTCTTGCCGCCAAACGTGAGAAGTTAGCAGGTAGTTGAGAGAGGCGATCGGTCGGCGCCAAGGAATGTGACGAGTAGTTTTCAACCACTTGGCGTGTTGGTTGAACATCGAATCGATGATGTGAATAAACGCCTCGTAACAAGAGAAAAAGCCGTGGCGTCCCGTCAGCAAATAGCCTTCCAGCCACCCCTGACATAGATGTTCGCTGAGGACTTCCATCACCTGGCCGTCGGGGGATATGTGGTCGTCTTCGGGCAAAATTTCCCCCGCCCACATCCGGTTCGTCACTTCAAATACGGGATCGAGGCGGTTTGAGGCCGTTTCGTCGGGCCCGACAATGCGGAAATTGGCGTTTTCCTGATTCAGTTTCATCACGTCTCGCAGGAAGCGGCCGGAAACGCGGGTTGCTTCTGCCATTACAGTGCCAGGTTTTTGCACGTCAACGGCGTAGTCTTCAAATTTCGGCATTTTCAAGTCTCGCAGCAGCAGGCCGCCGTTAGCGTGGGGATTTGCCCCCATCCGCCGATCGCCCCTGGGCGCTAATTCTGCCAATTCGGGAATTAACTTGCCCTTTTCGTCGAAGAGTTCTTCCGGCTTGTAGCTTTTCATCCAATCTTCCAGGAGTTGGACGTGTCCGGGCTTAGAAGCCATTTCCGAAAGCGGGACTTGGTGCGATCGCCAATAATCCTCTGTTTTCTTACCGTCAACTTCCTTCGGCCCCGTCCAGCCTTTGGGAGTCTTCATCACAATCATCGGCCACTGGGGACGGCCGGAATAGCCCTGGGTCCGGGCTTTTTCCTGAATTGCCTTAATTTCGCCGATCGCGGTATCGAGAGTTGCAGCCATCAACTGGTGCATGGTTTCCGGGTCTGAACCTTCCACCCAATAAGGTTTGTAGCCGTAACCGACCATCAAACTTTCCAATTCCTCGCGCGGAATGCGGGCCAACAGGGTAGGATTGGCAATTTTGTAGCCGTTCAAGTGCAGAATCGGCAACACGGCCCCGTCGCGAACCGGGTTGAGAAACTTGTTAGAGTGCCAGCTAGCAGCCAAGGGGCCGGTTTCCGCTTCCCCGTCGCCGACAACGGCCGCCACTATCAAATCGGGATTGTCGAAGGCCGCCCCGTAAGCGTGGACGAGGGCGTAGCCGAGTTCGCCGCCTTCGTGAATCGAACCGGGGGTTTCCGGGGCGACGTGGCTGGGGATACCGCCGGGAAAGGAGAATTGTTTGAACAGCCGTTTGATACCCTCTTCATCTTGGGAAATGTTCGAGTAATATTCGCTGTAAGTTCCTTCGAGATAGGTGTTGGCGACCAAGCCCGGCCCGCCGTGTCCGGGGCCTGCGATGTAGATGGTGTTGAGGTCTTGGGCTTTGATGATGCGGTTGAGGTGAACGTAGATGAAGTTGAGGCCTGGAGTGGTGCCCCAATGTCCGAGGAGTCTCGGTTTGACGTGTTCGATTTTGAGGGGTTCTTTGAGTAGGGGGTTGTCGAGGAGATAGATTTGTCCGACGGATAGGTAGTTTGCCGCGCGCCAGTAGGCGTTCATTTTGTGTAGTTCTGAGTCGGAAAGCGGCTTTAATTGCGGGATCTCGCTTGTTCCTAGCATCATCAGCGATTTACTCCTGAGTTTTGGTTGTTTTGTAATGTGCGATCGAGAAGTGCGATCGATCTTGTAACCGATCCGCGATATTATGTTGTTACTTGTGACACTGTTTATTTTTACTCCATGTTTTCCAAGCAAACTATTGAATTGTATCTCGCTTTTGTCTAAATCAAAGTTTAAATTAACGTAAAATTTTGGGTCGGTCGCACCATTATAACGTCAGAAAATCTGAAGGCTGTGGGGGTGAAAGCCAGCGGGCATCAAAAAGACACTTCTCACGATAGAGGTGAGAATGATTTATAAGCGAGGTTTGTGTTTTTGGATGCTTGCAGATGACCTCCTGACCGAAACCATCCAGGATACCCGCCACGCGATCGATCGGTCCAGAAATAAAAAAGCTGTATCCGATGACACTTGCCCCCCGAATTTATCCGTGGGGTCAATCTAAAATCTAAAATCTAAAATCTAAAATCGATTGACTCTTTTATTGCTAGAGTTTTGCAGATTCGCTTCAGCTTTAGAACTGAGAATCATCCGTGAGTTGTAGTGAGAAAACATCTAAAAGTATGAAGGAGTAGGAAAAATCATTGCCTTATACGCTGCACCATCTTTGGAGGAACTACCTAACATGAGTCCACCCTGTCTAGAGCTTGAAACTTGGCTCCGCATGGCAAATCTGCCATACAAAAAGTTGATCGTCACAGCACAAAGTTTTGAGCTTGATCCCAAGGGTAAAATTCCCTTCATCGAGTATCAGGGAAAACCGATCGGTGATGTCTTTCTAACTCTCTTTTGTCACTTCGGGCGAGAGTATAGCGGTATGGTGCGTCGCTCATTGATAGTCGTAAACAATCAGAATTCTGGCGGCGACGCACCCTACTTTAATTAGAATAGGAGTAGGATAATCATCTCTACCGAAAGTGACAGAATAGGGCTAATCATTGAGATGTTGAAGCAAACAGAAGGTATCGGTCTCGATGCTAATTTGACTTCTGCTGAGCGCTCGATCTCTCTAGCATGCCGCCGCACGATCGAAGAAAACACTGACTGGGGATCGGCCAAAATTCGCTTCGACATAGAAAACTGGCAGCGCTATCGAGTCTTGGTAGCGCGGGCGCTCTTCCGTGAGACCCTCCTAGAGGTATCGTAACTGTTTGCCGAAGAGCATTGGTAACAACTTAAGCCTGTATGGCAGTTGTCAAGGGGATACCAGAAATAGCACTTGTTCCTTGCGGGCGATCGATTATTCAGCAAACCCTAATTAAATATAATCGATCGCCCGCACAAGAGATTACTTGACTTGCACTTTTCGAGCGCTGCGTTTGCGTTTCAACAACAAGCCACCAAAAACCGCAGTCGCAGTTACTATCCCCCCGATTTCTGAAGGTTCTGGAACAGCTTCAGCACCATCAAGCGCCCGCATTTTAAAAGAGAACTTATCGCGATTTGATTCTAACTTAATCGGGAATGCTACAGGATTAGTCTGGTCAATTGCTGCATCGATACCGAGCACGCTAAACTCAGAAACGCCGTAACCAAGCAAAGCCACAAAATCGACTACTTCATTAGGCTTGAATTTACCAATTTCTTGACCGCCAACTACGACAGAAAATAATTCGTCAGCATCAATACCGCTGGGCAAACTTAGAATTTTGGTAAATAGCGATGGTTCGGTTGGCTTGGGATTAAATGCGATCGAACTTGACCCGCCAACCTCGCCGATTTTGAACGCAAAACCCGCCGAGGTTGGCGGGTCAAACCACAGGCGATTTAGTGCATTATTAAAAATATGCCAACCATCCTCAAAATTATCAGGTAATACAGGATTGCGCTGAGAACTACCGGCGATGGGATCGAGCAGAAAAGCATGATTTGCACCAGTCTTGCTGTTAATCCCTTGACCGACAATTTGACCGCGATCGTTAATGCCGCTGATTTGCTGTAAAAACCACCTAGGCTCTTCAAGAGAATAATCTATCAAACTGTTAAGGTCAGCCATTTCGCCATCTTCCCAGATTAAACCGTGACTGAGGCTGCCATTGACATCGGTGTTGCCAAAACCGACTGCTTGTCCTTTATTATTAATTGCAACCCCGTAATTGACATTGCCACCGAGAGTTTTGAGTTCTGTTATTTGACCGTTTGACCAGATAACAGGTTTACTTTGCTGAGTGTTCTTATTTGCAGAATAGCCGATCGCCTGTCCCAGATCGTTGATATCGTAAGCAATACTGTCGTTGTGTCCGTCCAGAGTTTTCAAGTCACTCATCCTGCCGTTTTCCCACAGGAAAGCATGAGTTATGCCGAAAACAAGACCGGAATAACCAACTATTTGCCCTTTATTGTTGATACTCATAGCCCCGCCATTGAAACCAAGAGTACCGAGATCGGTCATTGTACCGTTTTGCCATACAAAGGGGTTAAATTTATCTTGGGTAATGTTAAACTTACCAACTATTTGCCCAGCATCATTGATGTCACTAGCGCTACTGCTAATGCCATCAAAATGACCGAGGTCTGTCCTTTGACCGTTTTCCCACAAATAGGCATTATCTGTCCAATTTTCGCTGAGATAGCGGCCCACCACTTGACCGGAAGTGTTGATTTGATAAGCCCAAGTGCTGCCGGTAACTTCACTGAAGTTACCGTTTTCCCAAATCCAACCCACACCATTTTTACCCATTACCACTTGTCCGAGATTGTTGATACTGTAAGTGTTGCCGGGGCCGAGGTCAGTAATGGCATAGGAAGCGAAACCAGTATGGAGACTGGTGGCGCTGACTGGTTCAACTGCGGTAAATCCCAATAAAGTGAAAGCAGTCAGCGACAAACAACTTTGAACGAACCCGCGAGAGGAAGTTTGTTCAAACATTTTTTTGAATTTTTTCACGTGCACCTCAGAGTCGATAGTTGGGTTGGCGTTGCTTGTTTGCATCGTAGAGAACGAGCTCCCTATATATCTATCTATCAGGATGCCGATCGAGATTTTATGCGCTGACACAGCAATTTGTTACCAAACTTTACTACAACTTACGCCTCGCCGTCCAGAAACCGAGTTTTCTACAAGAATACAGGGTTCCAGAATAATCATCGCTGTCGGTGGGAGAGTCCGCCAACGGCGAACTCTCCCACCCTTACCCCTTGTTTGATTATCATTATTATTCCATTATATTTCTACACATTGCGGGTATTGACAAAATCTACTCCCTTCTAACTTGTTACCGATCGCCGAAGAGTTTCGTAAAACCACGATCTCTCAGATACACTGTCATGGAATCGGTCGTCACACTCAGGAAGAAATCAGTCAGATTATCTGTGCAGATTTTCAATCCCTCTCAGATTTTCTGGCAGAAAAACCCTTGTTTGTGGGAGATAAACCCACCAGATTAGATGCGACTGCCTGCGGTTACATTGGTAATTTCCTGCTGCCACGCTACAAAGGTGCGATCGTTGACGATCTGCTCGGGCGATCGCATCTTTGCCAGCACTGCGAGCGAATGAATCAGGAGTTTTTCAGCAAGCAGTTGTTAAACTAATCTATTCCCATTCATTCCTGACTTTGATTCATTAATTACAGACAGCAGAAAAGGAGAAAATTATGACTCAATACGATTATGTTGTCATTGGCGCAGGCTCTGCAGGTTGTGTGGTTGCCAATCGCCTCACCGAAGATGGTGAAACAACAGTATTATTGCTCGAAGCGGGCGAGCCCGCGACTAAGCCGGAGATCCAAAATCCTGTGGATTGGATCAAGCTACTCGGCAGCGAAGTAGACTGGGCATATTTCACAGAAGAAGAACCCCATCTCAACGGGCGCAAAGTCTTTTGTTCGCGGGGAAAAGGCTTGGGTGGCAGCAGTTCGATCAATGCCATGATTTACATTCGAGGCAACCGTCACGATTTCGATCGCTGGCAAGCATTGGGCAATCCAGGCTGGAGTTATCAAGACGTTTTGCCTTACTTCAAGAAATCGGAAAATCAGCAGCGAGGCGCGTCCGAATTTCACGGTGTTGATGGATTGCTCAACGTCAGCGCCCCAATCGATCTGGTTGTAACCTCACAGCGATTTGTAGAAGCTGCTGTCTCTTTAGGATACGATCGCAATCCCGATTTCAATGGCGCACAACAAGAAGGCGCGGGACTGTATCAGTTGACGGTTAAAGATGGGAAGCGGCACAGCGTAGCGGCTGCATTTCTGGTGCCAATTCTCGATCGCCCCAATCTAACAACTCAAACCGGCGCATTAGCGACGCGGTTATTGTTTGAGGGAACCCGCGCAATTGGAGTGGAGTATCTGCACAATGGTGCTATCCACCAAGTTCGAGTAAATCGGGAAGTGATTCTGTGTGGCGGTGCGTTCGATTCTCCTAAACTGCTGATGTTGTCTGGAATTGGCAATGCAGAAGAATTGCGATCGCTAAATATTCCCGTAGTTGTTGATTTACCAGGAGTCGGTCAGAACCTCCAAGATCACCTGAGTGTCTCAGTGGCACACCAGTCAACTCAGCATCTGCAACCTGCACTAACCAGCAATATCGCAGAACCTGGATTATTCTTACATACAGAAGGACGTTTAGATACGGCACCAGATTTGCAGTTTTTCTCTGCCCCTATTTTGTGGGTGTCTCCTGCCTATGCCCGCGAAGGTCCGGGAGTCACTATTACAGCCTGTGTGACTAATCCTCAGAGTCGCGGCAGTCTCAAATTGCGTTCTGCTTCCCCTCTAGACCCACCCTTGATTCGGATGAACTATCTCCACAGTGAATCCGATCTGCAAAAACTGGTTGCCGGGATTAAAATTAGCCGCCAGTTGTTCCACTCAACTGCCTTTGATGAGTTCCGAGGCGAGGAAGTTGCTCCCGGTGCCGGTGTCTCTAGCGATCGAGCACTGGAAGCTTACATTCGAGAAGCGTGCGACACTATATGGCATCCTGTCGGAACGTGCAAGATGGGAACTGACCGCATGGCAGTAGTAGACCCCGAACTGTGCGTGCATGGTGTTCAGGGGTTGCGCGTTGTTGATGCCTCAATTATGCCAACCCTGACGACGGGAAACACGAATGCACCCACCATCATGATTGGTGAAAAGGCAGCCGATTTGATTAAAGGCGCAGGGCGTATTTTAGATCGAGAATTGGAATTAACAAAGATTTCATGATGTGAAACCGAATGTTGGAAAGCTGGCGATAGCAGCTTTCCAATTCTCACTTTTAGACCTTCAAGTGAAGTTATTTAATGATTCATCATCTTTCTATTTCTGCCCAAAACCCCCAGCACGTTGCACAGGTTCTAGCTGAAATTTTGGATGGGCAACCGACACCCCATCCTTTTAGCTCAGGTGGCTATCTTGTTTTTCCATTTGATGAATACGGTACAGAAATTGAAGTTTATCCCTTGGGAACTGCGTGCATACATTCAAAATACGGCTGCTTCTAAATTCACAGCAACTCATGCCATGCTATCTGTCCCTGCCAGCATCGAACAAATTGAGCAAATTGCCGATCGTGAAGATTCGTTTGTGCAGCGCGCTAGCTTTGGCTTTGATTTCCTGATGCTTTGGGTGGAAAACAGATTGTTGCTGGAGTTACTAACCCCAGAGATGACCGAGAATTTAAAAGGTGGTACCCGCCACGTGATTTATCCGTGGAATCAATCCAAAATCGCAAATCGAAAATCCTCAAGAAAGAGCATTTATCTCGCGCAAGTCAATCTAAAATCTAAAATCTAAAATCTAAAATCTAAAATCTAAAATCGATTGACTGCTCAATACTTGGCATTTACCCAACGAGAAAATTTAAGGAAATACTTTGTTTTCCCTGATAGCTATCCAACCTGGGCTAGCACTACGAACGAATGACGCAGCAGTTTTTTTGCGATTGAATGTTAACAAATCAACTCTCGTTCATTCCTGACTCTATCAATGTATTACAGATAGTCAAAAGGAGAATTTCCTGACTCAAAAAATAGGTTTCTGTGTATGTTATGAAAGAAGATACTTCATTTCGCTATGCCGATTTTTAATTGTGGAGCTATAATGGAAAAGTTAAACATTAAATCTGAAGGGGCCTTAATGCTACCTGTTAGAAAAAAACTTGTCACTGATGAAGCAATGCGTCCAGTTGCAGTGCTAATTGATTACGAGGACTGGCAAAAAATTGAGCAACTGTTAGAGACTCTGATAATTCAAAAGAAAGAAAAGAGTAATTTAGCAAAGTATGCGGGTGTCATTAAATTAACTCAAGACCCATTAGAGTACCAGAGACAAATTAGGGAGGAGTGGGATTGAGTCAATCGATTTTAGATTTTAGATTTTAGATTTTAGATTTTAGATTTTAGATTTTAGATTTTAGATTGAATAAAGCGACTCCACTGACTAATTTAACATAGATTAATACGCTCGTCAGTGCAAATTTTGTAAAAAAGGGCGATCGCACTTTCATCGAGATGTTGAAAAAAGTGCGATCGCCTTTTAATTTTCTTTCCACCAACAGCTAGAAAGTCCCACTGATTCTTTTTAACCATTCATTGCCATTTGGTGTTTTTCCCGTAACACCGAATTCATCTGTTACGGGAGTAGTATCAGTCATTAAAGTACCATCTTTATTTATCCTGATTCCGTAAAACTTTCTACACTCTTCGCGCCATACATTGGCATTTGGTGTCGTTCCTGTGACACCAAATTGATCGGTTACAGGAGTTTTTGATTGAGCATGAGCTGGCAGAGATATACTCAATATTCAGAGCGCGATACTACCAACAAAAACTTGATACTTCATAAGATTGCTAATTCCTTTCTCAAGATATTGACAAACAGACTTTGACTGGTTGGAAATTTGTACTGGGCACTTGATGATGATTCGAGCTTTACAAGATTATATTGAGTAATACTATTTTATCTTGTGGAGCTTTGTCAACAAAATTTATAGGATTTTCTTGTAAATACACGATTATCCGATATTCAGACATGGCATTTTCCCTTGGCCAGCGTCTCCGCGCCACCCGTGAACTCCTTGGCATGACTCAAGAGCAGGTCATTGAGCAGTTAGAGATCAACTACGACATCACCATGAGCCAGCAGACGCTCTCTACTATCGAACACGGCAAGCGCAAAGTAGACGCCGAGAGGGAGTTACCCGCCTTCGCCGCCGTGTACGAAAAACCTATCGATTATTTCTACGAAACCCTGGAATTGCCCGCCGCCGTACCCCCAGCCGCACCCGCACCCAAGCGCCGCTCAGTCGTTAGCGTTGACATGGATGCTCTCACTCACCGCGATAAGTTAGAACTAGCTGCAGAATTAATTCACAACGTTTTGCAAGAAACCTAACTAGCAGAGACAATTTAGCCAACCAGTTAATCCTGTTTTTGCTCCCGTTCTTGTTTCATTCCAAGTCATCAAGCAATTGATACCATACAATATTAAATACATACCTAATTCATAAATCAAATAGATTTCATGACTATCAAAGAATTAGAAGCGCAACTTCTGGCCTTAACGCCAACAGAGAAAGCTCAAATCATCCAATTATTAACCCAAAACTTAGCCAACACCTGGCAAGGAATTAGCAAAACTCCCGGTGTCTGCGGGGGTGATGCTTGTATCAGAAACACTCGCATTCCTGTTTGGGTACTGGAAAGTTTTCGTCGTTTGGGCATGAACGAGTCTCGACTCTTAGATAACTATCCCACATTAACAGCTACTGATTTAGCAAATGCCTGGGCTTATGCGGCAGCTTTTCCCGATGAAATTGAAATAGCTATCCGCGAGAATGACGAGGATTAAGATGATGGCGCGTCTTTATGGTGACGAACAATTTCCCAGAGAGGTTGTAGAATTGCTGCGCGCTATGGGTCACAATATTTTGACAGTACAAGAAGCCGGAAAAGATAACCAAAAAATTCCTGACGAAGAAGTGTTAGCTTTTGCAGTCAGTGAAAATCGAGCTGTTTTAACTCTAAATCGCCGTCATTTTATTAGACTGCACAGCTTACAGCCTGACCATGCTGGAATTATTGTCTGTAAGGCAGACCATGACGTAGCCAGAATGGCGGCTAACATTAATGAAGCTATTTCCTCACTTGCCACATTAACAAATCAATTGATTCGAGTCTATCGTTCTGGACCCTCATCTATATCTTAAGCGTAAGCGATCGCCACAAAGTAAAGTACAGCAATCTCAATCCGAAAATCTCTGCATCGGTTTGAGTGCTGGCTAGAGGCCATCGCCGATATTTCCCGCTGAAAAAACTTAGGAGGCGACTAAAACAGGAGACTCTGAAATCCGGCAAACATTGGACACCGTTGGCTGCTGCGAAACGACTCGCACTTCGTGAGGATAGCGGGGACGCGGGTCATTTTCTAACCAGATGGGCGGTACCATCATCACTTCATAGTAGGCGATCGTATGCAAAACCCCAGGCTGGGACTTCAACTCCACTGTTAAGCCCGCTCGGTACTCAAATGCTTCTTCCCAGTCTAGGTTTTCATTGATACCCATAGCGATCGCGCCTCTTAATCTTGTTTCTTTTCTCAATTGTAGGCCACTACATAAAACATTGGGTACTTTCTGTTGCTTATGATACAATTTGTAACTTTATATATAGGTTCCCTGACAATTCAACAGAGAAGAGCAATTGTCAATAAGTAAATAGGATGATTTGGCCTGCCAGGTGACAAGTAAGCCCAAAAGCTAGGCTTGACAAGAGTTTGAGTTGAGATGTCTCAAAAAAAATAAGGGCGATCGAACCGCACAGACGTTTATGAAACAAAGGAACAGAAGAGAAGATAATTTTAAGGACGGAAGTACAAACCTATTTTTGTCAGGTTGTCTAGTATTTTATAAATAAAGAAACTGGTTTTTTTTAATAAACCGGGTTTCTGGATGAGTGAAAACTAAACTAATTTCACTTGGTTTTCTTCTTTGTCGCAGTCGCCGTGTTTTTAGCAAGCGAGATCCTTCTTCATTTCTTTTTGGCAGATGTCTAATACTAAAAGTAAAATATGGCATAATATAAATATTAGTTTCATAGCTTTGCACCTATGACCGCCCAAATCACCCTAAATCTGCCAGATGAAGTCTATCACCAAGCAGAATTGCTAGCGCTGCAACGCCACCGCACCGTGAGTGAGATTCTAGTAGAAACTCTGGAAAATTTTCTCTTACCAACCGCTAAACCAGTATCAGCACTGTCTGATTCAGAAGTAATCACTCAGACTCAACTCCGGCTGCAACCACTCCAAGAACAACGATTGAGTGAATTGCTAGACCGCCAACAATCCGGTACGATCGCATCTGTGTAGAACTGGCTGAATTGCAGGCCTTAATCCACATATATGAAACTCGACTATTGCGACAAGCTCAAGCCTTAAATGAAGCTGTGCGGCGCGGCTTGCTGGAACCATTGAAAGAATAATCAAAATGGCAATTTCCGAACAAGTTAGAGCCAAAGTTCGCGCACAAGCTCAAAATCGATTTTTTGTGTCGAGTCAAGTTCTACTCAAGAAAATCATCAAAATTTCACACATCGCTCGTTGGCACTACTATAACAGCAAATATATACCTAATTCATAAATCGCATAAATTCTATTTTATAAGCATGAAGTTCAAGACCGTAAAAGAAGTTATATCCTGGAAAAATTTTATACTAAATGGTGAAATATATGATTTATCACATCTTAATGCTGACTGGGTTGAATATCTCGACAAAAGAGACGAAAAAAATCTAATCACGTACAACTTTATAGTAACTTATGGTTTACATTGTTTTACTAAAAATTCTGATGAAATTTCTAGCGAAAAATCACAGTTATTAATGTACAATGGGCCGAGAGAGTCCAGAACATTTAATTTTGAGAGATACCAACTATCAAAGCAATTACCGAGTATTGTCAAGTCATTGGGAGAGAAGGAAACGTTAGTTTGTCACGCTGGGTATGGAAAATTTGCCATCGTTAAAGTTTTGGATTCAAACGGTATAGAGGTTGAGTATTTCGTTGCTTTTGCAGCATTTAGAGAAAGTAAAAGGCTGAGATTAGACATACACAGTGCTTATCCTATATACGAAGGCATAGGTAAAGTAAAGAAAGTGGGCTTTTTCGTCATAGCCAAAAATTTATTGCAAAATAAGGAATTACCGAAGCCTTAAAATAACAAAGGCTCCTTAAGGAGCCTTCGCCAAAATATAAATTTTGGTATTCAGAACGTCTTTACCGGAATTCCTCGACCCTCGTGGGTAACGGGATGTCATGATCTAATCATGTCTGCTGCATCCATAGGTCTAATATAATTGATGGTTTGGATTTGTGTCAAGTTTTACTCAAGCAAAGTATTAAAATTTTCCCGTGTGGGCGATTTGCGGTATAGTACGCTTTCTAGTTCTGGATTGCCGCAGTTTTGTCGTGAAAGTCGATCGTACATATCGTCTTTGTTGCGGCCCAGGAGATTTTAGACCAGCACGAGGTCAGGGATAGGGGGTTTGGGCGATCTAACGGCGACTGAAATGAGCCGCCCCAGATAAAATTAAACGCCCAGATTCTTTGAACGCTGACACAGGGCATCAGTTAAGAATCACCCTGAAAGTTAGATTGATTCTTGGTTCTACGTGCCTCGATGTTTTGGGAATCTGGTGTTGCCAAAAATGCTGAGTTTCACCAGCCATGAGCAGAAAACTGCCATCTGTTAACTCAACTTCCGCCTTTATATCTTTGTTTTGCCTGTGCCGAAACATAAACTTTCTTGTTCCCCCAAAACTGACAGAACCAATTACAGGGTTCTCGCCTAATTCTGGTTCCTCATCGGTGTGCCAAGAGATTCCATCATTTCCGTGACGGTAGAGATTCAGCAAAACGCTATTAAACTCTACTCCTGCAACATCTTCTATTCGCTCTTTCACTTCCAGTAACGTTGGTGTCCAAGGTTCAGGATTAAGATGGATACCTGAGAATGTGTACGATTTGTCCATATCGCCGTACCAAGCAGTTTTTCGCGGCAAATTTATGTCTTTGCCGTAAACCTTCATCTTGTCCTGCCGCCAGTTAATCTCATCGCGCAAAATTTCAAAAATTCTATCACTTTCCTGCGAGTCGAAAAAATTTCGATAGAAAGTAACCTCTGCGTTTGGCATGGACAAGACTTCCCCTAGCCCATCATTAGTGAAAGAGCCAAATCCAGAGAATAAGTCTCCCTGAACATAATTTACGGTAGATTTGCTTTTCATAATAATTGTTTCCTCAGCGTTGAGTCAGGTTTACGGTGAATTGCCTCTCACATCTACTTATTTTACACTCTTTGTAGTTTCCAGTTGCAGCATAGAAAAGTTCTCCGTAGATTGATTCATTTGAGCTAGACGCTCTAGTCACTTGGTGAGACGGAAAGAGATTGTAGAACGTTTCAAGTCGTTGCTGTCCCTCGTTATACGGACTTGTGCAAATGACACGGTTAATTCCGTGAAACGAGTTAACCATCAATTGATACAGTTGTGTCAGGTCAAACCCTTGTACGTCTATTATGTTCGAGAACAGGTGAATTTTTCTGCGATCGGGTTCTGAAACCAAATCATTAGAAGTCAGCTCGTCTATATACTTATTTACCAGTCGCACCACAGAATCAGTTGAGGGGTTGTTCTGAAACATTCGCTGAACGAGGCTGCGTCCACGCTGTAGTGCAACTGTAGATGGCTCTATGAGTGTTATAGATGACACATTAAGACTAATGTTTTTCTATATGAGATAGTCAATTAGAACACAGGTTGCCAATGCTTGACCACATCCCCAATCGATAATCTCTATGTCTTTACCCTCGATATTCTCAAATTTTGTTTCGGCGTATGCCGCGTAAAGTTTGTAGAAGTGATGTCCACCATAGAGAGCAATATACCTGATGCACTCCGATTCATCGCTCAGGACTCTTGTGCCGTTGTCGAGATTATCAAAGGGAACTCTAATCTCTGCTCTGGTAACACTAGCGCTATAAATGCTGCTGAATCTTATTTGCGCTTCCTCTGGACTTGGGATTTTCATGAAAATTATAGTAAAGCTGGATCAAACTATTACTGGTTACACTGTCCACATTACGCGATGTATGAGTGTTCCAAGATACTTTGACGCTGCAATGAGTATTGCACTCTAATGGCAATCTCAAAGTACCGTCCTCGCAAACAACTTAGGCAGCCTAACTCAGCGTTAACCCGCAAATGCGAACTCAACACTTTATTTGATCCCAAAGTACCGCATCTTTTGTATCCAGTCAAGTTATAGTCAAGAAAATTCTCAAAAATTTACAGCTCGCCAGATCGCACTCTACACCAATAACCTGTAAGTTTCTGATGGAGGTTTTTACAATATATTCCCGAAGTTGACTCGTATTTTTTGAGGGTAAAATTCGATGATAATATGGAGCGATAGCCCAAACATCTCTTTTTTGTAAAACCCCGATCGCTCTACTACATTCAAACCCAATTTGAAGGACTGAAGTCTTTACTACAAACCTAAGTTGGTCAAATATTTTAACAACAAAGAAACCCGATCGCACTTGGAGCCCTCCCCCCGTGCACACCGGGTTTCTGGATGAGTGAAAACTAAACTAAATTCAAGTTGTCTTCTTCTTAGTCGCCGTCGCAGTCGCCGCCTTCTTAGTAGTGGTTTTCTTCGCCGCAGTCGCCGTCTTTTTAGCAGTGGTTTTCTTCGCCGCAGTCTTCTTCGTTGCAGTCTCCGACTTCGCCGCCGCAGTCTTAGTAGACTTCTTCGACTTGCTGCTAGATTTTCCGCCCGCTGCTTCCTTGGTTGCTAACAATTCCAGTGCCCTTTGCAAAGTGAAATTCTCCACAGATTCATCCTTCGACAAAGAAGCATTGATATCGCCGTGTTTCACGTAGGGGCCGTAGCGGCCGTCGTAAACATTGATCAATTCTCCCGACTCTGGATGCGCGCCCAATTCCTTGATAGGTGTAGCTGTTTTGCTGCGGCCGCGGGCGGCTTTCGGCTGCGATAATAACTCTAAAGCCCGATCGAGCTCGATCGTCAAAACATCATCAGGCGGTTTGATCGATCGATAATCTTTCCCAACCTTACCCTGGTCGTGCACCACATAAGGCCCGTACATCCCCAAATTAGCTTGCACCTTCGCCCCCGTCTCCGGGTGAGATCCCAACAACCGAGGTAAAGTCAACAAACTCACCGCCATATCCAGCGTCACGCTATCCTTATCCGTCCCCTTCGGTAAAGAAGCCCGCTTCGGTTTCTTGTTCGTTTCCGAAACTTCCCCTAACTGAACGTATGGGCCGTAACTGCCAATCAGCACAAAAATCGGTTCCCCAGTTTCCGGGTGAAGACCCAATTTTTCCGGGCCTTCGGTTTTTTGCTTTAACAGAAAGTCAACTTTTTCAGGATCTAAATCTGCAGGCGTCAAATCTTGGGGAATCGATGCTTTTACCAGGCCTTCTTCGCTTTCAGATTCCAGGTATGCGCCGAATTTGCCGATGCAGACTTTTGCTGGCAAATTCTCCAATACCACTGTTCGGGCAACTTTCGCGTCAATCTGGCTTTCCTGTTCTTTGACTTGGGTTGCGAGTCCGGTTTCCCCTGTATAAAACTTTTGCAAATACGGCAGCCATTTAGCCTCGCCGGTGGCAATTTCATCGAGGGTTTGTTCCATTCTGGAAGTAAAACCGGTGTCTACTAAATCGGGAAAATGTGTTTCCAATAAAGTGGTGACGGCGAAAGCGGTGAATGTCGGAATTAGGGCGTTAGCTATTAATTTCGCATATCCCCGATCGACAATTGTACCGATAATACTCGCGTAGGTACTCGGACGGCCCACACCTTCGCTTTCGAGCATTTTCACCAGAGAAGCTTCCGTGTAGCGGGCGGGAGGTTGAGTTTCGTGTCCAACTGCCTCTAAATCTTTACAATTAGGTTTATCGCCCACCTTCAGCGCCGGCAAAATCACCTCTTGGTCTTCCAACGCCGCATTCGGATCGTCGGAACCTTCCACGTATGCCCGCAAAAAGCCGGGAAAATCAATGCGTTTGCCGCTGGAACGGAAACCGGCATCTTCTACCTGAGTTAATACAGTGACGTGAGTTTGGCGGGAATCGGCCATTTGAGAAGCCACAGTCCGCTTCCAAATCAAATCGTAGAGGCGAAAATCAATCCCATCCAATCCCGTTTGCTGCGGAGTCCGAAAAGTGCTGCCGGCGGGACGGATAGCTTCGTGGGCTTCCTGGGCGCCTTTGCTTTTCGTCGTGTATTTGCGGGGTTGGGGGCTGAGGTATTCGCTGCCGTAAAGTTCTTGCACGCAACTGCGCGCCGCTGCGATCGCCTGTTCGGACAAATGCACCGAATCCGTCCGCATATAGGTGATAAAACCGCGTTCGTAGAGACTTTGGGCAATTCGCATGGTTTCCCGCGCACCCAGCCGCAGCTTGCGGTTAGCCTCCTGCTGCAAAGTCGAGGTCGTAAACGGCGGCGAAGGTTTCCGGGTGACTGGCCGTTCTTCGAGATTTGTGACAGTCCAAGGTTTGTTTTGAATGCGCGATAGTAAAGCCCGCGCCTGTTCTTCATTCAGCAAAAGTACGCGGCGGCCTGCGATAATTTGCCCGGTATTTTCATCAAAATCGCTGCCGTTTGCAACTTTCACATTGCCAACAGTTACCAGTTTGGCATCAAAGGAAATCTTGCCCTTTTCCAAAAGGGCTTTCAAATCCCAGTAACTACCTTGGCGGAAAGCGCGGCGTTCGCGTTCCCGGCGCACCAAAAGCCTGACTGCGACTGACTGCACTCGGCCCGCGGACAAACCCCAAGCGATTTTTTTCCACAGTAACGGAGAGAGTGTGTAACCGACAAGTCGATCGAGAATTCGGCGAGTTTCTTGGGCTTGTACGACTCGATTGTCGATATCGCGGCAGTGAGTCAAAGCGTCGCGGATTGCTTCGCGGGTGATTTCGTGAAACACCATCCGCTTGATGGGAACTTTGGGTTTGAGGATTTGCAGCAAATGCCAGGAAATGCTTTCGCCTTCCCGGTCTTCGTCAGTGGCTAGAATCAGTTCTGTGGCTTCTTTGAGGGCGTCTTTGAGTTCTTTAACAATCTTCTTTTTATCTTTCGGGATGACGTAGAGGGGTTCAAAGTCTGCTTCCACGTTTACGCCCAGTTGCGCCCATTTTTCTCCTTTGACGGCTTCTGGTATTTCTTCGGCGGAGGATGGTAGGTCGCGGACATGGCCCATCGATGCCTCTACGCGGTAGGTTGAGGGCAGGAAGTTGCGGATGGTGCGGGCTTTGGTCGGAGATTCGACGATGACTAAGGTTGACATGGCATCTTTTAAATATGGATGGCAGCGCAGCTAGAGGGTGTAAGTTAGAGAGTTTAGGTCAGATGTCAAGGCTTCTTTCAACTTTGGGCGATTATTTTCAAACTACCTTAATTTTTAAGTTACTGCCGATCGGGTTGCAGGTGACAAGCTGATGGGATTTTACTGCTTTCGGGGCAGAGGCTGCGAATCGCGTCTCTACAAGATGCACCGGATGATGACCTGACTTTACCAGAATAGTGGCTAACTGGATGTTGAGACTGCTGGATGCGGGCGGATGGTTCCTCAATCTGGTTGTAACTTGAAGGCTGGGGCGAGCGATTTTAGATTTTAGATTTTAGATTTTAGGTTTTAGATTTTAGATTTTAGGTTTTAGATTTTAGATTTTAGATTTTAGATGGGGAAAGATTGACTGACTAGAGGTTTGGGACTATCGATTTGCGATTTGCGATTTGCGATTTTAGATTTTAGATGGGGAAAGATTGACTGACTAGAGGTTTGGGACTATCGATTTTTGATTTTTGATTTTTGATTTTTGATTTTTGATTTTCGATTGGGAAAGATTTGCTGAGTTGAGGTTTGAGACTTTGGTACAGTAGGCAGTGCAACATAAGGAATGAGAATTAAATAAAATCCACTTTTCATGTTTGTTGTGGGACGGGCGTCCCGCCCGTCCCCGATTGACGGGCTAGGAAGGCCCATCCCACAAGAAAAAAGGGAAATTATTTAATTGACGATCCTAAGCGCGGCGATCGCAAGGAAAGCCATCGCAGAAGGTTAAAATTACTGGAGCGATCGATTCTATCAACAATCCTATGACATTTGAATTCGACCATCTTTTCATCCTTACTGATATTGGTGCTTCGGAAGCTAATCGTTTATCATCCTTCGGTTTAGTTGAAGGTTCATCTCGCATTCATCGCGGACAAGGTACAACCAATCGCTGTTTCTTTTTCCATAACGCAATGTTGGAATTGTTATGGATTCACGATCCAGAAGAGGCGCAGTCTGAGCCAATTAATCAGACTCGTCTTTGGGAGCGATCGGCAAATCGGAATAATGGTGCGTGTCCGTTTGGCATCTGTTTGCGTCCACCCATAGGTTCTGATGACACAGTTGCATTTTCGAGTTGGGCATATCGTCCACCTTATTTACCTGAAACGATGAGTATCGCGATAGGAACAAATAGTGATGTTTTGACTGAGCCCATGCTTTTCCAGATTCCCTTTGGTAAACGTCCCGATCGATACTCTGCTGATAAGTCACAGCCTTTGGATCATGGTGTTGGTTTGCGCGAAATTACTCGTGTAGAATTAGTCAGTCCTGCTGCCAATAATCCGTCACCTGAACTTCAAGCAGTGCTTGAGACAAATCAGCTCAAGTTACGGATAGGAACCGAGTATTTTGTCGAGCTTGGTTTTGATGGAGAAGTGCAGGGACAACAGGTAGATTTTCGACCGGGATTGCCGCTTATTATCAGTTGGTAATCTCAAGCCGTAAAACAATTAATAATATAGCTTCAGTATCCAACGAACTGCGAGGGTTCGTACAGAACGCGGACTGACAAGTGCAGGATCGTTAGAGGCCAGTGAGAATTTACCAACTTTGCTGAGTAAACTAGAGATAGAGTAACCCCGAATTTATTGAGGACTGGAAAATGGAGACAATTACTGACCTGCCGGGGTATCGCATAACAGAACAACTCTATGCAGGATCTCGCACTCTAGTCTATCGGGGTATTCGGGAGTGCGATCGTACTCCCGTCGTCATCAAACTGCTGCGAAACGAATACCCCAGCTTCAGCGAACTGGTGCAATTCCGCAACCAGTACACCATCGCCAAAAATCTACGCCTACCTGGAGTGGTTGAACCCCTCGATTTAGCACCTTACAAAAACGCCTATGCTTTGATAATGGAGGACTTTGGAGGAGTTTCCCTGTCTACTTATCTTCCGGGAGCAACTGATAAAAACCAACCCGATAAATCTCTATCTTTAGAAAACTTTCTCAACCTAGCCAGAGACCTAGCAAATATTCTTCACTCTCTCTACCAAAACCGAGTTATTCATAAAGATATCAAACCCGCCAATATTTTGATTAACCCATATACCAAACAAATTAAACTCATTGACTTCAGTATTTCTTCCCTGCTGCCGAGAGAAACCCTAGAAATCCAGAACCCCAACACCCTCGAAGGAACCTTAGCTTATCTTTCCCCAGAAAAGACAGGAAGAATGAATCGAGCTATTGACTATCGGAGTGACTTTTATTCCCTGGGTGTTACTTTCTATGAATTGTTGACAACACAGTTACCATTCGAGTCAGACGATCCAATAGAATTAGTGCATTGTCATCTAGCTAAACAGCCAATTCCGGTACATGAAATCAACCCAGAAGTTCCCCTAATTTTATCCCAAATTGTTAGTAAACTGATGGCAAAGAATGCGGAAGATCGCTATCAAAGTGCATTAGGACTGAAACACGATTTAGAAATTTGTCTGGCTCAATTACAAAACACGGGTAACATTGAGACGTTTGCATTGGGGACGCGGGATATGACAGATCATTTCCTCATCCCTGAAAAACTCTACGGCAGAGAAACAGAAGTTGAAACCTTATTAGCAGCCTTTGAGCGAGTCAGCAGGGGCAGCACCGAA
>JAUBST010000031.1:0-92409 GCA_036702215.1 Microcoleus sp. F6_B6
AGAGAAAATCTAGTAGCCGTTCGATTGAAAGGAAAAAAGGACTTAATTGCCCCAATGGTTTTTACGGGCAGCCTCAATGCAGAAGGTTTTGAAGGGTGGTTATCTTTATATTTATTACCCTCTCTGACAGAGCCATCTATATTAATCATGGATAATGCACCGATTCATCGAAAAACAGCCATCCGAGAACTGGTAGAGGAAACGGAGCATCAAGTTCTTTTTCTCCCAAAATATTCTCCCGACCTGAACGATATTGAACACGATTTTAGTGCCAAGCAAGCGAGCCAGAATGTATGCTCCTCCTGGGACATCTTTAGATGAACTTATCTGTGACTACTGCGCTCAATAGTGTCTCTTTTTTATTTGAAATGACATATGTTTAATCACGGGCCTGTGTTTATTGGTTTATACGTTAGCTCAACGCTATCTACGTCAAGCCCTACAACAGGCTAAATCAGGCCTAAAAAATCAATTAGGTAAACGGACTGAACGTCCGAAATAGCGATGGATATTTCAAGGTTTTCAAGCAGTTCATTTATTAAGGATAAACTCAGTCAAATAAATTGGCAATCGACAAATCAACGATGAGAAATATTAATACTTTTTCCAAAAACCGAGAACATACTATTTATTGATTTGACATAAAAATGCTTATTTTTTTTATTTAACTCTGTATTTTTAAGTAGGATAAGTTGCCAATTCTCAAAATAATGGCTTTGATAACAGCCTAACTTGCGCTGTTTAAATTGAGAACAAAGAGCAGATTAAGCGCTCTTTTTATGCCGATACTTTATGGAAATAGATTTTTTTTTGAATTCAATGGTCTCCCCAGCATAGAAGTGAATAAAAATGGGTGTCAGAAAGCGTATGTGACAGTTGAGGGTGCGGAAAGTGGGTTGTCAGCTATCTGTTTCGGGATGATGCAGGAGTTTTACTTTTTTTAAACAAGCATAAATCGTGGCAACGCCCTGTCCAAAAGCAGTGCAAATAATCTCTTTTGTTTCTTGATTAATTACTAATTGAGTTTTGAGCGTATGCTGTTTTTTCTTGCCTGAATAACATTTTTTCTGCTTCGTTTTGGGTCGTTCAATAACTGTTTCCGTGACATCCACCACCACGACTTCTGGAGGAGCGTAATTTTTGAGTAATGCTTTTTTCCCAGGAATACGGAACTTTCCTGTTTTCATTAAAGTTGATTCGATGTTAGTTACAATTCGGCTGCTGGGTTGATTCAGATACTCCCCAACTTGTCCCAATATGAAAATATGTTCGATATTCTCGCCAATATTAATCGGCAACTAAGACTTGTTCTTCGAGAGCGCCGGATAGTTCGATGTCCTCTTCTGTATTTATGATTTTATAACCTGAAGTTATCTCAGGCATTAACCATTGCTTTTAAGGTGGAAAGTTTGACACTAAATCTACGTTGAAATTCAGGAGGTTTCAAATTTAGATAAGATTGATTTTTCATAATTTATTTATTGTGTAACTACAAACAGGACTTTTTAGCATTTTATGTTGTTTTTAGCAAAAGTTTGTGAAAATTAAGTTAGGAGCGGGGATTTAATCAAGTCCAGCAAAACTTCTCATTAGATCATAAAATTATTTTGCAAGAGGTCTATTGGTGAACCCGCCCCTACCAAAATTACGGTTAATTCCGAACCCGAGCTTAGTAGATGGCGGTGAACTTTCTCCCCAGCACGACTCGCCACAGTCCACTCTTAGATTTAAGTTTCTCGCTAATAGCTAAAATCTGCGGCGAAAAGGGCGAATATTTTAACTCTCAGGGTGGTGTTCCGTCATCCATTTTTGGTAAGTATCCTCAAGTTGCTTGTCTTCCAGAACGAGTTCGAGGCGGACTTTAACGCAACCGTGGCGGGGTTGAGAGGCGATCGAATTTAAGATTTTGCTAGCTTTCTGCACAGAGGTAAATTCCGCCTTAACTGTCGGTTCTTGGCGATCGGTCTTAATCTCCGTCAAATCTATACCGGTGATGTTTCCCTCGCCTAAATCTATTTCTGCCAACACCTTCGGATCGTCGCCGACTTTTTCGACAATCAGCTTTTCCCGCTGGATAGGCACTTGTACCATCCGAGTTTCAATTTCTTTACGCACTATGACTTCGCCGACTTTGCGCTTGCTGCGATTAATCACCAAGCGTTCTTCTAGCAGGCGAATTACTTCTCGATCGACAATATCCAAGTTTTCCTCATCCAGATCGGTCTCCCAGTTTGCATCTGCGCGATCGGCATCTGTTAGATTTGACATAACTGTTGAGGGATTTGTTAACTCACTGTTGCTAAAATCACTATCCGGTTCAGAGGCATTTTCTAAATACGGATGCCCGCCGCCATTTGCCGAAACTACCGGCAGCAGATCGACTTGCTGGGAATTAATAGTTACAAACAGCGCTTTTTGGTGATAATCGACTTTTTTGAGCAGCTTAACACTTAATAAAAAAATGCGGGGGTTTTCGCTGCCTAGTCTGGCAACCACAAAGTTTAACTGACCGCTAGCATCAAAATAGACATCTTTAACTTTGCCTACTAAGTGACCTTGGCTGTCTTTGACGGTAAAACTTTTTAGCTTAGTTCTGACTTTTTCAGGCACCCGGTTGAGACGGGTTATTGATTTGGCAGTTGCTATCTTTTCTGCTGATGCTTGACCGTTCATTTTTTAAACTTTCCTGCTTGGGGATTTTTATTATGAATTGGTAAGGGGAAATTGGTAAAGGCGGGCAAAGTGCATAAACGTTGCCAAAACCAGACAAGTTTTGTACTCCACCCGCCCCTCACATAGGAATTGCGCGATCGCCACCAATTCAATCAAACCTGCGCGGTGACAGAATTATGTCATTAAGGCGCAATTCCTGTGCAATAGCTGTTGCGGTTGGTTTAGATGTTTTTATTATCTACAACCGCAGTTCCATCGGTCTTAACGTCTAATTCTTCGCGACGCAAGGTTTCTTCGCCCTCAACCGTGCTGCGAACAACTTCTTTTCTGACGTTGACTTCTTCCCGAACGAAAGCTTCCTTGTGAATGTCGGCCGTTTCTTCGTAGACTTCCATGCGTGCAACTTCACCTGATTGGAAGTCAGCGTCACCGACTGAAACTACTCGACCTGCTTCTATCGGCGTTACTCGCTCGATTACGACTCGTTCTTTTTCAACGGGTACTGAAGCTCGCGCTGTTTCAGTTTCCACGCGCTTGCCAACTGCTACTTCGCCTGTTTTTGCGCGGTTTTTGTTGGCAATCAAGCGTTCTTCATAAAGCTTGAGATTTTGGTGCTGGTTTTCGTTGGTGTCGTAGAGGGGGCGGTCCATATCGTAGCTGTAGCTGCTGCGATCGTAGCTAGCAGGAGTTGCGGTGCGGGCAGCGGCAGTTTCTTGATTGCGGTAAATGCCTCTTACCTGTTCTTCGCGATCGTAATCTACTGATTCTAATTCATTGTAAGCCGGCAATTGTTCTGCTTGAGATTTGCTGCGAAGACCTGTTGCGTAGACGCGACGGTCTCCGTAGTCGAAGCGGGCAGAGCCGATTGGCAACAAAACTTTTTTGCCAAAAATCCAAATACCGGTATCAATTACCAGATAGCGGAAACGACCAGTGTCATCAACCAAAGCATCATAAACGGTGCCTACTTTTTCATCAGAGTCGCCAGCATAAACATCAAATCCCTTGATGTCGTCTCCAGCAAAGATTTCTTCCTGATAGTTAGGGTAAAATTCTGCTAATCTTTGAAGTGCCATGTGTTTTTTCCTCTTTGCTCTACTTAAATTAATAGTAGAAATTAATCGGCTGACTTCCCTCTCCCTAAAGTCAGAAGTGTATAATTTAGGTTGTTTAATACTATAGGAATAGTACGGCATCTCTTTTTTTATGCTAGCGCGCTCAGCTTTTTTAAAGATTGTAAAACTCTACAATCGTCAATTTTATAACAAGTATTAAAACTCAAAGCCAACCGCAGGGACACGGCATTGCTGTGTCCTAATCCCCCTGCCGGACACTCGTTTGCGCTGTGCATACTGTTAATAATTGTTAACTATGTGGTTAAAAATCAACATTACATAGTAAGGCCCAAATATCAAAGCCCCTCATCTTGCAGGAGAGGGCAGGGCTGTTTTATTCTCAGGGAAATCATCGTTTTGTAGGGTAGCGTCCCCCTGCCTACCCCTTCCACGGACAAGGGAATCGGTGTTTCAAATATCGGGGCTCTTCACGAGGGTTTGTTCCGAGGTTGAAGGAAACCGCCTTGTAGGAGCTATGCTTTATCAAGATATTTCTTAACAACAAAGTTGATAAAAATTAACATCGGTGCAGTTGAACGATCGGGCGATCGCCCAGGAGTCAATCGATTTGAGATTAAAGATTAAAGAATTGAAGCATTGACCCCACGCATAAATTCCGGGACTCCTTTATCGGATACAGGTTTTTTATTTCTGGACTGATGAAGCCGGAGGCTTGTAAGCTGTTGCGGCATTTAAATTGTCTGTCAAAAAAAATTGAAGTCTTGTGGGGAGTAGGGGCCCTAGCGTCGGGCCCGCCCTGAATATACAATTTAAATGCGCGACAGCTTAGTGATTTAAAAACCGATCGCGCTACGGTTTCCCGAGAGTGGAACGAACCCTCCGTTTCACTATCGGGAAACATTTTCCCTACAATTTTCCACTCCGCCCAAGCGTATTGCGATATAATAGACCTCTTGCAAAATAATTTATGATCTAATGAGAAGTTTTGCTGGACTTGATTAAATCCCCGCTCCTAACTTAATTTACTTAATTTTCACAAATTTTTGCTAAAAACAACATAAAATGCTAAAAAGTCCTGTTTGTAGTTACACAATAAATTATGAAAAATCAATCTTATCTAAATTTGAAACCTCCTGAATTTCAACGTAGATTTAGTGTCAAACTTTCCACCTTAAAAGCAATGGTTAATGCCTGAGATAACTTCAGGTTATAAAATCATAAATACAGAAGAGGACATCGAACTATCCGGCGCTCTCGAAGAACAAGTCTTAGTTGCCGATTAATATTGGCGAGAATATCGAACATATTTTCATATTGGGACAAGTTGGGGAGTATCTGAATCAACCCAGCAGCCGAATTGTAACTAACATCGAATCAACTTTAATGAAAACAGGAAAGTTCCGTATTCCTGGGAAAAAAGCATTACTCAAAAATTACGCTCCTCCAGAAGTCGTGGTGGTGGATGTCACGGAAACAGTTATTGAACGACCCAAAACGAAGCAGAAAAAATGTTATTCAGGCAAGAAAAAACAGCATACGCTCAAAACTCAATTAGTAATTAATCAAGAAACAAAAGAGATTATTTGCACTGCTTTTGGACAGGGCGTTGCCACGATTTATGCTTGTTTTAAAAAAAGTAAAACTCCTGCATCATCCCGAAACAGATAGCTTACAAGATAGTGGCTATCAAGGCATAAAGGATTATCACCGGAATAGTTATATTCATAGAAAGAAACCTAAAAAGGGGCAACTTTCTCTCTTAGAAAAAAACTATAATCGAACTCTAGCCCAGAAACGAATTGTGATTGAACACGTTAATCGGAGTCTCAAAATTTTCTTGCATTTTGTCGAGTCGTTATCGGAATCGCCGTCGCCGTTATGGTCTGCGTTGTAATTTGTTGTCAGCAATTGACAATTATGAGTTAGCTCTAGGCGATTAAATTTAAAACTTTTAATTATAACATAGATTTTTTTTGCAAGATGTCTAATATAAGCCCGAGATCCTTAAACCCGCCCCGACCGGGATATTTAAATTTTTAGCGATCGGCATCTAGACAAAATTGTACCCAATTGCGGTAAAATTCTGGTGGTCAAATTTAAAAGTATTTGAAAATGCCCAGCACAATCTCCGACATTAAAGTAACAACGATCGCAGGCGAAGACAAGCAGCTAGGAGAGTACGCTGGCAAGGTACTCTTGATAGTCAATGTAGCTTCCAAATGTGGCTATACACCGCAATACAAAGGACTCGAAGAATTAAACCAGAAGTACAGCGCGGCTGGACTCCGGGTTTTAGGATTTCCCTGCAACGACTTCGGAGCTCAAGAACCCGGAAGTAATCCAGAAATCGTCAATTTCTGTACTACAAAATACGGCGTCTCCTTTGAATTATTTGACAAAGTACGCGCTAAAGGTACTCAGCAGCACCCGCTGTACGCTAAACTTACGAATGCAGTCGATCCCAAGGGTGAGGTTTCGTGGAATTTTGAGAAATTCTTAGTTAGCAAACAGGGTGAAGTGGTTGCGAGATTCCGCAGCAGCGTTGGCCCCGATTCGCCCGAACTGATTGCTGCTATCGAGCGAGAATTGGCAAAATAAGAAGTTCGGCAACTAAGCAGTGTACAGGACTTAACGGATTTAACGGATGGATGTTTAGGGAAGAGGGAAGAAATTAATAGGCTTTTTTTCCAATAAGTTGAAAGCTATTTTTTTCTGCTCTTCCCCATTGTTTGCAAGCACTCAATCCTGAACGAAGACCGATGATTGTATTTAATTGGAGAAGGGTTTAATTTAATGGAAAATACATCTGGATTAGATTTAGTGGTAGGTTTACTTGCCTTCGCAATTCTGGGAGGGGGTCTGGTCATGCTATTTGTAGGTATGGCATCGTTTCCTAAAGAAAAATAATACTAATCGATATGATGTGCGATCGCACGACCCGAATTAACGTCTTTGTATTGAGGGCTGAAGTCCTCATAGAAATTGAAGGTTTCCAGTCCTGACTCCCCACTGAAAATGCTTATTTTACAGCAGACGCTGTGAATAAATTAAACTGCTTTCAATTTTAACATTCGCAATTGACCATGCAAACTACCGAAAACAACGTCAAAATTGCCCTCGCGCCGGGGAATTTGCGCCGCGTTCACCATATCGCTTTGAACGTGCGCGATATGAAAGCTTCCTGTCACTTCTACGGTACAATTCTCGGCCTGCACGAACTAACAGGTGCAGAAATTCCCGCAACTTTAAAAGAAATGGTAGCCGCTGGTAAAGTCGCTAATTTTGTTACCCCAGACGGCACTGTTATTGACTTATTTTGGCAGCCCGACTTAGAACCGCCAAACCCAGACCCGGAGAAAGCTTTTACCCGCGCCAACCACTTAGCCTTCGATATCGATCCGGATTTGTTCGATCGGGCTCTGGAAGTGCTAAAGTCAAATCAAATTGCGATCGATAGCGGCCCCGTCACTCGCGCTACAGGGCGCGGCATTTACTTTTACGATCCTGATGGATTTATCATCGAAATCCGTTGCGATGCAGTTTAAACAGCCGCTATCGGGTTCTCCGCAGTCCGCGCGCACCCTACATTTACTCTTTCGATCGCGGTGCCCCGCAAACATCCTACCTTGAGAGTTGTTTTATTTTCCGTCTTTGCCAATAGGTTGCTTCGGCCAAGTAAACCGAAAAGTTGCTCCCTCACCTTCGGCCGATTCTATGGAAATACTGCCTCCTTGACCTTCAACAATTTTCTTGACTAGCGACAAACCAATCCCAGTATTTTCAACTTTATCGCGAGCTTCCAAGGTCTGAAAAATCACAAAAACTTTATCGTGATATTGAGGATCGATCCCCGGCCCGTTATCCTCTACAGAAAACTCGTAAAAATCATCTAACTCTTTAACCGATATCTTTACATGACCCGATTCAGCTCGGTTGTGCTTAATTGCGTTGCTAATTAAATTAGAAAAAACCTGCTGCAACAGCAATCTTTCTGTCACCAAAGTGGGCATTCCCGGTTCAACTTTCACCTCAAATCCAGACGGCGGGGCCAACGAATCAATAGTTTCTGCTAATAAATTCTCAACTTTTACCATTTCTGAAGGCACTTGAATCCGTCCGACGCGGGAATATTGCAGCAGTCCCTCAATCAAACCTTCCATGCGGTGAACTCTGCCGCGCAGCAGGTTCATTTGGTGCAGAGTATCCTCTGTCATCGACTCGCTGAGGTCTTCTTCTATCCAACTGCTGAGATTTGCGATCGCCCTGAGCGGCGCTTTCAAATCGTGAGAAACTACATAAGCAAACTGGTCTAATTCTTGATTCCGCTTTTTCAAAACATTCGTCGTTTGAGCCAGATTTTGCGCCGTCAACCTCAATTCTTGAGCGCGCAACCGCAGCGATTCCTCAGCTTGTTTGCGTTCCCTAATATCTTCTACCACACCCATCATAAATTGACTGCCATCTTGTTCTCGCAGCAGTGAAACCGTTAAGTTTGCCCACACCAACTCTCCGTCTTTGCGGATGTAGCGCTTTTCCAGAGAGTAATTTTCAATTTCTGCTGCTAACAATTGGCGCAAAAGTTCTAGTTCGCTTGCCAAATCTCCCGGCCAAGTAATCTCCTGAAATCTTTTCTCCCCCAACTCTTGGCGGCTGTAGCCCAAAATTTCGCAAAATTTTTGATTGACTAACAGAAATTTGCCTTCCACAGTCTTTTGAACCATGCCGACTGCCGCCTGCTCAAAAGTAGCGCGAAACCGCTGCGCGCTTTCTGTTAAAGCTATTTCTGAGCGTTTGCGATCGCTAATATCGTTGCTGATTTCCAAAATAGCAACCGGTCGATCTAGATCGTCGCGCTGCAAAGTCCACCGGCTGGCCACCGTTATTTTTGTCCCGTCTTTCTTAGTTCGCACCAGTTCTCCTTGCCAAGCACCCTTCTCGAAAAATGCTTTTTGAATTACCTCAAAAGGTTGGGTCCATTCTGTTTGTAAAAGCTTGTGAATATTTTGTCCTATAGCTTGCGACTTCCGCCATCCGTAGAGCCACTTCGCCCCCAAATTCCAATAAGAAATCGCCCCGTTCAAGTCTAGTACCGCGATCGTATCGTTCGCCAAATCCAGCATTTGCGCTTGCTTGCGTAGAGTTTCCTCAGCTTCTTTCCTTCTTCTGGCATCGCGGCAAATCGCAATAAATAAGTGTTGATTTGCCAGACGCATTTCGCTGACTGCCAACTCCATCGGAAACTTCGTGCCGTCGCTGCGAATACCAACTGTTTCTTGCTGGTATGTCTTCAGCGTAGTATCTGGATGCAACACAAAATATTCGACAGAATAATCTCCCACGCTGCTGTACGGCTGCGGTTGAGCTATCAGCCTCCGCAGGTTCGATCCAATTATGCGATCGGCTTTCTCGCCAAAAATCTTTTCTGCTGCCCTATTAAAAGACTCAATATTTCCCCGTGCGTCCAAAGTAATAATTCCGTCAGCCGCATTGTCTACCACCGCTTGAATGCGACTTTTACTTTCTTCCAAGCGTGCTTCCCGCTTCCTCAATTCCTTCTCTAAACTATCAAATAAATACCAGGAAGCTCCTGCACCCAAACATCCGAAAAGCAAACCAGCAACTTGCACAAAATTAGTGAAATCTATCAAATCCCGTCTTTGCAAATCTAGAGCTTTCTGGTAGGCTTCGCCCGCATCAGCAAACATATTAATTTTTGCGCGCAGGTTATCCATCTTCAATTTGCCTTGAGCGAACACCTGAATTGTTTCCGGCGACTGCACGCTGGTTCCCAAACTTTCGAGCTTATTCAAAGTGTTTTGCAAGAAATTTATATACTGTTCGGTATTTTGTTTAATTTCTTCAAATCGCTGAGCTTGCAGTTTGTTTTCTCGAACCACAACCTGGAGTTCAGCCAGCAGCGGAGGCAAACTCTTCTTGGCTTCTAAGTAGGGTGATATAAATTCGCGGCGCTTCGTCAACCCGTAACCTCGAATGCCAGTTTCCGCATCCACCACGAGGGTTAACAAGCGGTTAGTTTCCTGAAGTATTGCCCTATTAGTATCTGCTCGCTCTCTCATATGTATGGTAATCTGCCGGAGGCGTGCAATTGCTAGCAGTGAAGCAAACAGACAAATCACTGGGATGGCAACGATGATTGTTCCCCGCTGGCGAATCGGTCGGTCTGTCCAGACAAATTGCAGGCAGCGATCGAGCAAATACTTCACGGATCTTGAAATAGAAAGTTTGCTGCCAGTATATCGCTTTTTGGCAGTTTAGGCTATGGCTCCGTTCGTTTTTTTTATTTGGCGATCGTCGGGGACTAACCGTAGAAACTAGATTAGACCCCTGCGATAGCTACCTGCTGACACAAACAGCAGATTTTTTGGCACGGTGTTTAAACTGAGGCACGGAGAAAGAAAGGACTTTTTTCGACACCGAGACAGCAGGCGAAGCAGAAAGGATCGTTTCTGCTTTACCTTCGTTTTCGCCTTCGGCTTCTGCTTTCAAACTAGAGTCTGTTTCGCAAGTGTTTGGAACACTTGTGATTACAGTAGTCCACCTGCCTGTAGCCGGATCGCGATAACAAGTAAAAGGATTTATTTTTAGCGGTTGACAGCAAGGTTTAATCATGTAGATGCACTCCTTAGATTCTGAGAAATTGTGCATTGCTTTCAGCAGCAATGCTATCTCGCCAGTAGAAGCAGTATGAAGGCAAAAGGCAGAATTGTGTTTCTGCGCCCAGAGACTTTTGAAAATTCCTGATTTCCTGTTAACTTTTGCCTTCTACTGCTTCGCGACCATAGCATTACTTTTACCAAATTGCCTTTCTGGAAGCAACCCCCCACCGCCTTAATTAGGTTGAGGTGGGACTTGTGAATGCAGCGAGGCGCCCGATCGTCCCTGCAGGACAATCTTGGAATAATATAGGTATTCTAGGCTGAAAAAAAATGCTACTGTGTGATCGACAACAGAGGTTAATCGCGATCGGTGTCACAATTAAAAAGGGAATGGGTAATTGGTAATAGGTAATTGCTAAGGGGGGAATTGGTAATGGGGGAATTATTCCATATTTTGCCATCCGTTAAATCCCTTAAATCAGGTACACAATTGATCGCCAAACCCCCACCCGTTAAATTCCTTAAATCCCGTACATTTATAGTAGCCCAAGTAGCTTCTAACTAATATCAACTTCTGCCTTTAAATGAACAGTAAAAGTAGAGCCAACATCCAACTGACTCTCAACAGTAATATCCCCGCCCATCATCTGGCAAAACAAGCGGCTAATGGCCAATCCTAAACCTGTCCCGCCGTACTTGCGAGTAGTCGAAGCGTCCCCTTGAATAAAAGGTTGAAACAAACCCTGCTGCTGTTCTACCGACATTCCAATCCCCGTATCCGATACCTGCAAATAAACCCAATCGCTGCCGCCTGCTGGTTCGCGACTCGCGCTCAACAGCACCGTTCCGCCTTCGGTAAACTTCAGGGCATTGGATAGCAAATTGAACAGAATTTGCCGGACTTTAGTCAAATCTGCATACATCACTCCCAAGTTTTCAGAGCAAGAAACTTGCAATTGATTGTGATTTTTTTCGACCAAAGGGTGCAAAGTTGCAACGACTTCTTCTATTAAATTACTGAGATCGAATTTTTCTAAATAAAGCTCCATCCGACCGGCTTCTATCTTAGAAAGGTCTAGGATATCGTTAATTAAAGTCAGCAAGTGTTTGCCGGCGTTATAAATTTTTTGGGTATCGGGAACGATCTCTTCGAGTCCCGATTCCCGTGCTTCTTCTTGTAGCATTTCGCTGTAACCGATAATCGCGTTGAGCGGTGTCCGCAGCTCGTGGCTCATATTGGCTAAAAAAGTGCTTTTAGCTCTCGAAGCTGCTTCAGCTTTGTGTAAGGCTTCTTGCAAGGCTATTTCGGCTCTTTTGCGCTCGGCAATTTCGATGCGGAGCAGTTTATTGGCGGCGGTGAGTTGAGCGGTGCGCTGATCGACGGTCATTTCTAGCTGCGCTTTGGCTTTGGAGAGTGCTTCCTGAGCCCGCTGGCGCTCAAATCCTTCGATCGCCAGCGCTACCAAATTTGCTAAAGAATCGGCGAAGGTGCGCTCCTCCAGAGCCCACTGGCGGGGCGCGCCGATATGTTCGAGAGAGAGGATGCCCACGATCTGCCCGCCGAGCCTAATTGCTACATTTAATACGGATGAATTGGACTTGCTGGCATTTGGCAGCACAGTGGCATGTCCGGCTAGCGAAGATGAGTGCGACAAATTTGTTTGTAGAGACTTTTGAGTCTTTGTCGCAGGTTCTAAAGCATTGTCCGATCGCAAATTTTCGCGCGGTGCGTCGCCTTCAACATCTAAAATTGATAAATTTAAATCGCTTGCCGATATGGACTCCCGGCTCAAATGATTCTCCTGGGTGCGATCGTACAAGTCGAGACAAACTAATTTGAGGTTGGGGATTTTAAACTTTGAATGATTCACCCCCTCGTCTTGCTCTGGGGCAGCGGTCTCTGCATCGAGTGGCTCTGTTTGGTTGTGGGCGAGCACTCTCTCGGTAAAATTGAGCTGGGGCTCGTTCGGGTAGCGAGTTCCAAATCTTCCGTGGTTGTAAAGCCAGACGCTGACTTTTTCCACATCCAAAGTGCGGGCTGCTGCTTCGGTAATTTCGCGAATTCCCACATTCAGCGCACCGCTGTTGAGAGTCCTCTGCCTACCTAGCTGCAACAAAGCCAAACTCTGGCGGCGGAGACGCTTTTCGCTTTCTTGGAGGGTTTGTTCTGCTTCCTTGCGCTGGGTGAGGTCGTACAAGGCGCACAATGCCGTCTGCTGCCCGTTAAACACCAGCGACTGAACCGAGATCATCGCCCAGAAAGCGGTGCCGTCTGATTTTTTGCAGTGGAGTTCGTAGTTTTGGAGGTATCCCTCCTTAGCAAGTGCCTCAAGTACCTTTGGGCGATCGGCGGGGTTGAAGTAAAAGTCTGGAGTGGTGCAGCCGATCAATTTTTCTAGGGGTATGTTCAGGAGAGAAGCCAATTGAGCGTTCGCATACATAATTAAGCCGTCACAGAGGCGAGAAACTAATATCGGCACGGGAGTTGCCGAGGCGATCGCCCGAAACTGCTCTTCGCTCGAACGCAGCGCCAACTCAGCTTTGCTCAGCAAGTGAGCTTCCATCGTATCTGAATGTTCGGTGGTAGTCTCCAGCAAAAGTTCTAGGTCAACCTTTTCGCGCTTCAAGTTTTCAAGTTCCGCACTCAGCCGCTGAACGTCGAAAAGTAGCTGTTCTGTCGATGGTTCTTCCTGCATAGCAATTGAAAATTGGTAATTTTTAGTCGGTTCTGAAGTTTTTTAGGGTTTTGTGCTAGTTTAACTATGACTTATTCCGATTAACTTCAGCCACCCTCATCCTGGTTCTCGGACTTAGCCGGGGATTCATCTTTACCTTGTTCGCTACTATTCCAATTCTAAGTGCAAGGAAGGCATCAGCCGCTGCAAGTTTTTCAGGGATTTTGTCTGCCAGGGGATCTGTTTAGAACCTTTGATGACGATTTGAATATTTTTTTGCTGGCGCACTTTGATCACAAATTTTGAGAAAATATTAATTCCAGAACTATTTAAAAATTCTAGCTTTCGCAAGTCTAGAGTCACCGTGTTTGGGCAGGAGTCAGCCACTTCGTTGAGCAGATCGACGATCGGTGCGTATTCTTCCACCTCGCTGAGTCGGAACGACCCGCTACAGGTGACTGTTTGCGTAGCGCGATCGTACTGGATCGTGTAATTTTTAGTCTGAATCTCCATACTTTTGTCAGTTGCCGGTTTTGAGTGGTAAAGGGGCTTTGCCTGCGTGAGCGAGGATTGAGCTTCAGGCTAGCACGATCGAGACTCAGCCGTTTGCTGAATGCCGAAGGCCTTGGCGCGTGTAACTTTTATTACATATACTGCCAACTGTACCATTCCAGCAGGGCAGTTGTGAGTTATTTGAGGATCGATCGGTTGTAATATCCGTTGGAAAAAATAATGTAACTGTTGAGTAGCTCTCAACCCGCGCAGTCATCAGTCATTCCGAATCTAACATTTCAAATCTCAAATCTCAAATTGTATGAGTTGTGGCGGTTGACGAGACCAACTTTTGCTGAAGTTCCGAGCTATCAATTCGATTTTTTTTCTCAATTTGGTATTGACAAAAATTCCAAAATGTGAGACATATTTCACATCTGACACTGAAGTGAAGGGGAGAATATTTAATGGCAATTTCAGGAATTACAGAAAAGCTTTTGGCGGCTAAAAAAGCTAAAGGAATTAGTTTTGCAGATTTGGAAAAAGTTTTGGGGCGCGACGAAGTTTGGATTGCAGCGGTTATTTACCGTCAAGCTACCGCATCAGAAGATGAAGCCGAAAAAATTGTCTCGGCTTTGGGACTAGATAGCGAGACGGCTGCGGTTCTCTGCGAACCTCCGTTAAAAGGTTCTTTGGACGCCTCGGTTCCGGTTGACCCCCTGATTTATCGTTTCTATGAAATTATGCAGGTTTACGGGATGCCACTCAAAGCAGTGATTCACGAAAAATTTGGTGACGGGATTATGAGCGCGATCGACTTTACTTTGGATGTCGAGAAAGAAGCAGACCCAAAAGGCGATCGAGTGAAAATAATTATGTCGGGAAAATTTTTGGAATACAAAAAATGGTAAACCCCGGAGGCTTTAATTTCAAGTGAAAATTAAAAATTCAAATTTGCCCGAATGACTCATGACTGATGACTAAAGCCTCAAAAGTGTTAACTTAGAAATAGAGACCGCGAAGCTTGACTCCGCCAAAAAACGGAGACAAGCCCCCGACTTAAGTCGTGCAGGTCGCTAAATTTTAGACCCTAGTTCAACTCCAAAATTCATCTGTGGAGTAAATCTAAAATTTCAAATCTCAAATCTCAAATCGACTGATGACTCATGAGTGATGACTAAAGCATCAAAAGTGTTAAATTAGAAATAGAGAACGCGAAGCTTGACTCCGCCAAAAAACGGAGACAAGCCCCCGACTTAAGTCGTGCAGAACCCAAAATTTTAGACCCTAGTTCAACTCCAAAATTCATCTGTGGAGTAAATCTAAAATCTAAAATCTAAAATCTCAAATCGACTGACTGGCTTGGGTGTCCGATCGGGAAACCCTTCTAGGGCAAAGCTAAGGTCGATCGCGCGGCAACTTCCCCAGTCGAAACAAGCAACCGCAACCGTAAAGTAAGAGGCAAATATGTCAAAATATGACTCCCATCTGAGATGCTCCTTTTGCGGCAAGTCGCAAGAGTACGTCCGCAAGTTAATAGCTGGGCCCGGCGTCTACATTTGCGATGAATGCGTGGAACTGTGCAATGAAATTTTAGAGGAGGAGTTCTTTGACTCCAGCAAAACAATTGGTCAACAGATTCCCCAATCAGAGGTGCGAGAGTCTCAGGGACAAGGAACGCGGCGGCCGGGTCGATCGAATAAATCGAAAATTGTTTTAGGTCAAATTCCAAAACCGACAGAAATCAAGCAGCATTTAGACAACCACGTCATCGGCCAACACTCAGCAAAAAAAGTCCTTTCTGTAGCAGTTTACAACCACTACAAGCGCTTGAGCGTTGACCAAGCTAAAGATAGCGACAAGTCTTCCCCCGACAGCGATGTAGAATTGCAAAAATCCAACATCCTGCTAGTGGGCCCCACAGGCTGCGGCAAAACTTTGTTAGCGCAAAGTTTGGCGCAAATGCTCGAAGTGCCGTTTGCTGTAGCGGATGCGACGACGCTGACAGAAGCTGGATATGTCGGCGACGATGTAGAAAATATCTTGCTGCGACTGTTGCAAATGTCCGATTTTGATGTGGAAGCGGCGCAGCGGGGCATTATTTATATTGATGAAATTGACAAGATTGCTCGCAAAAGCGAAAACACTTCGATCACTAGGGATGTATCGGGAGAAGGAGTGCAGCAAGCGCTGCTAAAAATGTTGGAAGGAACGGTGGTTAACGTGCCCCCGCAAGGCGGCCGCAAACATCCTTACCAAGATTTTATTCAAGTTGACACTAGCAAAATTCTATTTATTTGTGGCGGTGCTTTTGTCGGTTTGGAAAAAATAGTTGAACAGCGTTTGGGTAAAAAATCCTTGGGCTTTATTCAGCCAACAGAAAGCGACAGCAACTCGACTTTGCCGGCGAAAGACAAGCGGGCCGCTGATATTTTGCAGCAGGTACAGCCGGACGATTTAGTCAAGTTTGGTTTGATTCCTGAGTTTGTCGGGCGGATACCGGTGGTGACGGTGATTTCGCCGCTGGATGAAGCAGCTTTGATGCAGATATTGACCGAGCCCCGAAATGCGCTGGTGAAGCAGTATCAAAAGCTGTTGAAAATGGACAGCGTGGAATTGGAATTCCAGCCGGAAGCGCTGCGGGCGATCGCCCAGGAAGCCTACCGCCGCAAAACCGGCGCGAGAGCTCTCCGCAGCATTTTAGAGGAGTTAATGCTAGATGTGATGTACGAGTTGCCTTCTCGCAAGGATGTGGCTCACTGTAAGATTACTCCTGAAATGGTCGAGAAGCGATCGACTGCCGAATTGCTGTGGCATCCCGCATGGAGGCAGCACGAAACTGCTTGATTTATAGTCTGCAGGGTGCGCGCCCCGCACCCTGCAAACTACTAAATCAGTCCCCAGAGTTATCCCTGCGGTAGCTTTCTCCAATCTGAAATCTGAAATCTAAAATCTAAAATCTAAAATCTAAAATCGATTGGCGGCAAGTGCGGTATGATGTGATTTCGCGATCGGTTCTAGCGGGGAGCAGCCGCTAGAGGAAACGGGGAAAGTTCGGTGCAAGTCCGGCGCTGTCCCGCAACTGTAATGAAACCCTTGTGGTTTTTCAAGTCAGAATGCCCGCCGATATCTAACTCACTTTTGAACGCATCTGCGAGGTACGGATGATGGATGGAATTAACACGGCTGTACGCACCAAGCACAGTCTATTTGTTTGCACTGCTTGCGCTAGTGTTTGGAAAAACGGCCAGCGAGAAGGCAAAAGCGGCGGTCAACAATTCATGGAAAATTTGTCGCAACTCGCTAAAAATTGGGAGTTTTCGGATAAGTTTGAGATTCAAGAAGTTGAGTGCATGAGTGCTTGCAGTCACTCTTGTGCGGTGTCTTTTGCTGCTGTTGGAAAGTACACTTATCTGTTTGGCGATTTACCTGCCAATGAGTCGGAAACCGTCGAAGCTGTACTCGAATGCGCGGGTCAATACTATGCTAAACCGGACGGTTTATTGCCTTGGTATGAGCGTCCTCAAGCTCTGAAAAAAGGCGTTTTAGCAAAGATTCCACCGCTGGGAAGTTAGAGCCTTTCTCGTTACCATCCTCTGCCCATCGGCGATAACTAAAGCCACCAATCCGCCAGGGACTTAAGTCCCTGGCTAATAGCGAAAGTCCTCTTGCAGAGGACTGAGAATAAAAATTTTAAACTCATTAGTCCTCATAGCGAGGACTTTCGCTTTGAGGCAGGGGTTTAAACCCCTGCCGGACTGTCGGTTTAACGAGTTTCCTGTCAGCAATTGCCTGACCAAAAATTGAAAGATATTCAATCACACTACAACAACTAAATTATCAATGCACAAAATTCCTGTTACTGTCATCACTGGTTTTCTCGGCAGCGGCAAAACTACCTTAATTCGCCACTTATTGCAAAACAATCAAGGTCGCCGCATTGCTGTTCTGGTGAACGAATTTGGCGAAATTGGAATTGACGGAGAACTGCTGCGCGATTGCCAAGTTTGCGACGAAGAAGAAAATGTTAGCAGCAATATTGTTGAACTAACAAATGGTTGTCTTTGCTGCACTGTTCAAGAGGAATTCTTGCCGACTATGCAAGAATTGTTGAAGCGCAGAGAACAAATTGATTGTATTTTAATTGAGACTTCGGGCCTCGCACTTCCTAAACCTTTGATTCAAGCTTTTCGCTGGCCGGAAATTCGCACGGGTGCTACAGTGGACGGTGTGGTTGCTGTTGTCGATTGCGAAGCTGTTGCTAGCGGTACTTTTGTGGGTGATATCGATGCTTTGATGGCACAGCGGCAGGCTGATTCGAGTTTAGATCACGAAACTCCGATCGAGGAATTGTTTGAAGACCAGTTAGCCTGTGCCGATATGGTACTTTTAACGAAGGTTGATCGCGTAGATGCTGAAACTCACCAGAAAGTCCAAAGCTGGTTGCAGCAAGAGTTGCGTCCGAGTGTAAAAATTGTGCCTTGCAAAGGTGGCGAAATTAACCCTGATGTGCTAATGGGATTTAATGCGGCGGTTGAGGATGATTTGGAGTCTCGTCCGAGTCACCACGACACTGAGGAGGAACACGAGCACGATGATGATATTAACTCGACTTTCTTTATTGCCGATCGCGAATTTGAACCTGAAGCTTTGGTGAAAAAACTGCAATCGTTGATGCAGCAGGAGGAAATCTATCGGATTAAAGGGTTTGTGGCGGTTCCCAAGAAACCGATGAGGATGGTGTTGCAAGGTGTGGGTTCGCGGATAGAATATTTTTACGATCGCCCTTGGCAATCTTCCGAACCCCGCCAAACCAAATTAGTGCTGATCGGTCGGGAACTCGACTCTGCTAAAATACAGTCATTTTTGTAGTTGAATGCGGGCGATCACTTTTTTGTGAAAAGGGCGATCGATCTGCAATCATTCTGCACTCGATACTGTTTGTAACGTCAAAATGCCGATCGGTTTATTAACAACTAACTGCATCCTATCTAACCATTGCGAACCGATTAAAATCTCCGGGAGATCCTCTCCCACATGAACCGGAACGATAAACTCTTGACCATCAATAATGACTCGACCTTCATAGAGGTCAAATAAAGCATCTCCCCGCGCTGTAGCCAGCGTGAATTTAGACTGAACTAACGGCCAATCCAAAGCCTCCATATCTTGAAAATTAATTGCCAGATAGCCTGCAGTAAAACCTGTATCTAGCATCACTTCTACAGGAAAAATCTCGCCATTAGAGGCAATTAATTCTATCTCAAAAAACAACTCTCCATTTTCGCCAAACCAACCTGATATCATATTCTGCCACAGGTTCCTGTTTCATTGAGGCGAAAGGTTGTTAGCATCACTTTTTTATCGCCGTAGTGTTCCTTGATTTTTTGAACAATGCCTAACAGTGTAGGGTCAATTAAGTATTCTTCGCTGTCCGGCTCGATCGCAATAAACCAATTGTAATACTCGTCGATCAGTTTCGGGCGAATTCGCTCAAATATTTCGCGGCAGCGCAAACCGAGTTCAGTTTTTTCTGCTGCGCGCCTTGCTAATTCTTCGGGTGGTATAGTCCGTTCGGGAGAGATTCTACCCCGCAGCGCTTTTCGCTTTTCTGATAGCTGAGTCATGGTGTTTTTTAGATGAAATGTATAGATTGATTTATGATAGCCCGCAAGCATTATTTTGTCTATTTTTCCTACAACCTGCCCTTAAAGTCTCCAGCGAACTATTTATTAACATTTTGTAATATTCTTGCTACTAGCAGCTTGCCTGGTGTAAAATAGCGATAATGGTTATCATTGTAGAACAAACGAGGTCAAGTATGGTGACTGCTGGGGCGATCGAATCAGTTCCTGTTACCGTTCTCACGGGTTATCTCGGCGCAGGCAAAACTACGCTGCTCAACCGCATTTTAACACAGGAACACGGCAAAAAAGTTGCAGTCATCGTCAACGAATTCGGCGAAGTAGGCATCGACAACCAACTGATAATTGATGCCGACGAAGAAATTTTTGAGATGAACAACGGCTGCATTTGCTGTACAGTCCGCGGCGATTTAATTCGGATTATCGGCAACTTGATGAAGCGGCGAGATAAATTCGACCATATAGTCATCGAAACCACAGGTTTAGCCGACCCCGCACCCGTAATTCAAACCTTTTTTGTAGACGAAGATATGCGGGAAAAATTGCTGTTAGACGCAGTTGTCACCGTAGTCGATGCCAAGCACATCTGGCAGCACTGGGACGCAGACGAAGCTCAAGAACAAATTGCATTTGCTGATGTAGTTTTGCTCAACAAAACTGATTTAGTGACCGACGAAGAATTGGCAGAATTAGAAAAGCGAATTCGCGCCATGAATGCAATGGCAAAAATTTACCGCACCCGCAACGCTGAATTAGAAATGGATGCTTTGTTGGGCGTCAAAGCATTTGATTTGAACCGGGCATTAGAAATCGAGCCCGACTTTTTGGGCGAGCACGATCACGAACACGACGAAACTGTTACTTCGGTAGCCATAGTAGAATCCGGTGCTATTGATGGGAACAAATTTAGTGATTGGATTGAGGAATTGTTGCGGACTCAAGGGCCGAATATTTTTCGGACTAAAGGCATTTTGAATGTCGCTGGAGACAACAAGCGATTTGTTTTCCAAGGAGTACACATGGTGTTCGACGGCAGACCGGATCGACCTTGGAAAGCTACCGAAACTCCGAAAAATGAACTCGTATTCATCGGTCGCAACTTAAATGAAAATCAATTGCGAGAGGATTTTTGTAAATGTCTGGTTTAACTGACATATTGAAGCATTTTTAATAAGCCTTTTAGGAACAGGCAAGATGCCTGTTCCACAAGCAGAAAATTGATCTCTTGTGAAACGGAACAGGCTGTCCGGCCTGTGAAGCGAGAAGAAAATTCATCTTTTCTGCTTGTGGAACAGGCTGTCCGGCCTGTGAAGCGAGCAGAAAATTCATCTTTTGTGGAACGGGCATCTTGCCCGTTCTTAAGAAGAGTGCAACATCTCAGATTCAATAAATATGGGTAACAAAAAGACAAATAAAAGTGAACTAACCCTGCAAGTTCACGCTAAAGAAATGCTGTCTGACTACGTAACTGCTGTTACTTGGTCGCCGGACGGTACAACTTTAGCAGTCTGTTCCGCTGCGGGCGAAGTGATGCTGGTGGCAGTAGGGGCAGTTAATGAATTGTCCTTGCAAACGCTACAAACTGCTACGGGTAAATCAGCAGATTGCTTGTCTTTTTCCCGCGACAGTCAATTCCTAGCTGCTGGCGGACAAGATGGAAAAGTGCGAATTTGGCGCGTTAATTCTGGGGAATTAATTGCTGATTTGGATCGCCAGCGCGTCTGGGTTGACAAGTTAGCTTGGAGTCCCAACTGCAATCAGTTAGCTTTCAGTATGGGCCGCTACGTTCAAGTATGGAATGCTGAGGATAATGTTGTTGAAGTAACGCTAAATTTCGACTCATCATCTATCCTCGATTTAGCATGGCATCCGATGGTTCAATATCTGGCAGTTAGCGGCTATAAAGGCGTCAAAGTTTGGCATGGCGAAGACTGGGACGAAGACCCGGAAATTTTATCAGTACCCTCTGCAACCGGCGCAATTGCTTGGTCGCCACAAGGGGAATATTTAGCTTGCGGCAATATGGACAACACTCTAATTGTTAATGAATGGGGCAATTTTGAACCCTGGGTAATGCAGGGTTTTCCGGGGAAAGTTCGGGAGTTAGCTTGGTCGGATCAAACTAATTCCTTGGGTGCGCCTTTGTTAGCTGCTGCGAGTTCTGAAGGTATTTCAGTGTGGGAAAAACACGCTGATGAAAGTATCGGTTGGGATTCTTGGGGGTTAGAAGTGCATGAAAAAGTGGTAAATGCGATCGCCTTTCAACATAGCACATTTTTATTAGCTTCTGCCGCCGCAGACGGTCAAGTTTGTTTGTGGTACGAAGCAGAACAATTGCTGCAAATTTTAGAAGGTGCAGAGGACGGTTTTTCCTGTCTCGCATGGCATCCCGAAGGCCAGTTTCTCGCGGCCGGCGGCTGTCGAGGTGAATTGCTGGTTTGGTCATAAATCTATCGGCGGCAAAGAGTTCGGGCGGCGCTAAGTTCGCACAGGCATCCGTTTGACCAAAACATAAAAATTGAAAACTTTATGACTTACCCACGGGTGTCCAGAAACCGCGTTTTTCGACCGTCTACTTCGTTGCAGACTGCATCGAGTAAAAAACCCGGTTTCTTAGCCTCGAAGTGCGTCCTGGACTGAACTTGATCTTTACAAAATCCTAGATTACTATAAGTAGGGCCGGGAATTACTTTTTGCGTAAGTAAGCGTAAAAAACGCACAACAGATAAACCTTGTGCATCCAGGAGTGTTATCATCTCTTTCTTGTTAAAATTCCTTGACTGGGACTGAACAGCAAAGCTACTAAAAATAACCCAAAAACAACTAATACAATTGCCGCACCAGAGGGCATATTCAAATAATAGCTGAGATACATACCAGTCACGCTAGCTATAATCCCAATAGTAGCTCCCAATCCCATCATTAAATGCAGCTCTTTTACCAACAAATACGCCGTAATTCCCGGCCCGATTAACAGCGAAATTACTAACAGCGCCCCCACAGTTTGCAAACTCGCAACAATCGTCAGCGTAATCGCCGAAATCATCCCGAAATAAATCCAGTTTACAGGCAAACCGGACGCTTGCGCCCCCAGCGGGTCAAAAGTATAGAATAGCAGTTCTTTGTAAAGGAGTTTAACCGCCACCAAAATTATCAAAGTTATGACAAAAGTCTGCTGCACGTCAGCAGGTGCAACTGACAAGATATTCCCGAACAGAAAACCGTCTAGGTCTAATTTGGTTGTCCGCAACAGGCTAATCAAGGTGACGCTAATTGCTAAAAATGTAGATAAAATTAATGCCATGACGGCATCTATTTTGAGGCGCGATTGCGATTGAATCCACGCCATAATTACCGCGCTGATAATTCCCGATATAAACGCGCCGATCGAAATATTGAAACCTAAAGAAAAAGCTACTGGCAATCCTGCTAATACTGAATGGGCAATCATGTCCACCATCATTCCCATTTGCTGTACAATTAAGTAGGAGCCAACAACGGCGCAGAGAATTCCTAGCAAAATTCCGACACCGATAGCATTTCGCATGAACTCGAATTGTAGCGGCTCAATTAGTAGGTTTAACATTAAATTTCCTTGATAATAAGATTTTTAAAACTACAATCAACTGCACGGGCGGGACGCCCGTGCCACAATCAACTTTAAAGATAAATCTTTTTTTGCTTAGGCAGCAACTAAACTTAAATCGTATCCATAGGCTTTTTGAATATTGGCTGCGGTGAGGACTTCCCGGCAGGAACCAGTGGCAATTAACTGCTTATTTAGCAATAATAAATTGTCGTACTGTTTTAAAGTTTCGCCTAAATCGTGGCTGATTACTAGCAAGGTTTTATTTTCGGCTTTGAGTTCGGCAAAAATATCGAAAATAATTTCTTCGGTTGCTTTGTCGATCGCGTTAAAAGGCTCGTCGAAGAAGAATAAATCGGCTTGTTGGGCGATCGACCTTGCTAAAAAAATCCGCTGCTGCTGTCCGCCAGACAGTTCGCCAATTTGCCGATCGCGCAAATCCCACATTCCCACCCGCAGCAAAGCAGCTTTCACCAATTCTTGCGACTGCTTTGAAGGACTGCGAAACCAACCAGTCTGGACGGTTCGCGCCATCATTACCGCATTCCACACCGTAATCGGATAATCCCAGTCAATTTGCGATCGCTGCGGGACATACGCCACCCGCGATAACTGTTCCTTCAGCAGCCGCCCCTGATATTTCACCAAACCCCGACAGGCCGGGATCAATCCCAGCATCGCTTTCACCATCGTGCTTTTCCCCGCGCCGTTGGGGCCGAAGACACCAGTTAATTGTCCGGGATCTAACTGGAAATTCACGCTGTTGAGGGCCGAAATTCCTCGATAATTGACAGCTAAGTCTTGCACTTCTAACATAATTCGAGATTTTGAGAACGATTCTTGTTCGTAGCTACTAGAATAGGATAACTCGAAAAAGCAATAACGATTATCGTTCCAAAGCTTAAAATGTTAAAGAAGATACAAAGAAAAACCGGCCGATTGTGGGGTGCGGCTGTTTTGGCAATTGGCTGCGGGCTGGTTGGGTGCAGTGGAGGACAGAACGCAACCACTCCGGCGCCAGAGAGTCCCGCCGCAACTCAAACTCAAGCCAGTCGGGCGGCCAACTTGCCAAAAGTCGTCGCCACGACTGGCGTTATCTGCGACCTAACTAAACAAATCGCTCAAAGTTCGATCGACACCACCTGTCTCATCAAGCCCGGAGAAGACCCCCACGCCTATCAAACCAAGCCGGAAGACCGCAAAGCGATTGAAACAGCAAATCTGATTTTATACGGAGGCTACAACCACGAACCCAGCATCATTAAATTAATTGAATCCAGCAGTAATTCCGCGCCCAAAATCGCCGTCCACGAACTCGCAGTTCCCAAACCGCTGATGGGCGAACACGAGCACGAACACGGTGAAGAAAAAGCCCAAAACCAACCCCATGCAGAAGGCGAAAAAGTCCCTGACCCTCACGTTTGGCATAACCCTCAAAATGGCATCCGTATGGTAAAAACAATCCGGGATCAATTGATCGAAGTTTCCCCCGCCAATGCTCAACTTTATACCAAAAATGCAGCAAGCTTAACAGATGAGTTGCAAAAAATAGATACTTGGATCAAAGCTCAAATTGCGACCGTTCCCGCCCAAAAACGCAAGTTAGTAACAACTCACGATGCTCTGAGTTACTATGCCGATGCTTACGGTTTGGAGATGGCTGGAGCTTTGCAGGGCGTGACGACAGAGGAACAGCCCGCCGCAGCAAGAATTGCCGAATTATCCTCAGAAATTAAGACTGCAGGAGTACCGACAATTTTTGCCGAAACTACAACTAACCCGAAGTTGATCGAGACTGTGGCGAGGGAGGCAAATGTCGAAATTTCGGGCAAGGAACTTTACAGCGACGAGTTGGGCGGCCCCGGCACCGGTGCTGATACATATCAGGGAATGCTGAAAACTAATACTTGCGCGATTGCTTCTGGTCTCGGCGGTAATTGTACTTCATTTGCAGGAGAAACTGCACCAAATTCCAAACCATAGACTGTCTCAAGTTCGCCTGCTAGCAAGCACTTTACATTTGCTGGGTACGCAGCAAAATGCAGCGCTCGCAATCGCAGGGGTTTTCGATTGCAAACGCTGCGCTTGCTGCGATGACTTTAAGGTGAATTGGGTTCCTCGGTACTGGGGGGTTTTTGACCAATTCCCAATTGCTTCTTAGAGGATTTTAAGTCTTTCCAAAGCGCTTTAATATCTTTATAGGCTTTCTCAGCGCTAATTTTCCCCCCAGTTTCCAGCGAGCAAATATAAGTTATTTTTTGAGCAAACTCCTGCAAATTAGCATTAAACGCCAAGTTTTCTGGCGTGAAATCACCGTAGTAGCGATTGCGAGGATGTAAAAAATCTTCCCGCTCTTTCATTGCCCCCTCCTAATTTAACTTTTGGTATTCAACTTTTGGTTCGGTCTCTGCTGTTAATAGCACTATTTGTACTCAGTATCGCGGCGCTAACTTGCTTCTATTGTATTGGGTAAGTAGCAATTGTGCTTTTTCGCTCTGTATTTAGTCTATTAATGCAGTCTTAACCTTAAGTTAGCTTTATTTTAACTTTTCTTTAACCTAAAAGCAAAAAAATTGGGAAATGCGCGGTTCGCATCTCCCTTGAGATATATTTGGCAGTTGGTGATTAACCTTTTTTGAAGCCGAATATTTATTTGTGGCACTCGCAGCCGGTGTGGCCGCAGCCTTGGCCGTTGGGGTGGCCGTCAGCGCAAGCACTGGAACAGTATTGTTTGCCGTCTTTTTCAATGGCTTCGCTGACGTTGACAACGCACGAACATGAAGGACAGGCACATTTTGTTTCGGTGGCGGTAGTCATTTGAGCTTCTCCTGGTGGGGTTGTTTGTCTGTACTTATATATGAACATATATTCAGATATTAGTCAAGGGAATGTAAAAGTTTTGTTACAAAAGGTTTGCCGATCGCACTAAAATGAAAATGAGAATTAAAACCAGGCTGGAAAAGATGTCACCCAACTCTGCTGTTAATGGAGCGATAAGTCAGTCTCACGAACAAAACGATACACCAACGTGCGATCCGTCGCACCTAGTTGACTGTTTGCGGGCCGGGGACATCCAAACACAAGTTCTCAACACCGCAAAAGCCCAGCGGATGGCAGAGTTTTTCAGTCTTTTGGGAGATGCGAACCGCCTGCGGCTGCTGTCGGTTTTGGCAAAACAAGAACTGTGCGTGTGCGACTTGGCTGCGGCGTTGAGTATGAGCGAGTCAGCAGTATCGCACCAGTTGCGGGCATTGCGGGCGATGCGGTTGGTAAGTTACCGCAAGGTTGGGAGACAAGTTTTTTATAGTTTACTCGATCGCCACGTTTTTGAACTTTACCAAGCAGTCGCCGAACACTTAGACGAAGAATAATCTTTTGGGCATTGGTAATGGATTTAAAATTCTGTAGGGGCGGCTTTTACCAATAATGTGGGCCTAAGACCAATAATCTCGTAAACCCGCCCTCACCAAACTCAATATCAATCTTGGACTGTGTGGCCCGTAGCAACAACCGCCTGTTTAATTGACTCTTCAGAAGCTTGAGCTTCTACTGTAACAGTCTTAGCTGCGACATCCACATTGACAGTAGCGTCGGATTCAACAGTTTTGATGGCTTTGGTAATTGTATCACCGCAGCCAGAACAGACGATCGAGGGAACGTTAAGTAGTATTGCCATAATTAAGCAAAATTTTGTAGGTGACAGTATTATTTTTTATTTTAATCTAAATTCGTGAAACACGCGCTTTTGCAGATTCCGGCAGGGGTTTAAACCCCTGCCTCAAAGCTAAAGCCGGTTAAAACCGACTGTAGAGTTTGACGTTAAAAGTTATACCTTTAGGACTAATGCCAACTGCCAGATTAAACACAGGTACGTAGTTGCGCTTCAGCGCTCTTAGCTTAGGAAAGAGCGCGAGCATCTCCATGAAAGCAGCTAAGCCCAAAATTGGAGTTAGGAACCAGGAGCCAGGAGCCAGGAGGAAAGAGTCAGAAGGAACAAAGAAGGAGCAAGAAGAAGTGTTTTTACAAATATGAGATGCTCCCGGAAAGAGCGCTGAAGCGCAACTACATACCTAACAGTTAACGCCTCGTTGTGACAGTTGCCATTAATCCTAACAATATCACTTCAAACTTAATACCTTGGAATATAAATTAGTATCGGGTATGCACCGCCCAACGGCGGCGGCTACAGGGCGCAAACTCGCAACTAAATCTACCATATCTGGCAAAGAAAGAGCTTGCCGCGCGTCAGAAACCGATTTTTCCGGTTGCGGGTGACACTCAACAATTAATCCGTCAGCACCGCAAGCAACCGCTGCTTTGGCTAGTGGCGCGACTAATTCTCGCTTGCCGACTGCGTGAGAAGGGTCTACAATTACTGGCAAATGAGTTAACTGTTTTAGCGCTGCGACTGCACCTAAATCCAATACATTCCGGGTGTAATTGTCGAAGCTGCGGATGCCTCTTTCGCACAGAACTACATCAGGATTTCCGTGACTGAGAATGTATTCGGCGGCCATCACAAATTCTTCAATTGTGGCTGACAAACCGCGTTTTAGGAGGACGGGTTTTCCGGCTTGACCTACTGCTTTTAGCAGCTCGAAGTTTTGCATATTCCGACTGCCTAGTTGCAGCATATCAGCATAGGTGACAACGGGCTCGATTTGGGCGATCGACATTACCTCTGTCACCACAGGCAAACCGTAACGCCTGCTGACATCGGCTAAAATTTTCAGTCCCTCAATTCCCATCCCTTGGAAAGCATAGGGAGATGTGCGCGGTTTGTAGACTCCCCCCCGCAAAGCTTGCACGGATGCGCCGGATAGTTGGCGGGCGACTGTTTCCATTTGTTCTGAACTTTCCACGGTACAGGGGCCGCCGATGATTAATAATTCTTGGCCGCCGACTGAGACTGTTTCTGAGAGTTTGACAATTGTTTGGTGTTCGGGATGAGATTTGGTTGCGAGTTTGGCTTCTAACATGAGGGAATTCTCCGGGAAATTTAAGTAGGTGGTTGACAACAAAAAACCCGGAACTTTTAAGAGTTCCGGGTTGGTGCGAAAAGACAGCGCGACAATTTACCCAGAACTCTTGTTGGGCCAAAAATAAAAGCTGTAGTACCAGTTACTGAATAATGTCATTGCTGTTTTCGCTTGTACTCGATTGGTTGTTGTGAAAAGAATTAGAAAAAACAAAACCGCAGGTGTTAATCTGCGGTTCGCCCGGATGTTCACAGTGAATTGCAAATTCACTCCGGGCGAACTTGGCTGTACCAAAAATAAAAATAGCTGTTGGCTGTGAACATAGCTGAAGAGCTGGGATTTGTGGATTAAACACAATACTATTTGAAAAGCTAGCACGGGGAGACTGGGATGTCAAGTTATTTTTTGCAAAAGTTTTGTAGAGTGGGCGCTCTTGTCCCCCCTTTGCTAAGCTGTACTCGATCGGCGTTGCTTAATCAGGGTATGAAAAAAATAACTTTAAAATCCAAAAGCTTTGTGAATACTGCTTTCTATGACGGGCATATTTAACGTTTCATACCGTAAATCAGCAACGCCGAAATTTTAAGTTCAGAGTTGATTGAATTGAGTTCTGATAGCTTCTATCCGACTGCGGTTAACTCCCAAATCCGACTGTCCCAGACGCGAAGCCGATCGCACGTGGATGACTTTTGCTTCATCATCTACCAAAAATTCAACGTCATCAACAAACCCCATCAAAGCGCTGGTGAACTCCGCATACAGGTAATGATCGGTTGCCGTGATAATTTTAGTTTTGCCATAGGACTCGATCGTCCCTTTGAGCTTTACCATCGCTTCACTCTGGGACGAAGTGTATGCCAAAGGCTCAATTTTGTGTTCGGCATCTTGACTGAAGCTGCTGACGCAGTTGGGGGAACTCGGGCACGCTGCGAGTTTGCCTGACTGAATCCCGATATTGGCAGGTCTGGTTCCAGAAAACATTGTTTTTTCTCCAGGTATAGCGATAAAAGTAACGATCGACAGTACCGCTACTGCTAGCAGTGATATTAAAATAACCAAGACTCTTTTCAATGCAGTCGGCGATTTTGTTTCAACTGTTTGCAAAGGATTAGCCCTCCTGAAAGTATAAATGCAGTCTATAGCGGTTCTCAAGCGTGGTGAGGTATACCCTATGCCCTATGCCCTATGCCCTATGCCCTATGCCCATGAGTACCTCATCTTTCTGAGAAAGGCTATACGTTTCATATTAATTGAAATTACATCAAAAAATTAAAAAGATTTTTTGTGTTTTTCAATCAACCAGTAAGTCAGCATTTTTCCTTTACCTTTAACCGGGATATGACCCCGTTCTTCCAAAACAAACTTCTCTTTCAAACGCTCGTAAGTCGCCGCCGTCACTTGAATTTTACCAGGCAATCCGTTCGACTCCATGCGCGAAGCAACATTAACAGTATCCCCCCACAAATCATAGCTAAATTTACTAATCCCAATAATTCCCGCCACCACCGAACCGCTGTGAATTCCAATCCGCAATTGAAAATTTTCTCCCATTTTGGCATTAAACCTCTTCAAAGCTGCCTGCATCTCCAAAGCTAAAAGTGCGATCGCCTCAGAGTGATTCTCCTGCGGCGTAGGCAAACCCCCAACCACCATGTAAGCATCCCCAATCGTCTTAATCTTTTCCAACCCGTGCAATTCAGACAACCTATCGAATTCCGAGAAAATCCCGTTCAAAATTTCTACCAACTGCGTCGGACTTTTGTGAGCGGAAAACTCTGTAAAACCCACCAAATCAGCAAACAAGACGCTCACCTCATCAAAATGCTCCGCTATCAACTTTTGCTCTTTTTGCAAGCGATCCGCAATAGGTTTCGGTAAAATATTCAGCAGCAATTTCTCTGTTTGTCCTTGCTGCACTTTCAGCGCTGCTTCAGCTTGTTTTCGCTGAATCAACGAACCTAACTGCGTAGCAACAGCGCTCACTAATTCCAACAAGCGCGGCTGACATTTCAGAGCTTTTTCGCGGTAAAAAATCAAAATAGCTAACACTTGATTGTCCGCCAAAATTGGCACCCCAAAAGCCGCTTTCAATTCCACGCTACGCGCAATTTCCGCTCGTAGAAAAACTTGTTGCGGTGCAGTAGAAACATCCTCGATCCATTCCGACTGCTGCGACTGCCAAATCCTACCTGGGAGTCCCACACCGGGAGCAAAAATTAACTGCCAACTTGTTTGTCGGAATTTTGCAAAACTCAAGTCGCTGACGTACCTGCCTGTAGCGCACTGTAAAAAGCCCTCACTGCAAGGAATCCAAGCTTCGCCCAGATTCCATTCAATAGCTTTGCAAATCAAACCTAAAATCACATCTATAGCAGAGTCAAAGTCCTCAGATTTGCTAATAGCTTGAGTGGCCTGCAGCAGCAATCTTGTTTCCATTTCTACCTGGTGCCGTTCAGCGATTTCCTGGTGCAACTGCATATTTTGAGCTGTCAATTTTTGATTTTTTTCTTGCAATTGCATTTGCAACGAACGCACAGTAAGTTGATTGCTCACTCGCGCCAATACTTCTTTCACCTGAAAAGGTTTGGTGATATAATCTGCTCCGCCAACTTCAAAAGCTTTTGCTTTATTTATTCCTTCTTCTAACGCGCTGAGAAAAATGATGGGAATTTCGCTAAATTGCGATTGTGATTTTAATTTTTTACATAGTTCGTAGCCGTCAATATCCGGCATCATAATATCGAGTAAAATCAAATCTGGTGCGCTGGATTTAATTGCATCTAAGGCAGACAAGCCATTAGTAACTGGTCGAACTTTATAGCCGTTTTTTTGCAAAATTCTAATCAACAAACGCAGATTATCTGGCGTATCGTCAACTACTAAAATATCGGCTTGATAATTTTCAGTTTTTTCAGCCTTCATCTCCATTATCCGATCCCTCCGACTCGGCAATTAAATTGAGAATTTTCTGGTAATCAAAATTATCGAGATAGCCCTGGAGGATTTCCGCCAATTCAGGATGAGGCTCCCTTATTTCGTCGATTGTCCTGAAAATTAAGTCAAAATCAGCACTGCGGATTACCTGCTTCATGTTGTTTATCCATTCTGCGGGAAGTGTAGGTAAATAAGCAAGCGCAGCATTAGAGAGGGAGCCAGATAAATTATTGCGATCGCCTGTGGGGATAAAGTCCGTTGAGTTAGAGTAGAGATACTTCACCCCCAAATGTTTGGTGATGGTATCAAATATATCTGTTTTGCGGAAAGGTTTGCTAATAAAATCGTCGCAGCCGACCAATAAAGCAAACGCTTGCCTCCCTTCAATTGTACTAGCTGTCAAAGCAATAATCTTCGGAATTGGGGAGTCGGGCTCGGAAATATTCATTTCCCCGTTTCCTTGCTGCTCGTGCTCTCTCTGCTTGATTCTGGCCTTAATTTGTTTAGTAGCTTCGTAGCCGTCCATCACCGGCATTCGCACATCCATCAAAATTAAGTGCGGGTGCCAACTTTCCCACATTTCTATTGCTTCCTGGCCGTTGGTGGCTTGTTCCACCCCAAAACCTAAAGGAGAAAGCATTTTGACTAAAAGTTGGCGGTTGTCTTCGCGATCGTCCACAATTAAAATCCGGTAGCAGGGTTGATCGGGTTCCAACCCAGTAATTTCGCGGTTAAGTTGCGGCTCTGGAAGCTCTGCAACATCCACTGCACCGACGGGAATTTCAAATTTAAAAGTTGTGCCGAGTTCCAGTTGACTTTCTACGACAATTTCTCCTCCCATCAGGCGGACAAATTGACGGCTGATCTTCAATCCTAAACCCGTACCTTTCTGATTGTTTTTGCCGGAAGCTGTTTGCACAAAAGCCTTAAAAAGATTGCCCAATTCTTCGGGAGCAATGCCCGCTCCTGTATCTTCAAGTTCAAACAGAAGGAAAAAACCCGGCACAGTTGAATTCTCATCCTCATCGCTCCCTTCAACCTTTGCCAACTCACTGCTAGTTCTCGAAAATTCCCGAATACTTCTTGTCGTATCAAAGCAAGCTGTGGGACTCTCCAATAAATCCATAAATCCCGATTTTTCTAACTTTATAACTCTTAAGATAATTTCGCCTGTTTGCGTAAACTGAATCGCATTACTCAGAAGATTAATCAGCACTTGCCGCAGTTTAATATCATCGGTTCGCACGTACTGAGGAACGTCAGGATCGCGCTGGAAATGCAACTGCAATTCTTCATTATGTACCCGCAGTTGAAACATATCTTGCAAATCGTCAAGCAAGCGGTAGAGGTCGAAGTTTTTCGGGTTGAGCGTCATCCGCCCCGCTTCGATTTTTGACAAGTCTAAGACTTCATTGATCAAGGTCAGCAAATGTTCGCCACTACGCCGAATAATTCTCATATTTTCTCGGTTTTCGACTGTCAGATCCGGGCTGGGTTCCATGATTTGTGCAAAGCCGAGTATAGAATTGAGAGGGGTGCGTAACTCGTGGCTCATATTGGCCAGAAACGTGCTTTTAGCTTTGTTTGCTGCTTCAGCAGCTAATGCGGCTTGTTGCAGTTGTTCTGTGCGTTCGTCAATTTGGGCTTCCAATGTGTGGTGGTAATCTGCTAGTATTTTTTCGGCTTGTTTGCGATCGCTAATATCTTGAAAAGCTGCGATCGCATAAGCAATATTTCCGCTAGCGTCAAAAATCGGCGTCGTATTGATCTCGATCGCAATTCTTGTGCCATCTTGACGGATTTCTACATCGTCAACCTTGACAGATTCTCCTTTCAGTGCCCGCACAATTGGCAGATTATCCGGCGGGTACAGCTCATCAGTATTGGCAACATACAGTTGATAAGTCGCAGCTAATTGTCCCGCAGTGCTTTCCGGGATAGTGTCTGCACCCAGTAAATCCCGCGCTGCCTGGTTGAAATAGGCGATAGAACCATCGGGATGATAAACAGATACCCCCACTGGCAAAGCTTCTAAAAATTGACTCAAGCGCCTTTCACTAGCAGACAGCGCCTCATTTACTAGCTTTAACTCCTCATTTACTTCTTGGCGTTTATGAATTTCATCTGTTAATTTTTGATCTTGCAAATAACTGTGAACTGCTTCTACTACAGTTAATTTTAAGTCTTCATTTTGCCAAGGTTTAGGGATGTAACGGTACAATTTAGCATACTTGATAGCATTGCTCAGGGCTTCCAAATCTGCTTGTCCCGTCAGCATAATGGTCAGCGTCTCCGGCGAGCTTTCGTGAATTTTTCGGAGCAGTTCGTCCCCTTTAATATCCGGCATGATATAATCGGAAAGCACCAAAGCAATCTCGTATTCATCTGCCTGCAAATCTGCCAGCAACTCTAAAGCATCAACCCCTCCTTCAGCCGTTTCAATCATACACCGATCGCCGATCGCCTTTTTCAGTTCAATCTTTAAACTATTCAAAACGTCAGGTTCATCATCAATACAAACAATCACAGGTTTTTTCATAACTTACCCAGCCCAGATTTTATAGTTTCTATTAAGTCTTTGCTTTGCCAGGGTTTGTACAAACAACAGTATAAATCTGCTTCTTCTACTGCCCGCTGAACAGCCGCTGCATCCGCTTGTCCAGTCAACATCACCTTAATAATTTTAGGATATTTTTTGTGAACTTTAATTAAAAGTTCGTCACCTTTAATTCCCGGCATTAGCCAATCAGAAACAACCACAATCACCTGAGCTTTTTCTTGAAAGTCCTCCAGTAAATCTAAAGCTTCATCGCCACTTTCAGCTAATTCATAAAAGTAATCATTTTTAAATTCATTTTTTAGCTGCGTCTTGAGAGTATTCAAAATATCGGGTTCATCGTCAACGCAAATAATTACAGGCTTATTCATCTTTTCCTCTCTGCTTTAATTTTAGTGGTTTACCGACATGACTTGCTTCTACCTTATTGATTTCGGGCGAGGCTGCAGGATATATAGCCTTTCTCAAAAAGATTCGCGGACGTAGTTGGGCCCCGGCCCTGTTAGTTTCAGCGGTTATATAAGCTGTCATTCATACCTCATCTTTCTGAGAACCGCTATATGTCCCCTATCTTATACCATTAGAGATTTGAGTTTTGAGGTTTGAGATGCGGAATGACTAATTTCATAATAGTTGGGAACTTGCCTGCAGTTACATTTTTTTTAAACTGGTATTATTTTAATATGACTTCCGAACAGAAACTCGGTTGATCGCCCTAAATCTTGTCTTTGCCAGAGAGACAGCGACGAGTTTCACTGAGAATCAGCCCCCTACAAACTATTTTTGTTTAATAGATTGGCAGCGAGACTGTAAAAGTTGTCTGCCCCGGTACAGAATCTACAGCAATTGTGCCTTCGTGTTTTTCCACAATTTTCCTCACAATATCCAATCCCAAACCGCTACCTTCGCCCGCAGATTTAGTCGTAAAAAATGGCTGAAAAATTTGGGGAATAACTTCCGAGGGAATACCTTTACCGTTATCAGTAAACTTGAGGAAAATTTTGGCCTCTTGCTGCCGAGTCTCAATCGTCAAAATACCTTTATAATCCATTGCTTGCAGGGCATTATGCACGAGATTAGTCCAAACTTGATTTAAGTCATCGGGATAGCACATAATTTGGGGTAAATCTCCATAATTTTTCACTACCTCTATACCGTGTTTCAGTTGATTTTGATAAAGGGTTAACACCGTTTCGATGCCATCGTGCAAGTTTGCCTGGACTTTTTCTGGTTTGCTATCAAAATGAGCATAGGTTTTTAAAGCAAACACTACTTTTCCTGACTTCGCTGTTGCTCTTTGGATCAGGCTAATACTTTTTTTAAAGCTAGCAAACTGGTAAGCACTATTTAAAACTACTTCCCAATCCGACGATTTAAAAAGCGGCAACAAATCGTCTATTTTTTCGTAGATTTCCATGTCAACTAAAGTATCGGCAATTTCCTCAAAATTTTCAACATATTCTGCCATCAAATCCGCAGCCAACTGCTGCTTAAATTTACGTTTCTCTCTGCTTGTGAATAAAACTTCTTGATGGGTGGCTCTGTACAGTAAAGCTAAAAAATAAGCTTTGCTTTCGTCAGAAAATTCTTGATAAATTTCAGGGAAGTTTTCTAAAAACTCGTCGGAGAAATTAGCTATATTATTAATAGAGGAACCTATAATGCCCAGGGGGGTATTGATTTCGTGGGCAATGCCGGCAATCAGTTGTCCCAGGGCTGCCATTTTTTCCGATTGAATCAAATGCTCTTGGGTGGCTTGCAGTTGGTGCAGCGCCGCTGCTAAATCTTGATTTTTTTCTTGCAAAGTTTGTTGCAGCGAACAAATTTTTAAATGAGTTTCTATCCGGGCTAAAACTTCTTCAACCTGAAACGGTTTAGTAATAAAGTCAACTCCGCCAACTGCAAAAGCTTTAACTTTATCCAGCACGTCATTGATCGCACTAATAAAAATAACAGGAATGTCTTTGGTAATTTCAGAAGCTTTGAGTTGGTGGCAAACTTGATAGCCGTCCATTTCCGGCATCATAATATCCAGCAGCACTAGATCCGGGGGTATTTTTTGAGCAGCAGACAATGCTAGCTTGCCATTGGGTACGGGGCGAACTTGATAGCCTTTTTCGCTCAAAATTCCTGCCAGCAGCCGCAGGTTTTCTGGCGTATCGTCCACTACTAAAATATTAGCTCGATTGGTTTTAGGTGAGGTTGAAGTCATCGGGTATTTACTGTTTTTCGCTGAGTTCGATTATGTTCAAAATTTTGTCATATTCAAAATTATTAATGCAATCTTGAAGCTTGCCTGCAAGAGAGGGATTGACAGTGCCGATTTGTGCGATCGAAGTCGCGATCGCCTCCATGTCCACACTCAAAATACTTTGCTTGAATTGGGTCATCCAGTCTGGAGAAAGAAAGGCGAAAGCCTCCGGTGTCAGCACCTCCTGACTTGACTCCTCTACACCTGCTGCAGATACTGCGGTTGGATTTTCATAAATATAACGCACTCCTAAATGTTTTCCCATTGCCACAAAGATATCCTCCTCTCTGAACGGTTTCCGCATAAAATCATCGCAACCAGCCGAAAGAATCACCGCCCGTTCTTCCTCCAAAACGCTAGCAGTTAGGGCCACAATCGCCGTTGCTTGACCGCCAGTTGTAGTTTTAATCTGTTTCGTTGCCTCATAGCCGTCCATGACAGGCATTCTCATGTCCATCCAAATCAGATGCGGTTCCCACTCCATAAAAATATCAACCGCTTCTTTACCGTTATTCGCTTCTCTCAACTCAAATCCGAGTGGACTGAGAAGTTTTACTAACAGTTGGCGGTTCAAAGGTTTGTCGTCCACAATTAGCAAGCGGTAACTCGGCTGATTCGGTTCGAGGGCAACAACTCGACGTTGAGTTTTTTTGCTCTCAATATCACTAGCTTCAACCAGATGAACTTGGATGTCAAACTGAAATACTGCACCCTTCCCAATCTCGCTGCTAACAGTAATTTCACCTCCCATTAATTGCACGAACTGGCGGCTAATAGCTAAACCTAAACCCGTTCCTTCCTGAGAATCTTTACCTGTTTTCGTCTGCACGAATGCTTCAAACAACTGATGGATTTCCTCAGCAGCAATCCCTGCACCGGTATCTTTAACTTCAAAATGTAGCGAGTAGCCAGCGGGCAATCGATCGCGGCTATTTTGGTCTGCACCCCGCCTTCCTCCTTTGATTTGCACCGACACTCCGCCTTGTGAAGTGAATTTAATTGCATTGTTGAGCAAATTAATTAATACTTGGCGCAATTTCACTTCATCGGTACAAATATAATGGGGTACTTCCGCACCCCGCTCGAACACTAATTGCAAGCCTTTTTCCTCCGCTTTGAGAGCAAACATATCTTCTAAATCGTCGAGCATTTTGTACAAGTCAAAGTTTTTTTCATAGATTGTAGTGCGTCCGGCTTCTATTTTTGACAAATCTAAAACTTGGTTAATTAAAGCCAGCAAATGTTCGCCACTACGCAGGATAATTGCGACATCTTCTTGATTTTCAGGAGACAGAGTTTTACTGCGGATCATGAGTTGAGCAAAGCCGATGACCGCGTTCAGGGGCGATCGCAATTCGTGGCTCATATTGGCTAGAAACGTACTCTTCGCTTTGTTTGCTGCTTCGGCCGCTTCTTTCGCCTGCTGCATTTTTATTTCCGCTTGTTTGTTATCAGTAATGTCTTTAATAAAACCTTCGTAGTAAAGTAGATTTCCTGCTTCATCGCAGACAGCGCGACAGTTTTCCGAAATCCAGATTATGCTGCCATCTTTGCGGTAAATTTCCGATTCAAAGTTTGATAGTATCCCGTACTCCTTCATCCGCGCTGCAAATTCGTCGCGGCGGTTGGGTTTCACGTAAAGCTGGTTATTAAAATTCGGCTGTGCTGCTATTAAATCTGCAGGCGAGTCGTAACCGTAGATGTTAGCTAAAGCTGGGTTAGCGCTGATGTATTTCCCGTCAATAGCAGTTTGAAAAATTCCATTCAAAGCATTTTCATAAATGTTGCGGTACTTTTCTTCTGCTTCCCGGAGGGCAGTTTCTGCTTTTTGCCGCTCGGTAATATCGCTAGAAATCGACAAAAAACAAGCTTCTCCCTCAATCTCGATGGTTTCTATCGACAGCAGTGCCGTTCTTTCTGTACCATTTTTATTGCGAAACCTCAGCTCGTAATTGTGAATAGCCGTCTTGTTTTTTAACATTTGAATCATGCGGTCGCGCTCTCCCAAACTCGCCCAAAAATTGAGTTCTACCGCTGTTTTTCCAATAATTTCTTCGTGACTGTACCCCATCATCCGACAAAAGCTCTCATTGGCTTCTATGTGGCGACCGTCGCTAATTCTAGTCAGGGTAATCGCATTAGGGCTTAAACGGAAAGCTTTAGAAAACTTTTCTTTTGCCTTGGCAAGATCGGCGGTACGTTCTGCAACTTGCACTGCTAAATTGTCGTTGTACTCCTTTAATACTTTCTCCGCTAGTTTGCGTTCTGTAATATCTTGGAAAGCGCACATCCCGTAGATAATGTGTCCTCTAGCGTCATAAATAGGACTTCCCCAAACTTGCACGGGGATAGTTTTGTCAGTCGAGGAGATTTCAATGTCATCAACAGTTACACTTTTACCCCGCAGAGCATTTAAAATTGGGTCGCGTTCGGCCGGGTAAATTTCCTGAGTACCCGCTAAATAAACTCGGTAGGATTGACGTAAACTTTCGGAATCTGCTGGTACAATCCCTTGAGATAAAAGTTGCTTTCCGGTAGGATTAATGTAGTGAGGTTGACCGTTGGTATCTGCAATATAAATCCCTAGCGGTACTGCATTGAAAAATTGTTTTACTCGGTTTTCGCTTTCCGATAGAGAAGTAAATGAATGCTGCAATTGCTCGGCCATGCTGTTAAAAGCAGTGGCAAGTTCTCCGAGTTCATCTTCGCGATCCAGAGTGAGCTTTGTATCCCATTCATTCCGCGCCAAAGCTTTCGCTGCCGCATTCAATCTTAAAATCGGCTGAACTACCCATTTAGCAGTAAGAATCCCCAGAATTGTCGCCCCCATCAATGCTGCAAGCGACAGTAAAAAAGTCGTGCGCGTGTTGAGGTTAATTTGCTCCATAAAGTCAGACTCTGGCACGACTACTACAATTAGCCAATCCAACCCTCGATCGTCTTTAAAAGGAGCTACCTGAATAAAATTTCGCTTGCCATCAACATCAAAAGTAAGTTGTTGAGAATTATTGATTTTAGCTAAGCTATCGTAGGATTTATCTAAATGTTGTGCAGTTTGGCGAATTACCGGATTCTCGCTTTCTGAAGCTTTAATGCGCCTGATTTCTTTACCTTCCACCACGAATTCTGGACTCGCCGTTGAAGTAGCAATTAACATCCCCGATCGCTCCATCACAAAAGTTTGCCCCGACTTGCCAATTTTGAGGCTAACCAGAAATTCTTTGATGCGGGAAAACAGCAAATCGCTGCCAGCTACTCCTATCAGCTTGCCAGCCTCGTCGTAGATAGGCAAAGCAGCAGTAATTGCCAGTTCCCTCGTCAAAAAATCTGTATAGATTGGAGTCCAAATTGGTTTTTTTGCCGCAGCGGCAGCGATGTACCAAGGGCGAGTTCGCGGGTCGTAAATATTGGGTGAAATTTGCACTAATTGAACGCGGTTTCCCTGAGAGTCCGCAGTATATCGAGCTAATTTATTGCCAGTCGAGCTGTCAGCAGCCGATATCAAAGTCCCATCTTTTGTGCGGATTGCTCCAGAGTGTTCTCCATTTTCTTGGCCTGTGTAAATGATGCTGATCGAATCAAAATATTGAATTTGTTCTAGAAAATGATGTTCGAGTTTTTGCTTGTCTTCTAGGTTCAACTGTCCCAATTTTATCGATTGAAGGTTCAGGTGATTGACAATGTGGGGAATTGACATATAATTTTCGATGCGGTCTTTGATGCGATCGCTAATTTCTCCCCGCAACTGAGCGGCAACATCGTTGACTGCCCGCTGGCCGTTTTGGAAAGATAGCCAACCTACAACTCCTACCGTGCCGACAATTTGCACTAAAAAAGGTACCACGAGCACTGTTTGTAATGAAGCTTTGCCGATAACTTTTGTAGCCAAACGATTGAGGGGTTTAGGAAACATATTCATCTTAAGAGGAATTGGGAATTGGAAATGGGGAATTGGGCATTGGTAATTGTTTTGAGTTCTGATTGGAAATCATCTTCCCTTTGCTCTTCCTTTTCTCCTTCTGCTGTAGTTTACTGACAACAGTACCGCCGATCAATTTCCATCAAAATAGCCTATTTCTAATCAGAGTTTTTTCGTAACTGCTGATACAGATCGCCCAAGCGCGATCGACCTAAGTCTAGATCATCTGATTTGTTGCACCATTCTCAATAAGTCTTGGACGGGCCCGCTAGAAGAGCAACTGCCCACAATCAAACTCACTCTTCGCGGAACGGGCCCGAAAAGCCTGTTATATCATGTCCGATCGATTAACCATAATATCCCGGTCGGGGCGGGCTTCGCCGTGAGCGTCAGCCGAACGGTTTTTGAGATGGGAGATTGTTGGCAGGTATTTTTGGCGAACCCTCCCCTACGAAAATCGCGGTCGATCGACCGGACATGATATTAAACGAGGACCGTGCAACATTTCAGTTTGAACTCACATCTTGCACCATTCTCGCTAGCGCAGGCTTTCGGGCCTGTTCCACAACAAGTACATTTTCTTGTGGGGCGGGCAGGAGATCCCGCCCAGAGAAGGGTTATTGAGAATGGTGCAACATCTCAGTTTGAACAAACAGTAGCTAACAAGCACACACCCCAAAAACCTGCAATTACCTGCGATTCAACTCCATCCTTTCGCCGTAACGCAACAGCATATCCAAACTCTCCAAACGATTTTGCCAAGTTTGAACTTGATAGCTATTTTCGGCAGAATGCAAGCGCATCGAAGATTGAAATTGAGATTGAAAACTCCTTAACAATCTTTTAGCAGTTGCTAAACTCTCCGTTGAAGGATTTTCCGCCAATTTGCTCAAAGCTTGCGCCAATTCGTCCGATCGACTTTGCAACACTTTCAGTTCAGATTCCGACACCCGCAACTGATTGTCAGCCAACAAAAAACTCCATTCCTGCTTGAGAGCAGTATACCGCGAAGCCGCCGCCGCAAACGGCTGTCGGTAAGGAATCGGCTCCGCAGCAGAAGTGGAACGCACCGGTCGGCCTTGAGTGCGGTTAAAAAATCCCTGCATCCCGCTGCTGATACTTTCCACCGCAAAAATAGCATAGCCCCCAGTCGGCAAATCGCGCAAAGCTTGAATTTGGTCGATCGCCACAACTTCCGGGAGAGTCAACAACTTAACCGACGGAGAAATCAAAGCCGAACCGAGAATTTGTTCCTTTACCAGCGGTTCGGTGATGCGCTGAAGTCGGTTCGTATCCAAAGCATAAGTCATCGGCACAATCAAATCTACAATGCCCTGACGAGCCCAAACTTCCCAATTTTGCTGAATTTTGTAAATCCGCTGACTTTCCGGATGCGGAAACACCGCCACCGACAGAATTGTGCGCGGATAATTCTGCCGCAAAAGCTGAGAAACTTCAGCTACAAAAGTATTAATTTGATTAGTTTTAAACTCAACCCACTGCCGCCACAAACTGCCGTCCCTGGGGGAAATATTCACCGGGTCTGCACCAGTCAACTGCCTAAATTGCTGCCTCGCCGCAATACCGTAACCGTAAGTAAAATTCGCATTGTCATCTTGAAAAGGATAGCGAATATAGTCTAATTGTACCCCATCTACTTTGTAGTTGTTGGCAATTTCGCTGACAATTTGCAGCAGATAATTCCGCGCTTCCGGGTTAGCAGGATCGAGATAAAATTTACCATCGTTAGGATGTTGCGTGCGTCCTTTATTGTCAATATTTGCCCACTGCGGATGAGCGGAAAGCACCGGACCGGGATAAGAACTAGGCTGACCAATTAAAGTATTGTGGCGCTTATTTCCTGTGGCAAAAACCCAAACCCAAGCGTGCAGTTCCATGCCTCGCTCGCGGGCTAATTTAACCGCAGATGCCAGCGGGTCCCAGCCAACTGTCAGGGGATTTTGTTGCGGTGCAACTTGACTCGGATAAATCGTATATCCGGCATTCAAAGTTTCAAAGAAAACGGTGTTGATACCGGCGGCGGCTAGCCGATCGAACACTGCCGCCAAACCTTGTTCAGATCGCGCTGCGACGATCGTCCCGCGATCGAGCCAAACCGCCCGAATTTCCGCCCCAACGCGCTGCCCTTCCTTCGGGTAATTTTGCCACAGCAACTGCCGCGCTTCCACCCACTGCGATCTCGCCTCCGCGTAGTTTTGCTCTTGCAGGAGTTGGTCAAAAGTTTGCAAAACCTGCCGCGCTTGGGCGATCGCCCGCGCCGTTGCCCCTTGCAGAACAGGCGGGCGGCTGGCTGCCGGGCCGCCGGCACTGTTGCTTGCCGCCACCAGTTGAGGGGGGGTAGCAGCATTGAGATTAACAGGCGTATTAGCTGAATTAGCTGCTGTCAGGGCGCTTTCAAACCGGCCGAGGAGGTTGGTGAGTTCTTGGCGCATCAAGTACGCTTCAATGCTGACGATCGGCTTATTGGAATTTGCCTGCACGTCCAAACCCGCCGGCGCCGACTGATCGGAAGGGTCTGTAAAAGTTGCGGGTACTGGATCGGGCAGCGCACCAGAGGGAGAAACTCGGCTCAGCGGGGTACTGCGCGGCAAACTAGGGCTGTTTCTAGTGACTCTGGAGGGGGGAGTTGGCAGTGGGGTCGCGGTCGCTGTTGGCGGCGCAGCAGGCGGCGCAGCGATCGTGCCTCCCCAGCGGGCGATCGAGGCTTGCAGCCAAGCCTTATCTACATTTGCCGAACCGTCGCTACCCCAGCGCCAGCCGAGATAGGTAGCGCGATCCGTGGCGATGGCTGCGGAGGAACCGGAACTATCTTTCCAAGTAGCAATAGTTTGACTGTTTGCATCAGCCGGAATCAAGACACCGCCTTGGACTGAGGCATTTTTTTGTTCTGGCGGCATCCAACTGCTAGAAGTAGTGCAGGCCAGATCCCGGCAGCGGCTGCGGGGTTGCGGGGTCGCGGGTTGGGTTAACGGAAAAGCCCAATAGGCCCCGAGGAGCGATCGCAAAGATTGGCGCACCAAGGCCGGGGAACTGCGGCCGACTGGGCCCGAAGCAATCAACCGCCCGCCCTGGGAAGCCCAAGCTTGTAAAACTTTAATTTGTGCCGGAGTCAAAGTTTCAATGTTGGGCAAAAACAGCACGTTAACGCCTGTTAAATCCGCCGTACTTTTGATTTCTTCGAGATTGATTGGTTTGTAAGCAATGCCGCTTTCCCAGAGGCGCGTGGTAATCTTTACCCAGTCGGGAGAATTCTCGGAACTGCGAACAACGCCCAGAACTACTTCTGCGAAACTCGGAGAGGGAAATAGGATGAAGAGATTGAGTAACGTACTAGCTAGAGTTCCAATTAAGACTCTTTGCAAGAAAGTGAAAAAGCGAATTTTTTGAGCCTGAGAGCAGGCATCAGGCATTTGATGAGGCTTTTTGATTTGTTGCATAAATATAAGAATTAATCACCACACCGCTTGAGAAAAATTCAATAGCAATTAAGAGCGAACGATCCGCACCATACAATTTTTTATCTTGTTCTGGAACCTGAATCAGGACAAAGTGCGATCGAGAGATTTTAGATTTTAGATTTTAGATTTTGGATTTTGGATTTTGGATTTTGGATTTAAATCTGCATCTATTCCTCATGACAGTTGACAGTTGACTGTTTGAAAATTTGGGCATTTGAACAATACCGATGCCACCGGAAACGATTTTAGATTAAAACCTGGGTGCATTGGGGTTGAAAAACCAAAAAGACAATTTTAGATGCCGGACAGTCAACAGCCAACTGTCAACTGTCAACTGTCAACTGTCAACTGTCAACTGTCAACTGTCAACTGTCAACTGTCAACTGTCAACTGTCAACAATTTTCTAAGTTGCAGCTTCATTCACCGGGAATCGATCGATTAACTGCATCGCCCGACAAGCATTCCTCCGCAAAGAATCCGAAACGTGAGGAACATGAGGAATCTGAGACAAGAAATCCAAAGTCCGGCGCAAAATCCGCACCACATCTCCTTCATCCAAACTCGTATGGCTAATCAGTTCCAGCCATTCAACGCCCAGAGCCCACTGTTCGACCAAAGTCACTAAATCCCGTTCCAGCCAAATCGGGATCGCAGCTTCGTGGCGGTACTGAACTTGAAACAACCGGCGGCGCAGGCCTTTTTGCAGATTGTCCAAAGGTGCCAAAACTTCTGGCGACAGCGAGTAGTGAGTCCAACTGTCGGGCCTGGAAACTTCTGTAACTAAGGCCGCGCAAGCAGCAGCGAGGTGGTGGGGGTCGAGTTCGTCAAACTCTGCAGACATCAGGGACAAACCCAGCCACAGTTCGTTATCGCCGCGAATGGCGGCGCAAGCTTGGCCCAAGATTGTGGGTACCAACCTGTCGGAGGAGTCATCTCGGTTTCCAGTTGCCGAAACTACTCTTTCCAAGCAGCCGAAATTCAGCAAGATGTCGATTAAGTTGAGAAATTGCTCCCAGTAGCGAGCTCGCTGTTTTTCTAAGTCTTGTTCGCTTTTGCGGATTTCTTTTTTCAATTCTTCCCGGCGGCGCTGGCGTTTGAGCAAAGTACCGGGATTGCCCCATTCTAGAACCGGGTGAATTTCTAGCTTAGCTTCTAGGGCTGCGATTTTCTGCTGTTGCTCGATCGCCTCTGGGCTCGGTTCCGGTGCGGGCAATTGTGGGATCGATGCAGCAATTGAAGCAGTTTCTTCTGTTCCCAAGCGGCACTGGCCGAGTCTCAGGGGCATTTCCGAGGGCGGGTTCAAGGTATCTGCAACGCTCAAGCGAGGTAATTCGGCGTGCAGGGTAGCGACATCGCTAATGGCGACGACATACCAGCGGTTATCTTTGCCCAAGCACACCAAATTTGGTGCTTGGCCGGAACCTGGGGTTTTGGCAACGAGTACGGCGGGTACAGGAGTTGTGTGCGATCGTTTTGCTGTCGGAACGTGCTTGCCTTTGAGACTCAGAACCGTTCCGAGCACTGCAAAAGCCACAGCTACTGACATTTCCTTAAATCTGGCTTCTTCAGCTTGCTGCAATAAAGTTTTCAGCAAACGTTTCTCTTCTTTGAGCCTTCCCTGCAATTTTTCGTAATGGGCGAGTTCTTTTTCCAGGGTGGAGACATTTCCTCCGGCGGCCAGGGACTTTTCCAGCACCGCCAATTCTGTTTGCAGCCGGTCTAATTCTTCTTGCTGCGGCTGCAAGTACAAGGTAGACAGGTATTGACCGAAACTCCGTTCTACCAACTCTTGAGCTTCGTCGAGAGTGTGAGTTTGCAGCAAGTTCAGCACCATGCCGTAGCTGGGCGTAAACTGACTGGCGAGGGGGTCGGCTTTGGCTGTTGCCAAATAAGAGGCTTCTTTTGCGCCTTCAAAGCGCGTCTGAACTGCGACTACGTGCCCCAGCTTGTCCATGCCCCGCCGACCCGCCCGACCGGCCATTTGCAGGAATTCTGAAGCGTTTAGCAGCCGGTGTCCCTTGTCGGTGCGCTTGGACAGGGTGGAAATGACTGTGGTGCGGGCGGGCATATTAATGCCGGCTGCTAGGGTTTCGGTGGCAAATACGACTTTAATCAAACCCCTGCCAAAGAGTTCTTCTACTAAGCCTTTCCAAGCGGGCAAAATGCCTGCGTGGTGGGCGGCGATGCCTTTTAAAAGTGCTTCTTTTTGACCGAAGCGTTCTGCTTCTGGGTTTCGCTGTAAAAAATCGTCAATGATGCGTTTGAGTTCGGCTGTTTCGGCTTCGTTAACCAGGGAGAAATTGCCGACTTCTGCGACTGCTTGGTCGCACCCGCGACGGCTGAAGATGAAGTAAATTGCTGGTAGCATATCTCGATCGTCCAACCGGGCCAAAACATCGGTCAAACTCGGAGTGGGGATGCTGCCTCTTTCTACTTTTTGCTGCTTCTTTTTGGGGACTAACCGGACATTCGCTCTTTTGCCGGTCTCGTCTAGCAGGGGAAATATCCCTTTTTGGTTGGCGAAGTGGAATTGCAGCGGCACTGGCCGAAAGTCCGAGTAGACGAGCTCTGTGGGCCCGTGGACTTTGTTGATCCAGTCTGTGAGTTGCTCGCTATTGGCAACGGTTGCTGAGAGGGCCAGCAGTTGAATTTCGCTGGAACAGTAGATGATGGATTCTTCCCAGACGGTACCGCGCTGGCGATCGTTCATGTAGTGACACTCGTCTAGTACCACGGTTTCGACTCCGGTGAGGGAAGTACCGACTGCTCCGATCGGCGTACCGTAGAGCATATTCCGAAATATTTCGGTAGTCATCACCAAAATCGGCGCATCTCGATTGACGGAGATGTCGCCCGTCAGCAAACCTACGCTGTCGTCTCCAAATTGACTGCGGAAGTCGCGCAGCTTTTGGTTGGACAGAGCTTTGAGGGGAGTGGTGTAGAAGACGCGCCGCCCCCGGGAGAGTGCTTGATGGATTGCGTATTCCCCGATTAACGTTTTCCCGGAGCCTGTGGGAGCGCACACGACAACGGATTTACCTGCATCGAGGGCGGCGATCGCCTCTCTCTGAAAGTTATCTAGCTCGAAGGGAAATATGGTCTTCAGATCCAGCTTTGGGCGGTTCTGGGCAGTGTCTGGCACAAGGATTATTATCAGGTTTGAGGGTAAGTATGCTGAAATCTTGCTAAAAGCAAATCAGCAGAGGACTGTACTGATTTTAAACCTTCGCCACCAAATCGGCTATGAAGTCATCAGTCATCAGTCATCAGTCATCAGTCATTAGTAACAATTACCAGTTACCAGTTACCAGTTACCAATGCCCCATGCCCCATGCCCCATGCCCAATTCCCCATGCCCCATGCCCCATGCCCCATGCCCCATGCCCAATTCCCCATTTCCAAGGAATAAGTCATTAGTCATTAGTCATTAGTAACAATTACCAGTTACCAGTTACCAATGCCCCATGCCCCATGCCCAATGCCCCATGCCCCATGCCCCATGCCCCATGCCCCATGCCCAATTCCCCATTCCCCATTCCCCAAGTTTCCTTCTCTATGATTCCTGTTATTTCGACTATTCCTGTGGTGCAGCTTGCTTCGGGCGATCGGCTTTCGCTGCAAGTCTATAAGTTTCAAGGTGCGATTCCCGGCAAAAAAGCTTATCTCCAATCTAACCTGCACGGCGCTGAGATTAGCGGTAATGCGGTGATTTACCAATTAATTGAGTTTTTAATGTCTTTGGACAGCAGTCAGTTAAGCGGGGAAATTTGGCTGGTTCCTGTTTGCAATCCTGTGGGTGTCAGTCAGCGATCGCACCATTTTTCCCCCGGTCGCTACAATCTTTATGATGGGGTAAATTGGAACCGGATTTTCTGGGATTTTGAAAAACAAGGGGAAGATATTCTGGGTTTTGCTAAGTCTTACCTCGATCTCGATGCCGATACTGTCAAAGTTAATTACAGAAAAGCGATTGCTTTGAGTTTTGCGAAAGAGTTGGCAAAAATTAACGCTCCTAGCTGCCGCCCCTACAGCGAACTTTACCGATATCAGCTACAATCTTTGTGTTTGGATGCTGACTATGTGATCGATTTGCACAGTTCTACGAATCAAAGTTTAGATTACCTTTACTGTTTTAATTCCCGCGAGGAGAGTGCGAAAGCTTTTTTGCTCGATCGCGCTATCTTGATGGACGAGTACGACGGCGATGCTTTTGACGAGGCGTTTCTCAAGCCTTGGCTGGCTTTGGAGAAGGTTTTGGCCGAGTTGGGAAGTGCGATCGAATTTGATGTGGAAGCTTGGACTTTAGAATTAGGTTCGGGGATGGAAATGAATGCGGAGTCTGTGGCGAAGGGCTTGCGGGGAATCAAAAATTACTTAGCAAGTAAGGGTTTATTGAAAATAGATGGATTTCCTCTGCCGGAAACTGCGAATCATCAAGTTATTTTCACCCCCAAGAATTCCGCGATCAAATACTACGCGCCGGCGGGCGGGATGATTCAAAATCGAGTGGAGTTGGGGAGTTGTGTCAAAAAGGGCGATCGGCTTTATCAAATTCTCAGCTTTAATAAGAATGGGGAATTTCCGAGTTTGGTTGATGTTTGTGCTGAATCGGATGTTTTCATTTTTGATGTTTCGACCAATCAGTCAGTAAATCAAGGAGAATATGTGTTGTCTGTGATGGCAGATTGAGAATACCGAGAAACCGCGATTTTGTAGGGCTGTGCCCCCGTGCCCGCCCCCTCCCACAGACGATTTCACAGGCGTTTGGGACATCGGGCAACCACGGGGGGATTGCCCCTACAAAATCCGGCAACCACGGGGGGATTGCCCCTACAAAATCGGGCAACCACGGGAGGATTGCCCCTAGGTCAAATGAAATGCCCCTGCTGTTATTAAGGGCGGCATTTAGTATTTAAAGTCCTCATCTATAGCGGTTCTCATAAAAGTGAGGTATGCCCTATGCCCTATGCCCGATGCCCAGTCGTACCTCATCTTTTTCTCGAAAGGCTATATATCTCATGATTAGTCCCAGCCGAAATCTCGATCGCACAATTCGGCCAGTCTTTGGTTGTGCGATCGAAAATATGCTCTCAATTGCTCGTATACTGTGTCGCTGATGGGGGGATATTGGGTGGCGTTGTATTTTTCGTAGGTTTGTAGTTGGTGTGCCGGCAATTCTAGAAATTGTAAGACGCTGTTGTATGTGCCGAAGGTATTGGTATACAAATCTTCGCTTTTGAGGATTAAAAGTTGTGATTTGGGAAAAAGTTTCATCCACGCTGGAAGTTGATCGGCGTAAATGCCGCGGGTTAGATAACTGTGGTGTTGGTGTTCGTAACTGTAGTAGTTTGGGTTGGCTGTGAGCTTTTCTATTTCGCCTTTGAGTCTTTCGGGTTCGGCGGCGATCGCACTTTGTAATGATAGGGATTCGTAGCCTATTTTTATATAGTAATAATAGTGGGAGATGGCGCGTTCTACTGGGTTTCTCAGCAGGGCGATTATTTTAACTTTCGGGCATAAATCGTGGATTCGTTGCGGAACTTGGGGGTGACAGATATAATAGGGGCTGGCTTCTCCGGTTAGTATATTTTCGCCTGTTCGGGGCTGGGGAAATTGGGCATAGTACCAGTCTGGGCTTTTGTCGAAGTTAAAGTCGAAGTAATGGATTTCTTTTTGGGCGGCGGGGGCGATTTGGGGATGTTGGATTAAGTAATTGTACAGAGATGTTGTGCCGCCTTTTTGGGCACCGATGATGATGAAGTCGGGGGGTTTGGGAGTTTGTTTCATGGGTTGTAGGTTGTATATTTTGCACTTGTACTGATTGTTTCGGATTTGGCATTTGTACCGATAGTCCGCCGGGGGTTTTTAACCCCCGGCAGGTTGGGGGGCAAACGAAAATTCGATCGCGCTTTGAGGTATCACGGAAATTCGATGGCACTTTGAGGCATGGCGGAAATTCGATCGCGCAATTTAGATTTGAGCGCGCTGACAGGCATAACCACTCGATCGGCCGATCGTGATTGTAGATTCCGGTGGTTGCAAGCGCTAGCAACGCGCACACACCAACAAAGCCCGCCAGACAAGGGCTGAGAAATACATCGGATACGATCGCGATCGCTGTTTTTGGGCGATCGAATTCACTCTGGCTCTGGCCACTGACATTTCAATTTAACTCGATTAGAGTGGAGTTAGGAAAATCTAATTCGTGCGGACCAAATCTTTCGCTGAAAAATATAGTATTGTCGGCGGCGATTTGGGTTGGGGGTTTGTGGTTTTTATTTTTCAGCCAAAGTACAGATTTAAATTTGTGCAAAAGGCTGATATGCAAGTTGCAAAAAATGGGAACAATAAAGATGGGATTGTACTGTCGAGCAGTAACTACCAGCAATACCATCTCTGAAATTATTCAGGAAGGCGTCAATGTTTAAGAGCAAATTATCCAAAGTTATCGTATCCCTGCTGCGGAGGATTGCTGGTGTTACCAGATCCGGGGCGAAGCGGCTGATGAGAGCAATGCTGCAAGCCATGATGGCTATGGGCCGCAGGGCGAGACTGCCGGTGGCGGGGTTTGTGCTGCCGACAGTGACGATGGTGTTGCTGGTAGTGATTTTGTTGACAGTGGCGATTACGCTGCGATCGTTCGATCGCGCGAATACGGCGCGTAACGTGCGCGTGAACCAGCAGGTGCTGGCGGCCGCCACTCCCGCGCTCGATCGGGCGAAAGCAAAAATTGAGTTTATGCTGCGGGAAGACCCGCAAAGACCGACCGCTACTCCATCCGATGCAGAGTTGTACCGGATTATGTCGTCTTATGATATAAATAATGACTTTTATACTTTTGGGGACGAAAAGCGGCTGATCTTGAGAGCGTCTCTTACGGGCGCTGCAAACCTTACCAACCCTAATGATGACCCCAAATTAGGGCTTTTGATCGGCACACCTGCAAGGGAAAACGAGGCGCTAAATACTGCCTGGAGATATCCCGTCGATACGAACAACGACGGCATATTTGACACTTTTACTCTTTACGGAATATACTTTCGCACCCCAAAAACGCAGAGACCGAGAAGGGAACTGGATGCCAGAACACCCCCAATGGACGCAGGAATTCTCAACCCGGATTGCACCCAGGGAGAAGGAACAGTTGCAAGTTTGGTCGGCGACTCTGGTTGGGAGAGAAAAAGTGGCAGAATCCAGAAAAGTTTCTTTGTTTACACAGTTAACGTACCCATAACACCTCAAGATATCGCCGACAACGGGTTAGATAATACGTATCAAGCTTTCCAGGGAACTACCAGTGTATCTGCCCTAGAATACCAGCAAGACCAAAGTCGCATCCCCCTCAGCAACAATGCGGTTGTGTATGAAGACGATCTAGATATATCGCCCGGGCCTCCGCTAAGCCTAAACGGGCGGATACTTACAAATAGCAACTTATTAGTATCGTCTTTGGGCGGTAACAGAAGAATTAGACTATTTCAAGTCAGCAGCCAGCAATCTTGTTTTTACGATCGAGAAAATAGCAAAATTGTTGTAGCAGGTAATGTAGTCAACGGGTGGTCGGGCAGCACAGTGGCACCACCAGCCAACAATCCCGTAGAAGTACATTTATTTACAAAAAGCGGTGAAACACCACCGACTATAGGCAACTTGCCTTCGCCGGCAATTGACCCGAACAATCAATCTGTTACGCAAAACAGTCTTGGTGTACTGTACAACAACGACGCTTACTCCGCGCGGTTAGATGCGCTGGTAGCTGCAGTTACAGATCCAGCAAACTACCCAGTTGAGGTTATTCAAGCGACGCAGCCCCCCAAGAGTCAGACCCCCGAGCAAGCACTGGAAGATTATTTTAAAGCACGGCTGCGGAAAGTTCCTTTTGCAGAAGTACCTCCGGGAACAGCAAACCGAGGAGTCGATCCGGCAGATGCTCCCTACATTATTCAAGACAATGGTGTTAATAGCCTTAGACCCATTGATAAGTGGAGTCTTCCTACTACTACTACTGTAATAGGATCGGAAGTAAAAGGTACTCTCTCTGGCGCTGGACGGGCTGAGATCACTATCCCTCCGGATCAGCTACCCTCGCGAAATCCCGCTCTGCCACTCCCTGGTGAGAGCGAAGAAAATTTGGGCGAACGAGTCGCCGTCGGCAACAACTTGCCAGAAAAGCGTTGGGATGCGAGCAAGAACCAGTTTGTCAGTGACGAACAAGCGGTAATCGGAGCTACATGGACTGACGGAGGAGAGCGCACCCGCACACCCCAAGTGACCAAACTAGCTGACGCGGGAGCAACAGATCGCGGTAACGGTACAGGCGAAGCACCATCCAACATAATTCCTCCTTACAGAGATGGTTTCTGGGAAAAAGCAGCGGCTGAAATACCGAAAAATTTCTTGGACAGTGTTGGTGGCCTGCGAGTAATTACTGGCGCCGGAGTATACGATCGCACCAACTCCTTCCTGCCACCGCCCCGTTGGATAGAAACTGTAAATCCTGCTGCTCCCACCTTGAAAAGTGGCCCGGCATTGATAACGGCAAACCCTCCCGCTAACAATACTTACGACGACCCTGCAACTGGGGCAAATGAGCAGTACCCTGTAGTGTGGCCAGACTCGATGCCGATGTCACCCTTGGGACCGGGGTCGCAAGTGTATGACAACGTAGCTGGTAATTGGATTCCCTGGCCGGGAGTACCAACACCACAAGACATCGGCTTGCCGCCAGCAGTAGCAAGTCCTGTGGGTGAAACCCCCGCGACGGCTTTCAAATTTGCCAAAGGCGACTTGCGGATGCGGGCAACGGCAGTTTATCACTATGCAAACAATGGCTACGACCCTATAGCGCTAGCAGCAGCGCAAGTAGCAGCACCAGGAACCCAGCCACAGCAAACCCCGGTAGCCTGTATCAGCAGCTACTACGACCCCAGCAACGCTTTCACAGCCAGAAACATCGTAGGGCTGAACGATGTCAGCGGAGAGGTAATACCACGATCACCAGTCACACGGGGAGCACAGCAGGCATTTATCGGCTCCAACAACGGCATCGTCTACGGCCCTCCAACAGTCAGGCTGAATCCCGGTACTTCTCGGCCGAACGCCTTTGGCTTGCTTACGGGTGGAGAACCTATTTTGGAAGCCCAGGCAAACTTAGTCTTCCCGGACGGTAGGTTTGCCAACGGGCCGTTGAGAACCGCCCTCCAAGTCCCTGATGGCCAGCGCACGCTAGCACAAAAAGCAGCTATTGACTCGACTAATTGCGCGCTACAGATACTTGACGGCACGATCGCCCGCGGTGGTCAACTGATTCCGATTCCCGACGGGGCCATTCAAGAAGTAGCATTTTTGAACAGCCGAGAAGTCAAGGCGATCGATCGCGACAACACGGCCACGACGGTTAACGAAGCCTTTACCCTCAGCAGCCCCTTCCCCGTGCCCCTGCCTCGCAATCCGCAAGCAGCAACTTTAACAGGCAATTACGACCAGCCGCTAGAAGAACGGCAACCCCTAGAAATTCGGGCTACTCAGTTAGACATCAATGCCTTGCGCGGCGCGCCCGTTGCAGGACCCCGGGCTACTCCACCCGAATGGTTGCTGCCAAACAGCGGGATTATCTATGCCAGCCGAGACGACGCATTGCCCGATCGCAGCGCTAGATCGGCAGATGCTGAAAACAGCAAAAGATTAAGTCCCACAGACTATCGGCTCGACCCTACCCGCAAGCCCAACGGCATTGTCCTGATTAACGGAGACCAGCTATTTCGCGGCGGAAACCCCACAGGAGAAAATAGTGTAAACAAGGTAGTCAGAGAAAAAGGGCTGACGTTGGTATCGAATTTGCCAGCTTACATCAAAGGAAGATTTAACCTTCACGGCACCATCCAGCCGCCAGCTCCCGGTGCTCCACCCAATAATAATATTGTGCCAGTGGAAGAGTTTCGTGAGTTGGTAGCCCCGCCAGCTCCTCCGGCAGACCCAGGTTGGGGCAACTTTTACGCTCGCACCAGTCAGAATAATGGCCTTAACCCAAATTTTGCCTGCCGTGCGCTCGATCCGAGGCTCCCGAACTGCGATCGGGGCGACTTCTGGAGACCGGCAACTGTACTGGTAGACTCACTAACCCTGCTCTCGTCAAATTACCGTTTTGGCTTCCGCAACGAGGGAGACTTTGACCTGAGAAACAATGCTGGCGCTGCTGCTTTGTGGCCGCGCAGACAGCAAGGATTTTTCAACAACAACTTTGTGACTAACGGACTTTCCAGCGGCGCGTTTTCAACTAACGGCATTTTAGTCGGTACTCCCGGTGCTGTCGGTGCTGCGCTGACAGACGCTACCTACACGGCTGCTTTTCCTGCGAATGGGTTGTTCACGAGTTCTTACTTCAACAACTTTGTTACTCCCGTCCAGCGGCGCGGATTCTTCCCAGAGTACGTGATGGAAACCTGCACAAAACTGCCGGTGGCTGCGTGTACTGATAATGACTGGTTTGTCAATCCTCTGGCAGCAATACCACTGAGGGCATCCGCTCCGACGCTCCCAGCAACTTATACCTCACCACCTACTGACCCAGCGCAAGCTGCGGCTGCTACTTTTCAAGCTGGGTCAACGGTAGATCCCCCAGTGGCTGCATTGCAGCGATTCCCCCGGCGCGTGGCTTTTTCAAGAAACCCCGATCCCGCTAATCCCACTAATTTCACCCTGCTAAACACCGCCCCTCTCCAGCCTTTAGGGATTGGTCCTACTCCTGGACGAGCGATCGCAGGCGGTGCCGGTGCTCCCAGAGCTAATTCTTTGTGGTTTGCCGGAGGCGGTGTGGGTAATGTCAACTTCAATGCCACCACTGCTCCCTATGTCGTCAACAACCCCACTGTCACCACTGCCACCGTTACCCCTCCCGATACCACAGACGGAGCAAATGTAGCAGTACCACGTTTAGGGCCAACTTCACTACCCGCCAATTCGGCAATAGGACCAACGCCAAGCCCAGCAGCGCCAATTCCACTAACACCACCACTACCCTTCAACGGGTCACAGCCGCTACTGCTCCCAGTCCCGCAGATCCAAATTGGTTCAGCAGCAACCGCTCCCGGCGGAACTACCATGCCAAGAGGCACCGCTGCAGGTAATGCCAGAAATACAGCGTGGATATCCCAGGCTGTAGATACTCCATTCAATGTGATCGTGGGAGCTGGTGACACTCCTTCACGGACACTTGATTCCGGCTTCACCAGCGGAGACTTTAACGGCGGCTTGCAAAACTTGCCCCGATTCTTGGAAAGCTGGGATAACGGGCGCTTTGCTACCAACATCCGAGGCTCTTTCATTCAGCAACGCCGCAGCGCCTTTAGCACTGCACCCTACCAGCCAATTTTGCCGCAACCTTACCAGCAAAGCGTGCCGGCTGCATCTCTAGCTAGCCTGTTTCAGCTTCAGAGACAACCGGCAGGCACTCCCCTTGCGTCCCTAGCTATCACAAATACCTACAACACTGATACTGGTGCGGGATTTATTCCTTATTTCAGCCCGCCCCTCCGAAACTGGGGTTTTGACGTGGGTCTGCTATCTCAGCCTCCTGACTTGTTTACCCAAAGATTCACTACTCCTTCGACAAAGACTCAGCCTGCTGAATATTTCCGGGAAGTATCTCGCAATGATGAGTGGGTAAAAACTCTGATGTGCGGAGTTGTAGCTCCAGATCAGAATCCGGGTGCGGGTAAGAATGCAACGGCGAGTAGACCAAGTAACTGCCCCACTTAACCCTCTAACTTTCCGCCGCGCAATTACTGGAGTCCTATTTATGACTGAGCAAAAACAACACCAAAATTTATCCCAGCCGCGAGACGGGGGGTACACGATTATCGAGTCGTTGGTAGCGATGATTGTAGTTTCGGTGCTGATGATCGCCATCGCCCCCGTGATGGCCTTCTCAGTAGCAACTCGCGTGCAAGCGCGGCGGGTGGAACTGGCCACGCAGGCCGCGAGAAGTTACATCGACGCTCTCAGGACGGGGGCGAGTGCAAGTCCAAATCAGATTGATACTGTCGCTCCCGCCATTCCGCCCGCTCCCACAAGCCCCAATGCTTTGTACTGTTTCAAGTCAGAGCAAACGAGCGACGCCTGTGGTATTAGCAAAAAAGACTTTTACGTTCAGGGTATTCGTTCTTCTGGGAATAACCCGACAGACACAGGCTATTCCTTAAAAGTCCGCGTTTACAGAGCCGATGCCCCCTTCGGGTCTTTGACAACCGGACAACAATCAGTTGCTAATTCCGGGATCGGCAACCCTAAAGCGCCTTTGGTGGAAATGCAGACAGAAATCCCACCTACTACTAATGGAGGTGGTTCGGCGCGTCAATCATTATGTTCTCGCCTAAACCCCAATGGAACAATCACCTCTTTATGTAAGTAATCAAAGTCTTGTTATTAAATCAAAATCCCTCCCATCCATTGGTCAAGGAAGAAGTCAAAATGAAAAGTTTACTCAGGTTGCTTCTCAAAACTCAGCACCAGCAAAACCGCTCCGGGCAAGCTCAAAAAGAAAAGGGCATGACTCTTGTCGAGCTTTTGGTCGGAGCGATTATGGCATTTTTAATTATCACCCCGATGCTCGGTTTTGTAGTTGATATGCTGAATACCGACAGGAGGGAACAAGTCAAGTCAAACACCGAGCAAGACATTCAGGCCGCCGTTGATTTCATAGCCCAAGATTTAAATCAAGCTATTTATATTTACGATAATGACACCATCAATAATCCTGCTACCGATGGAACTCCAGGTATCAGAGCTCAACTTCCAAATCGGACTGGGGGAACTCCTATTCTCGTTTTCTGGAAAAGGCAGCAGGTTAAAAATGCTGTCTCTGTTGAAACTAACCCGGCTAATCGCGTACTGCCAATAAACTGTACTACAACTACTTGCAACGACACCTATGTACGATCTTTAGTGGCTTACTATTTGGTTAGAGAAACCCCTTCTCCTAACTCTATTTGGTGTCAACCGTCAGGAACCAGTTGCCCATCACGCATAGAGCGCTATGAAATTAGAGAGGGCGTGCGAAATCCCGGCTCAACCACTCCTGCTACATTCTACTACAACAATGCCCAGGTCAAGCCAGGTCAAGAAGTAAGCCCAGCTTTTAACTCAAATTTTGACTTTAGCCAACCAAGGCTGAATGTGACAACTATAGCGGGATTCGCAGATCCAAGTTTTACGGGGCAAAATCCTCAAGTGCTGGTCAATTACATAGACCACACTCAGAAGGGATTGTCAGCAAATGAATGTGTTACTGCTCTAGGTAATCCGACTGTTACATTACCAGGGGCAGCGGCACCAACCCCAGTTGGAGAAAACACTCTAAAAGTAACAGATGATCCACAGACAAATACAAATAGCTTCTACGCTTGTGTAGATAGCTCGAAAAACTTAGCCAGAGTTACTATCAGAGGAAACAGCCTGCGTCGTCTTAAAGATAGTAATGTTCCTTCCAGCGCCGATAATACGGCATATTTCCCAACAGCAAGTGTCCAAGTACAAGGTCGAGGCGCGTTAGGAAAATAACTGATTTCTGAAACACATTTCCGAATCGCCGCCCGACGATCAACAATAGGAAAATATCATGAAAACTCCAGTCATATTATTAAAAGTTTTGCATAAGTGTGCTGCCAAGCCCAGCCCTAGTTTCAACAAAACTGGATCTACTAGAAAAGGCGATGGAGGATTCACCCTTCTAGAAGTGCTCGTGATAGCGTTGATCGTAGGTATATTAAGTTCGATCGCCGCTCCAAGCTGGGAGGCATTCATCAACAGACAAAGAGTTCGCACCGTGAACGATCGCGTTTTCCAATCATTACGAGCTGCACAAAGCGAAGCAAAGCGAACTAAGCGGGATGTCAGAGTTACATTTTATACCTCATCTTCTACCCCATCTGTCGATCCGCCAACAGTTGAGATCGATACCAATCCAGCAGAACCCGATCCGTTAAAAAAAGAGATACGAAAAGAGACTTTCAGCAGCGGAGGCGAAATTAAACCCGGCATGATTACACTTTCACCTAGTGCACCCTCAATCACTTTTGACTACCAGGGTAATCCCTCCACAAATCGGTTTGTGGTCACAGTTGCTCCAGCTAATGCTCCTAACAGCTCTGCCAGACAGTGCGCGAGGATAGAAACTCTCATAGGAGGAATGAGAACTGCTGAAGGAACACAATGCGACTAACTGAGCGTCCATGATAGCCTTAAATAAATTTAATCTTAATCCCTAACAGCAATTCCGCAGAAGTTCGGTATTGCTAAAATCTATTAACTTAAATTATTTTATATTTCAAATCCTATTAAAACCGTCAAAATATGCAGCTAGAACTAAAACAAATAATCATTCAGCCAGGAAATCAACTATTACTCAAAGACATAACCTGGCCAATGTTTGAAACCCTACTAACAGAATTAGGAGAAAGTCGCGCATCCAGACTTTCTTACAGCAAAGGAACATTAGAAATCATGGTTCCCCTACCCGAACACGAAATTGGCAAAGTCCTGATTGGTAACTTAGTCGAAGCACTACTCGAAGAACTTGGTATTGAATTTTGGTCTCTAGGTTCCACCACATTCAAAAATAAAAAAATCGCTCGAGGAGTAGAACCAGACGCCTGTTTCTACATCCAAAACGAAGCCGCAGTCAGAGGCCAAAACCGCATCGACTTAGAAACAGACCCACCTCCCGATTTAGCCATAGAAATCGACCTCACCTCCCGCACTCAGTTCAACAACTACGAAGCATTAGGAGTACCCGAATTGTGGCGCTACAACGGCCGCCACCTGCAAATCAGCGTACTGCAAAATGGAAAATACACACAGTGCGATCGAAGTCTCCAGTTTCCCAACTTCCCCATCACCGAACTCATCCCCGAGTATTTAGAACAAAGCAAAACAGCCGGCAGAAACGTCGCCATGAAAGCCTTTCGATGTTGGGTGAAAGCGCAAATTTAGCGCGGCGATGACAAAATTGCCGATCGTGATTATTGTAGGGGCGGGTTCACCCAAATATTCAACACAAATCCCAAATCCAATAAACCCGCCCCCACCGGATACGATAGTCGTGCGACATGATATATCCCGTCAATCATCGCGATTATTGTAGGGGCGGGTTCACCCAAATATTCAACACAAATCCCAAATCCAATAAACCCGCCCCCACCGGATACGATAGTCGTGCGACATGATATATCCCGTCAATCATCGTGATTCTTGTAGATACTGTCTTGAGCTGTCAAGGGGTAGCAGTCAAATAATTGGGGTCGAAAGGCTTTTGGGATTTTAAAATCCCAAAAGCTAAATGCACTAACTTTCGCATCAAAGCACCAATCACCTGCATTTTGACTTTACCGCGCCCCAATAATCTCTCACTCATGGCTTTGAGCAACGGGTTATGACGCATAGCCACTACCGCTGGCATATACAAGGCCTTTCGCAGTCGGACATTACCCGTACAAGATAAACGAGTTTTGCCTTTAACCGAAGTTCCAGAACTCCGTTCGCTCGGTGTTAAACCAGCATAGGCTGCTAATTGACGAGCATTATCGTAATCAGAAACATCGCCAATTTCAGCTAATAATATAGAAGCTGTTAAATCGCCAATGCCAGGAATTGAAGTCAACAGCTCGCGCTGTTGTTTTAAGTGTGGGTGTTGGTCAAAATGGTCACTAATCAGTTTTTTGATTAGTTGTTGTTGCTGTTTTAGATAGTCCAAATGTTCCTGGGTAAGGGCAGCAACTGTTGGCGTAGCTGTCTCCAAACGGTTTTGTTCGCTCGTCATCATTTCTGTGACTGATTCTAGCCGTCGCAACAAAGCTTGTAATTCCTTGACTTCCGGCGCGGTTGGTGTCCACATAGACGGTTTCATCGCCGCACAAAAACGAGCAATCAGTGCTGCATCTACGGAGTCTGTTTTAGTTCTCAGAAGTTCGCTTTTGGCAAACCCTTTAATACGAGCCGGATTGACAATACTTACCTGAAAGCCTTCCGCATACAGAAATTCGGCTAAGGCTTCGCCGTAAATGCTAGTAGCTTCCATGCAAGCATGGAGTTCGACTACATTTTGTTGTTTCAACCAATTATGTAAACTCTCAAAACCTTGGGTATTGTTGGTAAACTTTTTGGGTTTAGTCGCACGATTTTCCTTCAGTAATGAGACATGAAAGTCTTTTTTACTGATGTCTATGCCTAAGACTGTTGTCATTATTTGCTCTCCATGTACTCCTTTCTATTAAAGAACCTGACAGGCAATTGAATACTAGCCTTGTTAATGCAGGCTTTCAAGGGCGATGCCCAGAGCCTAAGATACTGTCCAGCTTAATGTGTGCCTGTCATCAGTAATGGGAGCTTATCTACGCAACAGACTTATTCCGTCTAAGGGGCGGGCCAACTTCACCGATTGCTGATGTCCTATAGCCAGCACTTTCGCCTGTTACAGAACCTTTTCTACAAAACTTTCCGTGTTTCTTTAGATTCACTTGCTGTCGGTACGAGCGCCCACTTGTCGGTACGCTCAACTGACTGACGTAGCGAGCGCCCACTTGTCGGTACGCTCAACTGACTGACGTAGCGATCTATCGCCTCACTCTTTTAAGATACAAGGGGCGGGTTCACCCAAATATGCAACACAAATCCCCAATCCAATAAACCCGCCCCCACCGGATACGATAGTCGTGCGACATGATATATCCCGTCAATCATCGTGATTATTGTAGGGGCGGGTTCACCCAAATATGCAACACAAATCCCCAATCCAATAAACCCGCCCCCACCGGATACGATAGTCGTGCGACATGATATATCCCGTCAATCATCGTGATTATTGTAGGGGCGGGTTCACCCAAATATTCAACACAAATCGCCAATCCAATAAACCGGCCCCCACCGGATATTACGGTCGATCGACCGGACATGATATTACGGGTAATCGATCGCAGATAATATCATGTCATGTGCGATCGAACGATTAGAAGGGCGGGTTTTCGAGATAGTCAATTATTGGCAGATATTGTTAGTGAACCCGCCCCTACCTGATTAGGGGTAATCGACCGGACATGATATAAATTATAACTGCTTAACTAACCAAGCGATCGCCCCTTCAACATCAGCAACCTTTTCAACATCCGCAATCGGCGGCCGCTGCACCATCACCACCGGAATTCCCAGTTCCCTAGCCGCCACAATTTTCGCATAAGTAGCACCGCCACCGCTATTTTTGCTAACAATTGTATCGATCTGATATTCTAATAGCAATTGGCGCTCGTCTTCCAAAGAAAAAGGCCCCCTTGCTAACAACAATTTACCGTTAGGAACAGGAGTATTGAGTGCCGGAGGATCGATCGCCCGCATCAAAAACCAAATAGCATCCAAACCAGCAAAAGCAGCCAACTCCTGCCTGCCAATCGTGAGAAACACCCGCCGAGACCGCCCTAATAAAGCCCTTGCAGCCTCCGAGTGGCCCGCAACCTCAATCCAGCGATCGCCCTCCACCCTCTCCCAAGCAGGACGCACCAGCATCAAATAGGGCACATTGCATTCAGCAGCAGCAACAGCAGCATTCGCAGAAATCTGGGCCGCAAACGGATGAGTAGCATCGATTAAGAAGTCGATCGGGCGATCCTCTTCGAGGGCTCCGCTAACGAGCAAAAAAGCTGCCAGCCCAGCCGCCCCACCAAACCCCCCAATTCGCACCGTACCCGTTTTTGGGGTAAAAGGCTGCTGAGTGCGTCCTGCTAGCGAAGATATCACCTCTATTTCAGCAATTTGAGACGCTCTTGCCGCCAGTTCAGCAGCATCCCCCGTCCCCCCCAAAATTAGCAACCGTTTTTTCATAAAATTAGTCCTAACATATCGAACTAATACCTAAAATTTTGGTTAATAATGTCTTTAAGGATAGTCAATTAAATAATTTCCCTTTTTTCTTCTGGGATGGGCGTCCCGCCCGTCCCTGATAGACGGGCGGGACGCCCATCCCACAACAAACATGAAAAGTGGATTTTATTTAATTCTCATTCCCAAGTAAAGTTTCAACTGCCAACAACGATGATTCGCTCGCTTTTCACATTTTTTACAGTATTAATTGTAACCGGGTTAGTATGGTTGGGAAATATCGCCCCCGCTGCCGCACAAGTACAACCAACAGATATCGCCGATCCCCAACAGGAATTGGGAGAACTCGTTCAAAAAGCTTTTGAAGCTACAAATGAAGGCAAATTTCCCGCCGCAGAAACTTTTTGGACTCAAATCATTGACAAATTTCCCTCACAAGCCGCCGCATGGAGCAACCGAGGCAATTCTAGAGTCAGCCAAAACAAACTGCAAGCAGCAATTTCCGACTACGAAAGAGCGATCGAACTAGCACCCGACGCCCCCGATCCCTACCTAAACCGCGGCACCGCCTTAGAAGGTTTAAAACGCTGGGAAGAGGCGATCGCCGACTACAATCACGTACTAGAATTAGACTCCCAAGATCCAGCCGCCTACAACAACCGAGGCAACGCCGAAGCAGGTTTAGGACAATGGGAACAAGCAATTGCCGACTACAGCAAAGCCTTTGAACTAGCCCCCGAATACGCCTTTGCCCGCGCCAACCACGCCCTCGCACTTTATCAAAACGGGCAAACCAAAGAAGCAATTCGCAACATGAAAAACATCGTCCGCAGATACCCCCAATTTGCCGACATGAGAGCCGCCCTCAGCGCCTGTCTTTGGGAAGCAGGAAAGCGCGGCGAAGCTGAGAGTAATTGGGTAGCCGCGATCGGCCTCGATCCCCGCTACAAAGACCTCGATTGGGTTGCCAATAACCGCCGCTGGCCGCCACTTGCAGTCAGTGCATTAGACAAATTCTTGCACTTGAAATAATCTCAAAGGGAAGTTGGCGGTTGTCATTGGTGATTGGTTATTTCGACAACTACAGCAATCCTTGCAGGAGTCGTAAATTTGTACCCCACCCCGAAGCCGCTCGATCGGGAGTATAGCTCTTCTCAGTTAGATAAGCCACGTAGTTGGGCTTGGGCCCTCTTAGTTTAAGTAGTTATATAAACAGAAGAGGTACGTAGTTGGGCTTTAGCCCTCTTAGTTGAATTGGTTATACAATCTGTCAATCACACCCGCTCTTTTTGAGAAAGGGTATATATAACGACTAAAGAAGAGGTACGTAGTTGGGCCCCGGCCCTCTTAGTTTAAGTAGTTATACAATCTGTCAATCATACCCGCTCTTGTTGAGAAAGGGTATATATAACGACTAAAGAAGAGGTACGTAGTTGGGCTTGGGCCCTCTTATAGCCTTTCTCAAAAAGATGAGGTATGAATGACACCTTATATAACCACAATAACTAAGAGGGCTAAAGCCCAACTACTTACCTCATCTTTCTGAGAAAGGCTATAGTTGAATTGGTTATACAATCTGTCAATCATACCCGCTCTTTTTGAGAAAGGGTATATATAACGACTAAAGAAGAGGGCTAAAGCCCAACTACGTGCCTTATCTAACTGAGAACCGCTATAAAAAATTCGCAAATGATGCGAGGATTGGTATAACAACTGACAACTGACAACTAACAATTAACTAATTCTCGAATCCGCGCAGCCGTCAACTCCTCGACATTCCTAAAAACCGCTGCAGCACCCGCATTTTCCAGCACCGCAGCATACGCCTCGCAGCGCACAGCATCATCCAAAACATGAGGCGGCAAAATTCCCGCCCCCAGCCAAACTCGATTTGGTTGCACTTCCCGCGCCTTCCCAACCGTGTAAATATCCGCAACAGTATCTCCCGCATAAATCACGGGCAAATTTTTTTCTAAACCGTGCAGAGTTTCCAACTGTTCAATTGCCGCGAAAAGTCCAGCCGGATCTGGTTTTCCCGGTGCATCTTCCATCGCCACCAACACCGGGGAATTTAAACTTAGTTTCCCTGACAAAACATAAGCAGCTTCATCCCGCATCGCCCCGCTAAAAAAGCCCCAAACAATGCCCCCAACGGTTAAATTTTCCAGGTAAGCCGGACTTAACAACAGCGGTTCGTCACAAATGTAACCCGTCCAATTTTTCTCATCGGGCCCGCGATAGCGACTTTGGAAAAAAGCCACTAATTCGTCATAGTCGATCGCGAGTTCATTTCTCGATCGCCCAATCCCCTCAAAATAACGGCAAACTAACTCGAAAGACGCCTGCCAGTCATTATTCCACACTCCCTCAGACTTCAGAGAGTCGATATCGAGAGAATTCGGGCGAAAAGCACCCGCCGTGAAATGTTCCACCGCATCCGCGATCGCCCGCCGGTAGGAACCGGACACATCCCGCACCACACCGTCAATGTCGAAGACTAAAATAACTCTGTTCACAACTTAACCATCCTTGTACCTAGGGCGGGCGAGAACCCAAATTTTATCGGTTCCCAGCCCCTCAGTGGCGCTAAAACCAGCCGCGCCACAAAACTTTTCACGGCCGATGACCAATTATCGAACAGAGTGTGCTACGCTTAGCGATTGTAGAAATTTTTAACAAGTTCGATCGGAACCCTGGAGGTTTGCTTGTCCAAGTTCATCTTAAAAGTTCTCTGGCTAGAAGAGAATGTTGCCCTCGCCGTTGACCAAGTTGTCGGCAAAGGAACTAGCCCGCTGACATCCTACTTTTTTTGGCCTCGCAAAGATGCGTGGGAAGACCTTAAAAACGAACTAGAAGCCAAACACTGGATTGCTGACAACGATCGCGTCGAAATCCTCAACCAAGCCACAGAAGTCATCAACTACTGGCAAGAGGAAGGCAGACGGCGCCCGATGACTGAAGCTCAGTCAAAATTCCCTCAAGTAACTTTTACCGGCAGCAACTAAGCCCAGCTTTAATTTGCTACCCATATACATGGCCTGTTATGGTTAACGATGGGAAGGAGAGAGGGGAGAAGGCGAGAGGATTTGACGCTTTTTCCACCTCGCCGTGAAACATACAATTTAAATGCGCTACAACTTATATTGATACTAACTCCGATTTTGGAACCTACTCGGGTTTTGGGCTTGGTCGATTTGAGATTTATCAAAAATAAAGCTCTCAAATCTGATTTAATACAATCTAAAAAGACTGAGCAACCAAACCAAATAAATCTAAAATCGGCTTTTTTATACTCTTGAATTGTACAGTCAGCTCTCAACAGCCTTCCCTCTGACTAATGACTAATAACTAATGACTTCTTCGCGGAATCTATGGGCGCCGAAAGTACGATCGACCAGACCGAAAAGCTACCGCTGGTAGTAAATCCCGACATTCTCCAGCAAGCTATCCTCTACAAAATCAATACTCGCATAAACGCTCGCGGAGAATTAATTTTCCCCTGCGTCCCGGGAATGCTAAACCACTATCTCAAGTCGATAGAAAAGCTATTTAGCACTCTCGACAGACCATTGCCCGAAGACCGCAGAGACGAACTCAGCAAGCTTTTAGCCACCAAGTTAGAACAAGGCTACCGCACCTCCACAGCATCGATGCTGATCCTGCAATACGAATCGGTGCAGCCGCCGCAAACAGGTTTAGCCTGCAAAGTGATTGTTACTACCTCAACAGTTGGAGAACAGTACAAAAGCTGGGTGGACACCAGACAACCTCCGCTGTTCGGATCTCATCCAGATGCAAAATTGATGGCAACGGCTGCTAAATTGGGCACGCCCGATCGAGTGCGGATTTTGGACGTGGGGGCCGGAACCGGCCGCAATACCCTGCCGCTGGCGAGATTGGGCTATTCTGTGGATGCGATCGAACTAACTCCAGCTTTTGCAGAACAATTGAAAGCAGCAGTAACAGCCGAAAACCTTCCCGTGACGGTGACTGAAGGCGATGTGCTCGATCCCCTAATGCGGATGAAACCCGCCCGCTATCAGTTGGCAGTTGCCGCCGAAGTCATCTCGCATTTTCGAGACAGCGATCAAGTACGGCTTTTCCTGGCTAAAATGTGCGATTCCCTGTCTCCCGGAGGTCTGTTGTTGTTCAGCACGTTTTTAACCGTCGGCGACTACCAGCCAGATGCCCTCGTGCGACAAGTTGCCCAACTCTCCTGGTCTACTTTATTTACGCCCCAAGAACTCGCCACCGCAATGGAAGGGTTGCCCCTAGTCCAAATATCCGACGAATTGGTCTTTGAGTACGAACGCCACCACCTGCCGGAAGCAGCCTGGCCGCCGACGCCCTGGTTTCCCAGTTGGGCCACCGGCCGAGATGTCTTCCCGATGGCAAACGCCCGCCCGCCAATGGAATTGCGCTGGATTTTGTGCCGCCGAAGTTAAAAATATTGTCATTTACAGGCGAACACAGCAATCAAAACCCTTGACCGAATGTAAAATTTTCCTCAAATATTTTTTTTCAGCAGCTTAAAGCCGGCTCGCTGTCAATATTGTGATGCCGGCATAGAAAAATTTACAAAAATATATATTAAAATGTAAAGAGAGCGAAGTTCGATCGCCCCTGGGTAAGAAACCCAGTGTCTGATTAGATTCCGCCCTTGCCAACCTTTTATTTCTGGCGAAAAATTGGGTTGCTAATGGCAATCCGGCTGGAATAAAAGTCGATCCCCATCTCAATGGGTGCAACTAAAGTTAAGATGAATTCAACAAACCTATTCCTCCCGATAGATGACTTTTTAGGGAATAGGATTAGCCAAGAGATTAGCTCGCTAGTCAGCGATGCTGCTGAGAAACAAATATGCTTTTAACAGATCCACTACAAGCGTTTGGAGCAATCTTCGGCCACAAACCTTCCACAAATAGATCGTCGATCGACCGCAAAACCAGTAAAAATTATTGGGAGGGGAATATTGAGTCCGCTGTAAACGAACAAATTGACTGGTACATCTCTCAAGTGGAAATGCTAATGAGTAACGCTAAATCTTCCTGCACCAATGAAGAGATTACTGCTTGGCTGCGGGGATTGCTGACAATTGCTTGGGCAGACGGCAACTTTGACGAAGACGAGCAACAAATGATTGCAAATCTAACTCAGGATGAACTACACCCGGTATCTTTTGAGGAGGGTTTTGAACCTATTTCTCCAGAGGAATTAGTCGCTGTGTTAGGGAAAGATACCGCCAAAGGCGAGGATTTTTTGAGGACAGCAGTCATGGTAGCTTTGGCAGACGGTACATACTCGCTCAGCGAAGACGAGGTAATCTACAAGTTTTGCACAGCTTTGGGTCAGAACGTAGAGGTGATAGAAGCTTTGCGACACACCATCGAAGACAGCAAGTGCGAGCCGCAGGGGCCCAGCAGCCAAATAGTCTTTGATGCGAATGTCATCCCCGCTGCCGGAACACCCCTTTCATCTCGGCTACCTAAACCTCACCAGAAAAATGTCCTGCAACCCGTCAAAGACTGGCTTGACGGCTGGGAAATTCACGACCCAAAATTAGCGCACTTTGTCTGTAAAATTATTCCGCCCCAGTGTCCGTTTGAGCGAGATGTCGTGTTATTTGGTCGCAAAATCGTCCACATTCCGGCGATGTGCCAGATTAACCCGCTTTACGAACAGTTAGTCGGGATGCGCTTTCGAGCTCTCTGCTATTTGGCAGATGAATGTAAGGAAGATGTATCGTCCTATTGTTAGTAGTCAGCAGTCATTAGTCATTAGTCAGTAGTCAGTAGTCATTAGTCATCCTTGTGAAATCTTGGATTAATGACTGTAACTATTAACAAGTGACTACTAATTAGCCCTCTTCAGTCACTTTCGGTAGAGATGATTATTCTACTCCTATTCTCATTAAAGTAGGGTGCGCCGCCGCCAGAATTCTGATTGTTGACGACTATCAATGAGCGACGCACCATACCGCTATACTCTCGCCCGAAGTGACAAAAGAGAGTTAGTCCTGAAGGCAAAAACCTGGTTTTTCTACCAAAAAACATCATTACACCCATCCGCCCCAGTAGAAAAACCAGGTTAATTCATTTTGTATGCGCCAGTCCTGTTAATATCAAATCTGCTTTGATAATACTCATTCAACAAAAGTCTTGGTACAATCCTCAAATTCTTATACAGATTATTAAAAGATTGAAGAGCCGGACACGGCAGTGCCATTTACTACAGGTGCTCGCGTACAATCTTTTACTCTGCACTACTTTGAAAAATTGGTAAAATTATATTTTTCCGGTCAGTGTAAATCGCGACTAAACTTGGCTGTCGTCCGCCGACCCGGACTAAAGGAAAAGGGGAATATGGTACTTGCATCTGGTATCATAATAAGTAATGACTATTGACACTGACTATTGACTACTGACTAAATTATGCAATTTATCGATCGCGCAGATATTCAAGTCGCAGCCGGCAAAGGGGGCGACGGTATGGTAGCTTTTCGCAGAGAAAAGTATGTACCGGCGGGCGGGCCCAGCGGCGGGACCGGCGGGCGGGGCGGTTCTGTGTTTATGGTAGCGGTGGAAAGCTTGCAAACGCTGCTGGATTTTCAGTACAACCGGATTTTTAAAGCCGAAGACGGGAAGCGCGGCGCACCGAAGAATATGACGGGCGCTTCCGGGGACGATCGCACGATCGAAGTTCCCTGCGGTACAGTAGTTTACGACGCGGAAACTCAGGCAATCTTAGCAGATTTAGTAACGCCCGGACAGACTTTTTGCGTTGCCAAAGGCGGCAAAGGCGGTTTGGGAAACAAGTGTTTTCTGACAAATTCCAACCGCGCTCCAGATTATGCGATGCCGGGAAAAGAAGGAGAACACAAATTTTTGCGTTTGGAATTGAAGCTATTAGCTGAAGTCGGAATTCTGGGGATGCCGAATGCTGGCAAATCCACCTTAATTTCTGCTTTATCTGCAGCTCGCCCCAAGATAGCAGATTATCCGTTTACAACTTTAGTCCCGAATTTGGGCGTAGTCAGAAAACCGACAGGCGACGGTACGGTGTTTGCAGACATTCCGGGATTGATTGAAGGGGCGCACGAAGGCGCGGGTTTGGGTTACGAGTTTTTGCGGCACATCGAACGAACTCGGTTGCTGCTGCATTTGATCGATATTACCGATGAAGATCCGATCGCCAATTATGTGACAATTCAGGAAGAATTGAAGGCTTACAGGCGTGGTTTAGCCGATAAACCGCAGATTTTGGCTTTTAATAAAGTAGATGCGATCGATCTCGAAAGCGAAGAAATCGGTAATTTAATCAGCCGGCTTAAAGAAATTAGCGGCGCTCCGATTTTGTTAATTTCCGCCGTTAGTAGACTTGGATTGGATGAATTGATGCAGCAAGTTTGGCAAAAACTCGACGAGATGAACGAGAAAGAGGCGGCAGAACAGTTAGCAGTCGCGAGTGTTTAATCGCTTTCTGGTTCGTGGAATTTCCGTGAATCGGTAGGTGTTTTTTTGAGGGGGTCAATCGATTTTAGATTTTAGATTTTAGATTTTAGATTGACCCCACGGATAAATGCTCTTTCTTGAGGATTTTCGATTTTCAATTTTGGATTGATTCCACTGATAAATCACGTGGCGGGTACCATCAAGAAATTCTCGGTCAAATCTTTCGGCTGTATGGCTGGTGCGGCAAGGGTTTGAGCCTCTATGCTGAAAATATAGGTTCACGGAAACGCTGAAATAATTGCTGTGTATAGCTTTGAGGGTTGTTGAAAATTTTGTCTCTTGACAGGGCGGTGGCTGAAATGATATTTTTTATGTGGTTCACGGAACTGTACCTTGAAAACTAAATACTGTAAGGCTTCTGGCACGGGCGGCCGAAATCAACCTAAACCCCTATCAGGGATTGAAACCGGGAGGGATACTTATAATAGGTTTGACATTAGGTGCCGAAATCAACCTAAACCCCTATCAGGGATTGAAACAGAGAATTTCCTGTGACAAATTCTAAGTAAATAAGCCGAAATCAACCTAAACCCCTATCAGGGATTGAAACCGCTCAAGCTCGCAAATACGAGCTCGCAGAACTATTAAGCCGAAATCAACCTAAACCCCTATCAGGGATTGAAACTTGGCAAAACCTGGAGATGCGTAAAATACCAACAAAGCCGAAATCAACCTAAACCCCTATCAGGGATTGAAACGAACAAGAACAAGAAGAATTTGTTCAAGCGATGTTTTTAGCAGCCGAAATCAACCTAAACCCCTATCAGGGATTGAAACTTTTTGAGTGATGCCATGCGGACGTGTGAGAAATACGCCGAAATCAACCTAAACCCCTATCAGGGATTGAAACCGATACCATTGCAAGTCAACGGGAGCCATCCAGGCCGAAATCAACCTAAACCCCTATCAGGGATTGAAACACCTACATTGTCTAACGTTTCAGATTTTATGTTTTTGCCGAAATCAACCTAAACCCCTATCAGGGATTGAAACACCAGCAATTTATGAAATACTGTCGCAATTCCGGGCTGCCGAAATCAACCTAAACCCCTATCAGGGATTGAAACTAATCTACTCGATAAGTGTTGAGGGCGCGTCATCGCCGAAATCAACCTAAACCCCTATCAGGGATTGAAACCTGACAGCCGCAGTCAAATCAAGCTGGGGATTTTCGCCGAAATCAACCTAAACCCCTATCAGGGATTGAAACGTAGAAAAAGGTTGAATTCCGTTTAAATATTCTCGCCGAAATCAACCTAAACCCCTATCAGGGATTGAAACTTTAAAATAAACCCGCATAAAGCCCGGGGCCGCAATGCCGAAATCAACCTAAACCCCTATCAGGGATTGAAACCTGCTAGCTTTAGAATTTTCATCTTCACTGTTGACTGAGCCGAAATCAACCTAAACCCCTATCAGGGATTGAAACCTATGTAACGCTTATGTAACCTACCCGCTATTTTTGCCGAAATCAACCTAAACCCCTATCAGGGATTGAAACCCCAAAAAGTTGAGATATAAGGCGAGAAACAAAGGCCGAAATCAACCTAAACCCCTATCAGGGATTGAAACTCTTCACAAATAAGTTTTGTCTAGCTAACGACATAAAGCCGAAATCAACCTAAACCCCTATCAGGGATTGAAACGGACTTGTGGCGCGATAGGGGTTATATCCCAAACGCCGAAATCAACCTAAACCCCTATCAGGGATTGAAACGCGAACCATCAGCAAGCGCTGGCTCTTGAGTATTTGCCGAAATCAACCTAAACCCCTATCAGGGATTGAAACCAAAGTAGATATTGAGGATTTCTTCGCGCTCCCGCTGGCCGAAATCAACCTAAACCCCTATCAGGGATTGAAACTTGCATTAGGATTTGATGCGTCCAGAGTAATTCTACCGAAATCAACCTAAACCCCTATCAGGGATTGAAACCCGGTGGCCAAAAAATTGTCTGCTCATTGCCAAACCGAAATCAACCTAAACCCCTATCAGGGATTGAAACACAACCTCGCCGTGAGGCTGCGGGTAATTCGGATCGTCACCGAAATCAACCTAAACCCCTATCAGGGATTGAAACACGAAACCCCAACCAGCAGGCGGCTCAAACCCAAAGCCGAAATCAACCTAAACCCCTATCAGGGATTGAAACTACTGAGATTTTGCAATCCCAAGCTCTTTCATAGAGCCGAAATCAACCTAAACCCCTATCAGGGATTGAAACGTCGATAAACATTTCAGTCCTCGACGCATCAACACCAAGAAACCGGGTTTTTTACGGTTTCTGGGGCTGTAACAAAGTATTTCGTGAAAAACCCGGTTTCTGAGCACCGGTGAGTAAGTCGCAAGTATGGTTAAATTCCGCTTGACTCGCGGATTCGCCCGTTGTAATCGACTCTCACCTTCCCATCTTGAGAAACCGTAACAACCGTTTCTACAGTATAGACAGACGAACCAGGCTTGGAACCCTTAAAAGTAAAAGTCCAAGTTCCATCGCCATTGTCAACAAACGGCGATTCCTTAGAAGTACCGTGCATAGAAGCTTCAGCTCGATAGTTGCCTAAACCCCCGTTGGCAATTTCTGCTGCTTGACGGGCTAAGTTTTTTGCCCGATTGAGTTCGATATTATTGTTAATCGCTCTCACGCCGTCGGTCTCGTATTCAGGAGCAGGATTAGCATTACTCAAGGTAGGCAAGACTCCAACAGCTAAAGTTGAGAGCGCTACTAGACAAGCAAGGCGGATGTTGAGTTTCATAATACAAACTGATTTTTTGATAAAGCCTACAACAGTAGCCGGAAAAAACCCGGTTAAATTTTCAATTTTTAATTTTCACTTTTGAATCGGCTGGCGTTTCCCCACCGTACAAATAGCGGTAACTCATCCGAGAAATCTCCCGAATCAATGTTTGAGCTGGCTTCTCGGTTTCCGGCGAATGCTTCACCATCACCGCCACCAAATAACGCTTACCGTTCGGCAAATCCACCATACCCGCATCCGCCAGAATTGTATCAATGTTGCCGGTTTTGTGAGCAATAATTGAACCTTCGCCTAAACCTTTCGGCAGCAAAGAATCATTTTTAGTTTGGCGCATGATTTGCAAAATACGATCGCGCGATTTCACCGATACCAAATTACCCCGATCGATCTGGGCTATGATATTAATTAGATCCTGCGGACTGGTAGTATTAGTTCCCTCCAAATCAGGCAAATTATTGCGGAGAACCGTCGCCTTCAAACCCCAATTGGCAAAATGCTGATTCAACACCTCAGCACCTCCCAACAACTCAATCATCATATTTGTCGCCGTATTGTCACTGACAACAATCATCTTTTGGGCAACTTCCAAAGCCGAATACTTCTTGCCAGGAGCCTGGTCTTGCATATCTCCAGAACCGCCGACAATGTGTTCCGGCTTCAGCGTCAGCATCTGATCTAACTGCACTTTGCCCTCATCTACTGCTTGGAAAAAAGCTACTAAAATTGGCACTTTAATCGTGCTAGCTGAAGCAAAAGCAGTATCGCCATTAAAATTTAGGTAGCTTCCAGTATCTAAATCGACTAGAAATATTCCCGCTGTCAAACCAGGATTTTCTGTCGCTAAAACCTGAACTTGCGTTTTCAAAGCTCCTAATTCTTGGTTCAATTGCAGCACTTCTGGGGTTGCGGATGCTGCAGATGCGCTATCGGCTGGGTTTTGCTGCCCTCCGGTGGTTTGTTCTTCTGTCGCTACAGTGGATGCTCGACTCACAGCGTTTACCACAGACAGCAGCGTACCGCAAATCACCGCTATCCCAACTCCTAAAATCAGCAAGCGAGTAGCATAAACCAACGGCGGCACGCTCCGAGGTGCAGAGCGTTTACCCGGTCTCTGACTCGCTTGCGGGCGCGGTTTAGGCACGGGGGGTTTTTTGGCATCTGGGGAGATTACCGTGTCTGTAATGCGAACAGGGGGCGAACTGGGAAGACTTCCACGGGTTGCAGGGGGGGTGGCAGTTGGGAGCTGGCTGTTGGGATTGCTGGCGATCGAACTCACGTTTTCCCGCTCCAGAGTCGGGTCTGGAAACTCGAACATATCGACAGCAGCGAGGCCTTTTTTCCTTGGTTGGCGAGTCTTCGACTGCGGAGTTTTGCTGGTTCTGGGTTTTCTGGGGTTAATTGCCGATCGGGGATCGGATAAAAAGTCTTGTGCAGTAAATTCTTCCGAAGATGTGGGATAATTGGCTCCAATTCTGCTGCCGCGGTCTTGTTGCAGTGGCAAAGTCGCAGGTTCGGGCGATCGAATTTCTGGGTTGCCGTTTTGCGGTTGAGGAGGACGGCGGCGGCCCGATTTGCCAGACTGACTTGCTTTGCCTGACTTAGGCTGCTTTGAGCCGGAGTTGGGAGAGGATATCGACGAGGATATCACCGATAATATCGATCCTTTGGGAAACCGCTCTGCCACGTCTTACTCCTTCATCAATGTAAAGTTCAAGTTTAAGATTTTTCAGCTTGCCAGCCAATCAATTTTAGATTTTAGATTTTAGATTTTAGATTTGCCCCAGACGCTGCACGGTGCCGGCAACTGGGTTTATTGCTCGCAAATTATCGCAAAGCTTAGGTTTTTAGTCAAGAAACCCTGTGACGAAAATGACAAGTGGCTGCGCGAAAGTTCTCTGTAAAAAAAATCCTCAATCTCACATCCCCAATTATCAGCATTTCTGCTAGCTATCCGTTGGATTTTCGGGCAACGTCCCATTCAGAGTATCAGAATTTGTCTCTCGCGGGTAAGTTTTGATGGCCCATTCTGTTTGGCGGAGGACGCCCCGCAGCATGGCGACTTCATCCACTTTCAGATAAGCTCTGTTGTACAAACGCCGAAATTTTTCCATCCGGCTTGCTGCTGTGTGCTGCTGCAAATATCCTATTTTGAGTAGCAGCGTTTCTAGTTGCTGGTAATATCCCTCTAAATTTTCCAAGGAAGCCGATTCCTTCTGGCAACTGACAACTGACAACTGACAACTGACAACTGACTTGTATAGTTCGTAACAGCAGATAGCGACGGCTTGGGCGAGATTTAGGGAAGTGTAGGCATCGCTCGCGGGAATGCGGATCAGGCGTTGAGCGCGGTTTAATTCGGCATTGGTCAAGCCGCAGTCTTCTCGACCGAAAATGAGGGCGCTGGGGGCTTCTAGGAGCCAAGGCAATGCCTCTGCGGGTTCTTCTAGTTGTGTTGGCAACGATCGACTATCATCCCCTGTAGTTGCGATCGCTCTGACACACCCAACCAAAGCAGCGGGCAAACTCTCGACTACTTTGGCCGTTTCCAATATGTCGGCGGCGCGAACAGCCATCAGTCGGGCTTCTTCCCCTAAATGATCGCAGTGGGGATTTACCAAAACTAATTGGTGCAAACCCATGTTTTTCATGACGCGGGCAACAGAACCGACATTCAAGGGCCCTGCGGGTTCGACTAAGATTATTCGGATGTTGGTGCCGGCCGTTGAGAGCATTTAATTTGGGGAGATTTTTAGTTGAAATTGGTTGGTTTCGTTTCCTCAGCAACAGGCTGTCGGGCAACTGAAGCGAGAATTGAATTTTGTTGTCAAACAGGCCCGACAGCCTGTTCGTAAAAATGGTACAAAATGTGAATTAGTTAATCTCTTGTCAAAATTAGCATGACCAAGCAGCGATCGAAATCTGATTTACCGACAAAAATGTGCCCGGTGTGCGATCGACCTTTTAGTTGGCGCAAAAAATGGGCCGACTGCTGGGATGAGGTGAAATACTGTTCCGAACGTTGTCGCCGCCGCCGTTTGGCGGCTCGAGATTAAGAATTTAGGGCAAGTTGCTCGATCGAAGCTAAGATTGCAAAGGAAAAATTTTAGGTTATTAGGTTATAAATTATGGCATCGCAACAAGTGCAACCAAAGCTAGTTATTCACGGCGGTGCCGGCAGTTCTCTACACAGTAAAGGCGGAATTGAGGCGGTGCGGAAATCGCTTTACGATGTTTTGGAAGAAGTTTATCCGCTGCTGAAAGACGGTGCAAGTGCCGTAGATGCAGTGGTGCGGGGCTGCCAATTGCTGGAAGATGACCCGCGATTCAATGCCGGTACTGGTTCTGTAGTGCAGTCGGACGGTCAAATTCGGATGAGTGCTTCGCTGATGGACGGTTTGATGCAGCGTTTCAGCGGGGCGATTAATGTTTCTCGCGTTCAACATCCGATCGAACTTGCTCAATTTTTGCAGCATTCGGAAGATCGAGTTCTCTCTGATTTTGGTTCGGCGGAATTGCTGCGAGAACTTCAATTGCCGATTTACGATCCGATGACGGATTTGCGCTTGCACGAGTGGATGCAGGAACGCCAAGGCAATTTTAGCAAAGCAATGGCTGACGTGGTTGCCGAACCGGCCGGTGTGGGTACGATCGGAGTCGTAGCTTTGGATGTGCACGGACGCTTGGCTGCTGGGACTTCGACTGGTGGCAAGGGTTTTGAACGCATCGGGCGGGTTAGCGACTCGGCGATGCCGGCGGGAAATTACGCGGCCCAAAGTGCGGCGGTAAGCTGTACGGGGATTGGCGAGCACATTATGGACGAGTGTTTGGCGGCGCGAATTGTGATTCGGGTAACGGATGGTTTGAGTTTGAAAGCTGCTTTTGAGCGTTCTTTTACTGAAGCTGACAATCGCCAACGGGATTTTGGCGCAATTGGAATTGATGCTAGCGGGGCGATCGCTTTTGGCAAAACTAGCGAGGTGATTTTGGGTGCTTTTCACAACGGTATGGAAATGGGCGATACTTTGGAAATGAGTAAGGGAACGTTAATTTTTATTGCTTAAAAAGGATCTCGAAATTGTCAGTCTGCGGAGCGAGATACCAGACTTTTTGAACAAGTCTGGTATCTCGCTCTGCGTTAGTTTTATATCAAATCTGGTGGCATCATAATTGATATTATATCTCGTCCGATCGATTGACCGTAATATCCCGGCAGGGCGGGCTTCGCCGTGAGCGTCAGCCGAACGGTTTTTGAGCTTGTAAATTATTGGCAGATATTGGCAGGTTTATCCGCCGCACCTAATTTCGGGCGAAGCGAAGCGGAGGGAATCGACCGGACATGATATTACCTCTCTTTTGTCACTTCGGGCGAGAGTATAGCGGTAAGCTGTGGAGCATTTAAACCATTAACGAGCTAGGTAAGGTGCGTCATTCGCGAACACTTACTATACATGGGAAACGCTTCTCTACGCTGGGCACCCTACTATCCTCCTTTAAATGCCGAACAGCTTATGGTGCGTCGCTCATTGATAGTCGTCAACAATCAGAATTCTGGCTGCGACGCACCCTACTTTAAGTAGGTCGGCGGGAAAAGCCCTAAGTATGTAACAAAATATTAAGTATGGTGACTGGACTTGAATTTAATACGTTGTGTAGGGTAATCTCCTCTTTTTCCTCTAACTTCTACTCCATGAATTACGGCGTAAGCTGTTGTGCATTTAAATGTTGTGTTTAGGGCGGGCTTTCGGGCCCAACCACTACTCCCCACAAGAGTGAAAGTTTATTTGACCCAGCCCAAAAACGGATACCGTGCCACGTACTCCTGTCGTGGAAAGATAAAAATTTTCGACCCTAGTTCAAGCTTCCAGATTTATCTCGCGCAAGTAAATCTAAAATCTAAAATCTAAAATCTAAAATCGACTGACCGTGCAATTTAAATGCCGATTAGCTTAACGATAATTAAGTAGGCGCAAATCAACCCGATCGTGTAACAAAATGTAAACCTGCACTCGCCCGGATAATTACTTTCCTGCAGATCGCGAAGCTAACGTTTTATTCCTCATAACATTATTAATATATTTTTAAGATTCATCTATTTTAAATCACGGAAAGCTATATTAAACAGAGTCGCCGATCAACTCGCGACCTTTGTTGTCGGTCAGACATTTTAGTGCTAATGTATTAGCAAAATAAAAGGGGTCATGGCAGAGAATGACTTCAAATTATATATAAGTTAACAAATCGGCTCATCCGGGTCAGAGAGTCGATTTGTAGCCTCATTTTGGTAACTTAAGGGCGAGATAAATGAAAATAATCAAGGAAACAGCAAGTGAATTAATAGTTCAGACTCAAAGCATATTTGATTTTTTGTTGCCTAGTTGTTTATTCATGGCTTTTGGAGTGTTCGGGCTGGCTTTTGATTATCATAAAGCAACCCTGAGCTGCCAGCGATTGCAGGCAGAACAAGGCAGTTGCCAGATTGTGCGATCGAATTTACTGGGTTCAAAAATCCAAGAAATTGAGCTTGCTTCTTTGCAGGGAGCTAAAGTTCAAAGATGCGGCTATAAAACCAGAGTTGTACTTCTGACTTCTGTTGGCAATGTTCCTTTCACTCCTAACTCGACTAATTGGGGAACTCAAGACGCTGTTGCTTCTGACATCAATTTTTTTGTTAAAAATGCCAAAAATCGATTGCTGCAGTTAAGCCAAGACGATCGCTGGTTGGGATGGACGGGAGGGATATTTTTGCTCACAGGAATCGCAGTAATTGTCTTGAGAAATAATGAAACCTACAGCTTCGATGGAACTTTAAACACCTTGACTGTTAAACAGCGGGGTTTGTTTGCACGTCAAGTAACTGAATACTCTCTGTGCGAGATTTATGGCGTGGAAGTCGATCGAACAAAAGATCGGGATAATGACATTTGGTACGAAGTCAGACTGTTAGTTTGGGGAGGATCTCGCATCTCTCTACCCCGCACGATGAACCCATACCTGCAAGCAAAAATCGCCAAAGCGATTAACAACTATCTGCACGAGCAAAATAACCAAAAATAGCCGATCGCGATTAACCCGATTTCTCAAGGTTGCGGACTTACACAGAAACCGGGTTTTTCACCAAAATCTCTTCTAGAATGCGATCGCCCCCGTTATCAAAACCCGGTTTCTTCGGTATCGAAAGGGAAACTCGCGGCTGGAAACTCATCATCTAAAAACTGAACAATCGTTCACTTTTTAGGTTCTTTCAACTTCCAACCGGGTTTGACAACTTGCCGGGAACGGGCAATTACTAAACAGTCATTGGGCACATCTTCTGTCACCACAGAACCCGCAGCTACAGTAACATCTTCCCCCAAAGTTATCGGTGCAACCAACACGCTGTTAGAACCCGTTTTGCTCCGATCGCCTATTTGAGTTTTGTGCTTGTTTTTTCCGTCATAATTTGCCGTAATTGTCCCAGCACCGATGTTGACTTTTTCTCCCAAAGTCGCGTCGCCTAAATAAGACAAGTGAGCGACATTAGTTCGATCGCCTATTTGAGTATTTTTCAATTCTACAAAATTGCCGACGCGGCAGTTCGCCCCAATTTCTGCGTGTCCCCGCAAGTGTGCGTAAGGGCCAACGCGCGAATTTTCTGCCACAATACTGTCAGAAACCACCGAATAAAGCACAGTCACATTTTCTGCAATCTGACTGTTTTCGATCAAACTGCCGGGGCCGATGCGACTCCCAGACGCGATCGAAGTGTTTCCCCGCAAGTGAGTTTGCGGTTCAATTACCACATCCGGCTGCAACTCTACGGTATCGTCAATGGTGATGCTGTTGGGATCTAGCAGCGTCACTCCCGCCGTCATCCACTTGTCCTTGATCCGCGTTTGCAAAATATCGCAAGCTGTAGCTAAATGTTTGCGATCGTTAATTCCGAATATTTCTCGATAATCTTCCACATCCACCGCCATCACCGGACTGAGGAAATTTACCGTATCAGTTAGGTAATATTCTTTTTGGTCGTTGTCTGCCTTCAATTCTGGCAAAATTTTCTCTAAATGCGGCCAATGAAAGCAGTAAACACCTGCATTAATGCGGTGATTTTGCTTTTGAGCTTGTGTGCAGTCGCGGTCTTCGACAATTTGCTCGACTAAGTTTTGACTGTCGGTAAATACTCGACCGTAGCCTTGGGGATTCGGCAAATTAGCTGTCAATAAAGTAGCAGAGTTTTGGTGCTGTTTGTGAATTGCCATCAATTGTTTGATAGTTTCTGTCCTCAGCAAAGGTACATCCCCATTTAAGACCAGCAAGTCTCCTTTAAATCCCTCTAAGTGAGGCAGCAATTGTTGGATGGCATGACCTGTCCCCAATTGTTCGGTTTGTTCTACAAATTCTAGGGGAGGAGATTGAGGATTTTTCCTTGATAATTCTTGACCTCTAATCAGGGATTCTTTAACGAGTTCGCCTCGATAACCGACGATGACAAGTCGCCTGGTAATTTGAATTTCTTCACAACTTTGGAGGACTCGCTCAACTAGCGATCGACCGCCCAATTCCTGTAGAACTTTAGGCAAGTCAGATTTCATGCGCGTGCCGCGTCCAGCCGCTAAAATTGCTATTGCTACCATTGTGCGATCGAGTTATTTGCTATAAAAACTTGAATATTGACTAACTGATGATATCACTCGCTGTCCGCCGATGGCACTGGGATCGCACAATTTTTTTATCTAAAATTTCTCATCTGACATCCGGGCGATCGAGGTTTTTTCCAGCCGGATACTGGTTGTGGGGGCGATGCTTGCAATATCTGGACTGGCGCGCCCGGTATCAAAAACCTCGTTGCAGCAGCAGTATTTGGCGGCTGAGGAAGACGGCTTGCATTCCTCATTACAAACCTGAGTTCGTTTGGGAGTAAGGACTGCGAGTCTTTTCCCAAGGGCTGGGAGGGGGAGCGAGAGTGATAATTTGCATCTTAGGGCTGGGATTTGCCACGATACATTATACTATTTGTTGAATTTCAGTTAGGGTGTTTTCAACTTTAAAAAACTATTTCTGACTTTTTCATTCCTTCTGCCTTCTACCTTCTGCATTATCAGGTGTCCAGCTATGACAGAGCTTAATTTTCAGGAACTTGCCAAGCAGGGAAATCTCGCCACTGCGATCGCATCTCGGCTAAACAGCCAGTTGCAATCTGAAGGCATCACAGCCTCCGCGAATCTCGACGGCGACTGTTTGGATGTAATTCTTGAGGCCGAGCAGGTACCCATAGAAAATACCTTAGTTGATTTAGTTCGCACCGAGCTGACGAATTTGCACCCGGATTCGATTCGCAAAGTGAAGGTTGAGGGCCGAGAAAGCGGTCAGATTGCTGCTGCTTGGAGTCAAGAGTTTAGTTTGGAGAACGGGAATTTTGAACCGCAGACCTTTGCAGGAGAATCTGTGCCAAATACTGCGGTTGCTAATATGGACGACCGCACACAGATGGAGAACAATTTTGAGGAAGAGAAACCCCCGGAACTTGCTGCATTTGAGAACCGGCTGCGATCGACTTTTATTGTAGTCGGGCTGGTGACGGGTATGCTGGCGATCGCGGTGGTGGCGTTTGTCGGTAAAATTTTGAACCAGCCAGCAGCAACTGCGGGGAATAATCCCGATGAAACAGCAAATTTAGCAACTGCACCGGATACTGCACCAGATACTTTTCGAGAAGCCGTTAACAGTGCACTCAAAGCAGCAGAATTAGGGCGATCGGCAAAAACCAAGGAAGATTGGACTACAGTTACCGATCGTTGGCAAGAAGCGGTCTCATTAATGAGAAGAGTACCAGTCTCTAGCCCCAACCATCAACTAGCTCAAGCAAAAGTAATCGAGTATCAGAAATATCTGCTTTACGCTCAAGAAGCCGCAGTAACTCCCCCTCTGCCAACTCCAACTCCCGCACCAGCGGCAAAACCACCTGCGGATAAAGCAACTCCTAAAAAACCCAATTCGCCCAAAGAAACTTCGGAAAAAGCAACTCCTAAAAAATCCACTCCTGAAAATAGAGCTTCAGAGAAAGAAACTTCTAATAAATCTCCTTCCGACAAAGCAGAACCAGAGAAAAAATCTCCTTCTAGATAATGTTAAAATAGAGATTTGAATAACTATGACTGACAACACTTTAATCGTTTCTCCTGAATGGTTGGCCACCAATACCGACAATCCGCAAGTTGTAATCATTGACTGTCGTTTTTCTCTTGCCGACCCTGAATTGGGACAAAAACAATATCAAGAAAGCCACATTCCCGGAGCTTTCTATCTCGATTTAAACCGCGATCTCGCGAGTTCAGCGGGAAAACACGGCGGCAGACATCCCCTGCCAAATATTGAAGAGTTAGCTGATAAATTGAGCGCGAGCGGCATTAATTCACCAGAAACTTTAGTCGTCGCCTATGACGATTCGCGGCTGGCTTTTGCAGCTCGTTTGTGGTGGCTGCTGCGATATATGGGACACAGCAAAGTCGCTTTGTTAGACGGCGGTTTCAGCGGCTGGAAAGCGGCGGGATATCCGGTAACAAATATTTTGCCAGACCCCCGCGAGGGTAACTTTATTGCTCGCTTGCAGCCGGATTTGGCGGTAGATATTGACGCGGTAAAAGAGCGTAAAGACTTGCCGGGAAAAGTTTTGGTTGATTCGCGAGAAAGCGAGAGATATGAAGGTTTGCGGGAGCCGATCGACCCCATTGCAGGTCACATTCCGGGTGCGGTTAACTATCCTTGGCAAGGGGTGACGGATGAAACTGGAAAAGTGCGATCGGCCTCCGAACAAAAACAGCGGTGGACGGAATTAGAAAAAGCCGAAGAAATTATTGTTTATTGCGGTTCCGGGGTGACGGCTTGCGTTAATTTACTGTCTTTAGAAATCGCTGGGATTCCCGATGCTAAACTTTATGTCGGTAGCTGGAGTGACTGGTGTTCTTATCAGTTGTAGGGTGCAGGAGCGAGATGATTGTTGACTGTTGACTGTTGACTGTTCACGGCGTCAACCGTCAACCGTCAACCGTCAACATCATGCCGGTGTAACCGGAAATGATATCAAAGCGAAATTCCTCGCGATGAGGACTAATGAGTTCTTCAGTCCTCTTTGAGAGGACTTTAGCTATAAGCCCCGTGGAATTCATTCCCTGGCGGACTGTTGGGTGAGCGAGAGGACTGGCGGACTAAAAGCTTAAGTTGACACTAATACAGCATATTCCATGTATATGTAGTACACACTATCTTGTCGTAAGTAAGGTGCGTCGCCACCCGTCAATCTGCAAGTTCTATTTAAAAGGTCGCAGCGACGCACCCTACATATTAAAATCACACAACATAAATATAGTGGCTACTGTACTTCATCAACCACCGAATATGCTGTAGGTAGCGGGTAATCACTTCGACTGACATCTTGCACCCTTCTCAAGAACAGGCTAATTAAACAATACTCTAAAAATCAAAATAAATATAAGGCAAACCGCCCTCGGGAGCCAACACCCAAACGGCATACAAACAAAGCGGTATTAATACCAATTTCATCGGCCAATTTAACTCCAATTTCAAACCCCGACTCAACGCATAGTTCCCCAGCATCGCCACAGCCAAAGCAGCCAACATCCAAGCTAAACTCGCTCTTTCTAAACCCAAAGTTTCTACATAAACTTTCTCAGCAAACTGCACGTCAGCAGTGTGTCCCCACAAATGCGAAATCGCCCATCCAGAATCCTTTAAATTGGGAAGGCGGAAAAATATCCAACTACCAAAAACCATCGCTTGAGTCAACAGCCAACCGATCGCAATCCCGATCGGATTTTCCCACAAAAACTCGATCCGCAACCGCTTAAACAGCACATCTGTCAGCCTGTGAACCGCCAAAGCCAAACCGTGCAAACCTCCCCATACAATAAATCCCCAAGCCGCCCCGTGCCAAATTCCCGCAATTAACATTACCAGGGACAAATTCAGACAAGTGCGCCACAAACCGACTCGCGAACCCCCCAAAGGAAAATACAAATAATTCCGCAGCCAATCGCCTAAAGTCATGTGCCAGCGCCGCCAAAAATCAGCGATGCTGGTACTAAAATAAGGAAAATCAAAATTTGGTGGCAAATACCAACCCAGCAGCAAAGCAGTACCGCGCGCCATGTCAACATAGCCGCTAAAATCGAGATAAAGTTGCAGCCCGTAAGCAAAAATCGCCAGCCACAAATCCTCGCTACCCGCCCGCTGCAAATTGGTAAAACTTAAATCGACATAAATTCCCAAGTTATCTGCGAAAAGACCTTTTTTTACTGCACCGAAGGCGATCGTCCAAAGTCCCTCAGAAATGCGATCGGGCGTCGGAAATTCCTGAGTTTTCAGTTGATAAATCAAGTTGTGATACCGAGTAATCGGGCCGGAAATTAGTTTCGCGAAAAACAACTTGTAAGCAGCAAAGTGCAGCAGCGAAGTAGCAGCAGGCGCGCCTCGATACACGTCAATCAAATAAGCAATGCACTCAAAGCAAAAGAAACTCAATCCCAGGGGTGCGATGACGTGACTTTTCACCCAGTCAGCCCCGTCGATAGCTACAGGCCAATTGAACAAAGTGCCGATCGAACTCAATAAAAAAGGCACATACTTAAAGCCCAGAAGCAGCAACACATTCAGGGAGATTCCTATCCACAGCAGCAACAAACGGCTGCGGTTCCAAGATTCATTAGCAATCCGCCAATCCAGAGGTTCCCCAATCGCCATCGCCAAGCAGTAATTAAACAAAGCACCGACTAACAGCAGAGGAATGTACCAAATTTGCAGCGAAGCGTAAAAAATTAAACTACCCGCCAACATGATAAACAGCCGCCACCACCGCAGCGGAACCAACCAGTAAGCCGCGAACAAAACTAATAGAAACAGGGCATATTGAAGGGAGATGAAAGTCATACTATTTTAGATTTTAGATTTTAGATTTTAGATTTTAGAATTGGGAAGGGCTTATGTTGTATGGGTTGGGATTACGGGCCTGCTGTTGCATTGTTTTTATTAATCGAGACTTTGCTAAGAACGAGATGTATCGTGGATTTTAGCCGATCGCCTGCACGAAAATAGGCCCTCGGTAAGTCCCTACTATACAGTCGGGCACTGAGAACTGCTACATTTTACAGCACAAAGGTTAAATTCTGTTGCAAATTAAATAAATTTTGCCTGCTATAAATTAGCTCTCTTACGAAGAATATAAAATTCTGTGAGTATAAAATATAATTACAGCAGATTGCAGGTTTATGAGGTACACGGAGCAATCCCATGCCCCATGCCCACGGAGGCCCATGCCCATGCCAGACTGTACCTCATATTGCTAAAAACTGCTGTATCTCTCTTTTGTCACTTCGGGCGAGAGTATAGCGGTATGGTGCGTCGCTCATTGATGGTCGTCAACAATCAGAATTCTGGCGGCGACGCACCCTACTTTAATTAGAATCGGAGTAGGATAATCATCTCTACCGAAAGTGACAGAAGAGGGTTATGTTTGCAGCGTAGGACTTGATTCCTCAAAAGCTACAATTCCCGATCTCGTTTCCCTTCGCATCGGAATAATATTTTTCATCGTGCAGCCTTAGCATCCCGCACAGCAAAAAAGTGATGTAACCCAAAATGTTTTGAATTCATCACGAGAGAAAGTATTTGACAAGTAGTTCGATCGCATTTCAACCCTTCCAAAACCTCAAATTCGGTCAGATCCGGTATCGTAAAGTCGATAAAACTTGCTTGCGGTTGCTCAAATAGCCGCCGATCGCAAATTTGCGGCACGGTGGGTGTTTATATCGCAGTACAGTGAATTTCTGCCAGCAAGTTTTTCAGCAAATACCGAAAAACTATCTTCATCCTCCCCAATCAAAACTTTTGCTGCTGAATCCGCCGCTGGCGATCGCCCGGAACCCTCGCCCGTGCTACGAGAATTTGCGCTGGCCAGCGGTATTTCATCTCCCTTAGCAGCGGACATTTCCAAAGGGTTTTCTGCCTCTCCAGGATACAGAATCGGCAGCGTGACCAAAAAAGTCGAACCCACTCCGGGCGAACTTGTGATTTCAATGCTTCCACCTAGAAATTCCGCCAGTTTTTTGCACAGAGACAATCCCAATCCCGTGCCTTTGACGCCCTTCTGCAAGGGATTTTCTATTTGGACAAATTCGTCAAAAATCCGCCTTTGGTCGGCTGGAGGAATGCCGATGCCCGTATCTGCTACTGAAAAAGTAACTGTTCCCTCCTCTGTTATTTCCGCAGCAACTCTAACTTCACCTGCTTCGGTAAATTTGAGGGCATTAGAAATCAGATTTCGCAAAATCTGAGCAACTTTTCCCTCGTCGGTTGTGAGGATTGGAAGTTCGAGAGGATCTTCAAAAATTAGAGAAACGGCAGAGTTTGGGGGAAGCAGGGGGCGCATCATTCCCCGCAGGGCGCTGAACAAATCTTCGACTTCAAAATCAGCCAAACGAACAGTTAGTTTTCCGGCTTCCACTTTGGCTAAATCTAACGAGTCGTTGACAAGTTCTGCGAGAGACTCAGCGGCTTTGTAAATGTAATTTACTTGCTTGTCCTGTTCGGCTGAAAGTTCTCCGTCGAGGCGATTTAACAATATTTCCGAAAGGCTCATAATTGCTGTTAGCGGAGTGCGAAACTCGTGGCTCATATTGGAGAGAAAACTGGTTTTGAGTTCGCCCTCTCGCCGGAGAGATTCGGCCTTATCGTTCAATTCTGCGTAAAGTGCCAGGACTCCGCGATTGGTATCTTCTAGTTGTTGATTTAATTGTACGAGTTCTTCTTGACGCTGGCGGAGTTCGTCTAAAGTACGCAGCAATTCTTGATTTTGCTGCTGAATTTCGGCATAGGGATCTTCGGGAATTTGGCGCGCTAGTTTGTCAACTAATTGATTTAGTTCGATCGCACTCAGCGCCGGCATCTGTTTGGAAAACTGCTTAATTAATTGTACGGCAGTTCCGCGATCGGGCCGAGAGTCGATTTGCACTTCGTCCATCAACCGTTTCGCTGCTGCTAAACCGAGTCCCGCGCCAGTTTGCGATCGAAAATTGGGGCCCAACACTGCCGGTAAATCAGCAATTCCCGGCCCGTTGTCAGAAATCCGAGTCCGAAAAATTTGGGGCGATTCCCCTTCCACAAAGAATTCTACTTTGCCGCCGCCTGCATATTTGAAAGCATTGCGGGCAATTTCGGAAACTGCTGTGGCGATGCGCGTTTGTACTTGGGAATCGAATCCCAGCCCTTTAGCAATTTGGCGAGCTCTTTGGCGTACTTGTACGATGTCTTGTTCAAAACGGACTTCCGTCGTCAGGATTGGGTAACTCACGCTGCTTCTCTTACCTTGGCTACTATAACTGTCATGTCATCGCGAGTGCGTTTGAAGTCCCGGTAGAGCACGGCTGCGATTAAAGCAGGATGTCTGGAGGCTAAACCAGGGTAGCGGTTTAAATTCCACTGCGCTGCCAAACCGTCGGAGTGCATGATGAGTAGGGACTGCTGCGACCAAGGATAAACAAATTCTGCTACTTTTCGCATCATATGTCCAACTGTGCCGTTGTAGGAAACCATGCTTCGGGTTTGGTTATTTGTGACCACTACACCGCTGATGTTGCCAATTCCGGCAAAACAAACTGTTTGTTGAGTACGATCGATTTGGGCGATCGCCGCAGCCGCTCCTCTGGTATTTTTTAAAGCAGCGTGCGCCTTCTCTAAAATTGCTTTCGGCCCGAGTTTGGCGTTTTCCTCAAATACGCGCACTGCTGCGCCAGACGCTTCCCGGGCCAAATCCCCGTAGCCGAGCCCGTCTGCAACTAAGATCAGGTTTTTGTCAAGGTGATTTTCCACAGCCCAGGAATCCCCGCAAATTTCCTCTCCTGTCTTCGGTAAGCCGACGACCCCAAATTCCAAGTAATTGCTGTTTTGAGATGCTTCCCGGCTATTTTGGGTCGGTTCCAGCCGCGCTAATAAGGCTGTCCCCAGTTTCGGTACAGAATGAATATCAAAAAAAGTAGAGAGGCGTTTAATTGCCCCCAGTCCGGTTCCCGGGGTTCCCGCTGTAGAAAAACCGTCCTGCAGACACAGCGCGACATTTGCCATTCCCTCCCCCCTATCGAGCGCTACTATTTCAATGCTACATCCTGCCGCTGTTTTTAATGTTCGCAGCAAAAGTTCTCCTTCGCGGGCGTGCTTTACCGCGTTTTTTGCTGCTTCGGTGGTAACAATTGCCACTTTACCGCGATCGGTCTCGTTAAATCCAACTTCCGTCGCGAGGGCGACTGCGATTCGGCGCGCTTCTCCGACTTGACTTTCTTCTGTTACGGGCAGGGCTACGGCATCTATCATTATTTTGCAGTTCTCATATTAAGCTGGCGCGCATTTAAACAGTTATTAGTCCTCAGTCATCAGTCATCAGTCATTAGCGGTTTCTCGCCCAATCTCCCTCCATCTCCCCGAATCTCCCTGCCCCACTCTCCCACTCTTCCCCAATCACCGCCAGCGGACGATCGCAATTTTAGTCCCCTTACCCACTTTGGAAACAATCTCAAATTCGTGCATCAACCGCTTGGAACCGCTGAGTCCCAAACCCAAACCGTGATTAGAAGTATAACCGTCAGTCATTGCCAATTCGATATCTGGAATGCCCGGGCCCTTGTCTTCAAATATCAGCCTCAGCCCTTTGCGGGTTCCTAATTGCAGCGTTTCGAGAGTTACAGTTCCCCCTTTGCCGTACTCTACAGTATTGCGGGCAAGTTCGCTGGCTGCGGTAACGATTTTCGTTTGGTCTACTAAACCAAATCCCATCGCTACAGCCCAAGTTCGCACTTGCTGTCGGACGTGGACTATATCGGATGACGATCGGATTTCTAGTGTCTCACGTTTTGACATGGCGGCTACTGTACCAAGATAGAACTTCTCCCCAAAATATAGGACTTACACTCGTCAACTTAGTTTCTCCTAATAGTCCTGGACGCACTTACTACAATTTTATATCCCAATAAAATATAGTGCAGGAATCTCAAACCCTTGATTTAACTTCCTAGAGCGCTTCATTCAGTTGACAGTTGACAGTTGACAGTTGACAGTTGACAGTTGATAGAGACCTCTACCTGGAAGTCCGAGGATTGGAGTAATGAATAGTCTTCTTTTAATTTCTCCCTGAAAGGGAGAGGCTTTAAACCAAATTCTTTCTGGTAAGCCCTGTCCTCAGAAATCTTTGGTTTGTCAACAAGGTATCTACAAACAAACTAGGTTTCTTGACTGCCTGTCCCTCAGCCAGGGGACAATTAATCAACTGCTTACGCTTGCTCGTCGAGAGACAAACTCAAGGATTTTCTTAACAAAATCATGCCCTTTTCAACGCTTAAAGCTGTGCGAACTCCTGTCAGGGAAAGCCCCAACTCAACGAGCGTGATCGCAACCGCTGGCTGCATCCCGACCACAACTGTCTCCGCATCTAAAATTCGCGACATACTAGCGATATTGTTGATAATGCGACCGATAAAAGAATCCACTATTTCGAGGGAAGAAATTTCTATTAAAACACCTTTGACACCTGTTTTGACGATGCGGTTCGTCAGGTCATCTTGCAGCGTCATTGCTAAGCGATCGTGCATATCTACTTGAATTGTTACTAGCAAAAATTCACCCATTTGAAGTATCGGTATCCGTTCCACAAGTCCACCTAATTGCTAACATTTACTTGACTTATCATCTCAGAGCGCAATATTTTTATGTTTCCTCTTTAAAATTTTTTATAGTTAAACCTTGGCGCTGCAACGCGACTTTAAAAGCATCTGCTAAAGTAGCTTTTGTGAGAATATCCTGCAAGTCAACTCCCAAGTGAACTATGGTTTGAGCTATTTGCGGGCGAATGCCGCTGATGATGCACTCAGTACCCATTAAACGGGCGGCTGCTACAGTTTTTAATAAATGTTGAGCAACTAAAGTGTCAACAGTCGGCACGCCTGTAATGTCTAAAATCGCAAATTCCGAGCCGGTTTCCATGATTTCCTGCAACAGAGTTTCCATGACTATTTGAGTGCGGGCACTGTCGAGAGTCCCGATCATTGGTAAAGCGAGAATGCCTTGCCAAAGTTTGACTACGGGTGTTGACAATTCGAGCATTTCTTGCTGTTGGCGTTCGATGACTTCTTCGCGAGCTTTGAGAAAAATTTCTGTCACCCACAGGCCAAGCTGATCTAATAAACTGGTGGAAAGCCAAAGTTGTTCGACAAGTGCGTCGCGGTTTTCTGTAAGTTCGTGACAAAGCCGATCGAACAATGGCTTTTTGAAGCATAAAATGAAACTCGCTATCTCTGAGGGAGTAAAGCCTCTCTGAACGCGCGATCGCGAAACTTCTGCTAGCAACACCCGCATATTTTCCCATTCGGGTGTCTGGATGTCGCTAAAGTTACCGTGCCCCACTGCAATGTGGAGCAATTGCAGGAACTCTTGACACTCGGATCGCAATTCTTTTGCTCTCATCAAGTCGTCCCGCCGCAGCCCGGTATTTTGCAGTTCTTTGAGCCAGTCTGCTAGTAACTCTGCTTTGTGTCTTTGTATAATTTCCGCGATCGTGTTATTGCTTGTAAGTTCCATTAAAATTATCTCCTGCTTAGCAATTGGGATGAAGTTGTACGAGCGAGCGCACCAAGCGTGTTTTTTAATGTGGCAACTTCTGAGTTTAGCTCACTGTTTGCTGTTTGCGATCGAGGGTTAAGTACCGAATTGTAAAATGCGTTTGACGATCGCACTGGTAGAACTCGGAACTTCTATTTCGATCAAGGAAATCTTGCCACCTCCGGCGATAACTGCCGGTGCTTCCGGCAGAGTTTCGACTTGATAGTCGCCTCCTTTAACGTATATATCAGGCTTCAGGATATTTATCAGTTTAGTTGCTGTAATCTCGCAAAAAATTACTACCGCGTCTACTGGTTTGAGGGCTGCTAACACTTCGGCTCGCTGATTTTCCGGTACGATCGGGCGGGGTGGCAATCCCGGCTGCTGCGGTTTGATAGCTTGCACGCTGGCGTCGCTATTCAATCCCACCACGAGCGATCGCCCCAAATTTTTTGCCGCCTGCAAATAGCGGACGTGACCGCAGTGCAGGATATCGAAGCACCCGTTAGTAAACACGATCGGACGCCACTTGTCCGGATCGGACGCGATCGATATTTCAAGTTCTCTCAACGTGTAAACATCAGAAATCATTGCAGTCATTACCACCCAATTTGAACAGCACTCCACATTATCCTACCAAAAAATGTGATTTTTTGCACTTTGCTATTGAATAATCAATCACTCACTCTCCGACTAATTAATACTTGTATTTAAGTGAAAATTAATTGGTTAATGGTAACTTTTAAGCAATAATGGATAAATATAAATTACCGACGGCGAAGCTGAGTTGAAACACCTAATCCCCAAGTAAAAAACACCTACTCGTCTATCTGTGACTGCCGTATCCTGCTGTTGGTAATTGGAGGTTAAAAAGTTGGTAAACAATTATTTATTCCCGCCCTCTCTTATATCAATTACTATAAGACAAGGGATTTAGTTCCACCGCCTCGGGCAGGCGATCGGGTAGTGAGAGCCCTAGGGGGTGAAACCCAACGAAACGCCCTCCTCCTGTGTCTATTATTTCTGACACCGCCGCGCGAGCGAAAGCTAGTTAAAAGCACCGAACCCAAGCGTGCAGAGCACATCTTTACGCTGGATTCGTCAGACTATAGAAGAAGCCAGCAGTTGCTTGCTGCAGTTTCTGGGCGCTATCTCGACCAAGCTTGACAGCCACCCCAGAAGCGTACAGCCTCCTGTATCCCACTCTGCACAGCCGTCCAGAAACTCGACCTTTTGGGTCGCAACCGCAGCCTGTGAAAACCCAGATGAAAGTCGAGGTCGGTACCCGAAGCCGCTATTTTGGTGGAAAATAGCTTAACTCGTTCAACAAAATCCACTCAACTAGCCCCTTAAATCTAACGGTGTAGAATTATCTAACACGAATTATGAAAGCAAGTAATAGCCGTCAATTTTCTTCAGTAGCTGCTCGAACTCTCAAAGTAGTCGGGATTATCTTGATTCTCTCTGCTTTGCTTGACTGCATTGTTCTGTCGCTGCCGGGAGAAACTTCAGATATTCTCAATCGAGGCTGGCAGTTGACAGCAGCAACTCAGATAGTTGACAAAGGGATTATTCCTTTGATCGGTATCGCCCTCCTGATGACTGGCTTTTGGGTTGACAGCAGCAGTGGAGTCTCTATTGAGCGACGCAAGGTTGGGCTGGACTTGCGATTCTGGGCGCTGTTGATTTCCAGCTTGTTAGGTTTAGTTTATCTATCTCTGGTTCCCGTTCACCTCAACAATACTCGTTTGGAACTCAAGGATGCTCTGGCTCAAGTCGATAGAGAAGCCGGACAAGCGGAAGGTCAACTGGAGGCACAACTTAAAAGCCCTCAATTTAAAGCTCAGGTAGAACAGCTCAAAAGCCAGCGCCGCACACAGATAGGGGCGCTGCTGGAAGACGACGGGAAGCTGCAACAAGCACTCAAGAGTCCAGATGTTCCCAAGGAATGGAAAGCTGTGCTTCAGGAGTCCAAAAATGACCCGAAAGCCCTCGACAAGTTCCTGGAACAGCAAGCTCAAGCACTTCCCGCTCAAGCTCGCAACGAGATTCGCACCCGCAAGCAACAACAAGAGAAAGAGTTAAGAACTCGATCGAGAAATTCGAGTTTGCAGACTGGAATCAGCAGTTTGCTGTTAGCGATAGGCTACATTACTGTTGGTTGGACGGGATTGAGAAGTATGGGAATTCTGCGGTTCGGCCGCCGCAAAAGCTGACCGGCGCTGGCAGGGATTGCGCTGGTCGAGACATCCCTGAGAAATAGTTTGTTTGCCCAATAGTTTGCCCTTACTGAAAGCTGGGAATGTTCTCAATTTATATTCTGACTTACAACGAAGAGATTGATATCGCCGCTTGCATTGAATCGGCACTGCTTTGTGACGATATCATTGTAGTTGATTCTTTCAGCACCGATCGCACCCTTGAGATTGTTCAGAACTATGCCGTGCAAACAGTGCAGCACCGCTTTGAAACTCACGGACGCCAGCGGACTTGGATGCTCCAAGAAGTCCCGTGCAAGTACGAATGGGTTTACATCCTCGAAGCGGACGAGCGGATGACGCCTGCACTGTTTGCTGAATGCTTAAAGGCGATCGAAAGTCAAGAATATATCGGCTATTACGTAGCGGAAAAAGTAATATTTATGGAGCGCTGGATTCGCCGCAGCACTCAATATCCCCGCTATCAAATGCGTCTCTTTCGCAAAGACCGAGTGTGGTTTACTGACTACGGTCACACTGAACGGGAAGTCTGCAACGGGCCTACTCACTTTTTGAAGGAAACTTACCCTCACTATACTTGCAGCAAAGGTCTTTCCCGCTGGATTGAAAAGCACAACCGCTACTCGACTGACGAGGCGGCTGAAACTCTCCGTCAATTAGAAGCGGGTCAAGTAAATTGGTGGGATTTATTGTTTGGCGCATCGGAGGTGGAAAGGCGCCGCGCTTTGAAAGATTTTTCTTTGCGCTTGCCTTTGCGGCCTGTGGTGCGCTTTTTCTATATGTATATTTTACTCGGCGGATTTCTTGACGGCCAAGCGGGATTGGCTTGGTGCACGCTGCAAGCTTTTTATGAATATCTAATTTTACTGAAAGTTTGGGAAATGAAGCATCTACCACTGCCAACTTTAGAAGTAGCGGCAGAACAATCTATTTCGGAAGTAGTAACAGTTGAGCCGTCAAAAGTTTCTTATAATCTTGGCGCTTCCGATACTCGCAATTAAAAATTGAGAATTAAAAATTGGGCATTAAAAATTGGCATTGGTAATTAATACCACTAAAAAAAACCGCAATCTACGCACTTCACTGGATGACAAGTCAGTCAGAATATAGATATAATCAAGAACATAGCCGTGATACACATCTGAAAAAATGGTATAGCGGATCGATCTCTCATATTCGCGGACGTAGTTGGGATGCGAGCCCTATACGTTATTGTGGTTATATAATCTATCAATCATACCTCATCTTTTTGAGAAAGGCTATAGTTTATTGCACCTAATTATCATTAATTCGGCTTGGCACAATAGGAGGATGATTGTGGTGGGGAGTAGGGTTAGGCGTCCCGCCTGCTGTGAAACTACACGCCTTTGGGAACACGATCGCACCTACAAAAAAAATCAAAATCATCCCGCTATTATGCAACGCTGCGCCAGCAGTAGGTCTTTTGACGGGTTTGTCACCCCGCTCAAGGGGTGACAACCGGGCTACAAAGCACTCTGGATAAGGGATAGAGCGTGAATTCCTTGTTGAAAATTGAGTCG
>JAUBST010000032.1:0-17798 GCA_036702215.1 Microcoleus sp. F6_B6
GACTCAATTTTCAACAAGGAATTCACGCTCTATCCCTTATCCAGAGTGCTTTGTAGCCCGGTTGTCACCCCTTGAGTTACAAAACTCACCATCAAGCGGGCCCATAGCAATTGCGAAATCTTGAATTCCTACCTGCATTCAGCAACGCCACGCCATATTTTGGAATAATATGCGTGAAGAGTAGAGTAAAAAAGACAGATTGTGAATCAACAAACAGTTTTTTAATTTAAATCGCTGCGGTTATTCACAACGGTTGCTCTGCTTGAGAAGGCGGCTCTTCTGGCAGCGGAATAAACTCTGTCTCTTGAGGAACCCGAGCAAACCGTCCCTCTCTCCAATCGAGTTTAGCTTGCTCAATGCGCGAGTGCCGACTCGAAACAAAATTCCACCACTTATGGCGCTCACCAACAGGTTCACCGCCAATCACAATACAACGAGCCTTGCCTGAAGCAGAAATCTTTACTTCAGTGCCGGAAGTGAGAACTGCCAACCGATGTTGTTCCAGAGGCACTCCATCAATAACAAGCCCCTCTGTTACGCTGTAAACCGCCTGTTCGCTGTAATGGCCCGGTAAGGTAAATTCTCTTCCAGCAGGTAGTTGCACGTCCAGATAAATCATGGGTGAAAATATTTGAACTGGGGAAGTGCGACCATAGGCCTCACCCGCAATCAGGGTGAACGAAACTCCTGCATCCTCCCAAACAGGCAACTCTGAAGCCGGATGATGCCGAAACCAGGGGTCGGTTTCTTCGTATTCATCGGGAAGTGCTATCCAGGTTTGAATGCCGTGCAGGGTGGCTTCTTTGCTGCGATCGTCGTCGGGCGTGCGTTCAGAGTGGACAATGCCTCGCCCTGCCGTCATCCAGTTCACCGCACCGGGACGGATTTCTTGAACGCTGCCGACACTATCGCGATGCAGCAAAACACCTTCAAACAAGTAGGTGACGGTTGCTAAGTTGATGTGCGGATGCGGTCTGACATCCACGCCCTGGCCGGGTGGAAACACCGCAGGGCCCAGATGGTCAAAAAAGATGAACGGGCCCACCAATGCTAGAACGTCTGAGGGAAGCAAGCGGCGGGCTTGGAATCCACCCAAATCTTGAATGTGTGGCTCAATGAGATGCTGGATGGTATCCGTCATAATGTTTATGAAGTTGCGAACGCTAATTTTCTATGTCAAAAGTGCATTATACAAAAAGCTATCCTTGTAGAGGACGATCGCCGTATCAGTGACTGGTCTAAACTTTCCCAATCGAAAGCTGTTGTAGAGTGTCGAGTTCTCAACGAGCTTTCTGCTTACGAGACGATGGAGAGTTCATCACTGATTTGAATCCGACCTTTGACCAGCGAGCGAATCAGACGATCGAGCGAGCCGCGTTCTTCTTCACTGATAGACTCATCGAGGATGGCGGCCATCATGCCGTAGCGGTCAGCTTTGGTAACGCGGTGAGTATCGGTGACAGTGGCAATTAATTCGTTGATAGCGCCGGGGAGAAGATTAACTGGAGACATTGGATTATTTTGAACTCGACACCTTAATCATCTCGTGGTTTCTCCTAAGAGCAAGTGATGGTGCTGGTTTTTTTCCGTGATAATACTGAAAATCTTCGGTGAACCAAGTCCGTGTTACCAGTGATCGAAGTCACAACATTGAAACCAATGCAGCGGTGGAACAATTAGCTCTCTTTTGTCACTTCGGGCGAGAGTATAGCCGTATGGTGCGTCGCTCATTGATAGTCGTCAACAATCAGAATTCTGGCGGCGACGCACCCTACTTTAATTAGAATAGGAGTAGGATAATCATCTCTACCGAAAGTGACTCAAGAGGGTTAGAACCCACCTTCCGCCCTTCAAGTGTCACAGTGATAATTTTCGTCTTTCACGAGTCAGAACCTCTTGCTGTGCAAATGTTTCAGACATTCACAGTCAAAACGGTCTCCTCTTCAACCCATTCTCCACGAGTAGCGACTGTTGACTGGGAATTCCCTCAAAATTGATGCAAACCTCATGGCTTGGTCAAAAATATGTGAATGTGACAGTCAAAGGGCCGAATTTGGGGAATCACCCTTCGATCCAAAATCAAAATAAGTAGACAGACAAAAAAATTAGTCCGCCTACTTAATTGCTAACTACAAATCACTCCCACTCGATCGTTCCCGGCGGCTTAGAAGTAATATCGTAAACCACTCGGTTCACCCCCTTAACCTCATTCACAATCCGGTTCGAGATCAGTTCCAACAAATCGTAAGGAACCCGCGCCCAGTCAGCCGTCATCCCGTCTTCACTCTTAATAAACCGCAGAACGATCGGGTAAGCATAAGTGCGCTTGTCCCCCATCACGCCTACACTGCGAATCGGTAACAAAACTGCAAAAGCTTGCCAAAGTTCGCCGTACAATCCGTGCCGGTTAATTTCTTGGCGAACAATGAAGTCAGCATCCCGCAAAATATTTAGTCTCTCTGCGGTAACTTCTCCCGTAATCCGAATCGCCAATCCCGGGCCGGGAAAAGGTTGCCGGTTCACGATTTCTTCGGGAAGCCCGATCGACCGGCCGACTTTTCGCACCTCATCCTTAAACAGTTTCCGCAGCGGTTCGATCAGCTTAAATCGCAAATCTTTCGGCAAACCCCCCACGTTGTGGTGGCTTTTAATTTTAACAGCAACTCGCTCGCCGCTTTTCGGGTCTACATTAGTGTCAGCCGACTCAATCACATCAGGATAAAGAGTACCTTGTGCCAGGTAGTCGAAGGGGCCCAGACGCTTCGATTCTTCTTCAAATACGTTGATAAATTCGTGACCGATCCGCTTGCGTTTTACTTCCGGATCGGTAACGCCTTCAAGTTGAGCTAAAAACCGTTCGCGAGCATTAACATACTCAACGTCAATGTGGAATTGCTCTTTAAATAATTTTACCAACCGTTCTGGTTCGTACTTCCGCATAAACCCTTGGTCGATAAACATACAGGTAAGTTGGTCGCCGATCGCCTTGTGCAGCAAGAAAGCCAAAGTAGAAGAATCTACACCACCGGATAGAGCCAGCAGAACTCGTTTCTCTCCGACTTGCTCTCGAATTTCGCGAATTGATTGCTCCACAAAAGTAGCAGTCGTCCAAGTCGGTTCGCACTTGCAAATGTGGTAAACAAAATTGCGAATTAAAGCTATTCCCCCGATCGAGTGAACTACTTCTGGGTGAAACTGAACGCCGTACAAATTTTTCTCGTGGTTAGCAACAGCAGCAGACGGAGTATTGTCCGTGTGAGCGAGGATCTCAAAACCCGACGGCAACACGGAACAGGAGTCTCCGTGACTCATCCACATCGTGCTGCCTTCTTCGACATTTGTCAGCAAATCGGTAGGATCGTCAATAAATAGCGATGCCTTGCCGTATTCGGCTAACTTAGCCCGCTCTACCGTTCCTCCGAGCTGCTTTACCATCAACTGCATCCCGTAACACACTCCCAACACCGGTACTCCCAAATTCCAAATTTCTGGGTCGCATTGGGGAGCTTTTTCATCGTATACAGAACTCGGGCCTCCTGAAAGAATAATTCCTTTAGGATTGAGAGCTTTTAACTGTTCTGCCGTAGTGCGGTAAGAAATAACTTCTGAATATACTTGAGTTTCGCGAATGCGGCGAGCAATCAGTTCAGAATATTGCGAACCGAAGTCGAGAATCACGATCGTCTGGCGCTCTATCTGCTCCTGAAAAGAGTTTGTGAGGACTGATTCTGTTTTTATTTGAGTAGTCACGGTTATTGCGTAATTGCTAATTGCTAATTGGGCCGAAAGTAGGGGATATATCTGTCGCTGCTTCAGTACAAGACTGAGGAAAGCCAGCAACCATTAGTCGCTAGGAATAAATCTTGTTTATACTAGATTGCTGTTAGCGATCTTAGTCGATTAATCGGGCATAGGGCAAGCATAGATTTACTTCGAGCCTTACCCTAATTAATTGAACTCTTGCGTCAGAAATTGCGTCCCGAAGCAACCTAGTATAATTAAGGTCTAGGGACAGAGAATTATTACTTGTTAAATACTATCCCCGATCGATGTTTTAAACAGAATTCAGGGATATTCACACTACATTAACAAATTTGGGTCAAAAATGTATCTCCTATGTCACTTTTAACAATAATTTTGCGATCGCGCCCGAACATCACCGATCCCACGGGGACGTGCAAGTTAGTGTGAGTAAATATGCAATCCGATGACCGCAAGTCTATTTGTCGGGCGATGTCGCCGTAAATTCGATCGACCCAATTGCTGCCAGTTTGGGCGTCCAAAGCCCGCAGTTGCCCGAGAGCGTCTTCCGCCGTCGCTGCGGCAAAAATTGCGGAACACGCATCCGCAGGCATTCCAGCTTTAGCACAGTAAGCTGTGAGAATTTCCCTGCGCCCGTCAGCGAGGTGGTGGTGAGTGTGAAAAATTCCCGCCGCCAATTTCATCAGTTTCCCGTGATAGCCAAACAGCAAAATTGACTGCACGCCCTGACATCCTGCTTCTACCAGCAGCGGGCCCAGCCAGTTAGCGGTTTTCACCAGCCTAGAGGGATTAATCCCCAGTTGTCGCGCCAAATCCAAGCCGTTTTCGCCGATGCAGAATACTAAAGTGTCAAACAGTTGGGCTTTTTGTTGCAGTTGTTCGCGGTAAACTTCCAACTGTCCCGGGGCGCTCAAGGGTTGAGAAATGCCAGTTGTACCCAGCAGCGAAAGTCCTTCTACCACGCCGAAAGCTTCGTTAGAAGTGCGGGCGGCTAGTTTGCGCCCAGACGGGAGAATCAGGGTGACAGTAATTTTTTCGGACGGTGCTAGTTCTCGGCTCAGATTCGATCGCAGCAGCCGCATCGCATAATCATAGATTGCCGCTCCTCCACCTGCTTTGTGATGTCCAATTCCCTCGCCGCCAACAATCTGTATTTGTTCGCCCTCTTCCCCTCTTCCCAATTCCACCATTGCCCAAACGGGGGTATTCCGAGTCAGATCGAGATTGTCCCCCGGATCGGAGCGAGTCACACCCAAAGCAGTACCAGTTTTGAGTACAGAGGCCTGCTCGATCGGAATTTCTGCAGTTATTGGCGGTTCCAGTAAATTTACTGATACGCTATCTAGAGACTTAATACCATCACGCAAGCACCTCAAGGCTGCAAGTGCTGCCGCACAGGCAAATACTGGCAGTGTATACCCGGATAAAGGTTGAGTTTTTGTCACAATCTAATGCAGAGATCCGTAAATTTGCCGGCGATCGACATCACGCCGTAACAGTGATACCCCTCAAACATTTAAGCTTAATTTTAGGGTTTGCTATTATCACCAGTTAGCGGAATTTTTGTCAAGTAATAATTTTGTCCTAGCAGTTCCCGATCGCAGCCACACTTTTCTTGAGGTGCGTTAGCGGAGCCCTCGTAGAGGATCGCCAACAACCTACTCCGAAGCCTTACGGGCACGTGCGGGGGATTTCCACAAACAACCCGGAATCTCGATCGGGAGTGCGTCCTGGATTGACGAACTTATTCCTGGAATTAGAGACAAATACTATAAACAGGTTCAAAAAAAAGATGGTTATAGCTATCTTCCACAGACGTTGCACCCTTTTTCCTCCCATCTACCCCGTGCTGAGTACAGCTAGGGTGAAGGTCTCCCTGGGGAAAGAAATATGAAGACCCCCACTACCCTCATCCAGTCAGTTGTTTCGGGTTCAACCGCTCCAATCGATCCCGAAACCACCGAACCCCACACCGTTGTTTTGCAACCCAAGGGCTGTCTCGGCGGCATCGCTGTCGTAGATTTCCAAATTAATTTGGAGCAAGCTTTGGAAAGGGCGGCCCTTGGAGTTGTCGTGGATATGCAGCAAGTAGATGCTGTCGCCCCAGAGGGAATTGCCGCCCTCGCCCGAGGGCTGGAGTTAGCAGCTATACTCGGCAAGTCGATCGTCCTTCATTCTATAGATTTAACTAGCAGTAAAGGTTTGAGAGCCGAGTGGAGGCGCTCGTGCGAAATTTGTTTTGGCCCTTGGGGCGACTTGTTAGATGGGGAATTTGAGCAATTTTTGGCAGGCGAAATGCTGCGATCGCTTCCTGGTTAAGCCCTAAAACCTACTTTTTTACAATTAGCAAATTTATAGCGGATCGAGCTCTCATATTCGCGGACGTAGTTGGGCCGAAAGGGCCCTATACGTTTCAGTGGTTATATAAGCTGTCATTCATACCTCATCTTTTTGAGAAAGGCTATATATCTCCCAACCGGTTGATGTCCTAGCGATTGCCAGTCATTTATATTGATATGAATTACCCGGACGTGCCAGTCCTACTTTCGAGCTAGCCTCTTGAAGGTGGGGCTGGTTTTATCTAACCCTGTTACTTCAACTCTCCAATCTCAAATCTCAAATCGATTGACTGTGGTTTAACCAGTTACTGCGATCGCTTCCTGGTTTAGCCCTAAAACCTACTTTTTTACAATTAGCAAATTTATATCTCCCAACCGGTTGATGTCCTAGCGATTGCCAGTCATTTATATTGATATGAATTACCCGGACGTGCCAGTCCTACTTTCGAGCTAGCCTCTTGAAGGTGGGGCTGGTTTTATCTAATTCTATTACTTCAACTCTCAAATCTCCAATCTCAAATCTCAAATCGATTGACTATGGTTGAACCAGTTGCAGAGTTAAATGAACCTCTATCTCTTCCGACAGCAGAAATAGTAGACACGAAAATATTTCAGCTCGTTCTCTCTCCAAAAATAGCTCTCAAATTTTCCAAAAAAGACGTTCGCTCGACCCTGAAAGCCTCAACTCTAGACGGCGTTTTTGCCAGTGTCTTCGAGTCGGCGACCGCCGGCGTGCTGCTGAGCAACTTCTTGCTGCAACTCGGCGCCAGCAGCGTGGCAATAGGTATATTCTCTGCTATTCCGATGGTGGTAAATCTCCTGCAACCATTAGGAGCCTACTTTGCAGACCGCACAACCAGTCGCTACTGCTACAACCTAGGGATATTCGGCATGTCTCGGCTGCTGTGGCTGGTGCTGGCAGTGGCAATTGTTTGGGGTTCCCAGCACGCAGACTCCCACCAACTGCTGCTGTGGACGCTGGCAACCGTCCTAGCAGCTAGCGTGTTAGGAGCTTTTGCCAGTGCTAACTGGTTTAGTTGGCTTGCCGCCGTGGTTCCTCACCGTTTGCGGGGACGCTATTTTGGCTTTCGCAACAGTGCTACGAGCTTGATGAGTTTGCTGGCAGTGCCGCTCATGGGATGGTCTGTGTCAACTTGGGGCGCAGATCCAATTTTGGGCTACGGTGTTGTTTTATTGGTGGGTGTTTTGGCGGGAATGATTAGTTTGGGGTGTCAATCGTTCATGGTTGATGTGAATCCGCAGGTATACAAAAAAGATGCCAAGAGCGATCGACTTACAGAGAAAAAAGAAAAGCAAATAACAGATTTTGTCCCTTCTGTCCTCAAAGATTATAATTTTTTAATGTTTATTCTTTACTTCAGCATCTGGACATTTGCAGTTAATCTCTGCGCGCCTTTTTTTAATATCTACCTGCTGAAAGAATTAAGCTTGGATGTGAGTTTGGTAACGATTTACGGCAGCTTGAGTTCCGGGGCAAATCTACTGCTGCTGATGTTTTGGGGCAAGTTGGCCGATCGCTTGGGAAATCGCCCCCTGCTAATTGCGGTGGGGCTGGTGGTGGCGATAACGCCTTTGCTGTGGTTGGGTACGGGCAATTACCCGTTTGCGGTTTGGGTGTGGCTGCCGCTGCTGCATATGCTGGGGGGAACGACTTTGGGGGCGATCGGCTTGTGTACTAACAATATTCAAATGGAGATAGCGTCGATCGAGCAACCTTCGACTTATTTTGCGATCGCCGCAGCAGTTTCGGGAGTAGCTGGGGCTTTGGGAACTACTGCAGGCGGGTTTGTTGCCGAACTTCCCGGCATGAGTTTGGGAGCACTGTTTGCCCTCTCGGCTGCTGTGCGCCTGATTGGCCTTGTGCCTTTGGTTTTGGTGCGAGAACCCCGCAGCCAGTCGCTGCGGTCGATCGTCCCTACTTTTGGACGCTTCAAATTTAACCGGGGCTAGGAAATTTTCCCACAAATTTACCGATCGAGAAACCAGAAAAGCCCACAGATTGTTAAAAACTTCAAGCACATCGCAGAACATCTGAGAGTTGCTGCAACAAATTTTAATCCAAAACACAGTCCAAATCTGCTATTTGTTCGGCCAATACCTCACCATTATCTTGCAGCTAACTGACAAATCGATAAGATAAGCTGTTGTGCATTTCAACCACTAACGATGCCAGTAGGGTGCCACGGGTCGATCGAGCTTCCACCGACTGTGGGAAACGCTGCGGACGCTCCGCACCATACAATACTATTTTAAATGCTCCACAGCTTATAGCTGTTGTAAAAACTGACCAGACAGAGCGTAAATCTGTTTAAATGTTTGTTAGCTATGCCATCCGATCGCTACTCCTGTTAGGAGAAGCGAGCCTTTTCCCAGAACCAAAGCTACTATTTCACTCTGTAAATATTTTTAGTGAATAAATATAAATAAGTTTCACATTTTAATGCAGCCAACTAGACTAGATGGTGTTTTGGGACTAATATCCTGAGAATTGAAATAGCTAAAGATTGCCCAGCCAGATAACAATTAGGTCGAGCAAGAAATTAGGAGGGCTTGCCAGAGGCGACCCAAAAAGGGGAACGAGCAATCTCAAGTAACCGATTAGCAATAATTACAGCTCGCTATCAAATCTCAAATTCAAAAAGAGAATATAAAAATGACGAAACCAGGGAAACGTCTGATCGTTTGCTGTGATGGAACTTGGAACAAACTAGATACTCAGTGCCCAACTAATGTGGTTAGGCTTGCCCAGGCCGTGAAACGGACAGCCAGTGACGGGGTTCCGCAGATCGTGTTTTATGACGAGGGAATAGGAGTAGACAGTAACAAGATTGTGGGCGGAGTCACTGGGCTGGGAATCGATAAAAACATACAAGATGCCTATCGTTTTCTTTCTTTCAACTACGATCGGGGTGACGAAATCTATCTATTCGGGTTCAGTCGCGGTGCTTACACAGTCAGGAGTCTAGCGGGGATGATCTATTGCTCCGGTCTCCTATCCCGCCGTTATGTTACCAAGGCCTCAGAAGCTTACGAGCTTTACCGCAACCGAGGCGTTAAACCAAATGATGAGGAAGCAAAGAGGTTCCGCAAAGAAAACGGCAAAGATCGGGGCGATCGCGTCCCGATTACCTTGCTTGGTTGTTTCGACACCGTTGGAGCCCTTGGTATTCCTCTTGTACCCGCCTTGAAGAAGTATGAGGGACAGATCAAAACAAGGTACAAATTCCACGACACGACTTTAAATAAGGATATTGAGAATGCGTTGCACGCCGTTGCGATCGACGAAATTCGCGAAGTCTTTGATGTTACCCTGATGAAGAAAAATCCTGATGCCCCGAAGCAGAAGCTTCGTCAAGTTTGGTTTCCAGGCGAACATGGCTGCATCGGCGGTGGTACGCCAGAATACCGCGGGCTATCAGATGCTGTCTTGAAGTGGATGTTGGATCAAATCAGCGACCTTGAATTGAAGCTGGAATTCGAGCCAGAGGCCATTGAGGATATCAAGCCTGATTATAAGGCTCCATTTAAAAACGATCCTGGGTTCTTCAAATTGGCAGGAATCAAGTGGCGCGAGGTGGGGGAGACCCTTGAGGATCTTCATGAAAGCGCGATCGAGCGATTGAAAAAACGCCAAGACTATCGGCCTAAGAATCTGCAAAAGATTCTCTCCAAAGTAATTGATGAAAATCGAGAAAAATGATAAAACTTTATCAAAATATCAGAACCGAACATCAGAATAATTTGTAATCTACCTAATCTACAACAATCGAAAGGAAAAGCAATCATGACAAGAGATACATCTAGAGATGGATTCAGCAACAAAGCTTTGGCATATACGTTGACTCATTTCAAACCAATTTGGAACTTAGTTCAAAGTTACGAGCCTCTGAAACGTAAACTCAACAAATTTTTTCTCAATAGCATCATTTACAAACTTCCGACTCGCCCGCTTCCCTATAGCTTAATGGGCTTAGATCCCAAAATTCCTGGGACAGATATTCCCAAGAAAACTGATACCTATATCTCTTGGGATTCACTTACAGACAAGACTTATACTGGGCGACATTTACCTCCCGATCCGGAATTTAACAAAGAAGGAAATTTACCACCACTGAATAAAGTAAAGACCTTATTCCAAAAAAGAGACGGAAAAACCATTTATTCGGAAAAATCCACTCTGCTATTTCCCTATTGGGTGCAGTGGTTTACAGATAGTTTTCTCCGGATAGATCAGGAAAACCGCTTCAAAAATACCTCCAACCATCAGATTGATATGTGTAATGTTTACGGGTTGACCCGCAAACAAACAAATATGCTCAGAGCTTTCAAAGACGGCAAATTTAAAACCCAAAAACTCAAGCGCAAAGATGGCGTAGAAGAAGAGTATCCACTCTTTTATTATGCCGACCCCGAGCAGGGTATTATCGATCCTCAATTTGAAGGTCTTCATGCACCCCTTAATGATGAGAAAAGACAACCCCCCGAAAAGAAAAGCAAGCTATTTGCAATGGGAGTTGAACGGGCAAACGTCCAAGTTGGCTATGTCATGCTCAACACTTTATGTATCAGGGAGCATAATCGAATTTGTGATGTTTTGTCCAAAAGCTATCCGGAATGGGACGATGAGAGGCTCTTCCAAACCGCGAGAAATATTCTCATGGTGATTGTTCTCAATATCATTATGGAAGAGTACATTTTCCACATTACGCCCTATAATTTTAGGTTCTTTGCCGATCCTGAAGCTTTTACCAAGGAAAGTTGGTATCGAGAAAATTGGATGGCGATTGAGTTTAGTTTTGTCTATCGCTGGCATAGTGCGATTCCGGAAACCTTTATCTATGACGGTAAAGAAAAATCCATGTACGATTCCCTCTGGAATAATCAGATGTTAATCGATAAAGGGTTGGGTGCATTGATGGAAGAAACTTGTTCCCAACCAGGCACTAGAATTGGTTTGTTTAACACACCTGATTTTAAGATCGCAGGAACACCCTATACATTTATTGATGCTACCGAACTAGCATCTGTTAAACTCGGACGGCAGGCGCAGTTAGCCAGTTATAACGATTACCGCGAAATGTGTGGTTATCCCAGGGTGACTGATTTCAATCAAATTACGGGTGACGAATACGCTCAACAGAAATTAAAAGAGTTGTACGGTCATGTTGATAAGATTGAATTATTTGTGGGATTGTACGCTGAAGATGTCCGGGAAAATTCAGCAATTCCGCCTTTAGTAGCACGGATAATTGGCATTGATGCTTTCTCCCAAGCTTTAACTAATCCTTTGTTATCGCCTAAAGTCTTCAATAAGGAAACTTTTTCTGAGGTTGGTTGGGAAATTATCCAAAACACCAAAACTGTCTCTGATTTAGTGAATCGTAATGTGCCTCCAAGCGATCCCAAGTACAAAGTCTCCTTCGATCTTTAAGTTGTAGCTGACAACTAAGACTCAAGATAGTGAGCGGCGCAAACACACCTGCGCCCTCAAAATGGGGAAGAAAAAGGCGATATTTTCGCAAGCGCTCGGCTACGGCAATTCGGAAGCAATTGCACCAGCATTTATACTGTTTAACAGATGCAACGGTTTGTGTAGAACCTTTTTTAGCGATTAACCGAAGGTTATTTATGAGCAAGAAGTTATTTACCGAATATCCAGAACAGGACGAACGCAAATACTACGATCTTTTGGTTGAGCAAGCCAAGCTTCGGATGGATAATCTTTACGGGAATACGGATCGGGCCCTGCGAGATACTCACGCCAAAACTCATGCCTGCGTTAAAGGAACTCTGGAAATTTTTGACTTTGATGAGGAAGCGATTAAACGGGAATTGGGCAAACGCGCTTCGTTAAGTTCTTCGCAACTCAATGCGATTTCCCTGAAGCAAGGTTTGCTGGCAAAACCCAAAGAATATCCTGTTTGGTTGCGATTTGCTAACGGGGCTACCAAAGTATACCCCGATTACCAAAAAGATTCACGCTCAATGTCAGTGAAAGTGATGGGGGTGGAAGGGGAACGACTCGTGCAAAGCCACGAGTCAAAAACCCAGGACATCATTGTTCACAATTCAGAGATATTTGTGAGTCAAACCATCAAAGACTACTACGGCTTTTTTTCTGCTCTGGTTGAATCACCAGAGACATTGAAAAAGTGGCTAATACGACATCCCCGACACTTTATAGCGGTTTCGACGCTTACGGGTAGCCGGACTCCGAAGAGTTTGCTAACAGCCAAATATTGGAGCGGTTCACCCTCTGCTTTGGGTCTCTATCCCGATTTCGATCCCTCTAAACCTGGTCTAGTTCCTGTCGAATATCCGGCTGTAATTAAGTATGGGTTTACTCCGATTTTATGCAAACCGCCGCACAAGATAATTCCAGAACAATCTCGACCGGGAATTCCTAAAATTCCCTTTGTCGATCGCGCTAAAGCCTTGGGTTTAGATCCCAATAAACCCGACAATTATTACCGGAACGATCTAATTCAAGCCTTGGCAAAACCTGATGCCCAATACTGGTGGGATTTTGGCATTCAGTTCCAAACTAGCCTAAAAATGCCGATCGACGATGGCATCAATGTCTGGAAGGAAAAGGATTCACCCTTCTTGAGGGTAGGTCGTCTCACCGTCAAGCATCAGATTATTGATTATGAAAAACAATCTGATTTCAACGAAAACCTGAGATATTCTCCCTGGAACGGCTTAGCAGTTCATCGTCCTGTAGGTGCGATCAATCGGATACGCGGTGTTGTTTACCCCGTTGTAGCGAATTACCGCCTTCAAAAGCGAGGTCTTGTCCACCACGAACCAACCGGAGAAGAAACATTTTAAGGGAATAGATGTCTTGCAAAAAGAACACCAAACTAATTCCCTTACTAACTGGTCTTGCTTTAATTACTTTGAGGGAATCCCTGGTCAACAGATTCAATTGCTAGAACGGTTTGATGGTGCTAAGTAGAAGGAATAATGCTTGTACAGCAAGCTTTTTAGCCATTACGAGCTGAGGTTTAATTAAGTGGATTTACTTATACTATTTGCTAAAAGTAACAGCTCATAGTAGATCGGCAAGTTGAACTCGCGACTCTTCCATCCACAAAACGCAAAATTAGTTTGCCGATCGCACATTCTCAAAAATCCCGTATGTGCGATCGCGAATTCGATTAAACCAGGTTTATTGCCGATCGCCAACGTCCGTCTAGGATAGTCCAAATCCGTCGTTAGCGCAGCCATCGAAGAGGATCGGACTCCTGAGTCAGTTGGGACGATCCTCTTCGATGGCAACGCTTACGCACTCATCACCATGTACCAGTTGCGTAAATCCTGAATCAATCATAAGATATTGTTACAAAAATATCTTATGAAAAGGAGTTTATGCGAATACATTATTTTTTGTCAATTTTCCCTATATTACTTGTACTCACGTTTCAGGATACTACATTTGCCCAGTCTCTAGACTCATTACCATCAAGTGCGATCGCCCCAACCGCACATCAAAACATTGCCCCGACTCTCAAAGAGGAAGTTAAAGATGACTTTGTAAAAGTTCAAGGTCAGGAGACATCTGTTTCCCAACAGTCCGACGTACAGCTTCAGGAGGTTAAAGATGACTTTGTAAAAGTTCAAGGTCAGGTGACATCTGTTTCTCAAGCCTCCGACGTACAGCATGAGGAAGTTAAAGATGACTTTGTAAAAGTTCAAGGTCAGGTGACATCTGTTTCTCAAGCCTCCGACGTACAGCATCAGGAGGTTAAAGATGACTTTGTAACAGTTCAAGGTCAGGTGACATCTGTTTCCCAACTGTCCGACGTACAGCATCAGGAGGTTAAAGATGACTTTGTAACAGTTCAAGGTCAGGTGACATCTGTTTCCCAACTGTCCGACGTACAGCCTACCGATTGGGCGTTTCAAGCCTTACAATCTTTAGTAGAACGCTACGGTTGTATTAGCGGATATCCCGATGGCACTTATAAAGGGAATCGAGCCTTGACTCGTTACGAGTTTGCTGCCGGTTTGAATGCTTGCTTGCAACGAGTTAATGAACAGATTGGTGCATCTGCTCTCGATAAAATAACCCAGGAAGACTTAGCCGTTTTACAGCGACTGCAAGAAGAGTTTGCCGCAGAACTAGCTACCTTACGAGGTCGGGTTGATAGTTTAGAAGCTCGTACTGCTGAACTCGAAGCTAACCGATTCTCCACAACTACAGTTTTGGGAGGAGAAGCCATTTTTGAGTTAGCCACAGCAACAGGAGGCGACCCCCCTGGAGACCAAAGTAATAACCAACCCGTTTTTACTAATTTGGTCCGTGTGGGAACCGTCTCTTCTTTTAGTGGTTTAGATCGCTTAAGAATTGGCTTAGTTAGTGGAAACTCGGCAAATCGAGGCTATGCCGGAACAGTTGAGAAACCAGGGTTTGGTGACATGGCCCTGCTATCTTCTCAGACTGATACCAATAACGGAATCGCCTTAGATGTATTAGAATACAGATTTCCTGCATTTAACAATCGCGTAGTCTTTACGGCTAGACCTGTCGGCTTCAGTCTTAGCAACGTACTTACCGCGAATTCTCCCTACTTTGATACGGGACGGGGAGCCATTTCTCGATTTGGTGAAGCCAGTCCTCTCTTTAAAATCGGTAGCTTAGATGCGGGAGCAGGTGCGGATTTGTTAGTAACAGATTGGCTGCGATTGCAAGTTGCCTATGGAACAAGAAACAGCAGCGATCCTAATCAAGGTATGAGTGGCTCCGATCACAGTACATTGGGAGTTCAGTTTTTAATTAAACCCTCTGGCAATACTTTAGCAGGTCTAACTTACATTAACGCCTACTCTGCCAATGGCAGCCTCGATACCTTTACAGGTAGCTTAAATGCCGATACTTCTGGCGGTTTGGAGAAACCCATACAGATTAATGCTCTAGGTGCATCGTTTCAATGGCGGATTAATCGTCAAGTTACCTTGGGGGCCTGGGGAGGTGTTACAATGGGGAACTTCCTTAATAGCAATGCCTATGCTAATACAACAACTTACGCGGCTTCTGTGGGGATTTCCGATCCCTTTGGTCGTGAGGGAGACTTATTGGCTTTCATCATTGGTCAACCCCCAAAATTAGTTGCAGGTCGGGATTTACCCAACGGAACCGATCGAGATACATCTCTACACTTTGAGACATTTTATCGCTGGGGTGTATCCGATAACATTTTTGTTACTCCGGGTTTCTTTGTTATTACGGCTCCTGAACATAATGCTGACAATAACACAATTTTTATGGGTGTCCTCAGAACAACATTTCTGTTCTAAACAGTTTGTCCTCAATTGAACACAAGTTTTGGAGATTAAAATCGTGAATCAGTATTTACCCAACTCAAAATTTCTGAATCCATTCCTGGCTATTGTGATTCTGAGCATAGGAGGTATAGGATTTTTTGCTTCACCTAGCCAAGCAGAAAGTTTAAACTCGTCTCACTCCAGTTCAGAAACTCAAACTATTGCTCAAGCTCGACGTATCCGACCCACTTTTTTTGAAGAAACACAAGATCCAGAAGCAAGAAGAAGAAGGGGATTCAGGGAGACATTTTTAAATGATGCTTTAGGGGGAACTGCCGATCCCCTGAGTGGGGCAGGTGGAGTGGCTACAACAGTAGATTCTTTACAAAAAGTAGAGTTTAACCGACAAAATGCAGCAGGTCAGTTGCGTCCAGGACAACCAAATTTACCTCCCAGTTTTGACCGAACAAATGTTATTATTCCCTCTCAAAGAGGACGTAATTAAGGGGTTACGCATACACTCAAGGGGAACAGAGCGTTCCCCAAGTGAGTTTTCCAAGGATAAACAATAGAATGACTTTAGCCAAAAGTAATATCGCCGAGCACCAGTTTATTAGGTTGGTTTCCTAGAGTTACTGATTTGCCAATCCCCTGAAACAACAGATTTGATGAAGGATTGCTTTCTAAAATATAAGCACCGGGCGTTAAATTAGAGTCAGTTGTTCGAGGCAATTGTACTGAGGCTAAAACATTTCCTGTTCCATTCACTCCATCATAAATCGTCACTTGATGCTCTGCAAATGGAGAAGCATAACGGAAGCTGAATTTTTGATCGAATCCATTGGCTACATTGATGATAATTGATTGTCCTTCATTGTAGGTAATCCCACGAGCAACCTGTCCGGGGTTAATCAAAGGATCGATAAAATTACCGCTTCCTCCTTGCTGTGCACTGACAATTGCCAAAGCATTTGCAGACAAGTCAAAACCAGATTCTCGAATTAAAGGATCTCTAGCAACAGTTTGTAAATTACCCACATTACCTATAGGTAAGGGGACACCACTATCGCTACGATTAATTATTAAGGTTGCAGCAGTCTGTACACCTAAAGTGGCTCCGTTTGTGGGATTAACTAAGGAAAGATTAATAGTTTCATTGGGTTCAAAGAGGGAATCATTAATGATGGGAATTCGGATAGTTTTGGGTGTGGTATCCCCATCGATAAACGAAACAGTAATGGGTGTAGGATTATAATCTGTTCCGGCATTTGCAGTGCCGTCACTCGCTAATACAGTTACATCCACTGTTCCCAAACTACCTCCTGTTCGAGTCACCATTACTTCCAGACTGGTTGTGCCATCTTCATTCACTGAATAGCTGGGGTTACTAAACTGCAAAATCCCAGGAATGCCAATGGGCGGCGCTGTTCGAGCATTTCCAAAATTAATATTTTCTGCATTGAAACCCCTAACAGGAGGAATTGTAACTGGATTAGGAACCTGAGAGGCTATAAAGTCGGGCTCACGAGGAATTGTAACTGGATTAGGAACCTGAGTGGCTACAAAACCCGGTTGTTGGACTTCCCGAAGTGTGAAAGTACCGGGTTGTAAGCCATTGAACTGATAGGAACCTGTGGCATCTGTTAGTGTTGAGGGTTCACTGCTATCAAAGATGTTGTTTCTGTTAAGATCGATGTAAATAGTAAACCCTAGAATTCCTGGTTCTCCTACGTCCAGAATTCCGTTAACATTGATATCATTAAATTTCCTGCCACTAATACTGCCAGTGAGAGGAGGTGGGGTTTGTGCAATATTAAGAATGTCAAAGTTAGTGGTCTCATTCGCAACGACAGTAACAGCTTGAACTGGAGTAACACGAGTGAACCCTGCGGGAACTATTTCTTGAACTGTATAGCTGGCGGGGGGTAAATTTGAGAAGGAATACTCACCTAAACTATCTGTTTGACTTTGTAATTCTCCGCTATCCAGTTGACCGTTGTTGTTGATATCTAAAAATAGGGTGATATTCGGCTGAGGTTGATCGGTTCTCGATTCAAAAGTCCTGTTAGCGTTGACATCAATAAATTTCCGGCCACTAATACTACCAATGACAGGTAGTGTTTGTGCAACATTATTAATAATGTCAAAGTTAGTGGTCTGATTAGCAACGACAGTAACAGCTTGAATGGGAGTAACACGAGTGAAACCTGCGGGAACAATTTCTTGAACATTATAGCTGGCAGGGGGTAATTGCGAGAAGGAATAAACACCTAAATTATCTGTTTGGGTTTGTGATTCTCCGATATCCAGTTGAGCGTTGTTATTCTGATCTAAAAATAGGGTGACACCTGACTGAAGTTGATCGGTTCCCGGTGTAAAATTCCTGTCATTGTTGATATCAATAAATTT
>JAUBST010000032.1:17808-91997 GCA_036702215.1 Microcoleus sp. F6_B6
AAAAATAGGGTGACACCTGACTGAAGTTGATCGGTTCCCGGTGTAAAATTCCTGTCATTGTTGATATCAATAAATTTGCGACCACTAATACTACCAGTGACAGTTGGTGGTATTTGTGCAACATTAGCAATGTCAAAGTTAGTGGGCTGATTAGCAACGACAGTAACAGCTTGAACTGGAGTAACACGAGTGAAACCTGCGGGAACAATTTCTTGAACAGTATAGGTAGCGGGGGGTAAATTTGAGAAAGAATAAGCACCTAAATTATCTGTTTGGGTTTGTGATTCTCCGATATCCAGTTGAGCGTTGTTATTCTGATCTAAAAATAGGGTGACACCTGACTGAAGTTGATCGGTTCCCGGTGTAAAATTCCTGTCATTGTTGATATCAATAAATTTCCTGCCACTAATACTACCAGTGACAGGTGGTGGTGGTACTTGAACATTAGCAATGTCAAAGTTAATGGTCTGATTAGCAACGACAGTAACAGGTTGAACTGGAGTAACACGAGTGAACCCTGCGGGAACAATTTCTTGAACAGTATAGGTGGCGGCGGGTATATTTGAGAAAGAATAACCACCTAAACTATCTGTTTGAGTTTGTAATTCTCCGCTATCGGGTTGAGCGTTGTTATTGATATCTAAAAATAGGGTGACACCTGACTGAGGTCGATCGCTTCCCGGTTCAAAAGTCCTGTTAGCGTTGACATCAATAAATTTCCTGCCACTAATACTACCAGTGTCACGACGATTTCCAAAGTTGATATTTGTGAAATTAGCAACTGTCGCACTCGTAGAAAGAGGAATTGTAACTGGATCGGGAACCTGAGTGGCTACAAAACCCGGTTGTTGGACTTCCCGAAGTGTGTAAGTATCGGGTTGTAAGTCATTGAACTGATAGGAACCTGTGGCATCTGTTAGTCTTGAGGGTTCACTGCTATCAAAGATGTTGTTTCTGTTGAGATCGATGTAAATAGTAAATCCTGGAATTCCTGGTTCTCCTACGTCAAGAATTCCGTTAGCGTTGATATCATTAAATTTCCTGCCACTAATACTACCAGTGACAGTTGGTGTTGTTTGTGCAATATTAAGAATGTCAAAGTTAGTGGTCTCATTAGCAACGACAGTAACAGGTTGAACTGGAGTAACACGAGTGAAACCTGCGGGAACAATTTCTTGAACTGTATAGGTAGCGGGGGGTAAATTTGAGAAGGAATAACCACCTAAATTATCTGTTTGGGTTTGTGATTCTCCGCTATCGAGTTGACCGTTGTTATTCTGATCTAAAAATAGGGTGACACCTGACTGAGGTTGATCTGATCCCGCTTCAAGCCTTCCGTTACGATTGAGATCGTTAAATTTTGTTCCACTAATACGGCCAGTGAAAATTGGTAGTAGACGATTAACAATGTCAAAGTTAGTGGTCTGATTAGCAACGACAGTAACAGCTTCTATTCGAGTAAGACGCTCGAAACCTGGGGGAACAATTTCTTGAACAGTATAGCTGGCGGGGGGTAAATTTGAGAAGGAATAACTACCTAAATTATCTGTTTTAGTTTGTAATTCTCCGCTATCGAGTTGACCGTTGTTATTCTGATCTAAAAATATGGTAACATCCGGCTGAGTTTGATCTACTCCCGCCTCAAAAATTCCGTTACGATTGAGATCGTTGGTAAATTTTGTTCCTTGAATACGGCCAGTAAAAGTAGGTAAAGGTTCTGGGCCAGGAATATTAATTTGTTGAGCAAACTTCAGGTTACTCGTTAAAGTTGCTAATCCCCCTGTCTCAAGTGTGCTGTTGTTATTACTATCTAAAGCTGAAATGAGGTTATTGCTGGGAAGTAAGGTTAAGTTGTTCATTTTTTTTAGATTGGTAGAGAGTTGTTAGAATTCAAGGGCTTGTAATTGAATCTTTTTTTGAGTAAGATTCAATGATTTAGAGAAAATAATCGACAAGGCAAAAATCGCTACTTTTTTAGCACTACAAACTTTCACATCCAGGTTCATCAATAAGGACTCCGGTTGGACAATCTCTGAGTTGTGATTCTACACGATTAAATATTTTATACACATCCTCAATGACATCTGCCTCAGCTTTATTTGCCCGTCCTCTAGAAATTACCGAAGGATTGACAGGTGGCGGATTAAAAGTTAGTCTAATCTGCTTAGCTTCAATTTGACTAATCAAATAAACCGCTTGAATTCCACAACTACTATTAAGATTTAACTCCGGATCGATGCAGTAAATATTGCCGTTTTTTCTGCCAGCAGCATGAATCCCGATTACTTCTCCCTTTTGATTAAAAACTGGACCGCCACTCATCCCCGGTTTAGTCCAGTTATCATACATAATGTTATACCCCCCATTTGAAAAGGGAGTATCATCAACTTTAACTAACTGACCTGGACTAAAAACACGCACAGTACCAGCAAACCCTTCTGGTGGTCTAGGCCAACCGGATAGATAAACTGGCTCATTAACTTGAATCTGTTCAGAATTATTACTCATAACAGCAATTGGATAATCCTTATTACTGGTGAATTTGACTAAGGCGAGGTCAAATCCTCCGATGGGTAAATCGTCAGCCTGATACTTCCCAAATCGAATGATATTATCCCCAACATCGCGAACTAGATGAAATTCTTCATCCCAGGTCACAACCCCCCAACTCTCTCCAGGGTTAGGTTGTTGAACAACGTGGGTATTGGTGACTGCATAATAAATATTACCACTGCGGGCAACAATCACACCCGAACCGGCATCATATGTTTGTCGCCCTCCATCACTTTTTTTTATAGATTTCCCAATTAAAACTGTGGTTTGGGAAGACATCGCATCGATATCATCGGGTATAATTGCTTGAGAAGGTGAACTTAATAGAATTAAGCATAGCGCTGTAATTAACGCTAACAACATCGATAAAATGCTAGAGCCTCGACGGGATATAATCATAATTATTAATATCATCAATTCTAATTGTATAAAAACTATTGCTCAGATTTCTAAAATAATGTTTCTGAAGCCGGAGGAGTTTTTGGTTTCTGAAACCGCGAAATGGGAATCGCCCAACTTAAGGCTTCCATTTGTTGAAATAGCTCTTCTGAAGGAAGTGTTCCATCCTCAAATTTAAACACATCAATTCCTTGAAACGGATACTTAAGGCGGCCATTAATGCCAATTAATCGACCATATTGATTGAAAACTGGCCCTCCACTCATGCCATTTTCAACTTCATTGGTGTAACCGAGTTGGTATCCTTGGGGAAGCGTTCGCTTCAATAACATTCCCACCTTTCCCACCGTTAAACGGTACGCTTTATTTCCCCAATCCTTTGTACTTAAAGGTGAATTTTGGTTAGGCCAATACCAATTTGGAAATCCAGAGGCATACACTAATTCTCCGACTGCAAGAGGTTGTAAATCTATGGTAGCGACTCGATAAGATTGGTTACTGCTAAACTGAACTAAGGCTAAATCTAAGTTGGCGAACTGAACAGACCGCCGCCATTCAGCGTGATAGGATTGACCGTCTGAGGTAAGAACCGTGTATTTGTTGTAATAGCTATTCTCCACAACATGATAGCAAGTCAATACTGTATAGGTTTGTCCTTGGCGATCGATAATTACACCCGATCCTAAACCGGGTTCTGTTAGGATTCTAACGGTAACTTGTCTAGCAATTTCAGGAACTGCTACCCCGAGTGCGGGTAAACGGGAAGTTAGTGTTTCGGAGAGTTGAACGGTTGCGGTATTAATGATGGAACTCTGGGGATGAGTTGGAAATGGAATCCCCCAATTCCTTGACAATTCCCGTAATACCGGACTAACGACGAATAATTGTAACCCAATTAAGGTAGATAATAACTCCATTGTGAGGCAATCTATATCAAGTTTAAAAGAGTAGGGGATGCCTCTACAGGACAGCCCCTACAAAAGATTCTTTCTGGTTAATTTTTGTGGATTGATGACGACAAGATATTAGAAAATCGGCTCGTTGGGATCACGTTGAGATGGAGACTCATCAGGTGCAGAGGACGGGTCGGAAGTTCCTAATTCCTGCTCTAAATCACTCATATCCACTTGTATTCCCTCACCACTCTTTTCCGTAATATTACTCGATCCTGATATTGAAAAATTCGTTAACTCTTGCAGAATTTGTCCAACGCGAGGTCGATTTTCTGGCTTGAGGGTAAACAATACATTGCCGGAGTTGCACCCAGATTGACCGCTCCCTAGAACACAAACCACCAGCTCCTCGTTGACAACTCCAGTATGAAAACGTACTCCTGCAAAACTTCCTCCATTCGCCATGACTGCATTGTGCAGTTTAGGGGAAACCATTTGGCAGCGGGTTTCAGGAGAATATGTATCTCCAAAGTAATTTGTAGTCCATGTAATAACGGGTGATTGTCTGCCATTCTTTTCAGCGACTGTTACTCTACCTGCACAACGAACAGTTGTCATTGCTGGGGGTCGAACTGGAGGTGAGGTTGGACGATTAGGCACTACTGGGATGCTGCCGCCGCCACCAGAAGTAGGTCTAATTCGTTGAGCTTGGGCTTCACTGGTTAACGTCACCATACCTGCGACAGCCATTGCTAGACATGAAAGGGAAGCGAGCCATTGAGATTTCATGATTTTTTTTTCCTAATAAAATAAGCGAAAGCATTGAATAAAAGCACCCAGGTCATCAAGTTGTTACTATCAATTAATCCGCAACTTGTTACGGCTTGTAACAACAACTCAGAATAGTGGTCCTTCGTCAGGCTGTGTATTGACTGCCGGAGGAGTGTAGCTAGGGGTTGGGGGAGCAGCATTCTGGGGGAAAATCTCTCCCGTTGTGCGATCGTAGCTGTAGTTCCCGGCTGGTACTTCTGAAGTCGGTACAATACAGTAAACTTTGGTCGCTTCAAAAGCAATCCTAACCACAGCAGTCCCTGCATTACAATCGACGCGAGTTGATCCCCAACTATTGATCGTTGCAATATAGGGATCGGCAGGTTGTTTAGGGATTAGCTCATTTTTATCTGCATTGTAAACCCACTCCCCAGCTCTCCAACTGGTTGTACATCTTTTTTCACCTCCAATGTCAATTACTGCAACGACATCAGGGGTACTGCAAGCTGTTGAGATGAAGCCGAGTTTTTTCATCGCCTGATCCGCATAAGGCACCGATTCTCTAGGTTCCACCACAGAACCATTGCGTTTAACAAGAAGGGTGATGCTGTAGTTTCCAGGTTTATCGTTATAAGAAACTACACGAACTTTCCACGTCCCTCCAGTATCAATAGGGTTTTGCAAAAAAACTTCTTTTGTACCTCCATTTAAGTCTCGATCAATAGGACCTATAGGTGCCTGATTGGGCGGATACACCATTAACACAATATCAATGGCAGAGCCTTGCTCGCTCACAGCTGTGATTTGAATATCATCACCTGCTACAGCTTGAAAGGTGTACTCTATTCCAGGACGAGATTTACCAGAAATAAAAACAGGAGCTGATGAATCATCGATTCTCCCAGTAATAGTCTTTGTGGGCTCTAAGGCCTGCTGTGCCATAACTGGGGTGTTAAAACCGACTAGGGTCGCACCGATCAGAGCAGCGGTTAGAGCAATTCTTTGAAACTTAATGTATTTCATTGTCCTTATAACCTTCACATCCCGACTATAAATTAGATAGCAAACTGCTGCACGACTATGTTAAGCGAGTGTTACAAAAACTTAAAAAACTTAAACTGTGGAGAGTCAAACTTCTGAGTTTGACTTCACTCTATTGTAATGCTTTTGCTTTGGGGGCGCTTGTCGCCCCCTGAACGGTACAGTTGGCATTTTCCTAAAAATTATATATAGCGTCCAGACTTTTGCAAGAGGTTTATTGTTTAAGTACCGTTAAAAAATTCAAGAAAATAGCAGAAAAGCTTAGGGGTATTTGAAGCGAAACCTTCAAAAAATCCCATCCCTTTTTAGGGGGTGGGAATGTTGAAAATTATGAATTATTAGTCCTTAGTCCTCATTATTCAGTAGCAATTAATCAATAACTGGGTTCTTACCCAATTATTAATTATTCTGCTAGCAACCAACTGATGACTAATGACCAACGACTGATGACTAATAACTTAAGCTTGCCGCGAGTAGTATTCCACCACTAGCAGTTCGTTAATCTGAAGAGCAATCCACTCGCGCTCGATAACGCCGTTAACTTTGCCAACCAGTTTTTGCTTGTCAAATTCCAAGTGATTGGGCAAGTGAGCCAAGCCTGGGTCTTTGAGATTGGTTTCAACCATTGTGCGCGATCGCTCTCTATTTTTCACCGCAATCACATCACCAGGCTTGCACTGATAGCTGGCGATATTGACTTCGCGGTCGTTGACAGTTATGTGACCGTGATTTACCAATTGTCTGGCGGACGGAATGGTTGGAGCCATTCCCATCCGAAACACAGTATTGTCCAAGCGCATTTCCAAAAATTGCAGTAACACTTGACCTGTGGAGCCCGTGACACGGCGGGCTTTGCGGACGTAACGGAGCAGTTGGCGTTCCGTCACACCGTAATTGAAACGGAGTTTTTGCTTTTCTTGCAAGCGAACCGCATACTCAGAGAGCTTTTTGCGGTTTTGACCGTGCTGTCCGGGCGGATAATCTCGTCTGGGGGTTTTGCGGGTTAGACCCGGCAACTCTTTCAGGCGACGGACGATTCTCAATCGGGGGCCTCGATATCGAGACATTTATTTTCCTCTCTAATATCTGTATGCAATTTTATGCAGACTCTATATTATATGTTGGTAACGGCCAAAATTCCAACAAAGATCGATAAAAAAACGATCGACCGCAGGGCGAGCCATAATGTGCGGTAAATCCTGAAGGAAAAGCCGATCGCCCCAATCAGCCAAAAAAACTCATTACTCGATCTGCCATGCACAACCGCAATTTTTCGAGCACTTCTTCTCCAAAGCCAGCACAGACAGGCTCAAACCCTACCGCGCGCTGGATATTAGCTCTAGGCACGCAGCTAGCAGCACTCGGTTTGTTGGCAACAGCACTGCCAATCTCGCCAGCATCAGCCATCACTATTAGAATCCCTCGCAATAGGAATCCCTATCGCGTCTGCGCCCTGGAACTAATCGAAGCCGGAGTGGCGGCAGAGGCCGCCGCCGGCGCTTGTGCTGACGCGCTCCACCCCCGCGACATATCTAAATGCGCTCTCCAAATCAACCGCAAAACCAATATTTCTGGTGTCGAAGCGCTCTCTAGCTGTCGGCGGGTGAGGCGTCCCGCCGAATTAGCTACTTGCGTAGTGAATATTAACGGCAAAAGTCGAACTCAACCTGCTGCTCCGCTGGTAGTGCTCGATGGATGCCGCCGCAGTTTATTGCCACAACAGTTTTCTGAATGCGTAGTCGGTTTGAGCGGCAGGCTCGACTTTCCCACTGACAGGTTAATCGCCACTTGTCTCGACCCCAGGGACAGCGTGAGCCAGTTGGACGGACGCCCTGCACCTACCCCTCCTGTGGAGCTAATTCCACCGCCTGCGCCCCTAAATTAATCACTGTTAACTGTTAACTGTTGACTGTTGACTGTTGACTGTTGACTGTTGACTGTTGACGGTTAACTGTTGACTGTTGACTGTTAACAATCTAAAATCTAAAATCTAAAATCGCGCAATCGATTGACAGTTAACAATCGAAAATCGCGCAATCGATTGAAAGTTAACAATCTAAAATCGCGCAATCGATTGAAAGTTAACAATCGAAAATCTAAAATCTAAAATCTAAAATCGATTGACTGTTGACTACTTTTTTATAATCAAATGTCAGAAATTTTTGCTCAAATTACAGTTGAAGAATTAGCTCGCCAATTAGCAGAAACCAATGCTGAGAAATTGCAGCTTGTAGACGTGCGGGAACCATACGAAATTGAACTCGCGGCGCTGCCGGGATTTGTAGCTTTTCCGCTGAGCGAGTTTGCCCAATGGTCCGGTGAAATTGACGACCTACTCGATCGCGACACGGAAACCCTAGTTCTGTGCCATCACGGAGTGCGATCTGCTCAAATGTGCCACTGGTTAGCCGAGCGAGGATTTACCAACGTTAAAAATATCGTTGGCGGCATCGATGCTTACTCACTCGCGGTCGATCGAACTATCCCCCGCTATTAACATCAAATCCAGTTCTCAATTGGAGTTTAGACTAAGCAGATATTAAACTGCGATCGTGACAGCACTTTCAGAACGTCAACTGTCGCTGGCGACAAACCTCAGAGGCTCAACCATAAAATAGAAGTTCCGGGACTGTTGACGTTCTCTTGGGCTAGCAAGCTCTCCCAAAAAAAGTTGAGCCACTGCCAGCAGTAGAACTCATGGGAAAATTAACGATTGGCTTTCTCTTGTGGCAGTTTCGAGAACTGCCTTCGATCTCGATCGAGACAACTGTGGGCTGTTGGATGGCAAAAAAAACTGTCTGCGATATAGCAATTCTTGCAGGATTTGTAAAATTTTTACCCCACCCCAACCCTCCCCAAGGCATCGGGGAGGGAGTAAGAAATTCACAAATGATGCGAGGATTGCAATAGTCTGTCTGCCGACAGTTTCCTGGTAGAAGATAGAGAATTATGCAAAAAAGCTCAAATCTACCTGTCATATTGATGCAACTAAACATTCAGCAGATGCCACAAATGGAACGCTCTATATTGACTGTAGACCATACAGCATGGTTGAGGCAGAGGCGCACCTACCCTAAAAGAACGTACCTGCGAACATCAACCTACTGCCTTACCTGGCAACAGGCCTGTAGGTATCGGTCAAGGATATATAGCCTTTCTCAGATAGATGAGGTACAAGTTTAGATTTTAGATTTTAGATTTTAGATTTTAGATTGGGGGATTGAGGAATTGTTAATTAATTAGTAAATACCTCATCTTTATGAGAAAGGCTATATAACAACTAAACGTATAGGGCTAAAGCCCAACTACGTCCGCGAATCTTTATGAGAAGCGCTATAGTACGATCGCCCTAATAGCTTCAACAAGTGGTAGTTGGGCATTACCTTTGTGACACCAACGCATTACCAGTGGGGACAATCCGCTCCAAAAAGGTGCTCGACAATTGACCGGGGTGTGCCAGTATCTTCAACATCGACCTCTAGCTTTAATTGAAACGCGAGTATGGATGTGCCCCTCTACTAGAAGCAACCGGAGCGATCGAAGCTGATAAACTCATCCCTATTCGTTCCCACCGTTGCTGGTCGTCAGCACCCCCATCTGATAGCGGTAAGGGCAGACCAAAAATTCACGGGAATCAATTTAAGCTTAAGGATTCTCTTTCGTGGTGGGAACCGGAACCAACTCTGGAATCTGTGCAGTTAAAACTGGGCAAAATTCGGGTGAGAACATGGAATAACTTGCATTTTCCAGGCAGCCCCAAACATCCAATGACTCTGATTTTAGTCGATCGCTGAGACACTGTAACAGAGCGATAAAAAACTCAATCTTTATCGTTGGTATGGGTCGGTATCCAAATGCCACCACTGGGGTGAAATTTTGCAATATTTAGGTCGTTTTACTCTGGAACATTGGTATCGCGCAAGCTAAACAAACTTTGCATTGGACAGTAACTTCGTTGAGTACCCCAGAACAGTGCGAACGGTGGAGCGATAGTCATGCCATTGTTAACTTGGCAATTACGGTTAGCTAAAGATGTAGTGAGAGAAACTTGTTTGCCCACAGCAATTCTCCCTTCTGGAATTGACGCCGGGAAGGGTGGCACAATCGATGTTGCCACTTTTAATCAAGATTGGTACTCCGGCTGTTGCCCCTTTCGCCGCGAGGAAGTTGTGCCGGATGGCCGCGAGGAAAACCTCGCACTTGTCGGTGTCGTTATCCGGCGGTGAAAAAGGGTAAAGGTCGGTTCCAAAACTTGTCAAAATTTATTAGTTAACCTCTTGACCGAAACCATCCAGGATACCCGCCACGCGATCGATCGGTCCTGAAATAAAAAACCTGTATCCGATAAAAGAGCCGAACGTATTTATCTCGCGCAAGTCAATTCTTTAATCTAAAATCTCAAATCGCGCAATCGATTGACCTCTACCTAAATTCACAAAATTTACACTCAGAGCCATTCTGAGTAAATTTTTGCTTAGTCTAAACTCCTATTTCTAAATAATTGTAAACAATCCGCGAAATTCGACGCACAAACTCTCTCACGATCGGGTCATTGTAAGGACGTTTGACAAAAATTGCCGCTAAATAACGCTTACCGTTGGGCATATCAATAATTCCCGCATCGCCAACTACAAAGCCGATATCTCCGGTTTTGTCAGCAATAACTGCGCCCGGGCCCAAACCGGAAGGCAACAGCGTTCTAGTTGTTGTGTGCCGCAGTAATTCTAAAGCTTGTTCCCGACTGGATTCAGAAACTAATTTATCGCGAGACAGCATCGCCAGCAACTTTACCATATCCACAGAACTGGTTGTATTTGTTCCTTGAAAATCTCCCAACCAATTGCGAATTCTGGTATCAGTTAATCCCCAACTGCGAAAACGCTCGTTGAGTTTAGCAATTCCCCCCAAACGTTCAATAATCATGTTGGTGGCTGTATTGTCGCTGATGGTAATCATTTTATCTACGGTTTCTCTGATGCTAAACCGAGTGCCATCTGGTTCGTCTTGCATAGTTCCAGAACCGCTGGCAACTAAGTCGGACTTCATAACTAATGTTTCGTCTAGGCTAACTTTGCCTGCGTCTACATCTTGATAAAAAGCAATCAGAATTGGTAGTTTGATGGTACTTGCTGCCGGAAATACTCGATCGCCCTTGATATCCAAATAGTTTCCTGTATCTAAATCCAGAAAAAACATTCCGGCGCTGAGGGATCTATACTGTTCGATCGCACTTTCGATTTGAGGCTTGATGGCGGTCATTTCCGAGCCTGTTGACATCGCCAAATCATTGGAATAGTTTCTCTGATTTCCCGGCGAAACACTGCGCGTAACTTGACCTGCTGCTTGTTCTATGCGGGTAATAGCTGTGGGTATAACAGACTCGTTGCCGGCTATTTGCTCGGGATTTGGCAACTGAAACGACCAGCGCGTGGCAGATTCTCTAATGACTCGGACTTTTTGCGGGTCTAACTTATAACCGGGAGTTAATTGTATCACTAACCTGGTAGTTTCGGTGTCAAACTGCCCGACTCTAATTTGTTGAATAGCTGAGTTGTAGCTTTGAGGACTTTCGGGATATTCCAAGACTATTCCCGGCAAGTCAATTACTAAGCGGGTGGGATTAGCGATTAGTTTGACTTCCGGCTGAACTCCTGAATCTGTTGTTAAATTGAGTTGGTTTTCGCGGGCATCGAAGTGCCAAGAGGTTAGTGTATCAGCTTTTGCGGGCAGGGCGATCGAGAACAGGCTAAGGGCGGCCGGCAACAGCCATCGCAGTTTTAGAGTCATGTTTGAAGAGAAAGAGTTTAACGGCTGCAACGAGACAGCGGCTGGAAAAACGTTATCAACCGCTTTCGATGCGAAGCACCTAGCATCATACAGCCAACTCTTGCCCGCAGCCGTATTTTTTTTATTTTCTTTGAGAGTATTCCGTTTCCGGGACTCTGAGCGAATCCGGTTCTATTACCCCTTTTTCTTCCTGTCTCGCGCAGGCGGACAAAACTTTGTACGCTGGCCGATTCTCTTAGCAGAATTCTTGTTTTGCAGGCACAAATTTTATTCACCTGAGATGAATTCAAGTTAGGCGACTTCTCGATTTCTAGCATCTTCGAGCGAGTCGATCGCGGCTTTGAGAAAAACTTTTCCTTTAGCAACAAATCGGCGATCGCTCAAAGGATCGTAAGCTTCCCAATTACCGCTAACTTCGCGATCGCGCCACAAAAACCAGCAGCGGTAGATTTCCCCGCTATCTATATCATCGCACAAAGCCAGCCAATCATCCCCCGTGAGAGCGCTGGCATCTAATGCTACCAATTCCACCCACGCAAGTGCAGTGCAGGCATCGATCGCATCAGCGTCAACGGAGTCAGATTTGGTAGCTATAGGTTGCGGCGAACACAGTGTAGACTTCATAATTTCTCCTTAATTAAATTAAATCAATCAATGAATTGCCCTATTTATGGAACTGACCCGGTACGCCAAGTGGAAAAATTGTGTTTTGATAAATTTCTGGTTGGTCAAATTTACCAGCGGCTGATGCTTCTGTTAAATGATTAAGTGTATTAATTGTGAAAATGGCTGCGGTTCCGAAAGCGGCCATTGCCAGTCTGTGTAAGATTTTGCTCATTTGGCTGCTCCTTTTTTGCTTGGTGTATCTACTCTAAAAATTTCAGTGGTCATTAGCGGCGGAGATTGGGGAGTTAAGAAAAACTTTTTATACTAAAATATATTCAACTGTTGAATCCGTTATCAGGACAGAGTTTGAGGAGTCGATCTCCCAAAAAACCTCTCCAAGTAAAATTCCTTAAATTCCGGCTGGCTGATTATCTTCCTTAAAATCCCCCAAAATAGGAACTGAAGGCGTTAAAATTTCTAGATTCGTTCCCCTTTCACTGCAAGCGAAGTGCTCAAGTCAAAACGCGATCGCGGTCGCATTCTCACTGCCTCTGGCTTAAAGAAACTTAATGAGGCGCTCCAAGAATGGTCTGACCGATATAACATTAGAGGTACTCTGACTGAAATCGAGGCTGAATCCGGCGTTGGTGCCGATACAGTCAGCAAAATTAAGCAGGGTAGAGAAGGTGCGGATTTGAGTAAAATTCGACAGTTGTTCGCGGCTTTTGAAATGACTCTGACTGCTAGCGACCACCGATCGGCTAAACTTGAGGAACCGGAAAATTTAGACGAGCTGGACAATTTGACACCAGCGGGTGAAACACCCACCAGCAGCAGAATTGTTAAAGTATTTGTCAGTTATCGCAGCGCCGAGCCCGATCGCGAGTTGGGAAAACAGTTGGAAATGGCCTTAAGCGCGATCGGTCATACAGTTTTCACAGCAGAAAATAACATTAGATTGGGAGATAATTGGTTCGACCGTATTAATTTATTCCTCCAAGAATGCGATTATTTGCTAATACTTTTGCCACCAACGGGTAATCAAAGCGAACTACTAACATATCAAGTTCAGCAAGCAAAAGAACTGCAAGACTCCCGCCCTGACAAGAAACCAATAATTCTCCCCATCCGCGTCGGTTTTCCGCTGAACGCGCCTCTAAATCACGATTTGCGAGGCTATCTGTACCGCATCAAACAGAGGGAATGGAAAACCACCGCCGACACTCCAATTATTATCGAAGAAGTTCTGAATTTGCTAGCAGAAACTCCCGCACCAGTCATAGAAGAAACCGAAGATTTAACACAAAAACAGCTATTAGAAATTAGCAATGACGAAATACCTCTACCCGCCGCCGAACCGGAATTACCTGGAGGACAAGTCGATGTCGCTTCTCAATTTTATGTAGAACGCCAGCCCATCGAAGAACGCTGCTATCAAACTATTATGCAGCCCAGCGCCTTAATTAGAATTAAAGCACCGAGACAAATGGGCAAAACTTCGTTGATGGCAAGAATTTTGCATCACGGAGCACATCAAGGCTATTGCACCGTGCCGCTAACTTTTCAGTTAGTAGATAAAGGCGTATTTGCCAACTTAGATAAATTCTTAAAGTGGTTTTGCGCTTACGTGGGCCGCGAGTTGCACTTACCCAATCAATTAGACGATTATTGGGACGAAATTTTTGGCAGCAAAGTCAACTGCAAAGATTACTTTGAAAAATACATTTTGCCGCAAATCGACAGTCCTTTAATTTTAGGATTAGACGAGCTCGATCGCGTTTTTCAATATCCCGACATTGCCGAAGACTTTTTAGGACTGCTGCGGGCGTGGCACGAAGAATCGAAGCGGCGCGACATCTGGAAAAAACTGCGATTAATTGTAGTTCACTCTACCGAAGTTTACATCCCGATGAACATCAATCAATCGCCTTTCAACGTCGGGCTGCCAGTAGATTTGCCCGAATTCAACCATCAGCAAATACAAGATTTAGCCGCGCGCCACAACTTGGATTGGTCGGAAGCAGAAGTTGAGGAATTGATGGCAATTGTCGGCGGACATCCGTATTTAGTGCGAGTTGCATTATATCACATTTCGCGATCGGGTTTGACACTCGATGAATTAAAAGAAACTGCGATCGCAGATGCGGGAATTTACAGCGACCATTTGCGGCGGCAGTTGTGGAATTTGGAAGAATATCCAGAGTTGGCGCAGGGAATGAGAGAGATTGCAGCGGCGGATTCTCCGGTGCCGTTAAAGGCGATGCAGGCGTTTAAATTAGACAGTTTGGGGTTGGTGAAGTTGCAGGGTAACGAGTGCGTGCCGAGGTGCGAACTGTACCGACAATATTTTAAAACTAATTGGGGAGTTAATTAATTGGAGATTTTAGCTCGTTAATGACGTAAAATCAGCCGTAGGGGGGAAGAGCAGCACGAATATCGCAAAAGAGCGATCGGGCTTTCCCCTGTGCAGTATCAACGTAAAATAGGGGCCATGACTGAAGAAACCGTGACTCTGAGAAAGTCTCTTGACTTAGATAAATTAATTCCACTTCTGCCACAAGCAGAAGATATTAACTACTGGCGCAAGATCAACCCCAATTCAACTATTTCCGATCGACCATTTGAAGGCTTTTCAGAATTTTCGGGAATTCAAAAAGCAGAAATTGACGAGTACAAGCTGCAACTGCGAGAAGAAGGCTATTTCCAAACACCTAGCATAATACCTGCTGCTACTATTCACCAGATGCGCGACTGTATAGAAAATGTCCGAAAAGCAGGGTTTCCGACAATGTTTGCCCTCGTCTACGATGTCTTCTATCAAGTATTTGGTTACTTTAACTCAACGTTGACAGGAATTTTGGGAAACGGCTACAAGCTAGTTCCAAATTTTTGGGTTTATTACATAGAAACTTCTGACAGCGGCAAAGGATTTGAGCCTCACCGCGACGCCGAGTACGAAAATACTATAGACTCCAACGGTATGCCGACAGTGCTTACTCTCTGGGTGACAATTACTGAGGCCAATCCCCTCAATTCATGTATGTACATGATTCCGGCAAACCGCGATCCAGAGTATGCTGAAGCTATCAAAAATCTCAAGACAAAAGCTACTAAATTTGCCTTGGAAGATATTAGGGCTTTACCGACACAAGCTGGTACTCTATCCTGCTGGGATCAATACGTTTTTCACTGGGGAAGCCGCAGCAGCAGTCGGGCTAAATCGCCTCGAATTAGCTATGCCGTATATTGTCAGCGAGGGGATATTCCACCAGTTGATGATGCGATCGTCGATATCCCATCAGTGCTTGATTTGCCAACGCGGTTATCTCTGATTTGCAGAGGTTTGTACCGCTATTCTTACGCCAGTTTACAGCCATCCCCACAGGCGGAAGCACTGTTAGATTTCTTGAATAAGCATAGGGCAACTCTGAAAAAAAGTTAGTATAATTTTCCCAAAAAGCCAGACATATCAATTCCGGTTGCATCGGAATTATTTTTTAACCGCAGAGGACGCAGAGTACGCGGAGTCTCCAGAATAGAGAGAGGAAGAACTAACCAGGATTTGGTATGATTTCTGTAAGTAATAATCAGGTGAATGATACCCATGAACGATATTTTTTTGATAACATCCGATAATTGGCTAGACTGGATCACCGTGTTTGGTTATCTAGGTTTTACTGCTTTCATTGCATGGCGCGTGTTCACCACAAAGTAGATAATAGCATACGGAATTTACCAAGACTTTAGAAAATTCCAATCTTCTGTATCGTCTGGGTCTAATAATAATGGTGGCGGTTGATTGGGTTGTTCGAGTAAGGTTTTATAGTCTCCTGAATCGACCCATTTTAGGAGTTCCGCAGCGCGCATCACGACCCAAGATTCTCTGGAATCGTTGAAACTGAGTAACTTAGTAAGTGTATCTTGAGACTCTATACTGTTGTCGCTAAATTCGCGCACTTGAACGAGGAAATCAGCGATCGCTTCCGGTGTTACATAGCAACTGGGTAAACCCCCAAGTTTCATCAACGCGGTAATCGCTACATCCACATCCTGACAAGCCAGTAACCCCGCCCGATCCGCTGTAAACCTTGCCATCATTAACCAATTCCAGAACGCCAATTCTACCCCATTAGCCGCCAAACCGCCAAATCCTAATGTCGCTGCATTCACCCAATTCTTTAAAAGCGGCATCACCATTGCTATTTGATGATAGAGCAAATGCTGACTTTTAATGTGGGCGACTTCATGCCCCAATACATAAATTAGTTCCTGGCTAGAAAGCCATTCGTAGGCTTCTAAATTCACCGTTACAATTGGACTTTCAATACCAATCGTAACGGTAATAATATGCCCCCAACCGCGAAACAAATATAAATCCGGACAGGGATATAAATCGAGAATTTCGCAAGTTTCTTCCAACGCCTCAGACAACCCCGGAAAATTGTTGGGAGTCACGCGAAAATCACTGCCCAAACATTGCAAGCGGAGTAGGCGATCGATACCGTACTCGTTCACTTTCTTCAGCAATAAAGAAACTCCAGGCATCTTTTCTAGAGACGCTAAAGCTTTGCGATCGAAAGGATGTTCGTAAGTCTCTGACTTCAATCCTAATAAGACTTTTTTCATCCTAAATAGACCTCCTTTAGTAGAAAATGTGCCTGTTCCTCATCGTGCTTAGCCATTCATCTATCGATTCAGCAATGCCTGAAAGAACTAAATCTAAACTTGCTCTCTCAACTTTCGCAAAATCGGAATTTGCGCCAACTGTTCCGATCGCAAACTATCCCAGTTTAACCCAATTGGACGCGGATAACTTGTATTAGTCTCAATTACCTCCCGGGCAGTAACAATCCAATTCAGCGCCCAATCGTGAGCTTGCATTGGTAAACGCGAATCTTCGACTATTTGCAAAGGATGCACTGTTGTCACAATCGGCGTATCGATTTTTACTAACTGGAATTCTGTCAACATAGCCAATTCCAAATCGGCAAATCCCGCACCTTTCCCGGTTCTTCCACCGCCCGGCCCTGCGGCTACGCAGCCGACTATTACTAAATCAATCGGCTCCATTTCTGCAAAACTTACCAATTTGCCGCAATCGAGTGCTTGGCGGGCGATTGCACTTTCGGCAATTGATATATTTTGCCTCTGCAAATCCTCAAGCGTTAACTCAACAAAACAGCGATCGTCTGTCAATCGCGGAACTGCCACATACAGGCGTTTTCCCTCCTGCAAAGCTTGCATCCGCACCGGAATTTGCGCTGAATCTGGATTGCACTTAATGGTTTTTGCTTGTTGCCATATTGGTAAATTTGCCAATCTTTCGGCCGCCAACTGGGCACCGACAAAGTTGGGAATATGACCGAACGGATCGCCAATAGATGCGCCTTTCTGCTTCAGCAAAGACCAAATTTCAGCTCTTAACAGGTCTTTGTCGTGGTTGTATCCAGTCCAATCATTTTTCATGCTGTATTGTGTTACAATGTATCATACAAAAGTTTTTTTTATCCGCCTCATTTCTTCAGTCCGCGCAGGCTGACTTTGTTTAACAAGGAGCGGTTTCAACCGCCGAATGACTGCAGCATATTTTGGGGATTTTACCATTTTATCCTATGAATTTTACCACAAAACCCAGTTACTATCAAGTCGGTGGGAGTTTGACAAATAACGCTCCAAATTATGTGAAGCGGCAAGCAGACGACGACCTTTATAACGGATTGAAAGCCGGGGAATTTTGTTATGTTTTGAATTCCCGGCAAATGGGCAAATCTAGCTTGCAGGTGCGGACAATTCAGCGGCTGACAAATGAAGGAATTGCTTGTGCTGCGATCGACATTTCGGAAATTGGCAACCGCGGCGTCACTCCCGAACAGTGGTATGCTGGCTTGCTACGCATTATCGAAAATAACTTTAACCTGTCGGATATTGTCAACGTGCGGACTTGGTGGCGCGATCGCAATTTTTTAACTCCGGTTCAAAGATTGAGCGAATTCATCGAAACCGTACTGTTACCCAACATTTCCAGCAATATTGTCATTTTTATTGACGAAATCGACAGCATTCTCGCCCTAGATTTTCCCGCCGACGATTTTTTAGCCTTAATTCGATCGTGCTACAACAAGCGCGCCAACAATTCAGAGTTCGATCGCCTAACTTGGGCCCTCTTAGGCGTAGCATCGCCGACGGATTTGTGCCGCGAGCAAAATGCCAGCAGCAATACCCCTTTTAATATTGGCAAGGCGATCGAATTAACTGGTTTTGACGAAACAGAAGCTCAACCGCTAGCAGCGGGGTTGGCAGAGCTTACAGACAGCCCTCATGAAGTTTTGAGAGAGGTTTTGTATTGGACGGGCGGGCAGCCTTTTTTGACTCAAAAGCTGTGCAAACTATTGTTGGAAAATGCCGCATTAATCCCGAATGTACCCCCGCCAGCCGCCCGTTGCCAAGAGGGGGAGAAAGATGCCGCCGCCCGTTGGCAGGGGGGGGAGGAAGATAAAATTAACACTTCTAAAGAGTGGGTGGAGAAAGTAGTGCGCTTGAAAATCGTGGAAAATTGGGAAACTCAAGATGTGCCCGAACATTTGTCCACAATTCGCGATCGGCTTTTCAAAGAAAACCAGCGGATTGTGAGGAGACTCGGATTGTATCAGCACATTTTAGAACAAGCTGAAATTGTCCCCGATGGCAGTGGCGAACAAATGGAATTGCGATTGAGCGGATTAATCGTTAAGCGCGGGGAAAAATTAACAATTTCTAATCCTATTTATCAAGCTGTATTTAACCAAGACTTAATAGAACAAAAATTAGAAAAACTCTCGCCTTACTCCGAAGCTATCAAACTCTGGCTAAATTCTAGCTGTGAAGATAATTCCCAACTTTTGCGAGGGGATGATTTGCAGTCGGCGTTAGTTTGGGCAGCCGGAAAAAGTTTGAGAAACGAAGATTTTCAGTTTTTGACTGCCAGCCAAAAAGTTATTTTGAGCGACCAAAATCAACTGCTGCGTTCAGCTACACTAGAAACCAAAAAAGCTGTGCGCGATGCTGCAAAAGCTTTGAGTGAAGCTGACTCTGCCAAACAAAAAGCCAAACAGTGGATCGGCATCGGTTCTGCGGTACTGGCAGCATCGTTACTGGCGGCGATCGGCTTTTCAACTCTCGCTTACCAGCGGTTTAAACTAGCACAAGCAAGTATTGAAATCGAACAAAATGGCAGCGATGCTTTACTGTTGGCGGTATCTCAAAAGACAGAAAACACCGAAGCTTTATCAGAAGCTTTGCTGAGGGCGATCGCCTCTGGAAAAAAATTAAAAACCTTGGTTGAAAACAAACATAACTTAGAACAATACCCGGCAACTAGACCGCTGTTAGCATTACAAATAATCCTCGATAGAATTAGCAAAACACAGGAGATAAAATCCTCATTACTTCCGCAAACAAAGATAAGCTGGCCAGCTCATAAAGGTGCAGTTACCAGCGTCACTTTTAGCCCAACTAGGCAGATTTTAGCAACCGCAGGAATAGACGGTCGAGTTCGGATTTGGAACTTTTCCGGGCAAAAAATTGCTGAATGGAAAGCTTTGCAGCAGTCAGTTAATATGGTAAACTTTAGCCCGAATGGTAATTTTTTAGCGACCGCCGGAAGGGACAGCACAGTTAAAATATGGAATTTATCAGGTAAAAATATTTCTACTTTGAAAGGAATTAAAGGCTCTGTTACCAGCATCAGTTTTAGTCCCGAAGGGAAGTTATTAGCGGCGGCAGGGATAGACAGCTATGCTGCAATTTGGGATTTGTCTAAACTGCCGCAATTAGTATCGTCTAGCGTGAAACTCCCCGGTCACAACGGCTTAGTGCGAAGTGCAAATTTTAGCCCAAAGGGCGATTTCATAACGACTTTAGATGGCAAATCTACAGTGCGACTTTGGAATTTGTCGGGCAAGCTGAAAAAAACACTGCCTGTTCAGGCAATTGGGATCAGTTTCAGTCCGGCTCAACACCAGCATCGCTTTGCTACAGTAACATTGAATGGCAAAGTCGGGCTGTGGAATCTGTCAGGGAAAGAATTAGTTAATGAATTTCAAACATTGCATTTAGATGCGAAATCAATTAGTTTTAGTCCCGACGGAGAACGGCTTGCTACAGTCGGAATTGACAAGACAGTGCGGTTGTGGAATTTAGCAGGGCGGCAGGTTGCTCAATTTGAGTTTGAGGAGAATGTGGTTAGTGTCAGTTGGAGGCGAGATGGAAAGCAAATTGCTGTAGCTGGAAGCAACGGCACTGTCTGGCTGAGGCAGGTTGAAGGGTTAGAAGAATTGCTGAAGCAAAGCTGCAATTTTTTCACCAGTCAACCGAAGTATTTGAGAAGAGTTTCAACTCTCTGCAAGTAGGGACAAAGGCTTTTGCCCAAAGCGTGTCAACTTAAGCTGTCAATCGATTGCGCGATTTTAGATTTTAGATTTTCGATTGACTTGCGCGAGATAAATGCTCTTTCTTGAGGATTTTCGATTTGAGATTTTGGATTGATTCCACGGATAAATCACGTGGCGGGTACCACCTGTGAAATTCTTGGTCAGCCCGCCAAGTCCGTTAGTCATCCATCAAGTCCGCCAGGGGTTGAAACCCCTGGCGTCGGGCGAAAGTCCTCCCAAAGAGGACTGAAGAGAAGAATCTCCACTCATTAGTCCTCGGAAGCGAGGACTTTAGCTTTGAGGCAGGGGTTGAAACCCCTGCCGGACTATTGGTTGTACCTTAAGTTGACACCTATGGGCAATGCCATGTCCCTACTAATGACTGTCAATTTACCTTAACCGGCGAAACACTTACATTAGGATTTTTGACTTTTCTTAAGAGTTCTTGTCGGGCTTGTTCGGGATTTTGCCCTTTGGGTACTTGATATAATAATCTACAGGAACCGTCTTGAGAATTAGCTGCACAAATAATTAGTTGACCGCTGGGAGATGCACCTGATGTGATAATATTCTCCCAGTTACCTTGCGGTTGCGAGTTGTTGAGAATTCCCGATACTCGGGTGCACCGAGTAATCGCGTCTTCTCCGGATTCATTGAAATAGTTATCAGCTAGCCACAAAATAACGGGAATATTTTTGCCTTGTTGGGCTGCAATTGTAGCTGGGCGGCCGCCAGCAGCGCCGCAGAAGAAGGAAGGCGTTTGGGCAAAGGCGGGACTGTTTGCTAAAATCTGAGCAGCCAGGGCAATAATTGACGCGCTAAAAGCTGACTTTAAGAGCCGAAATTTCATGAGCAGTAATAAGCTTGTTTATTTAAGGTTACTAATAGTTTAAAAAGTTAGACTGTTTGTTGCCGGGAAGATTAGGCATTTAGGGAAAAAATAAAATTTATTGTGCAAATTTTTGCGATCGCACACACTGACCGAAACCATCCAGGATACCCGCCACGCGATCGATCGGTCCAGAAATAAAAAACCTGTATCCGATGACACTTGCCCAACGTATTTATCTCGCGCAAGTCAATTCTTTAATCTAAAATCTCAAATCGCACACTGACCTCATCTAGGCTAAGACTCAGGGAAAAAAGCTCGCTGAAAAAGACGGACGGGAGAAAATAGGTGCAGCGGCAGGGGGCGCCAGCGCGCAGGAATAGGGTAAAGGTGCGGTTTTTCACCGTTTTTTGCTGAGCCTCGCTCTTCCTCAGGCAGTCCCACCTAAAGTAGAACCTGTGTTAACATCGGTAAAAATATTCTCTTTAATAATCAACAATGGCCAATGTTCTGGTGCTGAACGCCTCCTACGAACCCCTTAACATCACCAATTGGCGAAGGGCGGTAGTTTTGCTGCTGAAAGGAAAAGCAGAACAGGTAGAACACAACGGGAAATTTATTGCGCCAAACTTCCCGCTACCAACTGTGATCCGACTGCGGCATTACGTCCGAGTTCCTTATAAAGATATTCCGCTGACCCGCCGGAACATCTTGCACCGGGACGCGCACTCTTGTCAATACTGCAGTTATACGGGGGACGATTTAACCCTCGATCATGTGATTCCCCGATCGCGCGGAGGAGGGGACAGTTGGGAAAACCTCGTCACCGCCTGCGTGCGCTGCAATGTCAATAAAGGCAGCCGCACGCCGAAAGAAGCGGGAATGCCGCTGCGCTATCCGCCTCGGAAACCTCACAGCGGTCTTTATTTTGAAGTCACTAAACACGTTAAAAGCGGTATGCACAAAGAATGGCAAAAATATGTCATAGGCCTTTAAAACCCCTGTCAGCGAAAGCGCGGGGGTTTTTTGCGGAAGTTCTGAGTCCTGAGATTGCTTCGTTCCTCGCAACGCACACTTCTGGCATCAGTTAAAAAGTTAAAGATAGAATTTACGTTCTTAAATCCGGTTTCTCGTAATAAGTATTGGCTTTGATAACGAGGCATCTACAAAGAAACGGGGTTTAAGATCGAATGTCGCGCAAATCCTGAAATAGTTAAATAGTTAATTTTCAACGATGAAAGACCATTCCCCTAACAATTCCGATGAAACATCCGGCAACCGCGAAGGTGAACTTGATGCCAGCAGCGAGGTTGTACCCGAAGTGAGTCCGCCCGCGAAACGGCGCAGCAAAGCCGAAGTTGCTTCCCAAGAGAATCGCGGCCGTCTCCGCGAGGAATTGCACGATCGCAAAATCGAACAGTTGCGCCAGATGTTCGATCGCCACAAAGGCACTCGCCAGTTAATCTTACTGCAAGATTTTCCCGACCCCGACGCACTTTCAAGCGCTTGGACTTACAAATTAATTGCCGAACAGTACGATATCCAATGCGAGATTATCTACGCCGGCACCCTCAGCCACCAAGAAAATATTGCCTTAGTTAAATTGACAGGGTTGCCGTTGCAGCGGTGGACGCTGGAAACAGTAAAAACTAAGGATTTGTCGGTGTTTCGGGGCTGCGCTTTCATCGACAACCAAGGGACTACTTGTAACTTAACCGAGTATATTTTAGCCGCCGGAGTTCCGATCGCCGCCGTCATCGACCACCACAATTTGCAGGGGGAAATGAACGCAGAATTTACCGATCTGCGCCCCCAAATCCGCGCTACAGCCACGATTTTTGCCGAGTATTTACAGGCAGGACTCCTAACTCTCGACGGCAGCGTCAGCCTGCACGTCAAGTGCGCTACAGCTTTGATGCACGGTTTGCGATCGGATACCAACGCCCTCAGACAAGCTCAAGAAGAGGACTTTTTAGCTGCGGCTTATTTGAGCCGGTTTTACGACCCGCAGTTGCTGAATGCCGTGTTGCAGTCGTCTCGTTCTAAGTGGGTGATGGACGCGATCGAGCGATCGCTCAAACACCGCACCGTCCAGAACAATTTTTCGATCGCCGGCATCGGCTACCTCCGCTATGACGATCGGGATTCTATTCCTCAAGCGGCGGACTTTTTAGTAACAGAAGAGAACGTACATACAGCCGTTGTTTACGGAATTGTTCACGACAAAGATGAGGAAATTGAATTAGTAATTGGGTCGCTGCGAACTACTAAACTCACTCTCGACCCCGACGAATTTATTAAAGAAACTTTCGGTCAAGACGCTCAAGGACGATTTTTTGGAGGCGGTAGAAGTCAAGCCGGAGGTTTTGAAATTCCGGTGGGATTTCTTTCCGGAGGCAATGAGAATAGCGATTATGCAAGGCTGAAATGGGAAGTATTTGATGCTCAAATCAAGCAAAAATTGCTAAATTTAATTAGTCCTACAGACAATCCGGTTTATCATAATTAGATTGACTAATTATTCATGAATAAACTCGATCTAGCAACCGCCAAGGTGGTTAAGACGTTATTAATGGCCCAAACCGTTGCTTCTCTTGCTCCCTACCTTCTGCCGAGTGCCGAGTGCCTTCTGCTGTATTAGTTGTGCCAATTTTGCTCGGTCGCAAACAGCAGCGATCCCCGAAGTTTTGGAGCGCTCGACAGTTGACAGAATACTTAGTTATACTTATACTTAACTTGTGAAGCTCAATTGAAGAGTCAGGATTTGCTTTTTAAGTAGATTTGAGTGGGTTCTACAAAGCGGATTATTGATTGCTTATAAATGCCAAAGTCCGCGTCAGCGGGCATCTATCCATATTCAGCTCCTGCAACGCGTTGCAGTGGAGCTTGGGTTAAGAATGCGAAACCTGGAATCAGATTGTCAAGTGTTTCTACAACATCAACCGCCGGAACTTCAAACAGAACCTCCTGAAAATGGTAGCAAGACAGAAAGCGAGATCGCAGTTAATCGTCAAAATTGTCTGAAACCAGAGTTTGCCTATTGCCCTAGCGGAGATATTTTCCACCTCAGTGCTTTTGAATTGTTGCAAAACCCGATCTGGGTATTTGATATTGAAAAATTGCAAATGTGGTGGGCAAACCACACAGCTTTAAACCTTTGGAATGCTTCGACGCAGCAGCAGCTCGCAAGCCGCAACTTTAGCGATCTATCAGAGTCTGCTCTGATTCGCTTGCAGACCTATCTACACCAGTTTGAGCAAGGCAAAACCTTGTCCGAACAATGGACATTTTACCCCAACGGCGAGCCTGTTTCTGTCCGCTGTCGCTGCTCCGGTATCCGAATTGACAACGGGCGTTTGGCAATGCTGGTGGAGGGGATCGTTGAAACTACCCATCAGATCGATCCGGAAACCCTGCGCTCGATCGAGGCACTCCGACACACGACGCTGATGGTGTCGCTATACACCATCGAAGGTCTGCCGTTGCTGCAAAACCCCGCCGCCTTAAGCTGTTATGGGGATATGCAGCACCCTCACTCTGAGACTGACAGCGTTTTTCTGAGTCACTTTGTTGACTCTGGGCTAGGAAAGCAAGCAATCGCAGCAGCGAAGTCCCGCGAGGTCTTTAGTATTGAGGCTCAAGTAATTACTCGGGCGGGAATTCGCTGGCATCAGATGGATGTGGGGTGTACCACTGACCCGGTAACAGGCAACCAGACGTTACTTGTGAACGAAAAGGACATTACCGATCGGGTGCAGGTAGAAATAGAACTCCGAGAAATGAGTATCACCTTTGCCAATGCAGTTGAGGGCATCTCGCGGCTGAATATTTTCGGACGGTACATCAGCGTCAATCAAGCCTACGCCAATATCACAGGTTATCAGCCTGAAGAAATGCTTGGTATGGATTGGCACAACACTGTTCATCCAGAAGATATGAAGATGATGATGGCTGCTTATCAACAAATGCTAGCTAGCGGCCGAGTAGAGGTTGAATCCCGGGGTATTAGGAAAGACGGTTCGATTTTTCACCAGCAATTGGTGATGTTTACAGCCTGCGACGCCCAGAATCGAGCGATCGTCGGGTATCACTGCTTGATCAAGGATATCACCAGTCGCAAGCTTGCAGAAGCAGTATTAAAACAAGAGTTCGAGCGTCTGGCTGTGGTGATTGCCACCCAGCAGGAAATCGCCATCCGCAATCCCAATCTCGATGCAGTCATGGCCGTGATTGCAGACAGGACTCAAGATTTGACCCGCGCCGACGGATCGGTGATTGAAATGCTGGAAGGGGATGAATTGGTGTATCGGGCAGCTAGCGGTATCGTCAGCGCATATATTGGATTGCGGCTCAAAGCAGCGACAAGTTTATCGGGAAAATGTGTTGCGACCGGCGAAATCCTGCTTTGCGACGATTCAGAAACCGATGCACGGGTCGATCGGGCTGCCTGTCAGCGGATTGGCGTCCGGTCAATGGTGGTTGTTCCCTTGTTATATCAAGAAGAACGGGTTGGTGTCTTAAAAGTTGTTTCAGCGACACCTTCTGCCTTTACAGAGTCAGACATCCAAACCTTACAACTGATGGCTGGGTTTTTGGCTGGCAGCCTGCATCTGGCTTCAGAGTTTGATTCCAAAAATGTTTTCCTGAGTCAATTACAGGAAAGTGAGGAACGGTATCGTTCTGTGATTGCGACCATGACAGAAGGCATCGTACTTCAGCTAGCAAACGGACAAATTACTGCCTGCAATGCTAGTGCCGAAAGGATTATCGGGCTGACCTCGGAACAAATGATGGGGCGTACATCCGTAGATTTAGAGTGGCGAACTGTTCGGGAAGATGGCTCCCTCTTCCCGGGCGAACAGCATCCGGCAGCGATCACCCTACGGACGGGAAAACCCGTATCGAATGTGCTGATGGGGATTCACCAGGCCGATCGAACACTGACTTGGATTTCGATTAACGCACAACCTCTGTTCCATTCCAATCAGTCTCAACCCTATGCAGTAGTGACGACTTTTGCTGATATTACAGAACGCAAGAAAGCAGAGGAATTGCTCAGAAATCAGGCTCAGCGAGACAGATTGATGGCCGAGACAGATGGGTTAACACAAGTAGCAAACCGCCGCTGTTTTGATGAGCGATTGCAGTCGGAATGGCACCGACTGATCCAGGCAAAACAACAGCTTTCGTTGATTATGTTAGATGTAGATTATTTCAAGCGATATAACGATTGCTACGGACATCTTGCTGGGGATACTTGTTTGGTGAAAGTTGCCAAAGCCGCAGCAGCGGCAGTCAAACGTTCCGCCGATTTGTTTGTGCGCTACGGGGGCGAAGAATTTGCTGCTATCCTGCCGAATACGGATGCTGCAGGGGCGATCGCGGTTGCTGAGTCGATGCGACAGGCAATCCGAGATTTGGCAATCCCTCACGAACAATCTGATGTGAGCGCGATCGTGACCGCTAGCATGGGAATTGCTAGCATGGTTCCCAGCAGCGACAAATCGCCGGATGAACTGATAGCCCTCGCCGATCGAGCATTGTACGATGCGAAACGACAAGGGCGCGATCGCTGCGCCTCTAGCGCCAACCAGATGACGGCGGCAGATTTCAATACAGTTGTAGAATAGGCAAAAGATGTAGGTCGCGCCCAACTTCACCCGTAAGTTCGCAGGCGTAAGCCGGGGCGCAGCCATCGCGCAGCTATCAAAAGGACAGGGACATTGCATTTATATCTGATCCGTCACGGTATCGCGGCCGCAGCCGAAGAATACGATACAGACTCAGAACGCCCGCTGACTAAAGAGGGTGCGAGCAAAACCCGGAAAATCGCCCAGCGGCTGTACGAACTCGAAATTCAGTTTGACCTGATTCTCACCAGTCCGCTACTGCGGGCGCAGCAAACCGCCCAAATCCTGCAAACAGTCCGTTTGAGTTCCACAATAGAAGAATCCGCCGCCCTCGCACCTTCAGGAGACATCGGGAACTGGCTGAACTGGTACAAGCAGTGGCAGGAAACAGGCAGCAGCAACTTGGCCTTGGTGGGCCACCAACCAGACTTGGGCAACTGGGCAGAAACTTTGCTTTGGGGTCGATCGCAAGACGCCCTGATTCTCAAAAAAGCAGGTATCATCGGCTTAATCCTCCCCGAAACAGGCTCCCCAGTGGGCCGCAGCCAAATGTTCTGGCTGACTCCACCCAAGTTTTTGCTCCCCTAGAAACAGCGAACCGCGACATTAACAGGACGCGCCAGACCTCTTAAACCCGCATTCTGGGACGGCGGCGAAACCGGGTTTGAGGGGCGGCAATACGCAGCGGTGCGATCATCGGGCTGTCTGTTGAAAAACCCGGTTTCCCAAGCGCAATTAAATGATTATTTGTCAAGACTGCGACACTATCTTGGTTTCTGGTAATGTACTTTTAGTAGATTGAACTCACACAAAACGGTATCGCAATGGTCGTCGGCGAATTCAAACCAGGTTTAGAAGGTGTTCCCGCCACCTTGTCCAGCATTAGCTACGTCGATGGACAAAAAGGGTTGCTGGAATATCGCGGGATTAGTATCGAGGAACTGGCACTGAAAAGTTCCTTTGTTGAAACTTCATATTTATTAATCTGGGGGGTACTTCCGACAAAGGAAGAACTAGCAGCTTTCGAGCATGAAATTCGCTATCACCGCCGGATCAAATATCGCATCCGGGACATGATGAAATGCTTTCCCGAAAGAGGACATCCAATGGACGCCCTGCAAGCTTCAGCGGCAGCCTTGGGCTTGTTCTACTCCCGCCGAGCTCTCCCCAACCAGGGATACATTCGAGAAGCTGTAGTGCGGCTGCTAGCGAAAATTCCGACAATGGTGGCGGCGTTCCAGCAAATGCGGCGGGGAAATGACCCGGTGCGGCCGAGGGATGACTTGAACTACTCGGCTAACTTTCTGTATATGCTCAACGAGCAAGAACCCGATCCGCTGTTAGCTAGCATTTTTGACACTTGTCTGACTCTCCACGCCGAACATACAATTAATGCCTCTACATTTTCGGCAATGGTAACAGCTTCGACGCTGACAGACCCTTACGGCGTAATTGCTTCGGCAGTTGGCACTTTGGCGGGGCCTCTGCACGGGGGAGCTAATGAAGAAGTGATTGATATGTTGCAGCAAATTGGTTCGGTAGAAAACGTGCGGCCTTTTGTCGAGAAGTGCGTTGAAAACAAGGACAAAATCATGGGGTTCGGCCACCGCGTGTACAAGGTGAAAGATCCCAGAGCAACTATTCTCCAAGGGTTAGCAGAACAGTTATTTGACAACTTCGGCCGCGATGATTATTACGACATTGCTGTCAAGTTAGAAGAAGTGGTTGAGGAAAAACTAGCTCACAAGGGAATTTATGCAAATGTAGATTTCTATTCGGGTTTGGTTTACCGCAAAATGGGAATTCCTACAGACTTGTTTACGCCCGTATTTGCGATCGCCCGCGTTGCCGGTTGGTTGGCCCACTGGAAAGAACAGCTAGAGGCAAACCGCATTTACCGCCCGACTCAAATATATACGGGGACTCACGGCGCTCCTTATATTGCGATCGAGGACAGACTCCCATCCTAAAGCAAAATTATCAACCCAGCTCTGTAAATGGCGAGAACAATTGTTTTGCTTTCGTGAAGAGTTGAATTAAAAATTGCTTTCGCCTTCCGAGTCAGGAAGCAATTTCTGTCTGCCACAAGCTGCCGTGCTGGGTTGCACCCCTCTTGTATGTTTTGCTGTTGGTTGGGGACAATAGTAACAAGTGACGATTTTCAGGAACTCCGGCCCTCAGACTTGCAGGTCTGAGGTTTTTTATTGCCCTAAATAATATCAAATCCGCGATTCATCGGAATTATTCATCTCTCTGAGATCTCGCTCTGCGTTCTGGAGCGCCCTCTGCGGTTAAATCTCTTAATTCCAGAGCCTCCGCATCTGCGTTACCAGGAAAAGCCTGGTAACGAGTAGACTAGCTAAATCTAAACAGATTGAGTAACATGATGGCGGCTGGTCAATTTATCCAATTGATTCACCAACAAACTCAGGAACAATCCCACATCGGTAACAACTCCAATAGACTCGATCGAACCCCGATCGCTCAATTTCGTCACCACCGCCGGATTAATGTCCACACAGACCATCTTCACACCCGCCGGCGTCATATTTCCCACACCAATTGAGTGCAGCATAGACGACAGCATTAACACCATATCCGCACCCCGTAACAGCTCAGTATATTCTTCTTGAGCCTTAACTAAATCCATTTGCGTGTCGGGAAGCGGCCCGTCATCGCGGATCGAACCTGCTAGGGAAAACGGGATATTATGCTTCACGCACTCGTACATCACACCGTTAGTAACCAGGCCTGCTTCAACAGCTTTTGCAATACTCCCGTAACGCCGCACAGCGTTAATTATTTTCAAGTGATGCCGGTGTCCGCCGCGTACAGCTATGCCGCGTTTCATGTCAACCCCTAAAGAGGTTCCCATATTCGATTGTTCCATGTCGTGAACTGCGATCGCATTTCCACCTAACAGCGCTTGCACGTAACCTTCGCGAATCAAATGCGCTAAATGTTCGCCACCGCCGGTGTGGATAACAACAGGCCCCGCCGTAACTACAACTTTGCCACCGCGATCGCGAATTTGGCGCAATTCCCATGCTACTTGTTCCACCACCAATTCTACGCGGCGCTCGCTAGAAACGCTGCCGGACATAAAGCTGAATTCTTGAGAATTGCGCTGTTCCCGCGATTCTGTTTTGCGGATGGTGCGGATACCGACGACATCAACAACGACTTTTTCACCTACTTTTAAATCGCGCAATAATTTGCACTTAGCCAGTATACCATCAGCAGTTTCAGTAATAGCAACTGCTCCATCCATCCGCTGATTTTGCACTTTCACCCACTGGTTATTTACCCGCACTTCTGTGGGATAAATCGTACTCACATAAAAGTCGTCCGGGCCGACACCATCTTGCACTACGGGTTCTAAAATAGCATCGCAAATCTCTTGCGGCGGGGGCACTGCACCCAAGTCAATCAGCAGTCCCATGATTTCTTCCATCACATCGTGGGAAGGAGCCGAAACTTTAACGTCTGCAGATGATGTGCTTTGCCGCTGCTCTCCTAAATTGAAATTGAGCACTTGGAAACTGCCGCCGTTTTCGATAATTAAGTCTAAAGCGCGACTGATTAAACCAGCATCGAGCAAGTGACCTTCCATGCGAATTGTGCGGCTTTCTACCATCACGTTTGCCGATCGATCTTCTTGCACCGGTTCCGTTACCCGCAGCGTCAAACACTTACAGGCGCCGCCCGCTTTCAGAAATTCGCTCATCGGCGTTTCAATGACTTGAAAACCTGCCTGAGTAATGCGCGTTTTCAAGGCTTCGCTAACCTTGTTCATGACCACAATTTTGTCAATATTGACGGCATTGCAGGCAAAGTTGGCGGCATCTGCTTCTTCAATGGCAATGCGTTTTTCTGGTGGTACCCGCATTTCGATTAAGCGGTTTGAGTAGGAGTCAAATGCTGCTGGATAGTAGAGCAAATAGCCGCCTGTCAGAGGACAAAAACAGGTGTCTAGGTGATAGAAACGTTCGTCAACTAAACGCAGCGAAAGCACTTCTATGTTGAGCCATTTTGCTAGTAACGGGTGCGAGTCGAGTTCGGAACGGAAGCCGTATCCGGCCCACAACCAGCGTCCTTCGCGATCGAGCAAAGCATCGCCTGCGCCCTCAAACGGCAAGTCTTTCGGGAGTTCGTGCACGGTGAAACCTTTGCTTTCAAACCATGCTTTGAAATAGGGTTCTTCGCCTTGGCGTTCTTTGTGATAGAAACGGCTGAGGACGAAGGTATTGCCTAAAAGCAAGCCTGCATTGGCGGTGAAAACCATATCCGGCCAGCCTTTTGCGGGCGGTACGAGGTCTACAACGGCGTTGTCTTTGAGGACGTGGTAAAGTTTTTCCCACTGTTCGACGGCGCGATCGCGCGATGATTTGTGGACATTTCCCTCCATCCAAGGGTTAATTACGTAATCCACATCGTAGTGGTCGGGAGCACACATGAGGAAGCGAATTGAGTCAGTCATAATTCAGTTAAAATGTGGTAGATGCTACAGCAGACGTATGTTGACAGAGTTGGTATAATAGCAACTGTAATATTCACTACTAATTTTAGCAGCGCAACGTCTGGAGCCTCAGAAGGGTAACTTTTTATTATATCATGTTTAAGATTAGATTACACTAAATGACAGACCGTTCGCAGGAAATACGGGAGAAAATGTCAATCGATTTTAGATTTTAGATTTTAGATTTTAGATTTTAGGATTGACTTGCGCGAGATAAATACGTTCGGCAAGTTTCATCGGATACAGGTTTTTTCTTTCTGGACGGATGAATCGCGTGGCGGGTATCCTGGATGTTTTCGGTCAGGTTGTGAGGCACTCTAAAATAGGTTCTGATAGACGATTAATATCAGCTTCGCTGCAATTGCCCCCAGTCTTAAAGTCGGGGCGGGCTTGGGCTCTTCTCTGGCTTGTATGATAGATGGTTGGTGAACCGGCCACTACTAAAATTATGGTTAATTTACCGCCCATCATTTAACAGCTTATCCTAACTTTTAATTTTCAACTTTTGCGAAATCGGCAGTTCGATCGTAAATTCTGTTCCCCGGCCAACTTCTGAATGGCACTCCAGCTTACCGCCGTGGGTGTCTTTAACAATTTGGTAACTAATCGACAACCCCAAACCAGTGCCGCTGCCGATCGGTTTGGTCGTAAAAAACGGGTCAAACATCCTTGACTGAACTTCGGGACGGATACCGGGTCCGCTGTCAGAAATCCTGACGCAGACTTGATTTTTGCTGCTGACTTCAGTAACAATGCGAATCTGGTTAACTTTGCAAGTACAGTTTGCTGATGACTCTTCCACAGCGTCGATCGCATTCACCAGCAAATTCATAAATACTTGGTTTAATTGAGCCGGATAACACTCAACTTTTGGCAGTTTGCCATAATTTTTAATAACTTGAATTTCTCCACGTTTTACCTGTGACTGCAATCGGTGCTGTAAAATCACCAAAGTGCTCTCTATCCCTTCATGAATGTCTATTACTTTGCGATCTGTTTCGTCGAGTCTCGAAAAATTTCGCAAAGACAGCACTATCTGCTTAATTCGGTTAGCACCTTCTTGCATTGAAGCCAGGATTTTCGGGAAATCGCCAGCAATAAAATCCACCTCGACTTCTGCCAATTCTCGGGCTATTTCTGGAAATGGTTCGGGATAGTATTGCTGGTAGAGATGGATCAATTTTATCAAATCACGAGCGTACTGTGCTGCGGGAATAATATTGCCGTAGATGAAGTTGATGGGGTTATTAATTTCATGGGCTACTCCCGCTACCATTTGCCCAATACTTGACATTTTTTCTGCTTGAATAAGCTGAGATTGAGCTTTTTTTAATTCAGTTATAGTTTTTTCTAACTGTTTCGCTTTTTCTCGTTCTCGTTGTTCGCTAAATAGCAAATCTGCTTCGGCTTGTTTGCGATCGCTAATATCGATATGCGTGCCCGTCATCCGCAAAGGATTTCCCGAAGCGTCGCGTTCCATTACCTTCCCTTGAGCTAAAATCCACTTCCACTCGCCGGATTTTGTCAGCATCCTAAATTCCACTTCGTAAGTAGGACTTTGGCCTTCCAGGTGAGCATTTAGCGCTGCTTTAGCCGGAGACAAATCCTCTGGATGTACCAGTTGCTCCCAGGATGCGAAACAATTTTCTACGTCCTCTACTTCATATCCCAGCATCATTTTCCACTGCGGGTTAAAATAGACTTCTCCCGTGGAAAGATTCCAATCCCACAAGCCCATCGCACTGCCTTCAAATGCCAGATAAAAACGTTCTTCGCTGATTTGCAAAGCTGCTTCTGCTTGTTTGCGATCGCTAATATCCATCACTGTTCCCAACAGTTTGATTACTTTCCCAGTTTCGCTAAAAACAGCTTCTCCCCTTCCTTCGACGTATATAATTTGACCGCTAGGATGCAAAAAACGAAACTCTTTTTTGTAGGAAATTCCTTGTGAGATAGTCAGGCTGACTGTTTGTTGAAATAATTCTCTGTCGTCGGGATGACACATCTTTAAAAGTTGGGCAGATTTCGGTTCAGTTGCGGTTGAGTCAAGACCAAAAATTCGGAATACTTCTTCTGACCAAGTAATTTTATTGGTGACTAAATCAAATTCCCAACTGCCGATATGAGCAATTTTCTGGGCTGCTGCTAGACTAGCTTCGCTTTGTTGAAGTTTAAGTCGCTGTTGTTTATCTTGTTCGAGAAGATTGGCTTGAGCGATCGCAATTCCCATTTGTGCCGCCACAGCTTTCAATAATCTGATCTCATCTTGCGTCCAGTGGCGGGGGCGATCGTACTGGTGCAAGCATATTATTCCGTTAGCTTTTCCCTGGTAGGAAGTGCGGAGCGATATCATCGACTTCAAGCCTATTTGAGAACACAAATCTCTGACGTTTTCTAGCAGCGGTTCGGCAAAAACATCGTCACAAACTAGAGCTCGATCTTGGTACAATACAAACTGAACGTGAGGATTGCCCTCTACAGGATTTTCTAAAGATAAAAGGGATGGGGATGCGGTTTTTCTGTATTCAGCCACATTAGATAGGCGGGGAATTGGGTGTTCTGTGTAGCTGTGAATTAAGCAGCAATCTGCATTGAAAATTCGACCTATTTGGGCGGCCGCTGTTTGAAAAACTAGATCTTGCTTTAAGCTGTAGCGAATTTCGAGAGTAATTGTTTCTAGCAGAAATCTTTGCTTGATTTGCCGTTCCAAAGCAGCTAAAGCAGTTTTAAGTTCGAGTTCTGCTTGTTTGCGAGCGCTAATTTCAGTAGCCGTTCCCAAAATTTTCCAAGGTTTGTCGTCGGCTGTTCGGGCAAACACTGTATCCACGCTAACAAACCAGCGATCTTCGCCATTTTTGTGCTGAATGCGGTACTCAAACTCAAAGCTTTCACCGTCTTTTCCTGCATCAATCCTGCTCAGGTGTTCTGAGAATCTTGGCAAATCGTCATGGTGTATTAAGTTAGGAAGAAATCCTCCTGCCATCTGCTGGATTTCTTCAATGGTGTAGCCCATATCGCTATATATTTCCCGGTTGATATACAGAGTTCGCTGTTCAATCAAATCGGAAACGTACAAAAAATTAGGATGTGTTTGAATTACTGCCGACAGCCAGCGTTGGCTGTCTCGGAGTTCTGCTTCGATCCGCTTGCGTTCTTCTATTTCTGCTTGCAGCCGTGCATTTTGTGCTAAAATTTCTTGATAAAGACGGCTCAGAAGCAGTTGATTTTCGACGCGACTCACCACTTCTTCTGTTTGAAAAGGTTTAGTAATATAGTCTGCTCCCCCCACAGAAAAAGCTTTAACTTTATCAAAAACTTCATTTAAAGAGCTAATAAAAATCACAGGAATATGTTTGGTGTGCGGACAAGCTTTTAGCTGTTCGCAGACTTGATAGCCATCCATACCGGGCATCATGATGTCCAGCAAAATCAAATCAGGTGGACTCGACAGAGCAAAGTTAAGAGCCCATTTGCCATCTCGCGTTGGCCGCACTTTATATCCTCGCTTAGACAAAAGCTGGGATAAAAGCCGCAAGCTTTCTGGATGGTCGTCCACCATTAAAATATTTTTTTGTAAAACAGTCTTTTGAAGTCTAAGTGTTTCTACTCTTGGATTTATCTCGTCACTTGTATTCACAGCACACCCTCAAACTATTCAAGTTGTATATGTGGGGATATTTTTAAAGTCATTAACCGCTTGTAGCTAACACTCTCAGATCGACCAGCAAAACTATTGGCTTTCTAGCACGCTCCTAAATTATCTGTTATTATATCAAAAATAAGGATCGTGTGAAAATGTTTGTGGCTCAAATTATCGGAGCCGAGGGAGAAAACAGCCTAAATGCCTAAAATCACAAACTAAGCAAACAATTTTGATTAAAGGTAAAACTTTGAGTTTTACAATTTTTATAATTCGGTTTTGCCTCCCTTTACTGGGTGGCTTTGTATAGTGTGTTGTCAGTATATATCCACACTCTAAATATTAATTAAAACACACCGGAACATGGGTGTCAACTTAAGAATAAAACTCTTTATTTTTCTGGTTTACATCCAAGTTCTGAGTTCCTTAAATCCCCTTCTCAAGCAGCGTTAGGGCAGTGCAGGCATAATTGTCAAACAGTCTACCGCTACTAATTACGAGCTTAAGTTGACACCAATGGGATCTGAAAAACTCCGACAATATCTTATATTTTATTTGCGCGGTGGGGCTGATTTATGGTATGTTTGTCTCTGCCTGCAATTCCCCGCAAGCGGCGTACACGGCTTTCACGTTATACCAATTCAGAAAAATCCGAGCAATTTCTAGAGCTAACTGCGGCTTGCCTCGGTCAATCAACCACTGCAAAAAAGGAGTCATCGTTCGCTCGTTTAGCATCCCGCCTAATGATAAAACTCCCCACAGAATTTGGTGTAAAAAAGTCATTTGAATCATCATCCTTACTTCCCAACTTGGGTGTTTTTGATAAAACAAAACTCCCATTCTACCGCGCTGAATTTCTCGATCGATCATGCCCGGAATTTGCTCTAAACTAAAAGGTGGATGCCAGTGATAGCCGACAGCAGCCGGACATTTAATTAGTCTCAAACCTAATTTTTTCAATCTAACTCCCAACTCTAAATCTTCCCACCCGTACAGTTGAAAGCGAGTGTCAAAGAGTCCAGCATCCAGCAGCCAGTGGCGGGCGATCGCCACATTTCCCGTAGCAAAATAAGCCGCCGAAAAATCGGTGATTTTGTAAGGTTCTGAGGTAGGATTGTCAAAATTGCAAGTATTAATCACGCTGCCGTAAGTAAAAACCGCATCAGTATCTTTGTAACCCTGTAGTAAAGCATCTGCGTGTGCTTGCAAAAAATGCTCTGTTACCACCAAATCGCTGTCAATAAAAATAATCGTATCGCCCTTAGCATCTTCAACGCCCAAATTCCGGGCCGCCGCCGGGCCCTGGTGAGATTGACAGATCGATCGCACGTGAGGCAACAAGTCAGCATTTGCCACCAACCACTCCAGCGTCCCGTCCGTCGAACCGTCGTCCACGACAATTACTTCATACTCTCTGACAATCTCACCGAACTGCTGATTTTCCAAAGCCAGTAGACATTTTGCCAAAATCGGTTTACGATTGTACGTCGGAATCACAACACTAAAAAACACGGCTTTTCCCCATCGCCACAGTTACCGTATCCCACGGTAGCAGATTTTCCGCAGCAACTCATCGGGGAAATAGCAAAGTTTAACAAAAAAAGAATATATAAATCTGTACTATTTCTGACAAGAATCGATCTCAATTAGGTGCATAATGAAAAGTCGGTTAAATCGGATATCTTGCACCATTCTCGCTTAACAGGCTTTTGGGCCTGTTCCACAAAAATGATATTTTTTTGTGGGGAGTAGGGGTTGGGCCGGAGAGCCCGGCCTGAAAAGCTTAGTGACAGTGGTGCAAGATGTCAGTTAAATTCAGGATGTAAAGAGCAATGAGTCGCGCTAAAAAAGTTGTGCTAGCATATTCGGGCGGAGTCGATACCTCCGTCTGCATTCCTTACCTCAAAAACGAGTGGGGTGTGGAAGAAGTAATTACTCTGGCTGCGGATTTGGGACAGGGAGATGAATTAGAACCGATCCGCAAAAAAGCTTTAGCATCCGGTGCTTCGGAATCTTTAGTTATTGATGCTACCGAGGATTTTGTCAAAGACTATGCGTTTCCAGCAATTCAAGCTAACGCACTTTACGAAAACCGTTATCCCCTTTCGACTGCCCTGGCTCGCCCGCTAATTGCTAAATTGTTAGTAGAAGCTGCAGAAAAATACGGTGCAGATGCGATCGCCCACGGTTGCACGGGTAAAGGAAACGATCAGGTGCGGTTCGATGTGTCGATCGGCGCGCTCAACCCCAAGATTAAAATCTTAGCACCGGCGCGGGAGTGGAAAATGAGCCGCGAGGAAACGATCGCATACGGCGAGAAATGCGGCATTCCGTCGCCCGTGAAAAAATCTTCTCCTTACAGCATCGATCGCAACTTGTTGGGAATGGCAATTGAAGCCGGAATCCTCGAAGATCCTTGGGCGGAACCGCCAGAGGAAGTGTATTTGATGACAAAGGCGATCGAGCAAACTCCCGACACACCCGAATATATTGAAATCGGTTTCGAGTGCGGAAATCCTGTCAGTTTGAACGGCAAAAAATTATCGCCAGTCGCCTTAATTTCCCAACTCAACGAGATAGTTGGAAACCACGGAGTCGGGCGCATCGACATGATTGAAAACCGCCTAGTCGGGATTAAATCGCGGGAAATTTACGAAACACCAGCGATTTTAGTTTTGATGCACGCACACCGAGACTTAGAAAGTTTGACGCTGACAGCCGATGTGACGCGGTACAAGCGAGGCATCGAAGAAACCTACAGCCAAATGATTTATAACGGTCTTTGGTACAATCCTTTGAAAACAGCTTTAGACGCATTTATTCAGGACACGCAAAAGCGAGTAACTGGAACTGTTCGCCTCAAACTATTCAAAGGAAACGCGACTATTGTCGGCCGCAAATCAGAAAATTCCCTGTACAGTTTCGACTTAGCAACCTACGGCGCAGAGGACGAATTCGATCACAAAGCTGCCGAAGGATTTGTCTATGTTTGGGGACTGCCAACCCGCATTTGGTCGGAGAAAAATAGAGGTTAGAAATAGGATCGAATTAGGGTTGAAAACTTGATGTTAAGCCGCCGATTCGCGGAATTATAGTAGGGTGTGCACGGCGCACCTTATTTGCCGCAATCGCCCAACCTGTGCCAATTGCCTATAGCCTTTCTCAAAAAGATGAGGTATGATTGACAGCTTGTATAACCACTTAAAACGTAGAGGGCTCGCATCCCAACTACGTACCTCATCTTTCTGAGAACCGCTATAAGTTCTGAGCTAGTAAGATACAGTAATAATTGGTAATTGGTAATTGGTTGTTATCCTAATAATTTGTTAAATTGTCTTCCGACAAATTTAGCTTTGAGGCAGGGGTTTAAACCCCTGCCGGATTACTTTCAAGCCGAGATTTTCGCCTGCTTTCTACCTTCAGATTACAGCCTCGGATCGACAGGTTCGCTCTCCATCGCTAAAACTCCGAAAACGCACTCGTGAACTCGTCTCAATGGAGCACCCGCCACAAATCTCTCCAATGCTTCTACACCGAGAGCAAACTCTCGCAACGCCAAAGAACGCTTGCCGGAAAGTCCGCGCGATCGCAGTTTTTCTAAATGTTCCGGCAAAGAATATTCCAGACCGTAAATAATTCGCAAATACTCTTTACCGCGACATTTTACCGCAGGCTGTACGAGTCCTTTGCTATTTTTCACAATAAAATCCATTGGTTTAACAACCATTCCTTCGCCTCCCGCCGCCGTCAGTTTTTCCCACCATTGAATCCCTGCCAATCTGCTGTCAAAATCTGCAATTTCAACTACTTTGTATTCAGTAGCTAACAGCAATTCAGGGTCAGCTTTACAAATTTGTGAAATCTGTTCCATGTGCCAACAGTGATTTTTGTCAGTGTGAACTGTTCCCTCGGTTGCCAAGATGTGAAAAGGTGCTAATTTGAGGTCGGAGATGGATTTAACAGCCCAGCAATAGCGCTGGTAGGCTTTAACGTATTGATGCGCTAGTTGCGATCGCTCTTGGTAGCGAGTTAGCAAAGAACTAACTTCAACTCCCCGCTGGCTTGCCTGTTCTAAGTTTTTAATCGCATCCGCAAACGCACTATTAGAAGCTGTTCCCACAGCAGCGTATTGTTGTTGCAATAATTCTCGAGCTTTGGCAGACCAAGGCATCAATTCGCAGTCCAAACAAACCCAGTCAGTTTGAAATTTATCCCAAAAATTGCTGGCAGTTAAAGCAGTATTTATTCTGACCAAAAACTCGGTTTCTAAAGTAGAATTATTGAAGAAATGCCGTCCCGTGCGGGTGTAGCAAATGCCAATGCTACTGTTGAGAATTCCGAATCGCAGTTTAGCAGCAGATTCGTCGCGGCAAACAATGACAACTGCGCGGGAACCCATGTGCTTTTCTTCACATACAACTGTCTGTATGCCCTGCTGTTGGTAGTAGCTAAATGCTTCGGCTGGATGCTCTAAAAGTCCCGGTTCTTTGGAAGTAGCAGCGGGAGACATTGTGGGCGGCAAATAAATCAGCCATTTGGGATTGGCTGCAAACCGACTCATTACTTCTAGGGCTGCGATCGCATTTTCTTCTTTAATCGTAATGTTACTTTGCAGGCGAGTTGAAATGATGCGTTTTCCGAGTACGTCGCTAATGTCCAGTACGTCATCAAACTGCTGTTGGGCGGTGAGATTCACGGCCGCCAAACCGCTATCGATCGCGGGTGAATTAATGTCTCTATTGTTAAGTGGAGTTGGGCTGTCTTGAAAGGCGATCGGTTTGGCAGGTTCGCAGTAAATTCTAGCAGCCGGAACGCTGACAAATTCTCTTTCGGGATACCGCAAAGCTGTTAGTTTGCCTCCGAAAACGCAGCCCGTGTCAATATCAACAGTATTGTTGAACCATTCTGTTTCGGGAACGGGGGTGTGTCCGTAAACAACCGCTGCCTGACCTCGATATTCGGCGGCCCAATTGTAGCGGACTGGCAAGCCGAATTCATCGATTTCGCCAGTTGTTTCTCCGTACAAGGCGAAATCTCGAATGCGGCGCGATGCGCGTCCCTGAAATTCAGCTTTCATCCCGGCGTGGGCGACGACTAATTTTCCGCCATCGAGGACGTAATGCCCGATCGAACTATCTAAAAATTGGCGAATTTCTCGTACTGCTGATTCGCGCGATTCATCCGGTAAAGCGGCAATTTCTGCTAAGGTTTGTTCGAGTCCGTGGTTGATTTTGACATTTTTGCCGTTGAGTTTTCGCAGCAGTTTAATGTCGTGATTTCCAGCTACGCACAAAGCTGTTTCTGCGATTACCATGTTTCGCACGAGTTTGAGGGTGTCGAGAATGCGCGGGCCCCGATCGACCAAATCGCCCAAAAACACGGCTTTACGGCCTTCCGGGTGCGCGTAGGTAGGAAAATTCCCCAAATCGGATTCGCTGGATTTTTCGATAATTTGATAGCCCAACTGTTGCAGCAATTGTTCCAATTCGTCGCAGCATCCGTGAACGTCGCCGATAATATCAAAAGGGCCGCGATCGTGTTTGCGGTTGTTCCACAGCGGTTGTCTTTCGACTTCCACCGCGTCGATTTCTTCTGGGGAACGGAGGACGTAAACGTAGCGAAATCCTTCGCGATCTAGAGATTTGAGCGATCGCTTTAAATTCTGAACGTGGCGGCGAATTACATGATTGCCAAAGTTGCGGTTTGGACGTTGTTGATTGCGATCGGCACACAATTTTTCTGGTAAATCTAGCACAATAGCAACCAAAAAGCAATGGTATTTTCTGGCTAATTCCAACAAAGATTTGCGGCTTTCCGGCTGAACGTTTGTGGCATCAATCACAGTTAGCTTACCCGCAGCCAGACGTTTAGCAGCGATTAAATGCAATACTTCAAAAGCATCAGCGGTGGCGGCTTGATTGTTTTCGTCGTCGGAAACCAAGCCGCGGCAGTAATCCGAGGAAATGATTTCTGTAGGTAGGAAGTGCTGCCGCGCAAAGGTGGATTTGCCGGAACCGGATGCACCGATGAGAACGACTAGGGATAGTTCGGGAAAAGTAATTTTCATTGTTAAACAATAATATTATTAATCAAGCAGGACATCATCATTTTGCTCTGCCATTTTTGCAAACGCTTCCTCCCAGCCGGCACGCGGTTTTAGGGCGGCAGGAATGGTGAATATTGCCATTTGCGTAGGCGAACCTACTTCTAAATCTTCGGTTCCCACACAACGAAACTCTACTCCACAGCCAAACCGTTCGGCAACCCCATTCGCCCAAGTTTGAAACTCTGCCCTCGTCCACTCAAAACGGTGATCGCGGTGGCGAAATTTGCCGACAGGCAAGTTTTCAAACCGAATATTATATTCAATATTTGGAGTTGTGACGATCGCACTTTTGGGTCGGATAAACTCAAACAAAACCCGCTCAAAAGCAGCCAACCGTTCTAAATCCAGATGTTCGATCACTTCAATCACCGCCGCCGCATCAAAACCAGTCAAGCGGCTGTCCCGATAAATTAGGGAACTTTGAATTAGTTGAATCCGAGATTGTTTTGCGGGAGACAATCGATCGATTTGCAAACGTTCCCTGGCAATTTCCAATGCCCGAAAGGACACATCGACGCCTGTAATTTGTTCGATCGAGCTTTCTTTCAAAAGCAATTGCAGCAGTTTTCCCTCACCGCAGCCCAAATCTACCACTCGCTTAGTACCGCTTTGCTTTAAAACCTCCGTCACAGCTTCCAAACGCTGTTGATTCAGACTAATTCGCTGTTCTAAAACTTCCTCTTCTTGCTGGTGAGAAACTTCGAGATTCTCCGGGTCGATATTATCTTCTTCTGCTAACTGTGCCACAGCAATTCGCGTCAGACGGCGCTGGCGTTTCAGATAGCGGTTGGCAATTTGTTCGCGGGCGGGATGCGCGTTCAACCAACCTTCGCCGTGACGGAATAACTTCTCGATTTCATCATCGCCCACCCAATAATGTTTGTCGTCATCCAACACGGGAATTAGCACGTAAAGATGGCTTAACAAATCCGCCAACCGAAGTGTATTTTGCAGTTCCACTGAAAAGTAAGGACTCGCGCCCCACTCGGGAAATTGCTCGTCAAGAATCAGGGGTTTTGCTGCGACTTGATAGCCAAGCGGCTCAAACATTTGCCGCAGGAACTTCTCGCCACCGCGACAGGGCAAAACCGACAGATTAACTGTCAAAGGAATAGCTGTTTCTGCGAGTTCTGGGCGGTCTTTGCAGCGACCGGATAGAGCTGTACTAAAGACTTTGGCGAGGGCGACAGACAGAAAAGAAGAGGCAACGTAGGGGCGATCGTTCACGTATTGTTCGAGAGGGCGATCGCCCGATTTCGACTTGCCCCGCACCAAACCAACCGGATCGACATCTAACAGTAAAGCCGCCGTGCACCTTTCTGCATTTGCCTCTGGATAAAACACGCTGGCTTGCCCGAAAGTCATCGGAAAAGATTGATGGCGATCGGGATGTTTGTGCAGCAAATAGCCCAAATCCGTAGCAGGGACGCGAGTTGTGGAAATAGTTAATAACATATAGCGGATCGAGCTCTCATATTCGCGGACGTAGTTGGGATGCGAGCCCTCTTACTTTAAGTGGTTATATAATCTATCAATCATACCTTATCTTTTTGAGAAAAGCTATCTAATAATTGATAATTGGTAATTGATAATTGGTTTGTGAATAATATCTGGTCCGATCGATTAATCATGATTCCTGTAGGGGCGGGTTCGCCAATATCTCTAATACAAATCCGAAATCTACTAAACCCGCCCCGGTCGAAATATTATGCACGCTCGACCGGATTTAATATTTGATTATACCCAATCGAGCGACCGTAACACCTCGGCCGGGGCGGGTTTTATGGCTGTCGGATTTTTATTGGAGATTCGGGTGAACCCGCCCCTACAGGAATCACGATTAATCGATCGGCATAATTCCCAAAACAATCAATTAAATTTCTGTTTTTCCACACTTCCCAAATCCAACTTAGCCCGCAACTCTTCCTTAATCCGATTTAAAATAGAATCCTCATCCAAAGAAGACAAAATCTTGCTCACCACAGCCTTTGGCCCGTCATCTCCCCAAGAAGCACCATTAGCCAAATAAGCCTTAGTAACTTGACCGATACCGTAGGAAGAAACCCCCGCGATCGCAGCTTGCGTCACCGCCACAGATAAATAAGGCCCTAAAGCCAAACCCCCCGTCGCCGGCGTCGCCAAACCCAACAATCCTTTCAAAGAACTCAAACCAAAATTAGCCAACAATTCACCTGCAGTAATCCCCCCCATACTAATCGCAATCTTTTGCAGCAATTCCACCGCGCCCGCTTCCGTCATCGCAATGCCGTAAACTTTAGATAAAGTTAATATCATCACCACATCAATTACCGCACCGCTAAGAATATCAACTACAGTAATTGGATTAAGCGCGATCGCCACCGATTTCGTCATTACCGCGTTCCAGATAATGCGATTAGCCGCCTCATCTCTAATTTCCATTTTTCGCTGCACCAACTGCTCGTTAATATCCCCCGCACAGAGCATCGTATTCAGCGCGACCAAAGATTTGCCTTCTCGGTCTAAAATCTCCAAAATCTTTAATTTTAAATCTTGCACTTGTGGCAAACTGCGAGTCATTTGCACGCCCATACTTCCGTCAGGACGGCGCACCGCCCTCGCCGTCAAAGGCGAAGCCGCCGCCATCACAATTTCATCGGGAGACAACAATTCTCTGACGCGATCGTCTCGAATTTTATGATAAATTGCCAGCCTGTCTGCATCGGGATACTGGTCAATTTTATTAAACACTAATAACATCGGTTTTCCGGCTTCCCGCAACTGCGAAAGTGCTGCGTATTCCACCTTCGTAATGTCGCCAGCCACCACAAACAAAATCAAATCTGCTTGTTTAGCAACGCGGCGGGCTAAAAGTTCGCGAGTTTCGCCGTCAACTTCATCTATTCCCGGAGTATCGACTAATTCAACTTGCGACAAACGGTAAACAACTGGCGAAAGTCGATCGGGCAAATTGTCATCAATTCCCTCTCCGACATCCCATTGCCCGATAGTCGTCGTGCGAGTCACCCCGTGAGTCGGGCCAGTTTCAAACACATTTTGACCTAGCAGCGCGTTCAAAACCGAAGATTTTCCCCTTCCCACCATCCCAAACACAGCGATTTGCACGCAAGCGCGCTCTAGCTTGTCGAGCATTTTCTCCAACCCGCCAATTTCCGGTTCCAGTCCAGTTCGCTCTTGAACTGTCAAGTCGAGATTTTCTACTATATCTCGCAGAGCATCTTTAGCGTGGCGCAGGTTGAGTTCTGCCTGAATGTCTGCGAAGCTTAAAATTGTGTCATCTAATTCGCGATCGACATTTGAAAAATCCGAGGCTTCAGTCATTGTTCCCTTATTTTTATAGTTCTGTTTTATCTAAAGTTTCAAGCAATACAATGCTATTATAGCTTTTTCCGTCTGCTTCGTACAGCGCCGACTAAGTAGCAGTACGGCATTGCCCGCAGATATCAATTTCAGATTAAATGCAGTACCAGTCTTTTTTGTGAGTTCGAGAGTCCGACAGCCCGACAGGGGTTAAAAACCCCTGTCTCATAGCTAAAGTCCTCTAAAAGAGGACTAAAAATGATAATGTTTTCTATTAGACTCTCTAGTCAGTTTTTTAAATCGATTGCACTTTCTATTAAACTCTTTAGTCGTCTTCAGACGACTTTAGCTTTGAGGCAGGGGTTTAAACCCCTGCCGGACTGTGGAAAAACGCCTATTTGTTGACACTAATGACTAATCGCATCAAAATAGCAAGTTATCCATTTCCTTTACGTGTAATAATTTTCCTAATAATCTTGCTAGCAATTTGGCTGCCGCTAGCCGCACCAATTTATCTCTTAGTTAAAGATAGTAACTTAGCAACTATTCTAACAATGGGATTGTTGTTTGCCGAGTTTCTGTTCCTAGTGCCGCGCTGGGGAAAACAGGTTTACGGACAAACCAAATTGCTCAAAAGTTACGGTTTAATCAATACGCGAAAAAACGGTTTTGAGCTTTTAATGGGATTGGCGATCGGGCTTTTGCTCACTTTCAGCTTATTTGCGGTGCAAGGACTGTTCGGCTTTGTCGCGTGGCAAAATTCTCATAATTTGCCTAGAATCATCGCAGAAGGGCTGTTAAGCGCCCTGGGAGTCGGTTTTGCCGAGGAGTTGGTATTCCGGGGTTGGTTGCTCGACGAGTTGCAGCGCGATTACAATTATAAAATATCTCTGTGGGCGAATAGCTTGGTGTTTGCCCTATCTCATTTTCTCAAACCCGTTGCCGCAATGCTGCGGAGTTGGCCGCAGTTTCCGGGGTTGTTGTTGCTGGGTTTGATACTGGTTTGGGGAAAAAGATCGCGCCAAAATCGCCTCGGTTTGTCGATCGGGCTTCATGCAGGTTTAATCTGGGGATATTACATAATTAACATCGGGCAGTTAGTGCGATATTCGGGATCTGTTCCCGATTGGGTGACAGGAATTAACGGCAATCCGCTAGCTGGCGCGGTGGGGCTGTTGTTTTTGAGTGTATTGGCTTTGGGAATGCGAAAAATGTCCGAACCTTCCAAAGGTTTGCAGTAAGGACGAAGAGTCCTTATTTTCCACAAGTTTGAGGACTAAATTCCTCACTACCAAACAACTTAATTCAGAAATTTATAAAATTATGAAACTCAGCATCTTTGTCATGACCACACTATTAAATTATCCAGGTTTTTTTGCTACTGCAAACGCAGAAAATACCGCTCAACTAAAGCCAAATAATTCTTTAGTTCAAGTGCAGCAATTGCGAGAACAAATTCTCAATGCTTGCGTGCAGAATCAGGCTGAAACCCTGCCAAATCCTTTTACCGATGTACCTTCCAATCACTGGGCTTACAAAGCTGTTTTGACAATGTATTATTGCGGGGCTTACCGAGAAAGGATGAACCCTGCTTTAATTAAAGAATCACTGGAATCGGAACCTCCTACTAGAGAAAGTTTGCCTTCCCGATCACCATTTCCCAATTTCCCATTACAGCCATTTCCCGTGATTAATTAAAGAATTACTGGAATAGGGATATCCTACTACAGGAAGCTTTTATTCCCGATTACCTTTTCCCCATTTCCCATTACCAAGATTTTAAAACTGAGCCCGAACCGTAAACGAATAATCCCCGCCTGGTTCTAATTGATAATCCCATTTCTCCAGAAAGCGGTGCAGCGGTTCCTGAATCAATGCCCTACCCTGAGAAGGTTCAAGTATCAGTGTTTTTTCGGCCGTGAAACGCCACTGAAATTGCCACTCAAAATTGCCGGCACTTACTTCACCCTCAATCGTGCCTTTTTGCCAAGATTGGCCAGTAACTCGAACATATGCAGTTGTTTCAGGCAAACGTCTCGAACTCACCTTTTTGTTTCCGCGTTTGTTTCTGCAATTGTGCGACTATTGTAAAGGCTCATGGCTTTTTCTACTCCCTGATGCAGACTCAGTTCCACAGCCTCTACCACCAGTTTAAGCACTTTCTCTACTAACTGACTTTCCTCTGAGGAAAACTTTCCTAACACGAAAGAAATCGTATCTTTCTCATTTTTAGCAGCATCGTTTTGAGGTTTGCCAATGCCAATCCGCAAGCGGGGAAATTTGTCTGTACCCAAATGAGAAATTGTCGATTTCATGCCGTTGTGCCCGCCGGCAGAACCGGCAAGACGCATTCTCAATTTCCCGATCGGCAAATCCATATCGTCGTATACTACTAATACCGACTCCGCAGGTATTTTGTACCAATCCGCCGCCGCCCGAATCGCTTGGCCCGACAGATTCATGTAAGTTAGAGGTTTCAGCAGGCGGATTTTCTGTCCCCGCGGCCGGTTTCCCTCGCCAAATATGCCTTGAAATTTGCGATTTTCCGACAGCGAAATCTGCCAAGATGTAGCCAAGGCATCGACAGCGTTAAAGCCTATGTTGTGTCGGGTGCGATCGTATTTAGGTTCGGGATTTCCCAACCCAACTATTAGCTGGGGAATCACTAACTCCGCTGGTGTTTCCGACTTCTGAGTGTTGTTCATTTAAATGTCTGTGCTATCTTCCTTGGGCTTAGCCGCCGCGAGTTTTTCAGTTTCCGGTTTGCTGCTAGTTGCTACTGCTTCTTCTAACTGCTTGGCTTCCCGCGTGAACTCAGACTCAAAATCCCGCGAAGCATCTTGAAACCCCCGAATTGCCTTCCCCATACTCCGGCCGATTTCAGGTAATTTTTTGGGGCCGAATACCAATAGGGCGATCGTAAAAATAACTGCCATTTCCGGCAAACCAATGCCAAAAATATTCATGGTTTTTCTCCTGCAATTTGTTTAGTTACTTCTTGTTTATTTATGGCAAAAGTAATCGTAAAGGTTAAGGAAAAACGGGAAAACTTAGCTTTTACCCTTTCTCCTCAACCCTCAGCTTTTACTTTTAGCCTTACTGTTTTGCGATCAATTTTTAGCGGCCGAGACTCGACCAATCCATATCCACACTCTCCAGAATCAAAGAAGAGTTGTAGATTTGCAAAATAATCAACAAGAACACGAAAAACAGTCCAATGAACACGCTCATCAACAGCGTGGTTCCCCAGCCGGGGGCTACCTTGCCGTATTCCGAGTTAAGGGGTTTGAGTATATCTCCTAACCAAGTCCGTTGTGCCATAAGTCACCTGCAATGAATCTCTACAGAAAAGTTTGACATATTTCTACCGCTAATTGCGATCGCAATTTCTCAGAAATACTGCAGGGGGACTCGGAAAACGGGGAGTGGGGGTTGGCTGCCATACCGTACAGGGTCTAAAATCACTAGACTTTCAGACGGATTGTTATTTTTTGTAATATTATAGAGTGGAGCACTCACAATCGATCAAAAATATGGAACCCGCAGCAGTTCTAGGCATTTCACTGGGCGTGTGTCTGGTGGCAATCACCGGATTCTCGATCTACACCGCTTTCGGTCCCCCTTCTAAGGAATTGAGAGATCCTTTTGAAGAACACGAAGACTAAAGAAGAAGGAAGGCACAACACGGATTCGGACACGGATACACGGGTGAATTTAAGTGTGTTTCCAGAAATCTCCTATTCTCTGTCTCTCTGTCTCTCCCTCTCTCCCTCGTAGATATTCTTCTAGGGGTGGAAAGGGAGTGATGCTGTGGGGCGATCGCCTGTCGCCTACTCGTCAATGGTATATTTTTCAGAAATACAGTAAATCTCTATTCCATTTAAGCTAAAAATTATTAGGTGTCAGGCTAAAGCATCATGGGGAACACATTTGGGCATTTATTTCGGATATCGACATTTGGGGAATCTCACGGCGGCGGTGTCGGAGTAGTAATTGACGGTTGCCCGCCCCTAGTGTCGATCGACGCATCGTTCATTCAAGCAGAACTCGATCGCCGCCGCCCCGGCCAAAGCAAAATTACCACGCCCCGCAAAGAAGCAGATACCTGCGAAATTCTGTCGGGAGTGTTTGAAGGCAAAACTTTGGGAACGCCGATCGCAATTTTAGTCCGCAATCAAGACACTCGCCCCCAAGATTACGGCGAAATGGCGACAACTTACCGCCCTTCCCACGCTGATGCTACCTACGATGCCAAGTACGGAATTCGTAACTGGCAAGGCGGAGGTCGCAGTTCGGCGAGGGAAACAATAGGTAGAGTAGCAGCAGGGGCGATCGCTAAAAAAATTCTCTCTCAAGCAGCAGGAGTCGAAATAGTCGGCTACGTCAAACGCATCAAAGACTTAGAATGTGTCGCCGACCCGGACACTGTTACCTTAGAACAAATAGAAAGCAACATCGTCCGCTGTCCAGATGCCGAATGCGCCGAAAGAATGATTGAACTGATCGAAAAAGTTCGCGACAGCGGAGATTCGATCGGCGGTGTAGTCGAATGCGTCGCCCGCAACGTACCCAAAGGCCTGGGAATGCCCGTATTCGACAAACTCGAAGCCGACTTGGCCAAAGCCATCATGTCCTTGCCCGCCAGCAAAGGCTTTGAAATTGGTTCCGGGTTTGCGGGGACTCTGCTCAAGGGCAGCGAACATAATGATGAATACTATACTGATGATAAGGGTGTAATTCGTACAGTGACGAATCGCTCTGGCGGAATTCAGGGTGGGATTGCTAACGGCGAAAATATCATTTTGCGGGCGGCATTCAAGCCGACTGCGACAATTCGCCAGCAGCAGCGCACCGTTACCCGAGAAGGCGAAGAAACGCTGCTGGCAGCCAAGGGACGGCACGACCCTTGCGTGTTGCCAAGAGCTGTGCCAATGGTGGAAGCGATGGTAGCTTTAGTGTTGTGCGATCATCTGCTGCGCCATCACGGACAATGTGGAACCTTAAAGCCTGAATTTTAAAATGGAAATCAGCTTGTCCTCTGTAGCGGCAACTCCCCTTGATTGCCCTCAACCCTCCGAATCAATAAAAGGTATAGATGATTTTGTAGTACAGTTCTGGGGCGTGCGGGGCAGTGTTCCGACACCAGGACAGGAAACTGTTCGCTACGGCGGCAATACTTCTTGTTTGGAAATGCGAGTCGCTGGCAAACGCTTGATTTTTGACGGCGGAACAGGCTTGCGGATGCTGGGAGACCAGTTGGTGCAAGAAATGCCCGTGCAAGCTTATATGTTTTTTACTCACTATCACTGGGATCACATTCAAGGTTTCCCGCTGTTCGCCCCAGCTTTCATTCGCGGCAATAGGTTTGATATTTACGGGGCGACTCCGCCGGATGGAGATTGCATGAAAAGGCACTTCGTAGAACGGGTTCTGCACTCGAATTCGCCGGTGCCGCTGATGGGTTTGCAGGCAGATTTGAATTTCTACGAACTCAATCACAACCAGACGATGATGCTGGACGATATTGAGATTAGGACGGGTTCTCTGAATCACCCCAATACTGCTATGGGATATCGGGTAACTTGGCAGGGACGATCTGTTGTTTACTGTTCGGATACCGAACATTTTCCCGATCGGCTAGATGAGAATGTTTACAATTTAGCCCTCGACGCTGATGTGCTGATTTACGACGCGATGTACACAGACGAGGAATATCACAACCCCAAGTCTCCGAAGGTGGGTTGGGGACACTCGACTTGGCAGGAAGCGGTGAGAATGGCTAAGGAGGCGCGGGTGAAACGAGTGGTGATTTTTCACCACGATCCTGCTCACACAGACGATTTTCTCGATCGCATCGCCGAAGACGTGCAAATCGCTTTTCCGAAGGCTGTCATGGCCCGCGAGGGTCTGATTTTGCCGATCGGCTTCTGAACATTCGCCCTTGTGAGGTCGATCGAACCATCAACCGATCGAACCATAAATTATTATGTAAATATGTGGATTTGGTCTCGCGCCCCGATCCACAATTTTTTTTAAGATATAGCAAACTCTTAACTGCATGGTATAATTCTTGCTTGTTAAGTTTTTAGGCAGATTATTTAAGGTTTTTTTTATTGTTCAACCGCGTCCGCAAGACGCCAAGACGTAAGATAATTGGAGGATTGCCAAGGGTGAAAAGGAGACTGTTTTGAATGTCAACAAACACGGGGAGGCGAGGATCTCGCAAGCCTGAGTGCTAGTAGAAGTGCCAGTAGACTTCCAGAAGCCTTGTTACAGATTAATTATTAAGGACAGAAACTGAAGTTATAGCTCGGCTCAAATAAAAGCTCGATCGGTTTTTTCGGCTCGTGAATATTGACAACTGTCAAAAGCTAAGAGCTTTTAGGTACAAACTGAAAAAACTTTCAGCAGTCAATTTAACTGACCAGAAAGAAACGATCGCTCTTGGGTTTGGCAGTAGCTGCGGCAAGCGAATGTTATGACTTGACTATCAAAATGGGAAATTTACGTTTTAGATCTTCAGCACATCAATACAGATGGATTGCCCTAGGCAGTTTTGCTGTAATTATGGGTATTTCAGGCGCCCTGGCCTACCGCCTCGCCCCGCCTCCCGGATTCATGGCTCAAGGCACTCTCACCTCTAATAATCCGCCAGTCAAATTTTCGAGTACGGGTACGACAATTCTCAAGCAGGGAGAGCAACTTACCCCGGAGGTTCTCCTAGCAGACAATGTTGTCAAAGCAGTGGCCGATGCAGTTAAGCTGTCGCCCCAGCAAGTTCGACAAAATGCTAGTGTCAAGATTTCTAAGCCGGAACAACCGCTAGAGATTGCTGTTGGGTATCGCTCGCTCGATCGGGAGCAAGCAATTCAAACGGCAGATATGTTGATGAAGGGCATGGTTGAAAAAAGCCGCCTGATTAACAGATATCGGTGGCAATCAGTCAATCAGTCGCTCAACCAACGCTTGGCACAAGTCACTCAAGACCTGAAACAAGCTCAGCAAAAACTCGACCAATACGAAAGAGAACGCGCTCGCCTGTTGCAGCAAATGAAGCTTCAGCAAGACGTTTATAACAAAACTCAGCTTGCAATGGCGGATACGCAAGCGTCGGAAAAAGAAATGGTTAGCAGTTTGGCCGCCGCTACAGTGCCGCAAATTGTGGCGACGCCCACGAGCGATCCGACTGTGCCTCTGATTTTGGGAATTGGCTTGCTGTTGGCGATTTTGGTCAGCCGGGGTTTGATTCCTTCGGTGGCCGATTGGAAGTACAAAGCAGCTTTTCAGCGAGAAGAGAGCGAAAGGCTCCAAAGTGCTTTGTACCGACTGATCAAAGAAGGCCGCGGCGAAATCACTCTGGTGCGGTTTGCGATGGAAACGCGGCTGCCGCCGGATGTGGCTCAGCGTTTTTTGAACCAACAAGCTGAAGTCTTTAATGCCAATTGCGAAATTAAAGACGACGGCAGCATCTTGTATCACTTCCACATTTAAATCAAGGGCTGCGGGCGATCGCGCTCTACAGAAAAATTTAGCCGATCGGACTCTCACTGCTCGATCGGCTTGTTTTTTTGTTAATAAAACTTAGGATCGTCAATTAAATAATTTCCCTTTTTTCTTGTGGGATGGGCGGGAGAGCCCGTCCCCGATTGACGGGCTCTCCCGCCCATCCCACAACACTCAAGAAAAGTGGATTTTATTTAATTCTCATTCCTTATATCAGGTTCGGTCGATCGACTATCGCCCTCTAGGTAGGCGCGAGTTTACGGGATCTATAACTTGTACTGCTACTACAGATTGTGGTAAACCCGCCGACGCGAGCTGGCGTGGCGGTGATTTTACCCGAGATGATATTACGCTCAACCCGGTTTCTTAGCTTGTAGGATGCCCCGGAGCTAAAAATTACTCGACCGACAGGTGTTGACTAACGTAGGGCGCGCGAAGATTGTGCCAGTTCGTCCCAGGCTGACTAAAAAATATTTTTTTTGTTCCGCTTGCTTTTTGCTTAAATATATGTATAATGAGAAAAAATCAGTAAATTTACGGTTGTTTTTTACCGGAGTTACCTAATAGAGGAGTAATTTATCCTCAAGCCATTCTTAAGGTAACACTCAAATCAGTAGAAATGCTGTAGTATAGAGCAAGAACCGATTCAGGGGGGTTATGTAGTTTCACTTCAGAAATACAGAAACTCGATCGGGCAAAAGCCTGGAATCAAACTCCCCGACTGAAAGCGTAGATTTTCCTATTGAACTTTTGTAATCACTTAGAGGCTAAACCATGATTTTTGGAATAATTGGTTCAACTTTCCTAGCTTACTTTTTGCTAATGTCGGTCGCTAATTACGGCGACACTGGAATGTAGATTTGTTCAGGCACTTATGCACCGAGACATAAGGCAGCAGGCAAAAAAAGCTGTTTGACAACTTCTTGACAACTGCGGTGATTAAGTCTCAGCTTCGGTCATGTCGGTAGTCTGAGCTCGGACAAAAAATGGATGAAGGAGTCGTTAAGTACCGCTGTGACTGGGAAAATGCAAGCCCTGTAGCTGCCCGGAACATAGCAGATTTGATGCACTGGCGCGATCGGCTCCACGCTTGGGGATTAATTGGCGTCTACGAAAATGGCATAGGGTTTGGCAACGTCAGCGTCAGACTAGGCAATTCTTGCCAATTCGTGATTTCGGGAACCCAGACTGCACACTTGAAGACTCTGGGACCAGAATTCTACTGTACTGTTACCGAATTTAACTTAGAAAAAAATTACCTCGGCTGCCGGGGGCCCGTACAAGCTTCGTCGGAGTCCCTGACTCACGGGGCCCTGTACCTTCAGAGAGAGGATGTGGGCGCGATTATTCACGTCCACAATCCTAATCTATGGCGGCAACTGCTGTTTAAGATTCCTACTACTAGAAAAGAAATACCTTACGGCACTCCCCAGATGGCCTTAGAAATGTTTAGACTTTTTGAGGAAGAGAACTTGGCAGAGCGCCAAATTCTGGCGATGGCGGGTCACGAGGACGGCATTATCTGTTTTGGCAGCACCGTGGACGAAGCTGGCCAAGTGCTTTCGGCTGTGATTAATGAGATTGGAGTTGAGCGTTGATCTCTCGAACGATCGATCCATCGCCTGGGTTGTGGCAAAGATCGAGCATCAAACTCTCGCAACCAACTCAAAAATTGCCAAGTGCCTCTTGCCTCTGTGGTAATGGAAAGATATTCTAAATAGCAGATATATACTATATTAAATCGTAAAAGCTGAGAGTCATCGTCAGTAACCCAGCCCTAAAGGGAATGAGCTTGGTCGCGAGTGATTGAGCAAGCTGTACTGACGGGCCTAAGACTTTAGAGGTCTACGTTATTTGGGTCACGACACCGGAGAATGCGACGCTAGTTTTCCGCTCTGTCGCTTGTAGTTAAACAGCCTTAAGGTCACTGAGGCAGTGCTGCAAGCTTAACAAGCTCTTATAACATTGGTGAAGCGAACATTACCCCGAAAGGGAGCCGGAGACAACCATATCTCCACAGAGGGGTAACTATACCCCTCTAGCCCTCGCCGGAGGGGAAAGCGGATTCAAGGCGGTGGTCACGCTTGCCCTTCTGCTTCGCTCAGGAGAAACTCCGTCGAATCTATTGAAACCGCCCGTGTCGTTTACCTCTCAGGGCTAAAGCCTCTGAGTTTCCCACTTACCGAGCATTTTTATGAATCAAACTAAACTTGTAAGCTCAAAAGAACTGCAATCAGAGGTATCTCGTCTTACCGAAGAGCTGCAAATGCGCGACCAATTGGTGCAGCAGTTGTCTCAAGAACTTTTCAGGCTGGTGAAGGGCAATTCTAATTTTGTGCCGGCGCCGGAAGTTTCCGATCGCCACCAAGCTCAAATGCAGGCGATGCGGGAACAACTGCAAGCTGTTGAAGAACAGGTGGGTTTTTATCAAGAACAAATTGCAGAGCGGGATGCTGAGGTTTACCAACTGCGGCAATCAGTGCAGGAATTGACGGATCGCTCTCGGATGCTGGAACAGGTGGTTCAGGAATTGCCTGGGGTTTACCGCCAGAAGTTTGCCGAGCGGATCGAGCCGATTAAGGAAAAGTTGGATCAACTGCAAAAGGAAAACCGCCAACTGCACACTGAGTTGCAAAGCGTAACTTACCGTCTCGCTGTGCGGAGCCGCAAGGCTAAGGGCCTGGATCTGCCGAGCGTGGATGCTGAGGACGATCGGGGAATTCAAATGCCGAGCTTTGGCAATGTCTGAGGTTTTGATTGTGGCGGGTGGTGAGAAAGATTCGGCCGCAAGTCTCCAGTCGGCGATCGCTCAATCTCATCCTTTAACTGAAGTCGATATCTGTGGGGTTTCTGAACTCAATTCTGGCGCGATCGCTCCGGGTGGGGCGATCGTTTGTCCTTTGACGCTGGATCTGCCGTCCCATCTGGTTTTTCCGGGTCGGGACGTGTATCGATTTTGCCGCAATGTTTCGGCGGCGCGCGATCGAGTGTGCCAGGAGTTGCAAGTACCCGTCGGCGAGGGTAATTTTTGGCTGCCTGTGGTGTTGACGGCAAAAGGCCCACTGTATGCTGAGGCGATCGGTGGGGAACCTGACAAGCAGTCTGGCGAGTGGAGTTACTCTCAACCGGTGCATTTGTCGGATGTTTGGCGGCAGCAGTTGTACGAGTTGGCTTACCGCTTGCTGAATCTTTTAAATGCGCCGCCGGCGACTTATTTGATGCAGTTCGGGTTTGTAGGGGAAAGGATTTGTTTCGATCGGCTTTGGCCTTTTCCGGCTGCACCTGCGATCGCTTCTGTCGGCGTTCAAGTGCCGGATTTGTTTGTTTGTCATTGGTATTGCTTGACAAATCAACCTATTTATGATATTGAAATTAGCTCTGCGGTTGCTTCAAGTCTTTTGGAAACTTGAGATTTGAACTGGGCAGCTAATTTTAATCAAGCAACTAAAGCCGGAGTTTCAGTGGAGATAACTTGCTCGAAACTGTCGAAGATTTCAAAGAGTTGGTCGAGTTGAGTAATTTCAAAAATTAGCTTGACTGTGGCTGAGAGGTTGCAGATGACGAGGCGGCATCCCCGGTGGCGGGCGGCGTTTAGTCCGCCAACTAAGGCGCAGATCCCGGAACTGTCTATGAAATCTACGGCAGCCATGTCTATTACCCAGAGTTTGTGGCGATCGGGCACAATCTCGGCTAGCTGTTGCTGGAGGAGGCTGCCGGCTTGGGAGTCGAGGCAGTTGTGAGGTTGGAGGACGATAGGTTGGTTGAAGTTGCGAAATTCCATAGCAGTTATCCTACGATCGTAAAGTATGAATAAGTTAGTTTAGTGGCCGACTCTCTTGAGAGACTCAGGGAATTTCAGCTAAGGTTTTATGAGGGGCGATCGGGCTAGGGAATCAGTGGAGAGAGCCGTTGTGATAAATTTAGCAGGAAAGTGGCTAGCGATCGCGCGGAACGCAAACGCAACAATTCTCTATTCCTCTAGTATGCCTGAAAGGCTAATTTTTAGTTATACCAGCGATCGCGACAATAGTGTGTTCTTCATCACAGCGAAAGATTGCACTATTGGCTGAATCGAGCCAATATATAGATGTATTGAGCTTTGCAAAAGTTTACGAAGGCAGTATCGAATGTCTTTTGAGTTTTTATCGTTAGAGACTATTCAGCAGTTTGCGCGCGATTACGGCTACTGGGCAGTATTTCTGGGAATTTTGCTGGAAAATCTGGGAGTTCCTCTTCCAGGCGAGACAATTACGATTGCTGGCGGGTTTTTAGCTGGCAGCGGGGAACTGAATTACTGGTTTGTGCTCGGCAGTGCGATCGCTGGTGCTACATTGGGGGGAAATTTTGGTTACGCGATCGGCAGGTACGGCGGCTGGCCGCTGCTGCTGAAGCTGGGACAATTTTTCCGCTTTCGGGAAGAACAACTGTTTGACTTAAAAGAACAGTTTAGCAAAAATGCAGCTAAAGCCGTATTTTTGGGCCGTTTCATCGCACTGCTGCGAATTTTTGCTAGCCCCCTAGCAGGTATTGCAGAAATGCCTTTTTGGAAATTTTCGCTGTTCAACATTCTGGGTGCTGCAAGCTGGGCATCTGTAATGGTAAGTTTATCCTACTTCTTGGGACAAGTTGTGTCTTTAGAGAAATTGGTAGCTTGGGCTGCTCAATTTGCGGTATTTGCTTTGCTGTTAGCAGTTGCTTGGATTGCAATTCCTATTTGGTTGGAGTCGCGGACTTTGGACAAGACTAAGTAGGGTTGCCATCCTTTTCCAAAAAATCAATATTCTTGTGGAACGGGCCGGAGAGCCCGTTCTTTATAATAGTTTAACGTAGGAGGTTAAACTTACATTTTGTGCCGAGATTAGCAACGGGCTATAAGCCCGTTCCACAAACAATAAACTGGGTTGTAAAAAAACGAAATCCTACATTTATAATAGATAGAAATCATGGGATACACTACAATCTTTGACGGGATATTTTATTTAAATAAACGGTTATTAGACAGCGAAGCTATTTACTTATTAGAGTTTTCTCGCACTCGACGGATGAAGCGAAATCCGGCGATTTTGCAAAGTATTCCCGATCCGGCGAGAACAGCGGTGGGTTTGCCTGTGGGCGAAGAAGGCTGCTATTTTGTCAATGAAAAATGGGATGAAGACTCCGAAATTTCTGTTGTTAATTACAACCGCCCGCCGAAGACTCAGCCCGGATTGTGGTGTAACTGGATTCCTACTGCTGACGGCGGAGGGATTCAGTGGAGCGGCACGGAGAAGTTTTATTATTATGTGGAATGGTTGCAGTATATTATTAACAATTTTATTGAACCTTGGGGTTATGTTTTAAATGGCGAAGTGAATTGGCAGGGGGAAAGAGAAGAAGATATAGGAATGATTTTAGTTGCCAGCAATCTGATTATTTGGCCAGAAGGTGCACAGGAATTGTTGAGGTATGCAGTGTCGCCGGTATCGGTGCCAAAGTTTGTTTGGGATTGTTTGAAGGCGGTGCAAGCGGCGGGATTTTCTTTGAGAGATTGGAAGGAGATAATTGATAAAGCTGTGGAATTGGGACACGGGGAAGCAGCGCTGTGGATTAAGCCTAATTTTGACAAATATTTTGATGGTTTGAACCGGGGTTTTGAGTTTGAGGGAGAGGTGATTGAAACGACAGATTTGGGATTGTGAGCAGTAGTTTCGATTTGACTTACGCATGGTGGCTCAGAAACCGGGTTTTTTACGAAATACTTCGTTGTAGGACGCAGATTCGGGAAAAAACCCGGTTTCTTTGGTCCGAGTAATTAATTCGTAGGGTGCGTCGCTGCGAGATTTTCGATATAACTTGCAGATTATAGATGGCGACGCACCTTACTTGCCATCAGATTATAGGTACTACATACACAGGTTATATGCTATATAATTGTAAGTACGATCGTCCGAGAATGTACTATGACAACATCAACAGAAATCCGCGAAGAATTAGCTGAGGAAAAAGTACAGATTTATTACTCTCCCGAAGAGTATTTAATGCTGGAAGAGGTGGCAGAATTTAGAAGCGAATATCAGGATGGCAAGATAATTCCTATGACAGGCGGAACACCGAATCACAATCAAATAGCTGGCAATTTTTATGGAACATTAAATTTTGCTACCAAAGGACAACCGTACCGAGTATTTATAAACGATTTGCGTTTGTGGATACCGTCGAAGCGGGTTTATACTTATCCTGATGTGATGTTGGTGGCGGGGAAGTTGGAGTTTGCGGAGGGTAGGAAAGATACGATTACTAATGCGGTGATGGTGGCTGAGGTTTTATCGGAATCGACGGCGGATTATGACAGAGGTGGCAAGTTTAAACTTTTTCGCACGATTCCTACTTTTCGAGAGTATGTTTTGATAGATCAATACGAGATGCACGTTGAACAGTTTGTTAAGACGGATGATAATAAGTGGGTTTTGTCTGAGTATGATGGTGCTGATGCGGTGTTGAGATTGAGTTGCCTGGAGTTTGAGATGCGGTTGGGTGATATTTACGATCGCGTGGATTTTGAATCTGAGTCTGAGGAGCGATCGCCCTCGAACAATTTGATTAAGTAATATTATGTCCGACCAATTGACCGTAGTTCTTGTAGGGGCGGGTTCACCAACAATACCGGCCAATAATTGACAATCTCAAAAACCCGCCCCGGCCGAGATATCGCCAGAGATCGACAGGACAGGATATAAAGATCGAATTAAGCGAGTAGATTCAAGTAGAATCCCGGAAACATTATGAAATCTGAAAAATCGGCTATTACCTGTAATATCGGTCAAAAATGGGCTGTGACGCTTGGCTGCGAAGCAGAATAAAAGCTGGAGTTGAGAGTTACAAAAATCTTTGAGTTTTTAGATAAAAATTATCTTTTAAAGCAATGGACAATATCTGATATTGAAGCTACGGGCAGTTACGGAAATTGCGTGACTGCGCGGTGTAATAAAGAAGCAATGTTTCAGGTATCTAGTTCGGATTTGTTGGAGGTAATGAGGGAAGAAGGTCAAGTTATTGAATTAGATGCTAGTTTGATAAAAGATGATAAATAATTGTTTAAGATATTGATTCGAGATGGGGTTTCAATTGATTTGCTTGGCAGCGGGGAGATGATGCCGCTGACGGTTTTGGGGAAATATGTTTATGTTGATAAAGAACTGTTTATGTGGTATATGACGTGGGTGCGATCGCACTTCAAAAAGCTCGATAGCCCTCTGTCAGAGAATGCTGAGAAGAAGAAGGGCGATCGCTATTATTTGGCGTGTTTGCCGAAGGGCGATCGCTTACTAAAACCCAAACACTTTAGTAATCAATGGCAGTAGATTATTACAGAATTCTAGGAGTTTTGTGGCTTGTGGTACAGCGGAGATAATTCGTCCGAGCATCCTATCTGCCTTTTTGGCTTTATTCTTCATTTCTGCATCATTAGGATTTTTAGCAGCTTCAGCTAACTCTTTTACTTGTTCTAAAGCATCCTGTCTGTCGTCTTCACTTAAATTTGGGTCGGCTTTAATTTCTTCTTGGAGTTGGGTGAGTAACTCTTTGATTCCGGGTCGAGCGGCTTCAGAGGATGAGGGTAACTCGTTTATAGCGAATGAAACATTTCCTCCAACTTGACTTGATGAACTGCCTTCAATACTACCTCCTGTAACAGCACCTCCAACACTTCCTCCAACTTGAACTTTACTTTGTTTATCTTCCATTATTCCCTCCTAATTTGATTTATCTTTGAATAACACTGTTATTTTTAGTCGTTTCGCGAGACATTTCCTCCAACATTACTTGATGAACTGCCTCCAATATTACCGGCTGTGACGGAACCTCCAACACTTCCTTCTATTCGGATAGAGCGATCGGTTGAATATACTACATAACTACCTTCTGCATTACTTTCCATGAACTTGTATAATACGTCAACTACTTTTTCTAATCCTTTCAGATCGGTGGTAACAAATATTGGCAAAGGAGAACCGGAATTCAGGTATAACTTAAGACCGTATTTTTCGGACCAAAAAGTATTTACAATTAACAAAATAATTGCTACTATTGCCATAATTATTCCTGCAGGTCTAATATCAGAATTATTAAAATAATTAGCTACAACAATTCCAATAACAAACAATCCTAAAATCCATTGAAATGGCAATTTTTTGGTCTTAACTGGGGATATGCCAAAACCTGTTACGTTGCGAAATTGATAGACATCTGAACCAAATTTAACTGTATTTTTGGTAATATATATCTTGGTGTCATCCCATATAGGTCGGTCATTATCTTGTGATGATATGTTATTTGCAGCCATCATTCCCCCCTTTCAAAAAAATAGTGAACCACCAGCGAACAAGCATTAACCTGGTCCATCGAGAAATGAAGTCCTTGGGAGTGTCGCTTAGTGTTATTGATATTCACATCCCTGTGCATCTAGAGATACAATAGCAACTCTATGCCAGGTTCAACAGTGAGAAAAAGTAACAAAAAAGTAATAAAAAAGTAATATCAGCTCCCTGTTGCGCTAGAATCTATGTTAAACCTACATTAACGCTTCACTGCTGAAGGAGTGTGATACATGACTGTTGACGAAGCCATAACGATCGCAGAAACAGCCCTCAACTACGATCGCCTCAACAAAATTCAAGAGATAGTGTTTCGTCAATCCTGGGAAGGACGGTCTTATAAAGAAATTGCAGCCAGCACTGAATATGAATATGATTATATCAAAGATGCTGGTGCTAAACTATGGAAACTACTTTCAACAGCACTCGAAGAAAAAGTTAAAAAAGATAATCTCAAATCAGTCTTAAAGCGATACTTACGAAAAACTCAAGTGAATTTACAGCGAAATCTGACGATCGAAGTCAACCTCAGCGGTGCAAATCTCAGCGGAGCAAACTTAAGTGGAGCTAGATTATTCGCAAATTTAAATGAAGCTGATTATGTTCAAACCGATTTAGATAAAACAATAAATGCTGATAGTGCAACTGAATTATCTGACTCGGAAAACGAAATTAACTGGAAGGGTTTTCGCCTTCACTCCGACGCACAAGTGAAAATTGCCGAAACGCTCGATCGCACTTCTACCCTCTTCATCCCCAACTCCCAACTGCGACTGACAACACCCGCCGGCAGACAAAACCAAGAAGCTGACTTTCTGATCTTCCACCAAAACAAGTTAGGGATGCTGAAAATTGACAGCGAATCATCCCATCAAAACGCAACAGAAGATGAAATATGCGGGCTTTGGAGAGATTCTGGCATCTGTCTTGTCAAACATTACGACGCTACCCGATGCAGCGAACAACCGGATCTAGTTGTGCAGGAGTTTTTGGAAATTTTGAGTTGCGTACAAGCCTAATAAGGTTTTTTTATTTAAGCTGTGATACAAACATTACTTTGGTTTTTAATATTTTCTGCTTTTAATAATTAACTATCCTTCATTTTAGAGTCGATGTAATAAATAGTATATAGCTCTTCTCAGGTAGATGAGGTATGACTGACAACTTATATAAATACTACAGAAGAGGGCTAAAGCCCAACTACGTACCTCATTTACTTGAGAACGGCTATAGATATTTAAGTAGTTTAAAATTTCGGCGTAAAATTTTAGACTACTTCACGGGAATAATTTTGAATTATATCTTGTTTAAACAGAAAACAGCTTATTTTATTTTGATTTAAAATTGTAGCAACGAGTCATCTGTTGTGAATTCCTTTTTCTCTTTCTTCCTCTGTGTCCTCTGCGTCCTCTGCGGTTACTTTCAAAAATATAAATTTAACCGCAGATGATATACACAGATAAATGCAGATTGAGATTGTCTGTTAACGCATAAAAGAAAGCGAAGCAATCTTCAGCCCCTGCGATTGCTTCTTACTAATTAGCCATTACCCGTTATCCACGATCAATTCTCCTTTCCCCTCAATCACTTCCCCGATCGCGAACGCACCAATTCCCTGAGATTCAAACCATTTAACAGCCCGATCGACTTCTGTGCGATCGAGCAACAGCACAAACCCAATCCCCATATTAAAAGTATTGAACATATCTGCTGTGGCAACTTGGCCCGCTTCAGCAATCCACTGGAAAATTGGCAAATTTGGCCAGCTATTGCTGTCAATTCTGACAGATTGATTAACTCCCAAACAGCGGGGCAAATTTTCCGGCAAACCGCCGCCCGTAATGTGAGCCATGCCGTGAATTTCTAGACCGCTCTTAATTGCTTCGAGGACTGGTTTAACATAAATTTTAGTCGGAGTTAGCAGCACTTCTCCTAAACTTTTGCCACCTAACTTATCGGGTTGGGAATGCCAGTCAAAACCGCAATCGCCCGCAATTTTTCTCACCAAACTAAAACCGTTGCTGTGCACGCCCGAACTTGCCAGCCCCACAGCCACATCTCCCACCTGCACCCGCAAACCGTCCAACAATTTGCTCTTTTCGACAATTCCCACACAAAACCCTGCCAAATCGTACTCTCCCGGTTGGTAAAAACCGGGCATTTCTGCCGTTTCCCCGCCCAACAAAGCACAGCCAGCTTGCTTGCAACCGTCAGCTATCCCGGCCACCACTGCAGCTAATTGTTCGGGATTTAACTTTCCCGTGGCTAAATAATCGAGAAAAAAGAGGGGTTCTGCCCCGGATGTCAGCACGTCGTTGACGCACATCGCTACCAAGTCGATACCTACCGTGTCGTGCCGATCGAGATTGTGGGCCAATTTCAACTTAGTCCCAACGCCGTCAGTACCCGAAACCATCACCGGCTCTTTTAAACCCTCCGGGACGCTGAAAAAACCGCTAAACCCGCCGAATCCGCCCAAAACTCCCGATCGGTGCGTGCTCTTGACCATACTCCCGATGCGCGAGACAAAAGCTCTGCCCGCCTCAACATCCACACCTGCTTCTCGATAATCCATAAGTCCGCCAAATCGATTTCTTCTAATTTTTAGTTTATTCCCATAACAGTTGACAAACAGCTTTTTTAAGACTAGCTATTTCGCAGCCCACAAAATACACTAAATTTTTGTAAATTTTTGTAAATTTTTCCGTAATGGCTGAAACGGCTGTAAGCACTGGAACTAAAGGATTCTATGATAGAGGGTTTTGAGAAAATTTGATGAAGATTTGGTGAAAATGGCGATCGCAGCGATCCCCAACCGCAAAAGTTTGTGGTAGTCTGTTGCAGTTCGTGAACAAAACACAAATTGCGGATCGAGTATGAGTTGTCAAGTGTCAGGGAAGTTTCCGCCAATTTTTTTGGGGGCGGAAGCATTAAAGCAAAAACGCACCCCGATACTTTGCTTTGACTCACGGGGGAATGGCGAAGGGCAAGAGAGAAATCCTTGAGGCCCGCCGCCAAATGGCCAATCCTCCAATCTCGGTTGGCAATGGCTATTCACAAAAATGGACGTATGAAGGAAAAATTTGTTGGTGGTCTACTCGCTATCCTGTTAGTTCCTGTGGTAGGAACGGCATCCTCTTGTCACGCACAAGCAACAGGTGCCGACAACCAAAACTCTCCGGTTTCCGAGCAAGTAATTGCCACCCAACCGTCCCGGCAGTTAAACGCAAGTCGGGTCGAAGCGCAAAAAGTCGGACAGTATCAGTATCAAGCAAGAGCTGAAATTGCCCGAGACTCGATCGCCAAAATCCAGCCCCACGAGTTAGAAGGGCGACAAGCAGCGACAGTCTACGTGCGAAACATTCCAGTCATCACCTTTCTGAACGCCAATCCGGAAACAAACACGAAAATGGGAGAAACTGGCAACAGCCAAGCCGGTGCTAGCAGTCCGTCGAAAGTAACGGGCGCGAGAGAAAATCCCAAAGTCGGAAACATTGCCAGCAACTCCAGCAATCAAGAACTCGATTCAGTTTGGCGGGCATCAACCTTAGCAGCAAGACTGAACCAGCTAGCCCGCAACAACATCGATCCCAACAGCATTACCGTTAAGTGGGAAAAAGGCGATCGCTACATTATCCAGGCAAACGGCGAGGACTTGGTAAACATCAACGCCGAAACCATCCTCCCCGACACCACCAGCGACTTTAGCCGAGACGCCCTGCAAGCAACCAATCGCCTCCGCCGACTTCTGGGCAACGCCCCACCCCTGGAAGAAGTCGCAGGCAAACCCCAACCAGAATCCCCCGTGCTGTCTCTGGGCCCAGTTCAAGTGCGCCTCAGCGGCTGGGCTTCCTGGTACGGCCCGGGATTTGACGGCAACCTCAGCGCCAGCGGCGAGCGTTTCAACCAAAATGATTTGACCGCAGCCCACCGCCACTTGCCCTTTGGAACTAGAGTCATGGTGAGAAATCTCGACAACGGCCGCACCGTAGTCGTCCGCATTAACGACCGCGGCCCCTATGTGGGCGATCGGCTCATTGACTTGTCCGCCGGCGCCGCCAACGTGCTGGGAATGATTAGCAGCGGCGTTGCCAGAGTGGAAATCGAAGTGATCGAACCGCCGCAGCAAACAACTGTTGGACGCTAAAGGCTGCTCTCAGGCAGAATGCAAAAGTTATCCGAAGTGTAGAAGGCAGAAAGTAGAATAAAACTGACATCTTGCACCATTATTTGTGGAAGAGGCATCTTATCTGTTCTTGAGGATGGTGCAAGATGTCAAGTCGAACAAATTCTGACAAATAAACTCTGCATTCTGCCGAATGCCTTCAGGAGATTCTACCGGTGCGCCTGTTTACTACCATTGCAGCACTTCGCTGCTACTTAAATTTACAAAAGTCTGCTGCACCTCATTTGACAGTCGGTTTGGTGCCGACGATGGGATCTTTGCACGCAGGGCATCTGAGCTTGATCCAGCGGGCAAGGCAAGAAAATGCGATCGCCCTGGTCAGCATTTTTGTCAACCCGCTGCAATTTGGACCGACAGAAGATTTTCAAGATTATCCTCGGAATATCGAGCAAGACCGGCTGTTGTGCGAACAAGTTGGGGTTGATGCCGTATTTGCTCCCTCAGCAACTGAAATGTTCGGCAACCAAGCGGTCGATTCCCTACCCGATAGCTTCGCCGCGCGTACAGAAACAGAGCAAACCGCCCAAAAACAGATAGAGATTCACCTTTCATCCTTAACTCAAGTAGTCCCGCCACCGGCGATGACATCGGTTTTGTGCGGTAAAGCAAGGCCCGGTCATTTTCAAGGCGTCGCGGCAATTGTTACTAAACTTTTGAGTTTGGTGCAGCCGACAAAAGCTTATTTCGGTCAAAAAGACGCCCAGCAGCTAGCAATTATTCGGAAGCTGGTCTTTGATTTTAACTTGGCTGTAGAGATTGTCGCTTGTCCGATCGTCCGCGAAGAGTCGGGACTGGCAATGAGTTCTCGCAATCAGTATTTAACAGCAGAGCAAAAACAGCAAGCCTCCGTACTCTACCGCGCGCTGCAACAAGCCTCGAAAACTTTTTCTTCAGGCGACCGCACCGCAGCAGCCGCACTCGCTGCCGCCCGCGCAGCAGTGGCAGAAGAACCCGCAGTCAAGCTCGAATACGCCGAACTCGTCGATCCCGACACTTTGACGCCGTTGCAGGTTGTGGAAACAGCGGGACTTTTAGCCGCGGCCGCCAGAGTTGGCTCTACTCGCTTGATTGACAATATAATTCTCAGGAACCGCCGGCCCATTGTGGCGATCGACGGCCCGGCGGGTGCTGGCAAATCTACCGTAACTCGCCTTGCAGCAACAGCTTTGAACTTGTTTTATCTGGATACCGGCGCGATGTATCGGGCGCTGACTTGGCTGGCATTGAAAACAGAAACCCCGATTTCCGACGAATGCGCGATCGCCGAATTAATCAGTTCCAGTTATTTGGAATACAACCTCGATCCCGCGTCCCCGATGTTGAAGATTAACGGCGAAGACGTAACCGAGGCAATTCGCAGTTTGGAAGTGACATCCCGCGTCTCGGAAATGGCGGCGATTCCGGCCGTGCGACAGTTTCTGGTGGAGGAACAGCGGCGCTGCGGCACAAAAGGCGGGATTATAGCAGAAGGCCGCGATATCGGCACTAACGTGTTTCCCGATGCGGAATTGAAGATTTTTTTGACGGCTTCGGTACAAGAGCGATCGCGCAGGCGGCTGTTAGAACTTAAAGACACCGATCGGGCTAATATTAGCTTGGCACAATTAGAACAAGACATCGCCCTACGGGACGAAAAGGACAGCACCCGCGAGGTTGCACCTTTACGCAAAGCCGCAGATGCTGTGGAAATTCAAACAGACAATCTGACTGTTGCTGAAGTTATCGATCGGATTGTCGGCTTGTACAAAGAGAGAATCGGTTCTAAAAGTTAATTTTAGGACGCTGGGGGCAGGCGATCGACCTCATATCAAATCAGGTTAAACTCACATCTTGCACCATTCTCGCTCGCGCAGGCTTTCGGGTCTATCCCACAAAGAGTGAATTTCTCGCTTCAGTTGCCCGAAAGCCTGTTCCTAAAAAGCTTATTGACAATGGTGCAACATCTCAGGTTAAACCAACTTGCAGTGTCAGGTAGGGACGCGGGCCGATGCGGGCCCAGTCGCTAAGAATATCGTGCCATTAATCCGATTGGCGCGCCGTCCCCCTGCCTGGGGAAAAAGTCCAACCATCCGGCGTTTTCAGGGGTTAGGAGATTTCTGGCGTACAAATCTTAAATTTTTTTATCCTGACGGGCTTCCCCCGATCGGTTATTTCCAGTAGCATTTTTACGGACTGTCCAATTTAAGATTATCCTCTTAAGTGGATTAACTTGATATCAACATAAAATCTCAAATTAACTGTGCAAGGTGTGAAGGAGAGAATGACGTGACAAAATTGAAACTGCTGTGGAGGCGGCGCAAAACTTTAATCGTTGCTTTTATGGCCGCCACAGGAAGTTTTTTGCTGGGTGTGACGCTGCCGATTAACTTGCGGGCCAATCAGCCATTGGCACCGATTCAGGCGCAAGTCTTGGCCGTATCCCAGTCGCAAAAACAACAGCCGGTCTCCAATATTAATCAGTTTTCCGAGGCGATCGCCAATCGAGTAGAATTTTCCCAACAAGCTCTAGCCCAATTGCAGGCAATCCGCTTTCACTCAGCCGTACCGGATCAGTTTCAAGGTACAACCATTCGTTACGCGAAACTCGACTCCAAGCACAAGGCGATCGCCCTGACATTTGACGACGGCCCCTGGCCGAAAACAACTACACAAATCCTAGATATTCTCAAGGAAAACAATATTAAGGCTACATTCTTCTGGGTAGGAAAATACCTGCAAAATTCTCCCGAAATTGGCAAACAGGTCGCAGCAGCCGGTCACGCGATCGGCAATCACACATGGAGCCATGAATACCTTCAGTATAACGAAGACGGTGCCGCTCGCGAGATCGATCGCACTTCATCATTAATTGAGGACTTGACCGGCATCCAAACATCAATGTTCCGCCCGCCAGGAGGCATTTTAAACAATGGATTGACAGCTTACGCTCAAAAGAAAAATTATGCAGTTGTGATGTGGTCTGCTGATTCTTTTGATTGGCGCACTCTTACGGAATCTTTGATAGACAACGTGATGAGGCAGGCAAATTCCGGCGGCATTGTGCTGATGCACGACGGCGGCGGCAATCGAGCAAGAACTGTAAAAGCTTTGCCTGAGATTATTGCTCGATTGAGAAAGGAAGGCTACATTTTCGTAACAGTCCCAGAGTTATTGCAGATGCAAGAACAAGAGTCTAAACAACAGGAAACTGCACAAAAATAAAAATTTGGAAAAGTGGGAATTTACACCATTTTTCCATTTTTTTGTAAGTCGTTAAATGGATTTTTCATAACTATATCGCGCAGGTGAAAGTTCATCGCAGTTATAAAATTAATACAGAGACGGCTGTGGTCATCGCTACCTCCCGCCATCGCGTACACCAAACCGCGCCGATATTCGTGCCGGACGGTACGATCGCGTTCGAGGGCAAGGCAGTCTTCCAGGCTAAACCCAGACGGGATGACAATCATAGCGTTAGAGGCAAAATTCATACCTTAATTGTAGCCATATTACCAATTTAGGTTTGAATCTAACGGCAAGTTTTGCAACTGAGAATTCACCCAACTAGCCGCCGCCAAACCCGATCGCAAAGCACCCTCTATTTGACCTTCCCCGCACAAATCCCCCGCACAAACCAGCGGCAAATTCCCCGCAGCAGGCAAACAAGAAACAGGCAAAGGATTTCGACAAAAAGCATAGCGCCAGCGGTGAACCTGCAACCATTCCGGCTGTTTCAGCCAAGGGATTAAATATTCAGAAGTGCGATCGAGCAATTCCTGACCGACAGTATCCAAATCAACAGCTTCTAAATAGCGATCGGCAAAATTTGCGCTGCTGTGAACCACAAACACCGGCTGCTGCGGATCGAGCCGTTTGCTGCTGTCCAAACCAACCCAAGCTAAATCAGAATTATCGGGAAAAGAAACAGCTTGCCACTGCGGATTTAGATTGCTCAAATCTTGCTGTTTTGCCGCAGGATAGCCAGCCATAACCGCAATGCAAGGGTCGTACTCCACAGAACGCAATTTGTCAAGAAAATCAGATTTCAAACCAATTTCCGAATTCAAAAACATTAAAGCTTGAGGAGCAGGAATTGCCACAACCACAGCCTTAGCACTCAATTCTTGAGGTATTTGTAAATTGTCATCAGTAACTTCTAGGGAAAGATGCCACATTTGGCTATCTGTAGTAGAAATAGCTTGTACGCGGCGGCCAAACCAAATTTCTACACCCTCCGCCAGATACTTACCGATAGAATTCATACCCGCAGGTGGGACATAACAAGGACTAGCAATAGCAGAAAGTTCCCCCTGTCTGAATTCCCAGACACTATCGGTCCAGAGTTTGAGGATGTGCCGATCGACCAAAACCTCAATTAACCCCTGCACCGCATCCCCCTGGGGTTCCAGATACCGCGCCCCGTGATCGGCCCTAGTGCCCTGTACGCGGCGGGTTGCAACACGTCCCCCCGCGCCGCGAGATTTCTCAACCACCGCCACAGAATAACCAGCTTGACGCAACCGTTGAGCGCAACTCAGCCCCGCCATACCCGCACCAATCACCGCAACATCGAACATAATCAATCAGTCAGCCTTGTAAATCTAAACATCAGCTTAAAGGCTGCAGGCTGAATTTGTACCTTACCGATGACTCAAAAGAGCCGTAGCACGGGCGAGGGCGTCCCGCCATCGCCCTGCACCAAGTAGTAGAATAAAGGACAGCACGAATCCACGATCGAGACCAGATCAAAAAAAGCCACCGTAGGTAAATCCTAAATCCTCATGCTTGTCAATCAGCAGCAATCTAAAATCTAAAATCTAAAATCTAAAATCTAAAATCGAATAGGGGAGGGCAACAGTCTTGGACGAACTCAGAGCAGCACTAGAATTGACAACAGAAGAAGAATTGCAGCAACTAACAGAACTTCTGTTCAGCCGCAAGTTTAACCCTTTAGATTACGTGCAAACCCCCGCACCCATAGACATACAAAGTCGCGATCGCGAAGCGTGGCTAGACGCCGTAGAACAGCGGTTTCGCTATCTTGCAGCCGACGGGTTGACGGTACTCAGAGGGCGAACCGAACAAGTAACTTACAGACAAGCACTAATTCAGGTTTGTCGCTATCTCAAAATCCCTTATCCCAAACAGTTGTCAACCACCGACTTAGAGGCCGAAGTATTTCTGCACTTAATGGGCCGCGCGTGGAAGCGTTTGCCGGCCAACGAACGGCAAGCGCTGACAGTGCGCGTACAGCGAGCGATCGTTGATTCCAAACTCTCAGAACCCCTGCCAATTTCTGCTGACAAAGACCCGCTAGGTTTACTGTTCAAAGGTGGCAGCGCTTTAGCTGTTAGTTCCATCTTAAAACCAATGCTGCTCAAACTAATGGCCAATCAATTTGCGCTGCATTTTGCCACCTATCAAATGGCAAAACAAGGAGTGCTTGCAGGCACTGCAACCGCAGCAACCCAGTTTCAAAATTATGTGGCTATTCAGACGGCGAGGCGCGGGATGGCGGTGAGTGCGGCTCGTTACGGTGCGACGCGGAGCGTATTTTCCTTGATCGGCCCGGTGATGTGGACTTGGTTTTTCGCGGATTTGGGTTGGCGATCGATCTCCACGAACTACGGCCGCATTATCCCGACCATTTTTGCCTTAGCTCAAATACGCCTGACGCGATCGGAATGCGTTTGGGAACTAGCTTAACGACTGTAGATTGTAGATTGTAGATTTTAGATTGGGAGTGTGGGTGAAAATCAAAAATCGGTTGAAATTAGCTGCCAAACAGACAGCCGAAAATCTCAAGTCTCGCCTCCAAAAACATCCCGATCGCCGCTTGCAAATCCCTTGGAATTTTGCTCAAATTGGGATGCTCATTTTTCCCTTAATTCCGATTTTGGGAGCTTTAAGTTTATTCCTGGGATTGGCCGGCACTTGCAAGCAAAAGTTCCGTCAAATTAGTCGCCGCCCGCTGAATCGAGGATTCGCAATTCTGAGCGCCCTGCTAGTCATCACAGCGGTTTTTGCCAACAACCGCATCGAGGCTTTTTTAGGGTTGTGCAATTTCTTGCCGTTTTTTATATTGTTTGCTGCTTTGAGCAGTTTAATTCAAACTCCGGCTCAATTGCGGCAATTGTCTTGGACGATCGTAATTAGTTCAATTCCAGTGATAATTTTAGGTCTGGGACAGCAATTTCTAGGTTGGAGCGGGATCGATCGATTGCAGCCTGTTTTTGGCTGGGTACTCGCACCCCAAGGCAATCCCCCCGGCCGCATGGCTTCTGTATTTATGTACGCTAATATTTTAGCTTGCTATCTGACAATTGCTTTTATTTTAGCAGTGGGACTGTGGATGGAAAAAGTCAGTTGTCAGTTGTCAGTTGGCAGTTGTCAGTTGGCAGTTGTCAGCCGTCACCACTTACCACTGCCCAATGCCCAATTCCCAATGCCCAATTCCCAATGCCCAATGCCCAACGCCCAACGGCCAATGCCCAATGCCCAATTCCTATTTTTAAGTTTGGCAGCGATCGGAAATGTTGTTTGTTTAATTTTTACTAATTCTCGCAATGCTTGGGGGCTGGCAGTTTTGGCAGTTTTGGCTTTTGCACTTTATGCGGGTTATAAAAAATTATTAGCTGCGGTTTTTAGTGCGGCTACCGCAGTTTTTTTATCAGCCTTTGGCCCCGAACCTTTACGGCAGTATTTGCGAAGAATTATCCCGGCTTTTTTCTGGGCTAGACTCACCGACGAGATGTTCCCAAATCGGCCGACAGCTACTTTGAGAAAAACTCAGTGGGAATTTGCTTGGTCGATGACTCAGCAGCGTCCTTGGACTGGTTGGGGACTGCGAAATTTTACGCTTCTCTATCAAGCTCAGATGCAAGAATGGCTCGGTCATCCTCACAGTTTGATACTGATGTTGACTGCGGAAACGGGAATACCCGCAACGCTTTTGTTGTTTGGTTTAGTTGGTTGGGTTTTGGCTAGGGGTGTTTTGCTGCTGGGGAATTGGCCGCTTCTTCCTGCGGATATTAAACACGAGCAAATACCACCACAAGAAAAAGCGGAAAATGCTTTAGCGAGCGATCAAAAATCAAAAATTATTCTCACAAATCAGGTGGCTTGTCAAGATGTAAGAGCGGCCGATCGCCTAATTTTTTTCAGTTATTTATTAGCGTTCGCCGCCTGTACGCTTTTTAATACTGTAGACGTGACGCTGTTTGATTTCCGAGTCAATACTACAAGCTGGTTGCTGTTGGCGGCGATTTGCGGAGTCAGCCAGAGGGAATAGGCGATCGGGAATTGGGCATCGGGAATTGGGCATTGGGCATTGGGCATTGAGCATTGGGCATTGGGAATGAGAAATTCAGTAATTAATCTTCCCTCTTCCCTCTTCCCTCTTCCTTCTTCCCTCTTCCTTCTTCCTTCTTCCTTCTTCCTTTATTCCACCGTCACCGACTTTGCCAAATTGCGAGGCTGATCCACATCCAAACCGCGACGCGCGGCAATGTGATAAGCCAACAATTGCAGCGGAATCACTGTCACAATCGGCGACAACAATTCATCCACCAAAGGCACTGGCAAAACGTGGTCAAAAATATCGGCTTCCGCCATACCTTGCTTGGGCGTAACGCCAATTAAACGGGCGTCGCGCGCCTTCGCTTCCTGAGCGTTAGAAAGCACCTTTTCGTAGACGCTACCGGGCATGGCGATCGCCACTACAGGCACTTTCGCATCCAAAAGGGCGATCGGGCCGTGTTTCATCTCTCCCGCCGGATATCCTTCGGCGTGAATGTAGCTAATTTCCTTCAGTTTCAGCGCCCCTTCCAAAGCAATGGGAAAGTTTATGCCCCGCCCCAAAAAGATAAAATCTTGGGTGTCTGTAAACTGGTGTGACAATTCCTCCACATACTGTTCTTGAATCTCCAAAAACTTCTCTATTTCCGCCGGCAACTGGCGCAAACTAGCAATAATTTCTGCCAATCTCTCAGTGCTGATTGTTTGCCGCTGGTGCGCCAAATCCAAAGCTAAGAAATAGAATGCCATCAACTGAGTGACAAAAGTTTTAGTCGCAGCAACGCCGACTTCTATACCGGCGTGGGTGTTTATTACCTGCGGCATCATGTGGGCGATCGAACTTTCAGTCCTGTTAGTAATGCCTAACATTCTCGCCCGAAATTTATCAGTAAAACCCGCGCGCCGCTGCTGTTCCATTCCCAAAGCAGCCAGCGTGTCCGCCGTTTCTCCCGACTGTGTTACCCCAATAGTTAAAGTATTTGCTGTCAGCGGTGCGGGCGCGTAGCGGTACTCAGAAGCGTACTGCACCGCAGTGGGAATATTAGCTAATTGTTCCAACAAATATTTGCCAATTAGCGAGGCGTGCCAGCTCGTTCCGCAGGCGAGAATCGAAATTTGTTCGACATCGGCGCAAAGTTCCTCGGGCAAGTTGAGATTGATGGGAGAGCGGGGATTTTCCGGCTGCCAATCGCTGTCTAAATAAGCCTCCAAACAAGCTCTGACTACGGCTGGCTGTTCGTAAATCTCCTTGTGCATGAAGTGTTTGAAGCCTTGTTTTTCGACTAAAACCGGACTCCAACCAAGGATGCGCGGGATCTTTTTCAGCCTTTCCCCAGCAAAGCTGTAAACTTCGACTCCCATCGGAGTTAGCCTTGCCAATTCGCCATTTTCCAAAGACAAAACAGTGCGGGTGTGAGATACTAAGGCCGGCGTGTCGGAAGCGCAGAAAAATTCACCGGCACCAAACCCAATCACCAAAGGAGCTTGCTGTCTGGCGACAATTATTTCGTCGGGAAAATCGGCGCAAATAACGGCGATCGCAAAGGCTCCTTCTAACCGATTTACCACCTTGGCAACGACTTCCAAAAACGACAAATCAGCAATTTTTTCGGTTTTTTTCTCTTTTTCTTCTTCCTTCTCGCTTTTTTCTTCTTTCAAAAACTCAGCTATTAAATGAGGAATAACTTCTGTATCGGTATCCGAGACAAATTTATGTCCCTTTGCTTTCAATTCTTTCCGCAACTCGCGATAATTTTCGACAATTCCATTTTGAACTACCGCAACTCGCCCGCTATTATCTAGGTGGGGGTGAGCGTTATATTCCTCTGGTTTGCCGTGAGTTGCCCAGCGGGTGTGTCCGATGCCGACGGGAGCAGGAGATTCTATCTCTGCTAGCTTTTCGCGGAGGTTGTGCAATTTGCCCTTGGCTCGGATGCAGGTAATTTGTCCTTCCGAGATGGTAGCGAGGCCCGCTGAATCGTAGCCCCGGTATTCTAGTTTCTCCAATCCTGCTAGCAAAATCTCGCTTGCTGCTTGCGTGCCGATATAGCCAACGATTCCGCACATTTAACGTACTACTCCTGCTTAGCGATCGCAATAAAACTCAAGTTTTATCATTTTTACCGATACTTTTTTGCTAACAAATGCTAACAAATATATAAGTTAAGAGAATCTCTTAACAAAGGTGCATCAACCAATGCCCGAAGGAAAATCCCACGAGCAGCATTTAGATCCCGATCCATCTTCAACGAGCGTGGCTTGAGACTTGATAGTTCTAGCACCACCTAGATTTTGAACAATTTCGCCCGTCCATGAATTAAAGTCGGCGACACTCTCACGAGCGCCGCCGCTCTCCAAAACCGTGCGTGAAAATTTCTCTTCACACGGCTCC
>JAUBST010000033.1:0-88893 GCA_036702215.1 Microcoleus sp. F6_B6
ACGGCGCGAGAAGTTTTACAATTAGAAGATGATGACCTTGGCAGTTGCAGTTGGGGATTGGGACTGGCTAGCATGGCGCACGAAACTCAGTACATTCGGTTGTTTAGGAGTTGAAAATCCCTCAATCCAAAATCTAATTAGTAAGGTGCGTCAGAACCCCAAAGCCTCGATAATCGTTCCATAACTCCGTCTGACGCACCCTACAACGACAACTCGGTTATTTCGCAGTTAAAAATCAGACAATCGAAAATCTAAAATCTAAAATCTAAAATCGCTATGGGTGCTTTTCGTGTAGGAATTGCTGGGCCGGTTGGTTCGGGGAAAACTGCTTTACTAGATGCTTTGTGCAAAGCGCTGCGACAGCAGTACCAGATTGCGGTTGTTACTAATGATATCTATACTCAGGAAGATGCCCAGTTTTTGGTTCGGAGTCAAGCTTTGGAGAGCGATCGAATTTTGGGCGTAGAAACAGGAGGCTGTCCCCACACAGCCATCCGCGAAGATGCTTCGATTAACTTAGTAGCGATAGAAGAGTTAGAACACAAATTCACGGATTTAGATTTAGTGTTTGTCGAAAGCGGTGGCGATAATTTGGCCGCAACGTTTAGCCCGGAGTTAGTAGATTTAACAATTTACGTAATCGATGTCGCTGCGGGCGATAAAATTCCGCGCAAAGGCGGACCGGGAATTACTAAATCGGATTTATTAGTAATTAATAAAACAGACCTCGCGCCTTTTGTGGGAGCAGATTTGGGCGTGATGGAACGAGACGCGAAAAAAATGCGGGGGGAAAAACCTTTTGTTTTTACTAACTTGAAGACAAAGGAAGGATTAGAATCGGTAGTTAACTTTGTTAAGTTGAATATTGGTGATAATTAGGGATTAAGCGCAAGCGCGCGATCGTCCATTCCCAATGCTAAAATTCCCAAAATTTTACCCAAATTGGTAAGCAAAGTTTCGGTTGTCTCAACAAAAACTGCTTGTCCTTCGAGTTTTAAGAATTTCCACCTATCCCCTGTAGTGACAGCCCCATAAATTGTGGCAATCTCATTACCTTCGCGCTCGTTGAAGATTTTAGCTGCTAGCATTTCAGCTATGCACTGTCCCAATCCAGAATTAATGTTTTCCTTTTTAGCCTCTACAATAGCAATGACTGGGGCTTTGACAATCAACAATTCTGGCGATCGACTTATCAAAAAATCACAATTCCCATTCAGCCCTCTTTCAGCATCTACAGTAAAATCAATGCCAGAAAATAAGCTCACGCGATGGTGCAAAAGTTTTCTCACTTCCATTAAAATCGGCGCGATAATCAGTTCCGAACGCGATTTTTCTGTATTGCTACCGAGAGCTACAGGAAGATTTTCTTGCAAAGTTTCTGTCAGTAATCTGCTGTACTCTAACTCTGGTGCTGGAGTGAAGATTTCGACTATTTCAGAATAAGCTAAGTCAAAGGTTTTCAAAACTCTGTCTAAATTAAAGTCACTGTATGCCATTTGACTTTCTCCTGGTTACAAATTATCGTGAAGCGAAGCTATCCCGAAGGGAATCGCCTATTTACTTTAACACTCCCTACCTCACCACCAATTCCCTAACCAAATTTGCCAAACGTTCTGTACTGTCTGTCACTGCTAATTGAGCAGCAGCTTTAGACATTTTTTCCAAATATTCGGAATCTCTTAACAAATACAATACTTTGCTTTGCAACACATCTGCTGTCAGTTCGCTTTGACGGAATACCACGGCGGCGCCGGATGCGGCAAATACTTCCGCATTAAATCTTTGGTGGTCGTCAGCGGCGTGAGGAAAAGGAATTAGAATAGAAGGTACTCCCGTCACTGCTAATTCTGTCAGAGCACTCGCGCCCGATCGACTAATTGCTAAATTTGCTCGCTGCAACAAACTCGCCACATTGTCGTAAAATGGCATTGATAAATATTGTTCGTGTTTCAAACTCTCGGCATCCGGGTCATTATTTCCTGTCAGGTGAACCACCCAAGCACCCGCATCAAACCAAGCCGGTGCACACTGCCGCACTAACTGATTGACTGCGACAGCACCTTGAGAGCCGCCCATGACTAAAATTACAGGTACGCTGTCAGGAATTGGCAAATTTAGAGGTTGGCGGGCGAGGAATTGCGATCGCACGGGCGTACCGGCAAACACCGTTTTGGCGCGGGGTAAATGCTGGGCTGCGGCTTCAAATCCGATCGCCACAGCAGTACAAAAAGGACTAAACCAGCGCGTCACCTTCCCCGGAATTGCATTAGATTCGTGGAGAATCACTGGCAAACCCAAAGAACGGGCCGCCAAAATTGCCGGTGCTGCGATGTAACCGCCGGTAGTAAAAACTCCCTGAAAATTTCCGGCTTTGAGCAACTTCCGCACCTGAAGGATCGAGCCGGCGAGTCCGCCCAAAATTCGCACTGTACCGAGTCCAAATCGCTGCTGAAAGCCTTCAACGGCGATCGTGTGGAGGGGGTAAAGGGATGAAACTAACTGGGTTTCCATGCGGTCTGGGACTCCCAGCCATTCGATCTGACAGTCGTTCAACTGCCCAGCGGTGGCGATCGCGGGAAATAAATGTCCACCAGTGCCGCTAGCTGCAACCAACAACCGGAGGGGGGCTTTTGTCAAGGTATTTGTTTCTTTTACAAGTTCCACAGCGAGCGATTTTATATTTGAGGTTTTAGATTATTATGCTTATTATTCCGGCAGTTTCAGCCAATTATCAATCAGCAATCTAAAATTAGATTGTGCCGTGTCCGTCGTTCCGCTGTCAGTTTTCGTTGCAGGCAAACAGTTGCCCGCACCAGGAATCCTGACAAATAACCAAATTATCATCTAATGCGTAATTTTTTGAATTTAGCACCAAGTGCATCTCAGTATTTTTCCACCCGTCGGGACGAAAAAGCCGATCCTCTTCGAGGGCTGCGCCAACGGGCGATCGTTTTTGGCTTTAACTGCGGGCAGTCGATCGCTCAAATCTTGTTATGTTTAACAGTGGTAAGTGCTGGCGTGCTGCATCAAGGTGCGGCAAGAGCGATCGGGGCGATCGCACCGATCGCGGCGACTCCCCAAACGATCGCCCAAACCCCTGCCAATGCGCCTGCCCCACTCACAAAAGTGCTAACAGAAATTGACGCAGCGGCGAACCGGCGCGATGTCAAAGCAGTGATGGCATTTTACAGCCCGAATTTCACTCATTCTGACGGCTTAAACACCCAAAGCATGGCAAAAGCCCTCACCCAACTCTGGGATCGATATCCGAGTTTAAATTACCGCACAGAAATCAAGTCTTGGAAAACCGAAGGCAGCGCGATTCTCGCAGAAACCGTAACTACAATTGCCGGCACTCAAAAAAAGGATGGCAGAGAATTAACTCTCAAAGCTACCATCCGTTCTCAGCAGCGCTTTGAAGGTGAAAAAATAGTTAGTCAAGAGATTTTAGCCGAACAAACTCAGCTTAGTTCGGGCCAAAATCCTCCCACAATTCAAGTGAACTTGCCGGAGCAAGTTAAGGTGGGCGAAGAGTACCATTTTGATGCCATTGTTCGAGAGCCGATCGGCGATGATATTTTAATAGGAACTGTTTTGGAGGAACCGATCGGCGAAAAGACATTATTTAATCCCTCAGAAGTCGAGCTAGAATTGCTCAATTCCGGCGGAATTTTTAAAGTAGGCAAAGCTCCTACCGCGCCCAACACTCGCTGGGTATCGGCAGTTTTGATGCGACAAGGCGGCATCACCACGATCACCCAACGCCTGCGAATTGTCAAGTAATAGATGTTAGGTGTTATGGGTTATTTATCGATGGGCGGGTTTAGGAGATTATTGGTTTTATTTTCTCTTCTTCCTTCCCAATCTAAAATCTAAAATCTAAAATCTAAAATGGTATGATTTCTATCCAAAACCAAATTGTTTTGATTACAGGTGCTAGTAGCGGTATAGGAGCAGCCTGTGCCAAGATATTCGCCAAAGGTGGAGCCAAACTAATTTTAGCAGCCCGCCGCCTTGAAAAACTCGATCGGCTGGCAAACGAACTTGTAGAAACAAAATCCATCGCGCCGGCGAACGAGATTTATTTGCTAGAATTGGACGTGCGCGATCGCCCGCAAGTTGAATCGGCGATAGCTGCACTTCCCGATGCTTGGAAAAGTATTGATATTCTAATTAATAATGCGGGATTGAGCCGCGGTTTAGACAAACTGCACGAAGGCAGCTTTCAAGATTGGGAAGAAATGATTGATACCAATGTTAAAGGCTTGCTGTACATGACTCGCTCGATCGTGCCGGGAATGGTAAGCCGAGGCCGCGGCCACGTAGTGAATATCGGCTCAATAGCCGGCCGCCAAGCTTATCCCAAAGGAAATGTTTATTGTGCTTCCAAAGCAGCAGTGAGAGCTATTTCTGAAGGGTTGAAACAAGACCTTTTGGGAACACCAGTGCGGGTGACAGAAATAGAGCCTGGTTTGGTGGAAACAGAATTTAGCAATGTCCGGTTTCACGGCGATGCAGAAAAAGCAAAAAATGTCTATCAAGGATTGACACCGCTGACTGCGGAGGATGTAGCCGATGTCGTGTATTTTTGCGCGACGCGATCGCCCCACGTCAATATTAGCGAAGTCTTGCTAGTTCCGACAGACCAAGCTAGTGCAACTCTGGTTCACCGAAAAGAGTTGTGAGTTTTTAATGGTAAGTGTCCGGATGGCGCTGGAATTCTCAGGAAGCTTAATTGGTAGATGCACCCTGATTAATTAACTCCCGACCAATTTTGGCCGGGTTTTTTTTTGGTTCTCGCCCGCCCTCGCCAGAAATTCTCCAAAATTCTGCCAAACTGTCCTGAAAAAGGTGCTGTGAGGCGGGAGACTAAATTAGTAGATGCACCCTGATTAATTAACTCCCGACCAATTTTGGCCGGGTTTTTTTTGGATCTCGCCCGCCCTCGCCACACATTCTCCAAAATTCTGCCAAACTGTCCTGAAAAAGGTGCTGTGAGGCGGGAGATTAAATTAGTAGATGCACCCTGATTAATTAACTCCCGACCAATTTTGGCCGGGTTTTTTTTTGCGGTATCGACGCTGATGCTAAAAAAGTTTGAGGTTGTCCGGATGGCGATCGAATTTTCAGGAAGCTTAATTGGTAGATGCACCCTGATTAATTAACTCCCGACCAATTTTGGTTTGGGGTTTTTTTTTGCGGTATCGACGCTGATGCTAAAAAAGTTTGAGGTTGTCCGGATGGCGATCGAATTCTCAGGAAACTTAATTGGTAGATGCACCCTGATTAATTAACTCCCCGCCAATTTTGGTTTGGGGTTTTTTTTTTCGTATTGCACCCCAAACCACGAATTTTCCCAAACTTTCCGGAACAGGTACACCTCGAACCGGAGACTAAATTAGTAGATGCACCCTGATTAATTAACTCCCGACCAATTTTGGCCGGGTTTTTTTTTCGTATTGCACCCCAAACTGCAACTGTTCCCAAATTTTCCCAAACTGTCCGGAACAGGTGCACCTCGAACCGGAGACTAAATTAGTAGATGCACCCTGATTAATTAACTCCCGACCAATTTTGGCCGGGTTTTTTTTTCGTATTGCAGCCAAAACCGCAAAATTTCAATAAATCAAGAATTATCCGCGTTAATCTGCGTGGATCTGCGGTCAATCGATTTTAGATTTTAGATTTTAGATTTTAGATTTTAGAATTGAAGCATTGACTTGCGCGAGATAAATACGTTCGGCAAGTTTCATCGGATACAGGTTTTTTATTTCTGGACGTATGAATCACGTGGCGGGTATCCTCAATGCTTTCGGTCAAAAATCAAATTTGTCCCGAACCTCGTGCTAGTCGCTGGAAAGTAAATAAAGATGCACCCTGATTAATAAACCCCAGCCAATTTTGGCCGGGGTTTTTTTTAGCTCAAAAGCTGGATTAACCAATTAGGCTAAATCGCCTCAAAAGATTGCACTTCAAGAACCGGGCCGATCATAGCAAAAGTCATCACATCCTTGCGGACTTCACCTTTAACACTGACTTTCAAACCAGCTTTTTTCAAGTCAGAAGGAGCATCCTTAAGTTCGTAAGTTTCCCCATCTTCGCCGACCAAAGCCCAAGTACCTGGACCCAATCCTTTGCGTTCAATTACACCTTTGACAGTAATACTCATGCCGATCGCACCTCTGTTTTAATCGCTAAACGTGCCAGTCCGAAACACAGAAAAGCATTGACAATCAAGAATGTTTGTGATACCAAACCTGTGCCCAATCCCCAGACTGCGGGAGACACAAAAGCATTCACCGCTAAACTGCTGGCAAAACCGATCGAAATGGCGATCGCGATCCACTTCCACTGTTGATGTCCCAACAGCAAAGCAATCAAAATCCCAGGAATCAAAACGCTAGCAAAAAAGGGATTCAGCATACTGCTGCCATTAATTGCACCGCCGAGTTCGGGAATAGAACTGCCCATCACCCGCATCGGCCACTGCGGCAAGTCAAATACAAACAAGTTCCGCAGGAAAAAGAACCCAGAACTACCAGCCATCAAGCCACCGGCAAAGCCCCAAGTCCACTGGAACGGAAAATAATTCCGCAAAATGAAAGCCAGCAGGTAAGAACCGAGCACCATAGCAATCTTAGGCAACAGTGCGACTGCACCGCCGTCAATCCAAAAGCGGGGGCTGAGATAGCCGTTATCGCGAAGCCAGCGGAAGAAATCGCGGAAGTTAATTTGTCCGCGCTGGGCTAGCTGAACTGCTGCGGCTGCGTCGAGGTGTCCCGAACCAAAATGGTTCAACGGATCTTCAGCGACATTTCGCGAGGACTGCAAGAGTACGCTGCGAATTGCGTCTGGTTCTGCGATGCCGGAAGCCTTGACAAGGGCTGCAACGGCTGCAACGTGGGGAGAAGCCATGCTAGTGCCTTGGTAGCCTTCAAAGACTTCGGCGCCGGTTTCCGGGTCGATCGTACTTTGCAGGATCTTGCCCATTTCTGAACCGCCGGGGGCTGCAATGTCAACTCCCGCGCCGAAATTGGAGTAAGAGGCTTTTTCGTCGTCGGGGCCGAGGGCGGAAACGCCGATGACGTGGGGATAGCGGGCGGGATAGGAAGCGGAACTCTCGCCGGAGTTGCCGGCGGCTGCGATGATGACAACGCCTTTAGAGTGGGCGTAGTCGATCGCCTCTTCCATTAACTGACTTTCGCCGCCGCCACCTAAACTCATGTTGATGACATCTGCGCCGTTGTCAGCAGCAAATTTAATTGCTTCGGCGATGTCGGAAACCGTGCCGCCACCGCTGCCGCCTAACACTTTTAGCGGCATTAAAGCTGCTTCGTAGGCGATGCCCGCAACGCCGTAATTGTTGTTAGTTGATTGGGCGACTGTACCTGCGACGTGAGTACCGTGGCCGTTGTCATCGTAGGCTTCGGCGCGATCGTTTACAAAGTCGTAGCCCGGTACAAATTTGGTTTCTTTTAAGTCAGCTACTGGAGTAATACCCGTGTCAATTATCGCTACTGTTGTGCCGCTGCCTTTGGTTTCGTTCCAGGCAGATTCTACGTTGATGCTGCGGAGATTCCACTGCTTTGTATACATGGGGTCGTTGGGAATCTCGAAAGCGCTGTAGACAAAGTTCGGTTCAATGTATTCGGTATCTTTAGCCAAATTTGATTTTCTCAGGGCCTTTAGCAAAGTGCGATCGCCCTTAACTACATATACATTGTCGCCTGCTGAGAATTCGCTGTTGAGTTGCGGTGCGACTTGGTACTGTTGGGCGATCGCCTCTACTTGCTTGGCGATCTTGGCATTACCGACATCTTCGCGGAAATCCAGCACAATCGAGTCGTAAGTGCCTTGAGTAGCAAGTCCTGGGAAATTAGAAATCGCCCAGCCGAGACCGATTAAAAATAAGCACAGAAGGAAAAACTTTTTCATTGCCGATCGTCCTTTTAGGGAAGGCGTGTTCACCACAATAACCCAATTTTCACCGCCAGCGCCAGTTTTCCTTGCTGTGGCTTGTGGATATCTCGCACGCGGGGGTTTGGTATTTTTCGGCTGTGGCTGTTGCTCGATCGAAACTTGCTCTAATTTCTAGTTGAAATTGCAGAGCAAGTTTTAGGAGTTCAATTAATTGTATCATGAGAGAAGATGAGAAACAGAACAAGCGAGTATTTTCAACAAGGGTATTGCATGGAAAGAGGTTTAATGTGGCTGCCACTGCTGGCAATTTTTATTTTTCTGGCTTGGGCTGGATGGAACGAGTATCAAAAGCTCGAAACGTATCGCGTCTGGGCAGAACAATTTGAAGTAGCCAAGTACGATATTTATGCTGTACTCGGTCAAAAAGAAGACTGTTTAACTTGGGGAAAACCTACTCGCAGCGGGCCTGTGAATTTGCAAACTTTTTCTTTAAAAGACGTGCAGTCGCTGCGGTTGTCAGTCAACTCTCAGGCAGTTGATTTAGAGTCGCCTCCGAGTTCGGGAAGTCGAATCGCCCTGGAATTTTTGTTGAAAGATGCTGCTGCAGTGCAGGTTCCTTTTACAGAAATTCCTCTAGCGACTAAATGGGGAAAACACTTGCAGCAAGAATTGCAGCGCTTTAGTTCAGTTGACAGTTGACAGTTGACAGTTGACAGTTGACAGTTGACCGCATCCGGGGCGACCTCTACCTGGAAGTCCGAGGATTGGAGTAATGAATAGTCTTCTTTTAATTTCTCCCTGCAAGGCTTGGGCCTTTAAACCAATTCTTTCTGGTAAAAACACTCTCCGGCTGGGCAGCGTATAGGGAGCATCTCAATGAAAGCAACCAAGCCCAAAATAGGAGTTTTGAGGCCGGAGACAGGAAACAGGAAGAAGGAAGGAGCCAGAAGAAGTGTTTTTACAAATATGAGATGCTCCCAGCGTATAAGATGTTAACTCTGCTGCTTTAAGTTACAAAAGTCTGTAAAACTGGTAGTAGAAATAGAACTTACGCAACAAATCCTTTGAACTGCCATCTATAGGGGTAAAGTACCCACGGATCGCCCGGAGGACATGAGTTCTTGCAGTAAGTAGTAGGAGTAGTGTCCCCGTGCCTGGCCCGCTCGTGTTCCGTGCGTACCTGAGAGTTAAAGTTATTGACAATCAAGCATTCAGGATACCCGCCACGCGATCGATCGGTCCAGAAATAAAAAACCTGTATCCGATAAAGAGCCGAACGTATTTATCTGTAGGGCCAATCTAAAATCTAAAATCTAAAATCTAAAATCGATTGACCAGCGCGTCCTAAAACAGCTAAATTGCTAGCCCCCCCAATCTGCGGAATGCAAACACAAGAATTTTTACAGCGCTATCAACAGGGAGAGCGCAACTTTGGTCACATTGACCTCAGCGGCGCTAGTTTGAGCGGTGTTAACCTGCGAGAAATAGACCTCACTGGTGCTAACTTAACCGGTGCTAATTTGAGCTGGTCTTTTTTGAGCAATGCCAAGTTGATAGGGGCTTGTTTGCGCCGGGCGGATCTCCGCAGTGCGGGGCTGGCTGGGGCGAATCTGAGCGGGGCGAATTTGAGCGGGGCCAATCTTGCTAAAGCGGATTTGCGCCTTGCTTGTTTGGAAGCAGCAGAGCTCAATTGGGCCACGTTGCCTGAAGCGGATTTGGGCGGTGCTAATCTTCAAGGAGTTAAATCAGACCAAATTAATTTGACCGGGGCTAAACTCGACGGCGCGAATTTGATGGCGGCGGAATTGATGGAGGCGAATCTCAACCGCGCCAGTCTTGTTGGTGCTAATTTAACGGGTGCTAATTTGCGGGAAGCGCATTTGGTGGAAGCGAATTTGCGATCGGCAAATTTAATGGGTGTAAATTTGATTGAAGCTGACTTGAATGGGGCTCAAATGCGATCGGCAAATCTGACGGGCGCTGACTTGCACCGAGCTGTGCTGGCGGGGGCGGATTTGACTGAGGCGGTGCTGGATAACGCTGATTTGAGTCGAGCTAATCTGGCGGGTTCTTATTTATTGAAAGCCTGTTTTAAGAAGGCACTTTTGCTGCGAGCTAACCTGCAAGGAGTGTATTTGCTGCGAGCTGATTTGAGCGAAGCTAATTTGCGAAGTGCTGATTTGCGGAAAGCTGATTTGAGCGGCGCTTATTTGATGGATGCGATGTTGGGTGAGGCTGATTTAAGAGAAGCTTGTTTGATTGAGTGCCGTTTGATTCGGACGAATATGGAGGGGGCGCAGCTTACGGGTTGCTGCATTCAAAATTGGCAAGTTCAAGATGTCGATCTGTCGAGAGTTGACTGCAGCTATGTTTTTACTCAGTTTGATTATACTGCGAAAGTTGCGGCCAATCGCTTTCCGGTCGATCGCGATTTTGAGTCGGGCGAATTGGGGCGGCAGCATCAAGAGGACAGTTCTATTGTCAAGGTGTGTTTTGATGAATCTCCTAATTGGGAGGCTTTGGTTTTTACGCTGCGTCGGGTGGAGTTGGAAAGCCGCGAACTCAAGTTGAACGTTCAATTTTTTGAGTCTGCTGGAGAACAATATTTACTGCGGCTGAGCGCAAACCGTTTGGTGAACGGCAAGATTTTGGGCGATCGCATTTTGGAGCTTTATCCAGATATGCTGGAAAAGGTTTTAGCCAAGGGCGCTGAAATTTTGACTTTGCTCGACTTGGCTGTTCCTAGTAACAATGCGGAGCCGAGTCAGAAGGAGGCGTTGCTCAGAAGACAGGAAATCTACCAGCGAATGGTGCGCCAAATTTCGTTTATTTTGATGTCTCAGACACCGGATAAATTCTCCGAAAGCGTGCAGCGGCTGTTGGATTATTTGAAGCAGCAAGGTATCCCGACAGAGCAGATTCAAAAGAAAGTCATCAGTCAGGCGATCGTGCAGCGGGCGAAGCAAGACCCGGTGTTTCGGGAACAGTTGCTCAGGTGGGAGAAAACGGCGTCCGATCGCGTTCGCTGTTCGATGATGGGGGAAGCGGTGCGGTATGCAATTACCCTTTTGAGCGATTATTAACAGTTAATTGTGAACAATTGAAGCCGGAGATTGGCTAAAGCCCGCACTTGTTCTTCTGCGTCCGAAACTGCAAGCATCGTGCATTACTGCCAAGCAATACCAAGTTTTTCGGGAACAGTTGCTCAGGTGGGAGAAAACGGCTTCGGAGTGCGATCGCTGTTCGGTAATGGGGGAAGCGGTGCGGTTTGCGATCGGGCTTTTGTGAGAATGAAATGGTTTGTTCTATCGCTGATGGGGGAGGCTTTCTATGCGATATTTTAATTAGGATTTTGATACAGTGCGAGCATCTTGCTCGCGACATAAAAATTGCTCGCGGAAAAGAATTGCGGTCGGAAAAATTCAGTGCGAGCATCTTGGTTGCGAGGAAAGAATTGCTCGCGACATAAAAATTGCTCGCGGAAAAGAATTGTGGTCGGAAAGATTCAGTGCGAGCATCTTGCTCGCGAGGAAAGAATTGCTCGCGGGAAAGAATTGCGGTCGGAAAAAATCAAGGTTGGCCGCGAGCGGGACGCTCGCACTGTTTCGATTCCGGCGCGAATTTCAATTCCGCCGCGAGCGGGACGCTCGCACAGCTTGTCAAATCAAACATTTTCCCAGAAAAAAGGATATTTTTGAGGTGTGTCTGACAAGTTGGCTTTGACAGGATTTTGTTTGATATATTCCCAAGTATTAATAAAATGTTGGCGGTTGCTAATAATTTCATCGTGTCGCCCATCTTGCCAAACTTTACCGATATGCTTCATTACTTTCGGAATTTGTTTAGAACTGAAGCCTTTAATACTGTGAAGAAGACTACCAATTGACCAGTATTGCAAGTCAGACTTACGAAAAGGCTGAAGCAATAAATGTACATGATCTGGCATAATAACGCCAGCGAATAGTTGATATCTTTTGTTGTGAAAGTGCAAGGTAGAATCTAAAACAATTTGTCGAGCTTCGGAAGTTAATTCTAGTCTTTCCCAGGTAACGAATGTTATGAAATAGATATCTTTGGGTAGCGGTAATTGAAGGAATTGCTGTTTGAATGACATGGATTTGCCTCAAATTTATTAGGGTTTTGATAGAGTGCGAGCATCTTGCTCGCGAGGTAAAAATTGCGGTCGCAAAAAATCAGTGCGAGCATCTTGCTCGCGGGTAAAAAATTGCGGTCGCAAAAAATCAGTGCGAGCATCTTGCTCGCGAGGTAAAAATTGCGGTCGCAAAAATTTAAGGTTGGCCGGGAGCGGGACGCTCGCACTGTTTCGAGAAGAAAATTTAAGGTTGGCCGGGAGCGAGACGCTCGCACTGTTTCGAGAAGAGGAAAAATTCAAGGTTGGCCGGGAGCGAGACGCTCGCACTGTTTACCAGTCTTGGCTGCGTAGCCGGCGACCCGCTAAGGCCCGGATTTGCTCGTCGGCGTCAGAAACTGCAAGCGATCGCAACAGCGGCACAACTCCCGGATTTTCGGGATAATGTTCGATAATCGCTTCGAGTGCTGTAAATCTGGGATTGTAAGGAAAAGAACCGTTTTGATTGTCAACATCGCTCAAAGCTCGATCGCGCAAAAACTCAAACATTCCCGGTTCGTCTTTCCATCCCCGCATTAACTCTACCAGGGCGATCGCCCGCACCTGCGAATCTTCATCCTTTTGAGCTCTACTTTTGAGCCACTCGAAAGTTTGAGACTGATTTGTCCCCGCCCGGGCTAACTTTTGCAAAGCCATTTGCCTGACAGCCGGACTCTCATCGCCCTCTGCTTTAGCCTCCAGCAGCATCCAAGTTTCAGGGTTGTCCGGCCAGTTGTAAGCGATTTCAAGCAGCGCCGCTGGGCGGACAAGCGCATCGCTAGAATCGAGCTGAATTTTCAGCCAAGGCAAGGTTTCCGGGTCGTCTGGCCACCCCCGCACGATCGCCCGCACCAGCACGCTCAGCAGGTGAGAATCTTGCTCTGACTCGACCAGGCTTTTGAGAAAAGGCAGCGTTTCCGAACGGTGAGACCAGCGTTTTGCGATCTCTTCCACCGCAGTTTCTCGGACGTTCAGGTGTCTGTCTGACTCGGCGAGATTTTGCAACCAAGCAAAAACTTCGAGACTGGCTGACGGCAGTGCGGCGACTGCTTCCACTACTACTTGCCGCACAGTCCAGTAATCCTCGGAATCAGCTATTTTTTGCAGCAGGGGCAGGGTTTCTGGGTGGTCGGGCCAACCTCCGGCTATCTGTTGCAGGGCTATTTCTCGCAGGTCGGCGTCGCGATCGCCCAATGCTATATTTTTCAAAAAAGTCAGAGTTTCGGGGTTCCCGGGCCAGCCAGAGGCAACTGCTTGCACTGCTGAGCGCCGGACGCTCGAACTCGCGTCGGACTCGGCTAGGGTTTTCAGCAGCGGGTAAATGTCTGGTTCGCCGGGCCAGTGCGAAGCCAATTCTTCTAAGGCTGCTGTCCGCACTTCTTTGCTGCTGTCGGATTCGGCTAGGGTTTTCAGCAGCAGGCAAACGTCGGCTGCGGCGGGCCAGCCCGCTGCCAACTCCCGCACCGCTACGGTTCGCAGGATAGAACTTCCTGTCCGGGCAAGGTTTTTGAGCAGGGAAACCGTGCCTAAAAGGCTGCGCCAACCTCTGGCTATTTCTTGCCACGCTGCGACTCGCACTCCCAAATTTTCGTCGGATTCGGCGACGGTTCTCAGCAGCAGCAAGGTATCTGTGCGATCGGGCCAATTACAGGCCAACTGTTCGAGTGCTGCGGTGCGGACTGCGGGACTTCGATCGGACTGAGCCAGGGCACTCAGCAGCAGCAAGGTATCTGTGAGATCGGGCCAACCACAAGCCATTTCTCGCACGCAGGTCGATCGCACTGCCCAGCTTCCATCCGATTTGGCGAGGTTTTTGAGCATCAGGTAAATTTCTGGCTGGTCTGGCCAACCGCGGGCTATTGCTCCGACTGCTGTGGCTCGGACTTCGCCGCAGTCGCTGGAGTGAGCGAGTATTTTCAGCCAGGGCAGGGTTTCCGGGTCGTTTTTCCAAGTTTGGGCGATCGCCGCGATCGATCGATTGCGAATTTGATAAGTTTCCTGCAATTCTTGAGCGCTTTGATAAAGAATCAGGAAACCAGTGCCGTATTGCGATAACTTTTTTAAAGCGTTTAACAGTTTTTTGGCGGTTTTTTTATTAACATTATTTTTAACTTTTAACAGGCATTGCGCTGCTAAAAACAAATTTATAAATTTTTCTTGTTGACCGTTTTGAGCTGTGAGATATTCTATAATTTTGCTCGCTGTTTCTTTGTCGAGCTTACCTGCAATTTCTGTGAGGACTTCGTGAAAAGATTCGTCCCGCCAGTGCTGGCCGAAAACTTGCGTGCTGAGTTCGCCCCAAGTCAGTTGACCGATTTTGAGTTGTGCGTGGATTAACTCTGCTACAGTCTGGGGATTATTGTCGGAAACAAGTTTTTTTAACAACATACCGATATCCTGCCCCTCGATTTTGTTTGCATTAAAAATCCGAAACCCGATCCAGTATTAGTTTAGAGTTTTTTGAGCCTTCCTGGAGCAGGTCGCCGATTAACTTCATTTTATACCACAACTACGGGGTCGCGTCCCAATGCAAAATCCGCCACCACCCATAGAAATGTTAGGTGGTGGCGAATGGCGATCGAATTATTAAGCCGCTGAATCTAGCTAACAGCTACTTGGACGCGATCGGCTGCAACCCGAACCGCAAAAGTAGAAATCTTTACCGTTTCATCGTCCAGACATTGCCCGGTAGCGAGACTAAAGTTTTGCTTGTAAATGGGAGAAGCAACTTTGAGAGTGCCGTTGCGATCGCCCACAATTCCGCGCGACAACACAAAAGCTTTGCTAAACGGGTCGTAATTGCTAAGCGCATAAACTTCATCTCCGTTTCCGACTCGGAAAATCGCCACTTGTTCGCCTTTAACTAAAGCGCAAACTCCAGTATAAGGGGCGATCGCATCGAGAGAACACACATCTACCCAAGTTGTTACTGTATCGGAAACTTGTAATGATTGAACCATCTTCTTTTCCTGTTAGTTTACTTCAATCTCGTTCCCAATCTCCGGCTGGGAACGTAGGTTTCGAGGCTCTGCCTCGCCTCGCGGAAGGAGGCATAGCCTCCCGGAATTCATTCCCAGGCATAGCTTGGGAACGAGATTCTTGCTCCCTCTCCTGATTCAAGGGGAGGGCTGGGGAGGGGTTATTCTGAAACTCCAGCCAGAGCCTTTTCGTATTCGTAAGGAGGCCGTGTTTGTCCCCGTTCCGCAACGCGAACAATACTCGGATCGGGCAAATCAGAATTCACAAAATGCTGGAACCGCTGCACCTTTTGCGGGTCTTCAATCGTCGTTTTCCACTCGCATTGATAAGTATTTACCAAATGTTCCATCTGCGCTTCTAATTCTGCACAAATGCCCAGAGAATCTTCAATTATTACCTGTTTCAAGTATTCAATTCCGCCCTCAAGCTTGTTCAACCAAGTAGCAGTGCGTTCCAATCTGTCTGCCGTGCGGATGTAGAAAACCAAGAACCGATCGATATACTTAATCAAAGTTTCCTTATCGATATCCGTAGCCAGCAAAACCGCGTGCTGCGGCTTAATGCCGCCGTTGCCGCACACGTACAAATTCCAACCATTCTCAGTAGCAATTATCCCAAAATCCTTGCTTTGAGCTTCCGCGCATTCGCGAGTGCAGCCAGAGACAGCAGATTTGAGCTTGTGGGGCGATCGCAAACCGCGATACCGCAATTCAACCTCGATCGCCAAACTCGTAGAATCCTGCACCCCAAAGCGACACCAAGTGCTACCAACACAAGATTTTACAGTACGCAGAGCCTTACCGTAAGCGTGTCCCGACTCAAATCCCGCATCAATCAACCGACGCCAAATATGCGGCAATTGATCCACCCGAGCTCCAAACAAATCAATCCGTTGTCCGCCAGTAATCTTAGTATAAAGTCCAAAATCCTTGGCAACTTCCCCCAAAACAATCAACTTATCCGGCGTGATTTCTCCCCCCGGTATTCGGGGCACTACCGAATAAGTACCGTCGCGCTGAATGTTTGCCAAAAAGTAATCGTTCGTATCTTGCAAACCGACGTGAGGCTTCTCTAAAATATGGTCATTCCAAGTAGAAGCCAGCATCGAACCAACAGCAGGCTTGCAAATTTCGCAACCCTTACCTTTGCCGTGTCTTTCAATCAACTCCTCAAAGGTTTTAATCTCTTGAGAGCGCACTAAATGGTACAATTCTTGACGGGAATATTCAAAATGTTCGCAGAGATTATTTTTGACTGCAAACCCAGCTTTTTTCATCTCCGACTTGAAGATATCCGTCACCAAAGGCACGCAGCCGCCGCAGCCCGTACCAGCTTGAGTGCATTTCTTGACGCTGGCAACATCGGTTAAATTGCGATCGCGAATCGCTTCACAAATCTGCCCTTTGGTAACATTATTGCAAGAACAAATTTGAGCCGAATCCGGCAAACTGTCTACTCCAAAACCCGCAGGTACTCCCCCTTCTCGCGGTGGCATTAACAAATCTTCGGGATGCGGCGGCAGAGCAATTTCATTTTGCATGAATTGCAGCAAAGTGCCGTAAGCCGAGGCATCTCCTACGAGAATTCCGCCTAAAATGCGGCTGCCGTCTTGATTTAAAACTAATTTTTTGTAAATGCCTTGGAAGGTGTCAGCCACAACAATTTCTTTAGCATCGGCAGACTTGGGAAAAGGATCTCCAAAACTAGCAACATCCACCCCCAATAATTTGAGTTTAGTAGACATATCCGCACCTGTAAAAGTGCTTGTGGGACGGGCATCTTGCCCGTCATCCGCTGCACGGCTCAAAATATCTGCTGCTACGCTTGCCATTGTATACCCAGGCGCAACTAAGCCGTAGATGCGATTTTGATACAGCGCGCATTCTCCGATCGCATAAATGTCAGGATCGGAGGTTTGGCAGCTATCATTAATCACAATGCCGCCGCGTTCTCCTACTTCTATACCGCAGCTTCTGGCAATTTCGTCGCGGGGGCGAATGCCAGCAGAAAACACTATCATATCTGTTGCCAATTCCGAACCGTCAGCAAACAGCATTTTAGTAACTTTGCCATCTTCGCTGACAATTTCTGTGGTAGATTTGCTGGTGTGAACCGAAACCCCCAAATCTTCTATTTTGCTGCGGAGAATTGCCCCGCCAATCTCGTCAACTTGCACGGGCATCAGCCGCGATGCAAACTCAACAACGTGAGTTTTTAAGCCCATATTTTGCAGAGCGTTAGCACATTCTAGACCTAACAAACCGCCGCCAATTACTACACCTGTTTTGCAATTTTTAGCGTAATCTGACATCGCTTCCAGGTCGTCAATTGTCCGGTAAACAAAAGTTCCTGTAGCGTCTTTGCCTTTAATTGATGGCACAAATGGATAGGAACCGGTCGCGAGAACAATTTTGTCGTAGGGAACTTCTAAACCGTTGGCTGAAGAGACTGTTTTTTGTTCCCGGTTAATGGCGACTGCTTTGTCGCCGATGTAAATTTGGATGCCGTTTTCTTGATAAAATCCCGGTGCAACTAAAGATAAATCTCCCGCTGTTTTGCCAGAGAAAAATCCGCTGAGGTTTACGCGATCGTAAGCAACGCGCGGTTCTTCACAAAAAGTAATTAAATTCCAGTGTTTGGCAGCATCCGAGCTGACCATTAACTCCAGGAACTTGTGACCTACCATGCCATTGCCGATTACAATGAGGTTTTTTTTGGCTGTCATGAGAATCTCTATTATCCCGTTTATCAGTCGTTGGGTTAATTAATATAAGAGTTTATTGTAAACTTTTGTACTTATATATACAAAAAATGGAGATTTATGCAATTGTCGAATACTCCCGATTGCATTTTTGCATGATGTGTAAGATCGAGGTAAATAGGGTGCTTCACTAAGTTTTTTGGAAAAAAAGATTAATATTTTACTGTCACATACCTTACAGGTTTCTAATTTTTAATTATTATTTAACTAACCAGCAGAAAGTCCCGCGCCCAAAATGGTACGAGTTGAGCGATGGGATGAAAACGCCCAAATTAAGTGGGTTGAATGCCCACTTGATTTATAACTATTCTCGCATATCAGGAATTACTGTAGCATTAGCGCTGGGTAGTTCACGCTCCCATGCCCGAATACTGCTTCAAACCCTGCCGCCAAAGCCAGCGATTACACATAAAAAACACCGCACTCCAACCCAACATTACCAACAAACCGCGGCCTAGGTCTACGGGCAATCCGATCAAGATTGAAGCGGGAAAATGAATCAAATAAGGAAAAGGTGTCCATAAAACTACTTCGCGCACAGGTGCGGGAAAAACTTCTAGCGGCGCGATAAGTCCCGATAAAAACAGGTAAATAAGAAACCAGAATTGCTCGATCGCACTTGCCCTTTCCAGCCAAAAAGCCAACAGCGCAAAGCTATACTGTATCAAGAACCGCAAGCAAAAAGCCAAGACGAGAACCAACAAAAACAGCAAAAACCTGCCTAAACTCGGCAGCCAAAAAGACTGCGGGTAAAGTGCAAAAAACAGCAGGGCTAATCCGCATACAAACGGCAGCCTCGCAAACCTTTCGGAAACGTGAGATGCAAAGTGGTGCCATACAGGATCGAGAGGCTGCAACAATCTATTGGATAGCCTGCCTTGCACTACTTCCTTTTCAAACTCCCAAATCACCCAAACTACATTTGTTTGCCTGACAATGAAAGCCGCTAAAAAATAACGGGCAAAGTCGATGGACTTCAGCCCAAATTGACCAGTTTCGGCCGCCTGCATCCAGACGCCCATCAAGATAAACGGCAAAGCTCCCGACAGCGCCCACAAATACAATTCTGCCCGGTATTCGAGCATATAAGCGTAGTAGGTAACTAGCAAAGTTTTAGCAATTCTGATGATTTTTTTCATATCAATTCCCACAAAAAACTATTCGCTCCAACTAAAAGAGGGAGGCAGAGCCTGGTAACGAGAAGTAAAGGTACGTAGTTGGGCTTTAGCCCTCTTTATATATATAGCCTTTCTCAAAAAGATGAGGTATGATTGACAGATTATACAATCACAATAGCGTATAGGGCCCTTTCGGCCCAACTACGTCCGCGAATCTTTCTGAAAACGGCTATATATATAAAGAGGGCTAAAGCCCAACTACGTACCTATTTCTATGATGACAATAAAACCACCCTGCTTTTTAAGGGAGCTAGGGGGGAATCTCTACACTTTTCCCGTGCGAAAAACTCGACCAATTACCTCTTCAATTGGCGGATCGGTAACAGTCAAATCTATCACCTCCAAGTCCGCCAAAATCTTCGCCACGCTCACCGTCAACTCTTCCCTTTTCACCAAAAAACGCACCGATTGTCCCTCAATAGATTCTACCTCCCCGTAAGCAAAAGCACTATCTTTTGCCAGCGGCTTAGCTAATTTTACCTGAACTTCCCGATAAGGTGCAAACCTGTCGAGCAATCCGTCCAAACTGCCATCATAAACTAATTGCCCTTCATGGATTAACAAAACGCGCTTGCACAAAGCAGTAATGTCAGCCATGTAATGGCTCGTCAACAGCACCGTTGCTTGATAGCGCTCGTTATATTCTCGAAGAAATTGCCTGACGCTAAACTGTGCGTTTATATCCAAACCTAAAGTCGGTTCATCTAAAAATAATACCTCCGGCTGGTGCAGCAGCGCCGCCATCAATTCAGCTTTCATGCGTTCGCCTAAAGAAAGCTTTCGTACCGGCTGATTTAACTTGCCTTCTAGTGACAGCATCTCTGTCAATTCTCCGACTCGCCGCCGATAATCTGTATCTGGAATGCCGTAGACAGCGGCATTGATTCGCAGAGAGTCAAGCACGGGTAAATCCCAAATTAACTGCTGTTTCTGCCCCATCACTAAGGTGATTTTTTGCAGAAAATCTGCTTCCCGACGAAAAGGAGTACGATCGCACACTCTCACCGTACCCGCAGACGGATAAATCAAACCCGTCAGCATTTTCAGCGTAGTAGTTTTGCCCGCACCGTTAGCGCCTAGAAAACCCACGAATTCCCCCGGTTCAATACTGAAAGAAACGCCCTCAACTGCTTTGATCTTGCGGTAAGTGCGACTAAAAAAGTGTCGCACTGTTCCTTTAAGCCCCGGTTCTTTAATCGCTACCGGATAAACTTTGCTCAAGTCTTCAACTAAGATAATTGGCATCGGCTCAAATTTTAACTTTTATTTTAATCTAGGGTATTTCCATCAGGCTTGTGCCAAGATGGAGCGATCGAGGTGTCTAGTAGGGTGCGCCAGCGATTGCTCGATCGCGAGTGAGAAAGTAACTGTGTCCTGGCGCACCCTACTAAACTGTAGAATATTGCACAATATCCATGCTCACATCGCACAAAGTTTACAACTATGGTACTCACCCCAGATAATTCAGGCATCTCTCGTTTGGTAGGAGACAATTCTCCTGAAAATATTACACTTGCACCAGGACAACTTGCTAATTTTCCTGGGGGACTTTGGATGCTGGGCGGCAATGATACTGTCAGGGGTTCGTCAGATGCAGAAAGGATTTTCGGCAACGATGGTAAAGACAGTCTGTTAGGCGGTGTCGGCAGTGATTCTATTTACGGCGGCAAAGATGATGACGATATTTTGGGAGAAACGGGCGACGATGTTTTGACAGGAGATAGAAATAGCGATTTCCTTGATGGGGGTGCGGGAAATGATTTGGTGCGCGGTGGACAAGGTGTTGATTTGTTAGTGGGCGGTGACGGCAATGATTCTTTAATTGGCGACAGAGAGGTGGATATTTACCAAGGTGGTGCAGGTAGCGATGTATTTGTTTTGAGAGTCGATCAAGCGGGAAACAGAGTAGTGGGAATTGAAGTTCCTGACGCGGTAATTGTGGATTTTGATAAGTCTAGCGATTCGATTGGAATTAGTGTAGCATTTACCAGCAGCAATATCTCCTTGGAAGAGGTAAGTTATAGCTTGAACGATCCGAGACTGCTGCTGATCGATCCTGGAACTATAGCGGGGGGAACGAGTTTGTTAGCCAAGGGGGGGATCTCGCGGCAAAGTCTAGATCCCGATGGCAATGGACGCGTGGAAGCTACTAATATTAGATTCGGTTTTACTAATGCTTTGTTGGGTACTGTTTTGAATGTGACACCAGCCGATTTAAACAGCCGTTTGATTAATGCTAGTTCTTTGCTTTGAAGCAGCTAATTGATTAATCATCGATCGAGAACGGACAAGATGACTGTTAAAAAAAAACTCAGTTTTTGTGGAACGGGCATCTTGCCTGTTTTTCAGTTGCCCTTTGCCATTGCCCACTGCATCAAACCGGGGAACAACCGATAAGCTTCCGAGGCAAAAAAAGCAGGGCCGACGGTAACTTCTGCACGCTGATTTTTCACAGCATCCCAGATAGCTTTAGCAATATCTTCTGGCTGAGTTGCCCACTCAGATTGCACCATTTTGCTCATTTGTTGGCGGCGCATTTCGACTCTGGGTTCGTCTCGATCGCGAAATTGAGCTCTTTCTAAAAAATCGCTGTTAATCAGGCCCGGATGCACGGCGCCAACGTGAATGCCTTGAGGCGCTAATTCCAATCGCAAAGTTTCTGTTAAACCGGTTACTGCATATTTGCTGGCACAATAAGCAGTCATTTGAGGCAAAGGCATTTTGCCGCCGATGGAACCAACATTGACTATTGTCCCTGTTTTTCGTTCCAGAAAATGTGGCAAAATTTCTTGAATTGTGTTAACGCATCCCCAAAAATTGGTATTCATTAATTGCTGCCAGTCTTCGGAGGTAGTGCGATCGATCGCCCCCGCGAGACAAATGCCAGCATTGTTAACTAAAACATCGATGTTGCCACAGGCATCTAGGGCTTTTTGGACGATCGCCCGCACTTGTTGAATGTCGCCGACATCCCCCGGAATAGCTACAGCAGAAGTGCCTTCTCGCTGCACTTGAGCCGCTGCTGCTGCCAATCTCTCTGGCTGGCGAGCTACCATCACTACATCGTAACCTTTACTTGCAAATAAAATTGCTGTTGCTTTGCCGCTTCCTTGAGAAGCGCCTGTAATCAAAACTGTCGGAGCCATAGATAGTTATAAATTTTCAGTTGGGAATTTGTTTTTTGCGATATTGAAACTATAACAGAGCCTAGGTAACTTTAGGGGAGCTATACATTAATAATGATTGAGTATAGTAATTTTTTGTGCTTCGCGCATGGGCTTGTTTTAACGAACCGCGAAGGCGCGAAGAACACGAAGGAAGAGAGAAGAGGAGAGGAGAAGAAGAGAAGAGAAATTATTCATAATTTGTGCGAAAATAGCTTTGTAAATTTTCCCAATGCCCAATGCCCATTGCCCATTGCCCAATCCCTAAAAAATGAATCTTCCGAAACAAGCACCTAATTGGTCGATCGCCCTAGTGTTAATTATCGGTGTTTTAGCAGTCTCAACTTCATCAATCTTAATTCGGCTGGCTAACTTTTCAGCAGGGGCGGGCGGTTTGGGTTTCAGTCTGGTACTCGCGGCCTCTCGTCTGACTTTATCTGCTTTAATTCTGCTTCCGGCTTGGCGGAAAATTCAGTGGAACGCGCTGCAACCGGGAACTCGGCGCTATGCTGCTGCTGCGGGTTTGTGTCTCGCCCTGCATTTTGCCCTCTGGATTACCTCACTTTCTTATACTTCGATCGCCGCCTCGACTGCCCTCGTCACCACTAATCCTGTCTGGGTAGCGCTTTTGTCGCGCTTCTGGTTCGGCGAAAAACTCAGCAAAATGTCGATCGCTGGCATTACTGTAGCCCTGACTGGGGGAATGGCGATCGCTCTTGGAAGCGCGGGCGCAGCTAATGCTGGCAGCAGCCAACTGCTTGGCAATTTCCTGGCTCTGGCTGGTTCCTGGGCTGTCAGCTTGTATTTGCTGCTGGGCCGGGAAGCTCAGCGGCGGGGACTGGGAATTGGTGGCTATATCGCGATCGCCTATACTGTTGCTGCGATCGTCCTGCTGCCTCTCCCCTTCGCCTTCGGCACTAATTATACTAATTACCCCGACATTGTATATTTTTATATTTTGTTAACGACCGCTTTGCCTCAGTTAGTCGGCCACACCATTTTGAACTGGGCTGTAGTGCAGATTTCCCCAACTCTGGTAACTCTTGCCATCTTGTTTGAACCGGTGGCGGCGAGTTGGTTGGGTTATTTGCTGTTTGGGGAAATGCCGGCGCCGGCGGTACTCGCAGGTGCTGCGGTGCTGCTGTTGGGGGTAGCAACCGCTACCGTCGGAGCCAAAAAAACTACTGTCAACAGTTAAGAGTTAACAGTTTTCGACATTGCCACTACAGTTGCCGTGAGTCAGAATAAAACAAATTAGGGCTTAAAAACCCCAATAACCGATCGGTGAAATATCGATTCTAAACTATCACAGGTTTGAGTAATGACTAATAATACTGGGGTGCTTTTAGGAGAATAAAATTATGCTGCCAGAACAACTACAGCGGATCGTCGGCTACTTTATCGAAGAAGCCACAGAACAAATCCAAATTATCGAACCAGCCTTGCAAGGTTTGCAAAACACCGTGCCAGATCCCCAAAGAATACACCAGCTCATCCGAGCCTCGCACTCGATTAAAGGGGGAGCAGCTATGCTCGGATTTAGCAGTATTCAGCGCATTGCTCATCGGTTGGAGGATTATTTAAAGCTGCTCAGAGAATGTCCGATCGCCATTGATAGCAGGCTGCAATCGCTCTTAACCGAAGTTTTTGATATTTTAGTAGCCCTCGTGTCAAAGGTTTCTAAGGGTTTTGGGCTCAACCACGAAGACGCAAACCACACGCTCTCCCTCGCCGAACCGATTTTTGACGAACTCGACGCTTACCTGAGATTGCGAATTCCCACTCGCGTGACTGTGAGAGCTACTACGGACGAACACATTCACATTTTCTCCGGTTACTGCACCTCCCCGAGCGAATTTTCCTCGGCTATCGCTTCGCGCGTCGGTTTGCTCGGAGGCACTATTACCCGCCACGATCGGGATAGCCAGGACCTACGCCTTTGTATAGACATTTACCTGCCCCCTTACACCAGGATTGAAAACATCCGCCAAGGTGTCGAACTCTCCGGCGCTATTATCGGGAATGTTCAGACGCAGCGGGACTTTTCGCTGCTGGCGACTGGGGATTATCCGGTTTACCAAAGTGCGATCGAACCTCCCGCAATTTGCATCGGATGCCGCTACTATTACGGCAGAAGCGACGGCGGCTACCTGCTCAACTGCACGATCCATCCCCGCGGCCCGGAAACAGAAGATTGTCGCGATCGCGAACCGGAATAACCGCTGAAAATTCAGCCCTCGGAAGCACGATTTGCCTCCCGAAAAACTCTTCTGAAACCAGTATTTTACCTGACACTTTTCACATTCCCCCCTGCCCAATTCTTTTTGAGTTGTTAGATAAGTAGCTCTTTCTCTCTTAGGCAACTAAATCCTTCTTCCTTCTGAAAGCTCCCCTAACAACTGATACCGCAACTCTAATTAATTGCTTCATGCTTGCAGGATGAGCGATCGCCCAGACATTGATTGTCAGACAAGTGATTGCCATAACTAGCAAGATGTATGTCGGAGGCATTACTACCCCGATCGCGAACCAGGTAAAAACGTGAAATATCATTGCTGTAGCCCAAAGGCCTGCCACCACCACAGACGCCCAAACTTGTATTCGAGGTCGGTTTAGTCCTGTCAAAATCGCTGTCTGCAAAGTAGTCACCAAGTTTGCCGGAACTAAAAAGGCGCAGATAGCTATGCAGTAGGTATGAGAAAATTCAGTAACTGTATTGAAGTCGATCATCAGTCTAATTGTCGGGCCTGTTGGGTATACTTAAAGAGCTTAGCGTGACTTGAGTTTCAGATATTGTCACCCTTACCTTAACTTAATATTTGAGTAAGTAGGCCGCTCTGGAGACGCATTTCTCTCCCCCTTTTCCAGCCGGGAAAATTTTACCACAAATATTAAACTTTTGGGTAAATTATTAAACATACTTGAAGAATGGCAACAATTGCTATGATAATTAAGATCGGGAAGCGATAGTATAGAAGAGCAAAGTCGGTAAAATTTCTAGAAGGCTGAGGCTGTTAAAACAGCAACACATACGGCAGGCTGATTTTCGACTCAATCATTTTTGATGCTCTGATTCTCGGATGATTGATTCTCAGCGTCCGTCCAGGGATCGATCCGTTATGCGATCGAACAAGATGAGATTATTGTGGAAAAGCCAATTTGCTCTCAAATCTCAAATCATTAGAACTCTATCGAAAATTTACAGCGGAAGACAAAGAAAATGGATCTACAAATCACAATTCCCGCACACGAACAAGTTGACTTGACAAACTGCGACAGAGAACCCATTCACCTATCAGGACACATTCAGCCGCACGGGGTGCTACTTGTTGTACGAGAACCTGAACTAGAAATACTGCAAGCCAGCGAAAATACGCAAGATTTGTTAGGAGTCGAGGCGGCAAGTGCGATCGGTCGAAATTTGAGCTTGTTCTTCAATCGAGTTCAACTAAAAAAACTCAAGCTTTGTTTGTGTAATGAAAACTTAAAAACCGTTAATCCCATTAAACTTTCTGTCATAAACAAAGGTAAATATTTAGAATTTGACTGCATCCTCCACCGAGTAGAAGAAGTATTGATGGTCGAGTTGGAATTAGCCACAAATCCAGAAAATCTTTCGGTTTTTAGCTTTTATCATTCAGTAAGAGCCACCGTCAGCAAAATTCAAAGCGCCAAAAATCTCAACGGTTTATGTCAAATGACTGTTGAAGAAATCAGAAAAATATCCGGGTTTGATAGAGTAATGGTCTATCAATTCGATCGTGAAGGCAACGGCGCTGTGATCGCTGAAGACAAAGCAGAAAATCTGAGTCCTTTCTTAGGATTAAACTACCCCAGCTCAGATATTCCCAAACAAGCCAGACAACTGTATTCGTTAAATTGGCTGAGGTTAATCCCAGATATTAATTATCAACCAGTCCCCCTGGTTTCTGGAAACAATGCTGTCAACACCCAGCCCACCGACCTCAGTTTCAGCGTATTGAGAAGCGTTTCTCCCATTCACATAGAATACCTGCAAAATATGGGCGTTGCAGCTTCGATGTCAATCTCGTTAATCAAAGACAAAAAACTGTGGGGATTGATTGCTTGCCACAACTATACACCAAAATACCTCAACTACGAACTGCGCGCAGCCTGCGAATTTATCGGGCAAGTAATGTCCTTAGAACTGCAATCAAAAGAAGGCAGCGAAGACTACGACTACAAACTACACTTAAAATCTATTCAAACCCAGATTTTTGAAGACATATCTACCTCCGAAAACTTGTCCCAAGTGTTCGTTAACTGTCAGCACAATTTGCTGGAAGCAGTCAACGCCAATGGAGCAGCAATAGTATTTGGAGAAAAATGCTATCAAGTAGGAAAAACACCTCAGGGAGAAGCTCTCAAATACTTAACTCAGTGGGTGCAAAAGCATTTAAATAAAGAAATTTTTTATACCGAATCGCTGACCAAATTATATCCAGAAGCTGAGGAATTTAAAGACACAGCCAGCGGGTGTTTGGCGATAGAAATATCGCCGACTATGAAAATATACGTTTTGTGGTTTCGCCCGGAAGTAATTAAGACCGTAAATTGGGCGGGCAACCCCAATAAACCAGTTGAAACCGATGAAAGTGGCAGCCAGCGGCTGTCTCCTCGGAAATCATTCGAGCTGTGGAAAGAAAATGTGAGGTGCAAATCGTTGCCTTGGAAACAATGCGAAATAGACGCTGCATTGGAACTGAAAAAAGCAATGATTAATATAGTGCTGTGTCAAGTCGATAAACTCGAAAAATTAAATACAGCACTGCAAGCATCAGTCGCCAGAGAACGGGAAAAAACTGCTAATTTAAAAACAGCGATGTCCGAGCTTAAGCGGGCGCAAACTCAATTGGTGCAAAGCGAAAGAATGTCGAGTTTGGGACAGTTGGTGGCGGCGGTAGCTTATGAAGTCACTAACCCGATTAACTTCATCTACGGCAATCTTAGCTATGCCAACGAATACAGTCAAAAAATGATCGATTTATTGCAGCTTTACGACCAGAACTATCCGTCGCCTTCGCCAGAAATTCAAGCACAAATAGAAGCAGTAGAATTAGAGTTCATAGTTGAAGACTTGCCGAAGTTGCTGGGTTCAATGAAAGTAGGAGCTAACCGCATCCGCGAGATAGTTCAGTCGCTGCGAAACTTCTCTAGAATTGACGAATCAGAGATTAAACCAGTTGACATTCACGACGGATTGGACAGTGCTTTGTTGATTTTGAGCAACCGACTCAAACCGAAGCCCGATCGCCCAGCAATTCATCTCATCAAAAAATATGGATCTCTGCCTTTGGTTGAGTGTTACGCAGTTCAAATCAACCAAGTATTTATGAATGTACTGACAAATGCAATTGATGCTCTAGAAGAGGCTTTTGTCAACAAAAATTTATCGCCGCACGGCGGGGACAAAGAAGAGCCAGTTAAGTGCGGACAAATTCGGATAGTGACTGAAGTTTGTCCCGGAAAAAAAGCCGTAGCAATTCGGATCGAGGACAACAGTTGGGGCATGGAAGAAAAAGTGCGCCAGAAAATTTTTGAGCCGTTTTTTACCACAAAACCGGTGGGCAAAGGTGCGGGGATAGGTTTGGCGATTAGCCGCGAAATTGTGGTAGAACAACACGGCGGCAAATTGACTTGCATTTCTGCCCCCGGAGAGGGAACCGAGTTGATTATTGAGATTCCTTTAAGCCAAACTCATCCTAAACCCGTTGTGATGTGAAAAAAAGTCCGCGCAGGCGTTGTTATCCCGAAGGTAGGGAATCGACCCAATTCAAAAATCTAAAATTCCATTAAAATACAAAAGCAGCTAAGTAGATTTGAGCCAATTCTGAGGAAGCTTGTATGACTGAAAAAAATACCGCCCAATGGGATGCCGGCAGATTTGTCAAAACCTTGGCTTATTTCGGCGTCATTCCCTTTATTGGCAGCATTAGCTGGCTGCAACAACTGTTTGGAAGCAGCAGCAAAACTAAACAAGACCAACCCAAATTGGTACTGGTAGCCGGTGCCACCGGCGGCGTTGGGAAGCGAGTTGTCAAGCGGCTGCAACAGCGGGGATATAGAGTACGCTGCCTCGTCAGAGATGCTAAAAGAGCAACAGAAATTCTCGGCAAAAATGTCGAGTTAGTCGAAGGAGATATCGCTCTCGCAGAGACGCTAACACCGTTAGTAACCGAGGGCATAGAAGCAGTTATCTGCTGTACCGGCACCAAAGTTCAACCAGTAGAAGGAGACACCCCAACGCGGGAAAAATACTATCAAGGCATCAAATTTTATATGCCGGAAGTTGTGGATGTTCCCGAAATAGTCGAATACAAAGGCATCAATAATTTAGTCCAAGCTGTTCGCCGCCAGCTACTTCAAGCAGGCGAAAAAACTGTTTTTGACTTCACAAAACCCAGCCAAGATTTAAAAGAAACTTGGGGGGCCCTCGACGACATCGTGATGGGCGGCACCAGCGAAAGTTCGATCGTACTTACAGACAATACAGCTATCTTCACAGGGAATGTTTCTACTGCCAACTCGGGCGGCTTTGCTTCGGTGCGTACCCGCAACTTCGATCCTCCGCTTAATCTCACAGGATTTAGCGGCCTTCAACTACGTGTCAAAGGGGACGGCAAGCGCTACAAATTGATTGTTCGCAGCGAAGCTAAATGGGATGGAATTGGCTATTGCTATTCGTTTGATACTGTTTACAATATTTGGATTACTGTCACCGTTCCTTTTGATGAGTTAATTCCAGTATTCCGCGCCAAAACTGTCAAAGATGGCTCTAAATTTGATGCCAGCAGTATTTTTTCTTTTCAGTTAATGTTGAGCAAATTTGAATATGACGGCGCGCTCAACCCGAAATTTACACCGGGTATTTTTCAACTGGAGTTAGAATCTGTTAAAGCTTATGGGGGACAGAATTTGCCGCGATTTGTGATGGTGAGTTCGGCAGGAGTTACCCGCCCGGGCCGCCCGGGAATTAACTTGGAAGAAGAACCGCCTGCTGTCAGGATGAATGATATGTTGGGGGGAATTTTGACTTGGAAGTTGAAAGGGGAAGATTGCGTGCGATCGAGCGGCATACCTTATACTGTTGTCAGACCTTGCGCTTTGACAGAAGAACCGGGAGGCAAAGCTTTAATCTTCGAGCAAGGAGACAATATTAGGGGCAAAGTCAGTCGGGAAGATATTGCAGAATTGTGCGTGCAATCCTTGGAACAACCGCAAGCTTGCAACGTTACTTTTGAGGTGAAAGAGGGGGAAAATGGCAGTTCTCCCGGAGATTGGCAGGCGTTGTTTTCGGGAGTTAAATAACATATAGCACTTCTTAGTAAAATGAGGTACGCTTGGTGATTGGTAATTGGTAATTGCTAATTGAGAAACAGGATCTCGCTTGTCAGCATACCTCATTTATTTGAGACAGGCTATGCGATCATCAATATTGAGTAAGATTAAATGAACCGCGAAGACGCAAAGGACGCGTTCGGCGAAGCCGTTCCCGAAGGGTAGGAAGAGAAAGAAAAAGATACAGTTCTTCCTTCGCGCTCTTCGCGTCTTCGCGGTTGAATCATTCCGATGTAACTGGATTTGATATGATGAGTAAAACAATAACCAATAACTTATAACTAATTTATGTCTGTGACTTTTTCCCGACGCTCTTTGACGCCTTATTTGTTTTTACTTCCGGCTTTATTTATTTTGAGTTTGACTGTTTTTTGGCCTGCGGTGCAAGCTTTTTATTTGAGTTTTACCAACTACGAATATGATTTAACTCAAATGCCGCAGTGGGTGGGGTTGAAGAATTTTTACAGGTTGTGGGGCGATCGCACATTTTGGCAAACTTTAACGAATACGCTGCTGTATCTCACCTGCGTTGTGCCTGTATTGGTTGTTGTGCCGTTGGGAATGGCGATTTTGTGCAACCAAAAACTTAAGGGGATGAACTGGTTTCGAGCCGCATACTACACGCCGGCGGTGATTTCAATGGTTGTCGCCGGGATTGCTTGGAAGTGGCTGTTTGCTGAGACTGGACTGCTGAATCAGTTGGGGGAATTGTTGGGTTTACCTCCTGTTTCTTGGCTGGCTAATCCGAAGTTAGCAATCTTTAGCGTCATGGCAGTTACTATTTGGAAAGGGTTGGGTTATTACATGGTGATTTATTTGGCGGGGCTGCAATCTATCCCGGCAGAACTTTATGAAGCGGCTGCTATTGATGGTTCTGATGGTTTGGGAAAGCACTGGGATATTACTGTGCCGCTGATGAAGCCGTATCTAGTTTTGGTAGCGGTGATTTCGGCGATTTCTGCTACTAAGGTTTTTGAAGAAGTTTATATTATGACTCAGGGCGGCCCTCGCAATAGTTCTAAGACTGTTGTTTATTATCTTTACGAACGGGCTTTTAATGATTTGGAAATTGGCTACGCTTGTACGATCGGGCTGGTTTTGTTTTTGCTAATTTTGGGTTTGTCGGTTTTGCAAGTTAGCCTTCAGGGTTTGGCTCGCAATGATTAAGATGTATTACTGATTAGGACTGATGCAATCGGGGCTTCATAAACTCGGTTTGACGTGAATATAGTCCTGAACGCACTGTACGGTCAGAAACCGGGTTTTTTTACGACAATTCTGCATTGTCGCCCACAGATTCGGTAAAAAACCCGGTTTCTTTGGTCTTAATGGGTAAGTTCTGGAATATCAAATTAATGCGATCGCTCACGGTTTGGGGCAGGTCTTATTGGGGAAATCACAGCTATAAATATAGGGTTTCTGCCAGTTCAGAGGAATTTCTAATAAATCCCTGGTTCCCGTCATTCCCTGTCCCAGAAAGAGCAGCACAGCGATCGAGTTCAAGATGACATGGATAGTGCGCCAGCGATTTGAGCGGTCTTTGTAAATGTCTTGAATGATGGCAAGGGAAAAAACCATAAGTAAGGCAGCGGTGATGCCAATATAGTAGTGAGACCAATACCATTCATCGGTTCGCCGATAAACGCCATCTTGAGTGCCAAGAATCACCAAACCAGTACCCGTTAGGGTGGCAAATATGCCGCGCCACATAGCGGGTGTCGATCGATATAGCATGACCAAAGAGGCGACAGTTGCAACAAACATCAGCACAATGAAAATGACCTGAAACGAGTTTTTGCTCCAAACATCCTGGCTCAAAATATGCTCAAAAATCGGGTATGCCAGACCCAACAACGTCACTCCTACCACAGAACCTGACAGAATTCGACCTGCTTTGACGTGTTCTGCACCGACTACAGGTGGAATTTTGCTCTTGGTGTCGATCGCAATTTGCTTGCGACGCTGCATGGTTTGCCACGCCATATTGAGAACAACACCAAGCATAGGAAAAACAATCGCTACAGCTAAAACAGGATGCAGCAAAGCCATAAAATCTTTAAATTCCATACAGCACCTTTTTGTTGAGGAGGGTTGGCTTCATCAACCCGGTTTTTGCGATACATAATATCATATCCGGCGATCTAACCACAGTAAGTTTGTAGTCTGGACTAATAGTAATTGTTCACAGGCATAGAGAAAACTTAAGTCCTGACTACAAACACGCTTTATGAAGGGTAAGCCACGGAATATGTGGCTCAATAAAAAAATGTAGCCGTTGTCTATTGTGTGAGGTACAGCTTGTTAAATTACGCAATCACGCAATTACAATTACCTTTTTGTACCCCATAGAAATGAAAAATGCTGGATGTAACATCCGTGGCGGTTAAGGATTAATTGGCTGCATCACTTTCAGCTTAGCGGAACAGTTCTTTGTTATTCAGAATAGCAGGCCAATTTTTGTTTGCTGAAGCAATGTGACCGGGGATATCCGCCATCCACTGTGCTTGTACTTTCTTATCGTAGTTGAGATAAAGCTTCCCATTAACGATTTTCCAGGCGTCAGGCTGGGTGACAACAAGATTCCCTTCACTGGTACCCTGGGCGCAATATCCACCGTATTGAGGAGCATACTTTTCAGGATTTTTAGCAAACATATCACGGTTGGCTGCACTAGCAAACATCCAAGTTGTTCCACCCCAATTATGTTTAAATTGGCTAACTCCCATAACTAATTTGCTTTGGGTGAAATAGGCTACGACATCCTGACCATCAAGAGCAACACCTTTTTCGGTGTAGAATTGAGGATGAAGGGTTGCTCTGCTGCTTTTACCCGCACAAGGATTGGCTTTACCCGCACAAGGATTGGCTTTGCCCGCACAAGGATTTTCTTTACCAGCACAAGGATTGGCTTTACCAGCGCAAGGATTGGCTTTACCAGCACAAGGATTGGCTTTACCAGCACAAGGATTGGCTTTACCAGCACAAGGATTGGATTCTGCAACCTTGTATGAAATGGTTGTAGAGTTTGAGTTTGTTGAAGACTTGAAGTTGCCGTAGCTAACATTAGTTGTTACCAAACCGAGAATGGTGGCAATTGCGATCGTGGTAATGTATTTTACTTTCATGTGTCTGATTCCCAGATAAATTGTTAATAGTTCCATGCCAGATATTTGCTTGATAATTCTTGCTATCTGGCAATTTGGCTGGCTTTTTGTTGTCCTCAAGACTTGAGGCTGTTTACATTAACACTCAAGAAAATGAGTGCTAGATGAGGAAGAGATGGATGGGAGATAAAACTCTGAATACTTTATACGCCCCTTTCTTCAGCAAAAATTCATCTGGTAATTAGGAACGCATCATCTAGTTGCCAGGAATGTCTTATAGAGTGGAGATTAACCCTGATTATCTTTTAGTAGTGCAGTAATTTAACCGCGAGTTGAGAAATTATGACAGGAAAAGACTGGTTAGTGACTAATGATGGACAGTGCAATATTTTTGAGGCTACAAGTCAAATTGAAGATTTGACCCATCCCTACCGACTTTACCGCTTTTTAACTGACTTGGAAGATGTATTAGAGCAAATTAGTGATGATTATTTACGACTCCAGGCAATTTGTCCCCTTGTCCGCAGGTTGTTAGATAGTTCCTCCTGGTTTCAAATTGCTCTACTTGAGCCTGACTCTGAGACAGGGTGGGCAGTACAAACACTGTATGATGAACCATTTTTTCCTCTGACGGTGCAGTTGGTGGCTTGGGCTCCTGGTGCAGTTTCTCCGATTCACAATCATGCCAGTTGGGGATTGGTGGCCCTACTTGATGGACAGGAGAAAAATACTTTTTGGCAGCGATCGCCAACTCGCAAGTTTCCCGATAAAATCACAACAGTGGGCGATATTTTGCTTGCTCCTGGTGACGTTTTGTGCTTAATGCCAGATGCGATTCATCATGTGGAAGCGCTGGGAGATAAACCAACCATTAGTTTTAATCTTTATGGTGTAACAGATTACGATCGACGATTTGAGTTTAACCAAATTCAAGGTACTGCGGAAAACTTTTAAGATAGCAGCCTGATGAAAAAAATATCCACAAATCTTAAATATAGCGGTCGATAATCGCGACCGCACTAACTTTCGCCTATTCGACGCAATACTAATTTTATCTAGTTAAAAATTGACTCATTTGAATGCTTGACTCTCCTCAAAACCTGACGATATAATGAAGCTAATTTCCCAAGTTAGAGCCGCTATCAACCATCTCACGGGCAAGCGAATTTCCACCTCTTCGCTTCAGTTTCGCCTGACGCTGGAATTGCTGGTGCTCTCGATTTTAGCACTCAGCAGTGTGGCATTTTGGGCCGGCTGGCAAAGGTCGCAAAATCTAGTCGGTGCCCACAAACAAACCCTGGAATATATTGGAATACGCTTTCCCGAACAGGTTGAGCTTTATAGTGAAATGGGTTCACTAGAAATTGGCTTAACCCGAAGCGTGCATAAAGCTTCCACAGGAGGAATCATGGTGTGGGTGAAGCGAAATGATGGGATGCTTTTGGTAAATTCACCTGATATGGATCTGCAATCTTCTAAGATTACGAAGATGATCTCGTTGACGGAAGTACCTGCTGAGCCGACTTTTGTTCGGGTGGGCGATCGCTATTTGGTGATATGCAGCAGAACTCTGAGGATAAAAAATGAGTTGCTGGGTACGGTATATTTCTCTCAAGATATCACTGATGAGCAGCGTCAATTAAATGATGGGATTCGCAGTCTAATTGTTGTCAGTATTGTGGTAATCTTAGTGTTAATGTTGGCGATCGCCAGTCGCATTCGTCACGCTCTCCATCCTTTGGAACATATGAGTCAGGTAGCTAGCACTTTGTCTGCTGATAATTTGCAGGCGGCCAAACTCCAACTGCATCAGGCTCCTGATGAGATTTTAGGACTAGCGCAAACTTTTAATGAGATGTTGTTTCGCTTATCTGGTTCTTGGGAGCAGCAACGCCAATTTGTCGGCAATGTTTCCCACGAATTACGCACTCCTCTGACGGTTGTAGTTGGTTATTTACAAAGTTTGCTGCGACGCAGCACTAACTTAAGTGACTATCAGCAACAAGCACTGGAAACAGCCGTCGGGGAAACTGAACGCACGATTCGGATGTTAGAAGATTTGCTCGATTTGGCACGGGCTGATAGTGGCAACTTGCACTTTCGTTTGAATCCGGTGATGCTGAATACTCTGGTGGCTGAGGTGGCCCAGATGAGTCAAAAAGTTAGCAATCGGAAAATTATTTTGATGTCAAATGATGAGGATGTTGTAGCCTGTGCGGATCAGGATCGTTTACAACAAGTATTAATTAACTTAGTTGATAATGCAATCAAGTATTCTGCTCCCGAACAACCAGTTGAGTTAGTATTAGAAAAGAGGGAACAGCAGGTGATGATTCATGTGGCCGATCGCGGAATTGGTATTTCTCTCCCCCATCAAAACCGGATTTTTGAGCGATTTTACCGGGTGGATGAGTCAATGACGCGCTCTAGAGACGGTACAGGGTTGGGATTGGCGATCGCCAAAAGCCTGATCGAAGGCATGGAAGGACGTATTACGCTCCGATCTAAACCGGGAGAAGGTAGTATTTTTACTATCACCTTACCTGTCTGGAATCCGCAGCTATGAGCGATCGCATTCTCCTTGTTGAAGATGACCCTAAACTGGCAAAGTTCATCGAATCTGAACTTAGTCTTGAAGGATATCACGTCACTGTCGCCCCCAATGGATTGGATGGATTAACGATCGCTCGCGATGCTCAACCGGATTTATTAATTTTAGATTGGATGCTTCCCGGTATCTCTGGATTAGATATCTGTTTAAGGTTGCGATCGACTGGTGTTCAAGTACCAATAATTATGTTAACAGCAAAAGATGAAGTACCCGATCGCGTGACGGGATTAAATGCTGGAGCCGATGATTATGTTACTAAGCCTTTCAGTATGGAAGAACTCCTCGCGAGAGTGAAAGCACGTCTGCGCCGCACTCAACCCAATGACCCGGATAACTTACAATTTGAAGACCTAATTTTGAACGGTTTAACCCGTGAAGTATATCGAGGCAGTCAACTAATTGAACTCACTGCCAAAGAGTTTGATTTATTAGAATTTATGCTGCAAAATTCCCGTCAAGTTATTACCCGCGATCGAATTTTAGAAAAAGTTTGGGGTTACGATTTTATGGGAGAGTCAAACATTATTGAAGTGTATATTCGGGCGTTACGGATTAAGTTAGAAGTAAGTAACTCAAAACGCCTGCTGCATACTGTTCGAGGAGTTGGATACGTGTTGCGAGAGCAAAAGTGAGGAGGGGCGGATTTACAAATACTTGGCAGATTACAGCATATTCCATGTATATGCGGTACACACAATCTTGTCGTAAGCATCGGTGCGTCGCCACCAGTCAATCTGCAAGTTCCATTAAACATGAGCAGCGACGCACCTTACATAACAGTGTACCAACAATTAAGGCGGATACTGTACTTCATGAACCACCGAATATGCTGTAAGTGTGGATACTGGTGAACCCGCTCCTATTATAGTACCTATTTTTTTGTACCAAATAGACCTAGAAATCCGGTCGTTCCTGATAATCTTCCGCAGAACTCGGGTCTAATTCCCACCGACTTTCATCTCGACGTTCAAGCATATCTGTTGTGTGCAAAATAGCCCCGTCAGCCATCTCTATGCCCGCAGCGGCTCCGAGTTCGTCAACCATATCCATGTCGGGAGTAGGCGCGGTTCCGCCCACCGATTGCTCGCCAGTGGCACTTTCTTGTTCCGCAGCCGGATCGCCATCCTCGCCGCCGATTTGGGAACTGGTGGCAGAGTATTCCGAACTGCTGTCCTGCAGGGTTGTGATGTCGTCTTGGCTCAAATCCGGTCGATCGACGACGCCGGTACCGTAAGATTCGGTAATTTCTTGAGGCAATTCGCCCAAATTATCGCGTTCTGTTGTTGTTTTTTCGTTGCTTTTCTTTTGTTGTGCCACGATACTTGCTCCTGTTTGTTTTTGAACTCAATTAAATGTAAAATGTCTGAATTTGGCTTTAACTTAATTGTTTTTATTAATCGCCATTGGCTATATAGCGGATCGATCTCTCATATTCGCGGACGTAGTTGGGATGCGAGCCCTATACGTTTAAGTGGTTATATAGTCTATAAATCATACCTCATTTTTTTGAGCAAGGCTATAATTAAGTAGTATTTTAATTGCTATTTCAGCTTTTAGCTTCTATCCCAGGAAATATATTGATTCGGCTCAGCTATTTCATTGGGAATACAAAAAGCGATCGCCCGTTTGAAAAGGGCGATCGCTTTTTAATGGGGAGGCTAATTCTATTCGGGAAAATCAGGAGTTACCCATTTGGGGGGTTCCATCCGTTTCCTTCTCAGGGCTTCCTCTGCTATTTCTAGCATTTTATCCAGAGAAGTATTTTCAATAAAGTTGGACGTTGCTTCTGCGTATTCTCGCTTCGGGCACTTGTCGCCCAGAACGCAGCCATTGACGCAAGCTACAGCACAATCGACAGTGTTCTCCACCATAACTTTTTTCCTTTCACGGTTGCCACAACTAATAGGCAGGTACTCTGGGTGAATTTGTCAAGAGACTGCTCTATATCTTTATTTTACTTTACAAATTGTCATCAAAGGTCGATCGTCAGGGCAAAACTGTTATAAAATCAAAACAACCTACCTAATCTGCCGATCGTGAACAATTTTCTGCGGCGCTTAAAGCTTTTACCTTGGCGAGAAATGCTACAAATTGCTGCCCTCGTCAACTGCATCGTGGTTGGATTGGAGTTATTTTTAGCCTGGGGTTTCACACAGTCGCAGCCAATCCGCAACGTCGTGACGCTTCTTTACGGCTCCTCCCTCGGGACATTGATACCTTTGGCTGCGGCAGTGGGAATGGGAGCTTTAGCAGTGTACTTTTTAGAGTATTGGCAACAACAATTTTTGCTCAACCGAATTAGTTTGTGGGTTTTAGTTTTCTGCGTGCTCTTGGGTTTGGTGTTAAAGTCTTTGCTACCAATCCCTCCTTTATTAGCAAGTTTATCGTACCCTGCATTAATCGGAGTTACGGTGGGAGTTTTTTGGAAGGGCCGGCCTTATTGGCGATAGTCATGCCATTTTAGATTTTAGATTTTAGATTTTAGATTGGCTGCGACTGATGAAGATTCGGGTTTGGGGCTTGTCTGCAGTTACATTTTTTTGTGAAGATAGTATCATTAGTCTGAACTTTTCTCCGTGGGGGGAAGTTAAAACTTCTCAAACACGAGCGCAGCGCGCGAATCTCAGCTTTTAGCCTCACTCGTTTGTACCCATGCAATTTAAGATTTTCATAAAATAAAATTATTTGGATGGATAACCAGGGATAATCGCAGCCATATATATCGAACTTGTTCCAAACAGAAACTCTCCCCCATCCGTACTACTTCGTGAGTGCTATCGCGAAAACAGTTTTACCTCATATCCTTACCCGTGGGTGTCCAGTTTAACAGTCGCGCTATTCGCCAACGTTGGAGTATTAAAAATCAAGAACATTTGATTTTAGATGTCACTTTTAATGAAGATAGATGTGGCATTCGGTCATTGAATAGCCCTCGGAACTTGGCTGCGATCGGACGGATGTCGCTTCATGCTGTCAATCAAGAAATGATATCATTTCCGGTTACACTCATACATGATGTTGACTGTTGACGCCGTGAACAGTCAACAGTCAACAGTCAACAGTCAACAGTCAACCGTGAACTCGAATTTACTATTCCGATGCTAACGGATTTGATACGATCTCATGTGCGATCGAGTGACCGCGATTAAAAGGACGGGTTTTGGAGATTGTCAATTAGGGGGATATATTTTTCGTGAGGGGATATCCTACCGTATTAGAGGTAATCGAGGGGACATAATACGACTCTCAAGCTTAGCTTGCGACAGAAAAGGAAACGGGCTGCGATTAATGATGAGTACATGATGCTTCTTCTCAAATCCTTGTGTCAAGACTGATTGAGATGCTCTTACCCTGGGCTGGCATGGTGTACTCTACCAGAGAAATTGTGCCTATTTGTAGTCGCTATTCGTAAGGTGCCAACAGCGCACACTAGCCAGAGAAATTGTGCGCTATTGGCACCTTACAGAAGATAAATTGTGCAGAATTACCGATCGACTAAAAACACAATTCCCAATTCCCCCATTTCACCGCATTTCAGGAACTCTCACAGTCTCTGTAGGAGGCATAATTGCCTCTTTAGCATTCAACTTTTGATTCAACTCTCGAATCCGGCGCGACAGCAAGCGAATAATATTCACCGCAATTCCCGGCGTTTCATCAATCGCATCGTATAGCTGCATTTGAGTCAGCATCAAACACTCGGATTGTTCGACAGTAGAAATAGAAGCCGATCGAGGTTCTGCATCAAACAGGGACATTTCCCCGAAACAAGCCCCCGCTTTCAACTGTGCCAAATCCCGATCGCCTATATGCACGCGCACCGTTCCCGATACCAAAATATAGAGAGACCGCCCTTCTTGTCCTTCCGTAAAAATCCTGTGCTTTGAAGGAAACGAAAGTTCATCCATTACCGATGCTAGACGCACGAGAAAATCATCCCGCAGTTCCTTAAAAATCGGAACCTCCCTCACAAACAATAGGCGTTCGACGCTGGTTAACATAATGAGATGCAATGATTAATTTAAACTTAAACAAAAGAAGAGGAATTGGGAATTGGGCATGGGGCATTGGGAATTGGGCATGGGGCATTGGGCATTGGGCATTGGGCATAGTTTCTTTTTGTTCCCTCTTCCTTCTTCCTTCTTCCTTCTTCCCTCTTCCTTCTTCCTTCTTCCTTCTTTACCTTTTTCCCCCAGCACCCAACTCTGCCATCATCTCTTCAACTTGAGCGGATACCAAATTATCGGGGTCATTTTGCAGCCTGGGCAACAATTCGACCAAAGCCCGCGGCGAGGCTATTTTCAAATAGGCTAACACTGCTTCGCGGACAAAACCCGTCGGGTGCTGCAGGCAGACGAGAGTTTGTTGAGCCGTAAGACTCCAGCGCGCTTCCCTCGCCAAGTGAAAGCAGCAGGCCAATGCCCAATCCGAAAGGAAGTGGCGCAATTCTAGCAAGCGCCGCAAACGATCGCTAGGGGCTAGAGGTTTGTAAACCATCAATTCCGAGAGGTTGCTCAATTTTTCTCTTTCCGAGTGTTGGTCTAACAAATTGATGAGCGATCGCTTCCTAGCTATATCCACAGTATTATCGAGAATTTCCAATCCCCTAGCAACCAAAGAAGGTTGGCCGGAAGCGATGTTGAAAGCAGCGGCTTGTACCGTGTCCAGCGGATAAAGAAACTTCATCAGCAAAAAACACCGCTCCCTAGCATCAGCTTCCAACCCCGCCAGAGCCCGCTGCAACAATTGAGCCGTATCGTTCCCAGGTTTCCGGGCACTGTGGGCCTCTGGCTCTGAGAAATTGCCGTAGCTTGTTACCCCAGACAAATCTACCAGACCTGCATAAATTTGACCGATAAACATTAACTCCTGTTCGATCAGAGTTTCCAAGCCGCTACGGCCGATGCGGTCTAGAACCCCTTCTATCCCCGCTTCCGAAGGCATTTTCAAAAGGATGCGGAGGATATTGCGCCTCGTCGTTCCCCAAGCCGTCATCAAATTGCTCACCAAAATGTCGATCGCCTCATTTGTCCCAATTTGACCTAGAGCCGTCCAAGCTTGCAACCTGACCAAATCCGACTTGTGGATGTCCTCAGCCAAATACACGAGCAAAGGAATGGCATCGTTGTGAAGTTTGACTATTGCCTGCAAAGCCGCTTCCCTAGTCGATTTGTAACCAAGTCCGCGCAGCAGCGAAGGATAATATTCTTCCGAATGAGTAGACGAAATCACGTCTAACAGAGCGCAGCGCACTCGCAGAGATTCATCTTGCAACAGATTGGGGATGTACAGCCGCAGCCCTTGCAAATAATCAGCCTCTCCCAGAGCCCGCGTCCCCATAACACGTTCCCGCTCTTGTTTGTGCGTCAGCATTTGCCGCAGAGTATTAGTAGCCTCTGCCTTTTGCTGGCGATCGCCCCTTCTCATAATTAAAGCAGCCGCCGTACCCCGCACCACCGGATCGACCGTCGGCTGCAAGTAAGGCCGCAAGCTCTCAATATTCGGTTCAGCTTCCGTCAGCCAGATGTAGCGCAAAGCCAAGGCCAGCACCTCCGGCGGCAAGGATTGCTGCGAGAGTGCGCCGACAGCTTCTAAATATGCGGGGTTCGGGTGTTGCAGCATCGTTTCCAAGCTCTGGCGCTGCAAACCAGGGGACAGCGAATCGAGGAGGGGAGCCAGAACTTCTCCGACATTTTTGGGGTCAATTTGCGTCAGGAGTTCTATGCAAGAGCGCTTTTCATCTTCGCCCCCCGGCTTTTGTAGAGTTTCCACCACTGCGCGCTTGAGAGCTTTGAGGTCAACGTCTGTGACGCCCAAGCGCCCCCGCTCCGCACTTTTGACCAACAAGCCCACGTATTGAGAGCGGATCAACCAGACGACAAACACCCACAACAGTGCCAATATGACGATCGCGCCAATAAATATCAAGCTTTGCTGGTCGTGAAATACATTTTCGTCTTGCTGGGGGAGTATCTTGCCTGTCACCCACAGCATAATCAGGATGCCTACTCCTGTTGCTCCGCAGGATAATGGTTCGCCCACACCGTTGACCAAAGTTTGAATTCCCGATCGAATATTGTCGGGAATCGGTTGAAACAAAACCGGGCTAACGGTTTCCAAAAGCGTGTAGTGCAGCAGTTCGTCTAAAAATCTCAGCAATATCAGCCCGATAAACACAGAAACTAGCTGGCCCAGAGATGCTCCTACGGTCAGCACCCCGAGTATAGCGATGCCCGCCGGCAAAATCATCGCCGTCACGAATACACCGATTCTTTCCACCAACCGGCTCGAAGCGAACCACTGAGTCGCCACTTGAAACAGGCCTTGTATGCCTTCATAAATCCCCAGGAAGCTAGCTATCCAGCTAGCTCCGTCCCCCGGGTTTTGGTATTCTAGCTGGCTGTAGAATTGGAAATCTACCAGCACGTAGACGACTTCTGCGAGGATGAAGAAACTGACTAGAGGTACGGCGTATTTTTGCAGCGGGCCCGTAACTTTGCGGGCGGTAAATTCTTCTTGGTTGTCGTCTTCGTCGTCATCCGTCCAGTGAGCCGTTTCCGGGAATGCTTGGCTGTATTTTTCCGTGAGGTAGTAGAGCAACATTGAGCCTGTCGCCACCATCAACCCCGATATGAGGGTAACGTTTTTGAGTCCAACTATGTAGAGCAAAACAGGTAGAGAAAATCCGCTGACTACTCCAGCTACTAGATAGCCGCTACTGACTAGCGGATAGGTGCGCTTGATTTCTCTAATATTAAACAGTTGGTTGGAAGTGATAGAAGTATTGAGGTCATTGAGGACATAGCAAGCTTCCACCCACAGCCACATCAAAAAAATAGTAATAAAAGCGATGCTGATGCCAGCTATCTTAGTATTTTCGTAGCCGATGCCAAATCGAAACAAAAATAGCGGTACCGACATCATTGCCAGAACAACCACTACGGTGCGCCTCAGCGGCAGGATTTTTTGCAGCCACGAGTAGACAAATCCCAAGCCAGAACCGATAAACGCACTGGCTATGTAAATCCAGGGCATTTTGTCTGCACCAAATTCATCTAGAAAAAGACCTACTGTGCTCAGTTCCAGCCAGATCAGCCCGACGGAGGTTAGAGTGTAGACGAGGAACATCAGTACGGTTCGCTCTACTTCTTCCGATCGCAGGTTGAGCGATCGCAGCACTCCTTGTCTTACTCCCGCCGAACCGCTGATTTGAAAATTTTCCATGCAGCGTTGATTTCCCTGTGTGGTAGCTTATTCCTGACTAATTTCGGAAGTCATCAGCTATCAGTCACCAGTTTATGACTGATGACTGCTTACTAATGACTATCTATTTATACTTTCTTTGGCGACAGCAGCATCATCATACTGCGTCCTTCTTTTTTCGGCGCTTGCTGCACTTCTGCGATTTCCTGCAAATCTGTGGCCATGCGCTTGAGCAAGTCCTCTGCTAGGTTGCTGTGTTGGATTTCCCGACCTCTGAACATGATCGTGGCTTTTACTTTGTCCCCAGATTTGATAAAGCGGTCTGCTAGTTTGAGACGCACTTGGTAGTCGTGTTCTTCAATTTTGTAGCGCATCTTCACTTCTTTAACATCGGCAGTGTGCTGCTTCCGCTTTGCTTCTCGCGCTTTTTTTTCCTGCTCGAATTTGTACTTCCCGTAGTCCATTACCCGGCATACGGGCGGGTCAGCTTTGTCGCTGACAAGTACGAGATCGAGTTCTTTTTCTTCTGCTAGGCGCAGCGCTTCTGCCGGCGTCAATATGCCTAGTTGCGCGCCGTCGGTATCGATTACCCGGATTTTGGGGTATCGAATATTTTCGTTGATCTGGGGTAGGTTGCGATTTTGTCTTCTTTCAATCACAGGCATGAATGGTTTTACAAGCAGTAGTTTAATAGCGAAGCTTCTTGATAGTTACAGGTTTGAGCTGTCAATATTTCACGATTGACGATCGAACTGTTTTATAAGGTGTTACCCTTACCGGACGTGCTACCGCGCCCTGTCTCCCCTCCGCTAAAGCCTTGGGGAATATTTGGACGATCGTAAATGAATTCTTACAATACTTGCTATTCTACTCAGTCTGGCTGAGTTTCTGCCTAGTTTTATTTTAACTTCACACACGATCGCCCGCCTCCTTGCCCGATTGATGACAAAACTTCAAAAATTCAGGGTAAAAGCTTAAGGATGAGGTAACACGGCTTTTTCTAGCCCATCTCGCTCGGTCTGGCAAGTCCCCCAAGTCGCCTGATTTGCCTTGTAGAATATGTATAAGCAAGTGTAAATTTATGTTGCGAGCTGAGGCACAATTGACAAATTCTCTGCTGTGGCACCAACGGGTGGGAACTCAACGAGACTGGGTGTGGCGGGGTTGGCAAACTCGCTACAGTTATTTGCGGCCTGATAGGGCTGCCCATCAGGCGGCGATCGAATCTCAAGATTCTGCGCCCGAACCAATGGCCCCGCGCGCATCGGGAACGCCGATTATTTTACTGCACGGGTTTGGAGCTTCGATCGGTCACTGGCGACAAAATCTCGCTTTCCTTGCCGAAAACCAAACCGTTTACGCTTTGGATTTGTTGGGGTTTGGCGCTTCTCAAAAAGCTCCGATCGACTACTCGGTGTCTTTGTGGGTCGATCAAGTTTATGATTTTTGGCAGACTTTTATCAGAGAGCCGGTAGTCTTGGCAGGAAACTCGATCGGCTCGCTAATTTGTCTGGCCGTAGCCGCAGCTCACCCGGACATGGTGGCCGGCACGGTGATGATCAGCCTCCCAGACCCCTCTGTGCGTGCCGAAGCGGTGCCCGGATGGCTGCTGCCGGCGATCGAAGCTGTAGAAAGTTTGTTTGTTTCTCCGATCGTACTCAGGCCTTTGTTTTATTTTGCCCGCAAGCCTTCCTTTGTCCGCCGCTGGGTTGGCTTTGCCTACTCCAACCCCGAAGCTGTCACCGACGAATTAGTAGAAATTCTAGCAGGGCCTGCGGGCGATCGGGGAGCGGCCCGCGCCTTCTGCGCTTTATTTAAAGCTGTAGGCAGTTCACAGTTTTGCCCCAGTGTCAAGACCGTAATGCGAAATTTAACAATCCCGATGCTGTTAATTTGGGGCAAACAAGACCGGATGATTCCCCCTCGGTTCGCCCGACCCCACCAATTTGTCGAATGCAATCCCAATTATGTAGAGCTAGTTGAATTAGATAATGCGGGCCACTGTCCCCAGGATGAATGCCCCGAACAAGTAAATCAAGCAATTTTGAACTGGATGAAGCGGAATTTTGTACCTGCGGGCAAGAGCGAATTGCAGCGCTGTTGATCGGACGCAGGGCGGTGCGTTGCTAATGGCAAAAAATAACTTGCGGGTATCGATCCGGCTCAAAAATAAAGTTGCTAGAACTCGATCGCACCCAGTAGTACGGTATAGCAGATGTTGAAGGCTGTAGCGGCGAAGCTGACCGGGTAAAAAGAAGTCCGGGGGAAGGCGCAATCGACCGCTTATGTTTCAGCAATTAAGAATGTCCTAACCGTCAGGGCGGTTGCTATATTACAAAAATTCCCTCTCTTGAGAGTCAGTCGATTTGAGGTTCGAGATTGACTCCACAACCGCTATCTGGAGGCTTGAACTAACCTCAACAACTTTTTTGCTGTGGGCGACTCCTGCTGGAAAGTAAGTCTCCCTTTCTGCGATGTCATTTATCTACTGTTATTGATGGTTGCTGTTTGAGCAAGTCAGAGATTGACACAATCACCAAGATAGTGTATCTTCTCTAACTGGTAGTACACATCCCTGTTATGCAGTTAGTCGAAAGGCAAGTCATCAAACCAAATCACAGGTTTTACCCAGAAGCCGATCGATTGTATTGGCGATCGAAAAAACTCTCCAACTGCCATAACTAGATCTACCGACGGTCAAAACTTTTTCTCAGGTCAACCAACCAATGCTCTGGCTGTCGATCGTACACTCAAAAAGAGTGTAAATGACAAAGCATTACCCGCCCAAGTAACACACAAAACTCTCCGGTTACTGCTGAAAACATGGACTAGCTATCATAGTGTCAAATTGGCGGGCGCGATCGCGATGACCCAACTAAGTTTTAAGCAGCACCGAAAATGCCTGACTAAACAATCCCGAAAAAAAGAGAGCAGGGGCGCTATGTAGTTGTATTTAACTGTCAAGCTGTCAGCAAAAAGGCTTTTCCCAAAGAATATGCCATTTGGTCTGGAACTAAAATTTGGCGGCATTGAAAAGTTACCTAAATCTTGGAAATCCGGATTGTTCCCGAGGTAAGTTGTTAAGTGATCGAGGTAGTTTAGGAAAAGTTAGAACAAAACACAAATGTAAAGCGGATTATAACCGTTGCCGCAACAAGCTTCGCGAATATTAAAGAGCTATGAAACCCCTCTCTTGAAAAACGGTAAAATTCAAGATTCTAACTTGTACCTTCTAGCTTCAAGAAACACCTTGTTTCTTGCTCCTAAAAATAAATACTTTACCTTGTGCCAACAATCTTTCAGTCAGCTTATAACCGATCGCCCCCAAGTATACGGGAAAGTTCAAAAATGCCGGGTTCTGGCATTTTGGAGCCTGTTAACGCATAAAAAAGTCAATTTAGCCAACAACTGATGGCTCCAAGCCCCCGGTCTGCTGGCGGCTAACTGCTGAAAGCCGATCGGGCAAGCAGCGCCCTTCCAGCTTTTGGCAGTAACGCAAACGAGGAAAAAACTGTCGTGAAATTCCACTGGCTACTACCGAGTTTCTTAAGTGTATTTTTGCTTGCCGGAGCCGCCGAAGCAGCTAGACTGCAATCTTGGCGGTTTGATGCTTCAGAGAACCGGCTCTACATTACAACAGAGGGGGGAGTACAACCCAAGGCTCAACTGATTTTCAACCCGATGCGGTTGGTAATCGACTTGCCGGGGACGAGTCTGGGTCGTCCCTCGGTCAGCAAACCGCTCTCAGGGGCGATCGAATCGGTGCGGGTAGGGCAGTTTGACAACGATACGACCAGAATTGTGGTCGAGATCAGAGACGGGTTTACTATAGACCCTCAGCAAGTAAAATTCCGGGGTATTTCTCCGAGCGAGTGGACAGTGGATTTGCCAACGCCGGTGCGGGGAGAAACTCAAAATCCGATTTCCGAGCCCGGGGGAGAAAGGTTATCGGTTGAACCTTCAGCATCCCAAGCCCAGTCGGCAGAGGCGACTGTAGTTCAGAACGTTCAGGTGACGGCGGACGGTTTTTTAGTCCGCACTGCGGGCGGTCGCCCCCAAATTAATTTTGAACAAAGTCGGGCCGGGGACATCGCCACCCTCGATATTGAAGGAGCTAGTTTGGCTCCGGGCCTAAGCAGCCAACAGCCTCAAACGAACGGTCAGCACGGGGTTGACAAGATTGAACTCCGGCAACTGCCAACAGACCCGCCCGTTACCCGCGTGACTTTGCGGATGAAGAATTCTAATACTCAGTGGCGGGCTTCTGTGAGCAATTTGGGCGGGGTTGTGCTATTGCCTGGAAGTGTAGTACGACAGCCCTCGGTTCCCCGCCGCCTGACTGTAGACCCTCCGGCCAGACAAGCTCAAGGAAACTTAGCGAGAGTTCAGTCAATTGATTTAGCCAGTAACGGCACGCAACTGGTGGTGAGAACTGACCGCCAAGTCTCCTATACCAGCGGGTGGGACCAGGGGTCGAGAGCTTACTGGATCAGGATCGCCTCTAGTGTCCTGACGGGAGCAATTCCTCAGCTCGATGCCAACAGTCCTGTATCGTTTACTGCCAGCCAAGAAGATGCGGAGACTGTGGTGATTTGGGTGCAGCCGCGATCGGGGGTAGAGGTAGGCCGGGTGACGAGACCCAACCCGCAGTTGCTTTCTTTGCAGTTGCGATCTAATGCTAGCGCGCAGCAGCCTTTGACTCGCACTCCCAATTTGCAGCCTTTGCCGAGAAGGACTTTCGGAAACGATGAGTTGCCCCAAGCTTCTAACCGCCGCGCCGTAATAGCGATCGATCCGGGCCACGGCGGCCGCGATCCGGGGGCAGTGGGGATTCAAGGCATTCAGGAGAAGGAGATTGTTTTGGATATCTCTTTTCAGGTGGCTCGACTGCTGGAACAGCAGGGGGTGCAGGCGGTGATGACTCGGACTGACGACAGCGAAATCGACCTGGAACCCAGAGTTTCTTTGGCAGAACGGGTGAATGCTACTTTGTTTGTCAGCATTCACGCTAATGCGATTAATATGAGCCGGCCGGATATCAGCGGGATTGAGACTTATTATTTCAATAACGGCCAAGATTTGGCGAGGGTGATTCACTCCAGTATTTTGGAGGGGACGGGGGCGACTGACCGCCGAGTGCGACAGGCGCGATTTTATGTTTTGAGGAAGACTTCTATGCCTTCTGTTTTGCTGGAAGTGGGTTTTGTGACGGGTGCTGAGGATGCTGCTAGGCTTTCTGACCCAGCTTACCGCAGTCAAATGGCGGCTTCGATCGCTCGCGGCATTTTGCTTTATCTTCAACAAAGATAATGGGCAGTGGGCAGTGGGCATTGGGCATTGGGCATCGGGCATCGGGCATCGGGCATCGGGCATCGGCCAAACAGGACAACTGCCAACTGCATTCGTGTCAACTGACAACAGCTTTCCTGACAACTGCCAACAGATAACTAATTATTAACAAATGACAACAGACTCTGGACAACAAAGAATCGGTATTTTTGACAGCGGCGTGGGCGGTTTGACTGTTTTGACCCAGTTGTACCGACAATTGCCCAACGAATCGATACTGTATTTTGGGGATACGGCGAGGCTGCCTTACGGCACTCGCACGCCGTCAGAAATTGTGGAGTTTGTCCGCGAAATTATGACCTGGTTGGTGGAACAGGATGTGAAAATGGTGATTATGGCCTGCAACACCAGTTCTGCTTTGGCGATGGAGATGGTGCAGGCTGAATTTGATGTTCCGGTGCTGGGAGTAATTCTGCCGGGGGCGCAGGCTGCGGTGCAGCAAGGCAAGCGGATCGGGGTCATCGCAACTCCTGCTACGGCTGCTAGCAATGCTTATCGAAATGCGATTTTGGAGATGGACGATTCTTGCCTGGTGTGGCAGGTTAGCTGTCCGGCTTTTGTGCCGCTGGTGGAGCAAAACCGGATTCACGACCCTTATACTTGTGAGGTGGCTCGGGAATATTTGGCTCCTTTGATTCAGCAGCGCATCGATACGCTGATTTACGGCTGCACTCATTATCCGCTGTTGGCTCCTGTGCTGCGATCGCTTTTACCGGCTGGGGTGACTTCGATCGATCCTGCGGTACGGGTGGTGGCTGCTGCAGCCAGAGAATTGGAGCTTTTGGGGCTGCGGAATCCCGGTACTGCGCTGCCGACTCGTTTTTGCGTGAGCGGCCCCCCGCAGCAGTTTGCCCAGTTGTCGGTGCAGTGGCTGGGTTGTACTCCTGCTGTTGAGAAAATATCCCTGCCGACAGTTGTACGTAGCGAAGCGGGGCGTAAGCCATCACCTGTATCGCTGGAATCGGCAGAATAATCCCGCAAATTTATCGGTTGTTTGATGGAGCAAATCTAACCCCCCAAAACCCAGGTCAAGCTGGCTTTGGGGGGTTTAATTATTGCGACCGAAGCTAGCAATAACACATCAATTTGTAATAAAATGCAACAAAAGCTTTGATAAACAATGCAAATAATGTCCTATACGTGCTGGAGCTATTCAGCCTTGAACCATGTCACCCTACGTATCGCAAGCAGTTTTACTTGTAGACGGCTATAACATAATTGGACTTTGGCCTCGACTTCGAGAGAAGCGCGATCGCGACGAACTCGAAACAGCTCGCCGCGAGTTGATTGAGGTTTTAGTTAACTACAGCGCCGTTCAAGATTTTGAGGCTCGACTGGTGTTTGACGCGCACTATCGAGATACTCCCGGCGTTAAAGAAATTATTACTAAAAATTTATCGGTGCACTACACTGACTTCGGTCAGACAGCAGATACTTATATTGAAAAATCTTGTGCTAGTTTGCGCTACGAGTTGCGGGTCAAAGGCAAAGGCCGCATGATTGTCGCCACCTCAGACCGAGCGCAGCAATTGACCGTAGTCGGCTACGGTGCCGAATGGATGTCCGCCGAACAACTAGCGGCTGACGTAGAATCCACCGCCCGCCGCAGCGAGCGCCGGCACAAATCCCGCAAACAAAATTCTAGTCGCTTTCTCGCCAATTCCCTCGATCCAGAATCCCTGCAGCGCCTCGCCAAGTTGAGAATGGGGCTGCATTAGTGGCTGAAACCCGCTCGCTGTCTGACAAAAAAAAAGTTTATCAAAGGCCTTGCCAAATCGAGTAAGTTCAGCTATTGTTAGTAAATGTGGGTAACACAAACTACCAATCCTCGGTAGCTCAGTGGCAGAGCGGTCGGCTGTTAACCGATTGGTCGTAGGTTCAAATCCTACCCGGGGAGTTAGTAAAAGTCTGAAGTTGGAAGTTTCCAGCTTCAGATTTTTTGTTTTTATTTTCAGATATGTTTTTATATAATGTAGATGCAAACACTTTACCTGTATCATGAGCTATCGCCACATCATCACCATAGAGCCGGATAAGCGTGGTGGCAAGCCCTGTATTCGTCGGATGCGGATTACGGTTTACGACGTTCTTGGCTGGCTGGCTTCTGGAATGTCTATGACTGAGATTATTGACGACTTCCCAGAACTGACAGCAACAGACATTAGAGCCTGTTTAGAGTTTGTGGCGGATCGCGATCGTCGTTTAGTTGCTTCGGTGAGTGCCGCTTGAAACTACTAGACGATCGCAAAACTCACTCATCACCTCAAAACTGCTAACCAGAGGACTGCTGGGCGAGCGCAAAACTGACAGATATCACCGAAACTACGTGCCTCAACCATCGGTGAAATGTAGCCCAACCGAACAATTGAGCGGCTGCAAACAACCTTTACAACACCACCAATATCTATCGGCAGTCAGCTCAGACCGGGTTGTTAGCTAGCTTCGCCACCAACGGATTTATTTGCAATCGAATTTTTTTTGTATTATCTGTGAATCTTCTCAAGTTCAAATTCTAGTCGAAGCAGTTCTTTTTGATAATTCTTAATAGCTTGATCTACCAAATAGTTTCTATTACTTCTTTCCCAGGTTTCTAGCCCTTTCTCAGAAAAAGGCAAGACGATGTTGTGTGCAAAAGCCATCACGCCTTGAAAGCGTTGACTCAAATCACTACATTCAGTTGGGGCTGAACCGATACGATCCACCTGAAAATATAACTTTTCTATCTCTGGATATAGTTGTGACATACGAGCTAGATAATTAGCTTCAATTAGCTGCTTCCGATTGAACATATCTGTGAATTAGATCGTTTTATCAACAATAAGTTTTGTGTTACTCAAGATGCAATTCATAGAATTTAGATAGGCTTCCTTCGTTAATTTAAACGAATCAAAAATAGTTGCAAAATCTCCATAGCTTTTGTTCCAGTCAATAACAATTTGATCGTCAATCTGTTCACCATCTAGCTTTATCGGTAAAAATTTGGGATATAATTTTTTACTAATCCACTCAGTTCTACAAATCCAGGTTGCAGAACTCACATCATCTAGAGAAAGATACAAGAATAGCCAAATTACTTGAGCTTCTTTTCCTTCCCAGAGTTGTTTTACCTCGTTGTTTTTATAATATTCTCTAGATTTTAGTTCAGCAGTAATTTTTCTGACAATTTCTATCATATCGGGTTTTGCATATTCCTTGCTTAGAAGAATGTTTGCAGAATATCTTTTTGCCCCACCATGACTAACATCCTGAAATGAAAGGATTGTGTAACCATTAGTCGCAGTCAGTTTTATACTAAACTCTTGAATTTTTTTAAGCGATAGAATATTGATCTGCTGTTCAAAAGGGATAATAAGTTTCCATGCCTTATTGGTCTTCTGGACATTACTGCTATTAACTGCCTGCCAATAAGCAATTTGTTCCTCATCATCATATAAAACCACCATGACAGGTAATGAGTGTTTCTGCCAGTATTCTAGATGCTCTGTATTGCCACGAAAAACAAAGCCATCAGTGGTTTTCTCCTTAAACCAACTTTTCCCAGATTTGATCTGAAGTGCAATTAATTTACCTGTTGCTGTCTTACTCTCAACCACTTCAACGTGAGCATCGATACCATAGTCTTCTATAGATTGCTCACGAAAGATCCAAGCTAATTTCTCAAAGAGTAAGTTTGTTCCGGCAACACCAATTCTTGCAGTAGGAGAGTTTGAATCAGCTTTCATAATTGTATCGCAGAGCCGGTATAATATTTTGTTTAACCTAAAACTACCGCAGATTCATCATCTATGTCAACCTTCTTACTCCCCGTGGGAATCTCCTTTTCTGGATCGAGTTCGGCGCACCATCCCAGTCAAACACATGAGTCGTGGCACTCAAAAAAGTTACTTATATTACATATAATGCGTCGTAAGGTGCGTCATAAACGAGATTTTTGACTTGGGTCAAGTATCTGAATGACGCACCCTACGGAATACTAAACATCCCGTTCAGTTCGCACCCATTTGGTTTGCCGCTTCAGGAGAAAACCCAGATACAAAGGGATTTTCCAAAGGATGTAAAAAGGTACAGATAAAAGAGTTGAGCCAGAAATATCGGCACGCCCGAATTTTGCCCAAGCGCTGACAATGGAAACTAAAATCAGCAATCCTTGTACAGCTAACAATATCGCAGGAATCGGGGATGTTCCTATAATTGTTGCTAGTATGGATGCTGCAAAAGCGGCTAGCCAGATAGCTACTAACAGCGATAGGGGAGGGACGGATAAGTCGAGGGCGATCGCCAATAAGTCAAAACGCTTTTGCTCGATAGAAGCTGCTGTCAGCCGGGGAGTTTGAGTTAACAATGTCTGTATGTGACCGTGTTCCCATCTGGTTCTTTGACTTTTAGCTGCTTGCTGCTGCTGCGGCAAACACCCGGTGACGTTGGCTTCTGGGCAGAATACGGTTGGATGTCCGGCGATCGCCAAATCCAAACTCATCTGCATATCTTCAACAATATTGCTGCTTGCTAGGGAAACCGATCGAATTATCGACCAGGGAAAAGCCATGCCAGTACCTGTTAGTAATGATGGGAATCCTAACTTTTTTAATCCGCTGGGACGGACTAAGTTTTTCACAAGAAATGCTAAGGCTGAAATGGAATCTTTCGGAGTAGGATTGGGTGGCTGTTCCATGAGATAAGTTGCTTGCACTGGTCTTTGTTCGGCAACTGCAACACGGGCTAATTTTTCTATAGAGTCGGGCTGACAAATGCAGTCTGCGTCAACCATGATTACTACTTCTGGGGGGTCGGATTCGATCGACTGCAAGCCGAAATCAAGTGCGTATCCTTTGCCCTTGCGCTGTGTGTCTTGGCGCTCGATCGCACTTGCACCGCAGTTGCGGGCGATTTCTGCCGTAGCGTCCGTGCAGTTGTCAGCAATCACTAACAGGCGGTCTTGAGGTGTTAGCTGCGGCAATATAGTGGAGATGGTGGCGGCAATTCCTGCTGCTTCGTTGTAAGCGGGAATTAAAACTGCTATTTTGGGGCGGGGCGATTTAGTTTTCGCTGTCTCGCCCTGGCCGGACAAGAAAGCTGCACTGCATTCTAGAAATAGAACTGCAACGGGAATGAGAAGGATCAGGGCGATCGCCAATAGCACAACATCAATCAATAGGAAGAGTAGCTGATTAATTTCCACAATTCTAGTACCTTAATTTAATTTTATTTGTTGCGTTCATTGAGTTTATTTAATCTTATTGCACCTTTGTTAACTCACTGTGCCACGCTTTCTAAAGTATCATTATATCATGCCCGCAAAAAATCACCATTCTCACATTTCTTGTGAGGACTTAAGTTCTCCTAAAACTACTAGGACTAGCGTCCTCACTACCAATTAATTTGATTGCGGTTGTGCTGTCGCAAATAATATCATATCATGTCAATTCTGACAATGTTAAGTCACTCAATTTAATTAAACCTCAAACAAGCTCAGACTGGAGAAACCTGGTTTCTAAAAGAAACCAGGTTTCTAGGTGTTCTATTTTGAATCAACTAAACACTTAGTCGATGTTTAACCTCAAATCCGGTTGCATCGGAATAATAAAATCGAGTCAACAGTTAACAGTCAACCATTGAGTTTTTCGACCCGCAGTCAACAGTCAACAGTCAACAATCATTGCGCTCGTGCAACCGGAATTGATATAACTCATTCATCCCCTGTGGGTGGGCACTGAGGAAGCAATCTCCCAACTCAAAACAATGTTCAAGCTAGGCTGCATCGGGGATAGCAACAGGTTCAGATTTTTTGGTAGTGAACTGTGCGGGGGGTGCAAATTCTCTGAGATATCTCGACACCGATCGCAAATACCCCACTTCTGCTTGAATCAAATCCAGGGTAGAAAGACTCTCAACTAAGTCATCAAACTCACCTGCCGTAACTCCAGCGCTGTGCAAGACTTCTTGGTTAAGCCGCCCGCAGATTCCTTGCAGGAGGAGTTCGATAATCTCGCTATAGTCAGCGATTTGGGTTCCGTAACCTTGCAATTTCTTGGGATTAATTCCCCACTGCAAAATCTTCAACAAGTCTTCAGGGGCACTCCACGCAAAAGAGGAAGCAATCACTTCTTTTTCCGCTGCCACAAGAGCGTGCTTGATTTGCACTTCGGGGAAATCTGGATCGGTGATTAGGCTTTCGAGCTTCGACACTTGTTTATCTAACACGCGCAAAGAAAAAGGAGCTAATTCTACACTCACCATGTCGCCAGCATCGTTAACACTTCTAAAAGGATCTTCCAACACATTAATTAGGAGGTGAATGTCTGTAGGTTTTTTCCAGTCAAACTGTCCCAGGAAAAACGGTTCTTCGTATCCCGGCAAAAGTCCTTGAAAATAAATCGGCAGATTTTTGCCGGATTCAAGAATTTTATAAAGAGCTACTTCCAAGGTTTCTGTCGGCCAACCGAGATTACTTACGGCAACAAATTTCAGTTTTCCGGGAACGGAAACAACCAAAGAATTCAGCAATAAATGTACGGCTTCAAAAAGATTTTGAGCAGTTACGTAGCGGTGGGGAGCGTGAACGTTGACTGTTTTACCTTGCTCTACTTTTTTGGACATTTGCTCGCAGAACAAGCTATTTTCCAACATATGAGTAAAGCGAACCATCCCGTAAGTGACATCTCCTTCTTGAGCTGCTTTGGCAAATTGCCATTCGGCAAACTTCTTCGAGGCGGCGTAAACTTCGGTTGTAAAATATCGAGATGTTTTGCCTGTAGAAGAGAAGATGCAGTGTTCTACGCCGTATTCTTCGCAGAGTTGGATGACGTGTTTACATCCTAACAGGCTGGTTGTAACTGTTTCTCGGATTTTGATCTCAGCTAGTCCGGGTTGGCGTTGGGCTGCTAGGTGAAAAACAATTGCTGGTTTTTCTACCTCAAATATGTGTTTTAGCGCCTCGAAGTTGCGAATGTCAACGGCATAGAAAGTTACAGCACCTTCTCTGTTAAAAACCGGGAGATTTTCTGCGGGGTTTTGACATCGGGAGTTGTCTGCGGAAATGATTTTCGTTGCGCCTAATTCGAGGAGTTTTTCGATTAAGAAACTGCCGACACATCCTTCTCCACCGGTGATGAGGATGGTTTTTCCTTTGATTTGGCTGGTGACTGCGGATGCGTATAAGTGAATAGTGCGACCGCGCACGTCGCTAAAAGGTTCGCTGTCTAATTGTCCGTCGGCTTGATAGGCTGCGATTAGCTGTGCGGTGAGAGTTTGTAAGGCCGCGAGCATTTCAGGATCTTGCGGTTCCGGGGAACCGGGGGGAACTAGCTGCTGGATGCGCTCAATTATTTCCGCTTTGCTGGCACCTTCAAACACTTCTCTTTGGTTAAATGCACTCTTCACTTTTTTTGCTCCTTTAAATTCTAGAAATACCGTTGCTGGTAAGCGACTTGTTAAGCAAATTTTCGAGGGACAGAATCTTTAAAAGTCTGCTTGGTTTTAGGATTTTTTCGACGGAAAGCTACTTAATTGGAAAAACACGCGATCGGCTCTGCTTGTAGTTGTATTAAGCGCTTTTGTAATCTGCTTGCTTGTGCGATAGGCAAATACCGGCAAAGTCGGAATGTTCTCTGTCAAAAATATGTCACTACAACTATATACTTAAATTGTTGAGTGCTGCCAATACTCCGAACATATCTTTACTGTTTCTTTGCAATAACCTGCGAGTTTTCACGTAATTTTAAAGTTTATATAAAGTAGGGTCTGCGTTTAAAAAACTTAACAATACACTCGACGTTGATTATAGCATTTTATTCTCGAACTAAAATGTATGTTTTGTTACTAAATATATTTTAAAATTTAAGTAAAAATACGCATGAAAGTCTCAATCAAATATTTCCGTCTGCTGAAAATATTGTTACTTGATGGGTGGGGTAGTCCTGCTGTACCTACCCCTGTATGTGTGCTGCTGCTAGGCGCGAACAATGCGTTCTTTTTTGCTGCCTTCAAAGCCGCGAGCGTCCCCAACATCGTAGCCTCCTGTTCGCAAGCGACGGTCTAAATCGCTGGCTTCGGGAGAAGTTTTGGCCGCTTCTTCGATCGTCACTCTGCCTTCAAGCACCAGTTTGTAAAGACCCTGGTTGATAATCTGCATTCCTTCGTAAGTATCGTGTTCCATCAACCGGAAAGCTTCATCATCAGCACCTTTCATCAAGTAATCGTGCATGGCAGGTGTATTCACCAAAATATCGTGAACTGCTACCCGACGGTTGTCAACTGTTGGCAGCAAAAGTTGGGCAATTACCGCTACTAAAGAATCGCAAATTTGAATCCGCATCGCCTGTTGTTCTTCGGGCGGGTAAAGGTTCAACAATCGGTTAAGAGCGTTAATGGCGCTGCGAGTGTGGAGAGTTCCCAATACTAAGTGACCCGTTTGAGCTGCTTGCAACGCTGTATTGATGGTAACGCGATCGCGCATTTCGCCGATCAGAATTACATCTGGATCTTCCCGCAACACAGCCCGCAAAGCCTGCTGAAACTCGTGGGTATGCAAGCCGACTTCCCGCTGGCTGACCAAGCATTTTTTAGAAGGGTGAATGAATTCGATCGGGTCTTCAATTGTAACTACGTGCTTTTGCTCCATCTGGTTGAGGTGGTCGATCATCGCAGCTACGGTTGTCGATTTCCCCGAACCTGTAGGCCCCGTAACCAATATTAATCCCTGCGATCGCAAAATGATACTTTTGAAAACTTCTGGCAACCTCAAGGAATCGATAGTAGGTATTTCCAAACTGATCAACCGCAATACTATGGCACCGCCGCTGAGGGAATCAAAACAGTTTAGCCGACAACGCACGAAGCCGGGGTAAAAAATTGCTGAATCTAATTCCTTGGTAGTTGCAAACTGTTTTCGCTGTTCGGGGGTGAGAATTTCGGCTAGGTAATTTTCAAAAATTTCTGGCGTTACTTTGGGGTGGTTAGTTGCTACTTGCATCACGCCCCGAATCCGAAATCGAGGTACTTGGCCGACTCGGATGTGAATGTCGGAAGCCGATGCGCTATGGGCATCTCTGACCATTTGTTCGATCGTGCTGACGGGTGTCTCGACTGGCCGCTGCTGCTGGGCTGGGGGCGCAGCAGGCGCGGGTGCAGCAGGCGCGGGTGTTGCAACTAAGGGCGGCGGCGGCGGCGGTGTTCGCCGGCGGGCTTGAGCCTCTGGTTTAACGGGTGTAGGATTGTTTAATGGGTTCATTTTTTTGTCTCCAGTCAATCGATTTTAGATTTTAGATTTTAGATTTTAGATTTACTCGACAGATTAATCTGGGAGCTTGAACTAAGCTCTAAAATTGGGGTATCTCCACAAAGCGAGTGTTGGGGCTTGTATCCGTTGTTAGGCGGGGTCAATGTAGATGTATTGCGAAAAAATGCCCGATTTCTAATTTTATCGCTCGCAGCTAATTAGGTGTTAAATGCTGAGAATATTTTACAATTAGGCTTGATGGGGCGATCGAGTAATTAACAATTTAAACTCCTATGAACATCGGTCACAAAATCGCCGACTGGCTCGAAAATCGCGCTGTTACCCCTGCCTACGCGGGTTGGCTGCTGTTGGGGATGACGGTTTTCTTTTTTGGGTCGGCGACCAATACAATGTCTGGGTGGTTGTACGTGCTCAGCGGTGGGGGTTTGGCGCTGTTGGGAGTAGCGGCGGTTTTGCCTGGAAAATCGCTCCGTTCCTTGGAAGTCCGCCGCCGGACGATCGAACCGGTGAGTGCGGGCGATCGAATCACCGTCGAACTAGAAATCGAAAATCGCGCCCGCCAACCTAAGACTTTGTTGCAAGTGGTAGACATCTTGCCGTTTGTATTGGGACAACCCGTCGTCCGCCCGATCGAAGTCATAGACCCTAACAGTATATACACGGATACATACTATCTAGAGGTCCGGCAGCGCGGCGTCTATCGGTGGCAAGAGGTAAACTTGAGGACGGCGGCACCTTTAGGGTTGTTTTGGTGCCGGCGCAGCCGCCCGGTAAAAGCGGTGGCGGTTGTCTATCCGCAGGTTTTGCCGTTGAGCACTTGTCCTTTGATCGATCGCATCGGTCAAGAAGACAGCCCGCAATTTTACAATCGCAGTCGATCGCAAACTGCCACCGAAGGTCTCACCCGCAACCTCAGACCTTATCGCCACGGAGATCCCACCCGCCTGATTCACTGGCGCACCAGCGCCCGCTACGGAGAATTGCGGGTGAGAGAGTTAGAAGTTGCAGCCGGCGGTCAAGAAATTATTATTGCTCTCGACAGCGCTGCGGCGTGGCAGCCAGAAGAATTTGAACGAGCCGTGACTGTAGCTGCATCCCTGTATTTCTATGCTAGCAAGCGCCTGTTAAACGTCAAACTTTGGACGGCCGGGACGGGGCTCGTATCGGGAAACCGGGTAGTTTTGGAAACTTTAGCGGCGGTTAATGCTGGGGAAGATGCGATCGATAATCGCCCGAAACTGCCGATAATTTGGCTGACTCAAAACTCTGCAACTTTAAGCACTCTTTCCCTAGGCAGCCGCTGGGTACTCTGGCCTTTGGCAACTGCTGAAACCGGCGAAAAAACTTTAGTAAAACACGATTTACCTGGTTTGGAAATTCGCTCTGACCGACCGTTAGAACTTCAGTTACAAGATACTCTGGAAAGAGCGATTAGTTATTAAGATAGTCCACGCAATCTTTTTTGGAAAGAGCGATTAGTTATAAAGATTATAGCCTTTCGAGCGTAACATGAGGTGCGCGCTTTAGGAGCAGGCTCCGCAGTCTGTGCGGGCATACCTCACCAAGATTGAGAACTGCTATAGCCTTTCTCAAGCGTGGTGAGGTATGAATGACAGCTTATATAACCACTTAAACGTATAGGGCTCGCATCCCAACTACGTCCGCGAATATGAGAGCTCGAACTGCTATAACTTCATGAGTTTTTAGTTATCAAAAGCTTTTTCCCTTTTAAATCACATATTTTGGGCTGCCTAAGAGTTCCCACCACAATATTTTAATTCTAGAGAGATAGTTGAATTTAAATTGCTAGCCGATCGAACTCTTTGCCTGACAATAAAATCTCAATCCCTGTTAATCTCTCGTTTCGGGGAGAGTTTCGACTACATACTCCGGTACATATTCGGGTCGATTCTGGGGCAAATTCTGGGGCAAATTCTGGGGCAAATTCTCCGGTGGATGTTCGAGCCTGACTCGCCGGATCGGGAGATTTGCAATCAGTGCTGTGGCCCGCTGGTCGCTCTCCAGCGAGAACTCAGATCCGGTGGTATCGATTTCCACGTAGCGAGATACCACCTCTAGAATTTCTCGGCGCATCGACTCAACCATTTCTGGGCTGAGTTCTGAGCGATCGTGAGCTAGAACCAGTTTGAGGCGACGTTTTACCTCGTCGCGGCTGTTGTCGGGGGTGCGCGGGAAAAGTCGTTCGAGAAGTGTATGTATCATGGGTCGGGCGGGTTTGTCAAGGGTTAGGCATAGAAAACGTCATGCGATTTTCGATTTTCGATTTTCGATTTTCGATTGGGGAATCACTAATTCCCTAGGGGTTGGAGTTGACATACAGTTTCATTTTTTTGGAGGAACTGGTATCGCTCGGGGAAAATCTCGGCCAGTTTTTTGTGATGCACTTGCTGCGGTTGAAAACCGATCGCCAATAAGCACATCACATAATTTTAGTGTTGAAGAACTTGCGGAGGCGAGTAAAGAAGTTTTCGGGACGGGGATTTAGATCGAGAAATTCAACTTTTTCACCTTCTAAGCGGCGGGCAATGTTGTCGAAGGCAGTTCCAGCTAAAGAGGTCGTTTCCGACAATACTAATGGTTCGCCTCGGTTGGTGGAAACGATGACGCGCTCGTCGTCGGGAACGACGCCTAACAGCGAAATGGCGAGGATTTCCCGCACGTCTTGCACCGACATCATATCATTTGCCAGCACCATTGCGGGTCTGATCCGGTTGACGATCAGGTTGATTTTCTTGACGTTGTTGGCTTCCAGCAGGCCGATGACTCGATCGGCATCGCGGACAGCAGCGATTTCGGGAGTGGTGACAATGATGCCTTCTTGAGCCGGGGCGATCGCATTTTGAAAACCTTGCTCAATTCCAGCAGGAGAGTCGATCAAAATATAGTCGTATTTTGCTCCCAACATCCCCACAAGCTGCTTCATTTGCTCGGCGCTGATGGCATCTTTCATCCGAGTTTGGGCAGCCGGCAACAGCACCAAGCGCGGCTGCCGCTTATCTTTCACCAAAGCTTGCTCTAACCGGCACTCTCCTGCGAGAACTTCTAATGCGGTGTAAACAATGCGATTTTCTAAGCCCAGCAGCAAGTCTAAATTTCTGAGACCGAAATCGGCATCAATTACGGCAACGTTGCGCCCCCGCTTAGCTAAAGCCATGCCGAGATTGGCTGTGGAGGTGGTTTTTCCTACCCCGCCTTTCCCTGATGTAACAACAATAATGCGAGCCATAAGCGATTTTAGATTTATTGGTGATTGGGAATTGGGAATTGGGAATTGGGAATGGGGAATGGGCAATTAATCTTATTCTTTGTTGATAATTAGCAATTATTCTTTGGTAATTTTACAGCAATTGGTAATTCACTGAATAACAGCAGATTCCACGTCGATCGAGGACACCCGCCGATCGAGCTATCCCCGCTGCAGGGCCACGGCGAAAGCCTTTGTCCCTACGTCATAAACTCACAAATCTCCTTGTTTTACTAATCCTCTATGAATTTGCACTTAAATTTTAAATCGTCTTTTAGTGAGAGATTTAGCCTAGGCAAAAATTATCAAGTGCAAGCTTAAAGAGAAATCGTATTACCAATTACTCATTACTAATTCCTAATTACCCATTACCAATTATCGATTACTCACTACCCCCGACTAACTGCGATTTGTCAAAATCACAGGCTCTACCGATCCGAATTCCTTGGGGCGTCACGTAGGCGACTTCCGGGAAAAACTGAGCGGGTGACGTTTCTGGGCCTCTGGCAACATACTTAGCAATCCTAATCACCATCGGTTCCATCTGCAAGGTCATAATCACGCTTTTGGTGTTGCCACCGGCACCGGCGTGCACGACGCCCCGCAAACGACCCCAAACTAGAATATCGCCTCCGGCGATGACCGATCCGCCAGGATTTACGTCTCCCAAAAGTACGACGGTGCCCGGATGGCGAATTTCTACGCCCGATCGCACTGTCATCTGCAAATATAAAGGTTCCGCCAGCGATTGCGGTTTTTCGGCGGCGGCTTTATTCAGGGAAGAAACCGGAGGCTGCTGTTCTACACAATAACCTGCCGTAGCAGCAGCAACAGCGGTTTGGCGGCGGCTGGTGTGGACTCGTTTGAGTTGCAGTTCCACTTCGGAGAGGGCATCGGCGATGGATTGCAGTTGGCGGATATCTAAAAGTCGATCGTTCCCCATCAATTGTACTTCTGCGTTTGGCTGCCAAAAGCGTTCTCCTGCATTCAGCCTGACTTTTAGCTGCTGCCAAAGTTCTGTCCAAGTCGAGGCGGAAGCTGTTGCGGGTTCGCTGTTGGTTTCTGGGGGGAGTAGCAACAGTAGCTGTCCATCTTCTGTCTTGAGTCGGACTTGCAACTCTAAGCTGACTTCGGGTGTTGATTGAGGGGCGGCAGCAGCGGCTGCGGCGGAGGCATCGGGTGTCATGGGACAGTTTGATATCGGGTAGGGACAGGTTAACCTCAATATTAGCTCGATCGGTCTTTTGGCTCAGCTTCGTTTGCGAACAAGATTTTTTTTATTAACCGCAGAGGGCGCAGAGGACACAGAGAAAGAGAATAGAGAGCAGAAGAAAGAAATAGTTTTGACAAGCTATGATAATTCAATAATAACGTGCTTACTAATTATTAATTTTCAATTAGGTTATGCAGCAAATAGAACGTTATCGCGGCAGTCTTCTCGGTTTGGCAGTGGGCGATGCTTTGGGAACAAGTTTAGAGTTCTGTCGCCCCGGAACGTTTGCCCCTATTAACGATATGGTTGGCGGCGGCCCGTTTCGACTGCAACCGGGCGAGTGGACTGATGATACTTCGATGGCGCTTTGTTTGGCCCAAAGTTTGATTGAGAAACAAGGTTTCGATCCTGTCCATCAATTAGAAACATATCTGCGATGGAGTACAGACGGACATTTGAGCAGCACTGGTAAATGTTTTGATATTGGCAATACGGTGCAACAAGCACTTAGGAAATTTGAAGATACAGGAAAACCTTACTGCGGTTCTACGGATGCTGGGACGGCTGGAAATGGTTCGATTATGCGCTTGGCTCCGGTGCCTTTGTTTTATGCGAATAATCCTTTGGAAGTCATAGAAAAATCAGCAGAAAGTTCGAGAACTACTCACGGTGCTGCTACTTGTGTGGATGCTTGCCGCTATTTTGGTAATTTAATTGCGGCGGCGGTGAATGGAGTTGCTAAAGATGTGTTGCTTTCGGAAAGATATTGTCCGATTGCTGGATATTGGGCAGCAAATCCGCTGGTAGCAGAGATTGATGAGATTGCGGCGGGTTCTTTTAAATTGCGACAACCTCCTGAAATTAAAGGTACGGGTTATGTTGTCAAGTCTTTGGAGGCGGCACTTTGGGCGTTTTACAACAGTTCTTCTTTTGCCGAAGGCTGTTTGTTGGCTGTGAATTTGGGCGACGACGCGGATACGACTGGTGCAGTTTACGGGCAATTGGCGGGGGCTTTTTACGGGGAGGGGGGAATACCGGAAAAATGGATCTCGCAATTGGCGTATCTCCCTTTAATTGCATCTTTTGGCGATCGGCTCTTGACTTTATCGCGATCGACCTGAATGTTTATACCAATTCTCGCCTCCAGAAAGCAACAATGATGAATGTGGGTTTGTTTGCTGAAATATTGTGTAAGGTGCGTCGCTCAAAGATTGTGGATATTATTTAAGATTTAAGGGTGGCGACGCACCCTACAGATACTAGATGGTACCCGGCACGTGATTTATCCGTGGAATCAATCCAAAATCTCAAATCTCAAATCCTTGCATCCCCCGAATTTATCCGTGGGGTCGCCTCCAAAATCTAAAATCTAAAATCTAAAATCTAAAATCGAATGACTCATAACTGCAAAACTTCTTGACTTTTGCAGCAAGTTGTGTATAGCGGATTGACTCCGCAGATTTCTAAAAAAAAAAGATTTATTTACAAATCTTAATTTTTGATTAAATTTAGTATTATAATCTTGGTAACTTCCAACTAAGTATTTATTCTCACTATCATGATAGCGGATCAATTTCCTTGGCTGACCGCAATAGTCATCCTACCCCTGCTAGCTTCCCTCGCCATCCCTTTTCTGCCCGATACAGACGGCAAAACCGTCCGCTGGTATGCGCTAGGCGTAGGTATTGCAGATTTTGTATTAATGTGCTGGGTGTTTTGGACTCATTACGATCCGAGTATCTCTAGTTTCCAAATCGTAGAACAATATTCCTGGATACCTTCTTTAGGCTTCAACTGGTCTGTTTCCGTTGACGGACTGTCAGTTCCGCTGGTACTGTTGGCGGGATTGGTGACGACGCTATCTATTTTTGCTGCATGGGAGGTCGATCGCAAGCCGAGACTCTTCTACTTCTTAATGCTGGTGATGTACTCCGCGCAGATAGGAGTCTTCGTCGCCCAAGACATAATGCTGCTGTTCATTGTCTGGGAACTAGAACTAATTCCCGTGTACCTGCTAATCTCGATTTGGGGCGGACAAAACCGCCGCTACGCAGCTACCAAATTCTTGATTTACACCGCAGGCGCTTCCATATTTATTTTGATAGCTGCCTTAGCAATGGCATTCTACGGCGGAGGCACCCCCACCTTCGACATGGTAGAACTAGGCTTGAAGGACTACCCGCTGGGTTTAGAATTACTGCTTTATGCGGGATTGTTAATTGCCTTCGGCGTGAAACTGGCGATTTTCCCCTTCCACACTTGGCTGCCTGATGCCCACGGTGAAGCATCTTCTCCCGTGTCGATGATTCTGGCCGGCGTATTGCTGAAAATGGGCGGATACGGATTGATTCGCCTGAATTTGGAACTTCTTCCCCAAGCACACGTTTACTTTGCACCGATTATGGCGGTGCTCGGCGTGGTAAATATTATCTACGGCGCGCTGAATTCCTTCGGCCAATCAAACATGAAGCGCCGCTTAGCGAATTCGTCGATTTCTCACATGGGATTCGTGTTGTTGGGTATTGCTTCCTTCACGGATTTGGGAATCAACGGGGCGCTGTTGCAAATGATTTCCCACGGTTTAATCGCCTCAGTATTGTTTTTCCTGGCTGGCGTTACTTACGATCGCACCCATACAATGATCATGGACGAGATGGGCGAGATTGGCAAAGTCATGCCGAAAGTGTTTGCCTTGTTTACCGCAGGCGCGATGGCATCTTTGGCACTCCCCGGAATGAGCGGTTTTGCTAGCGAATTGTCAGTGTTTGTGGGCGTCGCAACTAGCGATATGTACAGCGGTTCTTTCCGGGCGGTGACAGTGTTCTTGGCGGCAGTGGGACTGATTTTGACGCCGATTTATTTGCTCTCGATGCTGCGACAGTTATTTTACAACTGTGGGAGACTGGCGGCTTGCGACCTTGAGGATCTAAATTTGCAAAATCAGAGAAACAATCTGGATGAAGCGGTTTGTTTTGGTAATAGTTGCGTTTTGCCTGGTGATGCACCGTTTATTGATGCTAAACCTCGGGAAGTGGCGATCGCATTTTGCTTTTTGATACCGATTGTCGGCATTGGTTTTTATCCCAAAATGGCTATGCAAGTGTACGACGCGAAGACTGTGGCAGTCAACGCAGAAGTCCGCCAATCTTACATCCAAATTGCTCAGCAAAATCCTCAGATTTATGCGAAGGGATTTTTGGTTCCCAGAATTGCCCAAGCTCAAAAAGCGCCTGCTTTGGGCAAAATTACAGGGTCTGAATCTGCATCGATTTTGGGCATTGTCAAATAATTTTATCGAATTTTGTTTGTGTTGAAAATCGGGCGATCGCTTGTAAAATTGGGCGATCGCTTTTTTCATATCATGCCAGATCGAGTGACTGCGATTAAAAGGGCGGGTTTTTGAGTTTGTCAATTATTGGCAGATACTTTTTGTGAACCCGCCCCTACCGTATTAGGGGTAATCGACCGGAGATAATATCAAAGGGCGATCGCTTTTTTGTTAAGACTGAAGTTCCGAAATAATTGCGGCCAGATTTTCCCTAGCATATCCCACCTCAAGCATCGATTTATCCTCCAGATCGGAGGCAACTTTATTCAAGATATTTAGCGCTTCTTCAGCGCCTGTCATCTTCACAAACAACACTTGCAACCGATTTTTGACTAATGCTAAAAGAGAACTACTTGGTTCGCCTTTATCCCCTTTTCGTTTAGCAATGTTGATGCTCAATTTGTGAGTTTTCAACAGCAGCATTCTTTCTATTCCTTGGGTCTTAACCGTCTCCAAAACCTCTGTTCGCATCCGATCGACTAATCTGTCGGTCACATATTGCACGATTAAAGGCTGAAGGATAAAAACAGTTTCTCCGCCCTCACTGAGCTTGTCAATCAGCGAGCGACGACCCAGAGAATCGAGATTTTTCAGTAAATCCGAAAGCGATGAATTGACAAACATCTGCTCTCGCAAAGTCGCCAGGGAAATCGGGCTTTGAGCAATAGCAATCCAGTAGGCAATTTCTTGTTCAGAACTCGACATTCGATCGAACTGCTGCGCGAGTAAATTGCTGATATGTTCTTCAATAAATAAAGCGGTTGCTTCCAAAAGCTTTAAAACATTCCCCTCGAAAAACTCGTTAATTGTTGTCGCTACAATCTTTAATGCTAACAGATTGCCTCCGTAGCGAGATAACAAGATTTCCAGCTCTCTATCTTGAGGCGACAAACCTTTTTCTTGGAAAATTTCCCGCGCTATTTCCTCGGAAATAGCAGGTTTTACAGACCGCACTTTTTCTCCCGCCAGCAAAGCCAGTTCCGTAGGCTCTTCCGAACTAACTAGCAGTAAACAGCTATTGTGATTGACCTCACACAGCCGCACTATTAAATCTCGATATCCTTCGTAGCCTTCGCGGTAGTGTCCCGCTAATTCTTCGGGTCTGAGAACCGCTTCAAAATCATCTAAAATTACCAGACAGCGGTGTTGTCGCAGATACTCGACCAGGCGCGAAATTTTGCTGTTGAGGTCGAGCTGCACGTCGGGTTTTTGTTGGTTAGAAAAAAGTTGAATTAAGCTTCCTAGGAAGTCGGATGGTTCGGGTGTCGATCGCAGCGATCGCCAAATCACAAAATCAAACTCATTCTGTACCTGTTTTGCCAACTGCACCGACAGAGTTGTTTTGCCGGTACCAGCCAAACCCAGCAGCGCTACCAGGCGACAGTTATCTGATACAATCCACTGATTTAAAGTAGTTAATTCTTCAGTCCGTCCGTAAAAAACCGAAACATCCGGTGCTTGGCCCCAATCTTCGTGTCCGCGGCCAATCGCCATCTTCAATAGAGAGCCTTTACCTCGACTAAAATCGCTCGTTCCCCGATCGGTGTGGTATGAAAACAGCAACTGATGCCTCAATTCCGAAAGCTTTCCAGGGCCGTTTCCCCCGATCTGAAACTTTTTGTAAACTTCGCCGAGTCTTTTGCGAACGGCGATATCGCTAATGCCAAGCTTTGTGGCGATCGTCGCTGTAGATTGACCGTCGAGAGCCATAAACACAGTTTCTAGCTCGGCATCTGTGACACCGCGCTGTTTGGCGATCGTTTGCACAAAGTTTTGAGGAATCGGAGTAGTCAAGGTAGGAATCTCGCCTATACTAAAAATCTATCTTCTATTATATTGTGTGAGTTCTCGCGGGGGAGCATTTGAATCGAATCTACCAACGTTCAGCTTGCTTTTTGTTGTTTGGGCAGTTTTAGATATTTATACCCAGTTATCGATTGTGATACCCGTAAAAGAATGCAACAGCAGGCAAGCTCGCAACCAATACACCATCAGTCATTCCCAATTATTCAACTATTCAATTATTCAATTATTTAATTTAAGATGGTATGAGGAACGGGGAGTTTACCGTCATAAATTCTTGCTGTCTCCCTACCCGTAAAACCTATTGTAGAGTGGAGGCGCGGCACTTCATTTATAGCACCAAACTATAAATATCCAACCGCACCACAACCCACCGCAAACCAAAAACCGGGTAAATTTACAATTTTTGAAAGCAGCGCTGTATCAGCCAAAAATTGTCGCACTATCGCGGTATTCTCGGGCAGAAAGCAGCCGCCAACTCCCATCGCCCACAAGTTCCAAAACCTGCTCGTGATATTGTACTAAACTCAATCGGTGACCGACACTCACAAACGTAGTTTTAGTGGCTTGCAACTGCTCGTATAAATGTTGCTCGTTCTTCAAATCCAAAGCACTTGTCGCCTCATCCAAAATAGCGTATCTCGGTTCCGTCAACAACAATCTAGCAAAAGCTAAACGCTGCTGTTCTCCCAGCGACAAAATCTCACCCCAATCTAAATCCGCATCAAAACCGCCCAATCTGTCCGGTAAATCTGCTAAGTTTACTGATGCCAAAACGCGGCGCAATTTTTCCTCGTCAACCTCGCTGCTGGTATTGGGATACAGAAGTTGCGATCGCAAACTACCCAAAATCATATAAGGACGCTGCGGCAAAAACAGCATTTCTCCGAGTTCCGGCCGCCCCAAACGGCCCGTTCCCGAGTTCCACAAACCCGCAATTGCCCGCAGCAAAGAACTCTTCCCAGCACCGCTTTGACCGACAATTAACAGTCCTTCCCCTGGCGACACTGCTAGCGACAAATCTCTAATTAAAGTCTTTTGCTGCTTCGGAGTATCTAAAGTAACGTGTTCCAGTGTCAACTGAGAATCTACTACTACATCTATAGCAGTTCCTCCGGCACGAGATACCGCTTTTTCCGCTTCCAGAGTATCTGTAAATACAGTCAAACGATTGATACTAGCTGCAAAAGAACTCAGAGGCTCAATCTGACTTACAATCACAGAAAAAGCGCGCAAAACCTGACTAAAAGCAAAACCTGCTTGACTGATATCTCCAAACTCGATTGTACCACTTCGATCGGCAAAATAAGTTGGAGCCAAAAACAAAGCCGGAATAATCACAACAGCATATCCGTATCCAGTTGTGAAATAATCCAAGTTCCGCTGCCAACCAATTAGCAAATTAAAATTGCGGAATACTTCCACAAATCGCTGCTTTATTTGAAAGGATTCTTGCTCCTCGCCTCCATAAAAAGCAATAGATTCGGCGTTGTCGCGAATGTGAACCAGTCCGTAGCGAAAATTTGCTTCTTTTTTAAGTTGCTCGAAATTCAGAGGTACTAATCTTTGACCAAAAACTAGAGTAGCGGTCGTGCCCACCGTAGCATAGACAATCAAAAAAATCGAAAGTTCTTTTGATATAGACCACAGGATACCAGTAAAAGATATAATATCAACTATTGAACCCAGGATGATCAGCATGAATGACAAACTTGTCCGGGTAAACGATCGGACATCTTCGGAAATTCGCTGATCTGGATTGTCGATTTCCTTATGTGAATTTATTTCGTAATAAGCCCGATTCTGAAAATACTTATCGATGAACTTATTAGTCATCCACTCCCGCCAGTAGAGACCCAATTTATCTTGGGTATAGCGGTAAATTACGACAATGGGAGTGCCTAGGACAAAAACGCTAGCATAGACAAAAAGATACTTCCAATAATTGAGCTGGTCTTTCTTTGCCAGCGCTGTATCAAAAAAGTTACTGACGTAGCTAATTATGACATTCAGGCCGCTGACGGATAGGGACAATAACAGCAATAAAGCCAATAATGCCCACGATTGCCACTGCGGGATTAATCTGTTTTTGAAAAATACAAAAGCGCTGAAAGGAAGAATTAGCATTAAACCAACGATCGCAATTGCGGGCGAATTAATAATTCCTTTCAACAAAGTAACTAAGCCAGCAGCAATACTATTGACAAATTCTGGAAATAAGACTTGAGTACCCAAACATACAGCGCTGACGAACACAAACATCGCAGCGAAGAGAAATATCAACAACAGCGCTACTAATCCTAAAAAGATTCTGCCACCCCCAGGCTCTAAAGGATAAAAGTAAGGTTGAGCGATCGCAATAAATCTCTGCCACAACTGACGGTCAAATCGATTCATCTTTGCTTTTTACAAAACTACTTTGACTGTTCTAACATATCAAGTCTTGTGACAAACTGCCGCAGTAATTTATGTCGGAGTTTCGCAATTTTTTTTCTCACCCACAGATGCAAACTTGTTTTCCGAGTTAACTGTTGGAGATAAAAAGTTTGGAAGCTTAGTTCAAGCTTTTAGATTCATCTGTTGAATCAATTCTTTAATCTCAAATCGCTCTAGCTAGAAGAAGTCGCGCTTTCGCCGGACAACTCCGACTGCGATTGGCTGCTGTAAAACCGCTGGTTAATTCCTAAAATTACTTGTTTCATTACCCAATACAAAGCAGCAATTACTAAAAAGGTTACAGCCATTACTAAAACTGGACGCTTGCCAATCAAATCGTTCATTACGGTGTTAACCAGCGCATCGGGGTTAGTAACAATGTCCCAACTGTTGAAGCGGATAAATCGCCCTAAATAAATGCCGATCGCCGAAAGTGCGTGTATAGTTATCTCCGTTGCCAGGATAAATTTACTCAAACCCTGTTGCTTCAAATAGTAACCCAAATTCATCACCGACAGCACGTAAGCCCCAAACCCAGCTATCATAAACGCCAGATACTGCGGGATCAAAGCTAGAGTCACAGTCCACACCGAGTACCCCTCTTTAATCTGGCGGATCAGGTGAATGATATCAGTTAAAACGTAGGGTGCATTGGGTAAAAATGCGATAAACCAGAAAAAACCGCCCCACCACCGGAAAGAGCGAACTCCGCGCTGCCGCAGTACCCAGATGTCTGCAGCCATCAGTGCCAGCGTAATCGCGATCGCCCCCAAAACGTAAGTTTTGCCCACATCTTGCACAATGTGCTTCAGATAGGCCAAAACGTGGCGCGTGCTGGGCAAAAAAGTAGCCCCCAGGAGAAAGGCCGTACCCCACAGCAGCCAGCGCGATCGGGGTTTGCGGAACAGCCAAAAACTCAGGCCCAGCGGTACTAAAGCCAAAAACAAATTCCAAGACATCCAGCGGACATTGTGTCCCATTGTTTCCAGCGCTTCCAGGATTAATCCCATCATGTCAATTTTTATACAATTAAAGGTTTGATGCAGCACCGCTTCCTTAGCAGCTTCAGTCTATTTTAGTCCTTAACTTGTAGGGTGAGTCAGCCTCTGGCTCCGGGCGCTGCCCCTGAAAATCAAGAAATGCTGATGCACCCTACCACTGTGGAGTCAATCTAAAATCTCAAATCGACTGACTCACCCTACCGCTGTCGAGTCAATCTAAAATCTAAAATCTAAAATCTAAAATCGACTGACTCACCCTAGTCTTTATACACTTTGTCGATCGGAATCTGAATCCTAAAAGTCGTTCCGCATCCTATGGACGAAATACACTCTATCTTCCCCTTGTGCTTTTCCACCACAATCGAGTGCGCGATAGACATTCCCAACCCCGTACCTTTACCCACAGCTTTTGTAGTAAAAAACGGGTTAAAAATTCGATCGACTATCGCATCGGGAATGCCCGTACCGTTGTCCGAAATTTCCACCATCGCAGTCTTCTCGGCCGTTACACCAGTGAAAATAACAATCCGGCCGTTCTCGATCTGCGATCGTGGAACCGATAACTTTTGATATCGTTCTTCAATGGCATCAATTCCATTAGCAATAATATTCATAAACACCTGATTGAGTTGGCTTGCATAGCACTCCACCGGCGGCAGTTTCCCGAACTCCTTAATTATTGCAATTTCCGGGCGGCTGTCCCGACTCTTCAAGCGGTGCTGCAAAATTAACAAAGTGCTTTCTATTCCCGCGTGAATATCAACCGGCTTCATTCCGGATTCGTCCAGCCGCGAGAAATTCCTCAGCGACAGCACAATTTGGCGGATGCGGTCGGTTCCTAGCTGCATCGAACCCACAATTTTTGTTAAATCCTCAGCCAGGAAACCTAAATCTATCTCTTGAATGCGATCGACAATTTTTGAATTAGGTTCGGGATACTCCTGTTGGTAAAGAGTCACCAGCTCGAGCAACTGTTTTGTATACTGTTTGAGATAATCAATGTTAGCGTGAATGAAGTTAACTGGATTATTAACTTCGTGAGCGATGCCTGCAACTAATTGCCCCAAAGAAGACATTTTTTCAGTTTGAATGAGCTGAGTTTGAGTAGATTGCAATTCTAGCAGCGCTAACTCTAAATCTCGAGCTTTTTCTCTTTCTCGTCCCTCGCTTTGTCGCAGTGCTTCCTCTGCTTGCTTGCGAATCGCAATATCTTGGGAAACTCCAATTATTACCTTAGCCTGACCGTCAGCATTTCTGCTAAAAATAGTATCCCGACTTTGCATCCACAAAAAATGACCGTCTGCTGCCCGCATCCGGTACTCAATTTCCCTAATTTCGCCATCTTCAACTTCTAGAATGCTCGCGTGATGTTTGAGAATTTTCGGCAAATCTTCCGGGTGTATTAACTGAGGCATCAGTGACGACTCCATCGCTGTAAGGTCGTCAAACCTATAGCCCAAAAGCGCGAGCAGTGAATTATTAGTGTAGATATTTCGCTGTTCTTCCAAGTCGTAGAGATACAAAATACCGGGAGTAGCCGATGCTACTTTTTGAATGAACTGCTGGCTTTCTTGCAAAGCTAATTCAGCTTGTTTGCGATCGGTAACATCAACGGCGATGCCGTCCCAAAGAACAGCGCCGTTTTCTTTAGCTTCAGGACGCGACATTATCTGAAACCAGCGAATCTTGCCTGAAGGCAGCACCATCCGTCCTTCCCACTGCCAAGGTTGCAAAGTCTGGGCAGAAATAGCAACAGATTCGTCATGATTTTGGAGGTCGTCGGGATGAATCAAATTTCTTATCAAAGCCGCATTTTGCAGAACATCTTCAGGTTCTAACTCAAAAAGTTCTCGGCAAGCAGGACTTATGTAAGGAAAACTGGAATATCCATCTGCACGCAACAAAAATTGATAAATTACTCCTGGCAAATTAGCAGACAGCTTTTGGTATCTTGCCTCGCTTTCCCGCAGTGCTTCCTCTGCTTGTTTGCGCTCCGTAATGTCAGTAATTGAACCAACAATTCGGACTGCTGTTCCAGATGCGTCCCACAAAGCTTGTCCCCGACTCAATATCCATTTGTAGACGCTGTTATAGCACCAGCAGCGGTATTCGATGATGTAATGCGGCGTTTTCTTGTTTAAATGGTCTTGGAGAGCTTGCATTACTAAGGCTAAATCGTCGGGATGCGTGCCCTTGTTCAATTCGTCAAAGTAATCGACAACGGGGCTGTGTTCGTCGTATCCGGTGATTTCCTTAAATCTATCTGACAGAAATAGTTCCCCTGTTTGCAAGTTCCAGTCCCAAATTCCGTCATTGTTCCCTTTGAGTGCTAACTGCCAGCGTTCTTCAGTTTGCATCAATTGAGCAGTTCTATCTTTGACTCTATTTTCTAGTTCTTGATTGAGTTGTTTGAGACTTTCTTCTGCCTGTTTGCGTTCGATCGCAATTCCTGCTAAATTCATGGTCGCTTCTATTAATTGCATATCGAGAATTGGGGGGTGGCACGGTTGGGAATAATACATTCCAAAAGTTCCTAAAACTTGACCCTGAGATGATAAAATAGGAGTAGACAAGCAAGCTCTCAGTCCAAAACTCAAGGCTAAATCTCGATAATTTTCCCACAAAGGATCGCTGGCAATATCTGTAACGATCACCTGTTGGCGGGTAAAGGCAGCAGTGCCGCAGGAGCCTGCCTCCGGGCCGATGGCTCTGCCGTGAATAGCAGCGTTGTAACTGTCGGGCAAACTGGGCCCGGCTGCGTGCAGTAAATGTTCGCCGTCTGGAGCTAGAAGCAAAATCGAACCGATGACATCTCTAGATTGCTGCTCGATAATTTTAACTAAAGCATTTAAAGTATCGCCCAGAGGAGCGCCCTTAGCAATCATTTCTAAAATTTGTTTTTGACCGGTCAACCAATTTTCAGCTTGCTTGCGCTCCGTAATATCGCGGGCTATCCAAATAACAGTGTTTTCCTGCATTGGCGAAATGTTTGCGACAAACCAAACTTCTTGGTCGTCAATTTGCAGGCAGTATTCTATGGAATGGGTCTGTTTTGTGTCGGCGGTAAGTTGAATTTGACTGAAGAAAAAATCTGCTGTTTCTGGTGGCATGATATCGTGCAGAGTTTTGCCTATAAGTTCAGCAGACGGTTTGTATAAAAGTTCGGGATTTGTGGGCGCAATTTTTAGATAACGTCCCTCAAGATCGATGACAAAAATTACGTCGTTCATGGCAGCGAACAATGCCCGCAATTCTGATTCTGAAGCTTGCAGGGCGATTTCAGCTTGTTTGCGATCGCTAATATCCGTCCCGATACAAAGCAGTCCTGCAAAATTTCCATTCGCATCTAGTAAAGGTTTATTTGTCCACGCTATCCACACCCTTTCTCCATTGCTGCGGATGTTTTCCTTTTCGTGTTGGAAGTATTTTTCCGGCTGTGCCAAACAGTCTCGAATCATTGTCGCGAGGTCACTTTCGGAGAAATCTGTTTTCGGTATAATTGTGCCGATCGCACTTTTGCCGGTGATTTCTGCTTCTGAATACCCGAAAAAAGCTTCAGCAAACTCGTTAAAAAAAGTAATCTTGCCTTCACTGTCTAACTGCACAATCATGCTGTTAGCATTCTCAACCAATTGCCGGTACTTAGCTTCGCTCGATCGCAGTTTCGCGCGGCCGTACACCCAGCTAAAAACCCCCACCCCGCTCAAAAGTGCCAGCAAGTCGCCTCCAAAGAGCAGCCACCCCCGAAACGGCGAATTTGCAGGCCATCCTCCCGCCGGAATTGCTGCCAACTGCCAGGAACCGTTAGGCAAAGTCACTTCCAGCAGCACGGGATTGTCCTGAAAAATTGACCCGTCACCGAAAAACACTGCGCCGGATGCTCCCCTTCCGTCTTTGCCCCGCAAAGCGTATTGCAGCTTCGCTGAGGAGTCGTTGAGTCCTGCTTCCTCAATCAGGGAATTTTTGTCGAGGATCAGGCCTGTCAAGCCCCAGTAAACTCCTGTTTCGGGCTCGGCGCCGGAAGGTGTGAGAAAAATCGGCGATCGGCTGATGAACCCCACGCCCCCCTCCAATAATTTCACGGGCCCGGCAAGCAAAGTTTTTCTGGTGTTGATGACCTCTTCGACCATTTGCCGCTGTTCGGGTAGCGCCGTCAAGTCAACGCCGATCGCCCCTTCATTTCCCTCCTGCGGATAAATGTAAGCGACCGTCGTGCCTTTAACTAAAGTTACGGCGCGAATGCCCGGTTGCTGTGCCACCAGAATTCTCGCCGTCGCTGCAAACTCGGCTTCGGTGATGTTTGGGTTGTTGGAAAGATAAGCCCCCAAACCCCGCATCAAAAACAGCCGGGAATTCAAAGACCCTTCCAGCTTAGAACGGACTGTGCTGAGGCGATCGAGGGTGCTAGCGCGGTTGTAGTGAAAAAACCGCCGCTGTTCTGAGCGATCTAAAATACCAACTCCGATCAAAATGGCTACTGATGCCGAAATTGCTGCTAAATAGGGTGAAATTTGAAATTTTTTAATCTTAAAGTATTCCATCTGCCGGCGGTTAAGGTATATCTTTACGTCTTTAGATAGATTTAGTTTAATTCCATTTCTATAGACCGATGCAAGATTTCCCGAATACCGGGCTTTTGGCGAGCCGGCGCGAGTTTTTTGTGTTCTAGGACGCCCGCCAAACGCTGGCGATCTGTAAACCTCTAATCCTCAATTCTACGGACAAAGTTTTAAATCTCAAATCTACTGACCGAAAGTAATGCGGTAATAAGCCCTAGGATTCATTCCTTCGCAGACTCAGGACGGGATCGATCTAAAATCTAAAATCTAAAATCTAAAATCTAAAATTGGTTGACTCGCCATTTATCGAGTAGGGTGCGCGATCCCCCAACGCTCCTTCGCAGGCTCAGGACGGGCTCGATCTAAAATCTAAAATCTAAAATCTAAAATCTAAAATCTAAAATCTAAAATTGGTTGACTCGCCATTTATCGAGTAGGGTGCGCGCTGCCGTACCGCAGCGGTGGGGGAGCGCGCACCCGAAAGACGGGAATTATTAGCTAAAATAGGGTTAGCAATAATTTTTTTCAGCGCTGGGCGCGAATCATTCATAGGGGCAATTTGATGCAAGAACAGTTGATGGAAGCGATCGCACCTTACCGCGATCGCGTGGATTATCTAGAAGTTCGCCTCGAACAAAGCGAGTCAACTGCGATTAGTTTTCGCGGCCCTCAGTTAGATGCTGTCAACCGCAGTTTTAGTCTCGCCGGCGGCATCCGCGCCTGTCACAAAGGCGGCTGGAGTTTTGTAACTTTTAACGGTTTAGCTGAGTTAAAAGACCGCATTGAAGAAGCTGTCGTTCAGTCTCGTTTGGTTGGCAGCGAAAAAACTCTACTAGCAGATGTCACCCCGATTCAAGATTATGTAGCGGTGGAATTGGGCCGCGATCCGCGCTCTATTACTCTAGCCGAAAAGCGAAAATTGCTCGAATCTTACAACCAGTTGCTGTTAGATTACGACCCGCGAATTCAGACGACAGTGGCCGGTTACAGCGACAGATTCGGGGTTACTTATTTTGTGAATTCTCAAGGCACTTGCATCGCTCAAGAGCGCTTGGACGTGACCGGGCGTTTCGGGGCGATCGCCCGCGGCGAGGGCGGTGTCGTCCGCCAAGGGTTTGAGTCGATTCACTCGCGATCGGATTACGATGTGTTGACAAATATTGAAGATCGTGTTAAAGGTGCGGCAGTTCGAGCTGTCAGCCAACTAGAGGCAAAATCGGTGAAAGGCGGTCAGTATCCGGTGATTTTAGACCCTTATTTGTCGGGGGTTTTTATTCACGAAGCTTTCGGGCATTTGTCGGAAGCAGACGGCATTTACGAAAACCCGAAAATGCAGGAATTGTTGACTTTGGGCAAGCCTGTGGCGATCGAACAATTGAATGTAATTGACGACGCAACTGTGCCGGGATTGCCGGGAACTTTGAAATACGACGACGAAGGCGTGCCGGCTCAGTGCAAGCATTTAATTAAAAATGGAGTTTTAGCCGCTCGGATGCACAATCGCGAGACTGCGGGCAAAATGGGCGAAAGTCCGACGGGAAATGCCCGGGCTTTGAGCGCTACTTTTATGCCTTTGGTGCGGATGACTAATACTGCGATCGAGTCGGGCGAAAATTCTTTTGACGAAATGGTTGCCGACATTGACGAAGGAGTTTATGCAGTGCGGATGTTGGGAGGACAAACCAACGGCGAAATGTTTACCTTTGCGGCGGCTCAAGGGTTCATGATTCGCGACGGCAAATTGGCCGAACCAGTCAGCGATGTCACTTTAAGCGGCAATGTATTTCAGACTTTAAAGGATATTGAGTCTATAGGAAATGACTCGGTTTATGCCTACGGCGGTTGCGGTAAAGGCGGCCAGAGCGGTTTACCCGTAAGCGTCGGCGGCCCCCATTTGCGGATTAAAAATGTTGTCGTCGGAGGAAGATAATCGTTAGTCATTAGTCATTAATTATTAGTTCAAAACTTGCGAAAGTGGTGAAGGTGAGGGCGCGCTCGCGCCTCGCCTTCACCAGTCCGAGACACTGACAAGTTGACAGTTGACCGACGACTCACAATCTACTGTCGAGGGCTTCAGCTAGGCCGTTCGGTATTTGGGAGACTTCATAAATTACAGAGAAATTGGGGAAGTGCGATCGCGATTATAGACTTTACCAGACTTGACCCTGATTTTTTGTTTAATTCCCCTTAAATTTCCTTCATCTCTACCCGATTATTCTGCCTAATGGGAATCTCAATCACAAATTCTGCACCCCGCTGTGTTGGGTGTGATAAACACTTCAAATCTCCGCCGTGCTTCTCCACCACAATCTGATAGCTAATAGATAATCCCAAACCAGTGCCTTGACCCACAGGTTTAGTTGTGAAGAAAGGACTAAATAGATGGGTTCTTACCTCGCTTGTTATCCCCAGCCCATTGTCTTTCACGCTGATTCTTACCCAATCCTGATTCAGCATAGAAGTACGAATCGTAATCGTACTTGGGTCGTTTTTAATTTGCTCCGGGCTGCGTTTTTTATCATACTGATTCAAGGCATCAATGGCATTGCTCAGCAAATTCATAAATACCTGATTCAACTGACCTACATAACATTCTATTTTCGGCAAATCTCCGTATTCTTGAATAATTTGAATAGGTGGACAATCCGGTTTAGGCTTGAGCCGACTCTGCAAAATGACTATACTGCTGTCGATGCCCTCGTGAATATTAACGGGTTTCATCTCAGCTTCGTCAAGGCGCGAGAAGTTCCGCAACGTCAGCACAATCTGACGGATACGTTCAGCCCCTACTTTCATCGAAGATAGCATTTTAGGCAGATCTTCTCTGATAAATTCTAACTCTATGTTTTTAATTAAAGCTTCGATTTCAGGGTGATTGTGGGCATCGTACTGTTCGTAAAGGTTGATTAAATCCAATAGCTTCTGAGTATACTCATTGACATAAGTTAAATTGCCATAAATAAAATTAACTGGATTATTAATTTCGTGGGCAACACCAGCAACTAACTGTCCTAAGCTAGACATTTTCTCAGTCTGAATAAGTTGAGCTTGGGTGCGCTGTAACTTTTGCATTGCGACTTCTAGTTGGATAGCTTTTTCTCGCTCTCGCACTTCCGATTGCCGCAATTTCTCCTCTCTTTCTTGGCGGGAGCGCTCGTTTTCCTTTAACTGTTGCACGTGGAACAATGTTTTGTTAATAGTAATTTCTAAATCCTGAAAATCTATAGGCTTAGTCAAAAAATCAAAGGCCCCACCGTTCATCGCCTTTCTAATATTTCCCAAGTCGCCATAAGCAGATATAACTACTGTTTTGACCATAGTAACTAGCTCGTTCAGTTGCGCTAGCAAAGCCATACCATCCATGACTGGCATATTAATATCTGTCAGTACAATATCTATATCCGGCTCCTCTCGCAACTTTGAAAGCGCTTCTACGCCATTACGTGCAAAAAAAACTTCGTATTCTCCTGTGCGGATCTTTTTTCTAAATTTTTGGGCAATTAAAGATTCTAAATCTGGTTCGTCATCCACAAATAATATTTTAGCTGGCCTATTGCGAACCCTTGTTGTATACGACATTTTTTCCCCTTGGATTAATTAACTTAGCAGAATAATATTTATATACTTTAAGTTTTATTATAGATTATGGCAGGAGTAACGAAAAGGCTGATTTATACAATTGCAAACCCAACAGTTGTAATAGCCTATCTCGTTGGGTAGAGACCGATTTATTAGCTAAACTCAAGTTCAGCCTTAGTTTGTCTGATTGGAATTTCAATCCAGAACTCCGCTCCCTCCCCCACCTCGGAAACACACTTCAATGCGCCCCCATGCTTCTCCACTATAATTTGGTAGCTGATATAGAGACCCAAACCAGTACCCTGACCTACAGGCTTAGTAGTAAAAAAAGGTTCGTAAATACGTTCTTTCACGTCTGCGGTCATTCCCAGCCCATTGTCCCTAATTTGAATGGCGACACGGGACTTTTCCTCTAGCAGAACAGTGCGAATAGTAATGGCGCTCTGGAACTCCGAGTTGTCATTTAGTGACCGTTGTTTATTGTACTCATTCAAAGCATCAATCGCATTAGAAAGAATGTTAATAAATACCTGATTTAGTTCTCCAGCATAGCATTCCACTAAAGGCAGATGGCTGTACTCCTCAAACACTTGAATCTCTGAAAGCGCTATCGTTTTTTGAAGTCGGTTATCCAAAATCAGCAGGCTGCTTTTAATCCCTTCGTGAATATCAACAGACTTTATGTTAGCTTCATCCAGCCTGGAGAAGTTGCGTAAAGACAAAACAATCTTGTGAATGCGGTTAACACCACATTTCATCGAAGCCAGAATTTGGAATAAATCTGCTATCATAAATTCTAAATCTATAGCTTTGATTTCAGCTTCAATCTCAGAAGTGGGTGGGTGGTACTGCTGCTGGTAGAGATTTAGCAGGTGGGTTAGGTTGTGGATATAATCGCTGACGTGGCTGATATTGCCATAGATAAAGCTAGCAGGGTTGTTAATTTCATGAGCAATTCCCGCAACTAGTTGACCCAAAGAAGACATTTTTGCGGTCTGAATTAGTTGAGCTTGGGTCTTTTTTAGCTCTTGCAGACCTTGTTGTAAATCCTGAGCTTGTTCTCTAGCGCGAGCTTCTGATTCCCGCAAGCGCTGGTTTTCTTTTAAGTGTTGCACGTCGCGCAGCGTTTTGTTGATGGTAATCTTTAAATCCTCCAAATCTATCGGCTTGGTTAGAAAGTCAAAGGCACCTAAGTTCATGGCATTTCTAATATTTTCCATGTCGCCATAGGCTGATATAACTATTGTTTTCAGGGGTAGGTTTATTTGATTGAGTCTAGATAGTAAAGTCAGGCCATCCATTTCAGGCATATTAAGGTCGGTCAATACTAGATCCATATCCGGGTGTTCTTTCAATTTTTCCAGCGCTTCTACACCATTACTAGCAAAAAAAATCTGCCATCCTTCGGTGCGGATATTTTTTCTAAATACCTGGGAAATTAGATATTCTAATTTTTCTTCGTCATCTACAAACAGTATTTTTGCTGACATATTAGTCTCTCAGTTGCTAGTAGAACCCTGAATGCAGAAGGAGAGGATGGGAAGGTAGCAATTACAAAATATGTTTTATTGTGACTTTACTCCAAATTGATGATTTTATTTTTGAGACGATCAAAATTAACAGGCTTAGTAATATAGTCATCAGCTCCATAAGCTATTGCAGTTTGGTAATTTCTCTCATCTCCATAAGCAGTAATCATAAAGACTTTGAGTTCTGGAAACTTTTCTTTGAGAATCTTGAGCAGTTCTAGCCCATTCATTCCTGGCATATTAATATCCGATAAAATTAAGACAACAGACGCTTTTTCCTGGTTTTCTAAGTAGTTCAAAGCTGCCTCTGCTGATAGGGAAAAATGAAATTCTATTTGCCCTGCTTTGATTTCTTTCCTAAATTTCTGCTTGAACAGTGACTGCATATCTTCCTCGTCGTCTACAACCATTACTTTCATTTTTTTTACTCCTTAACTCAGACTATTTTTTTTGCGGCAATTTGATGATAAATTCTGTGTAATTTCCTACTGCGGTTTCGACTTTTAGTTCTCCTCGATGTTGCTGGACGACAACATCGTGACTTATAGAAAGACCTAGACCAGTACCTTCAGCAGGTGGCTTTGTAGTAAAAAAGGGATTGAAAATTTTATCTAGTACCTCTGGTTTTATACCTGAGCCATTATCGCGAATGCGGATTTCAATCGCGTCACCAAGATTTCGAGTTCTAACGTCAAGCAGCGGTGAAAATTCTTCTCCCGTTTCTTGCTGCTTTTTATAGACTGCATAGCAAGCATTGCTAATAATATTAAGAAAAACTCTGCCGATGTCTTGTGGCACGACCTCTACTTCGCCAATGTCATTGTCATAGTCGGTTTGTATGGTAATGTTAAAACCAGCTTCCTTTGCTCGCATCCCGTGATAGGCTAGATTGATATATTCGGCTAATAAACTATTTATATCTGTAGCTTCCCAGTGACCGCTTTGTCCCCTAGAATGCAAAAGCATATTGCCAACGATTTTGTCTGCTCTTTGACCGTGTTGATTGATTTTTTTAAGATTAGCGGTGAGATCGGTTAATAGCTCGGCAATATCCTCACTGGTTTCGGGATCTAAACGTTCTGCTTGATTTTCAATTTTTTCAAACAGTTCTTCGGTTAATTCAGCAGAAAGTTCTGAGAAGTTGTTGACAAAGTTTAATGGGTTTCTGATTTCGTGGGCGATGCCTGCTGTTAAACTGCCCAGAGAAGCTAGTTTTTCTTGGACAACAATCTGATTTTGCATAGCTCTGAGATTTTCTTCGATCCGCTGGCGCTCTGCAATCTCATTTTGCAATTGTTCCACAGTATGGGTGAGTTCAGATGTACGCTCCTCGACTTTGATTTCTAGTTCCTCATTAGCTTTTTGCAGTGCTTCTTGGGCTTGTTTGCGATCGGTGATATCGCGGACGATCGCCACATATTCTTGCAGATCCTGATTGGAAAGGGAAGCGTCTTGAGAGAATCGATCGGAGATGGCAACTTCCAGAATACGCGAACTACCATCAGGCAGTTTGAAAGTTTGTTCGCTGCGACTGAGCCACTCTTCTGGCTGAACCCCTAATCCGGGTAGTAATTTGTTTAGGTGAGACCCAATTAGCCCACGAGCCTCTATTCCGAAGACGCTTTCAGCAGCGGGATTAGTCTGACGAATTACACCCTTTTCATCCAGCACTACGATCGCATCTAGGGCAATGGTAAATAGCTGTTCTGCTGCCTCTCGTGCCTCGTCCATTGAGACAACTTGGGGTAAGCTCGTCCAACAGGCAACTGCCACGCCAATAAAAGCAACTGTCACCAGTAGCACTACGAATAAATTCAAGCCAACAGTAGAGTTAGCATATAATTTGAAGCCAAAAATCCAGCCGACAGCGACGGCACTGACAATCAGCAAGATTAAAACTACAACCTGAGACGCCACAAAATCTGGCATTTTGCCCTGGCTGCTGTTGCGGTAAAGCCGAATCCACCACGACGGATGGAAGGGGGCAAAGGCAATGCGACTTATCCCTGCATCCACTGCTAAAACGCCAAGGGGAAAAAACAACCCAATGATAAAGTCTTGCCAGCCCCAAGCCAAGCCTCCGACTACCAGCACCACCGCATCTACTATGAAGAATGCCAGCGACCACCAAGGCCACCGAACTTCTGGACTACCCCGCCGCAGCCACAGTGATAGATGGAATATTGTCAGGCACACAACCAAGCCAACATTAGTAATCGCCACCAGCCGAGGCACATTTCCCCAAGCTAGACAGATTAAACTCAGAACCAAAACAAAGACAAGCCCAAATCCAAATACACCCCGTCGGGATACAACTGCGAATGTTGGCGAAATATGCCCATCTACGGCAAGTTGGTACAGCATCCGGGGGCAGTTGGAAACAATTGTCGCGCAACTCAGAAGACAGCTTGCGACTACTAGAAAGGTGACAAGAGTGGGAACCCAGGGCCCCCATAATACCTGACAGGCAGCTAATACATTCAAGAATACGTCATCTTTCAGACCGGGAGCGGTGGCCAAGCGCATCAGTACCCAGGAACCTCCTAAAATCACAGGCAGCATCCCCAGTGCGGAAGTTTTGAGAAACTGCAAGGTTTTAGTAGGGTTGCGGCTATCGGCTACGAAACTGGCGGCGGAGTCACAGCAGTAGAATATGTATGTAGCAAAGTAAAACCATTTAGCCCAGTCAATAAAGGTGAATTCCGGCCAAATGGTGGGGAAAAAGCCGGGACTGTTTGACGAAAAAGCTAACCAGAATAGACCCTGAATGGAAAAAACGGATAGTACGCCGACTGTCGGTAACACGAAAAAGGCGTGCAGAATACTTAAGGCGCGAGTGCCGCTGAATGTCAAAATGAAGGGTAGGAGCGTGAAGGTAATATTTAGTAAAGTTTCAGGACAGCTAAAACCTAAACTATTGAGGTTGACTTTGATGAGCTGCGTCAGTACGATCGCCGAAATTGGCAGTGTTGATACCCAGCTTAAAAAGTAGCCGATCGCTGCATAACTTCCCAGACCCGGATAATTTTTCAGCATTCGGGCGGTATAGTTGGGCGTTCCCCCAGCCATGTCTGGGAAATGCTCGCCGATGCGTTTTACCTGTAGATTGAGCATCATGCCCATGAGGATACCGGGCAACCAGACGAAGATGGCGCTAGGCCCAATCGCTGCTTGAATAGCTGTGGCGATGGTAAACCAATTGGCGTGACCTGTGAGGCCAAAGCCCGATGTTTCCAACGGACTCAGACTTCGAGGCAGGCGCATGAGTTTTCGCCTGTTCAGATTTTCTCTTAGGGTAGGCTGAGTAGGTTCTGAGTCGTAGCCGTTTTCCGGCTGGTGTCGGATGTCTGTCGCCATCAGTTTTACCTATTATTTTGGGGATTTTGCTGTCGCAACCCTGATGTTCAGCTTTATAGCTTTTAACTTTTTCCGTTAAGCATTTTTGCTAGTCTTAAATTTTGGGAAAGCTGCCTTTCCTAGTAAACCATGAAAATCTATCTCAATCCGTCTTCAATATTACCAGGAATTACGCAACTGTCACAGCTCGGTGTACCACCAATAAAAAATTAGACAATAAACATCGAACGGGAAGTTTTATTTCCTGCATTAAATAACTCAATAGCAGCCTGTGTTTAATTCTATCTTTTTTTACGATATTAAATAACTTAATAGCAGCCCGTGTTTAATTCTATCTATCTATTGTTTTACCATTTTTATCTGCTCAAATTTTGAGCGCCTAAGCCACACAAGTTCGCGGCAAGCAATATGATTTGTTTGAATTATAGCTTGAAGGGACTGGCAAGATTTTCTCCCGGTTAATTGCTTTAGTTCCCTAAGAAATTGCTCAATTTTCTAACGAACAGCACACACATGAGTGTAAGTCATTCGTGCTTATTGAGTTTGGTCGTTAGTCGCTACTGTCAACTTGCGAGCGATCCGGACAGGTTAAAGTGATGGGTACGATCGCACCCTCACTATGTGCCAGTGGCGTAAGTCCTGTAGTGATTAGTCAGGTGCGCCTCGGCGCAGTTTACAACTACAGATAGTGTAAACATAGAAGCAATGCAGTATAGTTCCTGTTATCCCTTCTTCCCTCTTCCTTCTGACTTAATAACTTACGCAAAAAATGGTTCGCTGCGCTATTTGTAGAGTCTCTGTAGACCGAGGCGCACCCTACATATCGAGTTTGGGCGTCCGGGAATGTTCCCTCTTGCTTCTTTTTTCTTCCTTCTCAATAAAAAACCCCGGTTTCTTCAATGAACCGGGGTTTTTCCTACCAACTAAGAGAGGAGTTAAAACTTAACAGGTAGCGGTTGCCGGAATTCTGCATTTCTCGCACAACCCTCTAAACCAAACTACGGGCAAATTCTCGTTGCAGCTTCTTTAAAGCTGTCTCATTTCCTCTTCAAGCACCCGAACCAAATCTTGGTTGCCACTGGATCTCGCTACTTCTATGCGGTGCATCAGTTGCTTGTGAATGTTAGCGCGGTGGGTTTCTGCGACTTTTTTTACGTTTTGACGATTTGTGTTCATGGTGGACGTTCCTTATATTAAATTTGGTGTACCTGCTACTTCTCTAATATAGCGCTAAATTTCAAAAAGTATCTAAATTTACAAAAAATTTACAGTTATTGACCGATCGACCAAACTACTGTACAGTATTGGCCATAAGTCAATAGCGATATCTTGACAAAAAAAAGCTGAAAGCTAGAGCTGCTGAAGGCTGAAGCCTGAAGTATAAATTCTCCCTATCTGCCAAAATTTACTCAAAGGGTAAGGCTGGCACTGCGAACCCAACATTTAGTCAAAACTCAAAACTTCCTCCAGCGCCTCTACCAAATGCTGAAGGTGTGCGAGCTCGTGAGTTGCCATCAGCGAAATCCGAATCCGACTCGCGCTGACAGTCGGAGGCCGAATCGCCGCAGCAAAAATACCTCTCTCCTTGAGTTTGCTGCCCGCGGTTAAAGCGGAGGCTGCATCTTTTAACGCAAGAGTGAAAATTGGGGAGAGGGAATTGCTGATTGGTAATTGGCGATTGGTAATCGCGCAATATTTGAAAGTTTCGATATTTTGTCGCAACCGAAGTCGGCGTTCTGGTTCTTGCCGGACAATTCTCACAGCTTCCAAAGCAGCCGCCGCGTCAGCAGGCGTCAAGGCTGTAGTATAAATCCAACTCGCAGCTCGATTGCGGAGAAAATCAATTAAAGCAGCAGAGCCCGCAACGTAGCCGCCCAAACTTCCCAAAGCTTTGCTGAGTGTCCCCACTTGAATCAGCGGTGTTCCCGTACACCCGAAATGTTCTGCACAACCGGCACCGCTAGCACCGAAAACTCCTGTAGCGTGAGCTTCATCTGCTAATACCATACAGTTAAATTGTGCGGCCAAAGCTAACAACTGCGGCAGCGGACACAAGTCCCCATCCATGCTAAAGACGCTATCGGTAATAATTAAACACTTGCGGTATCTCGCCCGATTTTGCTCTAGCTTGGTCTTTAAATCTTCAAGATTGCAGTGACTGTATTCTAGGGCAGTTGCACCGCTGAGTGCGGCTCCGTTTTTCAGGCTCGAATGGTTGTACTTGTCAGATAATATCAAATCGCGCTTGCCGACAACGGATGCGATCGCTCCTAAATTCGCCAAATATCCCGAACTGAATACTAAAGCATCTTCAGTTTGTTTTAAATTAGCAATAGCCAGTTCTAGCTGTCGGTGCAAATCGCGGTGTCCGCTTAGCAACCTCGAACCCGTCGCACCCGTACCAAATTCCTTAGTTGCAGCTATAGCAGCTTGAATTAACCTGTCATCGCCGGCAAGTCCCAGATAATCGTTGCTGGCAAAGTTAATCGACCAGTGGTCTGCTAACTTTACCACAGGGCCGGGGCAACTTTCGATCGATTGTGGCGATCGATACCAATCGGCACGGCGAACTGTGTCCAGGGCCTTGTCTATCCAAGCGTAAGGGTCTGCGTTCATATTGGAAAGCGATCGGGTAATACGTTATATTAGCTGGTGATCAGTTCCTCCCTATCACAGAAGCATATGCCACTCACTAAAAAATACAGATTAGTCACGCGCAGCGATTTTGACGGTCTTGTCTGCGCCGTTTTGCTCAAAGAACTCGATATGATCGACGAGATTAAATTCGTGCATCCTAAAGATATGCAGGATGGGAAAATCGAAATAACAAATAACGATATTAGCACAAATTTACCCTATGTCGAGGGAGTTCATCTAGCTTTCGATCACCATTTCAGCGAAACTCTCAGACACGAGAAAATCAAAATTAACCACATCATTGACCCCTATGCAGCTTCAGCAGCTAGGGTACTGTACAAATATTATGGAGGCAAAGCAAAGTTTCCTGATATTTCTGAGGCGATGATGGAGGCAGTTGACAAATCTGATTCGGCTCAATTTTCCCGAGAAGAGGTTCTGCATCCGCAAGAATGGGTGTTGTTAAACTTCATAATGGACGCCAGAACCGGCTTGGGAAGGTTTAAAGAATTTACGGTTTCCAATTATCAGTTAATGATGCAGTTAATCGATTACTGCAAAAATCATACCATTGATGAAATTTTGCAGCTTCCTGATGTAAAAGAAAGAGTAGACCTCTACTTCGAGCAAGAAGAAAAATTTAAAGAGCAAATACAGCGATGCGCCAAAGTTTATAATAATTTAGTTGTTTTGGATTTGCGTAACGAAAAGGTGATTTATGCGGGGAATCGTTTTGTAATTTATGCTTTGTTCCCCGATTGCAATATATCGATTCACGTACTTTGGGGACTGAAACAACAAAATACTGTTTTTGCAGTTGGCAAGTCAATCTTTAACAAAACTTCTAAAACTAATATTGGCGAGTTAATGTTAAGATATGGCGGCGGTGGGCATCAGAATGCCGGAACTTGTCAGATTGAGAACGATAAAGCTAGTCAAGTTTTGAAAGAGTTAATTCCCCAGATAGAGCAAAATGGTTAAATTGGCTTTATCTTTTTTGCAGTCAGGACTTGAGTCTTTGATTATTTATTTTAATTTTCAGCACTAAAGTCCTTACTACAAACAGGGATTTTTAGGACTGAAGTCCTTACTGCAAACGGGAGTTTAGTTCTCGATGTTTCGATCTGGCGGGTTCTGAACATTGAGATTTTCTGAACTTTTCCCTTTGAGTGGTGGCAAATGGTCTACCAAACCCATATCAAAAGCGATATCCGGCAACTCATCAGCGTTATATTTTCCTGGCTCAAACAATCGCCCGGGAGTAAAACAAGGCTGTTTCAGTCGTACCACCTCCCCGGGTGAAAACATTCCCCTAAACATTTTGCGTTCGAGTCCCATAATTTCTGCTCCTAAAACAACTTTCGCATTAATCTTAGCAATTTTTGAGCAGCAGCTTCCCAATTAAATAAATCCGCCGTCTCTTTAGCTTTTTGAGCTACCTGAAAGCGCATCGGGTCTTCAACAATTTTTCGCAACTGTTCGCGAACAGACTGAACATTTGGTTCTGCCCAGTGAGGATCTTTTCTGATTTTTAGATACTAAGTATCGTAACACTTTCCGACGGGAAGTAGATCGCAAGCAATGAGATAGCAGTTATCACCATTAGCGTACTCAGTCGGGCGGCAGTACATAGTCATAGCAACGGGTAAACCCGCCGCCAATGCATCCAAAATTTTAATTGCAAAACCCTCGCCGCGAAAAGGAGCTAAAAAAGCATCGGCTGACAAGTATAAATTAGCTAGTTCTGGTTTATTACAAAATTTAGGGATTATCCGAATTTTTAAATTTAATTTGCCGAGTCTTTTTTCGATATTTACGATGTTTTTCACTAGGATATCAGTATTTTTGCCGCCATCTTTGATAATTAATGCTATTTTGGACTCATTTTTAAACTCTAGAAAAAAAGCTTGAATGGCGAGATAAGTGCCAAATCTATACAACAATACGCTTGGGCGGAGTGGAAAATTGTAGGGAAAATGTTTCCCGATAGTGAAACGGAGAGTTCGTTCCACTATCGGGAAATCGTAGCGCGATCGGTTTTTAAATCACTAACCCAAGCGTATCGATCTATACAAATCAGCAGAATTGGTCATGTGCAGAATATGTTTTACATCTTTTTGAGGTTTTGGGTGTTTGGAAAAATAGAGTTGCGAGATTAAAGGATTAAAACCTAGAGGCATGACTGATACGTTACCAGGCGGACATCCAGCTTTTATTAAAACGTTTTTACAATATTGGCTGACGGCTAGTTTGTGGGATGAAGTGTTAACAGCATCGTAAATCCAGTAATCATAATCATCATGGTTTTTGGCGAATTCGTAATTGATAGCAAAAAGTTCAAAGTTGAGATGTCCGTTGAGTTGTTTGAAAAAATAAGGTTTCCAGTAATGAGACCATTTGATATGAAATAAATCTGAGGGTGTGGTGTTCATCCACTTCTCTAGCAGGTCGTTTTCTTCTGCTGTGAAATAGCGACTTATGTGAGAGGCGATTGTTGAAGGTTCCACCGAAATAGGAATTCCCATTTGGTGTAAAGTTTTCGCCAGGTATAGGGTAATGTCGGTGAAGGAATTAAAGTGTTGAAAGGCAACGTTAAAGTGAACCATATTTATTGGTTATTAGTGCAGGGTAATCGCCTCTAATTTGGTATAAATTGTACTTGAAAAATGACAGAAAATGCACCCGCCACAGGCAGGGCTGCGGTGGAGACGGGATAGGCTACCAACAAGCCGTTAAACTGGGAATGGACTCCCGGCAGGTATTCCTCACTCAGGCAGATGGAAAAAGGCTTTGGTAAAGTTGTTCTAAATCCATAACTTTTCTGCTGAGTCTCGGTCAACGAACGAGTCATTCGATTTTAGATTTTAGATTTTAGATTGACACAACGGATAAATCATCTTTCTTGAGGATGCAAGGATTTTGGATGCTTTCGATTGATTCCACGGATAAATCACGTGGCGGGTACCATCAAGAAATTATCGGTCAATTTTTTGAGAACAATTGATGGAACAAGGGCCGTTAAACGTTCTGCCAAAGCTCGTCCCCGTATCTGTCCTCAGAGACTCGTAGGGGACAAGGCCGATCGATCGCACGTCAATCGATTGCGCGATTTTCGATTTTAGATTAAAGAATTGACTTGCGCGAGATAAATGCTCTTTCTTGAGGATTTTCGATTTTCGATTAAAGAATTG